>JAHYYM010000009.1:0-37746 GCA_019424985.1 Collinsella sp. | reverse complement strand
GGTGATCTCCGCCTTGAGAGGGCGGCGTCCTAAACCGCTAGACGAACGGGCCATAAGCCTCAGCAGAAAAGAAGTGGTAGCCCGTACCAGATTCGAACTGGTGATCTCCGCCTTGAGAGGGCGGCGTCCTAAACCGCTAGACGAACGGGCCACATGACATCTGCACTGCCGTGCTGCGAGGAAATATATTACGGGACAAAAAACATCAGCGCAAGAAGAAATTCCAAATTGCCGAAAAAATTGTCGGCAGGTTATGGAACGCGCAGGTCAACTGGTTAGCTAATTCAAGTTGAGATGAACCAAAAGGGTTTCGCGATCGTTGGGGATGTTGTCCTCGATCACGGCGTCGAGGGCGGCGTTGAGAAGCTGCCCCAGCTCCGGCCCCGGCTTGACGCCGGCGCGGATCAGATCGCCACCATTGATGGCAAGCATCTTGAGTGTATAGGGCTCCCCCGCCTGCAGCAGATCGTGGGCGAGCGTACGCATCTCCTCGATCGTCTCGACGTAATAGAAGCACGAGGGCGCCTTGCCGAGCGTGTCGGCACGCTTAAGGTCCATGAGCTCGTCCATCAGACGCGGCGTATCAACACCCTCGCCCGAAAGCGCGCGCATCATATTGAGCAGGCAGGAGCGCTCGGGGCGCAGCGGCTTGTCATGGTATTTGATCAGCAGGCACACATCGCGCACCAAATCGTGCGAGAGCGCCAGGCGATCCATGATGACACGCGCCTTCTTGGCGCCGAGCTCGGGATGACCGTAGAAGTGGCCGCTGCCGTCGTGATCGACCGTAAAGCACTCGGGTTTGGAAACGTCGTGCAAAAACGCAGCCCACATAAGGCTCGACGAGGGCGCGACGCCGTCGCACAGCGCCAGCTCCCCTGCCACCGTCAGCACGCGGGCGATATGCTCGTAGACGTTAAACGCATGATAGACGCTGCGTTGATCAAACCCGCGAGCGGACGCGAGCTCGGGCACGGCGGCGCAAACAAGCTCGGGGTAGCGCAGCATCGCGTCTCCCCCATGGCCGGTCGAAAGGATACCCTCGAGCTCAATGCCCACGCGCTCGCGCGCCACAGCATCGAGCAGCGGCGCGCACTCGGCAAGCGCCTGTTTAGTCTTAGGCTCGATCATAAAATCCAGACGGCAGGCAAAACGCACCGCGCGCAGCATGCGAAGCGCGTCCTCGTTAAAACGACGCTTGGGATCTCCAACGGCGCGGATGAGCTTGCGGTCTAGGTCGCCCTGACCATCGTAGCGGTCGACAAGACCACGCTCGGGATGCCAGGCCATAGCGTTAACGGTAAAGTCACGACGCGCCAGATCGTCCTCAAGCGACGCCGCACGCTCCACACTCTGGGGATGGCGGCCGTCGGTGTAAAAGCCGTCTAGGCGGTAGGTGGTGACCTCAATGCGCTCATCATCGCAAATAGCCGTGATGCCGCCAAATTTTATGCCCGACTCAACCACGGCAATATCAGCCGCTTCGAGCGCCTCTTTGGACTCCTGCCACAGGCCGCTGCAGCACATGTCAACATCGTGGCTGGGGCGTCCCATCAGGGCATCACGTACCCAACCGCCCACGTACCAAGCCTCAAGACCTGCTGCCTCAAGCGCACGCAGGACACGGATAGAGGCATCGGTCGGCTGCGTACCGTTGAGCGAAACATTGCACATGCCTATGGCCTCCTGCGACTATCAAATTGGCTATCGATTGCGTCTGCAAGAAGTCTAGCAAGAAACAGCCTCCACTGCACACGCAAGTCCGATAAACAAAAACGCATCCGTCCTGGTCTAAGACGGATGCGAAATAATTGAACTATTCAGGCAAGGTGCCGGAACTAGCAAACCTGACGAATTGCAATACCCTTCTGATACTCATCGACCTTGGCAAAATCGCCCAGACCCGGGCACTCGACCACGTTGGCGCCGGTGGCCATCGAGAGGCGCAGGGCGTCCTCGACGCGCTCGGGAGCGTCGTGCCACACGGACAGGAAGGCGGCCAGCGAAGAGTCACCGGCGCAAACGGTCGACAGCAGCTTGACCTCAAAGGTACGGTTGGCAAACCAGATGTGCTCGCCGTTGGAGAAGTACGCGCCGGCGCCACCCAGGGTCAACAGCACGTTCTTGGCGCCCTTGGCATGCAGCTCGGCCATGGCAGCCTTGACGGACTCATCGTCGCCGCCGCTCACCTTAATGCCAAAGATGTCGAGCAGCTCGTCGTCATTGGGCTTGATCAGCAGCGGCTCCATGGCAATGAGGTCGGCCAACTGATGGCTCGAAATATCGAGCACGAACTCGGCGCCCTTTGCCTTAACGCGGCGAAGCACCTCGGCCAGGAAGCCCTCAGAGGTGTTGGGGGGCAGCGAGCCGCTAATGACCAGGCAGGTCATGTCCTCGAGCGAATCGATCAGCTCAAACATCTCCTGCTCGTTGGCCTCGTTGATGGCGGCACCGGCGTTGACCATGTTGTACTCGGTGTCGGGACCGGCATTGAGGAACACGTTGACACGCGTGATGCCGTCAGTCCACACGGGCTTGACGGGCACGCCCAGGGCCTCGGCGCCCTTAACGATATACTCACCCGAGAAGCCGGCGAAGAAGCCCAGGATCGTGGTGTCGACGCCGTAGTGGTCGAGCGTAAACGAAACGTTGAGACCCTTGCCGTTGGGGGTGTAGACAGCGTTACGGGTGCGGGTAACGGTGTTGGCGGACAAGCCATCGCAGGAGATGTTGTAGTCAATAGCGGGATTTGCAGTAAGCGTGTAAATCATGAATGTTCCTTTCACGAAGCAACGTGTTAATGAAAGTATATTCCACGCTTCGGCAAAAGGCTACAACAACTCGGTGAACGGTGTGGAACGCGTGAAGCGCGGCTCCGAGGTTCGAGTGGGACAAAAAACGGCGCCCCGGTCGAAACCGGGACGCCGTATGCGCACGAGTTTGTCGTGTTTCGCTTACTTGCGATCGAGCTTGCGAACGGCAACGCGCTTGCTGTACTCGTCGACGTGACCAAAGTCGCCGATGCCGACGGACTCAGCAACGTTGGCGCCGGTGGCCATAGCGAGCTTCATGGCCTCCTCGACGTTGTCGCGATCCCTGTACCACTTGTGCAGGAACGCAGCGAGGGTGCAGTCGCCGGCGCAGACGGAAGAGACAAGCTTGATGTTGAACTCACGCTTGGCATACCAGATGTCCTCGCCGTTGGAGAAGTAAGCGTCACCGCGGCTACCACGGGTGAGCAGCACGTTCTGGACGCCGGCCTCGTGAGCCAGCTTCATGGCAACGCGGACCTCGTCGTCGGTGTCGACCGGCACGCCGAAGATAGCCTTCATCTCGTGATGGTTCGGCTTAATGAGCAGCGGCTTCTTGTGAGCGAGCTCCTTGAGCTTGTCGGAGGACAGGTCCAGGACGACGTCGGCGCCACGGGCCTGAGCGTGCTCCATGACCTGAGCCAGGAAGTCGGGCGTAGCTTTGGGAGGCACGGAGCCGGAGACGATCAGGCACTCAAGGTCGCCCGCGGTGTCCAGGATGTTGTAGAGCTCCTCCTGATGCTGCGGCGTGATCGGAGCACCGGGGTTCAGGATGCCGTACTCGTGCTGGCCATCGTTGACGTAGGTGTTGATGCGCGTGATACCGTCGGTCCAGACCGGGCGGCAGAGGCAACCCAGGTTCATGACCTCCTCGACGATGAACTTGCCCGTGAAGCCGGCGAAGAAACCGAGCGCGACGGTGTCGACGCCCATCTTCTTAAAGGCGAAGGACACGTCGAGGCCCTTGCCGTTAGCCGTGTAGCTGGCCGAGCCGGTGCGGACGTTCTCGTCGGGCTCGAGCGGAGAGCTCGAAACCGTCATGTCGACAGCCGGGTTAGCGGTTAGCGTGTAGAACATTTACAGTACCCCCTGTATATGTGAGGGCCGCGTGGCCGGCCCATTCCAACCACGCGGTTACCTCTGATACCAAATTAGCGAGCTGCGGACTCGAGCAGTGCCTTGACCTCGGCAGCGGTGTTGCAGGCGAGCGCCTTCTCGGCGAGCTCGTCGCACTCGGCCTTGGTCCACTGGCTGATGGTCTTGCGGGCGCGCAGGATGGACGGAGCGCTCATCGAGAACTCCTCCAGGCCCCAGCTGATCAGCAGCGGCTCGAGCAACGGATCGGCAGCGGCCTCGCCGCACATACCGACCATGATGCCGGCCTTCACGCCGCTCTCGATGATGTTCTTGAGCGAGCGGAGCACGGCGGGATAGTAAAC
This sequence comes from Collinsella sp., assembly GCA_019424985.1. GTDB lineage: Bacteria > Actinomycetota > Coriobacteriia > Coriobacteriales > Coriobacteriaceae > Collinsella. Next base: position 33,497 of record JAHYYM010000009.1, on the reverse strand, counting down.
CTGGTACAGGTTGGAGATGGTGTCGTTGCCACGGTCGGCGCACATGGTGTAGCCGATCAGGTCGTTGGTGCCGATGGAGAAGAAGTCGGCGACCTCGGCCAGGCGGTCAGCGAGCAGCGAGGCGGCAGGCGTCTCGACCATGATGCCAACCTCGATGTTCTCGTTGAACTTGCGACCCTCTTCGGTCAGCTCGGCCTTGCACTGCTCGACGAGCTCCTTGACAGCCAAGACTTCCTCGACGCAGGTGACGAGCGGGATCATGATCTTGACGTCACCGAAGGCGCTGGCGCGCAGCAGGGCGCGGAGCTGGACCTTGTACTGGTCGGGGTTGGCCAGGCAGTAACGCACGGCGCGGAAGCCCATGAAGGGGTTCTCTTCCTTGACCATGTGCAGGTACGGAATCTCCTTGTCGCCACCCACATCGAGCGTGCGGATGATGACCGGAGCGCCCTTGAGCGCGCTGGCGACCTTACGGTAGGCGTTGAACTGCTCCTCCTCGGAAGGAAGCTCAGCAGAGTCCATGAACAGGAACTCGGAACGGAACAGGCCGATAGCCTCGGCGTCGTGATCGAGCGCGTTGGGCACGTCATCGGGGTTGCCGATGTTGCAGGCAATGATCTTCTTGATGCCGTCGGCAGTCACGGACGGCTTGCCGCGGAAGGCCTCGAGAGCCGCCTTCTCGGCAGCGAAAGCCTCGGCCTTGGCAGTGTAAGCGGCGAGCGTCTCCTCATCGGGATCGGCCTCGACGATACCCTTGCCACCGTCGACGACAACGGTCATGCCGTTGCGCAGTGCGGTGCAGCTGTTGGAAACCGAAAGGACAGCCGGAATCTCGAGGGCGCGCGCAATGATTGCGGAGTGCGACGTGCGGCCACCAGTCTCGGTGACGATACCGGCAACGTGCGCCTTATCGATCGTGGCGGTCATGGACGGCGTGAGGTCGTGCACGACAACGACGGTGTTCTCGGGCAGGACGGAGAGGTCGACGACCTCCTTACCCAGCAACTCGGCCAGAATGCCGGTACGGATGTCGGCGATGTCGGCCGCGCGCAGACGGAACATCTCGTCGTCCATGGACAGGAACATGTTCTCGAACATGGTCGAGGTGTCCATGAGCGCCTGCTCGGCGCAGGTGCCGCCGTCAATGGCGGCGTTGATGGCGTCGGTCATGCCCGGATCCTGAGCCAGGACAATGTGTCCGCTCATGATCTCGGCCTCGGCCTCGCCCACCGTCTCCTTCATGTGGTCGGCCTGAGCCTGAGTCTTCTCGCAGAAGACCGAAAGAGCGGTCTGATAGCGTTCCTTCTCTGCTGCCGAATCAGCAACCTCGTGCGGCTCAAACGTCAAGTCGGGATCGACGGCGACCATAACGGTGCCGATACCGATGCCCTCGGAAGCGTTGACTCCCTGATACATTCCCATTCCTCTCTCCGTGTCATGTGATAAAGCGTTTTGCCATATCCATGACAAAAGAGCGCAGCTACCTTAAGACAGGTCACTGCGCCCCCAAATATGAACTTAGTTGTTCAACATGCGACCCGTTTGAGTTCTACTCGCCAAGACCGCTCTTGATGAGCTCGATGGCAGCAGCCAGAGCCTCGGCCTCGTCGGCGCCGTCGCACTTGACCTCGACCTCGGTGCCGCAGGGGATACCAGCAGCCATGAGGGCCATCGGGGACTTGCCGTTGACCTCCTTCTCGGGGGTGACGACCGTCACGTCACAGGCGTACTTGCCCATGGTGGAGGCGAACAGACCAGCCGGACGCATGTGCAGACCCTGAGGATTAACGAGGGTAGCCTTCTCAGAAACCATAATTGACTCCTTTTTTGTGTTTAACCCCTGTCATGCATGTGGCAGGAGTCAGATTCACGACGTTGTTTATATTAACTCACATCAAACGGTTTTTCATTGTGTTTCGCACGAATTGTTGGACAGATGTCTGTTCTGTCCGCTCGCTCGCCCCGGACCCCGCGCGCGGACCCATGAGATTTCCTGCTCTACAGTCCTGCTCGCACGAAGAGCACATTAAGTGCTCTTCGGCTCGTGCGGAACTCGCGATAAATCTCATGGCCCCCGCGCGGGGTCCGGGGCGAGCAAGCTGCGGAAACTCGGTTGATCCAGAGCAATATCGTGCGAAAGGAATTCTGGCTGAATATTTGTCCGCACGGACGATCCGATAGACAGGCCGCGCTATCCCCTTCTTCTAAGTTGCGGTGAAATATGGACTGATTTTAGGGTTGAAACATTTAAACAGTCCTTATTTCACCGCAAGTTAGAAGAAGGGGAATGAAAAAAGGCGAGGGCTCGTGGGGAGTCCTCGCCTTTGTTACAGGGGGCGATGTTATTCGCGTACTGCGGAATTAGACCAGGCGGGCGTTGATCGTCTTGGCGATCTCGGCGGCGTCGGTGGAACCCTTGACGGTGGCACGGAAGTCCTCGTCCATGAGCGCCTCGGCGACCTTGGACAGGATCTTGAGGTGCGTAGTGCCGGCCTGGGCACCAGGGATGAGCAGGGCGATAGCCACGTTGACGGGAGCGCCGTCCATGGTGTCCCAACCGGTCACGCCGGATTCGTCCTTGACGACGATGACGGCAGCCTCGGTAATGGCGTCGGACTTGGCATGCGGAATGGCGAAGCCCTCCATCATGCCCGTGGTGCCCTCGGCCTCGCGGGCCAGGAAGGCGTTCATCACAGCGTCGGCGTCGCTGGCGATACCGGCCTTGACAGCCTGGTTGGAAACGAAGCTCAGAGCCTCGTCACGAGAAGCGAAGTCCTCGGCGACAAAGACATTCTCAACCTTCACGAAGTCGGCAGCCTCGGCCTTAGGGGCCTCAACGGCAGCGGCCTTGGAAGCCTCAACCGGCTTGGCTACAGGAGCGGCCTTCTGATTCTTCTCGAAGTCGTACTTCTTGAAGGCCACGAACAGGATGCCACCGACCACAGCGCCGATGAGGATCGCGAGGACCCACAGCGGACCGTTCTCGACAACGGGCAGGACCAGGAAGCCACCGTGGGGCGCCGGATCGTGGACGTTGAACATAATGGTCAGGATCGAGGCGATGGAGGAACCGAGCATCATGATGGGCATGACCGGCCAGATGTTCTTGGTCATGAACGGAATGGCGCCCTCGGTGATGTGGGTGCAACCAAGAATGAGGTTGACGATACCGGCGTCGTGATCCTCCTGGCTGAAGTACTTCTTGCCGACAACGACAGCGAAGGTAGTAATCAGCGGCGGAACGATGCAGGCGGCAGAGACGGCGGCCATGAAGTTGGTGCCGAAGTTGTAGGTATCGGTGCCAACGCCGGCAGCCAGTGCCTCGGTGAGCATAGCAGTACCGGTGACGTAAGCGGCCTTGTTGACCGGGCCACCCATGTCAAAGGCGCACATGCAGCCGATGGCAAGACCCAGGACAACGGCGCCAGAGGCGGACAGGCCCTTGAGGAAGTCCATCATGGCGGTGTTGATGGCAGCCATGGGGCCCGAAATGCCGAGCATGACCAGGCCGACGATAGCCGTCGAGAACAGCGGGTACAGGAAGATGGCCTTGAGGCCGTCTAGGTTCTTGGGCAGACCGGCAAAGACCTTCTCGAGCAGCAGGATGACATAGCCGGCGAGGAAGCCGCCGACGATGCCGCCCAGGAAGCCGAAGCCCACGCCGGCGCCACCGGCGTCGATCATGCCGGTCTCGGCGTTAACAGGCAGGCCCTGGATGGCGATCATACCGGCAACAAAACCGGGGACGAGCGCCGGGCGCTTGCCGATGGATTCGGCGATGTAGGCGGAAAGCACCGGAACCATGAGGTTCATGGCGATGCCGCCGATGATCTTCAGCATCGCAGCAAAGCTGTTGTAGTCAGACGCCGTCGAATCGAAGGACGTAATGCCCCACAGGAACGAGACGGCGGTCAGGACACCACCGGCAACGACGAAGACCAGCATATGGCTGACACCGTTCATAAGGTGCTTGTAGATGACGTGGCCGATGGACTCCTTCTCCTCGGTCTCGTCCTCGACATCGGCAGCGACTGCAACCGTGCTGTCGCCCTTGGCGGCGAGCGCGCGGTCAATCAGCTTACCGGCGGCCTCAACGGACAGGGCCTTGGAAACACCGACGGAAACCATGGGCTTGCCGGCGAAACGCTCAGCCTGGACATCCTTATCGGCTGCGACGACGACGGCCTTGGCACCGGCGATCTCGCTCTTGGTGAGCTCGTTCTCGACACCGACCTGGCCATGGGTCTCGACCTTAATGGTCAGACCTCGCTCGGCAGCTGCCTTCTCCAGCGCCTCCTTCGCCATGAAGGTGTGCGCGATGCCGGTCGGGCAACCGGTGGCGGCGATGATGTCAAACTTAGCCATGTGTCCCTCCTTTTTAAGTTTTGCGCCCGCAGGCGCTCCCCTACACGCGCGTCCTTGCGCGCTTTTCCACAACTGAAAGATACCAACCTACCGTCCGCGTGAGAAGAGACAAGGCGCAATTCTCCGGTGAAAGGTTCTTTCATAACCGTAAACGGTAGGTGAAAGTTTACCATCAACACTTGAAACGGCAAGGTGTATCTTGTTATTGAAAATCCCCCTATACTATGACATTACAAAACGATTCCGATTTTCATGCCAACCAGGAGCCATCCATGACCGATAGTAGCAAGAGCGCACTTTCCCTCATTAGTACCCATCAGGGATACAGCGAGTCCGAGCAGCGCATTGTCGACTATATATTGGAGCACCAGTCCGAGGCGCCACGCCTCACGGCGGCTCAGCTCTCGCGCGCCGCCGCCACGTCCGAGGCGACCGTTTCGCGCTTCTGCCGCAAGCTTGGCTTTGGCAGCTTCCGCAGCTTTCAGTTTTCGTTGGCGAGGGATTTGGAAAGCCAGCGCAACGAGGGCCTGACTGACGAAGTCTCGCTCGACAATATGGAGCAGAGCCTTAAGAACATCCTGGCTGCCAAGGTGAGCGAGCTTAATGCGACCATCGACGGGATCGACCACGATACGTTGGCGGCTGTTGTGCATGCCCTTAAGCATGCAGGGGTTATTGAGTTTGCGGCTGTGGGCAATACGAACGCGGTCGCGCTCGATGCGACATTTAAGTTTTCGCAGCTAGGCCTTCGCTGCATGGCGAGCACCATCAGCGAGACCTCGATCGGGTTTGCGCTCACGCTACGCCCCGGCGACGTCATCGTGCTCATCTCAAACTCCGGCAAATCGCGCCGACTGAATCGCATGGCAAAAGCTGCTCGCGACTGCGGTGCAACCGTAGTCGTCATCAGCAGCGACAGCAAATCCCCGCTCGCACGCCTGGCAGACTATACTTTTAATACCGTCAACCACGAGGCGTTGCTGACGACGGGCGACTTTGCGTTCTCCAAGATCAGCGCCACGATGATCATCGAAGTTATCTACAACTTCCTGCTGCCCGAGATTGAAGACGCTCGCGAACATATCAGCTACTACGAGGAGCTCATCCAGCCGGACAAGGTCGTTGAGTAGGTAAATTGGGGAGCCGATAGACGCCTCTCGTCACGAAACACGCCCATCTACTACGTTTTAACCGCAGGCGCCAACCATACACCCAAAATCGAGAAAACCGCAGGCGTTCTACCTGCGGTTTTCTTTTTTCAATTCTTGATATGGTCGCCGATGCCCTACCAAACGTAGTAGATGGACCCGTTTCGTGGCGGCCGGGTTGGACATGCATGTGGCGGCTCGGCCTAGGCACGCGCCTCCGCAAGCATCTGCCTGGCGTGCGCTACGCTTGCCTCCGATTGATCGCCGCTCAGCATTCGAGCGATCTCTGCGGTACGGGCGTCCCCAGTCACCACGTCCAGATGCGTCTGGGGAACATCGCCCGGCTCCTTGCTGACAACATAATGCTTGTCGGCCATGACGGCGACTTGCGCCAAGTGGGTTACGACAATCACTTGATGCGTAGCGGCAAGATCGACCAGCACACCAGCAAGAGCACGAGCCGTGGAGCCGCCGACACCGGCATCGACCTCGTCAAATACCAGTGTATCGACGCCGTCAGCATTACCCAAGACCACCTTGCTCGCGAGCATAACGCGGCTGAGCTCGCCGCCCGACGCAATTCGGCGCAGGGGACGCGGCGTCAAGCCGGCACCGCTGCGATACAAAAGCTCGTAACTCGAAGGACCCGCCGGCGTCCACTCAGCGCGCGGAAGATCATGCGACTCCCAAACGAGCTCGGCACCGCCCATCTCCAAGCGTGCCATCTGACGACCGACCTCGTGGCAGAAGCGCGGGGCCGCCGTATTGCGAGCGCGCTTGAGTGCCTTGGCGGCAGCGAACAGCTCGCGCTCGGCGCTCCCGAGTGCCTCACGCACCTTTTTGATCTGTTCATCGCCATCATCGACCAGGGACAGCAGCTCTTGCGAGCGATCGCGCATGGCAAAAACATCGTCCATCGTGGGACCCCACTGACGCAACAGGCCCTTGAGGTCGGAATACCGCTCACGCATGCGAGCGAGCTCGCGCGGGTTGAAGGCGACGCCATCGCGATAGGCACGAAGCTCGTTCGCGCTATCCTCAAGGGAGATGCAGGCATCCGAAAGCGCATCGGCAATGTCGCCCAGTTTGCGATCGACGGTAGCCATACGGGAAAGCTCTGCCACGGCGCTGTTCACGGCATCGAGCGCTCCGCCTTCGGCGGCAAGCGATGCATGGGCATCGTTAGCTGTGGCGACCAGTACCTCGGCATGTTCGGAGCGCGGCAGCAGTTCCTCGAGTTCCTCATACTCGCCCGGCTTGGGGTCGACCTCGCCGATGCGCTCGAGGGCAAAGCGAGCCTCCTCGACACGGCTCCCCTGCGCGCGTGAGGCTTCCTCCACGCGACGGACCTCCTTGGCAGCCGCACGCGACGCCTTGAAGCAGGCACGGTAACGGTCGAGCGCCTCGAGCGCAGAGCGACCAGCCCAGGCATCAACCATGGCAACATGATGCGCCGGATCGAGCAGACGCTGGTGTTCATGCTGGCCGCACAGATCCATCATCACGCCGACGCGCTCGGAAAGCTCGCGCACGCTAGCGATGCGGCCGTCAATCTTGACGCGGCTGCGACCCTCGGCAGAAAGGCTGCGCTGCACGGTAAAGCCCTCCGTGTCGTGCGGGTCGTCGAACAAGCGCGCCTCGACGCTCGCCAGCGCCTCTCCCTCGCGCACGGTCGACGAATCTGCACGCTCGCCCAAAATGAGCTTGAGCGCCGAGAGCAGCGCGGTCTTGCCGGCACCGGTCTCGCCAGTCAAAACCGTTAGGCCCGCACTCGGCACCAGCGTCGCCTCGCGAATGAGCGCGATGTTGGAAACCTGCAGCTCATCGATCATGGCGCACTCCATAGAACACGCGGCTCACCGAGTTATAGAAGCTCTCGGGACCGTAATCGAGCAGCAGCACGTCTCCGGGACCGCGACGCACCGCCACGCTCTCAACGGTGCCATCGCAGGTAATAAACTGTCCATCGATAGCGATCGCCGGAACACTCGGACGGTCATCAGACATAAAGATCTCGACGACATCGCTCGGCGAGGTCAAAAAGGCGCGAGCCTGAATGGTATGCGGAGCAATCGGCACACAGACCATGCCCGTGTAATCGGGGCTGACGATGGGACCGCCGGCGGATAGCGCGTAGCCGGTGGAGCCAGTCGCCGTCGATACAACCACGCCGTCGCCACGCAGTCGATCGATATGGTGGCCCGACACCGTGATGTCGAACTCGACCATATCGGACAGCGGACCGCGGGTAAGCGCCATGTCGTTGAGGGCGAAGGTGCGCACGACATCCTTCGTACCGTCTTCGCGCACGGACACGATATCCGCGGCGATGGTAGCGCGACGGCTCACGTGCAGCTCACCGGACAGGGCATCGCTCACAACCTGCAAAATGTCGCGCTCCTCGGGGCTCGCGGCCGTCAAAAAGCCCAGGTGACCATAGGAAAGACCGAGGATAGGAATCTCGCGATGGTTGAGGATGCGGGCAGCGCGCAGCAACGTACCGTCGCCGCCGAGTGTAATGACCAGATCTGAGCCGTCAATATCAGGCGTGCTTTGAATCTTCGATCGCTGATCGGCCGCCCATGCGACCTCGTAGCCTTGGCGCGAAAGCCAAAGCTCGAGCATCAGGCCGCTCTCGACCGCCTCTTGCTTGTAGTAATTGGGAACCAGAAAGACCTTCATAGCGTTGCAGCTTTCTCGCTCAAAGCCGATACCTGGGATTGCAGCTCATCGTCGGCGCGCTCCCCGGGGACAAACCTTGTGCCGTACAAGAAAAACTCAACGTTGCCCTTAGCGCCATGGATGGGCGACACGCACACGTCAAGCGGGAACAGGCCCTTGGCGGCAAAAAGCTCAATCGCCGCCACGAGCGTATCGCGGCGGACGGCGGGGTCGGTCACGATACCGCCCTCGCCCACCAGCGCAGCCGGCGCCTCAAACTGGGGCTTTACGAGCGTGCAGAACGAACCCGAAGGATTCAGACACGCCAGCACGGCGTCGATGATATTCGCGATGCTGGTAAACGAGACATCGCACACAGCCAGGTCGATGACGCCGGCATAGCCAAGCTCAGGCAGCTGCGTCACGTTTGTGCGCTCATGCAGCGTCACGCGATCGTCCTGACGCAGCGACCAATCAAACTGGGCACGGCCCACGTCCACCGAGACAACGGTCGCAGCTCCGCGCTTGAGCAGGCAATCGGTAAAGCCGCCGGTAGAGCAGCCCACATCCAGACAATCAAGGCCAGTCGGATTGATGCCAAACGCATCGAGCGCACCTTCGAGCTTAAGGCCGCCGCGACCAACATAGGGAATGCGCCCCTTCACGTGCAGCGGCAGGCCCGGGGTCACCTTAAGGCCCGGCGAAGTCAAGCGCTCGCCGCCACTCGAGACCAGGCCGGCCATAAGAGTGCGAAGGGCATCCGCGCGATCGGCGCAGATGCCCTGTGAAATCAGTTCGTCATCAAGACGCACGCGTTTCATGAATGCCATCAACCATTCGTATCCGGAGATGCGGCTAGCTATCTTGGGATTCGTTTGCCGCATCCTCATCGTATTCCTGCTCGAGCTTATCGGCCTCACGTGGCGTCAACTCAAACTTGTCGACCATATCGACCGCGCGGGAGCCCAGCTCAATCGCTTCGTCAAACAGATCGAGCGAACGCTCCAGGGACGTATCCTTGGAGCGAACGGTAGCGATGATCTGATCCAGACGGTCCGAGATCTCGTCAAAGTTGCGGACAGAACCCTCTGGCATGACTACTCCTCGAAGGAGTCGATGTCAGCCTCGGCGGCGTCCGCATCCTCGGCCAGCACGCCAGCCTCAGCCTGAGCAACAGCAACCTTAGCGGCAGCCTCGGCAGCCTGGGCCTCCTCGCGAGCGCGATCTTCGGCCAACAGCTCCTGGTACAGGTCCTCACCCGGCAGCTCCTCGCTGCGAGCGATCTTGCCCAGCACGCCGTTGACAAACGACGCGGACTGGTCGGTGCCATAGGCCTTGGCAAGCTCGACGGCCTCGTTGATCACGATGGCGTCCGAGACCTCCTCGTCGGTGAGGAAACGCATCTCGTAGACAGCGATACGCAGCAGGTTGCGGTCAGCGCCGGGCATGCGCATAAGATCCCAGTTCTTGGCGACGGCGCGCAGGGCACAGTCGATGCGATCGATATGCTCGTAGGCACCGCGGCACAGCTCCAGCGCATAGGGGTCGAGGGGGCCCTTCGAGATCAGGAAATCGCCCTCGAGGACGCGCTCGAGCGGGCTGTCCGTGGCCTCGGCCTGGAACAGCAGCTGCAGCGCCTGACTGCGGGCAAGCGTACGCCCGCGATAAACCTTAAGGCTCAAAGGTTACTCCTTGGGGAAAACGAGGCCGTCGATGCAAACGTCAACGCGCTCGACCTCAACGCCCACCTGGGCATCGATGGCAGCGACCACGGCAGCGCGAACGGCCTCGGCGAGTTTCTTGAACGGATAGCCAAAGAACACCACAACGCGCACGGTGAGTGCGAGCTTGTCGCCGACGACCTCGGTCTCGACCGCAGGCTCGGAAGCCGGGGCCTTGGACGAGAGCATCATGGAGACAAGGTTGGTGGCAAGGTCCTTGACGCCAACGGAGGCGATGCCCTCGACATCGGACACGGCGCGCGAGACGATGGCGGTCAGAACATCGGGCGAAATGCCGATGCCGTCAATCTTGATTTCCTGGGGCATGAGTCCTCCTAGAAGAGTTGGTTGCTAGACGCGGGAGACGAACTTGCCGTCGCGGGTGTCAACCTTGATGACCTCGCCCTCGTTGAGGTACATGGGGACCTGGATGACAGCGCCGGTGTCGATCGTGGCCGGCTTGGTGGAACCCTGGACGGTGTCGCCCTTAAAGCCCGGGTCGGTCTGGACGATGGTGGTCTCGATGAACATCGGCGGAGTCACGCCCATGAGCTCATCGTCGGCGAAGAGCAGCTGGCAAATGTCGTTCTCGCGCAGCCACTTGGAGTTCTCGCCCACCATGTCCTCGGGAACGGGAACCTGCTCATAGGATTCGTTGTCCATGAAGATGTAGTCGGTGCCATCGTTGTAGAGGTACTGGAACTCACGGGTGGTGAGCATGACGCTCTCGAACTTGGTGCCGGCGTTGCAGGTGTTCTCGACGACGCGGCCGCTCTTGATGTCGCGGGTCTTGTAGCGCACAAACGCGCCGCCCTTGCCCGGCTTGACATGCTGGAACTCGACGATGGTGTAGACCTTGTCCTTAATGCGGAGACCGAGGCCGTTCTTGAAGTCGGCGGTAGAAATGGTAGGCATAGCGACCTTTCTTGTTATGGGCAGAACGCACAAGCGTCCAAATTACATACAAGCGAAATTATACACTTGCAGACGGCGCCTGCAGCGAGCGCATAAAAAGAGAACGCGGGGCGTCCGAATTGCTCCGGAGGCCCCGCCCCAAACTATCTACCGAAGTAGACTAGCAATCGATGACGTGAAGGTCATGCGGCGTCTTGGTGAAGGGCTCGTAGCCGTTCTCGGTGACCACGCCGTAGTCCTCCAGACGCACGCCGCCCACGCCGGGCAGGTAGACGCCGGGCTCCATGGTGATAACCGAGCCGACCTCGATGATATTCTTGCTGCGGTTGAAGTTGGGCAGCTCGTGGATGTCAATGCCCACGCCGTGGCCCAGACCATGGTTGTAGTAATCACCATAGCCGGCATCGCCGATGATCTTCTTGGAAAGCTTGAAAATGTCGTTGCCCTCGACGCCCGGATGGATGGCGGCGACGCATTCCTCGTGCGTACGGCGCACGAGCGCGTACAGGTCGAGCTGTTCGGACGTGGGCTCGCCCATCACGACGGTACGAGTCATGTCGGAGCGATAATCGCAGTAGCCCGCGCCGTAATCCATGAGGACGAAGTCGCCCTTCTCGATCACGCGATCACTCGGGACGGCATGCGGGTTGGCGGTGTTGGGGCCGCTTGCCACGATGGAGCCGAAGGCCAGGCTGTCGGCGCCGTTAGCGAACATAAAGTTCTCGAGCTCGTTGCGAACCTGCTTCTCGGTCATGCCGGGCTTAATATAGCCGAGCATGTGCTGGAAGGCGGCGTCGGTGATCGACTGCGCGTGGCGCATGAGCTCGATCTCCTCGGCGTCCTTGATGGCGCGCATCTTACGGATGTCGTCATGCATCAGCGGCAGCATGCAGGCAACGGAGCGGTCCTCCAGGCCACGCTGAATACCCTGGTAGAAATTGATCTGCATGCCGTCCTCGACAGCGCAGACGCGGCACTTGTTGGCCGCGATCTTGCCGGCGACCCAGCCGGGGATGGTGCCCTCGTCCATGTCGTAGACCCAGGGGCTGCCGGCGGGCGTGTTCTCCTCAAAGCTGTTGAGATAGCGCGAGTCGGTATGGAACAGGCACTGGTCAGCCGTAATAAACGCAGCGTGCGGGAACTCGAAGGTGTAATCGAAGACGCCCTTGACGCCCGTAAGCCAACGAAGGTTGGCCTCGTCGCGCACCACGATAGCGTCGTAGCCGCGCTCAACCATCAGGGCACGGACACGCTCGATACGACCGGCAGGACCGGCAGCAAACTCAGACATGCAGATTCCTTTCTTGTTGTCTTCATAAAGACGGGACGGGCTCAATCAACGTACGGAATCGCGAGCGATTCGCAACCGATTGGAAACCCGCCCCTCAACATGATACGAAAGACGATGGATGTCAATAAATCCTAGAGAAGTTCGTTGCGAGAAGCCAAGTATGCGTGAGCATGGCGGTCGAGAACCTCGTCCTCAACGCTCGTTAGACGAATGGCGCCGAGCGCCGCGGGCAGCGGCAACATGCTGCGGTTCGAGCGGACAAACTGCTGCCTGCGGAACTCCTCGATATATGCGGCAGGCTCCAGATCGAAGGCAAGCTCCTCGATACCAAAGTCCTCCAGGCAGTCATCGACCTCAAAGACGTAATCGATATCGAAGTCGCAGGCATCATGTGCTAGGCGCGCCTCAAAGCGCATGCCCTCGGACAACAGCTGGTAGGCAGGCACCGGCGAAGCGGCATCGCCCAAGCAGGCGCGCAGGGTACGCTCCCCCGTCTTGCCAAAATCGAGCGCATGGCGGGCGCTCGGGTTCGTGGCCATCAGTACGTCCTTACGGGCAGTCTGAGACCACTGAACGGCATTGACGAGCGCGACCTCCTCGCCCGCGAGAATCTCGGGAATGGTCTCGGTAAACTGATTCCAGCGGGACTTGCTGCTCGAAAGCATGGTGCCAACAAGTACCGCATAACCGAGCTTAAGGTCCTCGGGGTCCGCCGCGCGAACAAGGTCGAGGTCACACACGACCAAGCCCGGCTCGGGACGGAACGCGATAGCGGGAAGCGCATTCGCCGACGATGCGACGAGCGGCTTCATGGTCGTCGCGACCGTGAGCATGGCGTCGAACGTCGTCGGCAGCAAGGCGCACTCGGTACGACCGCACCACTGATTGGCACACCAGCAAACAACCGAGCAGGTCGCCGTGTCGCCGACAGCGACGACGAGATCGTCACAGGTAATGCCGTTAGCCGACAGGGCGCCAAAGACGATATCGGCATCGGCAAGCGTAGCACCGGCAGGTGAAACCTCGAGGACGAGCAGCGACAAGGCAAAACCAGCGTCGATCAGCGCATGCTCGACGACCTCGCCAAATCGCTCGGATGTGGCGTCGTTCCAAACCACCATCGCGCGCTTAGGCTTGCCCACAGCCGAGGCAAACATGCGCGGCAGCTCCTCGAACGCGCCCAATCCGACGCGGACATCGACGCTGCGGTTTTGGAAATTGATAAGTTGACGGCGAATCATAGCAGTCCACGCTCCAAAAGCATCTCGGCACAAAGGTAGGAAACGTCCTCGAAGGACTTGTTGCGAATATCAAGGGTAATATCGGCGGCCCGGCGATACAGCGGACGGCGATGCTCAAACAGGCGCGCAGCGTGCTCGGGCGAGCGGAAATCGGGCCGGGTATCGGAGCGGCGAATCTGGCGCAACGAGTCCTCAAAGTCGCCTTCGAGGTACACGCATGTACCCATCTCGTGCATCAACTCAATGTTCACCGGCGTCTCGACGATGCCGCCCCCGCACGATACCAGCAGGCTACGCTCGCTTTGAAGCGAACGGAGTGCCGAGGTCTCGAGCTCGCGAAAACGATCCTCGCCCTCGGTCTCAAATATCTCGGTCACCGACTTGCCGCATCGACGCACAACCAAACGATCGGTATCGATAAAACGCCGCTTGAACATAGTGCCCACGTTGCGCGCAAGCGTCGACTTGCCCGCGCCCAAAAAGCCGATAAAGAAGATATGGTCGCAGCCGTGTTTGATGTGCTGAGACATGGCGAAACCTATTCCTCGCAGGGAAGGTCGCGCAGGGCCCGGCGCTCAAAGATACGGAAGATCTGCGTGTACCACAGGTCCTGGGTCGCCTGCGGCTTGACCAGAATAGTGTCAACGCCGGCAAAGTTACCGCTCCACACGTCCGTGTAAAGCTGGTCACCGATCAGCACGGCCTCATCGGCCGTGGCGCCCAGACGCTTAAGACCCGCCTTCAGGGCAAACGGGGCGGGCTTCATGGCGTGGCTGATAGCCTCGAGCCCCAGCTCGCGCGCCGATGCCATGACCTGGTCGCGATGCCAGTTATTGGACACCATACACAGCTTAAAGCCCTTGACATGGGCGGCTTCGAGCCAAGCTGAAACCGCAGCGGGAACCTGCTCGGTGTCGCGCGGCACCAGGGTGTTATCGCGATCGAGCAAGATGGCGCGCTTGCCGTCGGCCCACAGGGTATCAAGGTCGATGCGGTCGACCGAGGCAACGTATCGTTTGGGGCTAAAAATCCTCATGCTAATTCCAAGACTGTTGATGCTCTTCGTAGGTTTGCGAGAAATACTCCTCGTCCTGTGTAATGTAGAAATACAGGTCATCGGAGTCGGTCGGCTCAAGGGTGGCCTTGAGCGCCTCGAGCGACGGAGAGCAGATGGGCGTGGGCGGCAGGCCCTCGTGCTTATAGGTGTTATACGGGCTATCGCTCTGCAGGTCGTCGGCGGTAACCTCGCCGCCGGTGACATACATCATGGTCGCATCGCTGTTGAGATAACGCAGACCGTCGAGCTTGCCGGCAAGGCGGTTGTAAAAAACCGAGGCCACGTGCGCACGTTGGTCGGCGTTGAGGCCCTCGCGCTCAACAATAGAGGCCAAGTTGACGATGTCGTAGTCGGACATCTCCACACCGTAGCGTTCCTTGATCTTGGCCTCGCAGCTCGCAAAGTCAAGCGACTTGTACTCGGTCTTAAACTGATCGAGCATGGCGCGAATCACATCATCGGCCGTCGGCGAATCACCCAACGAATAGGTCTTGGGGAACAAGAAACCCTCGAGCGAATCGTTGGCGGCGCCCTTAAGGAAGCTATAGTCGTCCACGTAGTTAGAGGCCTTGGCCTGATTGAGGAAGTCTTCCTTAGAGATGCTGTCGTAGGCCTGGGCCACACGGTCCGCGACTTGATCGACCGTCAGGCCCTCAGGGATAGTCAGCGCATTGGAGCCCGCGTTGGGGCCTTCCATGAGCTGCTGGACGACCTTGGTCGCATCCATGAGCGTGGAGAACGAGTAGGTGCCAGGCTTGAGCGACATATCGGCGTTGAGCTTTTTCACCGCCGCGTAGTAATCCTTGGGATTTTCGACGATATGGTTCTCGGAGAGAATCGAGGCGATCGCATCGCCCGAAGCACCGTCGGGAATGGTCACCGTAACCTGCTGACCAGCCGTGACCTTCGTATCCTCACCGGCAAAGAAGCCCTTGACGGCAGGCACGACAAAGAAAGCGATAGTAGCAAGCGCGATTACGGCCACCACAACGCCGATGATCATAGGCACCGGGGAGCTTTTCTTTTGGGAACCGCGACGAGCATGCGTGTTGTAGCTCGAACGGGTCGCCGGAGCAACGCCATGCGTGCCGCGAGCGTGATGAGAATGCGATTGCGGGGCCTGCGTTCGCTGGGTAGGTACCTGCTGCTTAAAGCGGGTACCGCCTGCAGGCTGGGCCGTACGAGCAGTGGGCTGCTGAGCCGCGTGAGAGGCCGGATGCTGAACCGAATGAGCAGAAGGCTGCTGACCCGTCCGTTGAACAGGTTGGGCCGAACGGGAGGAGGACTGCACCGGGCGCGCAGCAGGCTGAGCTGCGCGCTGGGTCGGCTGTGCCGGACGCTGGCCAGGCTGGGCAGGGCGTGGCGTAGGTTGCCCCTGGCGATTCGGCTGGCGCGGATCGGAAGCGCTAGGCATGCGAAACCTCCTCGTTTTTGCGATCGAGCCACGTCTGCAAGAACAGGCTGGCGGCGATCATGTCAATCTTGCCCCTCATCTGCTTTTCGTTGAGTCCCTGCTCACGCAGGATACGCTTTGCCTCTTGCGAGGACAGGCGCTCATCCTCAAACTCAAGCGGAAGATCGAGCTCTTGGGCAATCTTTTGCGCAACGGCGGCAACGCGCTCGGCCTGGGGGCCGGGCTCACCGGCCATGGTCAAGGGACGTCCGCTTACCAGGATATCGGGCTCATAGTCCTCAACCAGGTAACGGAACGTCTTGGCCATGCCAGTGACCTCGGCAGCCGGGAGCACCTTGACGGGCATTGCCATCTTGCCATCACGGCTCGAGACGGCAATGCCAATCCGGGTCTCCCCTATGTCCAGCGCGAGCGCGACCACAGCGACTACTTAAGCGCCGAGCGCGGTCTTGGCAGCCGCGAGGGCATCGGCGATACCGGCAGCGTTCTTGCCGCCAGCCTGGGCCATGTTGGGACGACCGCCACCGCGACCGTCGACCAGGCCCGCGATCTGCTTGATCACGTTACCGGCGTGGAAACCGGCCTTGACGGCGTCATCGGAGCCGGCGGCGAGCAGGGCCGGGGTGCCCTTTTCGGTCACGCTAGCGACGACGCAGGCGACGGGGCCGGCGACCTTCTGGTGCACGGTATCCCACACATTGCGCAGGTCGGCAGCCTCAAGGCCCTGGAGCTCAGCGACAACGAGCTTGTAGCCATTCAGCTCGACAGCGCCTTCGATGGCGCTGGAAATCGCATCGGAGGAGCCACCGGTGAGTGCCTTCTTGAGCTTGTTGGAAGTCTCGCGCAGCTCGACCTGCAGGTTCTCCACGCGGGCGGGAACCTCGTCAACACGGCACTTGAGCGCAGCGGCAGCGGCGTCAACGAGCGCCAGGCGGTCGGCCATGTAGTCGAGAGCGCCCTTGGAGGTCACGGCCTCGATACGGCGGACATTCGAGCCCGTGGAGGACTCGGAGATGATCTTGAACAGGCCGATCTCGGCGGTGTTGGCGGCATGCGTACCACCGCAGAGCTCACGGGAGAACGGCTGATCCTCGGCGCCCACGGAGACGACGCGGACGACGTCGCCGTACTTCTCGCCAAACAGAGCGACAGCACCCGCGGCCTTAGCCTCGTCGATGCCCATGACGCGGGTCACGACCGGCTTGGAAGCGAAGATCTGCTGGTTGACCAGGTCCTCAACAGCCTTGAGCTGCTCGGAGGACAGGGCCTCGAAGTGCGTGAAGTCAAAGCGCAGGTGCTCGGGCGTCACCAACGAGCCAGCCTGGGAGACATGCTCGCCCAGGACCTGCTTAAGCGCGGCGTCGAGCAGGTGCGTGGCAGTGTGGTTGCGGCGCAGGAGGCCACGGCGCTCGGCGTCGAGCGCGGCGGTCACGGTAGCACCGACGGTCAGTGTGCCCTCGGCAACGTGCGCGACGTGAGCATACAGGCCATTGTGGTTCTTGGTGTCGGCAACAGTCAGCGCAACGCCCTCGGCGGAAAGCTCACCGGCGTCGCCCTGCTGGCCACCCATCTCGGCATAGAACGGGGTGCGGTCGAGCACGACCTCGACGTCCTCGCCCGCAGCGGCGGACTCGACGGACTCGCCGTTGCGCACGATGGCGAAAACCTTGGCGCCATCGATGACGTCGTTGTCATAGCCGTCGAACTCGGTCGCGGCAACCTTGTCGGAAAGCTCGACCCACACGTCGTTAAAGCTGCCCCAGGCATCGCCTTTGGCGTTGGCGCGGGCGCGGGCCTTCTGGTCCTCCATGCAAGCGGTAAAGCCATCCATGTCGACGTCGTGCCCAGCGGTACCGGCAATCTCGACGGTCAGGTCGATGGGGAAACCAAAGGTGTCGTGAAGCTTAAAGGCAACATCGCCCGGAAGCACAGCGCCCTCGGCAAGCGCGGCCAGGGCCTCGTCCAGGTAAACGCGGCCGTTGTCGAGCGTCGTGGAGAAGCGCTCCTCCTCGGAGGCGACGATACCCTTGACGAGTGCGACGTTCTTGAGCAGCTCGGGATAGGCCTCGCCCATCCGAGCGTTGACCTCGTCGATGAACTTTGTCAGGAAGGCGCCCTCGATGCCCAGCAGGCGACCGTGGAACACGGCACGGCGGAGCAGACGGCGAAGGACGTACTCGCGACCCTCGTTACCGGGGAGGATGCCGTCCGAGATCATAAAGTCGACGGCACGGGAGTGGTCGGCGATGATGCGCAGCGAGCGGCTGGCACCGGAGTAATCGTCGGCGTCATAGGTCTTGCCGCTGATCTTCTCACCGAGCTTGATGAGGCGCTGCATCAGATCGCCGTCGTAATTAGCGGTCTTGTGCTGCATGATAGCGGCCATGCGCTCCAGGCCCATGCCCGTATCGAGGTTGCGGTGCGGCAGCTCCGGCATGGAGCCGTCCTCCTGGCGGTCGTACTGGGTAAAGACGAGGTTCCAGAACTCAAGGAAGCGGTCGCAGTCGCAGCCGGGCTTGCAGTCGGGGCTGCCGCAACCGACCTCCTCGCCCATGTCAAAGTAGATCTCGGAGCACGGGCCGCAGGGGCCGGTGGGGCCAGCGGCCCAGAAGTTATCATCCTCGCCCAGGCGGGAGATATGGTCCTCGGCAACGCCCAGAGAGCGCCACACGTCATGGGTCTCGTCGTCCTCGGTGAAGACGGTAAAGTACAGGCGGTCGAGCGGCAACTTGAATTCCTTGGTGATGAGCTCAAAGGCCCAAGCGCAGGCCTGCTGCTTGGAGACGCCGCCAAAGGAGAAGTCGCCGAGCATCTCGAAGAACGACAGGTGACGGCCGTCCTCGCCAATGCAATCGATGTCGTTGGTGCGGACGCACTTCTGGCAGGAGATCGCGCCGATCTCCTTCATGGTCTTCTTGCCCTGGTAATACTCCTTAAACTGGTTCATGCCGGCGTTGGCAAGCAGCAGCGAAGGATCGTCGGGGACGAGGGACGAAGAAGGATAGAGCTTAAGACCGCGCTCCTCAAAGAAGTTGAGGAACTTAGAGCGGATCTCGGCCGTAGTCATTGACGGGTAGTCAGCACTCATAGAGGGAATCTCCTCGGTTTCACATCGAAACAGTTCAAACGTAACGATATTACCATCCCGCCGCGCAAGTGCAAAAAAGAGGGCCGGCACAATGCCGGCCCTTCAGCGAAATTGCATGTTAGTGCGTATGAATGTTAACCCGAATTACCCCGCTAGTTGTCGTCATCGTCCATGGAGCCGTCGATGCCGGTTTTGGTGTCGTCATCCGTGTTGGAATCGTCATCCTTGGCGAAGGGGTTCTTGAAGAAGCCCGTGGCATCGGGCTGCAGGTCCGAAAGCTTGATCCAAGGATTATCGAGCTCGGGCTTGGGCATAGCTTTGGCCTCGGGCGCAGTCTCGTTACCGATGAGCTCGGACTCATAGATGAACGTATCGTCCCCAAGCGCGTCGTAGGCGGCGACCGGGTTGCCCTCGGCATCGCGATACGGCGTGCCCTTAAACACGGCGCCGTCATAGGCCACAAGTTGGCGGCCGGTCTCATTCTCGAAGTAGTACACGAAGATACCCTTGAGGGCCGCACACAGCGGGATGGCAATAATCATGCCGATGGGCCCCATGAGTGCCGAGCCAATAACGAGCGCCGTGAGGCTCATGATGGGATGCACCTGCACCGAGCTCTGCATGACCTTAGGCGAAATCACGTTATCGGTGACGTTTTGCGCGACCATCGTCACGATGAGCGTCCACAACGCCAACATGGGGCTGAACATGAAACCGAGCACTGTGGCGATTGCCGCGCTCACCCAAGGGCCGACGACCGGAACCAAATGCATGATGCCGGTAAAAATAGCCATGAGAGCCGCATACGGATGGCCGATAATCATAAAACCGATAAAAGCGAGGAAACCACCGCAGATGGACGTCACGACCATACCGCGCATGTAACCGCCGACAGAGCGAGAAAGGATGGCGACCATAAAGCGGTACGAGGTCTCCTTCTCCTGACCGATGATGGTGCAAATCTCGTGGTGCATGCGAGGGTAGTCGCAGGCCATCCAGTAGGCAAGCACCAGACCAAGGAAGATAACGAACAGCTGCGAGGCCGTATTGGTGATGAGTGGGAACACACCGCGGCCAAGCTCGGCAGCGATCTGAGACACATACTTCGATGCCACGGTAACCAGCGACGAAAGATTATCGTCCAAATACTCCACGAGCGGCGTGTTGTTGAGCGTCTTGACATGCGAGACCATCTCGTTGAGGTCGCCACCCGCAACACGAAGCTGCTCGGGCAGGCGGCTCAGGACTTCCATGATCTGACCAAAGAGAATCGGCGACAAGATGCAAACGACACCGACGAGCACGGCAACAACAACAATAAGCGCGATAAGCGAACCGATGCCGCGATTCACGCCATGGTGCTCGAGCCAGTTGGTGATCGGGGACATCACAAAAGCAATGATGGAGCCGACGGCAAGAAACTCAATAACCGGTGCCAGGATACCCATAAGGTTAAAGATGACGGCAGCGATGACAATGCAGCCGACAACAGCCCAAATGCGAAGCGTCAGAATGCGGGTATCGCGCAGCGTGCGCTCTGTTTGTTGGGGGTGCTCACTCATGAACGAATCATCACTCCGTCGGGGTCAATCTTATCCTGAATCTTCTTGAGGGTGCGGCGCAACAAGCGCGAGACCTGCACCTGCGAGATGCCCAGCTTCTTGGCGATCTCGATCTGGGTCATGCCCTTTACAAAGCGCAGCTCGATGACTTCGCGCTCGCGCGGCGAGAAATCGCGGATGGCCTCTTCAATGACCAGACGGTCATCGGTAAAGTCGAGCTCGTTGTCGTCGTCGGCGTAACGGTCAAGAATCGAGGGCGCATCGTCGGAATCGGACGCACCGGGAGCCTCAATGGGCACCGAGGTATAGGCCGAAGACGATTCCATAGCCTCCAGGACCTCGTCGACGGTCACGTCCAGGTACTCAGCGATTTCTTCGACCTTGGGCGAGCGCTGCAACTCGTTGGTAAGCTTGTCGGTAGCCTGGTTAACCTTGGCAGAAAGCTCCTGCAGGCGACGAGGCACGCGCACGCTCCAGCCCTTGTCACGGAAGTGACGCTTGATCTCGCCCAAGATGGTGGGCGTGGCAAACGTGGTGAACTCGAGTCCGCGCTCAGGGTCAAAGCGGTCGATTGCCTTGAGCAGGCCCAAATAGCCAACCTGCATCAGGTCGTCGAGCGGCTCGCCGCGATTCTTAAATTTGTTGGCAAGGAACCTTACCAGGTTCATGTGGGACATGACGAGCTGCTCGCGGGCGTCCGGATCACCGGTCTCCTTGTAGCGACGAAACAGCTCGCGGGTTTTCTCCTTGTCCCAAGCGGTCTTGCCGCTCCGGGAACGTTCGGTCATATTAGATATCCGCCTTGAGATCGAGGGAAAGCGTCAGGGGCGCCGCGGTCTTTTCGTAGGAATCGCACACGCTTGCAAGGATGAGCTCGGCATACACCGCAGCCTGGTCATCCTCATCGACAGTCGCCTGATCGCCAAAGGTAAAGGTCATGCCCACGTGCGATTCGTCGACATCGAATTTGATCGAGATATCGTCGGAATCAACAGCCGTGCAGCCAAAGATGAAGGCTTCCTCGGCAGCCATGCGGATGTCCTCGATGCGATCGACAGACATGGAGCACAGGGCACCAACGTTGGCTGCCGTCATGCGCACAAGGCGAGCAAGACGCGGGTCGCCGGCAACGGTCAGCGTGATGGGGCAGGTTGCTTCGCTACTCATCGCAGGACTCCTCAGAGGTCTCGGCGGGCGTATAGGTGTAATACTGAGCCGGCTTGGCTGCAGACTTCTGAGCCACATCTGTGCCATCGGTGGCCTCGTCCTCGCCAACTAGGACGCGCTCGGTGAGCTGCTCGGCCTCCGCAGCGGCAGCGGCGAGCTTGCGCTCGGCGTCAGCTGCAGGTGCCTTCACCTTATTGAACAGCTTCTGCACGGCACCGGCGGCAGAATCGGTCACGCTCGACACGGCGTTGCTGGCCTCGGCCATACTACCCGTGACCTCGGAAATATCGCGAACGACGGCCTCAACCTCAACGAGGTTGGACGTCAGGGCGTCAACGGCGGTCTTGCTCGACTTAAGCAGCGGTTCCATCTGGGCAAGTGCCGGTGTAAGCTCGTCGACAGCGCCGTCGAGTTTTGCCACCACCGGCTGCGCCTCGGCGATAGTGTTGTTGAGGTCGGTTACGGTCTTATCGAGCGAGTCGACAACGGTGCGGGTCTTGCGCAGCGTGAGCGCGAGCTCAACGATAGCCCACACGCCGGCAATGGCAAGCACCAGCAGGGCAATTTGAATGGGACTCATACAAGCCTCCCGGAAAAATCGAAATACAGACGCTGTTCATGGTACCCCAAAGAAGGGGAAAGATACCCAAAGGGAATGTGCGAGGTGCCAATGACCTACTTGGGCGCGTTACCGCTACGGTCGCGCTCGCTTTGCTCCACACGCCACTCTTCCCAACCGCGGCCGGCAGGCTGCCAAAACGCGCCGCGCTCCAACCCCTCAGGCAAATAGCACTGATCGACCCAGCCTTCGGGATAATCGTGCGGGTACTTGTATACACCGTACTCGTCGCTGCCGGGACGGTGACGATCGCGCAGGTAGCTGGGCACCTCGCGAAGACCACTGCTGTGGATATCGGCCAGCGCCGCATCGATCGAGGCCTCACACGCGTTGGACTTAGGCGCCAGGCACACATAGAGCGCAGCCTGAGCCAGGTTGATGCGACACTCGGGATAGCCAATGACCTCGGCAGATTTAAATGCGGCATGTGCCACCAAAAGCGCCTGCGGGTCGGCGTTGCCAACATCCTCGGAAGCCTGAATCATAATGCGGCGAGCGATAAACTTGGGATCCTCCCCCGCATCGATCATGCGCGCAAGCCAATAAATGGTGGCATCGGGGTCGCTGCCGCGCATGGACTTGATGAACGCACTGATAATGTCATAGTGCATGTCGCCGTTTTTGTCATACGAAAAACCGCGACGCGGATTGGCGATCTTCACGTCATCCACCGTAATGGGATAGCGTTCCCCCGCCGCCGGCGCTGGCGTTCCCTCAGTATCGGGACGCGTAACGGCAATCTCGCTCGCAAGCTCAAGCGTCGTGAGCGCCGAGCGCGCATCACCCGCGGCCAGCGTGCAAATGGTCTTGACTGTATCCTCATCGGCCGAGAACTTACCGTTTAAACCCTGCGGCGCCTCGAGCGCACGCTCAATGAGCGCGGCGACATCCTCGTCCTTCAGGTGCTCAAGCTCTACCACGCGCCCACGCGACAATAGTGCGGAGTTGACCTCGAAGTACGGGTTCTCGGTCGTGGCGCCGATCATAACGACGGTACGATTCTCGACTGCATGCAACAGGGCATCCTGCTGCGACTTGGAAAAACGATGAATCTCGTCGATAAACAGGATGGTGCGACGGTCGTAGGTATTCAGGCGCGTCTTTGCCTCGTCAATCACGCGGCGCAGATCCTTCACAGTACCCGTGACGGCGCTGACCTCGACAAACTCGCTCTTGGTATGGTTGGCGATAATGTGGGCCAGCGTCGTCTTGCCCGTACCGGCCGGCCCGTACAGAATCACACTCGACAGCACGTCGTGCTCAATCGCGGCACGCAGCCATGAGCCCTTACCGACGGCCTTTTGCTGGCCCACATACTCATCAAGCGAATTGGGGCGCATGCGTACCGCGAGCGGCGCATTTCTAAAGGAACGCTCGCGCGTCGAGGCAGAAAAAAGGTCGTCCATAGCCATCCCGTGCATCAATCAAAATCGTTGTTGGCCAACAGTATACCGAAAGGATACGAACTACCGTTCGTTAATATAGGTGCGGTGCGGAAACTTTAAACCCGGGAACAGCTTGCTCGTGAGCTCGCAGAAATAACCGTTCGTCATGCTCGCGATGTAATCCACCACGGCTTGATCCTTGTCGTCCTGCCAGGCATACACACGATCGTAGTAAGAAAGCTGCTGCTCAATGCGAGAAATATGATGCTTAAAGATGTACGAAGACTCGTCGCCTTCGTTTAAATCCCGCAGGCAACGGTCGTAGAGCTTTTCGAACGCCTCGCGCAGCTCCGCTTCGGAGTCGCCTTCGATGCCGCCCTTGCTATAGATCTTCTCGTAGTTCTCGCGCTTGGCCCGACGGATTTCCTCAAACAGTTCCTCACTCATCTCGATGCGCGGCTTGCCATAGCTGTGCTCGACGATATCGATGGAAGCGTGCGTGAGGATCCAACTGTTGTAGGCACCGCCCCGGCCATCATCAAAAGCGTCGGGCGAAAGCAGGCCCGCCGCGATCGCATCCTGACGGTCACGACCGACGTAGGCGAGAATGTCCGAAATGCGAACGACGCAGCCCTCGAGCGACATGGGACGCAGGTGCTCAATAGCGCCATAGCCCGTGGCGATACAGTCCTCAACCGCCTGATCGAACTGGTCAAAGGAGCCCATATCCGACAATTCAAACACGCGCTGCTCGTACTCGCCGTTATGGCATAGCACGCCGTCGAGCGTCTGGAGTGACACGTTGCGGCCGTACAGCGCGTCGAGCACGCGGACCGACTGCACGTTATGGAAAAAATAACGCCCCGTACGCTCATGATAGATATCGTTGAGGAAGCGCTCGCCGGCATGGCCGAAAGGCGTGTGTCCCAAGTCGTGGCCCAGGCCAATCGCCTCGATCAGATCGCAATTGAGCCCCAGGGCGCGACCGATATCGCGCGCAATGCGGGAGACAAGCTGCACGTGCAAACCGCGGCGTGACAGATCGTCATTGCTACGGAAGCTAAAGACCTGCGTTTTGCCTGCATAACGGGTGTACGCCGGAAGATGAAGTATCTTTTCGGTATCGCGCATAAACGCCGGACGCATAAGCGTGCCTTTGTCGGAGGCGCGATCAATACGACGAATGACCTGATCGTCGTTGCAACGATACGGGTTAACATAGCCCGAAGCACGATCGGTGGCAATGCGCTCGAAAAGTTCGGGCGACAACGCCGAGGGAATACGGTCCATGCGCGCCTTAATGACGGCCGTTTCTTGATTAGTTGCCATGGCATGCTCCTTAAGAAGGATGCGCAATCGGTTACAAAGTGCAGCCCACAACCTCGATTATGGCAAAAATCGGCACCAAAAACGGGAGCAATGGCAGGGAGCGCGATTTTGTGATGAGGCAGGAGAGGGCCAGGACCAGGAGCGCGACGGCAAATGCCACGATGCCACCCATAGGGTCGAGCGTGCAAAGCGCGAAAAGTGCCTTAGCATCTCCCATGCCGATGCCCGGGGTTTGGCGAAGACGACGCCAGAGGGACTCAGTCAGCACGAGAGCAAGATACACGATGACAGCAAGACCTGCGTGGTCAAGCGCTGTGTTCAAACCGAGATCGAACCAAACACCCGCTAACGCCGCCACCGCACACGCGCCGGAAAGCGAATTCGGGAACCGCCGATCACGAGCATCGATAACGGCGCCAGCAATAGCAAACAACCAAAACGGGATATAGACCATCGAACGCCTCCTTGAGTTACATCGCAAAAACAAAAACCACCACAAAGGTGCCTGTCCCCTTTGTGGTGGTTTTAGTGGTGATTATTTGGCGCCTTGCATGACCTCGTCAAGGGTGACGTTGACGGCGTGCTGCGTCGGCACCCAGTCGACCTTCAGGAACAGCGCAGCCACCGTGATGGGGATATAGCTGAACATAAAGATCGGGAAGGTAAACAGGTTAGTCACCAGGCGCCACTTTTGCGCGCAGTGAATATGCTTGTACTCAAAGATAGTCGTGAGCAGCGCCAGGATGAAGAAAGTCTGATACATCATGGCGAAGGTCATAATGAGCGAAGCGGCGCACGCTTGCATCTCGACTTCGGTTGCCAAGAAACCATGCGAAAGGCCACCCACAATCAAGAACGTCGCATTAGCGAGCATCGAGATCAAGGACAGCAGCATACCCGGGGCGATGGTCATAAACATGTCGTAGGCGGCAAAGCGATGATAGCGGAAGGTCGATTTGACCAGGTGCTTACCGTAGGTAAAGAACACCTGGTAGAAGCCCTTTGTCCAGCGCATGCGCTGTTTCCAGGACGCCTTAAACGTCACGGGTTGTTCGTCAAAGAACTCCGCCGGCGCATAACCGATGCGAATGCCGTGAATGGCACAGAACGTAGTGAACTGGATGTCCTCGGTCAGCGTATGGAACTGCCAGCCGTGCATGCCCTCAATTACGCTGGCGGAGATGAGGTAGCCCGAACCAGAGACGGCACAAGACGTCTTACAGATGTTTCGCGCGTTGTTGAGGAAGCGGGCCTCACGCAGATACCAGGTGGCGTTGGCAGACGAAATCCACGAGCTGCCGAAGTTCTTGGAGTTACGATAGCTCGTAACCACATGGAAGCCCTGGTCAAAGGCATCATTCATCTTGGAGACGTAATCGCGGGAGATAACGTTGTCGGCATCGAAGATAAAGTAGCCCTCAAACGTGTCGGGATACTCGTTGAGAATGCGATCGAAACCAAAGTCCATGACCCAGCTCTTACCCTTGCGGGCCAGGTCGTTGCGCTCATAAACGATGGCGCCTGCCTCGCGCGCGAGCTGCGCCGTATTATCGGTGCAGGCATCGGCGACCACGAAGACCTCGATAAGCTCGGACGGATAATCCTGGTCCTTGATGGAGCGAACGAGGTTGGCGATCACGGCCTCCTCGTTATGCGCCGCGATAAAGAAGGCATAGCGGTGGAGTTTTTTGGCCTTGGGAGGCGCGACCTCGCCACGAAGAGCGCCAATGACAAAGAAGACCACCTGGTACAGAAAGCAGACCGTGAGTAGCGTAACCACAATCTGGTTAAAGATCACGATGGGCGTGTTAGTTTGTAAAAAGGCGAGCATGCAGGCTCCCGAGAACGCGTTACGTAAACAACCGTATATCTTACCGTAGGCTAACCGAGTTCAAGAAACCACCTAATACTGGTTAGGCTTCGAGCAGACCGAGCTGCGGAACGATTTCGTCGCCGGCGGCAGTGCGGCCGAGCGAGCGCGGGGCTAGGTCATCCAGAACGGCGGCGAGATCCCACGGCAGCTCATCGCGGCACTCAATGTGCTCCCCCGTCACGGGATGATCGAACGCCACACGCCAGGAATGGAGGAATTGCCTGGTCAAACCCTGGTCGGCACGCGCATCGCACTTACCGTAGAGCGGATCGCCCACGCAGGCGTGGTTGATATGGCGCATATGCACGCGAATCTGATGCGTGCGACCCGTAAACAGGTGGCACTCGACGAGCGTATAGCCATCGTCAAAACGCGTGGAATCGAAGCGCTCGAGGACCCTAAAGGTCGTAATGGCCTGGCGCGCGAAAGGATCGTCCGAAACCGCCATCTTGACACGGTCGCGCGTAGAACGGGCAATGCCGGTGTTAATGGTGCCCTCGTCCATGGCAATGTGGCCGTGGACGAGCGTAATGTAGCGGCGGTCGAGCGTGCGCGTGCGGATGAGATTCTGGAGCGCGCGCTGGGTGTCGTCGTCTTTTGCCGCGAGCATAAGGCCCGAGGTGTCACGATCCAGGCGATGCACGATGCCGGGGCGGTCCTCGCCCTGCACGGTGCCCAGATGGTCAATGCCGCAGTGATAGACCAAGGCGTTCGCAAGGGTGCCGCTCTCGTGGCCATGGGCGGGATGGCACACCAGACCGCGCTGCTTGGAGAGCACGATGAGGTAGTCGTCCTCGTAGCGGATATCGAGGGGAATGGCCTCGGGAATAACATCGGTGGGATCGTGCGGCTCGGGCAAATCGACCGAAATACGGTCGCCGGAGTGCACGGCATACTTTTTTGACAGGCATGTCTCGCCGTTGACGGCAACGGCACCGCCCTCGATCAGATGCGCGCAGGCAGAGCGCGTAGGGCAGCCGTCATTAGCGCCCAGATAAGCGTCAAGACGCTGACCAGCGGCATCGTCGGCAACAAGGATATGGATGTCGGCCATTAGCGCTCGCTCCTTTCGCGAATCTTGCGGGCACGCCCCCCACGCTGCTGGGCCTTGCGCTTAGCGCGGGCCTCGTCACGGGCGTTGAGCTCGGCGGTCGCGTCGACCTCACGGGCCGCAGGACTCAAGAACATGTAGCCGATGAGGGCAAGCACCACACCGACCGTAATGCCGACATCGGCCACATTGAAGACGGGGAAGTCGATGAAGGTGGTGGCAATAAAATCGGTCACAAAGCCCATGGCCAAGCGATCGATCGCGTTGCCGATGGCGCCGCCCGCGACCATTGCCATACCTATGACCTCCAAATGGGCAAGCTGGGGTGCACGAACCAGGTACACGGCAATGGCGACAATAACCGCGAGCGCCAGAACGGCAAACGCGAGGCCATGTCCCTCGCCCATGCTAAAGGCGGCACCGATGTTACGCACGAAAAGGAAGTCGATCACACCGGGGATAACAGTCACATGCAGAGCATCGCCAACGGCACGAACCGCAAGCTTGGTCAGCTGGTCAACAAGCAGCACGGCCAACGCCACGCCACCAGCAACACCCAACCGCCAACGCAAAGGCGGCGTCATATCCGCAGAACGACCCAAATCAATCCCCTACCCTCAAGAACATCGAATTACGTTTAACGCAATTAACCATCTTATATTGCCACACGCAGAACGCACGACATATCCACCAACGCAAGCTAAATAACCAGCTAAAAACGAAAGCGGCATTCCGAAAAACAGAATGCCGCTTTTATTCAGCGGAGCAAATGGGCCGAAGGCGCCCAAATTCTCCCTATATCTAAAATGCCGAGTTACCGTGCCTTAAAGGGCATTCGCGCAGCGCTTGCAAATATGCGCGTGGCCGTTGTACTCGCCGACGGTGGTGCGGTAGTTCCAGCAACGGTCGCAGCACTCGCCCTCGGCAGCCTCGATGGCAACGGAGAGCTCCTCGCCCTGGGTCAGCTCAACATCGGAGACGATGTAGAACTCAGCCAGGTCAACGGCCTTATCGCCGGTCAGCAGCGCATACATCTCGGCGGGAACGACCGCCTTGACGCGGACCTGCTGACTCTTGGTGAAGGTGCCGGCGGAGCGGGCATCCTCAAGGGCCTTGGTCACGGCGCTACGGAGCTCGAGCGAAGCCTCGAGCACACCCTCGAACTCATTGGCCTCGTCGACCGTGATGGGCGACTTATACCAATCGAGCAGCGCGGCGTACTTCTGGTGGTCGACGCAGCCGGCGGGCGCATAGGTCATGGCCTCGTCGACGGTGTAGGACAGGATCGGCTGCAGGTCGCGCATGAGCATCGAGAAGAGCTCGGCCAGCACGGTCTGGGCGCTGCGGCGCTCAAGCGAGCCGGGCTTGTCACAGTACAGGCGGTCCTTCAGGGCGTCGAGGTACACGTTGGAAAGCTCGGTAACCACGAAGTCGTAGAGTGCACGGTAGGCGCGCGGGAACTCGTAGCTGGCGTAGGCGTCGTCGACCTCGGCCTGGACCTGGGTCAGACGGGCAACCATGAGCTTGTCGAGCGGCAGCAGGTCGGCAAAGGCGACGCCGTCGGTCTCGGGCTCAAACTGACCCTCGAGCTCGGAGAGTAGGAAGCGCAGCGTGTTGCGGAAACGACGGTAGGCATCGGACGTACGAGCGAGAATCTCGTGGTCGATGGAAACGTCGGAGCTGGTGTCGACGGAGGCAACCCACAGGCGGATGATGTCGGCGCCCATCTCGTCACAGACCTTATTGGGGTCGATAACGTTGCCGAGCGACTTGGACATCTTACGACCCTGGCCGTCGAGAGTGAAGCCCTGCGAGACGACCGCCTTGTACGGAGCGTGGCCGTTGGCGCCCACCGAGGTGAGCAGCGAGCTCTGGAACCAACCGCGGTGCTGGTCGGAGCCCTCGAGGTACACATCCGCCGGATACTCCAGCTCGGGACGGTACTCGCAGACGGCCTTCCAGGAGACGCCGGAATCCCACCACACGTCGAGGATGTCCTTATCGGCCTTGAGGTGATGACCGCCGCACTTGGGGCAGACACAGGCCTCGCCCAGGTAGCTCTCGGGAGCGTCGGTGAACCAGGCATCGGAGCCCTTCTCGTGGAAGAGCTTGATGACGGCGTCGAGCGTGGCGTCGTTCATGACCTTCTCGCCGCAGTCGGCGCAGGTGTAGCTGGGGATAGGTACGCCCCAGTTGCGCTGACGGCTGATGCACCAGTCGGGACGCTGCTCGACCATGGCGCCGATGCGGTTAGCGGCGTGAGCCGGATACCACTTGACGTTCTCGCGGACCTCCTTGCCAGCCTGCTCGCGCAAACCCGTCTTGTCCATCGAGACGAACAACTGGTCGGTAGCACGGAAGAGCACCGGGTGCTTGCAGCGCCAGCAGTGCGGATAGCTGTGCGTGATCTTCTTCTCGAGGACCAGAGTACCGCGCTCACGCAGGAACTCGATGATGTGCGAGTTGGCCTCGTCGGTGTCCATACCGCTGAAGGGGCCGCCAGTACCAAACTCTTCGCCGGTGTAGAACTTACCGTCGTCGTCGACCGGCATGCAGATGTCGGTGATGCCCTCCTTGAGGCAGGCAAAGTAGTCGTCGACGCCGTGGCCGGGCGAGTTGTGGACGATACCGGTACCGTCGTCGACACCCACGTAATCGGCCAGCAGCGCCACGCCCTCAACACCGTCAAAGATCGGCTGCTTGTAGTGGATGTGGTGGAAGGTCTCGGCGGGAACCACATAGGGCTTGCCGTCGACCATGACCGGGGTGTACTCCCAGCCAAACTCCTCGCAGCACTTGGGAGCCAGGTCCTCGAGCATGACCTCGGCACGACCATCATGCTCAACGGCGACGTAGGCGGCGCCGGGCTTGAGGGAAACTGCCTGGTCGGAGGGAATGGTCCACGGCGTGGTCGTCCAGATGATGAAGTCAACCGGGCCGTCGAAGTTCTCGAGGCCGGCGGGCTTGGAGGTCATCTCAAAGCGCACGAAAATGGAGGGGCTCGTCTCGTCAGAGTACTCGATCTCTGCCTCAGCGAGTGCGGTGTGGCAGTGCTTGCACCAGTGAACCGGCTTGTGGCCGCGATAGATCATGCCCTTATCGAACATGGCCTTAAAGACCTCGATGTCGGCTGCATCGTGCTGGTGGTAGAGCGTCAGGTAGGGGTTGTCCCAATCGCCGAGCACGCCCAGGCGACGGAAGCCCGCCTTCTGCAGCTCAATGTTCTCGACAGCGAACTCGTTGCAGAGCTCGCGGATCTTAGCCGTAGAGGTCTGGTTGAACTTCTCGGTGCCGAGCTTCTCCTCGACCTTGTGCTCAATCGGCTGACCGTGGCAGTCCCAACCCGGGACATAGGGAACCTCATAGCCCTGCATCATCCAGTAGCGGTTGATCATGTCCTTGGAGATCTTGTTCATGGCATGGCCGATGTGGATCGGACCGTTGGCGTACGGAGGGCCGTCGTGCAGCACGAACTTCTTGTGACCCTCGTTCTTCTTCAGAACCTGCTCGTAGACCTTGTTGTCCTGCCAGTCCTTGAGTCGCTTGGGCTCGGACTTGGAAAGACCGGCACGCATGGGAAAACCGGTCTTGGGCAGATTCATCGTCTGCTTGTACTCGTTTGCCACGGTACCCCTTTCATGTCATGGGCGCGCACGCCCTCTGGGCACCAAAAAAGCGCCCGTCCCTACAAGCTGGGACGAAGCGCCGCAAACGGGCTGCACGCCCGCAAAAGCTCTTCGCTTAACCACCCAGCTTAGATGCCCTCGCCCGCGTATTCGCGCGCTCGCATCCGTTACTCGGCTGGCCTGTATCGACGACCATCTCGGCGATGTCTACTAAGACGAGCCTGCACGACACATCCGTTGGGACCGCAGCTCCGGGGTGATTTTCATCGGTCGCATGCACGGGATCTCAGCGCTCCCCGCTCTCTGTAGCATGCGGACGGCCGACTACTCGTCCCCATCAACGCTTATTCGCTGTATGGTAGCACGGTCAACGCCGGCAAAAAACCCTCAACATCGGTTTCATACTTTAGAAATTTCTCGCAGTCGCAGACCTTCTCTTGGAGCAAAATACCTGAAAGCACTTTATCTAACGAAAGAAGGCTACTATGCGCACGATTGGAATGAGCGACTATACCGTCGGCGAGGATTGCTTTGACGAGCTGCCCCGCGCGCTGGCTGAGTACGGAGCGACCAAGGTAGCAATCATCGGTGGTAAACGGGCGCTAGCGGCGGCGCTCCCCGGCATCGAAGCCGTGCTGGCCGGCACCAACGTAGAGATTCTGGAGACGCGCGTCTACGGCACCAACAGTACGCGCGCAAATATCGCCAAGGTCGTAAACTCCCCTGCCTGCCAGGAAGCTGACGTGCTTATCGCATGCGGCGGCGGCAAGGCGCTCGACACCGTGAAGACCGCAGCTATCGAGCTCAAGAAGATTGTCTTTACGGTACCGACGATCTGTTCCAACTGCTCCGCCGCGACCGCCATTGCCGTTGTCTACAACGACGACGGCTCGCTCGAGGGCTATTCGTACCCTAACCGACCTGCGCACATCTTCATCAACCCCAAGATCATCGCCGAGGCTCCGGCGGAGTACTTCTGGGCCGGCGTGGGTGATGCCCTGTCCAAGCAGCCCGAGGTCGAGTACGCCACGAGCGCCGGCAACCTGGAGCACACGGCAGGCCTTGGCCTAGCACTCGCCCACACCTGCTCCGAGCCGCTGTTTACCTTTGGCGTCCAGGGTCTTGAGGACGTGCGCCAGGACCAGTCGACCGATGCCGTCAAGCAGATGGCGCTCGACATCGTGGTCAACACGGGCTACGTCTCCAACCTGACCAACCAAAACGATTACTACTACAACTCGAGCGTGGCGCACGCGTTCTACAACGCTTCCTGCAGCATTCCGCGCGAGGGCTCCTACCTGCACGGCGAGGTCGTAAGCCTGGGTGTGCTGGTACTGTTCGCCTATACGGGCGATACCGAGAACCTTGAGCGCTACGCCGCCTTTAACAATCAGATGGGCCTGCCCGTGACGCTTGAGCAGGTCGGGCTTTCCGAGGCTGATATCCCTGCCCTGTGCGAGTACGCGCACGCCACCAACGAATGGAAGCAAGGCAACCCGGAGCCCTTCACCGACGAGAAATTCGCCGCCGCCATCAAGGCCGCCAACGCTTACGGCCACACGCTCTAGGACTGACCCAAAACCACCACAAAGGGGACGGGCACCTTTCTGGTGGTTTTTTATTGCTCCAGCATTCAGTTCGTACTCGAACCCGATTCTTTACGAGAAAGGGTTCGGGTACGTTTTTTGTTTATCGGAAATTCTGCGGAAGGACTACTCGGAACGGTAAACAGAAACGAACAGAGGCAGGGTATCATCGTGGTGATGGTATCCTGCCTTTTGTTTTGCAGGATCAAGGTCGCTTTATGCGAACTTGATCGCCACTTATATGGCGCATTGATGGCAATTGCTTCGTACGTGCATACCGGGAGCCTGTACACCTCTGGCAAGGCGTAGCACACTAGACTTTGTTCCAAAGTCCGTGTGCTAAGGGGGCAGGCCCCTTAGAATTCCTGTGGAGTGTGTACGCACGTACGCAGGAAAAC
>JAHYYM010000008.1:0-172451 GCA_019424985.1 Collinsella sp. | reverse complement strand
AGCTGCGGAAACGCGGGGTCCGTTCAGACTGTTGCGTTGAGATTGAAAATCAACCCTTTAAATGCACTAATATTAGAGGCGTGATGTCTGCAGTGCCCATTTGGTACTTGACCTGCTGTTGAGTTGGTGGCCGACGTCCCGCTCGTATGGGTCTCAAACAGAATGGGGCAGCCATGGCTCAACCCAAGATCCTTCTCACGCGTATCGATGACCGTTTCATTTACGGGCAAGACGTTGAGCTGTGGAACGAAGCCGTGGGTTCCAATCTTGTCTTAATCG
Source organism: Collinsella sp. (assembly GCA_019424985.1). GTDB lineage: Bacteria > Actinomycetota > Coriobacteriia > Coriobacteriales > Coriobacteriaceae > Collinsella. The sequence goes on along the minus strand of JAHYYM010000008.1, from coordinate 172,172 downwards.
TCAACGATGAGATCGCGGCGGATTCGCGCCAATGGGCACCCATGAGGGTGGCGGCGCCAGAAGGCGTTTGGACGCGGTTTTTCTCGGTGCAAAGGACCATCGACATCATTTATACCGCAACGCCGCGCCAATGGATTCTCATCATGGTGGCGTCGCCCACGGATGCACTCGCGCTGGTTAAGGGCGGTGTGCCAATAACCAAGATCAGCATCGGCCATATGCGGGCGAGGGAGGGCAAGCGCTCTGCAACGCCTGCCATTGCCGTAGACGATACGGACATTGCCGCCTTCAAAGAGTTGCAAAAGCTCGGCATAGAGCTAGAAATCCGTTATCTCCCCAGTTCCGCCCCCGACCCCATTGGCAATCTGTTCAACTGATCCCTTGGGGACGGAGGAAAACGGATCATTTTGCCCTTGCGAGGGATGCGCGCGATGCCGCCTGTCAAAAACTATGCCCATTTACTACGTTTGATTGGCTATCGTCGAGCATGTTGAATTTGAGATAAACAAAACCGCAGGTATACTGCTCACAAATGTAACAAAAACCGGTGCATGGTCGAGCATCCCGGGCTAAACGTAGTAAATGGGCATAGTTTTGATATGTCACTCATACAGTCACAGAAAAAACGAGCCTAAAAGATGAAAAAGCGCCCGCTGGCGGTGGTGCCGGCGGGCGCTGCTGTGCGATATGTCGCGTTGCGGGCTTAGTGCCTCATAAAGTGGTATTCGATCACATTGCTGTAGGGATGGCCCGGGCCCACAATGCCCTGCGGGAACAGAGGCTGGTGCGGCGTGTCGGGGTACATCTCGGCCTCGAGGGCAAAGCCGGCGCCCCAGCCATAGTTGGCATCGTCCTTGGCGTGCTCGTCGCCCAGCCAGTTGCCGGTGTAGAGCTGCACGCCCGGGGCAGTGGTGTAGTAGTCCATCTCACGACCGGTCCACATCTCCTCGACGTGCATCGCGCGGCGCAGGTTGCGGCCGTACTGATAGCCATCGATGCACAGGCAGTGATCGTAGCCACGGGCCTGCTTGATCTGCGGGTCGTCGGCCTCCATGCCGGGTGCGACGGGGCGAAGCTCGCGAAAGTCAAACGGTGTTCCCTCGACCGGAGCAATCTCGCCGGTTGGGATGTTCTGCTCGTTAATGGGCAGGTAGTGGGCGGCGTTGGCGACAAAGAAATGTTCGCAGTCCATGCCGGCGTTATGGCCTGCAAGGTTAAAGTACGTGTGGTTGGTCATGGACACGTAGGTGGCGCGGTCGCTCTCGCAGCCATAATCGATGCGGAAGATGCCGGTGTGCGTAACGGTAAACACGGCCGTAAAGGTTCGGTTGCCGGGCAGGCCCAGCTCGCCATCCTTAAGCGAGGTGGTCATGCGCACGGCGTTATGGACCTCGTCGAGCTCAACATCCCACACGCGTTTATGCAGGCCGTGCTCAAGATCGCTGTGTAGGTTGTTGGCGCCCTCGTTGGCGGGCATATGCCAGTCCGTGCCGTCGATGGTGATCGTGGCGCCCGCGGTGCGGTTTGCCACGGGGCCGATGGTCGCGCCAAAGCAGGCGGGGTTGTCAAAGTAATCCTCGAGCTTATCGAAGCCCAGCACAACATCGCGCACGTTGCCGGGAATATCGGGCACATCGATACCCAGCACGGTGGCGCCATAGTCCATAATGCGAACGCAGATCTCGGGCCCGTTGAGGGTGTAACGATGAACGGGGGTACCGCAGGGCGCGGTGCCGAAAAGCTCGGAAGTGATCATTTGGTTCCTAACATCGAGATAATTCGGACAAACTGTAGCGCGAACAGGCGAGATTATCACTACACCCCACTAAAGCAGGGGGTATTTTTCTCAAAAAAGTGATGATTGGAGCTGTGCGGGTGTTCATTTTTGACCCGCACGAGTCTGATACAATTTGTTCGTTACTGTTTGAATGATATGCGCGCAAAGAACGGCGAGGATTCATCGTGATTAAGGCAGAGCGACAGGATAAGGTTCGTCAGCTGCTCGAAGAGCAGGGCACGGTCTCGGTCAAGGAGATTTCGGATGCGCTGGGCGTTTCGGATATGACGATTCGCCGCGACCTTGAGGAACTTGCGAGCCTGGGCGAGATCGAGCGCGTGCACGGCGGCGCCCGTAGTGCACAGGGACGTCCCCACGCTATGTTGCGCCATGAGTATTCGCACAGCGAAAAGCGCACTAAGCATGCCGAGGAAAAGCTGCAGATCGCGCGCCGCGCCGTTGAGCTCATCGAGGAGGGCTCGACCATCTTTTTGGGTACGGGCACCACGGTTGAGCAGATGGCCTCGATGCTGCCGGCGTTTCGCCTGCGCATCGTGACCAATTCGCTTTCGGTGTTTAACTTGCTCGAGGCGCGCGAAGACTGCGACCTGTGCCTCGTGGGCGGTATGTACCGTCGCCGCACCGCCGCTTTTGTGGGGCCAACGGCCGAGGATACTCTGCGTGCGCTGGGTATCGATGCGGCGTTTATCGGCGCCAACGGCATTCTGGATGGCGACGTGTCTACGTCTAATATGGATGAGGGTCGTATCCAGCAGCTCGCCTTTAGCAAGGCCGACTCGCGCTACTTGATCGCCGACTCCAGCAAGATCGGCAAGCGCGACTTCTACACCTTCTGTCGTCTGGATAATTTGGACGCCGTGGTGTGCGAGCCGAGTATCGCCGCCGAGGATCGCGCCGCCATCGAGGAGCATACGCAGGTCATCTGCTAACTAACGCTGCAGGCGATACTTCTGCCCCCTGTCGGCGCGGGGATTACCGCTTCACGTTGACGCGCAAATGTGCTCGGGCCAAGTATTCAGCTTGTGGGTTAGACCAGGCGGGCGTAGTCCTGTGACTGATGAAAGATGTGAGCGATATAGATTGTTTCGTGCTCAAACTTATAAAGGCACACGTAGTTGTTGACGGGAAACGATCGGTAATTACGTGCCGCCAGCTCTTGCATATGCGAGAGGGGACGTAGGAGCGGCTGCTCGCGAAGCAGATCAAGCTGATATTCAAACTCAGCGACAAAATTGCCTGCTGCACGCGGATTCTTGAGGATTTGAGCAAGGTACCCGACGATACTCTCGTACTCATATCGCGCGCTTTTGAGTATAACGACGTTATAGGTCATATTTGTCTCGTATCGCGGTCGCGAAGGAGTCGTAGTCGCTGTAGTCGCCTTGCGATATTTCGTCTTCTGCCAACATCATACGAGACAGCAGTTTTGCCTTGGCGATTTCTTCTTGCATGAGGCGATACTGGTCGCTGCTGATGCAGTGCATGGCCTCGTAGCCGTTCTTAGTTACGGTGACGTCGCGCTCAGACTCAACAAGTGCGGTGAATGTGGCAGTGTCCTTCATGTCTCGGACGGGCACACAAGCGGACATGGGTACCTCCTTTGCGTCGTGGCATAATTGTACCACGGCGTGTCCAAGCGACCGGTACCGTCGAATCGTCTCAATCTGTAACAGTTGGGATCGAAAAACTCGGCTACGTGTTACAGATTGAGATCTTCAAGTTCGGACCGTTCGTTTGTCTCGATCTGTAACAGTTAGACGGTCGAAAGTGGGCTACGTGTTACAGATTGAGATCTTTCAGCCCTGGTCGCCCGTTCGTCTAAATCTATAACAGTTAGGATTGAAAATCCCTGCTAGATGTTACAAATCGAGACAAACGGCCTGCACGGGCCGAGCAAAAAAATAGGCCGCATGCGAACCCGTGGAGGGATTCGCATGCGGCCGACAGGGGGTATGCGGCAAAAGTTAGGCCATAAGCAGGCCGGTCTCCGCGACATTCTTGTACCAGTACGCGCTCGCCTTGGGATAGCGCTTCTGGGTCTCAAAGTCGATGTAGAACAGGCCGTAACGCTTGTTATAGCCGTTGGTCCAGGAGAACTGGTCCTGCAGCGACCACACAAAGTAGCCGTCGACGTTCACGCCGCCGTCGATCGCCTTGAGGATCCACGCGAGATGCTGGCGCATGTAATCGATGCGAGGGGCGTCGTCGATAAAGCCGTCCTCAAAGTCGTCCTTATAGCCCATGCCGTTCTCGGTGATGTAGATCTTCTTGTAGTTGGGGTAATCGTTCTTAATGCGCAGCAGCAGGTCGTAGAGACCCTCGGGATAGATAATCCAGTCCCAATCGGTGGTGGGTACGCCTTCGCGTACGCATGACTCACCCACGCCCTTGAGGAACCAGCGCGAGGAGCCCTTGTCGCCGGTGCCATTGTGGTTGATGTCGTTTTCGCCCTCGGCGGCACGCAGGAACTGGCACTTGTAGGTGTTGACACCCAGGCAATCGTTGTAGGGGAGCGCGGCGGTCAGCGCGGCGATGTCCTCGTCGCGGACGTCGAGCTCGCCGCCGGCGATATGGGCCAGCTTGGTCGCAGCCTCCATGGTGTCGGCTGCATAGTGGCCGCGGAAGGTGGCGTCGAGTACCCAGCGGTTGTTGATGACGTCGGCCATGCGAGCTGCCTCGCAGTCGGCGGCGTTGTTGGGGTCGAGGGGATACTTGGGCTCCAGGTTCTGGACAATGCCGATCTCGCCCTCAAAGCCGCCCTCATGGAAGGCGACGACAGCCTTGGCGTGGGCCACCATCATGTTGTGCATGAGCTGGAAGGCCTTGTCCAGGCGGTACTTCTCGCCGTGCGGCCAGTTGCTGACGATAAAGCTGCCCTCGGCGGTTGCGGGAATCTCGTTAAAGGTAAACCAGTGCTTGACCTCGGTGAACTCGGCAAAGCAGAACTTGGCGTACTCGACGAAGGCGTCGATGGTCGTGCGCGTCAGGAATCCCTCGCCGCCGTCCTGGTAGAAGGCCTCGGGCGTATCGAAGTGATCGAGCGTGACATAGGGGATAACGCCAGCTTTGTTGCAGGCGGCAAAGAGCTCGTGATAGAAGGCGACGCCCTCGGGGTTGATCTCGCCAGTGCCGTTGGGGAAGATACGGCTCCAGGCGATGGAGACACGGATGCCGTTGATGCCGAAGTGCTGGCACAGGTCGATATCGACCGGGTACTTGTTGTAGAAGTCGCTTGCAGGATCGGGGGAGAAGCGACCTTGGGCTGCCAGGAAATCGTCCCAGGGCACTTTGCCCTTACCGTGCGTGCGGGTCTCGCCCTCAACCTGGTAAGCGGCGGTGGCGCCGCCAAATACAAAGCCGTCGGGGAACTGCATGGGGTTGTTCATAAGTCATCCTTTCCGTGGGATACGAATAGGGAGAGGTGCCCAAACTGGGGGTCCGGGCACCAACAAAGGGAGGAACTAGTCGAGGTTCTCGCGGAGCCACTTGATGGCGCCAGCGGGGTCGCGAGTAAGGTCGATATATTCCTTACCGCGGGGAGCGAGCAGCTTAATGCCCAGACGATCGGTGTCGGCCTTCATGTCGTTGTAGTAGCTACGAACCTGCGGGGCGAGCACGATGACGTCGTACTGATCCATGATGGCAGTGTGCTGGCCATAGGCACCTGCGGAGGAAGCGATGTTCTCTCCGGTCTGCGCGGCACCTTCCTTGATGGCGTTGGCGAGCATGGCAGAGGTGCCGGCGCCGGCGCACAGGACGAGGACCTTCAGGCCATCGACATCCTTCTTGGCGGATGCATCGGCAGCGGGCTCGGGCTGATCGGCGACAGGCTTGCTGTCAGCGGCGGCATCGGTCGTCTCGACGGGAGCGGTAGCCTGCTCGACAGCGGGCGCAGAGGGCTTGGCGGCGATGGCAGCGGCGCCATCGGACTCGAGACCCAGCTCGGCGGCGCGCTCGGCCTCCTGGTCGCAGAGCAGCTTATCGTATGCCTTCAAGAACGGCAGGTAGATGATGGCGTCCAGCAAGATGATAATCGCGACAAATACCAGGGCGATAAGCTGGAAGTTCGTGGTGATGAAGATGCCGATGGGGGCGGGGGTAGCCCAAGGCACCACGAAGGAGAAGCCGTTCATGCCCACGTTATCGATAAAGAACTTGGCAACACTCACGTTGACGCAACCGGCGGCAACAAAGGGGATGAGCATGTAGGGGTTAAGGATCATCGGCGCGCCAAAGAGCAGCGGTTCGTTGACGGCGAAGGCAACAGGAACAATCGAGGCCTTACCGACGGCTTTGAGCTGCTTGGACTTCATAAAGAGAATCAGCAGAAGCGGCACGATGAACGTGGCGCCGGTGCCGCCGAACTCACCCACGAGCGACATGTTAAAGGTGAGGGAGTGGGCGGGGTGGCCACCGGCCAGCAGAACCTGCAGGTTCTCGGCCTGGTTGGCAAGACGGATGGGGTCGATGCCCGGCTGGACGATCGAGGGGCCGTGGACGCCGATGAACCAGAAGAACGCGGTGGCTGCCTGGATAAGGATAAGGCCAGGATAGGTTTCTGCAGCGGTAAAGAGCGGGGAGAGCAGTTTGATAAGCAGCTCGGAGAACGGAACGCCCATGAGGTTGCGCACGATGACATCGATGATGCCGCAGATGATGACGGCGCCGCCAAAGGGGATGATGTCGCGGAAGTTCTGAGCGATGGCGCCCGGGACCTCCTTGGGCAGCTTAATGGTCAGATCGCGCGAGACGCAGAACTTATAGACCCACACGGTAATGAACGCGGCGATATAGGCCGAGAACAGACCGCGCGTACCCATGCTGGTGCAGTCGAAGACCGAAAGTTCGGAGCCGTTGAGCTTGGTGGTGAATTGCGTAACGGCGAGCAGCAGCATGCTGCACTGGGCGGCCACCATGGTGGAGCCGTCGTTGAGCACCTTGCCGGCGGGCATGCGACGGTTCATGGAAGCCGTAAAGTTCTTGGCGGTGGTGCCGGCAACCATGATGCCCATGACGCCCATGGTGAAGTTGTACAGCTTGTTGCACCAGTCGATGAGCGGCTGGGGCAGCGTGATGCCAACTACGCCAGGAAGGGTGGCAATTAGCAGGAAGATCGAAGAGGTGAGGACAATGGGCATGCACCCAAGAAATCCGTCCTTGATGGCCTGGAGGTAGATGTTCCTCGAGATCTTCTCAAAGAACGGTTGATGCTTTTCGAGCATCTTTACGATGGCGTCCATAGAGCTCCTTTGCTGCTTGATGCGCGATGCATGTGGATGGAACTGGTCGTCGATGGATGGTCAGGACTGCCCGGAAACCTTCCTGCTTGAGGAAGGCATTGCGAAATGACAACGTTGTCATTTCGTTAATGACAACGTAAGACATTTTTGGAAGAGCAACAAGGATATACGGGTGAGCGGTCGATATTGTTCGGTAAACGGTTGATTTATCAATCAGGCAGGTAGTGTATGCTAGAACGCAAAAAACAAGCGATGCAAAACCGACTGGAGAAGTAGTGGCAACGATGGACAAGAAAAATGTCTCAATGAACGACGTGGCAGTTGCCGCGGGCGTTTCTCTCAAGACGGTGTCGCGCGTGATCAACGAGCCCGATAGCGTGCGAGAGTCGACACGCGATAGGGTCCATTCGGCAATGGAGGCGCTCGGGTTTCGAACCAACTTCGCCGCGCGTTCGCTCAAGTTGGGCCGTTACGGGTGCATCGGCGTGGTGCTGTTTCACTTGTCGGGCGGTGCCGTGGACATGATTGACGGTATTGCCGATGCCGCCGAAGAGCGAGGCTTTGCTCTCACGATGATCAAAAAGCGGGCGGGGGAGAAGATGACCCTTGCCGAAGCGGCGCGTAGGATGTCGCAACTTCCCGTCGACGGCATGATTTTCAACCTGCGCCAGATGGTCGAGGATTTCGATACGTTTGAGGCACCGAAGGACCTAAAGACGGTGATTATCACGCCGATGGAGCATCCTACCTGCTCTACCGTCAGTGACGATCAAGAGGGTGGTGCGCGCATGGCGTGCGAGTACTTCTTGAATCGCGGGCACAAGAACGTGTACTTCGTCTCTGGTAAGAAAGAGTCGCTGTCGAGCCAGTGTCGTATGAAAGGTTGGCGTGCGGCACTCGAGGCGCGTGGCATTGAGCCGCCCGAGCCTCTGCAGGGCGATTGGAATGCGGATAGTGGCTATGCCGCGGGCCTTGTGCTTGCCGATAAACCCGATTGCACGGCGGTCCTCGCTGCTAACGACTGCATGGCAAACGGCGTGATGATGGCTCTACGTGACAAAGGGCTCAGTGTGCCCGACGACGTGTCCGTGATCGGCTTCGACGATGAGCTCTACAAGACGATTCCCAACTCGATTCTGACGTCTGTGAAGTTTCGCCACCGCGAGCTGGGCATCCGTGCGCTTAACGAGGTCGTCGCAGGTCTGGAAGCCCCGAGCTCCAGAAGCCGTACGCTCGTTTCGGGCGTGCTGGTCGAGCGTTCCAGCGTAAAGGACCTGCGGGTGTAGACGTGCTCGGCTCGTTCATCTTAATCTGTAACAGCTAGGACCGAAAATCCCTGTCAGATGTTACAGATCGAGATTTTTCGGCTCGGCCTATTCCGTTTGTCTCGATCTGTAACGGGTAGGAGCGAAATAACCCGCTAGTTGTTACAGATTTAGACAATTCGGCCCGCCCCGCCCTGTTTATCTCGATCTGTAACAGTTAGGACTGGAAAGCTCGGCTAGATGTTACAGATCGAGACAAACGGCTCCCGACCCGGCCAAAAACAAGGAGACCGGGGGCGGCGCGCCGTGTGACGTGCCGCCCCCGGCTGAGAAATGGGGGACAGGATATGTGAGCGGAGCAATTTTGCTCGCCGCAAGCCGCTAGTCCAGACGACGGGTCTGCGCCACGTGCTTGTACCAGTAGGCGCTTGCCTTGGGCGTGCGCTTCTGGGTTTCAAAGTCAACGTAGAAGAAGCCGTAACGCTTGTTGTAGCCATTGGTCCAGGAGAACTGATCCTGCAGGCTCCACAGGAAGTAGCCGCCCACGTTGACGCCCACCTCCATGGCCTTGAGCAACCAGCGCAGGTGCTGCTCGATGTAGTCGATGCGCGGCTGGTCGTCCACAAAACCGTCCTTGTAGGGGTCCTTGTAGCCCATGCCGTTCTCGGTGATGAAGATCTGCTTGTAGTTGGGGTAGCGCTGCTTAATGTAGACGAGCAGATCGAACAGACCCTCGGGATAGATGATCCAGTCCCAGTCGGTGGTGGGGATGCCGGGCTTGTTCACATGCTCGCCAATGCCCTTGACGCGCCAGCGGCCGGTGCCCTTCTCGCCCGTACCGTTGTGGTGCAGGTCGTTCTCGCCGTCGTAAGCCTTGAGGAAGCGGCACTGGTAGTTGTTGACACCCAGGTAGTCGTTGTAGAGCGCGGCCTCGCGCATAATCTCGAGGTCCTCGTCCAGGATCTCGATGGTGCCGCCCGAGATGGCCGCCAGGCGGTTGGCGCACTCGAGGGTGTCGGGCGCGTAGTCGCCGCGGAAGGTGGCGTCGAGCAAGAACTGGTTCTGCAGCACGTGCTCGTTGTTGGCGGCCTTGATGTCGGCGGGGTCGTTCTCGTTAAGCGGGTACTTAAACTCCAGCGACTGAATGACGCCGATCTTGCCCTTAAAACCACCGTTGTGGAAGGCCAGTACTGCCTTGGCGTGGGCGAGCATCATGTTGTGCTCGCACTGGAAAGCCTCGGCCAGATGCGCCTTGACGCCGCCGGGGAAGGTGCCCTCGATGTAGGTGTTGGAGGCGTCGGCCCAGATCTCGTTAAAGGTGAACCAGTAGGTCACCTGGTCGGCGTACTCCTTAAAGCAAAAGGTGGCAAAGTCCACAAAGGCGTCGATGGTCTCGCGGTTGAGGAAGTCGCCCTTCTCAAAGAGGGGAAGCGGCGTGTCAAAGTGATGCAGCGTGACAAACGGCTCAACGTGGTGCTTGTGGCACTCGGCAAAGAGGTCGTGGTAGAACTGCACACCCTCGGCGTTGATCTCGCCGGTGCCGTTGGGGAAGATGCGGCTCCAGGCAATGGAGAGGCGGATGCCGTTGATGCCGAACTCCTCGCACAGCTCCAGGTCGACGGGGTACTGGTTGTAGAAGTCCGAAGCGGGATCGGGGGAAAAGCGCCCCTGGGCCTCCAGGAAGTCGTCCCAGGCAACCTTGCCCTTACCATGAGTGCGGGTCTCGCCCTCTACCTGGTAGGCAGCGGTGGCGCCGCCAAAGACAAAGTCCTCGGGAAACTGCGCGGGCGGGTTGGTGACGCTAGCAGGGTTAACGGACATGATGATCCAATCATCTAAATCGAAGGGCCAGCCGGTCTTGGATGGTCGGCTGGCCCTGAGCGTTACTTACTTCGAGAGTTGCTCGGAGATGAAGGCGAGAGACTTGTCGCCGTTCTGGGAGAGCTCGATGTACTGCTTACCGCGGCAGGCGACGCACTTGTTGCCCACACGCTCGCAGTCTTTCTGCAGGTCGGCCAGGTAGCTGGCGGCCTGCGGGGCCAGGACGACCAGGTCAAAGTCGGGGAGCATGTCGACGTGGTTGCCATATGCCTCGGCAGCGGTTTCGAGGTTAATGCCGCGATCCTTGGCGGCCTTGGCCAGCGCGTTGGCGAGCAGGCCCGAGGTGCCGCCGCCCTGGCAGAGCACGAGCACGCGCTTGCCGTTGAGGTCGCTGGCGGTCGTAGCCTCGGCAGCGGGTGCTGTGGAAGCGGCGGGGGCGTCGGCCTTCACGGCCTCGGCTGCGGCGCCGGCGGCAACGCTCTTGGCATCGGCCTTGCCCTGGAAGGCGTCGTTGAGCTTGGCGGCCTTCTCGGCGTTCTTGGCGGCGAGCTCCTCCTGGGAGATCTCGGCCTCCTCGGCGCACTTCTGGGCGTCATAGGCACGGAAGAACGGATAGTACAGGACAAAGTCGACGACCAAGATGAGGGCGAGCATCACAAAGGCGAGCGGCTGGAAGCCCAAGCCCATGATGGTGCCGATGGGGCCGGGAACGGTCCAAGGCAGGGTGTACATAAAGCCGTTCATGCCCAAGAAGTCGATAAAGATTTTGAGGATCCAGATGTTGGCGATCGGAGCAAAGACAAACGGGACAAAGAAGACGGGGTTGAGCACGATGGGTGCGGCGAACAGCAGCGGCTCGTTGACGGCAAAGCACACGGGGACGATGGCTGCCTTACCGACGGCACGCATCTCCTGGGATTTGGCCAGGAAGCAGAACATAAAGACCAGGACGAGCGTGGCGCCGGTGCCGCCCATGCAGACGACGAAGTACTGGGCACCCTGGGTCAGGACAGCGGAAGCGTGCTGACCAGCCTGGAACGCAGCTAGGTTGTCGGTCATGTTGGCAACGAGGGCGGCGGCGATGGCGGGCTCGACGATCGAGGGGCCGTGGACGCCGACGAACCAGAACAGGCTCATAGCGCCGTAGATCACAGCGAGGCCGATGTAGCCGTCGGCAGCGGTGAACAGGGGCTGGAACACTTGGATGACGCCCTGGGCAAAGCAGAAGCCAAAGGCAGCGCGGAAGACGATGTCAAAGACCCAAAAGACGGTGATGCAGACGGAGAAGGGGATGATGTCCTTAAAGGTCTGCGAGATGTTGGGCGGAACCTGCTCGGGCATCTTGACGGTGATGTTGCGCTTAATGAAGAACTTGTAGATGATGCCGGTCACAAAAGCAGCGATGAAGGCGGTCAGCAGGCCCTTGGAACCAAGGTAGGTGGTGTTGAAGCCGCTGGCGGCGTCCGTGGCGATCGTGTCGCTCGAAAGGAGCAGGAAGCCGATGATGGCCGCGCACATGCACGAGATAAAGTTGATCTGGTTATTCTTGGGCAGGTCGCGGTTCTGCGCGTCGGCGAAGTGCTTGGCCGTGGTGGCGGCACAGGCGATGGCCAGGATGCCCATGGAGTAGTTGTAGCACTTCCACAGGGCGTTGTTGATGTCATCGGGCCAGTAGAAACCCCAGATGTTGGGGACCGAGGCTACCAGACAGAAGATGGACGAGAAGATGATGATGGGGATGACGGAGATAAAGCCGTCGCGGATCGCCTTGAGGTACTTGTTGCGGGCGATCGCGTTGAAAAAGGGCTGGCCCTTTTCGATGATGGCGATGAGTTGCTCCATACAATGCTCCTAAGAGTCGGTGGGTTAGCAACGATGGTAGCTCTTGGCGTTCGGTTGCCAAAATGTTGACGTTGCCATTTTGCGACACAAAAAAAGACGCGAACCGGTGGTTCCTGTGCCTGCGAACCATCGATTCCTTACGCGTGAACGTTTGAGCCGCCCGGTGGCCCTGTGTTTGCGCAATGGCAACGTTAACATTTGGACGACAAAAGCCGTCCGGGGAAGCGGGATTGTCGGTGAACGGTAGGTTTTGGGTGGTAAGCGTATTGCGGGGAGGCGTTGGATATACTTGGAGGCGTTCATTTTGTCTGTTGGGATGTCTGCGATGGCATCGTTGACATAGAAAGATCGACCTATGGCCGCTGTTAAAAAATCGGTTTCCGTTAAGGACGTGGCGCGTCTCGCGGGCGTCTCGGAGCAGACGGTCTCGCGCACCGTGCACGATTCGCCCAGCGTGCGTCCCGAGACCAAGGAGCGCGTGCGTGCCGCCATGCGCGAGCTGGGGTATCGTCCAAACTTTGCCGGCCGTTCGCTGCGTCGCGGCAAGTTCAAGACCGTCGGCGTCGCCATGTTCAACATTACCGGTACCGGCAATCTCGACCGCATGGAGGGCTTTGCCGCCGCCGCCGACAAGCACGGCTATGCCATCACCCTTACTAAAGTAGATGGACATCCCTATACCCTCGAGAGCGCATCGTCGCGCATGAGCGCACTGCCGGTGGACGGCATGGTCGTGATCATGAACCGCATGCCGGCGGACTTTGGCTCCTTCGAGCCACTGCCCGGTATGCAGACGGTGCTCGTTACCATGCTGGAGCACCCGCTGTGCTCGACGGTTGATAACGATCAGTTCGATTGCTCGCGCCAGGTTGTCGAGTACTTGCTGGGGCAGGGGCACAAGACCGTGCACTTTATCTCGTGTCCCGAGCGCTCGCTTTCGGGCATGCAGCGCGAGGAGGGCTGGCGCGAGACATTGCGTGCGCATGGTATTGAGCCGCCGCGACTCGTCCGTGGCGATTGGACGGCACAGAGCGGATATGCCGCCGGTCAGGCTCTGGCGGACGATCCGACCTGTACGGCCATTTATGCTTCCAACGACGCCATGGCCTACGGCTGCATTCGCGGGCTCGAATCGCGCGGAAAGCGCGTGCCCCAGGACGTGAGCGTAGTGGGTGTTGACGATAGTCTGGGCGACATCGTGCCTGACCGTCGCCTGACCACGGTGCGCTTTGACAACAAGCGCGTCGGCATGTGGGCGGTCGACAAGATTGCCGGCGCCGAGGGGGGTGCGTCTGGCGTGGAGCACATGCTGATCCCCGGTATGCTCGTAGAGGGCGATACGGTACGCTGCCTGCGCTAGGGTGTGGACCTGTTTGGGTTGCCACTAATTGTGTTCGATATTGTTCAGATTGGTTTAAAAACCGTTCACGGGCGAAAATCGACCGTTCATAGCTCGAAATTGCGTTTTGCATTGTTCTGTTTTGTTTGAATGTTAATGTTTCTGTCATACACAACGCAGCGCGTATGCCCGGACGCGATGCTCTCCATTGGTTCATATGTGAAAGGAACGCAATATGGCAACCAAAGAAGAAATCTCGATGGTTGGATTCGAGATCGTCGCATACGCGGGTGACGCCCAGACTGATCTGCTTGCAGCGCTCGATGCTGCTCGCGAGGGTGATTTTGAGAAGGCCGAACAGCTGCACAAGGATGCGAGCGATGCACTCATTGGCGCCCACGACACGCAGACCAAGCTGCTTTCGCAGGAGGCCGGCGGCGGCGAGATGGAGATGACCTTCATCATGGCCCACGCTCAGGACACCCTCATGACCACCATGATCTTGGAGAAGCAGACCCGCTTTACCATCGATGCCTACAAGCGCATCGCCGCACTCGAGGCTAAGCTCGCCTAACGAGCTCGCACAACCTCGTCCCCTTCCAAAAACCCTGCCGCTATCCGCGGCAGGGTTTTTCTGTATCCCACCTATCTAGGTTGCGGCGAAATAGAGGTCGACAGCCCCAAATGACCCGCTTTTCCCGTCCCCGGAGGATCGGTTGGCAGCGCTCGCCACGAAACTGGCTCATCTACTACGTTTAACCCGATACCCTCGAACACACCCGCGTTTCATGAAAAATCGCAGGACTTCTACCTGCGGTTTTGTTTTTTCGCTTTGTGGCATGGTCGGGGATGGGCGGTTAAACGTAGTAGATGGGCCCATTTCATGGCGGGCGGATCATGCAGCAGCTTGTTGCGCCTCCTGCCGTTCGGTTTTTCGATGGGTGGGTATACTTCCATCCGCAATACAGGCCGGAATGAGGAGGTATCCAAATGCCGGACAACGGATCAATTCAAAAAAGAGACGCGTATGAGATGGCTCATGGGCGTCCTGTCCAGATAACCGAGCATACGACGGTAACCGAGCTGCAGCCCAGCCTGTCCGATGTCGTGTGCGCAAACAAAAAGCTGCAGATTGGCTTTATCGTTGCGCTCGTGGTGCTGGCGCTGCTGTCGGGCTTTGTAGCTCGTCCGCATTTTGCCGATACCAAGACTTGGGACTCCACCGTCGAGGTCATCGATCAAAAGAAGGGCAATGTTTTGGCGCTCACGACCTCGTGCGTGGCGCTGTCTGCGGGCATTACCGCGCTGCCGGGTGATACGGGAACGCCGGTTGCCGAGCAGCTCGCGCAGCTTTCAGGCAACTTGGGCATCGTGCTTGCCGTGCTCTATCTCGAGAAATATCTGCTGACTATTTTGTGGTCGGTTGGCCTAGGCATCTTAATCCCGTTTGCGTTGGTGCTCTTTGCGGTGTCGCTTGGCATTCATGGGCGCTGGAGCACGAGCACCGTCCTGCGCCGCGTGGCGACTCGCGTGTTGGTGGTCGCCATGATCGGCATGGCGTTGGTGCCTGCAAGCGTATGGGTGTCGCAAAAGGTCGATGAGACGTATCAGGTGAGTATCGAGCAGACAGAGCAAAAGGCGACTGAAGCGAGCAAGGCGAGCTCCACAAAGAGCGAGAAGAAATCCGAGACCACGGAAAACAAGAATGTGCTTGAGCAGCTGACCGATGGGGCATCGAGTTTACTCACATCGGTGACCGACAGTGCCAAGTCGATGACCGATAAGGTGGTGCAACAGGTGACCGATCTGATCGAAGGCGTCATCGTGATGATCGTGACCTCGTGCGTTATCCCGTTGCTGGTGCTCGCGGCGTTTCTGTGGCTGGGGCACACGCTGCTGGGGATCGATATCTCTGGCCCGGCGAACTATTTGACGGGTCGTTTTCTGAGGGCTCCGTCCAAACATGCCAAGAAGAGCGGACAGTCTGAGTAGGCGGCAAAGCGATCCTTGGAAGACCAACCGTAAGAAGGGCGGCCGAGACACGTTCTCGGCCGCCCTATTTGTTTGTTGAATACGTGGCAGGCTAGGTTTTCCCGTTCCCAAACGGTCAGCAATCATCCGTGAACGGTATTTGTTCAAAATAGAACAAAGACAAACAAATAATTGTTGCAGTTGATGTTCGAATGTGTTCAAATAAACATGAACAGTGAAGAACCGCACATTCAGATGCCCGGATCTGAACGCGATTCAACAC
Source organism: Collinsella sp. (assembly GCA_019424985.1). GTDB lineage: Bacteria > Actinomycetota > Coriobacteriia > Coriobacteriales > Coriobacteriaceae > Collinsella. Next base: position 156,613 of record JAHYYM010000008.1, on the reverse strand, counting down.
TTCCAAACAGAAACTACGCACCTGCGTATCTCTCAAGGAGGATGTCATGAGAGTTGTAATCGCTTCCGATGCCGACGGTATGTCGATGAAGGAGTCCATCAAGGAGATGCTCATCGCCGACGGTCACGAGGTCGTCGACTATTCCGAGACCCCTGCCGCGGACTTTGTCGATTCCGCGACCGCCGTTGTCAAGGACCTGCTGGAGCACAAGGATTCCCAGGGCTTCGCATTCGATAAGTACGGTGTCGGCTCCTATATGGCCGCCGTCAAGATCAAGGGCATGGTCGTCGCCAACATTTCCGACGAGCGTTCCGCTTACATGACCCGCGAGCACAACGGCTCGCGCATGGTCACCATGGGCCCGGGCGTTGTGGGCACCGAGGTCGCAAAGAAGATCGCCCGCGAGTTCCTGCGCGCCCAGTATGCTGGCGGCCGTCACCAGATCCGTGTCGACATGCTCAACAAGATGGCCTAACGAGAGCCACCGAGAACTCGAACTTCTACCTCAACTTGTGAATTCAGACGAAAGGACGTTCTGATGAAGAAGACCATCGCAATCGGTTGCGACCATATCGTTACGGACGAGAAGATCTATCTGGCCGACCGCCTGGAGCAGGCTGGCTACAAGGTGCTCGACTGCGGCACCTACAGCCACACCCGTACGCACTACCCCATCTACGGCAAGGCCGTGGGCGAGGCTGTTGCCAGCGGCAAGGCTGACTTTGGCGTGGCCCTGTGCGGCACCGGCATCGGCATCACCAACGCCGTCAACAAGGTTCCCGGCGCCCGCTGCGCCCTGGTTCGCGACATGACCTCTGCCCTGTATGCCCGTCGCGAGCTCAACGCCAACATCGTGGGCTTTGGCGGCAAGATCACCGGCGAGTTCCTGATGGCCGACATCATGCTTGCCTTCCTGGAGGAGCCCTACGACAAGACTCCCGAGCACGATGCCTTGATCGCCAAGATCGATGCCTGCAATAAGGCCGACGCCGAGGCTCAGGCTGACCCGCACTTCTTTGACGAGTTCCTCGAGAAGTGGGACCGCGGCGAGTACCACGACTAAGGGGTTCCGGCGTTCTACCGAACGCCGGACCGGCCGACGCTGCGAAGCCATCTGGCGGGCAATCTGCCGTTCAGCTTCGGCGGCATGACCAGAAGGTCAATGCCGCCTCGCTTCACGGCACCTTGCCTCGCCAGCTGACTTCTCGCTGACGTTGGGGGTACCTGTGGGGTTACCGCTGTTGTTGCGAAGCTTTCTGGTTCAGTAAGCTGCTCCGATAACACGTTTGCTTGCTGAGCTTGTGTGCTTCGCTCTTGGCGGTACTCGGCATTCTGCAGCTTTTCAATTGACGGCTCGCGTTTCTGTAATGGGGCGCGGGCCAGTTTTCTATCAGCCCAATTGGCTTGGCGGGCTTGGCGTGCATTGTTCTTTTGCGTGCGGCGCCGCCTCATTACCTTTGTGCTAAAGGCACGGCGTTCGCAATGGATCGTGCAAGATGATATGTGAAGGAGAAGATTCCCATGGAGTTTGTTCTTGATAACGGTTCTATTCGTGTGGCACTGAGCACGGCTGGCGGATCGTTCACTTCGATTAAAGCCAACGGCCGTGAGTACCTGTGGCAGGGCGACCCGGCGGTGTGGTCGGGCCAGGCACCCATTTGTTTCCCGATCTGCGGCGGCCTTCGTGACGGTCGCGCAATGACCATGGGCGGCCGCGAGGTCAAGCTCGCCCGCCACGGCTTTGCTCGCAAGCAGGAGTGGAAGCTCGAGGAGCAGAGCGACAACATGGTTGTGCTGAGCTTAAGCTCTGCCGACCATGCCGAGTTGCTCGAGCAGTACCCGTATCCGTTTAAGATCGTTGCTCGTTACACGATCGATGCGGAGAAGGTGGCCGTGTCGTACGAGGTGACCAATGAGGGCACCGAGGACATGCCGTTCTTTGTGGGCGGTCACCCTGGCTTTAAGTGCCCGCTTGACGAGGGCGAGTCCTACGACGACTACGAGCTCCGTTTTGAGCAGCGCGAGGCCGCCGAGCTCTGTACTGCCGTTCCCTCGACGGGCCTGATTGATGTTCAGCATCGCAGCAAGAACCCGATGGTTGGCCATGACCTGCCGCTGACCCACGAACTCTTCGACTTTGCAGAGACCATCTTCGACGTGCTCGAGAGCCGCGTGGTTACGCTTACCAAGAAAACCGAGGACAAGGGCGTGCGCCTGACGTTCCCCGATATGCCATACCTGATTGTGTGGAGCAAGCCCGAGGGCGACTTTGTGGCCGTGGAACCGTGGGGCGGCCTGTCCACCTGCTCCGACGAGGACGATATTCTGGAGCACAAGCGCGGCTGCCTGGTGGCCAAGCCGGGAGAGACCGTCACCCGCGGCTTTGAGATCGAGATCCTTTAACGAGCTATCGTATGTTTGGGGCGGGTTATGCCGCCCCGGAACAGGAGTTCAACATGATTCTGACCGTTACCATGAACCCGTCGATTGATACGCGCTATCAGCTCGACAAGCTGATCATCGACGATGTTAACCGTGTGACACCCGAAAAGACCGCTGGCGGCAAGGGCCTCAACGTGAGTCGCGTGCTGCTGCAGCTGGGTGACGACGTGCTCGCGACCGGCCTGCTCGGCGGCCACATGGGTGCCTATATGGCCGAGCTTATGGATGCCGACGGCGTCAAGAACGACTTTGTGCCTATTGCTGGTGAGACGCGCATCTGCCTGAATATCCTGCACGAGGGTAATCAGACCGAGCTGCTGGAGAGCGGCCCGCAGATCGCCCCGGCCGAGCTCGAGGCCTTTACGGCCAAGTTTGCCGAGCTTGCAGCGAAGGCGGACGTCGTGACGCTTTCGGGCTCGCTGCCGCGTGGCGTCGATGCCGGCTACTATGCCGAGCTCGTCAAGATCGCCGAGGAGGCGGGCGCCAAGGTGCTGCTCGATACCTCGGGTGCATCGCTGGAGGCCGCGCTGGAGTCCGACGCTAAGCCTGAGCTCGTAAAGCCCAACCTGACCGAGATTAACGGCCTGCTGGGTACGTCCTTTACGACCGATGATGTCGATGCCCTGCGCGAGGCGCTTGCCGCCGATGACCGTTTTACCGGTATTCCCTGGGTTGTCGTTTCGATGGGCGCTGCCGGTTCGGTGGGCTTCCATGAGGGTCGCGCGTTCCGCGCGAAGACGCCTGCGATTGCGGCTGTGAACGCGACGGGTTCCGGTGACTCGACCATCGCCGGCTTTGCACATGCCATTGCTGCTGGCGCCGACGACGTCACGGTGCTCAAGACCGCCAATACCTGCGGCAAGCTCAACGCCATGGATCCCAAGACCGGCCACCTGGTCATGGACCGCTGGGATGAGATCTTCAACAACGTTGAAGTAACGGAGCTTTAGGGTTGCGCGGTTTTCCAAACCGCGCAACGGCTCGACGCTGCAAACGCCCCTAAGCGGCAATCTGACGTTCAATCGTCGGGCATGACCAAAAGGTCAATGCCCTCCTCTTTCACGTCACCTTGCTCGCTTAGGGGCGTTTTCGCTGACAATGCCAAAACATCGACGTTGCCCTGGTCGCAAGTAGTCGTTGGGGACGTTCTTAAATGACTAGTCAAACAAGAACGTCCCGAACGACTAGTCGTTTAAGAAAGTCCCCAACGACTAGCCAATAAAACGGCGCCCGTCGGCGATGTTGCCGGCGGGCGCCGTTGTCGTGTGGGTGTCTATGCTGTGCGGGCTGCCGTTGAGCGACCGGGTCTGTGCTCTACAGCGAGTCGATAAAGCGCTGCTGGGCGGCACGTCCCGCCTCGTCCCACTTAAAGACGCCGGCGTTGTCGAGCACGTGGCCAAACACCACGCCGACCTCCTCGTGCAGGATATCGATGGCGTTGTCCGCCGTAAGCTCGTCGGAACGGCGGGCATAGACATCCTCGGCCCACGCGGCATGGCTACGGCAAAGATCATCGCCCTCGAGCGCGCCGGCAAGGTCGTAGCTGGCATCTGCCTTGGTCGCCAGCAGGTGCTCGCGGACAGCGCCGAGCTCGGGAACCAGGCGCGGCGGAAGAATGGCCAGGCCCATAACCTCGATCAGGCCGATGTTCTCCTTCTTAATGTGGTGATACTCGGCATGCGGGTGGAAAACGCCCAGCGGATGCTCGTCGGTCGTGATGTTGCAGCGAAGCGCCAGGTAGGCCTCGTAGATCTCGCCGCCGGCGTTGCCGCGGGAGTCGACGCGGCGGATGACGGGCGTCACGGTGTTGTGCGCTACGCCGTCGGCCGTGTGCGCGACGACGCCAACCGACTCATCGGTCCACTCGCGCCAGGCGAGGATAATCTTCTCGGCAGCGTCGAGCAGCTGAGCGCGGTCATGCGAGCGCAGGCGCAGCACCGAGAGCGGCCACCGCAGCACGGTACCGCTGACCTGGTCAAAACCGGGCACGCTAAACTGCAAGACCTCGGCGGCATGCATCATGGGGAACTCGTGTGCGCCACCCTGGAAGTGGTCGTGCGACAGAATCGAGCCGCCCACGATGGGCAGGTCGGCGTTGGAGCCGATAAAGTAGTGCGGGAACAGGTCCACAAAGTCGAGCAAACAGGAGAGGCTCTTGCGATCCACGTGCATCGGACGATGCTCGGAGCTCATGGCAATGCAATGCTCGTTAAAGTACGCGTACGGGCTGTACTGGAAGCCCCAGCGCTCGCCGTCGAGCTGGATGGGGATAACGCGCAGATTCTGGCGGGCGGGGTGAGCGCCGCCGTCGGCTGCGGCGGAGCGTCCGGGGTAGCCCTCGTTTTCGATGCAGAGCTGACAGGCGGGATACTTCTCGCCCGTGTTTTTGGCGGCACCGGCTGCGGCAATATCGCGCGGGTCCTTTTCGGGCTTTGACAGGTTGATGGTGATCTCCAGGTCACCCCAGTTGGTGGAAGTGCTCCATTTGATGTTGCGCGCGATGGCGGCGCGGCGCACGTAACCGGCGTCACAGCACAGGCCGTAGAACCAGTCGGTCGCGGCGCGGGGCTCGTTGACGCCCATGCGGCCGGTAAACTCGTCAATCACGGCAGACGGGCGCGGCATGAGCGCGCCCATGATGCGCATGGCGATGCGGTCGCGGCCCGATGCCGTGTCCTCGGCGGCGCCGTTGGCAACAGCCGCCTCGGCAAGCGCGGCAAGTGTGCCTTCAAGGTCAAAGTTGGGCAGGGTATCGGGGTGCAAGAGCGAGAGTTTCTCGACCTGGAGCGCCCAGGCCATGTCGAGCGCCGGGCCCGTAGCACCGATGCACTCGAGAATGGTGTTATACGCCCAGATGCGATCGTCCTGGCCGATCATCGATCGGTGGATGGCGTACTCGATCAGGTTCTGCGCGGCCTCGCGCACGTCAGTCATTACAGCCATGCCGCGTAGGCCCCCTTGTCAGAAATTGCGTAGTGGCGGGCAGAGCCCTCGCCCAGCCAGCCGTTCATCTTGGCGATGAAGGTGTCGACCAGGTCGAGCGGCACGAAGGCCTGGATGGTGCCACCAAAGCCGCCACCGTGGATACGGACGGCGCCTCGGCCGTCGAGCACGTGCTCGGCCAGTGCCAGGGCATACATCGAGGGCTGCTCGGAGCCCAGCTTAGCAACGACATTCTGCAGGTACATGGCAGAGCTGGCGCCGGACTTGCGTGTCAGGACCAGGAACTGGTCGATGTCGCCGGCGTTCAGGGCAGCCCAGCGCTTATCGACCAGGCCGTTCTCGTACCAGTAGTGAACGGCGCGCAGGCAGGCACGGTCGCCCAGCTTGGCGCGCAGCTCGGGGAGCTTGGCGTCAAAATCGGCAACGTTTACCTCGCACAGGCGTGCCTTGCCAAACTCGGCGGCGACGTCTTGCATTTCGCGTGGAACGGCGGCGTAGTCATCGGTGGCGGCCACGTGGTCGGCGCCGACCTTAACGAGCACGAGCGCGTAGCCGTGATCCTCAAAGTTGAGCTCGAGCTTCTGGGTTTTAGGCTGAGCCTGGTCCTCAAAGTCCATGTAGGCAAGGCCGCCCAGGCACACAGCGGCCTGGTCCATCAGACCGCAGGGCTTACCATAGTAGTTGTTCTCGGTGCGCTGGCTCATCTGGGCGAGTGCGACGGGCTCGATGGCGGGTGCGCCCCAGAGGGTTTCCATGGCACGACCGTATGCGGCCTCGACAGCAGCAGAGCTGGAAAGGCCGCCGCCCGAGGGGACAGAGCAGGTGAAGGCGAAGTCGAAGCCCTGGGGCTCAACGTCCAGAGCAGCGATTTCGTGGGCCATGCCGCGGACGAGGCTCGCGGACGTGCCCTTCTCGGACGCTTGAATATCCAGCGTGTCGAGCGTGATCTCAAAGGCGGGGTAGCCCTCATCGGCAACGCGGACCTTGTTGGTGTCGGTTGCCACGGCGATGCCGTCAACGGCGACATCGAGCGAGCCGGCGATGACGTGGCCACCCTCGTGGTCGGTGTGGTTGCCACTGATCTCGGAACGGCCGGGCGCGTGCACGTAGAGCACCTGGCGGTCGCCGATGGGACCAAACTCCTCCTCAAACTGCTTGGTGAGCATGGCGAATGTCTTTTCGTCGGGGGTGGTCATGGGAGTCCTTTCCTTGGCGCGCACGGGTGAGTTTTGCGTCGTTATGAGTACGTTAACAACTTGAAGCGGCATGAACCAAGTGTTCTCGACACCGCACGTTACAGGCTATGTTAACGTACTCATAACACATCGCTTGTTACTTTTTGAGAATCTGGTAATCGGTAGAAATTCAGCCGTGAACGGTATTGCCGTATGGACTTATAAAGCAGAAGAGATGCGGATTGAAAAAGTAGAGTACGTTAACATGCGTCCGACGATAGCGGGCCTCGGCGCGGGCTAAACTCCTGCCCGGGCCGGCATTCACGCTATTCAGATCTCGCAAGGGTGAAGGTGATCCTGTGGCAAGGTGCCCGTCCAACGATACAGGTACGCGTCCGGTCTCCATGGCCGACGTTGCCCGCGCTGCCGGTGTTTCGCAGCAGACGGTTTCGCGCGTTGCCAACGGATTGCCCAATGTGAATGAGCAGACGCGTCAGCGCGTGCAGGCAGCCATGCAGGAGCTCGGTTTCCGTCCGAGCTATGCCGGTCGCTCGCTGCGCGACGGCCGCTACCATTCGGTCGGGCTGTGCGTTAACGACGTCACCAAGTTCGGTAACCTGACGATGATCGACGGCATTGCCAGTGCGGCCCGCGAGCGCGGTTGTGCTATCACGCTGGTCGAGATGTCCAAGACCGAGGAGTTTTCGCTTGCCGAGGCAACGCGTCGTATGGCAGCGCTGCCCGTGGACGGCATCATCATCGGCATGAGCCGCATGGCGCCCGATTTTGAGACGTTTGATCCACTGCCGGGCATTGGCACGGTCATCGTTACCATGTACGCGCACCCGCGGGTGACCACGGTCGACTCCGATCATTACGGCTGCTCGCTCTTGCTTATGGATCACCTGTTTGAGCTGGGTCACGAGCAAATTCGCTATATTGGCGGCCCGTCGTTCTCGGTCGACGAGCAATTTCGTCGCGCCGGTTGGCAGGATGCACTCGAGCGTAAACACATCGAGCCGGCTGAGCCGCTCGAGGGCGACTGGTCTGCCAACAGCGGTTACGAAGCCGGCAGGTACCTGGCCGAGCATGACCGCAGTATGACGGCGATTTACGCGGCAAACGATCAGATGGCAAATGGCGCGATTGCCGCGCTGCGTGATAGCGGCCTGCGCGTGCCCGAGGACGTGAGCGTGGTGGGCGTCGACGATTCACTCGATGATTTTGTGGCACACAACGAGCTCACGACCGTGCGATTCGATCTACATCAGCGCGGACGCGAGGTATTCGAGCATGCGGTTCCCGAGGCGGGTACGGCGGGCAAAACCGTTGCCATTCGTATTCCCGGCCAGCTCATCATTCGACATAGCACAGCGATGCTGCGCGCATAGTTTGTGCAGGTCAACGGCAGTATATTCCGCCTCAATTACAATCGGTAAGGATGCTGACGGATAGCCGTGGCTATGAAGGCGAGTGTTATGATAGACGGGTTCTTTTGTCTATCTAGGAGGCTTTGCCTGATGGAGATCACCAAGGATATCCGCTACATCGGTGTCGACGATCACGACATTGACCTGTTCGAGGGCCAGTACGACGTGTCCGAGAACGGCATGGCATACAACAGCTATGTTATCTTGGGCGATAAAATCGCTGTCGCCGATTCGGTTGACGCTGGCTTTGTCGACGAATGGCTCGGCAACCTCGAGGCCGCGCTCGATGGCCGTACGCCCGACTACCTGGTCGTCCATCACATGGAGCCCGATCACTCCGCCGGTATCGCCGCCTTTATGGAGCGCTATCCCCAGGCACAGATTGTGGCCAGCATGGGCGCCTTCCGCATGATGGTCAACTACTTTGGCACCGACTACCCCGAGCGTAAGATAGTCGTCAAAGAGGGCGACGTGCTCGACCTGGGTGGCCACAGCCTAACGTTTGTCTGCGCCCCCAACGTGCACTGGCCCGAGGTGATCTTCTCCTACGAGTCTACCGACAAGGTGCTCTTTAGTGCCGACGGCTTTGGCAAGTTCGGCGCCAACGACATCGAGGACCCGGAAGGCTGGGCCTGCGAGGCGCGCCGCTACTACTTTGGCATCGTCGGTAAGTTCGGCAAGTTCGTGCAGGCCGTGCTCAAGAAGGCCGCCGACCTGGACATCCAGATCATCTGCCCGCTCCACGGCCCCGTGCTGACCGAGAACCTGGGCTACTACCTCGACACCTACAACATCTGGTCGAGCTATCAGCCCGAGGACGAGGGCATCACCATTGCCTACGCGAGCGTCTATGGCCACCTGAAGGCCGCCGTCGAGGAGCTCGCCGCAGCGCTCGAGGCTCGCGGCCAGAAGGTCTCCGTCTTTGACCTGGCTCGCGACGACATGGCCGAGGCCGTTGAGGACGCGTTCCGCTATGACCGTCTGGTGCTCGCTTCCATCACCTATCAGGGCGAGATCTTCCCGTTTATGAGCACCTTTATCCATACGCTCGCCGAGCATGCCTACCAGAACCGTACCGTGGCGCTCGTTGAGGCCGGCTCTTGGGCACCTGCCGCCGCTAAGGTTATGACCAAGGAGCTCGAGGGCATGAAGGACATCACCCTGACGGAGAACAAGGTGACTGTCCTGGGTTCGCTCAACGACGCCTCGCGCGCTCAGATCGAGGCCCTCGCTGACGAGCTCTCCAAGTAGCGATACGCTCACTTTTAACGCTCAAACCACCACAAAGGGGACAGGCACCTTTGTGGTGGTTTTTGTTTAAGCGCCGGCGATGACGAGATTTGGGCGGGCGTTGTCGACGATCTCGGCGATTGAGGTGGCGACGGCATGATCGGGGTCACGGTCCATCACGATGGTGCCGACGTCGGCAAGCTCAGCAAAACGGTACATGCCGCGTCCGTAAACCTTGCTGGCGTCCATGAGGGCGACGCTTTGATGGGCTGCGGCGATCATGGCCGTTTTGGTCTCGGCCATCTGGGGAAAGTCGGTCGTAAAGCCGCAACGGGGGACAAAAGCGCCGGGGCACATGACGGCCAGATCGGCATGGATTATTTGGAGCGCCTGCATGGTGAGCGGACCGTACAAATAACGATGACCTTTGCGCAGTGCTCCGCCCAGCATGACGACATCGACCGAGGGCATGCTCTCGTCGATATAATCGGCGATGGTGATGTCGGCCGTGATGACGGTGATGCCGTCGCGCTGGTCGAGCAGGCGGACAAATTCGAGCGCGGTGGTGCCCGAGTCGACGAGCAGGGTGTCACCGTCGCTGACGAGTTCGATGGCGCTTTGCGCGATGGCCTGCTTGGCGGCGACATTGACGTTGATACGGCGATCCTGGGTGGATACGGTCAGTCGCTTCTGGAGCGACACGGCGCCGCCGTGCGTGCGGCGCAACTTGCCGGACTCGGCTAGCGCGTCCAGGTCGGCGCGGGCGGTGACGGAGGATACGCCAAAGGTCTGGGCGATTTCTGCCACCTGCACAGAGGCGTTATGTTCGAGCATCTCCATGATGGCGGAACGACGCTCGTCGGCGAAAGCTCGGGTTGTTGCGTGGGCCATATCTGCTCCATTCTCGGCTAAATTTGTAGAAATTGTGTTGAGTCTATTTTCGTTCATTTTCTTTTTGAGTAAGAAAACACCTTTCGATTACTTACTTTTTCTATAAAAGAAAGATGATCAAGGCTCAAAACTCAATTTCGAACACGCACGCTCGGGTTCGACCCCTTCCGTTTGCTTTTCAAAAATGAAGGTTGGACCTCGCGCGATGACAATATCTCGCACATGCATACCCGCTGAATTTCATACAATGAACGCAGCAAAACGCAAGGTAAAACGCCTTGCGGACACGTACGCCCGATGTCCAGATGCGGGCGATGGAGAGGAGCAAACGCTCATGGCACTTGTTACCACCGAAAAGATGCTCAAGGACGCCCAGGCCGGCCACTACGCCGTTGGCGCGTTCAACGTCGAGAACCTCGAGTTCGTTATGGCCGTTCTGGCTGCTGCCGAGGAGACCAAGTCCCCCGTCATCATGCAGACCACCCCGGGCACCATCAAGACCGCTGGCCTGGATTACTTCTACGGCATGGTCAAGGCCGCTGCCGAGCGCGCTTCCGTGCCCGTCGCCCTGCACCTCGATCACGGCGATGGCTATGACCGCTGCATGCAGGCTTTCCGCACGGGCTACACCTCCGTTATGATCGACGGTTCGCACGAGTCTTTCGAGGACAACATCGCTCTGACCAAGTCCGTCGCCGATGCTGGCCGCGCCATGGGCGTGCCCGTCGAGGCTGAGCTCGGTAAGGTTGGCGGCAAGGAGGACGACGGTCCCGCGGTTGAGGGCGAGAGCCCCTACACCGATCCTGCCGAGGCCAAGGAGTTTGTTGAGCGCACCGGCTGCACCTCGCTGGCCATTGGCGTTGGCACCAGCCACGGCGTGTACACGAGCGATCCTCACATCGAGCAGTCCGTGGTCAAGGCCATTCGCGACGCCGTCGACGTGCCGCTGGTCCTGCACGGCACCTCCGGTGTGCCCGATGAGCAGGTTGCCGAGGCTGTGAAGAACGGCATCTGCAAGGTTAACTACGCCACCGAGCTGCGTCAGGCTTACACCAAGGGCTTCATGGCCTACATGGCTGAGAACCCCGCCTGCTTCGATCCTAAGAAGCCGGCCAAGGAGGGCATGCGTGAGATCACCGAGCTGGTTAAGATCCGTATGACCAACCTCAACTCTGTGGGCAAAGCAGAGTAACAGCAAGGGTACTCTGATCCCACCGGACGGTTTGGGCGGGTCCCGTACTTAGTTTCCAAAACGTCCTCGCGCATGAAGGCCCCCGTTGTCTCGCTTCTTCGAAGCGTTGACAACGGGGGCCTTCGCGCTGCGGAATGATTTTGGAAACTAAGTACGGGACCCGCCCAAACCGTCCTGCTCAATCGCCCTTGTGGCGTTAGTGTCGGAAAAATAAGACGTTGCTTTTTGCCCCCTGCGGAAAGATTGGGGAACTAAGCCCTCGTCCCTCCCAAGTTGACCTTCTCGAGGTCGTCGCCCTTGTGGCGTTAGGACTGCGAATTTGGGATGGGAGGGTTACTTGGTTGTTAGGGTTAATAGGTCATTGGGGGTTTTGAGGTTGTAGGTGGCGTTTGGGATATCTTGGTGTGATCCCCATGCTGCTCGGGCAAAACTGACCCCTGCCGAAGTTGCGCATTGTTCGTCGTAGACGGTGTCGCCAACGTAGACGACGTTGCCAGGATTCGCGCCCGCACGTCGGAGATATTCGAGCATGGGTGCGGGTGCGGGTTTATGTTCGGTTGTGTCTTCGACAAGGATGATGTGCTCAAAATACTTATCGAAACCAAGGGGTGCAATTTCTTTTGCGTATTCGTCGCGCGCACGTGAGGAGACGATGCCAAGTTTGCAGCCGCTATCGGCGAGTGTTGCGATGACTTCAAGCAAACCTGGAAACACGCTGATGGTGCTTTTAAAGCTGGCGGCAACTTGGCACCAGCGATCCAACGTTGCCTGCGAGTAGATTCCAAGTTTCTCAAGGGCATCCTTGCCGGGTATGCCGAGGGCAAAGTCAAGCTCGTGTCGGGGAAGCGTTTTGCTGGTCTCTTCTTGGACAATCTGGACAAGCGATGACAGAACGCTTTCTTCTGTATCTGCCAATGTCCCATCAACGTCAAATACGATATGGTCAAAGTGCTTCATATGATTGCTCCTCTCTGTTGTTTGCCTGCAAGTTTGATGCAGTGACAGAAGAAGGGCTAGCGGGATTTCTGCCTGGTGCTATCGAGATTCTGCCTCGCTGCTCGATAGCTCGAAGGAGTGCACCCCATTTGTTCTTTAAATACCTGGCCAAGATGGCTTGCTGTTATAAATCCGCATTGGCGCGCGACTGTCTGTACCGTTCGCGTGGTGTGTGCCAAAAGTTCGCAAGCACGGTTTATGCGGTATGCGCGTAGATATGCCGCCGGGGTCGTTCCTGCACAAGTTTCGATAATGCGGTAACACTCTCTTTCGCTTACGCCGGCTGCAGATGCCATCTGGGGCACATCTATAGCGGCTGAATAGTTTGCGCGGATAAAGTCCAGGATTGCCTTGAACTGTACGTCGCGGCTGGTCATCCAAGAGGCGCCGTCGGAAGAAAAGAGCGGTTCGGTCTTGGCGTTAATCTGAATCCAGAGCTCTGACAAACTATTTCGAAGCGCCATCTCGTTCTGCGGCTGTTGAAGGTCGTGGCTAAAGGAGCTCTTCAGCAAATCGATAAAGGGCATATCGTCGGGATTGGTGGGCGACCATTTGAGCACATCGACGCCTCGACATTGAAGCAATGGGTTGATGTAGCGCTTTTGGAGACGTCCCGCGGGATCGCCGAGCATCGACGGCTGAAAGATATGCAGCATTTGAATGGCTGGCGCCGAATTGGGTGATTGCAGCGTACTGTGCAAAACGCCGCCGTTGATAAAGCCGGCGGACCCTTCCTCAAAGCGTACGTGCTCATGAGCCGCGTGCGTTCGATAGTCAATCGCTCCCTGCTCCATGTAGAAAAGCTCAACTTCGGAATGCCAGTGCCAGGGGACGGAATTGCCCGGATAGCGAGCGAATTCTGCGCGTTCGGCAATATAGGGCCAGTCTTCGGCGGTCTCGGGAAACGCTTCCTCGCGTCCTCCGCGGTGCAATTCTATGTGATCCATGTTTCGCATGGCATCAGTATAAAGCGCGATGGGCTTAGATTGCTCTTGCCTGTTCGGGGAACGCCTTGTCTAGGGATGCTTGGAGCTTTTCGAAGGATGCTCGTAAGTTGAGGCTCTGATCGGCTGAGCGCTTGGTTTTTGTGGTGGGGGAGTCGAGGAGATCGTTTCTCTGTGTCGGGGGGAAGGAGAAAAGGTCTGCATGTGTTAGGGATGGCTGCTGTGTTGCGTCATTGGAAGAATGCATGCTTATGCGGCCTCCTCGATGTCCACCAAAAGGTTGCGCTCGGGGTTTGCTGCTAGGTCCCGTGCGCTGGCAGTATTATGCCGCGGCTGCCGCAAAGAAGCGCTAAAGAAAGGCTTAACCTGGTTTGGTGTTACGATGAAACTGCAGGTCAGAGGTATCGAGTAACACTCTTGAAAGGTTTTGAGCTTAAGGGCTTTCTAAGGTTTGTGACGTGGATGTGGCGCGGACGTGCGGAGCGTGTGAATGCTCGCTGTTAGCGCTGCGGCTCTGTGGCGCGCACCTGCTCGATGACCTTTTCCATCGTGGCGTCGATGCGGTCTTTTTTGAGTTCGCATTCCCAGATGGTTATGGGCGTCCAGCCCATTTGAGTGAGCGCTGCCACAGCAGCACGGTCGCGCTCGACGTTGCGACGGAACTTTGCCTCCCAAAACTCAACGTTGCGCTTGGGCTGGCTTGGGTTGCACTTGGGGCAGCGGTGCCAAAAGCAACCGTTGACGAAGATGGCGATCTTGCGGCCGGGGAAGGCGATGTCGGGCTTGCCGGGTACCTTCCATTCCAAACGATAGCCCGTAAGGCCCGCGGCCCGTAGGCGCTGACGTACGAGCAGCTCGGGCTTGGTGTTGGCGCGCTTGTTGCCCTTCATGGACTTTTTGATGGCGGCGCGACGGCGGACCAGTTCGCGCTCGTCAGCGGAGAGGTCCGAGGTATCGATGCCGTCGAGCAGACCGGGCTTGGGACGCTTTTTGCTGCGGCGTTTAGGTGCGCGCTTGGGTTTGGCGGAGGGTTTGTCGGCTGTGTTGGGCGCGGCGTCATCGGCAGAGCTTGTCTCAAGCCGATCTTCCTTCAACTCAATCAGAGCATCGATAAGCCCTTTGTCGGCGGGCATCCACTCCACCGTGGCAAGCGAGGTACGCGGAATCCAGCGGATATCGAGTTGGTGGTCATGCTTCTGGGGTTCATCGGATTCATCGGCTAGCGAGCAGTAGTAGCACTCCATGGAGAGATGGAAATCGGGGTAGTCATACTCAACGGTGTAGAAGTCACGCAGGTTGGTGACCTTCACCTGCAGCTCTTCCATGAGCTCGCGGCGCACGGCGTCTTCTGGCGTCTCGCCGCGCATGAGCTTGCCACCGGGGAACTCCCAAAGTCCCTGCATGTCGCCGTAGCCGCGCTGCACGGCCAGCAGCTCGTCGGATCCTTCCTTGCGAATGATCCCAGCGGCAACATGAACAGTCTTCAACAGGAGTCCTCTCTCAACATCAACACGTGACAGGCTAGCTATCCTTACCTTACGCAACGGTAAGGCAAGCGTAAGCCATATCGATGGTAGCCGACTCGGCTTCTTGCGACTATAGATGCCGTAGACTAATCGCAAGAAAGGACTCGGTATGCAAACCACGCACATGGCGACCCCGGTACTGGAGGTCGCGCATCTCGAAAAGGTATATGGAGCGCTGGGCAACGTGACCCGCGCGCTCAACGACGTCAGCTTTACCGTCAACCGCGGCGAATTCGTTGGCATCATGGGCGCCTCGGGCTCGGGCAAGTCGACGTTGCTCAACTGCGTGTCGACCATCGATAGCGCCACAAGTGGCACAATCCGCATCAACGGGCAGGACGTGACGCGCATGAAGCAGGCTAAGCTTTCGCAGTTCCGCCGCGAGGAGCTCGGCTTTATCTTCCAGGACTCCAACCTGCTCGATACGCTCACGGCGCGCGAGAACATCGCCCTGCCGCTCACCATCGCCCGCACAAACTCGGCAGAGATCTCGACCCGCGTGCAGGATGTGGCAGCGCGCCTGTCCATCAGTCAGGTGCTCGACAAGTATCCCTACCAGATGTCCGGCGGTCAGCAGCAGCGCGTTGCCGCGGCTCGCGCGCTCGTCACCGACCCCACCATGATCATGGCCGACGAGCCCACCGGCGCCCTCGATTCCAAGAGCGCTCGCCTGCTGCTCGAGAGCCTGGAGGCCCTTAACCGCCGCCTGCGCGCCACCGTGCTCATGGTCACGCACGACAGCTTTGCCGCTAGCTACACGAGCCGTGTGCTGTTTATTCGCGACGGCAAGATCTTCACCGAGCTGCGCCGCGGCGACACCGACCGCCGAGAGTTCTTCGACCGCATTATGGAGGTCGTTGCCATGATGGGCGGTGAGGGCTCCGATGCTCTGTAAACTCGCTTGGGGCAACGTCCGCCGCGCCGGCCGCGACTACCTCGTCTACCTTTTGACGCTCACCCTGGGCGTCACGGTCTTCTATGCCTTTAACACCATCTCGATGCAGGTCGACATCGCCGGCATCGATGAAGAGGGCTTGGCACAGGTTATGGGCGGTATGCTCGGCTACCTGACGTACTTTTTGGCCGGTGTCATGGCCTTTTTGATGGTGTATGCCAATAACTTCATCATGAAGCGTCGCAAAAAGGAGTTTGGCCTGTACCAGGTGCTCGGCATGGGCCGCGGGCGCGTCGCCACGATCATGGCGCTCGAGACCGTGATCGTTTCGGTCGTGGCCTTTGTCGCCGGCATTGTGCTGGGTGTGGGGCTCTCGCAGCTCATGACGTTCTTTACCGCCTCGCTCTTTAAGACGCAGATCGCCGATTTCCACTTCTTCTTCTCGGTGCATGCGTTCAACCTGACCCTTGCCTGCATGCTCGTGATGTTTGTGCTCACGCTGCTGCTGAACCTTCGCGCCGTGCGCCGTACCAAGCTCATCGAGCTTATGGGTGCCGAGCGTCGCAACGAGAGCATCAAGACACGCAACCCCTGGATCGCGATTGCCATCTTTGCCGTGGGCGTGGTGCTGGTGGGCGTGGCCTATTACCGTCTGCTACGTGATGGGTTCCCGCTAACCGCGACGGACAGCAAGCTGCAAGAGGCCATGAGCCAGTTTGGCATTACGACCGCTATGGTTACCGTGGGCACCTTTGCGCTGTTCTGGGGACTCTCGGGCATGCTTATCAAGCTGTTGCAGAGCCTGCGCAGCGTGTATTGGCGCGGCCTCAATATGTTTACCGTGCGTCAGCTTTCGGCCAAGGTCAATACGGTGTGCTTTTCGATGGGCGTTATCGCGATGATCCTGTTTCTGGCCATTACCTCGGTGACCTGCGGCATGTCGATCGCCAACGTGATGAACGAAAACCTCGAGCGCTATAACCCTGTTGACGTGTCTCAGACGTATGTCTATTACACGCCCGAAACGCTCGACTACTACAAGGAGTATGTCAATCCGTCTGAGGCCGATCGCATGGTGCTGGCCGATGCAACGGTCGATTTGTACGCTGCGTGGCATGGCGAGCGCAAGTCGGCGGACAACAACGACGAGACCGGCAAGAAGGTCAATATCGCCGATGTTGCCGGTGAGCATGTGCAGATCGACTCGTATCTGAGCTATACGCTTGGCGGCTCGGATCCTTCGGTGACGGTGGGCGAGATGTGCAAGGCCATGGGCGAAAAGCTCCCCAAGGCGCTCGAGGCTAGCAATGCCGATGATATGGGCCTGTTTGTGACGCCGGCGAGCCAGTACAACAAGCTGCGCCAGATGATGGGCGAGGAGCCGGTGAGCATTGGCCGCGACCAGTACGTGCTTACGTGTGATATGGGCGGTGAGCTGGGCGACCTGTACACCAAGTACATGGCCGGCGGTCACACCCTTTCCTTGGGCGGGCATGAGCTCAAGCCTGCAACCGATAGGTCGGACGGGGACACGGCGGCCATCGCCAATTCGGGGCTCGGTAGCAACCCCGGTACCGTAGTCGTTGCCGATGAGCTGCTGTCCCAGCTTAATCTGCAGCCGTATTCCAGTAATCTGCTCGTTAACTACAAGCAGGGGATGGATGTTGCCGAGGCCGATGAGCTCATTAAATACACCATGCTCGACAATCTGCTCGTTGACGGCAAGGAGCCGGGGTCGTGGGGAGTCTTCATGACACGCTCCGAGCTATATACGCAGGCAGCGCAGATGAACGGCATGATTAGCTATCTGGCTATCTACATCGGCTTTGTACTGGTCGTTGCATGCGCGGCAATTCTGTCGATCCAGCAGCTTTCCAACGTGGCAGATGGCAGCCGCAGCTATCGCGTGCTGGCGCAGATCGGCTGTGACGACCGCCAGATCCGCCATTCGGTGATGGCGCAGCAAGCGGTGTTCTTCCTGTTCCCGTTGGCAGTGGGCTTGGCGCACTCCTTTGTGGCACTTAAGGTGATCATCGAGCTGGTGAGCACGTTCGGCAACATGAGCATCGGCGGCACCGTGGGCCTCACCTGTGCGATTTTCCTGGCAGCCTATGGCGGCTACTTCCTGGTGACGTACCTCATGAGCGCTGGCATGGTGCAAGCTGCCATCGCCACCCGCTACAGCGAGTAGCAGACGGGTAAAACCATCGCAAAGCCACTGCGAACAGCCGCCGCGAACGGGGTTCGGACCCCTTTCGCGGCGGTTTTTTGCCTTTCTGGTGCGCCTCAGATGCAAGTGAGTAGACTTTCTTGGATTTGCCGAGCACACCGCGACAAGTGCCCAATAAAACCGCAGGTCAGGGCTGTGTCGATTTGGGGCGTGCTCGGCCTTCTGCAAAAAGCCTACTCACTTGGTTTTCGCTGTTAGAAGGCCGTCGCGAGGGAAAGCAGTTCCCTCGCGACGGCCTTCACGTTTGCCCAGATAAAACCTGCCAAAATAAACCTGTCCCTTTTTGGTAGGTTATCGCTTCCAGAAGTGGAGGATCAGCGTCGTGCGGTTTTGCTGCTCGGTTTTGACCAGGATGTTGTGGATGTGGGTCTTGACGGTGCCCACGGCAAGGAATAGCTCGTCGGCGATCTCTTGGTTCGATTTGCCCAGCACAACCAGGCGCATGACTTCGGTCTCGCGGTTGGAGAGCTTGTAGGCGTTGCGGTAGAAGGGCATCTGCTCTTCGATGTGTCGATCAAGATCGCTGACGTTCTTTTCCTCGGGTGCCTCCCGCATGCGAATCGAAAGCACGTGATAGGCATAGATAATCAGCAGAATCGCAAAGTAGCACGCAAAGATGTTCTCGCTAAAGTTGCGCTCGGATAGGTACAGCTGCAGCCAGGAGGGTGCCAGGCTCATGGGAACAACAAGGATGTTGTAGAAATCCTCGGCAACGATGCAACCGACCAGAATGGCGCCGATAATGAGGTGCTTTCGTTGATTGTTGACGCGCGCCTTAAGCTCGACCTGCGTGCTTTTATGCGCCGTCCAAAAGATATAGAGCCCCACAAATACAAGGAATGCCTGACGTATCGTGTAGTAGAGCCATTGATGCATGGGGCCGTAGGGGACAGCGACAATGATCAGCAGCTCGCTCAGGAAGAACGTTGCGACGGGAATAACAAACTGCTTTTTTGAATGTTTGTCGAGCAAGTCCATGGCAATGAGCCAGATAAAAGCTTGTGAAGCGGTCGCCACAAGGGTCCGCAACACAGGCATGGTAATTGAGTAATAGTCGCTGGCCGGAAAACTCTGGTTTTGCAGCGTGTATTCGAAAAAGAAAATCTCGGTCATCTCGATGGCATAGCAGATAAATACGCCGCTGCCATAGATAAAGAACCGTCGACGAGACGAGGCATAGGCGGCAAGCGAAAGCACTGCCGTCACAATACAAATCAGGAGTATCGCTAGGGTATAGAAGAACATCAGAGTGTTCATCTGCCACCGTCCCATCTCATTTCGTCTATGGCCGAGCCCTGTATATCTTGCGGGATATAGACGCCTCAACCCATCGTTTCATTGCGGATTAGGCGCCGAGTTACAGCATAGCGATATACCGTTCGCGGTTCCAGATAGTAAACCCCCTGCAAGCTCGCTACCTGCGGGTTTATATTGGTTTAGAGGGGGTGTAACTCCGTGAACGGTCTTTAATCCCGAATAAACTAGGTAAAAATTGCATACGGGTGAATGATGGTCTTGTCAACACGAGGCGTGATGTTCGAGCGTCTCATAGTAATAGTCGGCAAGACCGGCGGAAAGGAAATCGACATGGCACTGCCTAAGGATTTCATCGACACCAACGACTTCACCAAAGAGCAGATCCTGGCTATCGAGGATCTTGGCCTGGCAATGAAGAAGGCCATCAAGGTTGACGGTTATTATCCGCACCTGCTCCGCAACAAGAGCCTTGGCATGATCTTCCAGCAGGTCTCCACCCGCACCCGTCTTTCCTTCGAGACCGCTATGACCGACCTTGGCGGCCATGCTCAGTTCTATGGCCCTGGCACCATCCAGCTCGGCGGTCACGAGTCCCTGGGCGACACCGCTCGCGTTATGGGCTCGCTGCTCGACATCATGATGGCTCGCGTTGACCGTCACAAGGACGTCGTCGGCCTCGCCGAGGGCTCCGCTGTGCCCGTCATCAATGGCATGTCCGAGTTCAACCATCCCACGCAGGAGATGGGCGACCTCATGACCATGCTCGAGAACCTCCCCGAGGGCAAGAAGATCGAGGACTGCACCCTGGCCTTCATCGGCGACGCCACCCAGGTCTGCGTCTCCCTCATGTTCATCGCCTCCAAGGTCGGCATGAAGTTTGTCCAGTTTGGACCTAAGGGCCACCAGATCCCCGACGGCGGCCTGCACGTTGGCACCGTCGAGGAGCGCGCCGAGTTCGGCAAGCAGATGATGGCCATCGCCGAGGAGAACTGCAAGGTCTCCGGCGGCTCTGTCGTCATCTCCGACGACATCGAGTGCATCAAGGGCGCCGACTTCATCTACACCGACGTGTGGTATGGCCTGTACGACGAGGAGGTCTCGGGCGAGAACTACATGGACGTGTTCTATCCCAAGTATCAGGTCACCATGGACATGATGAACTTTGCCGGCCCCAACTCCAAGTTCATGCACTGCCTGCCGGCCACCCGCAACGAGGAGGTCGTCGCCGAAGTCATGGACGATCCCGAGCGCTCCCTGTGCTGGGTCGAGGCCGAGAACCGCAAGCACTCCATCCGTGCTCTCCTTGCCGCCCTGGGCAAGCGCACCCCGCTCAACGACGAGGGTGTCGAGTACTCCGCCAAGGCTGAGCTCCACGCCGCTCTCGAGGCTCTCGAGCAGCTCTAAGCCTCAAGGCTTCTAAAAGCACGTTTGCGGGCGGCGGATGCTCGTCTCCTGTCGCCCGCTCACCGAGGCCCAAGCAATTGCCTTAATACCTTAGGGCCTCGGATCTGTCCAAGACTGAGCGAAGGAGCTCATCATGAGCGACGGAAAGAAAAAGCTTTCCTTCTTGACGGTCATTTCGACCATCATCTGCGTCGTCTTCGTTTGCGAGGCCGCCGCTCCTGCTGCTGCCATTGGCAACCAGCAGTTCTTCTGGTGGATCTTCCTGATCCTGACCTTCCTGCTTCCCTACGGCATGGTTGTCGCCGAGCTCGGTACCACCTATGACGGCGAGGGCGGCATTTACGACTGGGTACGCGATGGCCTGGGCGACAAATGGGGCGCCCGCATCTCGTACTACTACTGGGTCAACTACCCGCTGTGGATCGCCTCGCTGGCTACCATGTTCCCCGACATTTTGGGCATGGTCTTTGGCGTCGAGTTCAACTTGATCGCCAAGATGGGTATCGATCTTGCCTTTGTGTGGATCGTCTACCTCATGGGCCGCTCCAAGGCGGCCGACTCCGAGTGGGTCCTTAACGGTGGCGCCATCATCAAGGTCGCCGTCGCCGTTATCGTTGGCGCTTTGGGCATTTGGTATGCCATGGAGAACGGTTTTGCGAACGACATGTCCGCTGCCACCTTCCTGCCCGAGCTCACCAACACCAACGCTCTCGGCTACCTGTCGATCATCATCTTTAACTTCATGGGCTTCGAGGTCATCTGCACCATGACCGACGACATGGCCGATCCCGCTCGCGATATCCCCAAGGCTATCATCGTCGGTGGCCTGTCCATCGCCGTGATCTACCTGTTCGCTGGCTTTGGCATCGGCGCCGCTGTGCCGGCCGATTCCATCGACCCCGACTATGGCATGATTGTCGCAGTCCAGACCATGGTGGGCGACTCCATGATCTTTAAGGTCATCTGCATCGCCTTCCTGATCACCCTGTTCGCCAACATGGCCGCTTGGTCCTTCGGCGTTAACTCCGTTGCTCGCTACGCTGCCGAGCACGGCAACATGCCCAAGATCTTCGCCTCGATGATCTCGGATGACGATATGCCCAACGGCGCCAACCTGGTCAACGCCATCGTTGCCTCCCTGGTGCTGTGCCTGCAGCTGGTCCCCATCGACGCCATCTCCAACGGTGTTTTCTGGATGCTCTTCGGCACCTCCGTCGTCTTTCTGCTGCTCACTTATATCCCGATGTTCCCGGCGTTCCTCAACCTTCGTAAGAACGACCCTAACCGTGAGCGCATCTTCACGTTCCCGTTTAAGGGTGCCATGATGAAGGTCATGCTGGCCATTCCCTGCATCGAGCTGATCCTGGCTATCGTTGCAACGCTGATTCCGTTCTCTGTCGATGAGATTGGCGATAAGGTCCCGATGATCGTTATCTTCATCGTGCTTTTGCTTATTGGCGAGGTTGTCCGCGTCGTCAGCGCCAAGGGTCGCGAGACCGAGTACAAGGGTCTCACCCCTGAGCTGGCTGCTCAGCGTCTCGCTGAGGAGGCCGCCGAGGCCGAAGAGGACTAGAGCACCCGGATTCGGGGCTCCAACCTTCCTCGCGTACCAACGTACGCTTCGTCGGGCTTGTCGCTCCCGACTCGGGACGCTCTAGCCTCTTCGGAGGCGTGCCCAAGCAACAGGTTTGCTAACCTTTCTCTGAGGTGGGTGTGAGCTATTGCTCCGGTAACCACCGCCCGCCCCAATCTCTCTTCCGTATCCTTCGTGCGTTTTGTCTCCGCGCACCGGGTTACGTCGTCGCTTGCCGGTGCGACATCCGTGAAAACCGGTGCCAGGCGCCCCGACCTTTGCCGGGGAACGGGCGCCTACCATCTCTTGGTTTTAGGCTGAGGGTAACCCGCCCGCAGCAAGCGATCGTTCGATTTGGAGGAAATCTTATGCGTACGATCACCGAGTCCGAGTCCACCCCTAAGGCCGATGGCTTTTTTATGCCTGCTGAGTTCGCCCCACAGGATCGCGTGTGGATGGGCTGGCCCCATCGCACCGATACTTGGGCCCATGGTGCCAAGCCGGCCCAGAAGCAGTATGCCGCCATCGCTCGCGCCATCGCCGAGTTCACCCCGGTCACCATGTGCGCCAACCAGGCCGACTACGCCAACTGCAAGGCCGCCTTTGAGGAAGACGAGAACGTCACCGTTATCGAGATGACCACCGACGACGCTTGGTTCCGCGACACCGCTGCCACTTTTGTTATCAATGGCAAGGGCGATAAGCGCGCCAACCACTGGCACTTCAACGCCTACGGCGGCCTCGTCGACGGCCTCTATTTCCCGTGGGACAAGGACGAGCAGATTGCCCTTAAGATGGCTGAGCTTTCCGGCTGCCGTCGCTATCGTCCCGATGACATGATCCTCGAGGGCGGTTCCATCACCGTCGACGGCGAAGGCACCGTGGTCGTGACCGACCAGTGCCTGCTTTCCCCGGGCCGCACCTGCTCTGCGGTTCTGGAGGAGGAGGATCCCGAGTCCATCTGGCCCAAGTTTAAGAGGAAGTTTGAGCCCTGGAGCGAGGAACTTCGCGCCTATATGGACGAGCACCTCAAGGATTACCTGGGTGTCGAGAAGGTCATCTGGGTCAAGGAGGGCATCGACCCCGAGGAGACCAACGGCCACATCGATGACGTCGCTACGTTCATCGCTCCGGGCGTCATGGCTTGCATCTGGACCGACGATCCCGAGTATCCGTTCTACGAGCAGTGCCACGCTGTCTACGAGACCCTCTCCAACGCCGTTGACGCCAAGGGCCGCAAGATGAAGGTCTACAAGCTCTGTATGCCTGTGAACCCGCTGTTCATGGACCAGGCTTCCTGCGACACCATCGACGCCGACGAGAACGCCGAGCCGCGCGTTGCCAACGAGCCGCTGATCGCCTCCTACATGAACTACCTGGTCACCAACCACGGCGTTATCGTCCCGCAGTACGGCGACGAGAACGATCAGCTTGCCGTTGACACGCTCCAGAAGATCTACGACGAGGTCTGGGGCGAGGGCGTCTACAAGTGCGTCGGCGTTCAGTCCGAGCAGGTCGTCTTCGGTGGCGGCAACATCCACTGCATTACTCAGCAGGAGCCGTCCGCGTAATTGTCTGTCTTCCCGAGGCACGGCACCTTCCCGTTCATTCGTCGCTTGCGTACCAAAGTACGCGGCGCTCCTCTTTCACGGGAATCTGCCGCACCTCAGAAACCCAGCCGATCAATCGGACAGTCGGTGAATCGCACCGTGACCATCTCGGGGCATTGATGGTCGGTTTATTCGATGTCTTGGTCGGCTGGGTTTTTCTTTGGGCACTCCGTTGCCTCCACTTCGGAGTGCCCGCCTCTTTGATTGAGTACGCGTCTGATCTGGGATTTATTGCGGGTTAGGCCAATTGTTCGCTTGAATATCCCAGGTCAGACGCGTCTTCAATTGCCAAAAGATTCCGGTCGCAATCGCGGCCGTTTTGATCGGAGTATCTATGTACCAGCGTATCGTTATCTACACGCGCCTGTTCCGCGAGCGTTGGTCCAACAATTGCATCCTCTCTTCTCTTTGGGATGGCACCTGCACCGGTGACGCGGCCTGCAACCCTACCTTGGGCTGCGCCTTCGGTACAGATGCCATCCTTTTTGCTGTAGGGGAAGCGTGCCATGGCAGGTAAAAAGTTCTCCCTGTTCGAGGTCATCCTCTCGGTTATCTGCGTTGTCTTTACCATCGAGGCGGCTGCTCCGGCATCTGCCATGGGTAACGTGCAGTTCTTCTGGTGGATCTTCCTTATCATTACGTTTTTGCTTCCCTATGGCCTGGTGGTGGCCGAGCTCGGTACGGCGTTCGATTCCGAGGGTGGCCTGTACGACTGGGTTCGCCTGGGCTTGGGAGACCGTTGGGGTGCACGCTGCTCCTGGTGCTATTGGGTCAACTTTCCACTGTGGGTGGCAAGTATCGCCTGCATGTTCCCCAGTGTCATCAATGCGGTATGGGGCATCGAATTTTCGCTTGGGGTCCGAATTGCCATCGAGCTTACCTTTGTGTGGGGCGTCACGGTCATGGCAATGCAGCCGGTGGCCGAGGCCGATTGGGTCATGGATGGCGGCGCCGTCATCAAGGTGCTCATTACCGCCGTGGTGGGAATCATCGGCATCTGGTTTGCCTGCAACAACGGCTTTGCCAACGATATGTCGTTTAAGACCTTTGTCCCCGATCTGGGAGACACTAACTCACTGACGTATCTTTCAATCATCCTATTCAACTTTATGGGCTTTGAGGTGGTCGCGACCTTTGCCAGCACGATGAAGAACCCATCGCGCGATATCCCCAAGGCGGTTATCGCCGGTGGCGTTGCCATCGCGGCGATCTACATTATCTGTGGCATCGGTATTGGAGCCGCGGTTCCCACCGAGCAGCTTTCACTCGATTCGGGCATTGTGGACGCGGTTGCCGCCATGGTGGGGCGCGCTCACCCGCTGACGATGGTCGTGGGCGTGGCCTTTCTGGTAACGCTGTTTGCCAACATGATCTGTTGGAGCTTTGGCGTCAACAACGTGGCGAGCTATGCCGCGCGCCATGGCAACATGCCGCGTCCCTTTGCGCTGGTGTCCAAGAAGACCGGCATGCCCAACGGCTCGGCACTCATTAACGGTTGTTTTGCCAGCTTGGTGCTGCTACTTCAGATTCCGCTGGGTGAAGGTTCCGACGTCTTTTGGGTCTTCTTCTCGATGAACGTCGTCTTTCTGCTCATGAGCTATATCCCGATGTTCCCGGCGTTTTGGCGCCTGCGTAAATACGACGACCGCCCGCGTGTGTTTCGCGCGCTCTTCGAGGGCAAGGTGCTTGCGGTAGCGCTTGCGGTGCCGGTGGTAGAGCTCGTGCTTTCGATTGTTGCGACAACCGTGCCGCTTAACAGCTCGCCCGCCGAGATGTCAAAGTTGCCGATCCTCATGGGTGTGGTGATCGGCGTGTTGCTGGGCGAGGTTTCGCGCCTCATATCGCGCCGCGGCCGCAGCATCGACAATCCCGGCGTTGGCGCAAGGGGGACAGGTCGCTTTGCACCAAAACAGTAGCGCCGCGAGTTGTGCGGTGCTAGATGCATCTTGGATTACTGCTCACGCTGCTCGGGATCAGATGCGAGCTTGGGTGCAAAGTAGGGGACGTGGCCCAGGTAGGGGCAGCTGTCCTCGCGTGATTCGACGACGCAGGGGATATCTTCGTAGGTGAGTGAGTCGCTCAGGCGGGCGATGGTCTTGGCGGCAGGAGCGACGAGCATCTTGAGCGGTGCGATAGGCGCCATGGCATCTCCTTTCTTGCATGCGACCCGTGTTTTGGCGCGAATGTATACGCCGCCAGTCTAGCATTCCGCCGAGGAGAGCTCCAAACCACCACAAAGGGGACAGGCACCTTTGTGGTGGTTTTGGTGTTTGACCAGATAATACCTGTTATCGCTCCCGGGCAGTCGTTGGGGACGTTCTAAAACGGTTATATGTCACTATCCAATAACGCCTCTGAACTGGGCCACTATTAGATTATGGAAAACACTACTGCAAGATTATGGCAAATGATACTGTCAGATTATTGCGTGTGCTGCTGTAGTCGTCGGGGGCCTGCCTTATGAGCGCCGGCATGGTGCGAACTGTCATCGCTGCCCGCTGCAGCGAGTAGCAAGCGGGCAAAACCGCCTCAAAACCAGCGCGAACAACCGCCGCGAAGAGGATCGGATCCCTTTCGCGGCGGTTGTTCGCCTATCTGGAGCGCCTCAAAACCAAGTGAGTAGGCTTTTTTGGATCTGCCGAGCATATCACGACAAGTGCTCAATAAAACCGCAGGTCAGCGCTGTGGCGATTCGGGGTGTGCTCGGCCTCCTGCAAAAAGTCTACTCACTTGGTTTTGGCTGCTAGAAGACTGCCGCGAGGGAAGGCAACTTCCTCGCGGCGGTTGGCGTTTACCCAGATAAAACCTGCCAAAATAAACCTGTCCCTTTTTGGCATGTCCCTTTTGGCGTGGCTGATTGCTTTGGGCTGTCTTGGAGAAAGCCCGTGAGGCGGCACTCAAGCTAATCCTGCGTGTCGCCTCCGTACATGTAGACGATAAAGCCGTCGCCGGTGTCTTGGCTGTGATCTTCCAAGATGCGCTTCATGTTGAGGTGCTCGTAGAACTGCCAGTCGGAGCTGCAGTCGCTCATCAGGAAGAACTTGGTGCAGCCTGCCCGGGCGAGCTCGGCGCGCGCAAGGTCGATGAGCGCGCGGCCGAGCCCCTTGCCCTGCCACTCGGGCACGATGATGATGAGGTTGAGTTGGCCCTGGGCATACTCATTGCCCGTGGCGGCAAAGCGGTCGGCCGTGGCCTTCTCGCGGCTGTCGCCAAAGAGCGAGCCCTCGAGCTTGGCGTCGGCGGTCTTCGCCATCTCGGTTGCCTGGGCGAACATCTCGTCGTAGCAGGGTACCCACGTGGGGTTGGTACGCGGCTTGCCGTCTTCGAAGATGCCGATGCAGCAGGCGGCGATAATGCGGCCCTCGGCCTCGGCGACAAGCGCGATGGGGGAGCGCTGCAGCTGCATGGCGATGTTAAAGCGCGCGCAGAAATCGGCAGCTTCGACGTCGCCGCGGTTGCGCAGCGTGTTGCACCACAGCTGGTTGTAGGTGGCGGCGATGCCGGTCAGGTCATCAAGTGTGGTGGCGCGCAGGGCTACGTTGTCAAGGCTCATGGAGGCTCCTTCCGGGTTGGGTCAGGCCACCTCTGAGTGTGACATGGCCGCAGGGCCGCCGCATCAACCATTCGGTAGACGACCCCCGATCCCACGGGGGCGGAGAGATAGTCATTGGGGACGTTCTTAAACGACTGGTCAAACAAGAGCGTCCATTACAGTCGAAATTGTCAGCCCGGGCCCGTCTCGGGCTACGATTGAGGCGCGCCCAGAACGGGCCGCCGACCGGGCGCCCGCGCACGGCCGAACGTCCCTGCCCCCGAGAGGGCCCGTTGGGTGCTGCCGGCGCGGGACGCGCCGCCCCCGACGGCTGATAGGAAAGTGCCGGGCAGGCGCCGCGGCTGGTAATGTGAGTGCCGAGGGGGAGGCCATCCGGTCGAACGACTACCGGAAGGATACCACCGTGAAAGCGCCATCGACCAGACCCGCGGCCGTGCTCGGCCTGGACGTCGGCAAGTCCTCCCACTGGGCCTGCCTGATCGACCGCGGCGGGGAGGTGCTGGCCAGCGCCCCCGTCCGCAACCGGGAGGGCGCTCTCGACGCGCTGTTCTCCTCCGCGCCCGCCGGCACGCTCGTCGTCGTCGACCAGTTCCGCAACATAGGGTCCCTCGCCGTGCGGCGCGCCCGCGCCGCGGGGCTGGCGGTCGCCTACCTGCCCGGCCTCGCCGCCAGCCGCGCCGCCGGGCTGTTCGCCGGCGAGGCCAAGACCGACGAGCGCGACGCCGAGGTGATCGCGCGGACCGCCCTGGGCGTGCCGGACTCCCTGTCGGGGGTCCCGGGCCGCGGCGAGGCCCTCGAGGCCGCCCGCGCCCTCTCCTCCCAGCGCGACCACGTCGTGGCCTGCGCGACCAGGGACAAGAACCGCCTGCGCGCGGTGCTGCTCGAGTCCTGCCCGGCCCTCGAGGCCGCGGTCGACCTGTCGGACCGCCGGTGGCTGGAGCTGCTCGCCGGGTTCGGCGGGGCGTGGGGGATCGCCCGCTCGGGGGCCGAGGGGCCGCAGGCCGAGGCCGCCGGGGAGGCCGCGGCCGCCTCGACCGCGCCGCCGCCGGCGCTCGTCGAGGCCGAGAACAGGCAGGTCAGGTTCCTTGCCGCCCGGATATCGGAGGCCCTCGACGAGGCCGGGGCCCTCGAGGCCGAGACGGCGGGGCTGCTCGAGGGCGACGAGACCTACGCGTGCCTGCTCACCGTGCCCGGCATCGGGCCGAGGACGGCGGCGCAGCTCGCGGTATCGGTCGACATCGCGAGGTTCCCGGACCACGACCACCTGGCCTCGTACTGCGGCATAGCCCCGAGGGTGAGGAGCTCCGGCACGTCGGTGAGGTCGGTCAGGGCGTCCAGGCGGGGCGACGCGAGGCTCAAGTCCCTGCTGATCTTCTCGTGCAACAGCCTGGTGAGGTCGTCGGGGCGCTACGGCGAGTACTACCGGGCCTGCAGGGCGCGGGGCATGGGGCACGGGCGGGCGCTCAAGGCCGTCGCGAGGAAGCGGCTCAGGGCGATATACGCCGTGATGCGCGACCGGGTGCCCTACCGGGAGTAGCGTCGAAGGTTGACAAAACTATAGGAACACCCAACGACTACCTCAAGGAATGTCCCAGACTGCTGGCAGAAAAGGAACGTCCCTAACTGCCGCATCCGGAGCAAGACAACGCCGCAGGTAGAGGACGGACAGCGAGCGGGCCGCATTTGAGACAAGGTGACGTGAAACGAAAGGGCGCTGACCTTCTGGTCGCGCCCTTGAAGTTGAACGTCAGATTGTCCAAATGCGGCCCGCGTAACTAAACACGCTCCGCGATCTCGTGGATCAGATAGTCGGTCTTTTCCCAGCCCAGGCACGGGTCGGTGATCGACTTGCCAAAGACGCCGCCGTCGACCGGCTGGTTGCCATCCTCCAGGTAGGACTCGATCATAAAGCCCTTGACCAGTTTGGAGATGGATTCGTTGCGGCGACAGCTGTCGAGCACTTCCTTGCAGATGCGATACTGCTCCAGCGGGCGCTTGCCCGAGTTGTCATGGTTGCAGTCGATAACCGCCGCCGGGTTGGCGTAGCCGGCGTGCTCGGTATAGCGCTCGGCAAGGCGCTCCAGGTGCTCGTAGTGGTAATTGGGGTAAGTGCGACCGTCGAGACCGATGTAGCCGCGCATGACGGCGTGCGCGAGCGGGTTGCCGTCGCACTCGACCTCCCAGTTGCGGAAGATAAAGCTCTGGTGCGCCTGGGCGGCGTAGATGGAGTTGAGCATGACGGTAGTGGAACCGGCTGTAGGATTTTTCATGCCCACCGGCACCGAAATGCCGCTCGACACCAGACGGTGCTCCTGGTTCTCGACCGAACGCGCACCCACGGCGACGTAGCTCAACAGGTCGACGAGGTACTGGTAGTTGGACGGGTAGAGCATCTCGTCGGCAGTGAAGAAGCCAGTCTCCTCGATGACGCGCAAGTGCATGTGGCGAATGGCCTTAACGCCTTCGAGCAGATCGTCGGGCGCCTCGGGATCGGGGTTGTGCAGCAGGCCCTTGTAACCGGTGCCCTTGGTGCGCGGCTTGTTGGTGTAGACGCGCGGGATGATGATGAGCTTGTCCTTGACCTCCTCGGCGGTTTTGGCCAGGCGGTTCATGTACTCGAGGACCGAGTCCTCGCGGTCGGCAGAGCACGGGCCGATGATGAGCACCTTGCGTGCGTCCTCGCCGGTAAAGACCTTGGCGACCTCGGCGTCGAATGCCTGCTTTTTGGCGGTAAGCTCGGCGGAAAGCGGCATTTCCTCGCGGATCTCCATGGGGATCGGCAGCCTGCGCTTGAATTCCATGGCCATATGGGGCCTCCTTTATCAATTAACGGCAACAATTGGCGAATTCTCGAATGCTCGGCATTATCCGCTGTCGCACGCTAAAGTGCAAGTGAAACCTGCCGAAAAGGGACAGGTTTATTTTGGTCGGTTTTATCTGGGGAAATGTCGGCGCTCGCCGGAAGGGGAGGGCCAACGTACGGCACGCTGGAGCAAGTTGGATCTTCTGCGGCATACCCTGTGGGCAAAAAATGGCAAATATGAGTACTGTTGCTAGCGTAGTATCATATCGATCTTACAAGATAATAGACACAACAGTAAATATGTTCATTAACGTTGGCACACAGAAGCATGCTACCGGGCATTTTGATCAATTTGAAGGCATATCTAGGCCGCAATGAGGTCGTTTGGGGCAGTTTTGGCTGTTACTAAAAAGGTGACAGTACTCATATTTGCCATTTTTTGTCCACGGGGCCTTGAGGGAGGGCGTCAATCAGGTCCCAGGGGAGGCGGTTCGAGGGCCGCAGAACAAAAAACGGGGGCGCAGGCTGTCCTGCGCCCCCGTTCTCGGGCGTTATTCGTTCCCTGCGGCAGAATTTACGCCGCTTCGTCGAACTGCGAATTGTACAGGTCGGCGTAGAAGCCGCCTTGGGCGAGCAGCTCGTCGTGCGTGCCCTTCTCGACGATGTCGCCGTCGCGAATCACCAAGATCACGTCGGCGTTGCGGATCGTGGACAGGCGATGCGCGATGACAAAGCTCGTGCGGCCCTGCATCAGCGCATCCATGGCGCGCTGAATAAGCTCCTCGGTACGGGTATCGACGTTGGAGGTCGCCTCGTCCAGAATCAGCGCCGGGCGGTCGGCCAAAATGGCACGGGCGATGGTCACGAGTTGGCGCTGACCCTGCGACAGGTTAGTGCCCTCCTCGTTGATCATAAAGTCGTAGCCACCGGCGAGCGTATGGATAAAGTGGTCGCAGCGTGCGGCGCGTGCGGCGGCCTCGACCTCGGCGTCGGTCGCATCGGGGCGTCCGTAGCGGATGTTCTCGCGGATGGTGCCGTTAAACAGCCAGGTGTCCTGCAGCACCATGGCAAACTCGCCGCGCAGCGCCGCGCGGTCCCAGTCGCGCACGTCGACGCCCTCGACGCGCAGCGAACCGTCGTCCACGTCGTAAAAGCGCTGCAGCAGCTTAATGAGCGTGGTTTTGCCGGCGCCGGTGGGGCCGACGATGGCGATGGTCTGGCCGGGCTGCGCCTCGCAGCTAAAGTCGTGGATGATGGTCTTGTCGGGCGTGTAACCAAACTTGACGTGGTCAAACTCCACGTGGCCGGGGCGCTTCTCGGGGATCTGCGCGTCGGCCTTCTGCTCCTCCTCGGGCGCGGCCAAGAACTCAAAGACACGCTCGGTGGCGGCGGCCATCGACTGCATCGTGTTGCTCACGTTGCCCAGCTGCTGCACGGGTTGCGTAAAGTTGCGAACGTACTGGATAAAGCTCTGAATGTCGCCGGGTGTGGCATTGCCGGTCAGCGCGAGCTGCGCGCCCACCACGACGACGCCCACGTAGCCCATGTTGCCCACCAAGCTCATAAGCGGCATCATCAGGCCCGACAGGAACTGCGAGCGCCAGCCACTAATAAAGAGGCGGTCGTTCTCCCTGTCGAACTCCTCGATCGAGGCCTCGGCGCGGTCGAACACCTGAATAACGTTCTGGCCGGCAAAGTCCTCCTCGATAATGCCGTTGACGGTGCCCAGAACCTGCTGCTGCTCGCGGAAGTACGGCTGCGAGAAGTGAATCATCACAGCCAGGATAATCGCGGCGGCCGGCAGCGTGAGCACGGTGACGCCGGTGAGCGGCAGACTGATCGACAGCATCATGACGAGCACGCCGATAATCTGCGTGACAGACGTGATGAGCTGCGTCACGCTTTGGTTGAGCGACTGGCCGAGCGTATCGACGTCGTTGGTGATGCGACTGAGTACGTCGCCCTTGCTGTGGCCGTTGAAGTAACTCATCGGAACGACGGCGATCTTGGCGGCGATCTCCTTGCGCATGCGATAACAAATTTTTTGCGTGACGCCGGTCATGAGCCAGCCTTGGATCAGGCTGCAGGCAGAGCTCGCCAGATACAGACAGAGCAAAAAGCCGAGCGTCTTGGCGATCCAGTTAAAGTCAACATCGCCGGTGCCGTTGACCTTGGCAACCAGGCCCTCGAACAGTTTGGTCGTAACCTGGCCGAGCACCTTGGGTCCCACAATGTTAAAGATGACCGAGCACACGGCAAAGGCGACGGCGGCAAACACGGCAATCTTGTGCTGACCGATATAGCCGAGTAGCTGCCTCATGGTGCCCTTAAAGTCCTTGGCCTTTTCACCGCGGCCCATGCCGCCCATACGACCCATGGGACCGCGCTGGCGGGTGGGTTTGGGAATCTGAGTCTTGGTTTCGTCTGCCATCAGCGCTCGCCTCTTTCCAAAACGGCTGCAATCTCTTCTTGGGTAAGCCCCAGTTCTTCTGCAGAAAGCTGCGACTGTGCAATCTCTAGGTACGCCGGGCAGTTGTGCAGCAGCTCCTCGTGCGTGCCGGTGCCCACCACGTGGCCGTCATCGAGCACGATGATCTGGTCGGCGTGCATGATGGTCGCGATGCGCTGGGCCACGACCACGAGTGCGGCGTCGGTGACGTTTTTGGCCAGCTCCTCGCGCAGGCGCGCGTCGGTCTTGTAGTCGAGGGCGCTAAACGAGTCATCGAACACCACGACCTCGGGCTTTTTGGCCAACGCGCGGGCGATGGCCAGACGCTGGCGCTGGCCGCCCGAGACATTGGAGCCGCCCTGGCTGATGGGGGAGTCGTAGCCGCCCTCGCGCTCGGCGATAAAGTCCTCGGCTTGGGCGATGCGTGCCGCCCGGTGCATGTCATCATCGCTCACCATGTCGCCGGCAAATTTAAGGTTGCTCTCGACGGTGCCCGAGAACAGGCGACCCTGTTGCGGGATGTAACCAATGCGGCGGCGCAGCTCGGAAAGGGTCATGTCACGCACGTCGATGCCATCGAGCGAAATGCTGCCACCCGTGACGTCGTACAGGCGCGGAATCAGCTGCACGAGCGTGGACTTGCCCGAGCCCGTGGAGCCAATGATGCCGAGCATCTGACCGGCGTGCGTGGTGAAGTTTACGCCGCTGATGACGTCGGCGCGGGCATCGGAATACTGGAAGCTCACGTCGCGGAAGGTGAGCTCACCGCGCGGCGCGCTTGCCGCGGGCAGCTTGGGCGAGGCGGGGTCGTTGATGCTCGTGGGGCAGGTGATGACCTCTTCCACGCGCTCGGCTGCGACCTCGGCGCGGGGCAGGATGACCGAAACCATGGTGAGGATCATAAACGCCATGACGATCTGCATGGTGTAGGAGATAAACGCCATCATGTTGCCGACCTGCATCACGCCGTCGGACACGCCCTGCGCGCCAAACCAGACGATGAGCACGGTGATGCAGTTCATGACGAGCATCATGAGCGGCATCATAAAGCTCATGGCGCGGTTGGTGTAGAGCTGCGTGGTCATCAGGTCGAGCGAAGCCTTGTCAAAACGCTCGAGCTCATGTTCCTCGCGGTTGAACGAGCGGATGGGCATAAGGCCGTCGAGCAGCTCGCGGGCGGTAAGGTTCACGCGGTCCACAAAGCTCTGCATCTTTTTGAACTTGGGCATGGTGAGGCCCATAAGCACGCCGACGACGGCCGAGACCGCGATGATGGCCACGGCGATGGTCCACTCCAGGCCGGTGTGGTTGGCCAGGACGCGCATGACGGCGACGATGCCCATGACGGGGGCCATCAGGCACATGCGGATAAACAGGGTTGCGGCCATCTGAATCTGCTGAATGTCGTTGGTGCAGCGGGTGATGAGCGAGGCCTGGCTAAACTTGCCCACCTCGGCCGGCGAGAAGTGCATAACCTTGTTGAAGGTCTCGCGGCGCAGGTCGCGGGCGATGGAGCAGGCGGTGCGCGAAGCCACGGCACCGGTCAGGATGGTGGCGACCAGCGACACCAGACACAGGCCAAACATCGTGGTCGCCATGCGGCCCAGGTAGGCATTCTGCACGTCGGCGGGGTCGATACCCTGCGCCTTGTACTCGTCTTGCACATAGCTCACGGCGCGTTGGGTCACGATGGAGCCCGACATGGAGCCCATTTTGTCCGCCATACCGTTGGCGCCCTCGACGAGCTTGCCCTGGTCGATGAGGCCGCCTTCAACGCCTAGACGCAGGCTCTTCATGGTGATCTTGCCGCCATCGGCGTCGATCTGCTTTTGCATGCTCTGCGCCGCTGCGGCCTTCTGCTGCATCTCGGCGAGCTGCTCGGGCGTCATCGCTGCCATCTGCTCGGGGGAGGGCATGGCCTGGGCGGCGCTGCTGTCTTGGTCGCTGGACGTGCCCATCATATCGCCCATGGAGCTGGCGTCGATGCCCTGGTTGAGCGAAAGAACGACGGTCTCGGGCAGACTCATAATGTCGGCAATCTTGCTACCGTCGGCGCGCTCCTCCTCGGTGCCCTTGTACGCTCGAATGCCGTTATTGTCCGCCTTGCTAAACACGGCCTCCACGGCTTTGGCGTCTTTGGCGCTCATAAAGAGTTCGAGGTCGTCGAGCGATTCGGAGCGGATGGTGTCGGGCACGGGCGAGGCGATGCCGCCTTGCTGCACGCCCACGTCGACGATGTCGCTCATATAGGTAGGCAGCGCCAGATCGGCGTTGCAGCTGATTACGATAAGTACGATAGCTGCGAACAGTGCCAGGACATGCTTTTTAAAGAGCTTGAGAATCCTCACTCGGTATCTCTCCCTTCTTGATTGCGGTCGATAATTTCGTTGGCACGCCTTAGAAGACGCACCATCTCTTGGGTATCTGTTTCGCCGAGCTGTTCGAGGAAAGCCGCGGTACGGTCCTCGAATTCCCGACGTTTAATTTCGAGATCCTGGAATCCCTTGTCGGTCACTATGACGTGTACGCGACGGCGGTCGGTCTTTGAGTGCTCACGCTCAACCCAGCCCTTGGCTTCGAGAGCGCGTAGGATATTGGCGATGCGGGCGCTCGAGACCCAGGCACGATTGGCGAGTTCGCTCGGCGTGAGCGAGCCGCCAGCGAGCATGAGAGCGCGCATGACAGCCATCTCGCCGCCGAGAGCTTTGTCCGCAAAGCGCGAAATGCGCTGATGCATGCTGCCAAACTCAGTTAAGAGTTGACGCCCAAGCTCATGGAAATCGGTATCTTCCACCGAAAACCCCTAACACTAGAAACTATTTTCGGTGGAAGATGATACCCCTGCACGCGCACCCTATACGGTAGATTTTTGGGACATGTCTAGAAAACTACCTTTAGGTGACCTCCGTGCACCGTTGGTACCAGCAAAGTTAGGGGTAGATCTCTAGGCATGTCCCAAAGCCTACTCAGAGGCACTTTACCCTGCTAAAGCTGGCATAACAGCTAGAGTGAACGTCGTACAAAGGCAAGGAAAAATACCAAACAAATCGGTGAACGGTAGTTGTTCGCGCTCGCATTTCCTGCGGATTTGTAAAAAACACCCCAATGTTATAAAAAAAGAAACATATAACAGCCCTGATGAAGGGGGTGGCTATGTTATCCTTCTCAAACGGGTGAAATCTTGGGTTTGGGTTGCAGTTCCAAGGTGGACAAACGTTTTTCCCTGCACCAACGTGTGGTGAAGAACGGAAGAAGCCGGTAGTGCAAGCCGAAAATTCAAGAATTCAATAAGCAGCGGTGTGAGAGAGCGCCGCATTACACGTAACTAGGAGCGTGGTTACACAATGCAGGAGGCATGGGAAGGCTTCAAGGAAGGCATCTGGACGGGAGAGGTTGACGTCCGAGACTTCATCCAGAAGAACTACACCCCCTACGAGGGCGACGAGTCGTTCCTCGCCGGTCCGACCGAGCGTACCAAGGAGCTGTGGGGCGAAGTTCTCGACCTGCTGCTCAAGGAGCGTGAGCAGGGCGGCGTCCTCGATATGGACACCAAGACTGTCACGGGCATCGTGAGCCACCCCGCTGGCTACATCGATAACGCCCACCGCGAGAAGGAGACCATCGTCGGCCTCCAGACCGACAAGCCGCTCAAGCGCGCTCTGCACGTCAACGGCGGTATCCGCATCGCTTGCCAGGCTGCCAGCCAGCATGGCTACAAGGTCGACGAGAACGTTGTCGAGCGCTACACCTTCGAGCGCAAGACCCACAACGCCGGCGTCTTCGATGTTTACACCCCCGAGATGCGTGCTTGCCGCTCGGCTCACATCATCACCGGTCTGCCCGATGGCTATGGCCGCGGCCGCATCATCGGCGACTACCGTCGTGTCGCCCTGTACGGTGTCGACTACCTGATCAAGGACAAGGAGGCCCAGAAGGCTTCCACCCCGACGGTCATGACCGCCGACAACATCCGCGATCGCGAGGAGCTGCAGGAGCAGATCCGCGCCCTCGGCGAGCTCAAGATGATGGCCGAGACCTATGGTTTCGACATTTCCAACCCTGCTACCAACACGCAGGAGGCCATCCAGTGGATGTACTTCGCCTACCTCGCTGCCGTTAAGGAGCAGAACGGCGCCGCTATGTCCATCGGCCGTACCTCTACGTTCATCGACATCTACGCTGAGCGCGACCTTGCCAACGGTACCTTCACCGAGGAGCAGATCCAGGAGTTCGTGGATCACTTCATCATGAAGCTCCGCATGGTCAAGTTTGCCCGTACCCCCGAGTACCAGGCCCTGTTCACCGGCGACCCGCAGTGGGTCACCGAGTCCATCGGCGGCATGGGTGTTGACGGCCGTACGCTCGTTACCAAGATGAGCTACCGCTACCTGCACACGCTCGAGAACATGGGCACCAGCCCCGAGCCCAACATGACCGTTCTGTGGTCGACTCGTCTGCCCGAGAACTTCAAGAAGTTCTGCGCCAAGACTTCCGTCGCCAGCTCCTCGATTCAGTACGAGAACGACGACCTCATGCGCGTCTACCACGGCGACGACTACGGCATTGCCTGCTGCGTGTCCTCCATGCGCATCGGCAAGGAGATGCAGTTCTTCGGCGCCCGCGCCAACCTGGCCAAGTGCCTGCTGTACGCACTCAACGGCGGTGTTGACGAGGTCTCCAAGAAGCAGGTCGGCCCCAAGTATCGCGCCGTCGAGGGCGATACGCTCGATTACGACGACGTTGTGGCCAAGTACAACGACATGATGAAGTGGCTCGCTGGCGTGTACGTCAACTCGCTGAACATCATCCACTACATGCACGACAAGTATTGCTACGAGCGCATCCAGATGGCTCTGCACGACAAGCACGTGCATCGCTGGTTCGCTACGGGCATCGCTGGCCTTTCCGTCGTGGCTGACTCCCTGTCCGCCATCAAGTACGCCAAGGTCCACCCCGTCCGTGACGAGAACGGCATCATCGTCGACTTCGAGACCGAGGGCGAGTTCCCCAAGTACGGTAACGACGACGACCGCGTCGACCAGATCGCTCACGACGTTGTGCACCAGTTCATGGAGTACATCCGCATGAACGACACCTACCGCAACTCCGTGCCCACGACCTCGGTTCTGACCATCACCTCCAACGTCGTGTACGGCAAGAAGACCGGTTCTACGCCTGATGGCCGCAAGGCTGGCCAGCCCTTCGCCCCGGGTGCTAACCCCATGCACAAGCGCGATAGCCACGGCGCCATCGCTTCGCTGTCTTCGGTTTCCAAGCTCCCGTTCCGCGATGCTCAGGACGGCATCTCCAACACCTTCTCCATCATCCCGGGCGCGCTCGGCAAGGAGGACCAGGTGTTCTTTGGCGATATCGACCTTGATCAGCTGGGCGAGTAACTATTGTTAGTGCTATACTAACAATAACGATTACTGATTAGCGCGCCGGTTTCGGCCGGCGCCTATCGATCGAAGGAGACACATTATGAAGGTTTCTGAAGTTTCCGAGACTCAGGCCGATAACCTGGTCCACATGCTCGACGCTTACGCCGAGAAGGGTGGCCACCACCTGAACATCAACGTCTTCAACCGTGAGACGCTGCTTGACGCTCAGGCTCACCCCGAGAAGTACCCGCAGCTGACCATCCGCGTTTCCGGCTATGCCGTGAACTTCCACACGCTCACCAAGGAGCAGCAGGACGAGGTCATTTCGCGTACCTTCCATGACAAGTTCTAAAGGGGTTTAACTCCCGCAGGATCGCCGGGCCGCTTTGGGTTACTTTCCAAAACGTCCTCGGACATGCAAAGGGCTCCGCTGCGCGCTTCGCGCGGCGGAGCCCTTTGCGTCCTGCGGAAATGTTTTGGAAAGTAACCCAAAGCGGCCCGGCGGGGGTCCTGTGTAGTCACCCTTTAGGCGGAACTCTCCTAA
This sequence comes from Collinsella sp., assembly GCA_019424985.1. GTDB lineage: Bacteria > Actinomycetota > Coriobacteriia > Coriobacteriales > Coriobacteriaceae > Collinsella. Next base: position 118,145 of record JAHYYM010000008.1, on the reverse strand, counting down.
TTATTTGGATGAGTCGTTTACTTACTTGTGCTGTTACCGTCTTCCCGCTGTTGTTGGGGTATGCTTTGTTCGTATGTAAACGTTTGACATGTTGATGGGGGAGGGTGCTATGGCTCGCGAGGGCGCTCGTTCTAAGGATTCTGCTAAGCCTGGCATCAAGGAAGTTGCAGCGGTGGCGGGGGTTTCGCCTACTACGGTATCTCGCGTGCTTAATAATCGCGGCTATATTAGCCAAGAGACCCGCGATAAGGTCCATGCCGCGATGGAGCGCATCAACTATACGCCCAACGATATCGCCCGTGCCATGCTCAACGGTCGCCTGAATCTTATCGGTATGATCGTTCCCTTTGTGAGCAGCCCGTTCCATGCTCAGGTTGTGCAGGCGGTCGAGCGCACGTTAGCGGAAAACGGCTTTAAGATGTTGCTGTGCAACAGCGCCAATCGACCCGATCTTGAGCGTTCCTATATTGACATGCTCCGCCGCAATATGGTCGACGGCGTCATCGTCAACTCCCTCAATATCGGTGCCGAGGCATATGCCGAGATGGGCTTGAGCCTGGTTGGCATCGACTGCGATCTTGGCGAGGGCTCTGTCCAGATTGCAAGTGACAGCTATGGCATTGGCGAGCTCGCCACGCGCCGTCTGATTGATGACGGCTGCAGGCGTATCCTGTGCCTGCGCAGCAATAGCCGCATGCGCATGCCTGCCAATAAGCGTACCGATGCCTACCTCGATGTTGTTGAGCAGGCCGGTTTGTCCGCGCTTGTCCGTGAGGTTGAGTTCGTTAAGCCCGACGACGAAAAGGGCGCGGTCGTTGCGAAGATCCTCGATGAGAACCCCGATATTGACGGCATCTTTGCGGGAGACGATACGATGGCGGCCATCTGTCTCAACGTGATGAAGCAGCGCGGCTTGAGCGCTCCAGACGATATTAAGGTCGTGGGCGCGGATGGTGCCCGCCGAACTATGACGTTTATGCCTGACTTAACAACCGTACGTCAAGATATCGATCGCATCGGAGAGCTCGCGGCGCAATCCATCATCGCTCTTATTAACGGCGATAATCCCGAATCGAATATCAAGCTCCCCGTTGAACTCATTGAGGGCAAAACCGCGTAGTTCATCCCGTGCCAAAAGAATTCCTCAAACGCCTCTGATGACCGTTCGCCGGCATATGTCAACCGTTTACCGACGACTGGAACTGCGAAAAGACGTATTGGTATGAAAACGTTTGACATATGAAAACGATTGACATATCTTGCCATTGTACCGAGTTAGTATGTCGTGGAAAGGAAGTCTCGGATGCACAAGGTGTATTACCAGCCTGAGGGAATTTGGGTAGGCGACATCATGCCGTACGGCGAGGACGGCACGTTCTATCTCTATCATCAGCGTGACACGCGTAACCCCGAACCTTTCGGAGAGCCGTTTGGCTGGGCACTCGCTACGACCAAGGATTTCGTCAACTACAAGGACTTTGGCGAGAGCCTTGAGCGCGGCGGCGACGAGGAAGTCGACCAGTACATTTATGCCGGCACGGTGTTTAAGGTGGGCGACAAGTACCATGCGCTCTACACTGGTTGCAATCGCGATAAGGTCCGCGCACGTTTGATGAAGCAGGTTCTTCTTCACGCAACGAGCGACGACGCCGTCAAGTGGGAGAAGAACATCGCCGAGACGCTGCTTCCGCCCCAGGAGGGTTACGATGACCGCAACTGGCGCGATCCCTTTGTGCTTTGGGATGAGGAGAACGAAGAGTACATGCTCATCCTCGGCACGCGTGTGGGCGAGGACAAGCGTCTGATGACCGGCCGCCTGGTCAAGTTCACCTCCAAGGATCTGACCAACTGGGAGTTCCAGGGCGACTGGTGGAACCCGGGCCTGTACACCATGTTTGAGATGCCTGATCTCTTTAAGATGGGCGACTGGTGGTACCTCGTCTTTTCCGAGTACAGCGACGGCAACAAGACCCGTTACCGCATGTCCAAGTCCATCAACGGTCCTTGGATTACCCCCGCTGACGACTCCTTCGACGGCCGCGCGTACTACGCCGCTCGCACCGCATTCGATGGCGAGCGTCGCGTTCTCTTTGGTTGGGTTCCTACGCGTGACGAGGGCGGCGACCCCAGCTCTTACCTATGGGGTGGCACCTTTATGCCCCTCGAGATCGTTCAGCGTGCCGACGGAACGCTCGGCACCAAGCTCCCCGACAGCATGCTTGGCGCCTTTGGCGAGGCTAAGGCAGTCGAGACCTTTGAGCTTTCCTGCGAGTCGGGCAAGGTCGAGCAGGTGCTCGCCGCAGATGCCGGCTCCACCTACTTGCTCGATGCCGACATTGAGCTCGGCGGTAACGCTGCCGGCTTCTCGGTCAAGTTCGCCGAGGACGCCGAGACCGGTCTTGCCTATGAGTTCCGCGCCAACCTGCGCGAGGGCAAGCTCGAGTTCACGCCGGCTCCCCAGTACCCGTGGTTCCAGGTCAACAACATGGGCCTCGAGCGTCCGTTGTTCTTTAAGGGCGAGGGCACTCACCATGTGCGTCTGGTCGTCGACGACGACATCGCGACCATCTTTGTCGATGACGTTGCGCTCAACGCTCGCTTCTGCAACAAGCAGGGCCAGGGTGTGGCGCTTACCGTCACCGACGGTGCGCTCAAGTGCGCAAACGCAACGATCGCGTCTCTGTAGCGGCAACGAACCGTTTTATGATTTAGAAAAGGAATGGAGAGGAACATGGACTACAAGGCAGTGTCCCAGCAAGTCGTCGACAACGTCGGCGGACTGGAGAACATCGAGGGCGCCACGCATTGCGTGACCCGTCTGCGTCTGGTGCTCAAGGATACGAGCAAATACAACAAGGCCGAGCTCGAGAACATCGATGGCGTCAAGGGCGTGCTGTACAACAGCGGCCAGCTCATGATCATCTTCGGCACCGGTACCGTCAACAAGGTTTACGATGAGTTTATGGCTCTGACGGGCGTTAAGGAGATCAGCGCTTCCGAGGTCAAGGGCGCCGAGGCGGACAAGAAGGGCAAGTTCTTCTCGGTCCTCAAGGTATTCTCGGACATCTTTATCCCCATCATTCCCGCCTTCGTCGGCGCTGCAATCATCATCGGCCTTAAGTCGCTGATCGTTGCCAACGGCCTCTTTGGCATGGAGGGCAGCCTCGCCGATCACAGCGAGTTCCTCAAGAACCTCGCAAGCTTCTTTGCCATTATCGCCACCACGTTCGACTACCTGCCTGTCCTGGTTATGTACAGCGCAGTCAAGCGTTTTGGCGGTAACCCGATCCTGGGCATCCTCGTCGGTATCGTCATGGTTCACCCGAGCCTTATGAACCGCAACACGTTCGTTATGGACCCGACGGGTGCTGAGTACTGGAACTTTGGTCCGCTCTCCATTCCCATGGTTGCTTTCCAGGGCGGCGTGTTCCCTGCAATTCTGACCGCCTGGTTTATGGCCAAGGTCGAAAAGATTGCCCAGAAGTACATCCCCGAGGTCGTTTCGTTCGTCTTTGTCCCGACCGTTACCCTGATTCTTGCTAACGTCGCCCTGTTCACCGTGTTCGGCCCGCTCGGTAACCTGATCGGTGACGTCCTCGCCGGCGTAATCGATATCCTGTACAACAGGATGGGCGTCTTTGGTGCCTTTGTCTTCGCCGCGTTCCTGCAGCCGCTCGTCGTTACCGGTACGCATCAGTTCATCCAGGGTATCGAGGCAAACCTTGTTGCCACGACTGGCTTCAACTACATCCAGGCCATCTGGTCGGTTTCCATCATCGCCCAGGGCGGCGGCGCCATCGGTATGTACCTCATTCACAAGAAGCACTCCAAAGAGCGCAACATCTGCATGTCGTCCTTTATCCCGACGCTGGTCGGAATCTCCGAGCCCGCTATCTTTGCTGCAAACATGCGCTATTCGATCATTCCGTTCATCTGCGCATGCATCGGTGCAGGCTGCGGCGGTGCCTTCGTCAAGCTCTTTGAGGTGCGCGCTATCGGTCAGGGTCTGACCGGCGTGCTTGGCCTGCTCATCGTCACGCCCGAGACCCTCGTGTGGTATGTGGCTGGCAATCTCATCGCCTTTATCGTGCCAATCGTCTTGATCTTTGCCTACAACAAGGCAAAGGGCGTGCCGACCACCGATGAAGAGGGCGCTGGCGCTGGCTTCGACGTTAGCTTCTAGTTGAGCCGTTCAGTGTAATCTGAGGATAAGTCCATTTGAGGAAGGGCGTTCGACTCGTGTGAGTCGAGCGTCCTTCCCCATAGACGAGAAAGTCAACGGCGATGTTTAATCAAAAAAATAAGGTGACACGCGCGGACTATGAGCAGTGGCGTGCCGGACAGGATGAGACGGCGGGTCGCATCGCGTCCGACCCCGATAGGCTCCTGTTCCATGTGGAGCCTGAGCTTGGCTGGCTCAACGACCCCAACGGTTTGGTTCAGATTGGTGATACGTATCACATCTATCATCAATACGATCCGTTCGATGCTGCGCATGGCGGTCCAGTGCTTTGGAACCATCTGACGACAAAGGATTTTGTGACGTACGAGAATCGCGGCCCCGCGCTGTTCCCCGATTCCGATTTGGATTCGAACGGAGCGTATTCTGGTTCTGCCTTTGTACGTGATGGCAAGATTCACTACTTCTATACCGGCAACGTCAAGCATTTTGATCGCGATGATTACGACTACGTGTTGACGGGTCGTGAGCAAAACCAGATTCATATGGTTGCGGAGAACCCCGACGAATTGGGCGAGAAGCGCATAGCTGTTGGGCCGGTCGATTACCCCGACGATATCGGTACGCACGTGCGCGACCCCAAGATCCTTGAACACGACGGTATCTACTACATGGTTCTCGGCGCTCGTACGAAAGACGATCGCGGGTGCGTGCTTGTCTATACCTCGCGCAATCTTGAGGACTGGAGCTATGCGACGCGCATTGAGTTGGACGAGAAGTTTGGCTTTATGTGGGAGTGCCCCGATCTGTTTGAGCTCGATGGCGAGCTTATTCTCGTTTGCTGTCCGCAGGGTGTGCCTGCCGATGGTTGGCATTACCGCAATCCGCATCAGTGCGTGTGGTTCTCCATCGAGGCCGATTGGGAGGCGCCGAGCTTTAAAATCGTCGGGCAGGGCATGCCCCCGATGGTCGATGCCGGCTTTGATTTCTATGCTCCGCAGTCCTTTGAGGATACTGCAGGCCGGCGTTTGATGATCGGATGGTCGGGTTGCCCCGACGCGATGGCAGAAAACCCGCCGGTGGCGCGCGGGTGGCAGTGCGCGTTGACGGTGCCGCGAGAGCTGAGCATACGCGATGGTAAGCTCTGCCAGCGGCCGGCGCACGAGATTGAGAGGATGCGCGGTGACTGCGTTCGCGCGATAGGCGGTGAAACCGTTGAGGAGCCGGGCCGCCTGTTTGATCTTGTGGTTTCCTGCGAGGGCGCCAAGATGGTCGAGCTCGAAATCCGCAAGGGTGTCTTTGTGCGCTATGCAGACGGGATGCTTACCCTCGACATGGGTGACGAAGGCTATGGGCGCGACCAGAGGTCGATTGAGCTCAGCGAGCTTCGCGACCTGCGCGTGCTTTCGGACACTACGATGGTCGAGATTTTTGCAAATGGCGGCGAGACGGCACTTACGAGCCGTACCTATTCGCCGGCGGTTCCGGCGATGGAGCTGCACGCCGAGGGCGCGGCATCGATGAATTTCTACCGCCTCGCGCATTAACCGTGTGTGGAGCACGATTGGACTTGCTGGGCGGAATGTGTCGCAGTTGCCGCAGCGAACTACCGTTTATCGCGTATAGCGACCGTTTGCGGAGTAAGTAACACTTAGTAATAAACCGTGTAGAATCTCAGATTAGCACGGAGTTTTTCCAGGGAGACGCTGTCCTTTGTTGTGTGCAAGGGGCGGCGTCTCTTTGGCGCTCTGCCGCCGTTGTGCAACAGTGCGGCGGCGCGTGCCATGTGTTGAAAAGCCAATGTTGAGATGGGTCGTGATGATAATGGGCAAGTACGTAATCGTGGTTGAGTCTGGTTCGGATGTGACGCCGGAGCTCTGCGAACGCTACGGTATCGTGCGCGTACCTATGCATGTCACGATTGGTGACGAGACCGTCGAGGACGGCTCGATCGATCCGCTCGAGATTTATTCGCGCTGCAACGAGTTTGGCGTGATGCCCAAGACCAGCGGCTGCGCGCCGGCAGATTTTGCGCACGTGTACGATCGCATCCATGCCGAGCAGCCCGATGCGACTATTCTGCACCTTGCGTATTCCGAGGCCACGACCTGCTCACACCAGTCTTCTAAGATTGCCGCCAAGGGTCGCGACTACGTCTACTCCATGGACACGCGTTTTGTCTCGGTGGGCCAGTCGCTTGTTGCCGTCGAGACCGCCAAATACATCGAGGCTCACCCCGATGCCACCGTCGACGAAATCTTTGCATTTACGAATTCCGTCATGGACCGTGTGCTGCTGGGCTTTGTTCCTACCGACCTAGCCTTCCTTAAGGCGGGCGGTCGTCTATCCAACGTGGCATTCCTCGGTGCCCATCTGCTCAAGATTAAGCCCTGCATTGAGGTAACGGGCGGCAAGTTCGTGGCAACCAAGAAGTTCCGCGGCTCTATGCTCAAGTGCGCCCGCGCCTTTATTGACCACATGGTTGCGAAGGGCGAGATTGACTACTCGCATATTGGCCTGGCGTATTCGGTAGGCCTTTCCCAGGAGCTGCGCGACGACATGGAAGTCTATGCGCACGACCTGGGCTTTAAGGACGTTACCTGGACTCAGGTCGGCGGTGTCATCTCGAGCCATTGCGGCCCGACCGCCTTCGGTGCGGTGCTCACGCTTAAGGCGTAAGGTCTGGCGTCTATCGATTTCTATTGCCTCAGCGGCGGGCGGGTTGCGATAACCTTCCCGCCGCTCTTGCGTAGGGCCAAATAGGACAACCCAATTGACCGCTAAACCGTTTCGCCATCATGCGTATGGGCTAGAATGATTCTGGCATTTATGTAGCTAAAACCAATGAGAGGCAAGGTAGCGGGAATGGCTGAGATGACGCTCGAGGGTGTGGACGCTCGTCCCGAGGACTCTGCGTTTGCCCTGGGCCGCGTACATTCGATTGAGACGATGGGAACGGTCGATGGACCCGGCATCCGCTTTGTGGTGTTTGTTCAGGGCTGCCCCATGCGCTGTGCGTATTGCCACAACCCCGATACCTGGTCGGTTAGCGGCGGCACCATGGTGACCGTCGAGCACCTGATGGACGAGTTCCAGAGCAACCATGAGTTTTACCGCAGCGGCGGTATTACGGTGTCCGGCGGCGAGCCGCTCTTGCAGCCCGCGTTTTTAGCCGACCTGTTCCGTGCAATGCACAACAACCCCGATGGCCGCGTGCATACCTGCCTCGACAGCTGCGGCTATGCGTTTGACCCCAACCATCCCGAGAAGTTCGATACTGTTCTCAACGAGACCGACATGGTGCTGCTCGACATTAAACACGCCGATCCCGTTGAGCATAAAAAGCTGACCGGTTGCGATCCCGCACGCATTCTGGCGTTTGGTGATGAGCTTGCCCGTCGCAAGATTAAGGTCGTTATCCGCCACGTGGTGGTGCCCGGCATTACCGATACGGTTGAGGAGTGCGAGGCGCTCGGCCGCCTCATCGCTCCATGGCACAACGTGGTGGGCCTGGAAATGCTGCCGTATCACACGATGGGTGTCGTCAAGTACGAGCAATTGGGCATTCCCTATAAGCTCGAGGGCGTTCCACAGATGGATACCGCGCGCATGCCCGAGCTGCGCAACGCCGTCATGACGGGCATGAAAAAGCGTCGCGCGGAACTCAAAAACGCTATCGGCTAGCGAGCCATTTTCGCTCCCCAAAGGCACTCATTGGGGACAGACTTAAATGAGTGCGCGATGGCATTGCGGGCGAGCATGTTTTGGTGCGCAACAAGGCAGGCTGGATTAGCGAGGATGGTTACTATTCGACATACGATGCGGGCCTTATCGGCATCGATGGTCGTACCTATGTCATGAGCGTCATGACATCGATGCCGTGGGGCGACCGCTCGAGCGAGGTTACGGCCGTGATTGCAAAGGCTCTGTTTGATATGCGAGCTGCGCTGGCTTAGCGTGTTCGTTTGGCGAGGTCAAACAAAATGCTGGTACCATACCGTGGTTGAGAATTTCGTATAGGTTTGGGGAATGGTATGGCTACCATCGCGATTATCGGTGCGCTCGAAAAAGAGATCATGCAGATTAAGGAAGAGTTGAGCGACGTTTGCGAGGCACGGGAGGCAGGCTTGACCGTTGTAAGCGGCGAGCTCGACGGCCTGACAGTTGTCGCCACAACGGCGGGCATGGGCACGGTGAACGCCGCCGCTGCAACACAGCACCTCATTAGCAAGTATGCTCCGCAGGCTGTTGTGTTTTCGGGCATTGCGGGCGGTTTGAACCCCAAGCTCCATATCGACGACGTGGTCATTGGTAAACGCCTGCGCTATTTGGATACCGATACCGCGCTTATCGCCGAGTCCGCACCGGGGCTCGAGGAGTTTGGCTCGACGCCTGCGCTGGTCGATATTGCCGCCGATGTGCTTGCTGAGCGTGGGTTTGTTGACGCTTCGACAAATGCAGTCGCTTCGAACGAGGGCACCAAGCAGTTCCTGGTCGGCACGATTGCCACGGGTAACCGCTTTGTGACGGGCGCCGTCATGCGCAACGACGCTATCGAGGCGACGCATGCCGATTGTGTCGGCATGGAGGGCGCGGCAATTGCCCATGTCGCAACCAAAAATGGTGTCGATTGCCTGGTGTTGCGCGCTATCAGCGATAATTGTGACGAGGCGTACGATGCAATTTGCGAGCGCGAGTTCGATCTGTTCGAGTACGCGCGTGTCGCAAGTGACATCACGCTCGATATCGTCCGCCGCATTGCCGCTGCGCAATAGCGCGTCTGTTTGTAAGAACCTACGACCAAGGAGTGTCCATGGCCGATTCCATTAACTACCAGCTTGCCAAGTTCGTCGCCAGCTACGGCAAGGTTTCGCAGATTCCCGAGTCCACCTGCCCCGAGGTGAGCTTTGTCGGCCGCTCCAACGTGGGCAAGTCGTCGATTATGAACAAGCTCTTTGGCCGCAAGAACCTGGTCAAGGTTTCCAGCACGCCGGGCAAGACGAGCAACATCAACTTCTTTGAGGCCGACGACGTGCACTTTGTCGACCTGCCGGGTTACGGTTTCGCCCGCCGTTCCAAGGCCGAGCGCGACCGTTGGGCCGAGCTCATCGGCGACTTCTTTGACTCCGAGCGCAGCTTTAACTTGGTCGTCTCGCTGGTGGATATTCGTCACGACCCCAGCAAGCTCGATCACGACATGATCGACTATCTGCAGGGCAACGAGTTCAACTTTATCGTCTGCCTCACCAAGGCCGACAAGCTCAGCCGCACCCAGCAGGCCCGCCAGGCAGCAGCCATCAAAAAGCAACTCAACGTCCCGGCCGAAAACGTAATCATTACAAGCTCCCAGACCGGCACCGGCATCGACGAACTCAAAAAGCGCATCGCCGAGGCCTGCCTCTAATCTGGCTGCAACCCCTCAAAAGCTCTCATCTATATCACCCCAGTGATAGTTATTGGTAAACTATCACTGGGGTGATATTTTTTAGGAGGTCGATATGGAGCTTTGGCACGGGTCGGAGGTTGTTGTCGAGCATCCATCGTTGGATAAATGCAGGCAATTCAATGACTATGGGCGCGGGTTTTATTGCACGCCACATGAGGAAATGGCAATGGAATGGGCATGCCGGACCGAGTCTGATGGCATTGCCAATCGATATGAGCTTGATTTAGATGGCCTTGCGATTTTGGATTTGGAATCAGGTGAGTTCTCGATTCTCAACTGGCTTGCAATTCTGGCGAATAACAGAGAGTTCAATGTTTCAACGCCAGTAGCACGCGAGGGGCTTCGTTATCTGCTGGATAACTGCCTGATTGATATTTCTCCCTATGACGTTATTCGAGGCTATCGTGCAGACGATTCCTATTTCTCGTTTGCAAGACAGTTTGTCAACGGCATGATCTCGCTCAGGCAATTGCAGCGCATTATGTTTTTGGGGGATTTGGGCATTCAATATGCGCTCATGAGTGAGCGTGCGTTCTCGGCGATTAAGTTCCGCGATTGGAAGCAGGCCTCGGGAGCTGAGTTTTATCCCAAACGATTTGAGCGAGAACAGAACGCTCGACGAAAGTACCTGGATACGGTAAACGGATTTGACTCTGATGGTGTCGACATTAGGGATTTGATGGCAGGGAGGGTTGATTTAAATGATCCAAGAGTTAACGGATCGTGGGCCGAGTAGGACATACCCCGTCTACTACCTTGAGGATGCAATGAACAACCTCGGCGACTGCTTTGACTATGCCGTTAACGATTATGGGGCAGAAGGATCGGAAGTTGCTGAACTCTTTTGCCTGAGCGGCGTAGCCCGCGAGTTCGAACGCGGCAACGCATGGGTAGTGTCGGGAAAATCGGGCGTTGAGCTGTTTGCGCTCATTGCCGAAAGGTTCGGCTATCAATCAAGGCCGATGCCAAATCGAACCTACCGATTCGAAAAGACACCGGAATATTGGACAGGCTGGATATTGGCATACCTTCAGTGGCGCCTAGGAGAGTCTTTCGAAGATTTGCTGCATGTCGTTCCATTCGATGTGCTACGCAGTCTGTACTACCCCTGGCACGAAGCCTCGGAGGAACGCGTGGCTCGCCTCGTCTGCGATATGGCGAAAAAAGCGTCCAGGCAAACCAAACTTGCGTTAGCAAGAAAGAGGCTCAAGAAAACCCAACAGGACTTGGCATACGAATCGGGTGTGTCACTCCGCTCAATCCAAATGTACGAGCAGCGCCAGAGAAACATCAATGAAGCTTCGGTTACAAGCGTAAGAGCCATAGCAAAAGCCCTCCACTGCAACATCGAAGACCTCCTAGAACCAGTCTTCGAATACAAAGAAACCAGCGCCGCCTAAACCAAGCACACAGCCGATGCCCGCCTCTAGGAAGTGCTCCAGCCTAGCAAGAGCCCCTACCAATAAAAAGCCAAACTATCAGCCCGGCGCCCTTTCAAAGCGTGGGTCCCTGTAGACATCGCCGGCAATGTTGTTGTAGGGCCGCCCAAGGGCATCCCCTTAAAAACATTCCGCAGCACGAGGCCCGCTTATCCGCAGCTCCGAAGGAGCGGGATAAGCGGGCCTCAAGTGCGAGGACGTTTTTAAGGGGATGCCCCTGGGTGGCCCGGACAGACCGATCGGCGATGTCTACAGGTACTCGATTTGAGCGCCCTCGGTGTCGCACGTCAGAATGTGCGTGTCACACTTGGGGAACTGTTCACGCAGTTTGACCTGTAGGAACTTTGCCACGATGGTGTCGTCAGTCACGGCCATGAGGGTCGAGCCCGAACCACTGATCCAGATGGTCTTAGCGCCGCCGTTAAGGCAGGTGTCGCGCACGGCGTTGTAGTCGGGGATGAGGCGACGGCGATACGGCTCTTGGATGCGGTCGTCGTTGGCGGCGGCAATCAGATCCAGGTCGCCGGTCTCCAGGCCGCGCGTCATGCCGGCGATGCGGCCCATTTGCCATACGGCGGTGGAGAGTGGAATCTCCTGCGGCACAACCTTGCGCGCCTCGCTCGTATGTACCTCGTAGGGCGGAATCACGGTAATAAAACGCAAGCGATCGCTCACCTCGTAGCGCAGGCACTGGGGGAGCGAATCGGTCGGCGTAAAGGAGCAGACGGCGCCGCCCAGGATGGCGGGGGCGACGTTATCGGGATGGCCCTCGACCTCGGTGGCAATGCGGACGAGCTCGGCGCGGTCGACGGTGTGGCCTGTCAGCGCGGCGGCGGCCATAATGCCGGCGACGACGCAGGTTGAGCTGGAGCCCAGGCCGCGGGCGACGGGAACGTCAGTCTGAATGTCGATGGCGACGGGGAAGGCCGGCTCGCCCCATGCGGCCAGTGCGTCGACAAAGCTCACGTAGACTAGGTTGTTCTCGTTTTGAAACTCCTCGGGGCAGCCCGTGATGGTGAGCTTGTCGGCGCGCTCGAAGGTGAAGTGCGAGTAGAGGCTGACGGCCATGCCGAGGGTGTCGTAGCCGATGCCTAGGTTGGCGCTCGTTGCTGGGACGGTGATTTTGATCATGTGAGTCCTCCTGGCGTGCCTGGCTGTTTAGTTCGCTGCTCGGGCAGTCCTGCGCAAGACGGAAAGCACATTAAGTGCTTTCCTTTGCGTGCGGAACTCGCGACGAACTAAACAGCCAGGCACGCTGTGCGCGTTCGTCATCATCCCGGGGATTATCTGATAAAAGAAGGTGCGCCGGCTTTCGCCGGCGCTTAATAAGGAATCTAGTTGGTGCTCATTCGTTTTGCTGCAGACTCGACGTAGCTTGCCATCTCATCGACGTCGCAGACGTCTTCGAAACGGACGGGTTTGGATTCGAGTTCGGCGAGCTGGGTCGGGGCGACCGTGTTGGTGGCCTGCTCGAGCACACGCATAGCCTCAAAATCATCCTCGGGAACGTCGAGCCCCAGGGCGTCGCAGCAGGCGCGTGGGAACTTGTAGGGGCTGGCGGTCGAAAGCAGCACGCGGGCCTTGGCGCCCTCGGCGGAAGCGACCTGCTCAAAGACGTGGTAGCCGCAAGCGGTGTGCGGGTCGATCACGTAGCCGTTCGCGTCCCAGCAGCTCTTGATGGCAGCGCGGACCTCGTCCTCGCTGGCCCAACCGCAGCCAAAGACGCTCTGAATCTTTGCCAGCAGTTCGGCGGGTACCTCGTAGCGGCCGGTCTGGGCAAGCTGCTCCATAAGGCCGGCAACGAGCTCACAGTCGCCGTCGGACAGGAAGTAGAGCATGCGCTCCAGGTTGGAGCTAATAAGGATGTCCATCGACGGCGAGATGGTCGTGAAGAACGGACGGTTGCGGTCGTAGACGCCGGTGGTCAGGAAGTCGGCGAGCACGTTGTTCTTGTCGCTGGCCACGACGAGTTTGGCGACGGGCAGACCCATGCGCTTGGCATAGTAGCCGGCCAGGATATCGCCAAAGTTGCCGGTCGGCACGCAGAACTCCACGGCATCGCCGGCCTTGATGGCGCCGGCGCGCAGTAGCTGCGCATAGGCGGCAAAGTAGTAGACAACCTGCGGCACCAGGCGGCCGACGTTGATGGAGTTGGCGCTCGAGAGCACCGTGCCGGCGGCCTCCAAGCGCTCGGTAAGTTCCTTATCGGCAAAGATGCGCTTGACGGCACTCTGGGCGTCGTCGAAGTTGCCGCGGATACCGCAGACGGCGACGTTATCGCCCTCCTGAGTGGACATCTGCAGGTTCTGGACGCGGCTGACCTTGCCCTCGGGATAAAAGACAGTGATGCCCGTGCCCGGAGCGTCGGCAAAGCCGGCGAGTGCTGCCTTGCCCGTGTCGCCCGACGTGGCGGTGACGATCATGATGCGCTCGGCGCCGCCGTCCTTGGCGGAGGTGCGGGCCATAAGGCGGGGGAGCATCTGCAGGGCGACGTCCTTGAAGGCGCTCGTGGGGCCGCCAAAGAGTTCCATCACATAGGTCTGAGGGGCGTCAGCGCCCGGCGCAGCGTCGAGTTTGACGAGCGGCGTAACCTCTTCGCTCGCGAACGTGCCGCGGTATGCCTCGTCGACACACGCCGAAATTTCTTCGGCCGTGTAATCATTCAGTAACATTCCCAACACATCTTGAGCGATTTCAAAGTACGATTTATCTGCAAGCGAGCTGATATCGACCTGCTGGGTGCCAAGCTCGTCCGAGACAAACAAACCCCCGTCGGGAGCGATGCCGGTGCGGATTGCCACCTTACTTGAGCACGATAAAGTGCGTCCTCGTGTACTATGATAAGTTCCCATATAACACTGCTCCTCGGATGCCTTGGTCCCAATCGGTGAAACCATGGTATCAGAGCGCGCAAAACAGGTTTGCAGAGGCTTTTAGAAAGGTAACCTCCAGCCCATGATTAAGATTGCCAAGTTTGGCGGCTCGTCTGTCGCCGACGCCGAACACTTTAAGAAGATCAAGGCCATTGTCGATGCCGATCCGGCCCGCCGTTTTGTGGTGGTTTCTGCCTGCGGTCGCCGCTTTAAGGGCGACACCAAGGTGACCGACCTGCTCTACCTGGTTAACGCGCACGTTAAGTACCACGTGTCGTGCGAGGAGCTGCTCGAGGACATTGGGCAGCGCTATTTTGATATCGCTGACGAGCTGGAGCTCACCTATCCCATCCGCGAGGAGTTCGCGGCCTTTGCCGAGCGCGCCCGCTCGGGCGGCTACTCCACCGAGGAGCTCGTGAGTCGTGGCGAGTACTTCACCGCTCGCCTGATGGCCGAGTATCTGGGCCTGCCGTTCCTGGACGCCGCGACGGTCGTGGCGTTCCATCACGACGGTACGCTCAGCATGAACCGCACCTCCGAGCTGGTGCAGGAGTACGGTCAGCAGGGCGGCTTTGTCATGCCCGGTTTCTACGGCGCGACGCGTGAGGGTCAAATCAAGCTGCTCGACCGTGGCGGCGGCGATATCTCGGGCTCGATCCTGGCCAAGTGCCTGGGCGCCGACCTGTACGAGAACTGGACCGACGTTTCGGGCTTCTATTCTGCTGATCCTCGCATTGTGCCCGAGGCTCAGCCCATCGCCCGCGTTACCTACGAGGAGCTGCGCGAGCTTTCGTACATGGGTGCAAGCGTCCTGCACGAGGAGGCCGTGTTCCCTGTGCGCGAGGCAGGCATTCCACTGGTCATCAAGAACACCAATGCGCCGCAGGACCCCGGCACCATCATTAGCGAGACGGCTGACGAGGGTGAGGCAGAGCCCATCATTACCGGCGTGACCGGTAAGCGCGGCTTTGTCGCCATCAACGTTGCCCGCGACCGTACCAAGCCGCGCGTCGGCTTTATGCGCCGTGCGCTTTCGGTCTTCGAACGCTATGACGTTTCCGTCGAGCACATGCCCACCGGTGTCGACCGCTTTGGTGCTGTGGTGCAGGAGCAGGACGTGCGCGATTCGCTGTACTCGCTCGTAGGCGACATTCAGCAGGAGGTCGAGCCGCTCGAGATCGAGGTGGTCGAGGGCTTGGCACTTATCGCGACCGTCGGTCGTAACCTGCGCGGCCGTGCAGGTATCTCGGGCCACCTGTTTGGCATGCTTGGCCAGGCGGGCGTGAGCGTGCGTATGATTTCGCAGAGCTGCGATGAGATCAATATCATTATCGGCGTCGAGGAGAAGGACTTCGACTTGGCGATTCAGACCATTTACCGTGCCTTCTCCGACGAGAACGGCATTGTGAAAGTCGCGGACCTGGAGGCTCCCGCGCCGGTCGAACCCGCCCTGGCCGCCCTCCACAAGTAGCGGCCATTCCGGCAGATTTTGGGACATGCCCCAAAATCTGCCGTGGGGCGTTTCATTTCGGTTTCGTTTCGACGGGGCGGGTTTCATGCCCGTCCCGTTTTTGTATAAACTGGGCAAGAACATTTAGCCTGCTCGGCGTGCGGGCAAAAGCCACAACCTTAAAAGGGGGAAGCATGAAACAGTACACGGTTGCTATTTTGGGCGCGACGGGAGCTGTTGGCACCCAGATGCTCGAGTGTCTCAACGAGCAGGAGTTCCCGGTCGGCAAGCTCAAGCTGCTAGCGAGCGCGCGCTCTGCGGGCAAGACCGTCGAGTTCCGCGGCGAGCAGGTTGTGATCGAGGAAGCTTGCCCCGAGGCCTTTGAGGGCTGCGACATCGTACTCGGCGCTGCCGGCGACGATATCGCGAAGGAGCTGCTGCCCGAGGCCGTCAAGCGTGGCGCCATCGTGGTAGACAACAGCCATGCCTTCCGCATGGATCCCGAGGTGCCGCTGGTCGTGCCCGAGATCAATGCCGACGATATCAAGTGGCATCACGGCCTTATCGCCAATCCCAACTGCGCGACTATCATCGGCCTGGTTCCCACGTGGCCGCTGCATCAGCTCGCCGGCGTGAAGCGCATGATCGTCTCGACGTATCAGGCGGCTTCGGGTGCCGGCGCTCCCGGTATGGCCGAGCTCGAGGCTCAGCTGGCCGCCCTGGGTCGCGGCGAGGAGATTCCCGAGCCGCGTGCATTTGCCGCCCAGCTGGCGAGCAACCTGATTCCGCAGATTGGCGGCGTCAAGGAGGAGGGCTTTACCTCCGAGGAGATGAAGCTGCAAAACGAGGGCCGTAAGATCATGCATCTGCCCGAGCTGCGCGTGAACTGCACCTGCGTGCGCGTGCCCGTGCTGCGTTCGCACTCCGAGAGCATTACGCTCGAGTTTGAGCGCGACATTACGGTTGAGGAGGCTCGTGCTGCGCTGTCTGCCGCTCCGGGCGTCAAGCTGGTTGACGACATGAGTGCCGAGGATGCGCACGACCGCTTCCCCATGCCGATGGACACCTCCGACCAGGACCTGATCTGGGTCGGTCGCGTGCGCCGCGACATTTCGAACCCCGAGGCTGCGCGCGGCATCACCTTCTGGTGCTGCGGCGACCAAATCCGTAAGGGCGCGGCAACCAACGCCGTCCAGATCGCTAAGCTGCTCTGCGAGTAGTGTGACCCGTCCGGCGGGGGCCGGGCTTGGTTTTCAGAACGTCCTCGACCATGTGTGGCGCCTTGTCCTGCTCCTTCGGAGCCGCGGACAAGGCGCCACACTGGTCTGCGGAGTGTTCTGAAAACCAAGCCCGGCCCCCGCCTGCGGTGACGTTGCTGCGAGCGGCATGCGGTGAGGCCGTTGTTGGTTGGGGCCGCTGGGCTGATGTGGGGGCGCGCGGTTGTTGCGGGCCCTGGTGCCGGCGGCGGCCTCGGCGCTTCGCGCCTGCCGCCTTGGGGGGGGGCTGCGGAGCGCGGCCGGCAGCTGCGGCGCGTTGCGCCTGCTGCCTGCGGGGACTTTGGGGTCGTGCGGCAGCTGGGGCGCTGTCGCGCCTGCTGCCTTGGGTGACTTTGGGGTCGATTGGGGTTGTCTGCACAATTCGCGGTATTATGTTGCGGAGTTTTGAAAGGAGCCGCTGGTGGTCACGACGACATTTGCTTCGCCTTTGGGCGAAATCTTGCTTGCCGCTAATGGCCGCGGTCTGACGGGGCTTTGGTTTGAGGGGCAGGAGCACTTTGGTTCCACGCTTCTCCGGGAAGACTCCGAACATGTTGAAGGCGCCGACGCGGTTTCCGGTACCGGTGGCATGTTGCCGGTGAGTCCGGCAAATGGCGCGGCTTCTTCGGTGCTTGAGCGTTCTTGGGCTTGGCTGAATGCTTATTTTGCGGGGCAGGAGCCTCGGTTTACGCCGCCGTTGCATATGATCGGCACGGCGTTCCAGCGCGAGGTTTGGTTTGAGCTGCTTTCAATTCCGCGTGGCGAAGTCGCTACGTATGGCGAGATCGCTCAGCGTGTTGCGGCTCGACATCGTGTGCCGGGAAATGAGGCACCCGTCGTGTCTCCTCGTGCGGTGGGGGCTGCGGTTGCGCGTAATCCCATTTCGATTATCGTGCCGTGCCATCGCGTGGTCGCGGTCGACGGATCGCTCAACGGATATGCTGGCGGCCTTGATCGCAAGGAGTGGCTGCTTCGGCTTGAGGGCGCGTACGAGGAATAGCGCTCGAACGCTTTGCATAACTAGGACGCCGCGAAAGGACGAGCCTCCGTCCTTCTACGGCCGGCATGCGTCCAGACGCTTGGCATCTGCGCTTTAAGTTTGGCTAAGCCATATCTTGCGTATTTGAAAACGCGCAGGTTGAGCCGCTAGGGCTGTGCTAAGGCAGCTTTCGGTGCGCTATTATCGGCAGTATCGAAACCTGTATTTCCATGCGCCAAAGGAGCAACTATGAAGCTGATGCTTGCCGAGGACGAACCTGGTCTCTCCCGCGCCCTCACCGCGATTCTTCAACATAGCGACTACGAGGTCGACACCGCCCTCGACGGCTTGACGGCGCTCGAGAATCTACTCACCAACGATTACGACGCCGCAATCCTGGACATCATGATGCCCGGCATGGACGGCATCGAGGTGCTCAAGCGTACACGCGCCGCCGGAAAGCGACTGCCCATCATCATGCTCACGGCAAAAAGCGAGGTGTCCGATAAGGTCGAGGGCCTGGATGCCGGTGCCAACGATTACCTGACCAAGCCGTTTGCCGCCAAGGAACTGCTTGCGCGTATTCGTGCCATGACGCGTGCCGCGACGGCAATTGACGCCACGACGCTCAGCGTGGGTAACGTGCGCCTCGACACGGCGGCTTGCACGCTTGTGGGACCTTTGGGCGAGGAGCATCTGGCCAATCGCGAGTTTCAGCTTATGGAACTCTTTATGCGCAACGCCGGCACGCGCATGCCCACTGAACGTCTGATGCTCGAGGTTTGGGGTGAGGACGCGCCCGAAGGCGCCAACGTGGTGTGGGTCTATATCTCGTACCTGCGCAAAAAGCTGACGGCGCTTGGTGCCAACGTTGCCATTCGCGCGTCGCGCAACCAGGGCTATTCGCTCGAGGTTGTCGAGGAAGGCGAATAAGCGTGAGCGCGAGCGCGTGGTGCAAGCGCATGACGGAGTGGTTTCACGCCGCCTCGAGTAGTAAGGGGCGGGCTAATTCTGTTGACGCATTGGGCCGCCGTCTGCGTCGCAAGTTTATCCTCGTTGCCATGGGCGCCGTGACCGTGGTGCTCACGCTCATCATCGCCGGCATCAACATCGTCAATTATTCGCATGTCTGCAAAATGGCTGATGCGCGTCTGGACTATATTCTGGCGGGCAAGGACGGTATCGATTGGGGGGACGAGCCTAAAGCCGAGCCCGCTAATGGCAAGGATGCCGGCGATAGCCAAGCGGGCGTTCGCATCAGACACTTCGAAGGCATGACGGCGGAGTCTCCCTTCGACACGCGCTACTTTACGGTGACGATTGACGCCGGACAGGTTGCCGATGTCAATACGGCCCGCATTGCCGCGGTTGGTGCCAAGCGCGCCGCCAGTATTGCCGCAAGGCTGCATGCCAAGGGCTGGACCTCGGGCTTCTCTGGCAATTATCGTTATACGACCGACGTCCAGGACGACGAGATCACCTATGTGTTCGTGGACTGCTCGCGCGAGCTTGCAAGCTTTCATTCGTTTTTGAGCGCGAGCGTGGCGATCAGTTACATTGGCTGGCTGGCGGTGCTGGCAATTGTGGCGGGTGCCTCGGGCGCGGTGATTCGACCGATGGTCGAGAGCTACAGCAAGCAAAAGCGCTTTATTACCGATGCGAGCCACGAGATCAAGACGCCGCTGGCTGTAATTGACGCCGCCAATGAGGTACAAGAGATCGAGAGCGGCGAAAGTGAGTGGACGCAGAGCATTCACGAGCAGGTTGCGCGGCTGACGGCGCTCACGGAACGTCTAGTGTTTTTGGCACGTATGGACGAGGGCTCGGCGGGCTTTACCATGACATCGATCGATCTTTCGGAGGCCGTGGACAAGGCTGCGGCGCCGTTTGAATCGGTGGCGGTTTCGCGCGGCAAGCGTCTGTCGACGTCGATTGCGTGCGGCGTGCGGGCCCATGCCGATGCTGCGGCGGTGGCGCAGGTGGTTGAGCTGCTTCTGGACAACGCCACGCGCTATGCGAGCGAGGGCAGCGTGATTGAGCTGAGCCTGCGTGCCGTTTCGCGCGTTCAGGGTAAGGGCGCCACCGAGCTTGTCGTATCGAACGCCGTGGACGAGCTGCCCGAAGGCGACCTAGATCGATTGTTCGACCGCTTCTATCGTGCGGACGTGTCGCGCAGCTCCAAGACGGGCGGCTCGGGCGTGGGCCTATCCGTGGTGCGTGCCATCGCCGAAGCCCATGGCGGGAGCGCTTCTGTCTGCGGCCACGGTAACCAGATCACCTTCACCGTCCGCCTCTAAGACCTGCCAAAAAGGGACAGGTTTATTTTGGCAGGTTTTATCTGTGCAGACGGCAGCGGAGGCTGGCGGTGATCGGCGCCATGAACGCCACCGACCCAAATAAACGCACCTCTAACTGCTAAAATATGGACATCGTTGTTCGGCTCCCGAAGGAAAGGAGACGGTCATGCAGTACGAGATCGGCGGAGGGGCTTTCCCGGTTGTTACGTGCAACCTTAGCGACGGCGAATCCATGATCACCGAAAGCGGTGCCATGGTCTGGATGACCCCCAACATGGAGATGTCCACCTCGGGCGGTGGTATAGGCAAGATGTTCTCTAAGGCTTTTTCGGGTGAGGCGTTGTTCCAAAACATTTGGACCGCGCACGGCGATGGCATGATTGCGTTTGGCTCTTGCTTCCCCGGCCGCATTATACCGATCGAGATTGGCCCTGGTAAGAGCTGGATTTTGCAGAAGCGTTCGTTCCTTGCCGCGGAAAGTGGTGTTGAGCTGAGCATCCACTTTAACAAGAAGGCAAAGACCGGCGTCTTTGGCGGCGAGGGTTTTATCATGCAAAAGCTCACGGGCTCGGGTATTGCCTTTGCCGAGATCGACGGCGACCTAGTTGAGTACGAGCTTGCTGCTGGCCAGCAAATGATTGTAGATACCGGCAACGTGGCCGGCTTTGAGGAGACGGTGAGCATCGACGCGCAGATGGTCAAGGGCGTCAAAAACATCATGTTTGGCGGTGAAGGCGTGTTCAACACTGTGCTCACCGGTCCGGGGCGCATCTGGCTGCAGACAATGCCCATTTCCAATCTTGCGGCAGCAGTGGCTTCGATGACCAACAACAATAACTAATCGTGTATAGGATGACGCGCGCGGCGGGCCCGGCCTGTCGTGCGCGTTTTTTGGTGGCAAACGCCCTGTTTATCGGGTGCGGCTGTGCTCCTGCAGCGCATAGATCGACTTATCCATGTTGAACAGGTAGGCCACGACGCAGACAATAAAGAACGTCGGCAGACTGCTAAAGCCAAAGACCTCGCAGCCAATAAAGATGGGCGCGAGCAGCGTATTGGTGGCGCTGCCAAAGACGGCGGCGTATCCCAGCGCGGCGCAGAGCTCGACGGGCATGCCGAGAATCCCGGCGAGTACGACACCCAGGCTGGCTCCGATGGAGAACAGCGGCGTCACCTCGCCACCCTGATATCCTGCGGCAAGCGTGGCGATGGTGAGTACGAATTTGAGCGCCCAGTCCCAAGGCATGATCGACGCCTCACCGTTGTCACCCAGTGCCGCCGATATCAGGTTGGTGCCAAGGCCGCAGTATCGCCCCTGCCACAGCGCGAACAGAATCGCCGACAGCGCAAGGCCCATAACGGCAACGCGTATGTAAGGGCTGGGGAGCAGCCGCGCTGCAAGGGTCTTGGCATGGGCAAGGCACCAGGCAAAAGCTCCACCTACCATACCAAACGCGATACCCAACAACGCCAGTCGTCCAAGACCGGGGAGGTCGAGCGCATACGAGGCGGTAACGGCGACCTCAAACTTCTCGAGCCCCAGAGCGCCGGAGGTCATGCTTGCGGCGAGCGAGGCTGTAAGCGCGGGAAACAGCGCGCGGTATTCCATGCGTCCTGCGACCAGTACTTCGATCGCAAAGACCGTGGCGGCGAGGGGCGTTCGGAAGAGTCCGGCAAAGCCGGCGGCCATGCCGATAAGCAAAAACGTGTTGCCGGGTTCTCGGAAAGGTAGACGTCGGCCGATCCAATGCGAGACGGTTGCGCCGATCTGCACGGCTACGCCTTCGCGTCCCGCGCTGCCGCCAAAGAGATGCGTGGCCCACGTGCTCAGCATAATGAGCGGCACCAGACGCGGGGAGATGGCGTCCTCGCGTCCGTGACCTACGTCGAATACTAAGCTCATGCCCCGATCGGTGCCTTTGCCCCAGGTGAGGTAGGCAAATACGATGGCCAAGCCCATGAGGGCGAGGAAGGGAAGGAGCAGTACGATGTGCTCGTCACGGAAGGCGCCGATTGCCAGGAGCACACGACCAAAAAGGGCACAGATGGCGCCAACGATAACGCCGATAGGGATTCCGACGGCGCCCATGAGCACGAGACCGCTATAGGTGTTGACCAGGCGTTTGATTCTGCTCGAAGCGCTGCTTTCTGACATTTTGCTTTCCGACACTTGCTCTCTTGATAGAAAAAGAGCTGGAGTTGCGCATCGTTGAGAGGCTTTCCAGCTTTAGCAAAACAAACTTATAAGATGCGACGGGCCGCGTCAAGATAATTACCGGACGGCCTAGGAGGCGGCTGGTTGGCCGGCTTAAAACCTAGCGCGTGAAATGACGCCCCACGCTATTCAGCGCGCTTGATAGGATGACGAACCACGGTCTTAAGTTTCTCCGGTGCGCATTTGCGTGGATCGGAGAGATAGATTTCGTGATGTAAACGGGTGTCTGAGAAGTCGGGAACATAGCCCAGCTCGGTCGTGTATTCATGCATAGCGTCTACGGTCGCCGGTTCGTTGTCGTAGGGCCCGGTGTGCATGCATTGAACGCAGAGACCCTCGTCAACTTTAAGCAGTTCGACGGCGGAAAAGTCCAGTTTCTTTTTGGTCGTGGCTTCCGCGACTGCCCAGTCAAAGTCATCTCGGGTGACGAAATCGGGCAGGCGGATGCACGAGATAAAGTTGAAATTGTCCTTGCGTACATAATCGATGCCGCCGCTCGGGGACTCTTGCCACCAGAAACCCTCGAGCGGCGGTACCACAAAGTCGAAATAGCCCTCGATACTCCTTGAGCCTTTCTTCGACATCTTGACGGTATAGGCGATGCCGTAAAGTAGCGGCAGGGCGTTTTGATACTCGCCACCTTCGGTATTTGGGTCGCCCTTTCCGCGAACGGCAACGTAGCTCATAGGCGGGACTGTTACGATGCTCGGCTTGCTTGCAGGTTTGTAGAGCTCCTTGCATTCCTTCTTAAAGTCGAACGCCATGTTGGCCGCCTTTCTGCGTATTGGCCTGCTTAGATAGTTGAATCATATCATAGAAACGAACAGCTGTTCGAATGATTTGGCTGACAGATTGAGATGCGTGCGTTGTGTTTGGCGGTCGGCCTGACCCCGTTGATGATTTCTCGGCCTCCCCGGCGCCCTATCTATAGCTGCCGTTTCCCCATATAAAACCTGCCAAAATAAACCTGTCCCTTTTTGGTAGGTGGGAAATGGGTAATACTAAAGAGTTATCCGACCAGATGGGAATTAATCGATGGCCTATATCGAATTCAAAGACGTCATCAAGGCATACGGCGAGGGCGATGCCCGCATCCACGCGCTCGACGGCGCGAGCTTTACGGTCGAGCGCGGCGAGCTCGCCATCATTTTGGGTGCTTCGGGTGCCGGTAAAACCACGGCCCTCAACATTCTGGGCGGCATGGATACGGCGACCTCCGGCACCGTGACGGTGGACGGACGCGACGTGAGCTCTGCCAACGAGGCTCAGCTTGTGGAATACCGTCGCGCCGATGTTGGCTTTGTCTTTCAGTTCTACAATCTGGTCCCTAACCTGACGGCACTTGAGAACGTCGAACTCGCGGCGCAGATCTGCCCCGATTCGCTCGATGCCGAGCAAACGCTTCGCCAGGTTGGCCTGGGCGACCGCCTCGCTAACTTTCCGGCGCAGCTTTCGGGCGGCGAGCAGCAGCGCGTATCCATCGCCCGCGCGCTGGCTAAGAACCCCAAGCTGCTTTTGTGCGACGAGCCTACGGGTGCACTCGACTACAAAACCGGCAAGCAGATCTTGCAGCTGCTACAGGACACTTGCCGCAAGCAAGGCATTACGGTCATCATCATCACCCACAACTCTGCGCTGGCGCCCATGGCCGATCGCCTGATCCGCTTTAAGAGCGGCCGCGTGGAGAGCGAGACGATCCAGCAAAATCCTGTGCCTATCGAGACGATCGAGTGGTAGCGCCCATGAATCAGGACCGCCAAAACAGTCAACGCCGCGACGCGCAGAACACGGAGCGCGAGCAGGATTTTACGACCTACCGTACCGCCCAAAGCTCAAACGATATGGTGCCGACGGTTTTTCGCCGTGGCATCTACCGCACGATTCGCGGCAGCCTCAAACGCTTCTTGTCTATCGTTGTGATCACCGCGCTTGGCGTGAGCGTGATGTGCGGCCTTAAGGCGGGCTGCGAGGACCTGTGTGATTCGGTCGACGCCTATTTTGACCAGCAGAATGTCTATGACATCAACGTGCAGTCGACCTATGGTCTGACCGATGACGATATTGCCGCGATCCAAGAGGTCGATGGCGTCGAGACGGCCGAGGGCATCTATACCGAGACCGCCTATACCGCCGTGGGTACGACGCGCGAGCGTGTCGTCGTACAGAGCCTCTCCAAAGAGAATATTGACCAACCGGTGCTAGTGCGCGGCGAGCTGCCCGAGACTTCGGGCGAAGTGGCAGTGACCTCACGTTTTTTGAAGGCTTCGGGCAAGAAAATCGGCGATACGGTGAGCTTTGCCGCCAACGATGCGAGCTCGTCGAACCAAAGCGCCAAGGACCAGTTTGCCGATGGGGACTACACCATCACGGCCGAGGTTCTCGATCCTACCGACGTGAGCTCCGACTCGACAGTCAACGCCTTTCGCGCTGCTTCGACTGCGGACTACAAGTTCTACGTGAGCGAGGATGCCGCGACATCTTCTTCCTACTCCGCTGTCCACGTGGTCGTCGAGGGAGCCAAGAGCCTCAACTCCTATTCGGATGCCTACTCGGCAAAGATCAATGAGGTCAAGGGCAATATCGAGAAGATCCGCGAGGAGCGTGAGAAGGCGCGCGCCCAGGAGCTGACGGTCGACACACCGGCGAGCTTGGACGCAGCTGAGCGTCAGGCGAATATGGTCTTTGGGATCGAGCAGGACAACATCAATCGCATGGCCGAGGGCAGCGACGAGCGTGCGCAGGCGCAAGCCGACCTGGACCAGCGCCGTGCCGCCGCCGACCAGCAGTTTGCCGATGCCCGCGCCGAGCTCTCTGACCTGGGCGAATGCACCTGGTACATCCAGGACCGCGATAACATCGCAAGCTACTCGAGCGTGGAGAGCGATAGCTCGTCAATTGAGGCCATTGCCACGGTGTTCCCGTTCATCTTCTTTATCGTCGCCGTGCTCATCAGCCTCACCACCGCCACGCGCATGGTCGAGGAGGAGCGCACGCTCATTGGCCTGTACAAGGCGCTCGGCTATTCGCGCGGGCGTATCCTGTCCAAATATGTGGACTACTCGCTGTGGGCGTGTCTGATCGGTGGCGTGCTCGGCAATATCATCGGATTTGTGGGTCTGCCGCTGTTCTTGTTTACGGTGTTCGACGACATGTACTCGCTGCCCCAGATGTTGCTTTCGTACGACATCGTGTCATCACTCGTGTCGGTAGCGCTGTTTGCCGTGGGCGTGGTGGGCGCCACGATTATCGCCTGCCGCCACGAGATGGCTGAGACCCCAGCCTCGCTCATGCGCCCCAAGGCCCCGCGCGCCGGCTCGCGCATTCTGCTCGAGCGCATTGGCTTTATCTGGCACCGCATGGGCTTTTTGAACAAGGTCGCTGCACGCAACCTGTTCCGCTACAAAAAGCGCGCCTTTATGACCATCTTTGGCATTGCGGGCTGCACGGCGCTTGTGATTTGCGGTATGGGCATCCGTGATACGTCGGTCGCGCTGTCGCCCAAGCAGTACGGGCACATCACACGCTACGATTTGCTGGCGGTCGCCAATCCCGATGATTTTTCGCAGACGTGCGCGGCGTTGGATGAGCGCAGTGCAGCCAAGGATTCCGACGTGACCGTGACTTCGACGCTGCCGATTATGACCGACAACGTTACCTTTACATTCGGCGGAAAGAGCGAGACCGTGCAGCTGATCGTGGTGCCCGATGACCGCACGAACGACCTGGATGACTACGTGCGCCTAGAGGACGAGTCCAAAGAACCGCTCGCCCTGCGTGACGGGGATGTGTATTTGAGCAAGAGCTCTCAGCTGGTGCTGGGGATCAAGCCGGGCGATACGGCACACGTCCAGGATTCGTCGCTCAATGTTGCCAAGGTCAAAGTCAGCGACATCTCGCTCAACTATCTGGGGAACACGCTTTACATGACGCAGGGCACCTATGAGCGCGCGTTCGGTCGAAGTGCACGCCTTAACGGCGTCTTTGTGCTGCTTAAGGGTTCGTCGGCCGACCAGATTGCGTTTAGTAAGAATCTTAAGAGTGACGGTTGGCTTACGATTTCGAGTACGGCCGAGCATTGGGAAAACTATGAGGCGAACTTTACGATTATCAATTCGGTCGTGGTGCTCGTGACCTTTATGGCGGCGTGCCTGTCGTTTGTGGTGGTGTTTACGCTGTCCAACACGAATATCTCCGAGCGCGAGCGCGAGCTGGCGACCATTAAGGTGCTGGGCTTCCGCCGTGGCGAGGTGCACCACTACGTCAACAAGGAGACGTTGATCCTCACGGCGATTGGTGCCGCGCTGGGCGTACCGCTGGGTGGTGCGCTGGCCGAGAGCTTTACGTACATCTTGCAGATGCCGTCATTGTACTTTGACGTCGAAGTCGAGCCGCTGAGCTACGTGCTTGCCGTGGTGCTTTCCTTCGGCTTTACGATCATCGTCAACCTCGCTACCAATCGCACCCTCAATAAGATCGACATGGTCGGCGCCCTCAAGAGCGCCGAGTAGCCTGCCAAAAAGGGACAGGTTTATTTTGGCAGGTTTTATCGGGGCAAACGCCGGACAACCATTAGGTGGCCCGGCGTTTGCCCCGTCAAACGGGCTTTCCATTTGCCTTTCATTCTATTTGGTTTTCGCTCGCAGGCGTGGATGAGAGGCTCTCTTTGGCCTTCGAGATTGGGCTTGTATGGGTCGTATGCCACAAAATGGGCCTATCTACTACGTTTGCTACCACACCCTCGACCGTGACAAAGATTATGAAATTAAAACCGCAGGTAGATGGCTTGCCAGTTTTCGGAAAAGGCGGGTATGGTCGGCCCTCTCGAGTTAAACGTAGTAAATAGGCCCTTTTCTTGGCGCGCGGTCAGCTCAATGCTAATCTCCGTGCCGGAACTGACCCAGTTGTTTGTAAGTTGCGGTGATATACGGACTGTTTGGCGCTTTGGAGCTTCAAAACAGTCCCTATCTCACCGCAACTTAGGAGAAGGGCGGGGGTGGTTGGGTGCTGGTGGGTCGGAGCGTGTTAGGCCTGTTTGCGGTGCTTCCATTGTTTGCGGCACCAGCGCATGAGCGCCTTTATGACGGGAATCGTGATGAGGATGATCCATGCAGGATGGGGCTGTCCCAAACAGAGCCACATGTAGAGGAACCAAGCGATGGCGGCTGCCGGGTAGATGGCCTCGATCAGCTTAGACAGGTGGCGCCGATCGATGAAGTCACCAATCGCGTAGTAGACGGGAACCAGAAAGACGAGGAAAAGCCCCATGCCCCATGTGCCGTAGACAATGCCGAGCACCAGATAGGCGAGAGTGACAAGTGCGGGGAAGGGGAATTTGTTCCATGCACGTCCGACCTTGGTGTGGAAATGATTGCCATGATGGTCGAGCTTGTCGTGTGCTTCCTTCCAGCTGGAAAACGTCTCGCCGTCGATGGTGACGGTGCCGTCGTCATTGGTGCGTACGCTATGTCCATCGTCCTCAAGCGTATCGATATGCACGCCGTCCGGCCCCACATGCACCTCTTCGCCCTTGCGCTCGTTGGTCACATGGATGCCGCTCCAACCAATATGGACTTCCTCGCCTTTATTGGGATCAATGACGTGGATACCGCGCGCGAGGGAAATATCGACAAGTGGTTTGTCGCCGCAATCGGCGTGCTCGGCAGAATCCTCGGCCTCGTCAGCCACATCCGCCGTCTCGGTGTCGGCGCTACCGTCCTCCAGGTCGTCGGCATCGTTGGCCGCCTCCCCATATAACAGCTCGTCCAACGACACGTCATACAGCGCGGCGAGCGCAATGAGGTTATCGGTATCGGGTGAGGACTCGCTGCGCCCCCATTTACTGACAGCCTGACGACTCACACCCAGCTGGGCGGCAAGCGCCTCCTGAGAAAGCCCGGCAGCCTTGCGGCGATCGACGAGGCGCTGTGCCATCGCAAGATCCATGGTGGTTCCTTTCGTTTGATGGTCGAATCGAATGAGCCGAGTATGCCGAGAACAACCGGTAGCGACCACCATTTCTAGTTAGAATCTGCCCCAACCCTACCGCAACTACCGGTAGCAATCCCTAACGACCAGCCATTTCAGGACAAATGTCAGTGCAAGTAGCAGCCAAGAGCCCCCACTCAGTAAGTTGCGGTGGAATAGTTTTTGGATTCAGCCATTTGCGGACTAAGCAGGAACTATTTCACCGCAACTGAATTTCAGACCAGGCACCCGCAGCAAGAAGACGAATAGCCTCGGCGAGTATGTAAACGCAGGGCCCTCCGACCCCGCCCGACGATTTCGATTGGCGACCTTTGACGGAGTCAAGGGAGGAGCCAAATCGAAATACGTCGGGCGGGGTCGGAGGGCCCGATGGGGTGGATTCCAGCCGAGGCTATTCGTCGCCGAAGCTGATGCCCAACGCCTTGGCCTCGCGCACCAGGTCGCTCTGGGGGTCGACATACTTGAGCTTGCCGGCGACCTCCTCGAGCGGTATGTGGCACATCTTGCCGTCACGCAGGGCGATCATGTAGCCAAACTCGCCGCGCAGGCAGCCGAGCGCGGCCTCGACGCCGCACTGGGTCGCAAAGATGCGATCCTGGGCATCGGGCTGGCCGCCGCGCTGCGTGTGGCCGGGGATGGCGACGCGGGTCTCGCGACCGGTCTTGGCCTCAATCTCCTTGGCGATGTCGTAGACGATCGACGGGCTCGTGCGCTCGGCAAGCTTCTTCTTGTATTCCTTCTTGGACAGCGCCGCGTCCTCCTTGGAGATAGCGCCCTCGGCGACGGCCACGATGGTAAAGCGGCTGCCGGTCTCCATGCGATGCTCGATGGTCTTGATGACGTTGTCCATGTCGTAGGGGATCTCGGGAATCAGGATGACGTCCGCGCCGCCCGCGACGCCGGCGTACAGCGGGATCCAGCCAACCTTGTGGCCCATGATCTCGATAACGAACACGCGGCCGTGACTCGAGGCGGTGGTGTGGATGTCGTCGATGCACTTGGTAGCGACGTCGATGGCGCTCGTAAAGCCAAACGTCAGCTCGGTGCCCCAGGTGTCGTTATCGATGGTCTTGGGCAGGGCGATAACGTTGAGGCCCTCTTCGCGCAGGCGGTTAGCGGTCTTGGTGGAGCCGTTGCCGCCCAGCATAAACAGGCAGTCGAGCTGCAGCTTATGATAGGTGTGGACCATAGCGGGCACCTTCTCGACGCCATCGGCCTCGGGAACATCCAGGCGCTTGAACGGCGTACGGCTCGTGCCCAGGATGGTGCCGCCGCGGGTGAGGATGCCGCTAAAATCGGCGGGCGACATGACGCGGAACCTGCTGTAGATAAGGCCCTGGTAGCCGTCCTCAAAACCATAGATCTCGATAGGCTCTTCGCTATTGGTCATGAGCGTTTTGACAATGCCGCGCATGGTGGCGTTGAGCGCCTGGCAGTCGCCGCCACTGGTAAGAAGACCGATCCTGAGCATGATGAATCCTTCCGGGCAAGTTATAACATGCGCATAAGTTTACCCCCGCACACTGTTGATACGGGGGTAAAACGTGTTAGCTCAAGCGTATAGAAATGTAAGCAACGTCAGGGAACGTAAGGCCGACGGGCCTGGCTCCTTACAGTGCGAAGGCATCGACGTTGCCCCAGTGGCGGCGCAGCGTGATGGCGGCAGCGGGCTCGGTGTTGTCGAAGACGACCGACCACTGCGTGTTGCTGGTGATGTCTTCCGGATTGGGCTCTTGCGCCGCAGCGCGCAGGGCCTTCCAAGCGACTGCCTCGTCTTGGGCACCGACATGGGCGTCGAGGACATCGGCGATTGCGATGACGCGTTCCTTGCCATGGCCCAGCTCGCCATTCTTTTGGTTGGGCAACACTTCGTTGCCATAGCAGGCGTAGAAGTTCGTAACCTGGCGTACAGGAGTCGCTTTGAAAGCACGGTCCGGATCGCGCGGATCCCACTCTACTACGCGCGCGTCACCGGCGGCGTCGTTGATAAAGAAGTGGTAATCGCGTCCGGCCATGGCGTGCATGTCGTAGGCGGAAAGCAGGTCGACGGCCTCTTGCGTGGTAGCCGCGCGGTCGAGCACCAGACGGATGGCGAGCGAGGTATTGATGACGGGGCGCTTTGTGTCCTGGTCACAGGGCTTGGAATCCAGGGTGAGCACGGCAATGGACACGCCGCATTCGTTAACACCGTCGAGCTGGGCAAACGGGCCCATCAACGCCGCAGCGCGTCCGCCGACGGAGTCAAGCGGAGTGTTATCGCCCAGGTTGTTAAGGGCGGCAAACCCGATGGAGGCATAGCCGCCGCGTGGGTGATTGCGCACCAGCAGCGCCGAGGTGTCGTCCTTAAAGTCGTAATTGCGACCGGTGCGCACGCGGCCTTCGGCATCTACGGCGACAAAAGCGCTGCAGGCAAACTGGGGCGCCTGGACATGTGCCGGCACACCGGGCAACACCTGCGCCACCACAGCATCAATGTAGGCCTGGTCATCGCGCACATCGGTTGCGATGATGCGGTCAAGGTCGTAGTCGTAAGCGATGTCGATTGCGTACAGGTCATAGCCATCCGCATAGTCGGTCAAGCGTTTGAGCGACGCAACGGACTTGATTTGCTTGCGGTAAACGATGCCGGCGGCAGCGGCAAGGCCGACGGCGACTCCCGCGACACCGCAGGCGATAGCAATGTTACGTGGCTTCATGACGGCTCCTCTCGTCCTGTTAGCGCAATTGTCGCAAAAGGAGCGCGGGCATGATGGCTCAACTTGGTGAGCGGCGCGGAATTAAGCACGGAATGAAGAGTGCGGCGCTGGCGTGGCGGGGTATGCTGGAGGGGATCATCAGTCCAGCGAAAGGGGAGAACATGACGGATCAGGAAGCGCCCGAGCGCGTGCACGTGACGGCCGACGATATCGAGGCAGCCAACGACCTTATCGACTTTATCGAGGCATGCCCCAGCATGTTCCATACGGCGGCGACCATTATGGCCGAGCTCGACGAGGCGGGCTTTACCTATCTGCCCGAGAACGCGGCATGGGATATCGAACCGGGCGGTCGTTACTACACGCAGCGCAATACTTCGAGTGTTATCGCCTTTAAGGTGGGCGAGGACTTGGCTGCGACGTGGGGCGAGGACGGCGTTGCCGGCGACTACCATTTTCAGCTGACGGCGTCGCACAGCGACTCGCCGACGTTTAAGGTCAAGGCCGTGCCTGAGCTCGACGGCGCGGGCGAGACGCTGCGCCTGAACACCGAGGCCTACGGCGGCATGATCGACTACACCTGGTTCGATCGCCCGCTGGCGCTTGCGGGTCGCGTACTGGTGCGCGAGGGCGACCGTATTGAGAGCCGCCTGCTTGCCACCGAGCGCGAGGTTGCCATTATTCCGAGCCTTGCCATCCACATGAACCGTGGCGTCAACGAGAGCTTTGCTCCCAACCGAGCCGTTGACCTGTGCCCGCTCATCAGCGCTGGTGGCCTTAAGCAGGGCGACTTTGACGCCCTGATCGCCGAAGAGCTGGATGTTGAGCCTGAGCAGATCCTGGGCCGCGATCTGTTCCTGGTTAACCGCCAGGATGCGCGCATTTGGGGCTGGGCCGACGAGTTTATCTCGACGCCCAAACTTGACGACCTGGCTTGCGCCTACACCTCGCTGCAGGCATTTTTGGGTGCCGAGAACGTGCATGACGTTTCGGTCTTTTGCTGCTTTGATAACGAGGAGGTTGGCTCCGAGACCAAGCAGGGCGCCATGTCGACGTTCTTGGCCGACGCGCTGCGCCGCATCAACGGATCGCTGGGCTTTGACGACGAGTCGTACCACCGTGCGCTTGCCGCTTCGATGCTCGTGAGCTGCGACAACGCGCATGCCGTGCACCCCAACCACGCCGAGAAGTGCGACGCTTGCAACCAGGTTGTGCTCAACGGCGGCATCGTCATCAAGGAGGCCGCCAACCAGCACTACTGCACCGACGCCTTTAGCCGCGCGGTGTTCCAGGCTATCTGCGATGATGCCGACGTGCCCACGCAGGCCTTTGCCAACAAGAGCGATATGGCCGGCGGTTCTACCCTGGGCAACCTGTCGAACATGCAGGCGAGCATGCATGCCGTGGACGTGGGCCTGCCGCAGCTGGCCATGCACTCGAGCTACGAGACCGGCGGCGTGCGCGACGTGATGTACGCCATCCACGCCCTCACCGCCTTCTACGAGCGCAACCTAACCATCAACGGCGCCGAAAGTGTGGAGCTCTAAAACCTGCCAAAAAGGGATGTTAATTTTGGCAGGTTTTATCTGGGTGAAAACAAAGGGTGAAACCGAACTAGATCGGTGATGCGTAGCCGCCGAGGTGCAATGTGCCTCGGCGGCTTTTTGTGTACAGAGTACGGCTATTGCTTATAAATGCTATACATGCTTTACGTATCTACCATAGAGTTTTATGATAGTCTTGAAGTATTAAGGAGGGGCCATGACCACAACAGCCGCTCAGATCAACGTACGTCTCGATGCCGATCTTAAAAGGAGCGGGGACGCCGCTCTCTCCAGGGCCGGTATGACGCCGAGCCAAGCGGTGCGAGCGCTCTGGCAGCTTGCAGCGTCGCTGGCCGATCGCCCCGGTGCGCTCGAGGATATCCTGCTGCCCAGTCGTGCCCGGGCGGAACAGCGCGAGCACGAAAAGGCCGCCAAACGTAAGCTCGAGCTCATCGACCAAGGATCGGAGCTGTTCGCTGCTGCTTGCCGTGAGTCGGGAATCGATATGGCCAAGGCTCAGCCATCGGACGACGAAGAGCTCAAACGGAATGCCTATGCGGATCGCTATGGCGAGGAGATGAGCTGGCTCTATGAGTGAGACTCCAAAGCGCATCTTGGTTGACACCAACGTGTGGCTCGATTACTTCATTCCCTCACGACGTGGTCGTTCAGTGGCGATTGAGTTTTTACGCAATGCATGCACGGCGCAGGTGGATTTGCTGTATGCGGCGACATCGTCCAAAGACCTGTTCTATTTGATTTCAAGCGAACATAAGGCATGGTATCGGCGAGAGCACGGTTCGCTTTCCCAGAATGCCGCTATGGCAGCGACTTCGCTTGCATGGGATTGTCTTAGCGTGTTGTCGCAGCTTGCCACGCCAGTGCCCTGTGACCTGAGCGACATATGGATGGCGAACAGGCAGCGTGAGCTCCATAGCGATTACGAAGACGATTTAATCATTGCGGCAGCGATACGCGCTCAAGCAGATCTACTGGTCACCAACGATGCCAAACTCTGTTCACACGCACCCGTCGCAGCAATGAACGTCGAAAACGCAAGAAACTATCTAACAACGCTCAAATAGCTCTAAACCTCACTGGCCGAATAATAGTCAGCGAATGCCCCCAGGCAGGGCCGCGCCAGCCAGTCCCTACAGGTTGAACAAAAGTCAGCGAGAGCCCGTCTGGGCGAGCAAGGTGCCTTGAAACAAGGCGGCATTGACCTTCTGGTCATGCCGCCGAAGTTGAAAGGCAGATTGCCGTCCAGACGGGCTCGCAGCGTCGGCTCATTACGCCGTTTGTAAAACGGCGTAATTCTTAGTGTTCGATCCAGCAGCGCAGGGTCTCGCCGGCCTGCAGGTGACGCAGATTCTCCGCGGCGATGTCTATGACGTTGTTGAGCGTGGCTGCCAGGTGGAACCAGCCGGAGACGTGCGGCGTGATGAGCATGTTGGGCGCATCCCACAGGGGGCTTGTCGCAGGCAGCGGCTCAGGGTTGGTGACGTCGACCGCGGCGCCGGCGAGATGTCCTGACTCCAGGGCGGCAACTAAGTCGTCGGCGACCACAAGATCGCCGCGGCCGCCGTTGGCAAAGAAGGCGCCCGGCTTCATCGCGGCGAAGAACTCGGCGTTCGCCAGGCCTTGGGTTTCGGGTGTGCTGGGCATAAAGGATGCGACGATATCAGCCTCGGCAAGGCGCTCGGGCAGGGCGTCCATACCGTCCATGTCCTCAAACACAATGGGATAGACGAGCGGATGACGCTTGATGCCGCGGACGTGCGCGCCCATGCTGCGGCAGAGCGTGGCAAAGTGGCCGCCAATGTCGCCCGCGCCCAGCACCAGCACGTTGGCATTTTTGAGCGAGGTGACCGGCCCCAAATCCTCCCAGCGATGCTCGCGCTGCAAGTCGTGATAGCCGGGCAGGCGCTTCATCATGGAAAGGACCATGGCAAACATGTGCTCGCTCACGGCCTGGCCGTAGGCGCCCACCGAGCAGGAAAGCCTAGCGTCGGCTGGCACGGTGCCGGCGGCCAAGTAATCGTCATAGCCCGCGGTCTGCAGTTGCAGCAGCTGGAGGTGCTCGCATGCGGTAAGCAGGGCAGGGTCGATATTGCCCAGGATCACGTCGGCGTCGGCAACCTGCTCGCGCGTGACGGCGTCGGCGCTCGTGTAGATAAAGTCCTCGCCCGGAGCGCTCGACTCGAGGATTGCGCGGTGACGATCGTTGGCGGGCAGCAAAACCAAGATGTTCAAGAGAATTCCTCTCCGCTTAACCTGCCAAAAAGGGACAGGTTTATTTTGGCAGGTTTTATCAGACAAAACGTTCAAACAAAAACGCCGGATGCAAGACGAGCGTGCCCGTCAGCATCCGGCGCATCCGCGGCTACCAGCTGAGCAGCTCGTAGCCGTCCTCGGTCACCACGAGCTGTACCTCGCACTGGGCCGAATCGCTGCCGTCCTTGGTGCGCACGCACCAACCATCGCCCTTGCTAATCTTGATGTCGGGCGCTCCGGCGTTGACCATGGGCTCGATGGTAAAGACCATGCCCGGGGCCATGATGGTGTCCACATCGGGCGCCTCGGTGGTAAAGCCCACAAACGGGTCCTCGTGGAACTCCTTGCCAATGCCGTGTCCGCCGTACTCGCGCACCACGCTAAAGCCAGCGTCCTCGACCGTCTTTTGCACGGCCTCGGCCATAACGGAGAGCGGCAGCCACGGCTTGACGGCGGCCAGACCCGCCTCCACGCTGGCACGGGTGACGTCGACCAGGCGCTGGCGCTCGGCCGAGACCTCGCCGATACAGAACATGCGGCTCGAGTCGCTAAAGTATCCGTCCAAGATCGTAGAGCAGTCCACGTTGATGATGTCGCCCTCGTGCAGCACGTCCGTATCGCAGGGGATGCCGTGGCAGACCACGTCGTTTATCGAGGTGCACACGCTCTTGGGGTAGCCTTCGTAGTTGAGATCGGCCGGCGTGCCGCCATGCTCGACGGTGTAGTCGTAGATCATCTGGTCGATCTGGTTGGTGGTCATGCCCGCGGCGATGTGCTCGCCCACGTAGTCGAGCACGCCTACGTTGATGGCGGCCGAACGCTTGATGCCCTCGATATCGGCGGGCGTCTTGTAGAGCGTGCGGGGCAGAACCTCCCAGCCCTCTTCCCACAGGCGCTCGAGGCGCTCGTCGAAGGCGCTATGGCATTTCTTATATTTCTTGCCGCTGCCGCACCAGCAAGCGTCGTTGCGGCCGGGCACGGGTCCATTGTCAAACATGGCTAACTTCCTTTCATTCGCAGCTAGTATAGCCCACCCGCAGACCAGCTCATTTGGGATGGGGCTAATTTAGCTGCTGGCGGGCGGCCGCGCTAGTAGCTCACCTGGCAGGGAATACCGAGGGCGCGCACGCGCGCGGCAATGGCGTCGAGCACCTCGGGCGCTGCTTTGGCAAGGCCGGCGACTGGTGTCTCGCGCGCGACCGTGTAGATGGTCGCCTCCTGCGGACGAATGCGCTCAAGCGCCGCGAGCCAGGGGGCAACATACTCCTCGCCGGTATTGTCGATGAGCTTGCCCTGATACTCGCCGGTCAAAAAGATCGTCTGGATAATAACGTGACCGTCAAAGCTTGCGAACGTCTCGATCTGGTGTTCGACGTTGTAGGGGCCAACAGGCTGGTCGAGCAGCTGGATAAACGCCGGGTCGACGGTATCGAGCTTAAGAATGTTGTCGTCGACCATCATGAGCGCGTCGTGCACCTCGGGGCGGTCGGCGCGTGTGCCGTTGGAGAGCACGGCGATCTTGGAGTTTGGGGCAAGCTCGTCGCGCAGTGCGACGGCGCCGGCGATGGCC
Organism: Collinsella sp.; assembly: GCA_019424985.1. Taxonomy (GTDB): domain Bacteria; phylum Actinomycetota; class Coriobacteriia; order Coriobacteriales; family Coriobacteriaceae; genus Collinsella. The sequence goes on along the minus strand of JAHYYM010000008.1, from coordinate 81,941 downwards.
CGTGGAAACTCCGGTGCGGCGGTGGGCTCGCCGTTGCCTGCGAAGGTGATTACATCGGGGAGCTCGCCCTCGGCTGCCATCTCGCGCAGCTTTGCCTCGAGCGCTTCGAGTACCACGGCAGCCGTGTTATACGGCTCATGGCAGGGGCGCTCGGCGTTGAGGCCGTTCTCGCAGTAGATGCAGTCGAACGTGCAGATTTTGCCGCTGGCCGGCATCATGTTGACGCCGAGCGAGAGACCAAGGCGACGGCTGCGAACGGGCCCAAAGATGGGGCTGGCATTCAAAAACGTAGACATAGGCATATGCTCCTCAAGACAATTGTGCCTAAGCATAGCATCGGCTCCAAAGCAAGGTGTGGGCTCTTGCTTTACAAGTTTCGTTTTTTCACGTCGCTCATGATGCCGTGCCATGAAAAGCCTCGGGTCGGGTAAAGTTAATCTGTTAACAAGGTGTAAAGCAATGCGGGTCCATCCAACCGTGCTGACGTGCAACTGGATGAGCATTGATGATGGGGGCACAACATGGATTTTACGGTCGAGAATGCGGGCACCACGATTGCCTGTCGCGAATATGCCGACCCGGATGTGTCGCCTGATGCTCCTGCCTTGGTGTGCGTGCACGGCGCTTGTGTCGACGGCACATTTTTCGACGGCATCGCTTGTGAGCTCAGTCGCAACTACCGCGTAATTGCCTACGACCGCCGCGGCTGTGGTGGCAGCAGCGATGCGGCAGACGGCAGCTATGATCTTGCCGCTCAGGCCGCCGATCTGCAAGCCGTGATCGAACACGTTGGCGCTCCGACAAATGTGCTTGCGCACAGCGCCGGTACGTTGGTGGCGCTGGAGCTTCTTCGTACCGAACCCCATCTCGTCGCCCGTGCGATTCTGCATGAGCCGGCTGTGTCGGCCGAAGGCGTCGGCATGGGCGCAGCCCCGGTTTTGCTCGATATGATTGCGGCTGGAAAGGTTTCAAGGGCGCTCCGGCTTTTCTTGGGAGCCCTCGGCGACTTGGACCCCGAGGCTCCTGGAACGACCGAAGCGGAAGCCAAACATGCCCTGCGCAATGGTCGTTGCTTCATGGCCAATGAATACGGGATTACTATGACCTGCGTTCCCGATTGGGATAGCGTTCGCGCGTCAAAAACGGTGGCCGCCGTGCTCCTGGGCGAGCTCTCGATTGGCACGCCCCGCGAGGCTGGCACGCGAGCGGCTGCCGAATATCTCGATTGCCCTCTCGTGACGATCCCGGGCGCGCATAACGGTCTGCGCGATCGCCCGGCAGCGGCTGCCCGGGCTGTCCGTGGCATCCTGGGGCTCTAACACCCGCAATGGCCAAAGCAGGCTTCACCCGCAAACGTTTCGGCCGTGTTAACAAATGTGCTCAAAACCTCACGTCTGCGACTTCAATCGCGCCGCCTGCCAACTCATAAAAATGTAACAGCATTCACGTACTTACCTGCATCGACAAGGTGTTACCCTTGTAGCATTTGGAACCCACCGCTACCATGCGAAACTATCGAAAGGGCCCTATATGCTCAATAATCACGAGGTCAATCTAACCGACGAAGAGGCTGCCGCTGAGGTCGCCCGTGTCGCGAAGAACTACCCCGTGGTGCGTTTGCTGTCGGCCGATCAGATTAAGAGCGAGCCTAACTGCTTGCTCGCCGGCGATCGCTGCCCTTGTCTGCGTCAGTCGAGTCTTGAGGCTTTGGCAGACTCCGATGAGGTGTCGGAGCAACTGCTCAATGATGGCACTGAGTACCGCGCCCGTCTACGCCCTCTGAAGGTCGAGGGCGAGCCTCACGTCTTGCTGATGGTGCGTCCGATTGATGAGCAAGAGGCCGCGGAAGAGGACCTTGTCTACACCGACGTGCTGACGAGCGTGCGCAATCGCCGATATTACGAGGAAAAGCTTCGCAGCGCCCGCATGAATGCCGGCGTTGCGATGATCGACGTTGATGATTTTAGGGCCTTCAACGATACGTGTGGCCGTCATGCCGGCGACCTTGCGCTCGGTGCTGTGGCGACAGCCATACGCAGCGGAATTCGTTCGACTGACGAGCTTGTGCGCTATGGCTGCGACAAGTTTGTGGTTGTCATGCCCAATATTCCCTCCGATGACTTCACCCGTCGCCTGCATCAGGTGTCCGATGCCGTTCATTCCACGATTATTCCGGGCCATGAGTACGTGAGCTTGACGGCATGTGTTGGTGGCGTTCGCATTCATGGCGAGACGGTCGATGAGGGCGTTGGCCGCGCTGCTCAGTTACTGAGCCGCGCTAAGGCAAAAGCCGGTACGGTCGTGACCGATGCCGATTCCATCGAGGCCTTCCAAAGCGAAAAGCCTTTGGTGCTTATCGCCGATGACTCCGAGATGAACCGAGCCATTCTCAGCGAGATGCTCAAGGACGAGCATTGCATCCTCGAGGCCGATAACGGTCGTGCGGCGCTCGACATGGTCGACCGCTATGGCGATGAGTTGTCGCTCGTGCTGTTGGACATTGTGATGCCGGGCATAAGCGGCTTTGAGGTGCTGGCCGATCTGTCGCGCCGATCGGGTATCGATAATCTGCCTGTCATCATGATTTCGAGCGAAGATTCCGATGATGCGGTTCTGCGCGCGTACGAGCTGGGCGCCTCGGACTATATCAACCGCCCGTTTGACTCCCGTGTCGTGCGCCGCCGCGTAAGCAACACCATCCGCCTGTACGCCAAACAGCGCCGCCTGACGAACCTGCTGTCCCAACAGTACAACGAGCGCGTCAAGAACAGTCGCATGCTCATCGACATCATGGCCGGCGTCATGGAGCTTCGCAACGGCGAGAGCGGCAGGCACGTTACGAACATCGAAAAGCTGACCGAGCTGCTGCTTGGCTATCTGGTCCAGCGTAGCGGCACGATCTCCCTCGACAATGAGGAACGCTCCACGATCGCCCTGGCTTCGGCGCTGCACGATATCGGCAAGATGTCGATTGACGATGCGATCCTCAACAAGCCCGGACGCCTTACGCCCGATGAGTTCGAGATTATGAAGACGCATACCACGATCGGCGCCGACATGCTGCTTGAGCTGGGTAGCCATCACGCCGGTAATGCGCTTATGGAATATGCGTACCAGATTGCGCGTTGGCACCACGAGCGCTGGGACGGCAAGGGTTATCCCGATGGCCTTAAGGGCGACGATATCCCCATCGCCGCGCAGGTGGTTTCGGTGGCTGACGTGTACGATGCACTGACGAGCGTGCGCGTGTACAAGGACGCTATCCCGCACGAGGAGGCGATCCAGATGATCCTGGACGGTAAGTGCGGCACCTTTAACCCGCTGCTGCTCGATTGCCTGCTCGAGGTGCAAGACCAAATTGCCGAGACGTTGGCACGCCCCGCCGACGTCGTCGCGTTTCCCACGATTTAGTTTGACCAAAGGAGTTTTTAATCCATGATTTCCATGCGTGAGGCGTATGAGAAGATCGGCGCTAATTATGACGACGCGTGCGCTCGGCTGATGGGCGGGGAAATGCTTGCCCGCTTTGCCCTCAAGTTTTTGGATGACGAGAGCATGGGCAAGCTGGAGGCCGCCATGGCGGCAGGAGACGCCGAAGGTGCGTTTATGGCAGCGCACACGCTCAAGGGCGTGAGCCAGAACCTGGGATTCGATAATCTGTACGAGCCGGCGGTTGTGGTGACCGAAGCGCTGCGCGGCGCCGATGCCGTTGACGGCGCTCGCGAGGGAATGCATGCGCTGCAGCAGCAATATGCGGCAACGATGTCGGCCTTGCGCGAGGCGGCCGAGTAAGAGGCTGTGAGCCTTGATGACTATGAGCGTGGATAATCTCCCGTTTTAGGCCCGGTGGCGGCCTCAAAGTGGGAGATTATCCACTCTCGTTCGATACGTGTCCAAAATCCACTCTCACCCCTTCTGATTAGTGAATGGGCTATGCGCACTGGCGGGGCTTTCCGCATGCAATCCATATCGTTGTTCGATAAACTGTTCGAATAACGATAGAGTCGATGAGGGTGAGTGTATGTCCAACAGCGTTCAGCGTATGGCCAAGGCGGGCGAAAATATCAGGAAGCTTGGTTTTTGCATGGCAACCGTTTTTGCAGGGATGCTCATCGCTTTTGCCGCGTTGGTTGTTTACGTGATCTGGTATGCGGTTGCAAACGTTGTTTCTGTCGATTCTTTCGGTGTCGTGACGCTTCTCGATGGCGGGAGCATCGTTATCCCAAGCGGGCTGTGCCTGGCACTCGTCGTGGGCGTTTCGCTTGTCGTCTTGTGCGGAATCAGCCATAACATCTCTCGGGGCGTCTCGCCCTTTACCAAGGCGCATGTGCGGCTTATCCGTGTTCTCGCGCTTGCCTTTGCTGTTAACGCCGTGGTTTCGTTTGTTGGTGCCTATGAATCGGTCAATCTCACCATTGGCGGACTGGAGCTTTACATCGTGCCTCATTCCTTCGTTATTGAGATTTGCCAAGGCGCTACCTTTGATGCGGGGTCGGTTATCGGCGCAGTTGTCTGTCTGTTTATCTCGGCGATCTGGAGTTATGCCTCGCTGCTCCAAGAGCAGTCTGACGAGCTTGTGTAGGAGGAAACATGAGCTATCTCATCATCGAGCTTGAGACGCAGCTGCTTAAGACCGGAAAGACCAGCGCTGATCTGATTCGGGCGACGGGGCATACTCCGGCTAATATTTCAAAGCTAAGAAACGGAAAAATAAAAGCTATTCGCCTTAAGACGCTTCTCGAAATCTGTGATGAGCTTGATTGTCAACCGGGAGATATTATTCAGCGCGTGAGCGAGAGGGAGCTTGAGGAGCTTATTGTCGAGCGCGCGAAAAATGCCGTTAGGCAGATGCGGGATGGCGGAGGCAATGAGGCATCGCTTCCGACATCAGTCTTCGCTGTCGATTTGAGCGACGAGTAGCTTAAGGCGAACAACTAAAACGAAATATCAGCGTGAAGGGACCCGTGTCTAACACGGGTTCTTTCTTTTAGATTATCTTGACAAATAGTAGTTATCGAAAAACAATAACAACAATGAAAAACGATAAAGGGAAGAAGGAACGATATGAGCGGTTTTGCTATCAAGCGGAACGGGAGGCCAATGAACGCATCAGCGATAAAGCTATCAAAGGTGTCAAAGCGCTATGGAAAACGGCGTGTGTTGCATGACGTTTCCTTTGAGGTGAATCAATCTGAGCTTTGCGCCCTTGTTGGTGCAAACGGGGCGGGCAAAAGCACGCTTATTAAAATAGTGCTGGGCCTCTGCGAGCCATCGTCGGGGAGCGTGGAACTCTTTGGAGGCAAGTCGAAAAAAGAGCTGAGCCTGATGCGGACGCGTGTCGGCTATGTGCCAGATTCCAGCGGAGCATACCAATCCCTCAGCGCGGCTGAAAATCTTCGGATTCGATGTGCGGAATGGGGGCTTGATGAGAATTGTGAGATTCCTCGCGTTTTGAGCCTAGTTGGACTGGATGCCGATGAGAAAAAGAGCGTGAGCAGTTTTTCTCTGGGAATGAAACGGCGACTGGATATAGCTACGGCTTTGTTGGGCGACACCGACGTACTAATTTTCGATGAGCCGGCAAATGGATTGGATCCGTTGGGCATCGAGAGTATATGGGCCCTTATCGGTCGATTGAATCGAGAGCAGGGTAAGACCATGCTCATCTCTAGCCATGATTTGGATGAGTTGGCATCGGTTGCAACAAGCTGCCTGTTTATTCATGACGGCGAACTGATAAAAAAGGAATCGATGGACGTCATAAGGGATGAGGCGTCGTCCCTAAAAGAGTATTACAGGCGCTTGGTGAAGGTGGTCTCGCTATGAAGCGGGCGATCCATCCCATAAAGGCAGATATGATGCGTTTGCACAGGATATTTCCGGCGAAGTTTGGTCTTGCGCTTATGCTGGCGTTCGGCCTTCTCTTCGGCATCTTTCTAAAAAACGGAACAACGTTGCTCGCCTGTGGCAATAGCGTTTTTGGGGAGGATATTGGTTTCATCTGGAATGTAATCGATCCTTCTGCACCCGATGAGTCCCTTGTGCGCAGCGCTTTTGCCGGTACATCCCTGTTCGTTCCACTCATCGTTTGTTTGGTGCTTTTACAGGAGCATGGCTATAAAGAGGGGCACCGAATTTCTTCGGCAAGAGGTCTCAACCGCTTTTATGGGGCTCTAGCCCATGCATTTTCGTCTGCTTTAATAATTGGCGCAGCGTATAGTGCGCTTTGCCTTCTTCTTTTTGCAATAGCCATAATACGTGGAGGGCATAACTACTCGCACAACATACTAACTGTATTTTTGCCTGCAATGATAGTCAACGCCGTATTGGTGATATCGGTTGCGCTGGAGACGGTGACCATCTATCGGATAACGGGCAGCGCTGTATTGAGCGGGGCCGTGGTGATAGTCGGATTTGTCATGAGCTTGACGCTCTACGGAGCCTTCCTTCAGGCACCTATACCATCCTTGCGATGGATCTTCTTCCTTCCGGGGCCGTACCTTGGAGTCGGATGTGCCCTTGGGTATAGCGATATGGGGCAGCTGACGCTTCTGGGATATGGCGTGGCAGCCAGCTGTCTATCGGTATTGATTTACGCTCTCTTGAGCTTTCGCGCTGGGGGTGTGCTCAATGGCTCGTCAGATTAAAAGACTTCTCCAGTCAGAATTGAAGCATGTGAGCAAATGGGCGTACGCCTTAATCCTGGTAATTTATGCGTACATGGTGATATTGCAGCTTAATTCTTTCCCGATGTGGTTCTGTAGCCTCCGTGAGAACAGTTTCTTGGGCTTTTTCCCAGACCCGACGCTTCCGCTATCGGCGGAGGATGTCCTTCTATTTGGTAATGCAGAGGTTTTTCGCGGTCTGCTGTTCAACGTAGCCCCGTTGGCTCATGCATTGTTCTTTCCGTTCATTGCTGCTTGTATTGTGCCGCGCTTTGTCAGTTCGGGCTTTGTCGAGGAACCGTGGGGGCTGTCGGAGGCCCGGGGAGGGAAGCGTGTGTGCGCTATCGTTGCGCGAGCGATGCTGTCTTCTTTCGCCCTTTTGGGCGCGTTTATCCTGACGAGTGTCGTTTTGTACTGTCTTAACTGCGCGATCGTTTTGGATGCTCAGCAGTATTTCAACCTGCATGTATTTTGCTATCGACTTGTTCTTGCTGCCGCCGCCTGCCTTGCATACGTGGTTTCTTGCGTAATCGTTGTTTCCTATTTTGGGTCCGGCTTCGGTCCGATTGGCATGCTGTTGCTTGTCAACGTTGTAGCGATCTACATACAGATCGGGGCCAATTCCATGCTTCCGCTTCCAGCCTCGATGCTCATGTGGATTTGCGGCGTGACCCCGTTGGGGGACGGTCAATGCGTTTCGATTTTAATTGACTGCCTCATAAACGTAGCAAGCGTTTTTGCCATCTGCTTTACGGTCGACCGATTGTGGTCGAGATTTCTTTGATTGTTTGTGAGGGATAAACATACCGAGCGTATCAAATACAGGGGGGCGGGCACCGTGGCTGGTGTCCGCCCCCCCCCTGGCATGGAAGGTTTAAGCCTGTGTGATTCGCGAGCTAGCGAGCCCGCTTAACCTTGGCCGCTGCCTCGACAAACGACTTCCACAGGTCAAAGTCGGTCTCGAGCGTCTTCCACGTGTACTCAGGGTGCCATTGCACGCCCAGGCAGAACGGCTGGCCTTCGACTTCGATGCACTCGGGCACGCCGTCGGTTGCCTTGGCGACCAAGCGCGTGCTTTTACCCAGACGATCGACGCAGCAGTGGTGTGCGGAGTTGGTCTGGATCAGCCTGTGCCCGCCAACCGCGCGCTCCAGCAGCGAGCCCGGCACGACCTCGACAGGATGCACAGGGTCGTTGAGCACGTGGGTATGGCGCCACTGCGTGCGGCCCTCGCGCGCGCCCAGGCTCGGCACGTCCATGCACAGGGTGCCGCCGGTGGCGACGTTGAGCAGCTGCGTGCCGCGGCAGGTGGTAAAGAGCGGCTTTTTGGCGCGGAGTACCTCGTCGACCAGCTTAAACTCAAAACTATCGCGGATTTCGCAGCAGAGGGTGGGGTCGTAGGGTCGATCATCGCCCCAACGTTTGGGATTGACATCGGGGCCGCCGGGAATGGCGATGCCGTCGGCGATGTCGACGTAATGACGGATGACCTCAATGTCCTCGGTGATGGACATCTGCAGCGGCAGGCCGCCGGCGGCAAGGATGGCATCGACAAAGACACTTGCGATTTCCTCGTTGGGGGAGAGCGTCTCGCTTAAAAACGGCTTTGCCTCTTCCCAACGCGGCGCGACGAGGATGAGCGGGCGGTCGGCGGGATCGACGTCGACGTGCGGGGTGTATGACGATGAAGTGCGAGTTCCGATCATAGGTGTTGCTTTCGAATCTAAAGGTGACAGGGCGCATGAGAGACGTAGGACAACACTTTCAATGGATTTGTCCCACGGGGTGGCTGGCTAGTGGCCCTTAATGGAGTTGAGGAAGTCCTGGGCGCGCTTGGTCTGGGGGTGGTCGAAGAACCCGTCGGGCGTGCCGGTTTCCACGATCTGGCCATCGGCCATAAACACGACACGGTCGGCCACGCGGCGGGCAAAGTTCATCTCGTGCGTAATGACGATCATCGTCATGCCCTGCTGCGCCAAGCGCACCATGACCTCGAGCACCTCGTTAATCATCTCGGGGTCAAGGGCACTCGTGGGCTCATCGAAGAGCATGGCCTTGGGCTGCATGGCAAGAGAACGGGCGATGGCCACGCGCTGCTGCTGGCCGCCCGAGAGCTGTGCGGGCACCTTATCGGCCTGCTCGGCAACGCCTACGCGGCTCAGCAGGTCCATGGCGCGCTCGCGGGCCTCGTCCTTGGAGACGCCCAGCACGTCGACCGGTCCCAGCATGACGTTCTGCAGCACCGTCATATGTGCGAATAGGTTGAACTGCTGAAACACCATGCCCAGCTCGGCGCGCATGCGGGCAAGATCCTTGCCTTCCTGCGGCAGGGGCTCGCCCTCGATGAGAATCTCGCCCGAGTCGACGGTCTCCAAGCGGTTGATGGTGCGGCACATGGTCGACTTGCCCGAGCCCGAGGGGCCAATCACAACGACGACTTCGCCGCGGTCGACCGAGAGATTGATGTCGTTGAGGACGTGCAGATCGCCGTAGTGCTTATCGACGTGCCTGAGCTCGATCAACGGCTGATTGCCGGTGGATGAGGTGCTCTGTGCCATGGTGCTCGGCTCCTTATGACTCGAAATGGTAAAGCGTTAGCGGATGATGGTCGCGCCGGTCTTGTGCGAAACGTAGACAGCGGCCTTGTTGATCGCGACGTTGATGAGGATGTAGATGACCGCGATCACCAGATAGACTGATACGAGCGCGTCGTAGTTGGTGATGAGCACGCGGGCATTTTGCATGAGGTCGGGGTAGCTCACCACGTAGGCGACGGTGGTGTCTTTGACTACGACCACGAGCTGCGAAATCAACGACGGAATGATAAACCGAATCGCCTGGGGCAATACGATTTTAAAGGTGATTTTGGCCTTGGAGAGACCGAGCGCTTGGGCTGCCTCGACCTGACCACGCGGCACGGCGTTGACGCCGGCGCGGAAGATCTCGGCAAGTACGCCGGCTGCAGCGAGCGCGACGGGAAGCGTGAGCATCCAAAACGACGGCAGTGAAATCTTGTACTGAGGCAGCACCAAAAAGAAGAAGTAGATGAACAGCAGGCTCGGCACGCCACGGAAGAAATCGGTGAGCACGCGGCAGACCAGCTGCAGCGGCTTGATGTCGCTGGTACGGCCGAGCATGAGGGCTAAGCCCAGTACCAGCGCGATGGCGCCGGCGGTGAGCGCGACCTTTACCGTGCCCTCAAAACCGGCAAGCAGGAACTTCCAGGTGGTGAGGTGCGTAAAGAAGTACCAGTAATGGACCGAAAGCTGGCCGGTCACATAAAAGCGCTGCAGTACCAGAGCGATGAGCGCGGCCACGGCAACAAGTGAGATGGCGGTGCCGACGCGAATCTTGGCGCGCATCTTGGGGCCGGGAGCCTCGTAGAGCGCATCGCGCATGGTGAGCGCGGAGGTGGAGTGCTTGCTCATCGGAGGATCCTCACCTTCTTATCGATATAGTTGCCAATGTGGCTCACCACAAAGGCCGTGCCCAGGTAGCCGAGCGCCGAGATAAAGAACGCGGCGACGCCGCCGAGCGAGCGCGTGTTGATGTAGCTCACCACGCCGGTGAGCTCCTGCGGTTTAAGCGGCACCTGACTGCCGAGCGCGGTGGTGAGCATGACGGCGATAAAGAGGTTGGTCATGGGCAGCACGCTCGAGCGCAGCGCCTGCGGAATCACGATCTTGGCGAGGATACGGCTGAAGCTCATGCCCAGCGAGCGGGCGGCTTCCACCTGGCCGACACCGACGGTGTTGATGCCGCTCATAAAGTTCTCGGAGCCAAAGGCAGAACCCAAGAGCACTGTGGCGACGATGACGCAGGTGCGGTAGGGCAGGACGACCTTGAGCGGCGGCAGCGCGTAGACGACGATAATGAGCAGCGCGATGCCGGGGATGTTACGGAAGACCTGGACATACAGGTCGCCAAAGACGCGCAGCGGCTTGAGCGGCGACACGCGCATCACGGTGACGGCGACGGCCAGCACCATGGCGATGGCAAACGACTCAAGCGCCATGCCCCAGGTTGCTAGCAGCGCGTCGATATAGTTCTGGCCATAGAGCGACCAGAGCTCGGAGAGACTCATGCGGACCTCCCGCCGGTAAGGAAAGGGGCTCCCGTGTGTACGGAAGCCCCGACAACTCAGTGAGGAAACAGTTTAGCGCAATAAAGCGCATCGTGCGTTTCCGTATGGTTTCGTAGCGGCCGTTACTAGGCTTGCTGCCTAGGCGCCGATCTCGGGCAGCTCGGGAACATTGGTGTCGCCCGTACGGTCGCCAATGCAGATCTGCCACAGCTCGGTCCAGGTGCCGTCGTCCTCGATCTTCTTAAGGAAGTCGTTGACAAAGGCGACGCCGTCGGAATCGAGCGGCAGGCCGATACCATAGGGCTCCTTGCTGCCGAAGGGCTTGCCGGCGATCTTGTACTTACCGGGCTCGCGGACCAGGGCGCTCTGCTGCATGTTGTTATCGATGACGTAGGCGTCAACGCGGCCCTGCTGGAGTGCCTGGCGGGCCTCCTCGTCGGTCTTGAACTCCTGCTGGCTGGCCTTGGGGGCGAACTCCTCCAGGATGGCGGGGCCGTTGGAGCCGGACTGGACGGCGACGTTCTTGTCGGCCAGGTCGTCGACGCTCTTGATGTCGTCGTTGTCGGCGAGCACCAGGATAGCCTGCTGGGTGTAGTAGTAGGGACCGGCAAAGGAGACGAGCTTCTTGCGCTCGTCAGTGATGGTGTAGGTGGCAAAGACAGCGTCGACCTGGCCGTTCTGCAGGACGGACTCGCGCGTGTCCGAGGTCACCTGGGTGATCTCGACCTTGTTCTCGCCCAGAATGTAGTTGGACAGGAGCTGTGCGATACCGGCGTCGAAGCCGCGGGTCTGACCGTCCTTCTCGTTGAGGAGGGAGAAGAGCGTGGAGGTCTGGACGCCACCAATCGTAAAGACGCCGGCATCCTTGACGGCCGTAGCCCAGGTGCTGGCGGCGATGGCGTCGTCATCGGCCTTGGGGCCGTCGTTGACGAGCTTGTCGAATGCCTTGGCGTCGAGCGTGGCGGAAACCTCGGTATCCTCGGAGCTCTTGGAGGAACCGGCGGAACCCTTGTCGGCCTCGGTGCTGGTGTCGGAGCAGCCGGCAAGACCAAGGCCGGCGACGGTTGCGAAGGTGGCGGCGACGAAGCCGCGGCGGTCGAGAACGACCTGCTGGGAGAGGTTCTTGCTCATGGTAGAACACCTTTCTCAATAAAATCCCTAGCGGTTGAGTAGAGTTATACCCTATCCCACTCAAATGGGTCAACACGAAATAACTCAGAAACATACTTACCTTATGGGTTATTCTACCTACCAAAAAGGGACAGGCACCTTTGTGGTGGTTCTGGCCGATGCAGCGGCATGCCTTGCTGTTTTGTCTCGATCTGTAACATCTGCAGCCATTTTTGCCGAGTAACTGTTACAGATTGAGATTTTCTCTTCAGGGGGATTCGAATGTCTCGATCTGTAACAGTTAGACGGACAAAAGCTCCCTTTCTGTTACAGATTGAGATAAAGGTTTGGGACTAAGACGTCTTATCTAGATCTGTAACAGTTAGACGGGAATTCGGGCCCTAGATGTTACAGATTGAGATAATCGCGCCGCGAAAATAAAAACCTCCGCAGGGATGCTTCCCTTGCGGAGGCTTTCTTACTCGTTGAGTAGTCTCACGGCTTCGGCGGCCATGGTCTCGACCGTCATGCCGTTCTGAGCGAGCAGCTCGTTGGGGTCGTAGCGGTCGGGGAAGCCCTTGGCGATGCCGAAGGTGCGCGTGCGCACGGGCGTGCAGGCCAGGTAACACGCCACACGCTCGCCCCAACCGCCGTCCAAGACGCCGTCCTCGAGGGTGACGACAACGCGATGCTCGGCGGCAAGGCTGTCGAGGAACTCGCGGTCGAGTTCGGTTGCGAAGCGCGGGTTGACGAGCGTGGCCTCGATGCCGTACTCGGCAGTCAGACGGTTTGCCACGCGCTCGCCCAGCTCAAAGAAATCGCCAAGCGCGAGCACGGCAACGTCGCGGCCCTGACGTACGACGTTGTAGCGCGCGACGCTGTAATCGGCGCCCTCGGCGGGTGCCAGATCGAGGCGGCTTACCAGGCCGATGCCCGGTACGCGAATCGCCACGGGATGCTCGCGGTGGTCGAGCGACCAGCTCAGCATGGACAGGTATTCTTCCATGCAGACCGGTGCCAGGTAGCGCATGTTGGGAAGTCCGCTCAGCATGGAAATATCAAAGAACGAGAGGTGCGTCTCGGACGTGGTGCCAAAGACCGAAGCGCCAAACACCAGGATGGTTGCGGGGGCGTCGTTGAGGCACAGGTCGTGCCACAGTTCGTCGTAGGCGCGCTGCAAAAACGTGCCGTACGCGCCAAAGACTGGCTTGGCGCCGGCGCTGGCGAGCGCGGTGGCAAAGGTGACGGCGTGCTCTTCGGCAATGCCCACGTCGACAAACTGCTTGCCTGCCGCGGCGCGAAGCTCGGGCGTAAAGCCCATGATATAGGGCGTGGCAGCCGTGATGGCGACAACCTGCGGGTCGTTCGCGATAGCGGCGTTGAGTGCCTCGCCCGTAATGTCGGCATAGGTGCGCGGTGCGGGCTCGCTCGGGTGGCCCGGGCAAAGTTTGCGGCCGGTTGCCATATCGAAGGGCCCCACATGATGCCAGCGTTCGGGGTCGCTCTGGGCTGGCTCAAAGCCCTTGCCCTTGGCGGTGGAGACGTGCAGCACGATGGGATGATCGATATCGCGCAGCTCCTGCAGCGTATCGACCAACGCTTGGACATCGTTGCCGGCGTCCAGGTAGCGATAGTCGAGCCCCAGCGCGCGGAAAACGTTGCACTTGCAGGTGCCGTTGCTGGCGCGCAGCTCGGCCAGATTGCGATACAGGCCACCGTGGTTTTCGGCAATGGACTGGTCGTTATCGTTGACGATGATGATCAAGTTGCTGTCGAGCTCGGCGGCATTGTTAAAGCCCTCAAACGCCAGGCCGCCCGAAAGCGAGCCGTCGCCAATGATGGTGATGACGTTGTACGTATCCCCCGCCAGGTCGCGAGCGTGCGCTAGGCCGCAGCCCAGGCTCACCGACGTGGAGGTGTGACCCATGGCGAACAGGTCGTGCTCGGACTCGTCAGGATTGGCAAAGCCAGAAGCCTCACCATAACGCTCCGGATCGATATAAGTGTACGCGCGCCCAGTCAGCGCCTTGTGGGCGTAGGTCTGGTGCGAAACATCAAAGACAATCTTGTCGATGGGGGAGTTAAACACGCGATGAAGCGCGACCGTGAGCTCAACGACGCCCAGGTTGGGGGCAACGTGTCCGCCGACAGCGGCGGAGCTTTCGAGGATGGCGTGGCGAATCTCGTCGCAGAGCTGCGGGAGCTCGGCGCGATTAAGAGCCTTGACGTCCTCGGGCGTTGTCGTTTGCGTAAGCAGCATCGTTGTGGGTTACTCCATGCGAATCGTGCGCCGGCACTCCCTCGGCCGGCACAATTGCACAAGACAGTCTCGCACATTTTGGCGTTTGATATGTGACGGCGGCGCGGTAATTCGCCAACTGGTGGGGCAAAACGTTTTGTCCGATGCCATACTGGTAGATTCGATGGTGATTATATTCATTGCGTGCAGGCCGTGGCTTGCCGTCGTGAGCCGCTGGAAGGAGGCAGCATGTCTGATGCCGTTCGTGCCGAGAAAATCGCGCGCGAGGTCGACGATGCCGCCCGTCAGCTTGCCCAGGCGGGTCGCTTGGACCTGACGCACGAGTTTATCCAGCATGGCGATGTGACGGTCTATACACATGTGACTTCGGTAGCGCGGGCGAGCCTGTCCTTTGCCGAGCGCTTGGGCCGTGCTGGCATTTCGGTCGACCGTGCCTCGCTGCTGCGCGGAGCCCTGTTACACGACTACTTTCTCTACGATTGGCACGACCCCGACCCGAGTCATCGACTGCATGGCTTTCGCCACCCGTTTTTTGCCCTGGCGCGTGCGGAGGAAGATTTTGAGCTGACGTCGCGCGAACGGAACATTATCGTGCGGCATATGTTTCCGCTGGTGCCGGTGCCGCCGACGTGTCGTGAGGCATGGATTGTATGCCTGGCAGATAAATGGTGTGCGCTGCGCGAGACGGTCGCCGGCCGTCTGCCGCGCAAGGACGACACGGACGATAGCGTGAGTGGCGAATCGAGCGAAAAGAGGAGAGGGTAGACGGTGGAAACCGCGATTGATATGGCGTTTGGCGGCGCGACGCTTGCCGCCTGTCCGCTCTCGGCGCTGGTGCTCTCGTTTGCCTTCTACGGTTTTTGCGGTTGGGCATGGGAGTCGACAGTATGCGCCATGCTCAACCAAGGACGCTTCGCCAACAGCGGATTTTTGCTGGGGCCTTGTTGTCCTATCTATGGTGTGGGTGGCATAGCCTGCTGGCTTTTGCTGCGCGGAATTCCGGATGCCTCGAGCCAGTTTGTCGCCGCGGCGCTTGTGTGCAGCGTAATCGAGTACAGTGTGGGCCTTCTGTTGGAAAAAACAACAGGCGCTCGCTTTTGGGATTACTCGCATCTGCCGTTTAACTTACACGGACGCATCTGTCTGTACTGGACCTGCGCGTTTGGCTTGGGTGCGTTGTGCATTTGCCGCGTGGTTGAGCCGGCGGTGTTGGGCTTGCTCGGCCATTTGCCGGTGCTGATTGTGCGGTTGTCCGCCTTTATCGTCGCGGTCGCGATGATGGTCGACGCGGCATGCTCTTTGGCCAGTTGGCGCCGCCTGTCCGATCAGCTGGAGTGTGTGCGCGCCGACCTTGCCGACCGCATCAATGAGTCGCTTGCCGATGCGTCTGACTCCATGCTCGAACGTATTCCCGATTCGGCGATCGACTCGGTGGCGCAGACGCATATCCGCAGCCGTGCCGTTAACGCGTGGCTGGCTGAGCTGGGCGACGCAGCGCTCGATGCCCTGCGTGAGAAGGCTTCGATGCCGACGTTTATCTCGGACGGCGCTCATGGCCTGGCGCTTGTCGCCCGCCGCGTGGCCGATGCCGCGCCGAGCGTGCCCCATCCATCGCTCACCCGCCTCCGTGCCGGCAGGCGCGCGAACCGTCCGGTGCCGAGCGTGTCACTCAGCCGCCGCGACCTTCGCTTCTTTAATGCCTTCCCGCGTCTGCGCATCAATCGCTACGAAGGTGTCATTCGAGCAACCGACCTTCGCGACCGAGCCCGCGAGCTGTTCCGGCGCTAGCCGGGACGGGCGCGCTCACGGCTCCCTTGCTTGCGTATTTCCCGTTCGTTTCGCGCCCGTTGCCGCGCCGTTTCCAAGATTGCGGCGCCGTTGGAGATGGCACGATCTGGGTCGAGCCGGTCGAGGAAGTTATCCGCATCCGTACCGGCGAACACGGCCCTTCTGCGGTGTAGGACAATCTTTCGACTGACGGGTGTGCCTCTCTTGGGGTGCGCCTGTTCTCGTCTACAATATCGTGCAGACGAAGGAGAGGCACGCCCATGATCAAGATGTTCGCGAGTGACTTAGACGGAACGCTGCTTAACGCCCTGCATGAGGCGGATGGGACCATCCGCCGTGCCATTCGCGAGCTGACTGAGGTTGGCCTGCACGTGGTTCCCGCGACCGGACGCTCGACGCTGCCGATCGGCGAGCATGGCTTTACGGGGCTGGCGCTCGATGCCTGCTGCTCTAACGGCTCCATCGTGCGCGACAGTCGTGGCGAGGTGCTCAAGACCTGGACCATCGACCCGCAGGTTACCGAGGAGCTGCTCAAGGAGTTTCCGGATATCTGTTTTGATTGTTCTACGCCCGATGGCATGTTTTCGAGTGGATCGTTCGAGATGCATCAGGCGGGCTTTAAAAAGGACAGCCCCATCAAGCGTATTGTGATGCGCGGCATGCGTGCGCGTGGCGGCTATCACGAGGAGCAGTATTTCGACCAGTCGATTAGCGACATCTTGCGCCACGATGTATGCAAGATCAATTGTCGCGTGACCTCGCCCGAGCTGGAGCGTGACCTTAAGGCATATTTGGCCGAGCGATCGAACCGCGTGGTCAACGCGCCGTTCGATCCGGTGATGTTCGAGATCACGGACGTGGCGTGCAACAAGGGCGAGAGCGTGGCCTGGCTAGCGGGCTACTACGGTATTGCCGAGGACGAGGTCGCGGTCTACGGCGACGGCGGCAACGACATCGCCATGCTCAAGCGTTTCCGCCACAGCTACGCGACCAAAAACGCTAGCGATGCAGCTAAGGCCGCCGCGAGCGCAACTATCGGCAACTGCATGGTCCACGCCGTCCCCAAACACATGCTCGCCACCATGCGCAAGCAAAACTCCCGCACCGTCATCGAATAATGTGACAAAGGGACTGTCCCTTTGTCACATAGGAGATACCGGCTTTTGGCGTATAGGACTGTCACACTTTCGCTACCAACAAATTTCGAGTTATTCGGCCTGTCGGAGGTCGTTAAATGGCTAAAGATGCCCTCTCGGGAACATTCATGCCTCTAATGGTGTTTGATTCGGTGACGTAAGTGCGCAAATGGGCATGTATACGCTCAAATAAGGACAAAAACCCTCAGATAATCCCGGCGGTGCATTTATACAAAACCAATAGCGTGGCCGAATAACTCGAAAAATGTAGTTGGCAGTTCGGCGACAAGCTCGGGTATGGCAAAGGAACTGCTCCTTCGCTATACCCGAGCTCCGATCTTCTGAAATGCGAACAAACATTCGCATATCTAACTGCGCTTTGATAGAATTGTTGCTGTTGACGGCAGTTCCATGTGCCGGGCAGCGCCCTCCATTTGATGGGAGGTGATGCCCATGACCGATTTGATTGATTTCGTGAAGCTCCTGACCGCATTGGTCTCGCTTCTTACGACGCTTATCGGACTTTCCGAGGCACTCAAGCAACGCTCGAAGCGTAACAGAAGGGGTCGCCGCCGCTAAGGCGTTGACCCCCTAAAACAAGCAACGGCGCTGCCCAGCCAGCTACAACTTGGGCTGCCGTCGACACTATTCTACCCACGAATGACATTTTGGACAATCGGCAATGTCGCTTCAGGCTGGGACAAAGGGACAGCCCCTTTGCCACAATCTAAATATTGCCTTTACGTGTTGATGCACACGGTGTGCAATAATACTCGCACTGTGCAATAGCGCACAGGCTGAGTAACAAGGAGGACGCTTGTCCCAGCTCGAGAAATGCGATCGCCGGTCCCTTCGCTCGCAGCGTGCCCTTCGCCAGGCACTTGCCAGCGAGCTTGCCGAAAGCGGCGACCTTTCGCGCATTAATGTCGCGTCGCTCACCGAGCGCGCTGGCCTTACGCGCCGCACGTTCTATTCGCACTACCGCGATATCCCCGACTTTATCAATCAAATCGAGGACGGCTTGCTGTCCGAGATCCGTGAGCGCATTGAGCTCATCACCGCAGCCCAGCTGCCTGATCTCTATCGCAACATCGATGAGCTCGAGCCGGCGCCCGGTTCGGTTGAACTGCTGCGTTATCTTGCGGCCAACCGCGACTTAATCGGTGCGCTGCTGGGTCCGGGCGGCGACCAGGCCTTCATTAAAAGGATCATCGATACCGCGCGTGAGGCTGTGGTGCCGCGTGCACAGACGGGCATTTTGGGCCTGGCGCTGGGCACGTTCTTTGACTACTACGTCACCTACGTCGTGAGTGCCGAGGTCGGCATGATTCAGCGCTGGTTTGAGCGTGGGCTCACCGAATCGCCCGAGGCCATGGCGCGCATTATGACGGTGCTCGCTTTTGTGCGCCCTGGTGATCTGTATGGCCAACCCATCGATATCAACGTGCCGGAATACGGCATGAAGCTATTGAACTTGCAGCTCGAGGATGCGGCCGACACTGCCGCAACCGTCGGGTCCAACAACTAAGAGGAGAGACAGATGAGCAAACTCGTCGAGGGCATCAAGGATCGTGTGGTCGCTGCCGCACGCGAGGCCGCGCCCGCCGTGGTGGACGCGGCGCAGAAGGCCGCGACCGCGGCAGCCGAGAAAGTTGCCGAGGCAGTTGCCGATGCCAAGAACGCGGCAGGGGAGACGTCCATCGCTAGCGAGCCCGCCACCGCCGCTGAGCCCGTAGCCGCCGCCCACGCCCCCGAAGGCGCGATCTTCAACCCCGAGAACGCTCGTGGCAACCTGCACCTGGGCATCGACGTGGGCTCCACCACCGTTAAGCTCGCCGTGCTCAACGATGACAACCAGATCGTCTACGCCAAGTACCAGCGCCACCACACCGACGTCCGTGCCTGCGCCCGCGACCTGTTCGAGGGTGCTGCGACTGTGCTGCCGGCTGCCCAAATGACCTGCGCCATCACCGGTTCGGGCGGTCTGCTGCTGTCTCAGTGGCTCGACCTGGAGTTTGTCCAGGAGGTCATCGCCAGCAAGCGTGCCGTCGAGACCATCATCCCGGCCACCGACGTCGCCATCGAGTTGGGCGGCGAGGACGCCAAGATCATCTACTTCGATAACGGCATCGAGCAGCGCATGAACGGCACCTGCGCCGGCGGTACGGGCGCGTTCATCGATCAGATGGCCACCCTGCTGCACACTGACGCGAGCGGTCTCAACGAACTCGCGGCCAACGCCACCACCATCTATCCCATCGCCAGCCGCTGCGGCGTTTTTGCCAAGACCGACGTCCAGCCGCTGCTCAACGAGGGTGCCCGTCCCGAAGACGTGGCCGCCTCCATCTTCCAGGCTGTCGTGACCCAGACCATCTCGGGCCTGGCGTGCGGCCGTCCCATCCGTGGCAACGTCGCCTTCTTGGGCGGCCCTCTGCAGTATCTCTCCGAGCTGCGCCACCGCTTCTACCTCACGCTCAACCTGGACGAGGAGCACCGCATCGTGCCCCAAAACGCTCACCTGTTTGTGGCGAGCGGCGCCGCCATGGCGCACGAGTCCAACAAGCTCAGCACGTTCCCGCAGCTCATCGAGGCTATCGACAGCTTGGGCGACACGCAGGGTGCTGAGGTTGAGCGCCTGGATCCGCTCTTTGCCACCGACGAGGACTTTGCCGAGTTCAAGGGCCGCCACGACACCGAGGTCGTCCCCAAGGGCAAGCTCGACGGCTACACCGGCCGCGTGTTCATCGGCATCGACGCCGGTTCCACGACCATGAAGGCCGCGCTCGTGGGCGAGGACGGCCAGCTGTTGCACACCTGGTACGGCAACAACAACGGCGACATCCTGGGCACGGCCAAGGTCATCATGGCCGATTTCTACAACCACATCCCTGCCGGCTGCACCATCGGCCACGTGACCACTACGGGCTATGGCGAGGCGCTGCTCATCGAGGCTCTCAAGGCCGATTCCGGCGAGATCGAGACCGTCGCGCACCTGCGCGGCGCCAAGGCGTTCCTGCCCGGCGTCGAGTTCATTCTGGACATTGGCGGCCAGGACATGAAGTGCCTGCGCGTGAAGGACGGCGTCATCGAGCACATCATGCTCAATGAGGCCTGCTCGTCGGGCTGCGGCAGCTTTATCGAGAGCTTCGCCGTCTCCATGGACATGGACGTGCGCGCGTTTGCCGATGCCGCCATCCACGCCAAGGCCCCGGTCGACCTGGGCAGCCGCTGCACGGTCTTTATGAACTCGCGCGTTAAGCAGGCGCAAAAGGAAGGTGCCACGGTGGGCGACATCGCGGCCGGCCTGTCCTATTCCGTCATCAAGAATGCCCTGTTCAAGGTTATTAAGCTGCGCGATCCCAAGGAGATCGGCAGTCAGGTGATCGTCCAGGGCGGCACCTTTATGTCCGATGCCACGCTGCGCGCGTTTGAGCAGCTCACCGGCGTGCATGCCGTGCGCCCCGACATCGCCGGCTGCATGGGCGCCTACGGTGCGGCCCTGCTCGCCCGCGATCGCGCCGGCGCCGACGGCACCTCGACCATCCTTTCGGCTGAGGATATCGCGCACCTCACCGTGACGCAAAAGCATGTCCGCTGCGGCCGTTGCTCCAACAACTGCCAGCTCACCGTCAACGACTTTGGCGGCGGCAGGCGCTTCATTACCGGTAACCGCTGCGAGAAGGGTGCCGGCCACAAAAAGCAAAAGACCGAGGCCCCCAACCTCTTCAAAAAGAAAAACGAGCTGCTGTTTAACCGCGAGGTCCTGAGTCCCGACGAGGCCCCGCGCGGCACCGTCGGTATCCCTCGCGCGCTCAACATGTACGAGAACTACCCCTTCTGGCACGCGTTCTTTACGCGCCTGGGCTTTAGCGTGCAGCTGTCCGACCAGTCGAGCAAGAAGACCTACCAGGCGGGCATCGAGTCCATGCCGTCCGAGAGTGTGTGCTACCCGGCAAAGATGAGCCACGGCCACGTGATGAACCTTATCGACCGCGATGTCGACTTTATCTGGATGCCGTGCGTGCGCTGGGAGCGCAAGGAGGATCCGACCGCTGGCAACTGCTACAACTGCCCCATCGTCATGAGCTACCCCACGGCGTTGGCACTCAACATCGACGAGATCCGCGAGCAGAACATCGAGTTCCTGTATCCGTTTGTGCCGTATCACGATAAGACCGAGCTCAAGCGCCGCCTGTACCAGGTGCTCGCCGTCGACCGTGTGGCCGATGCCGAGGCCGGTCGCGGTCGCGTGCGCGGACCCAAGATCACGCGCTCCGAGGTCGATGCCGCCGTCAACGCCGCCTTTGAGGCCGATGCGCGTTTCCACGAGGACATCCAGACCATGGGCGAGGAGGCTCTTAAGTGGGTCGAGGACCACGGCGGTCACGGCATCGTGCTCGCCGGTCGTCCCTACCATAACGACCCCGAGATCAACCACGCCCTGCCCGAGCTTATCTCGAGCTTTGGATTTGCGGTCTTTACCGAGGATTCGCTCGCACATCTGGTGAAGCCCGAGCGCCCCATCCGCGTCGTCGACCAGTGGATGTACCACAGCCGCCTGTACGCCGTCGCCCGCTTTGTGACCATGCGCAACGACCTGGACCTGATTCAGCTCAATTCCTTCGGCTGCGGTCTCGATGCTCTGACCACCGATCAGGTGCAGGAGATCCTGGAAGCCAGCGGCAAGATCTACACCGTTCTCAAGATCGACGAGGTGTCCAACCTGGGCGCCGCGCGCATCCGCATCCGCTCACTCATGGCAGCGCTCAAGGACCAGGAGGCCGAGCGTCTGGCCGAGGCAACCGCCGCGGGCGAGGCTTATGAGCAGGGCGACGCCGCACCGGTGGCACCCTCCACGGATGCCCCCGCGTTCGCGAGCCGCAAGTACACGTTCGAGGAGCAGCGCGAGAGTGCTTCGACCGCGTGGCCCAAGGTGCCCTTTACCGAGCAGATGCGCGACGAGGGCTACACCATCCTGTGCCCGCAGATGGCGCCGATCCACTTTGACCTGGTCAAAGAAGTGTTCCGCGGTGCCGGCTACAACCTTGAGCTGCTGCCCTCGACCGATCACGATGCCGTCGAGGCGGGTCTACGCTACGTGAACAATGACATCTGCTATCCGTCGATTCTGGTGACGGGCCAGATTATGGAAGCGATCGAGAGCGGTCGGTACGACCTGTCCAAGACCGCCGTGGTCATCAGCCAGACCGGCGGCGGCTGCCGTGCCACCAACTACATCGCCC
Organism: Collinsella sp.; assembly: GCA_019424985.1. Classification (GTDB taxonomy): domain Bacteria; phylum Actinomycetota; class Coriobacteriia; order Coriobacteriales; family Coriobacteriaceae; genus Collinsella. The sequence continues at coordinate 59,655 of JAHYYM010000008.1, read as the reverse complement.
TCATTCGCAAGGCCCTGCGCGAGAGCGGTCACCCCGAGATCCCCGTGATCTCGCTTTCGGCCGTGGCGCTGGGCGAGGACAACCCCGGCTTCAAGCTGACGCCGGCGCTGCTTAAGCAGGCAGTCTACGCGGTGCTCTTTGGCGACGTGATGATGCAGATGCTCTATCGCTGCCGCCCGTACGAGGCCACGCCCGGTGCCGCCAACGCGCTCTACGAGGAGTACATGGCACGCGCTCGCAAGCTAGCGCCCAAGTTCAACAGGCATAACTACACCAAGCTGTGCCGCGAGGCCATCCGCGCGTTCGATACCATGCCGCTTGTGGGCGAGGGCACCAAGCCGCGCGTGGGCGTGGTCGGCGAGATCTTGGTTAAGTTCCACCCCACGGCCAACAACCACGTGGTCGACGTCATCGAGCGCGAGGGTTGCGAGGCCGTAGTGCCGGGCCTGCTCGACTTCTTCCTGTACTCCATGAGCAACGCCGAGCTGCAGAAGGACGAGTTGGGTAGCTCTGCTACGACGCGTGCGGGCATGCAGACGCTCATCAAGCTTGTGGACTGGATGCGCACGCCGGTGGAGGAAATGCTCGAAAAGTCCCGCCGCTTTGAGGCGCCCGAGCGTATCGGCACCATGGCCGACAAGGCCCGTACGGTGCTTTCGGTGTGCAACAACATGGGCGAGGGCTGGTTGCTCACGGCCGAGATGCTCGACCTGATCGACCATGGCGCGCCCAACATCATCTGCACGCAGCCCTTCGCGTGCCTGCCTAACCATGTGGTGGGTAAGGCCGTGATCAAGGAGCTGCGCCGTCAGCACCCCGAGAGCAACATCGTCGCGGTGGACTACGACCCCGGTGCATCCGAGGTCAACCAGCTCAACCGTATTAAGCTCATGATCAGTGTGGCCAAGGAGAACATGCGCGCCGGTAAGGGCTTTAAGCTCGAGAAGGTGGCGCCGCTCGCGATGGACGAGGTCACCGGCCAGATGCGTGCTCATGACGGCTGTGTGAGCTGCGGGCCGGCCAGCGAGGAGGCCGTGGCATCGGTCGCCGAGCGCCTGGGACGCGGCATTAAGAAGTAACTGGCCTGCTTTGTGCTGGATATGAGACAAACGGGTGGTAGCCGTACCGGCTGCCACCCGTTTTTATTGCACATATGTTGCGTAAATAGCGTTGCAGGCGCCTTCAGCGGACTCGGATTTCGGAAGTATGCGGCAAAATTTGAATAGGCCGAGCACACTGGATATGCCCAAGCTTTGTACCTGCGGTTTTATTGGTGAAAAACCGGGGTGTGCTCGAGGGCTCCGGAATTTGCCGCATACTTCTGAAAACAACGTCTCGGTGGCACCAAAAATTGCCTCCAGAACCCTGAGATAATGAACATATGTAGCCGTTCGCCGCAAATTATCGTCCGTTCATGGAACCTATCTCCAACGAGTTGTAACCATATGGTTTGATGTTGGAAACATATGATTGCCGGCAGGCCGTAGGTGACGTTTGCCCTGATATCGGAGGTACCAAGTATGTTTCGTGCTCCGTTAAACAAGTATCGGGCTGGCTAACATGAGCCGCCGTTTTGTCTCGATAACCCTTGCAGTGGTCTGCCTGGCTGTGCTCCTGGGCGCTACGGGGATGTTTGCTATAAGTCGAGAAACATCCTATATGCAGGAATGTGCTTCCGAAGGCTTTGCCATTGATGGTTACTATCGGGATGACAAAACGAGTCGGGAAACCCTGGCTTTTCTTGAGGAGGACAACTGTCGATGGCAGCTGGTCGACCAAGACGGAATCTGCACAGACGGGCAGTTTAAGCGTACGGATGACCCCAACATCCTGATATTAAAGAAGGAAAACGGTGAAGAATTCGGTACGGTCCACGTGGCGTACTTGTCACGCCGACGCAATCAGGGGCAGATTTACCTAATTAGAAATACTAAGGTGACCCGATTTTATCTTGTGAGCACCGATCCGGCGTTTACGGTGGAGTCTGGCGATGTCGATGCGGACGTCTGATTCACAGCAATAAAACAGCGAGCGGGGCTCGGGTGTGAACTGCACCCCGCAATTTGCTCGTGTCCGTATCGCGTCTGTGCCTTGTCGTAGCTTGCGTCCGTGCGAGCATTCATCCCGCGCCGGCATCACTTCACATCAAACTCCACGCGATCGAGTTCGGGTACATTGAGGTCGATGAGCTTGCGGGCGACGCGGCGATCGTGTGCCCCAAGTGCCTCGCTCGTTGTCACATGGGCGACAATCTCGCGCTCGACGATGCCCTCCTCGTCGCCTTCGGTGGCCGAGGTCTCGACAGCGACGGTGTAATCTTTAAAACTCGGCAGCACCGCGGCAAGTTCGCGCGTGGTTTCGGTGACGCCGTAGCCGTCTTGCACGCCGGCCTGCGCCGAGCCAATAGACCCCGCCGTCATAATAATGCAGGGGATGGCAAAGATCACCGTGCCCACGATGATGCGGCGGCGCACTTTGCGTGACAGCTCGTCGACCTCGGCATTTTCCTCGGCGGTCACAATGCCGTCGCCGTTGAGGTCACGCTTGAGCGGTACACGCAAAAGAAGCAATACGGCTTCGGCCGCCAGCGCGATAAAGACGACGTTGATGCCAAACTCGTAGAGGGCCGAGAGGAACAGCGACCCGCTCGCGATGGCGATGCCATAGCCCGCCGCGCACAGGGGCGGCATGAGCGCGGTCGCCACGGCTACGCCGGCGATGAGCGTTGCGGGCTCCTGGTCGCGTGAGTTGCCCAGCCCGCCCGCAAAGCCGCCGGCGAGCGCGACAGCGAGGTCCCACACGGTGGGCGTTGAGTTGTCGATAATGGCGGCCGTGGTGGTGCCAAGGGGCGAGAGCTTAAAGTACAGTGTGGACGTTACCAGGCAAAAGGCCATTTGCAGCGCCAGGCCCGCGACGGCCTCGACGGTGATCTCGCGGTCGAGCGTGGCAATGCCGTATGCCATGGCAAGGACCGAGCCCATGAGTGGGCAGATGAGCATGGCGCCCACGATGGCGATGTCCGAGTCGATATCGAGGCCGATGCTTGCGATGAGCATGGCGATGATGAGGATGCACAGGTGAGAGCCGGTCAGGCGTGCCCCGTTTACAAAGCGCTTGCGAATCACGTGGTAGGGCGCGCGACCCTCGCGAATATTGAACGCTTGCTTTAGGAAGCGGGTGGCGTTCTCCATGGCCTCGCTATGGGCGGGGCGGATGCCGTGGCGCCGGTGATGGCGTTCGCGTAGTCGCTTGATCTGTTGTTTGTCGAGTTCCATGTCCACCTCGTTCTGGCACGGGCCGCGCAACGCGCCCGTTGTCCTAACTCTACACCGTGGCGGGCGGGGTGTCTGTTGGATGCGGGATCCGATAGGGCGGATGACGCGGGAGCAAATGCAAATCACAGGCTCAATTCGATCCCGCAAGAATATGATGCACCAGCTCCTACATATGTGACGAAATTGTGAAGCACGAGAGCGCGAATTTCAAAAAAATCCGCTGGTGACCAATGTTGCGCAACAGAATTCAAAAATCGGCACCTACAGTTTGAATCGTATGGATACATCCGTGTCAAAGGGAGAAAGCCATGGCAAACTACAGTCCACAACACTTTGAGCCTCGGGCTAAGGCCGTCAACGTCAAGGGCGTTGCCAACCGCGCCGTCGCAACCGTTTTGACGGCGGGCCTCATCGCTCAGCCGCTCATGTCGCCGCTGGCGGCAATCGCCGCACCGACGGCAGATAACGGCGATTCTGTTCAGGGGGGGGGTAGTTCTGTAGAGAACACCGTTGCCGCCGGTAACCAAGCGGTCGTAAAGACGGCTGCCCAGCTGGCCGAGGAGTCGGCAAAGCAGTTCAAGGACGCTCAGGCCGCCTACGATGCCGCCCAGAAGAAGGCCGACGCGGCGGGCCAGTCTCAAAAGCAGGCGCAGCAGCAAAAGAATCAGGCCTCGCAGGCCGTGACCGATAACGCCGCCGAGCAGAACGCAGCAGAAGTCGCCGCGCTCCAGGAGAAGATTGACGAGCTCAAAGCCGCCGTCGAAAAGACCGAGCAGCAGCAGAAGAAGCTGGGCGACCTGAACGATCGGCTCGAACAGGCCAACAAGAGTGTCGAGGATAAGACCCAGGCGCTCAAGGATGCCAAGGCAAAGCAGGATGAGGCCAAGAAGGCCCTCGATGATGCCCAGGCCAAGCTCGAGGCCATGGGTATGGACGAGTACGAGGCCGCCAAGAAGGCCGTCGAGGACGCGCAGGCAAAGCTCGATGACGCCAATAAGGCCGTTACTACTGCACAGGCCAATCTGGACCAGGCCAAGGCTGCCGAGGCCAGCGCCCAGCAGGAAAAGCAGAATACCGAGGCGGCTTTGACGACTGCCCAGGCCAAGAAGCAGGAGACTGCCGCTGCTCTCGCAGCCGCAACCACCGCGCGCGATAACGCCCAGCAGAAGTTCAACCAGGCGCAGGCCGCGCTCGATGCTGCCGTCTCGGGTACGGGTGTTGACCTGAGTGCGCTTGAGGCCGCCAAGAAAGCTGCTGCTGGTGAGCTCAAGACCGCGCAGGCGGAGCTCAATGCCGCGACGGATGCCGACGCCACCGCACAGACAAATCTGCAGGCCGCCCAGGCTGCCGTCGCTGCCGCGCAGGAGAAGGCCAACGCCGCCAACGCTGCTGTGGCATCTGCCCAGTCTGCATACGATGCGGCAAACAAGGAGTACAAGGACGCGGCCAGTAAGCGTGACGCCGCGAAGACGGCAGACGAGCAGGCCCAGCAGACCGAGGCCGACAAGAAGGCGGAGTACGATAAGCTTGTCGAAGTTCGCAAGCAGAAGCGCAGCGAGTGGGAGGCAGCCTGCGCTGCTTCGAACGCCGCGGAAAAGGCTTATGACGCTGCTAATGTCCAGGTTGAGGCTCTTGAGCAGCAGATTGCTGAGCTCAAGTCCAACATGACCGTTGACCAGGAAGTCATCAGCCAAGGTATACTCGGCTTCATGAACTATATTAGCGACGGCAGCCAGTTCACAGCCACGCAGAAAAAGAACGCCCAGGAAGCCGTATCGATGCTGACCGGTGCCGCTGACAAGGCCGAATGGTATGACCAGTACGTCGATCAGGACATGTCTCGCGACACCAACCCGCTTTCCTTGGAGCAGATGCGCAACGCCCTGACATATCTCGACACCCAGAACAACCTCCGCAAGGCGAACGGTCAGTCGGCGCTCAGCGTCAGCCTCCGCATGACTGCGGCAGCCGCTCTTAATACATCATATTCATCGAACATCTGGGGACACTCGAACTGTTACTTCGACAACGGCGAAAATCTTGCTGGCGGAGGCGGCGCATATACCGGCGGCGAGACCGAGGATACGCTTGGCTGGCCATATACCGGTCTCTACACCCAGGAGAAAAAGGCATTCGATAAGTACGTCGAACAGTATGGTGACGCACTTGGAAGCCATCGATATGATTCATACTATATCTACCAGCACTACTACAGCATCTACAAAGAGTGCGGGCACTATCTCAACATCATCGATGCCGGCACGAAGGCTATCGGTATCGCGACCGGTAGCGGTAAGAACACCGATTCCGAGGTAACCATATTCGATTACAGCGCTGATGACACTCAGGCCGATTTCACTGTCTCCGAGTTCAAGAAACTCCTCAACGACTACATCGATTCCGCTTACAACGCAGGCGGCACGCAGGAGCAGAAGGAGCAGCTCAAGGAGCTTCAGGGCAAGCTCGCCGAGGCGCAGAAGAACTTTGGAACTACTAGGAAAGCTTACTTCGCAGCTGTAAACGGGCAGGATGCCGCCCAGGACGCTTTCACCGCAGCAGATGTGAACATGAACACCGCCAAGGGTGAGTACGAGAAGGCTAAGTCCGACACCGCCGCCGCGAAGGACGCACTCGGCGGAATCGACATCGAGTCCCTCAAGCAGAACCTCGATGCCGCCAAGAGCAAGGCCGCCACTGCCCAGGCAGCTCTCGATAAGGCAAACGCCACGCTTGCTGACAGCAAGACGAAGGCAGCCGAGGCCGCTGCTCACAAGGCGAAGGCTCGCAGCGCCCGCGACGCCGCCAAGACAAAGTCCGAGCAAGCCAATGAGGCGTATGACAACGCTACCGCTTCGGTCAAGGATCTTACCGCCAAGCGCGATGCCGCCAAGACGGATCTTGCGAACAAGCAGGGCACGCTTAACGATGCCAAGAAGGCCGACGACACTGCCCAGGCTGGCGTTGACAAGGCTCAGGCCGCAGATGTGCACGCCGCGACCGCTCTTTCGGGCGCCAAGCAGGCAGTTGCCGCCAAGACGCAGACCCTGTCCGACGCACAGGCGAAGGCCAAGGCCGCCGAGGGCGAGCTGGCTACCGCGAACAAGGCCTTCGAGCGCTTCGCCGGCGCTCAGAAGGCGGTCGACGACGCCAAGGCCGCCTATGACGCTGCCGTCACCGGTGTCGCCGATGCCCAGAAGCAGCTCGAGGCCGCCAACGAAGCCGTCGTCGATGCGAACCTCGATATCGTCAAGGCCAAGGCCGAGCTTGCCAACGACGAGGCGCTCAAGGCCGATCTTGAGGCTGTCGACCACAAGGCATCCCTTGCCGCGGGCACGACGGGTAACGAGAAGCTGGTCAAGCTGAACGCTGCCTACGCTCGCTATAAGGCCGCCGTCGATGCCGCCGCTGGTCTCAAGGCTGCTCTGAGCGATGCCGATGCCAAGCTGTCCGATGCCAACGACGCCTATGCCGCCGCGCTTGCCGAGCTTGGCGATGCCAAGGATGCCCTGGCTGCCGCTCAGGCCGAGTACGACAAGTATCATCCCAAGGCTGAGCCGCAGGCCAAGCCTCAGGTTGCGCAGGCTGCTGCAAAGGTCTCCGTTGCCAAGAAACAGGCTGCGCCTGCCGCGCTCGCCCAGACCGGTGATGACTCCGCGCTTGCGGGCGAGGTCTTCGTTATCGGCGGTATTACACTCGTGGCTGCGGGTGTGACGCTCGGCGATCGTCGTCGCAAGCAGATGTAGCGTTTCGAGCGTAGTTTCTGCAACGAACTTCAATTCATAACGGGACCGTCTCGTTAGCCAAACGATAAGGCCGGCGCGCTGTTAAATGCAGCGCGCCGGCCTTTCTTTGCGTTGGTATAAAAAGCCCGGTCGGCAGCCGCAAAAGCTACCGACCGGGCAAGTCGTAGGCAATATGGTTGCCGTCGAGCAGCTGCTCAGCTTAGCCCAGCAGGCTTAAGCCCACGGAGACAAACGCCAGGATAACGCCGACGATGGACTCGCCGCCCAGCAGGCCGCTGGCAACGACCAGGCCCTGTTCCTGGAAGGCGGCGTCCTTGGCAGCCCTCTCCTCGTCAGAAAGACCAGCGGTGGCGTCGCGGTGGGCGGACCACTTGTCGTAGGCGAGCTTGACGCAGGAGCCCAGGAATGCCGTGAGTGACATGTAGAACGGCAGGTACACGCCCAGGCCGATCATCATGGCCGGAATGCCGAGCCAGTACATGACGATGCCGGCGATAAAGCCACCTGCGAACCACGGCACGCTCGGGATGCCCGAGACCATGGTGGCGACGACGCTTGCCTGCGCGGCCACAAAGCTCTTGTCGGGGCCGAAAGCATCCGGACCATAGGCGGTGACAAGCGCGACCATGACGGCAGCGGCGACCAGGGCGCCCACGATGCCGCCGATGGCCTGGCCGATCCACTGCGCACGCGGATTGGTGCCCAGCACGGCGCCGGCCTTAAAGTCGTTCATGACGTCGCCCGCAAGGCCGCATGCCACGGCCACGATGCCGGCGATAAAGAACAGCTTGACCTGGGCGATCTGTGCGAAGGCAGCCACGATGAGCATGACGATGAGGCCGAAGATCTCCATGGGGTCGATGCCCGTCTGGCCGCAGCTCTGCGCGCTCATGATGGTGGTGACAAAGGTGAACAGCGTGACGATGACGGCCGGGACGGGGCCAAGGTCGAGCGCGATGGCGACGATCACGGCGATGGCGGCAGTACCCAGGCCGATGATGCCGGCGTCGAGCTTAAGCGAGCCCGAGATGAGCGACTGCTCGTCGGTGTCGCTGGAGCTGTCGGCGGCGAGGCCGCGGGCGATGCCGGCGACCTGCGGCAGGATGTCCTTGAGGACGACGGCGACGCCAAAGCCCATCATGAGACCCATGCCGAGCGATTTGACGATGCCCTGCGCAGTCACAACGTCGAATAGACCGGCAGCGGTGCCGCCCACGATGATGCCAAAGTTACCTAGCAGCGCGCCGGCAAACCAGAAGGCAACCGGGGCGAAGCCAACCAAAAAGCCGATGGAGAGCAGCATGGGCGAGTTATAGATGGCAAAGGTCACGCCGGGGATATTGAGCGTGCACAGCATGCTGGGCACCACGCCCAGAGCGTCGCGAAGCACGCTGTAGATGCCTGCGATGGCCATGGAGCCAAAGAGCTGCTTGCCGGTCTTGCCGCCGGCCTCGGTGGCGCGCAGTGTCTGAGCTGCGGCATTGCCGGTGGGAAACTCCAGCGCGGCGTCCACGATAAAGTGGCGGTGGATGAGCGCGGTGGCCAGCAGGCCCAAGATGGTGCCGGCGAGTGCCACGATAAACATGTCGAGCCAGCTGATCTGGTCGGCATAGCCCAGCATCCAGGCGCCCGGGATGGTAAACGCCAGGCCGCCGGCGACCATGGCGCCCGCGGACATGATGGTGTGGGTGACGTTGGCCTCGTTGAGGCTGGCGTCACCCATGAGCTTCAGGAAGAACAGCGAGATGACGGCAGCGAAAATAATCGGCCAGGGGAGTGCACCCATCTTGAGGGCCGTGTAGGCCGAGCTTGCCGTGATGATCACGCAGCCAAGGACGCCGATGACGACGCCGCGCAGCGTGAGTTGCCCGCGCATCGAAGCGCGGTTCGAGGGATTGCTCATATAAAACTCCTTTGCGTATATCCGCTTCCCCCGGGAGCGCCGTTACGGATACGGCGCGGGAAGTCGGGTTACCAAGGGCCGCCGCGTGAGCTCGCAAACGACCGCGCACCAGTATAGCGGCACGGCAGTTAATTTGGGACTGGGCTTTTTTAGCTATCCCAAACGAAGCCGAAGGATGATTATTCTGGGACGGGGATTTAAAAATCATTGCGTACCTGATGATTTTTAAATCCCCGTCCCAGAATAATCATCGGGATATACTGCTGGGCAGACGAAAGGAGCGCCGACGATGCTTAATGGGTGCGCATATATATTGACGGTCGACGTGGGCAACACGTTCATTCGCTTTGGCCTGTTTGCAGAGGATTCGGCCGCGGCGCAGGAATGTCCGCTTGCGACATGCGAGATCACGACGCCGTCGAGCATTACGGCCGACGAAGCGCGCATGCGACTTATGCAGGTCATGGGCGCGCTCGCCGCCGATGCAGGTGTGCCCGGGGTGCTTGCACCCGCCGCGGCCGTGCTGAGCTGTGTAGTCCCGGCGCTCGAGCGCCCGTGGAAGGCGGCACTTTCCCGCACCTGCACGGGGCGCGTGCTCACCGTGGGGCCGGGACTTAAGACCGGCATACCCGTGCACTACGACGATCCGGCCGAGATCGGCCCCGACCGCATCGCCGATGCCGTGGCGGCCCGCGCCGTCTACGGCTCGCCGTGCATCGTGATTGACCTGGGCACGACGACCAATATCGAGGTCATCGACGTGCACGGTACCTTTGTGGGCGGCGTTATCGCGCCAGGCCTGGCCCTCGGCGCCCGTTCGCTTTCGGCGGCAGCAGCGCGCCTACCCCAGGTCGAGCCTTCGGCGCCAACGCACGTCATCGGTCGCAACACGCGCGAGGCCATGCGCTCGGGCGTGGTTCTGGGCGAGGTAGCCCGCATCGACGGCATGCTAGACATGGTGCTCGCCGAGATGCGCGCGACCAAGGCCGCGGGGGAGGGCGACGTGCCCATCGTCATTACCGGCGACGATGCCGAGGCACTCGCGTCGCTGGTCGGCCATAGCCTGACGGTCGACGACGCGCTGACGCTGCGGGGTCTCGCCGAGCTCTACCACATCAACCAAAAGCCCCGCCGCGTGTAGGACGAGGAAGTCGGTGGGATAAACGCCCCCACCTTTCACCTGCTACAATGGGTCAAACTATTGCGATTGCGGAGGTGTCTGCCATGTCGGACGATCTTCATCAAACTTCGTCAGGCAAGCGCCTGGACGTCATTAGCTGGGACGAGTTCTTTATGAGCGTGGCCATCGCCGCGCAGCGCCGCAGCAAGGACCCCAACACGCAGGTGGGTGCGTGCATCGCCAGCACCAACCACCGTATCCTTTCGGTGGGCTACAACGGTACACCCTCGGCGCTCAACGACGACTTTTTCCCGTGGGGTACGAGCGACGACCCGCTGCAGGACAAGCACAACTACGTGGTCCATGCCGAGGCCAACGCCGTGCTCAACTACCGTGGCTCGCTCAAGGACCTCGAGGGTTCCACGGTCTACGTCACGCTGTTCCCGTGCCACGACTGCGCCAAGATTTTGGCTCAGGTGGGCGTGGGCGAGGTCGTCTACCTGGACAACAAGTACGCCGACACCGATGACGGCCGTATCAGCCGCCGCATTCTCGACTCCTGTGGCATCAGCTACCGCCAGGTCATCGTCGATGTCCAGATTGGTACCGGGGGACAGGCTCAGCAGTAGTGCGTGTCAACGCCAGCTGGCAACAAAAGACAGCCAAAAGAGCCCCGTCCCAAATTGACTACTCGTGAAAGTCGCGTCTGCGCGCATGGACGGCTCGTGAGCGGGTACACGGCTGTAGTAACATAGCTTCTGTCCGCGGGCACGCCCGCGTAATTGTGAGAAAGGAGCCCCTGTGGCTGTTAACGAAGAGCTGCTTAAGAAGGTTCTTGAAGAGATCCGCCCCAACCTGCAGGCCGACGGCGGCGATATGGAGTATGTGGGCGTCGACGACGAGGGTGTCGTCAAACTGGAGCTGCAGGGCGCTTGCGCCGGCTGCCCCATGAGCTCGCTGACCCTGTCCATGGGCATTGAACGTATCCTGAAGGAGCATGTGCCCGGCGTTACCCGCGTTGAGCAGGTCAATGCTTCCGGCGAGGCCGAGGACCTGTACGACGAGTACGCGCCGTTCTAAGATGCGAAAGCTGCGGACGGCATACTCCGCATAGACGTTACGCCCAAATATGCGGCTGCGAGCGCAAGGCCCGCGGCCGCATTTGTATGTAGGGAGTAGGAGGTCGACATGCTCAACGACTTCTACCATATGCTTGATCCTGTCGCGATCTCGGCGGGCCCCATCACCATCTACTGGTACGGCCTGGCCTACGTGGTCGGCGCTCTGCTCACGGCGGTCGTCATGTACCGCACGCAGCGCCGCTGGGGCTTTAACATCACGATTGACGACCTGACGAGTGTCGTGGTCGGCGTGGTCTTTGGCCTCATTATCGGTGCGCGCCTGTTCTACGTCGTCTTTTATGGTGATGGCTACTACTGGGCGCACCCGCTCGAGATCTTTGCCACCAATGAAGGCGGCATGAGCTTCCATGGCGGCTTGGTGGGCGGCATCATCGGCGGCATCATTGTGTGCCGCATGTATAAGCTCGATGCCTGGACTTTGGCAGACCTTGCCGTCATCGGCGCGCCGCTGGCCTTGTGCCTGGGCCGTTGTGCCAACTTTGTCAACGGTGAGCTGTGGGGCAAGCCGACCGATCTACCCTGGGGCGTGGTCTTCGGTGGCACCGCGGGCGATATGCCGCGTCACCCCTCCCAGCTCTACGAGGCATTTCTTGAGGGCATCGTGCTCTTTTGCATTCTGCAGGTGCTCAGCCGCAAAAAGCCGCTACTGCCCCAAGGCACGTTTATGGGCGTCTTTGTGATGGGCTACGGCATCGTTCGCTTTTTGATTGAGTTTGTGCGCGTGCCCGATGCGCAGCTGGGCTATCTGCTGGGTGGCGTCATCACCATGGGTCAGCTGCTGAGTTTGCCGCTTGTGATCGCGGGCCTGGCGCTCATCATCTTTGCTCGTCGCCGCAACCAGCCCCAGCGCATCTACCTCGACGCCTAGCCATCACGAACCACCACAAAGGGGGCAGGCACCTTTGTGGTGGTTCGCTGGGCAACGATGACAGAACTGTAACGTTTCACCAGATAAAACCTGCCAAAATAAACCTGTCCTTTTTTGGCAGGTTTCTAGAAAGGCTCTTTGGACTGTGAAGGATTCCGATCTCTCCACAACGGCTGCGCGCGACGCTGCCCGCATCGTCTGGTTTAAGCGCTACCCCGCCAAGCAGACGCTCATCGCATTTTTGCTCGCGCTGTTGGCGACCACGGCGTTTTCCATCGATCCCGCCCCGGTGTCGAGCAACGCAGTCTTGGCGATTGACCCCAAAGCCTCGGGCATGCTGTACGTGTGCTACGAGGTGCTCCTCTCGTTTGCCGGCCATACCGACGCGGTCATGCTGCTTGCACTTGCCTGCCTGCTCACCTTGCCGTTTCGCTACGTGTTCTTTGGCCGTGGCGACACCTGGCGTCCATCGATCATTCTGCCGTCGCTGTTCTTCGCCATCTGCATGGTGTTCGGCCGCAGCTACGATCTCACCGACTCGGCCGAGATTGTCCTTGGCGACAAAGCCCGCATCATCTGCGCCTGGATTGGCGGCGCGGGCTGGATGCTCTTGGCGGTCGTTGCCTTCTACCTTGCCTTTGAGTGTCTAGATTGGCTGAGCTCTCGGCGCATTCCGTTTTCCGAAGCGCACTTTGGCCGCGTATGGCGTGTGACTCACGCCGTGCTCTCGGTCCATCCCTTTGCCGGGCCCTTCCTGGTGCTTATGATCGCCTGGGCGCCCACGCTTATCGCTTCGCTGCCCGGTCTTTTTATGGGAGATACGGGTGCGCAGATTCGCCAGTGGTTCAACTACCCCAACGGCACGAGTGACTACCTGCGTCTGCTCAATCCCAATGTGTTGCTCAACGGACATCACCCCGTGGTGCACACGGCTATCATCGGTTCGTGCGTCCAGCTGGGGCTTTCACTGTTCAACAGCGCCAACGCAGGTCTTGCCATCTACACCTGTGCTCAGTTCGTCATCACGGCTGCCTGCATGGCCTATTCCATTTCGTCGCTGCGCAAACTGGGCGTGAGTCTGCCGGTTCGCGGTGCGATCCTGCTGTTCTTTGCGTTTATGCCGATGTTCTCTAACTACGCGGCGTTGCTCACCAAAGACGTGCTCTTTGCCGACGCGTTCTTGGTGCTGCTGGTACAGACCGTCAAGCTCGTGGCATGTGGCTTGCCCCGTCGTGATGCCAATGTCGAGCGAGCGGGCGAGAAGGCCCCCGTGCTCTTTGCGCGCCACGACTGGCTGCTGCTCGCTCTGGGCGCCATGGGTTCCACGTTTCTGCGCAACGGCGGCCTGGTGTTTCCCCTGGCGGCATGCGTAATCGCGGCGGCGTTTTGCGTATGGGACGTGCATATGGCTCGTCGTGCAGCCAAGCAGACTGGTGCTGCGCCTTCGGGCGCCATCCCGCGCTTCCGCTGGGTTGGCGTCCTCGCGGTGCTCGCACTCTGCCTTGCCTCTAATATGTACTTCACCAAGGTCTTTATGCCGGCGCACGACATCACGCCCGGCTCCAAGCGCGAAATTCTCTCGATTCCGTTCCAGCAGACGGCTCGTTTTGTCCAAAAGCACGACGGCCTCAACTCGGGCGTCAACCCTACGGTTAAGGAGGACGGCACTATCGTGGAGGCACCCTGCGACGGTTTGGTGACCGATGAGGAGCGCGTCGTGATCGATCGCGTGCTCAAGTACGAGAACCTGGGCCGCCGCTACAACCCTGACAAGTCCGATGCCGTCAAGAACTGCTTTAACGAGTACGCCTCGCAGGAGGACATCGATGCCTATTTTGACGTATGGGCCCAGATGTTTAAGAAAGATCCCGAGTGCTATATTTCGGCGCTTATCAATAACTACTATGGTTATTTTTATCCGAGCGCGCGCGATGCCTGGGTCTACAGCACGGCGCGTAGTGCCGAGATCATGGCGCGTCCCGACAACCTCAAGTACTTCGACTTCCATCCGGTTGACAGCAACGTGGTGCGCTGGTGTGACCACCTGATCAATCTGTACCGTGTGGCGGTGCAGCGCATTCCGTTTATTTCGCTCACCATGAGCTCGGCCACCTATGTGTGGATCATGATCGCCGTGGTGGTCTACCTGCTGCGTCGTCATTCATGGCGTGCGCTGGCGATCTGGGTGCCGCTGTTGGGCGTGCTCGCCGTGTGCCTGATTGGTCCGTGCAACGGCTCGACCTACATGCGCTACCTGTATCCGGTCATCGCCTGCATGCCCTTCGCCATCGGCGCCACCGTCACCCGCAGCGACTTCCTCTGGTCCTAACTTGGTGCATTGGGGTCAGGTTTCTTTGCACCAAAGGGGACATCATCACGACGCCTTCATTTTGGGGTTTATCTCGCAGGCTAGTAGGTATATCATAACGACGTTTGTTTATATTGCCCGAGCATCTGCGCTGGGCTTTAGGTCGAAACCGATAGGAGACACGTATGTCCGGACACTCTAAGTGGGCCACAACCAAGCATCGTAAGGGCGCGCAGGACGCCAAGCGTTCCGCCCTCTTCTCCAAGCTCAGCCGCAACATCACCGTTGCTGCCCGTCTCGGCGGTGACCCGCTGCCCGAGAACAACGCCAGCCTCGCCGCTGCCGTTGCCAAGGCCAAGGCTCAGTCCATGCCTAAGGACAAGATCAAGTCCGCTATCGACAAGGCTTTTGGTTCGGGTGCTGACGCCGCCGTCTACGAGAACATCGTGTACGAGGGCTACGGTCCCGCCGGTGTCGCCGTCTACGTCGACTGCCTGACCGACAACCGCAACCGTACCGCCGCTGATGTCCGTTCCGCCTTCTCCCACGCTGGTGGCAACCTGGGCACCTCCGGCTCCGTCGCCTTCCAGTTTGAGCGCAAGGGCCAGATCGTCGTCGCCAAGGAGATCCTGGACGAGAACGCCAAGAAGGAGACCATGATCGCCAACGGTGCTGCCGGTGACGAGGATGAGTTCATGATGGCCATCGCCGAGGCCGGTGGCGAGGACTACGAGGATGCCGGCGAGGAGTGGATCGTCTGGACTGCTGCCAACGACGTCATGGCTGTCTCCAAGGCGCTCGAGGAGCAGGGCGTCCAGGTCAAGGGTTCCGAGACCACCATGGTCCCGACCACCCCGACCGAGGTCTCTGGTACCGACGCCAAGAAGGTCCAGCGCCTCATCGACCGTCTTGAGGAGCTCGACGACGTCCAGGACGTCTACAGCACCATGGACATGACCGACGAGGTCATCGCTGCCCTCGAGGAGGAGTAGCGCCAGCACGGATTGAGCCGTGCATATCTGGGCATAATGAAGCGAGCATGCAAGCCTCGTGGAATAGATGAGCCGGATCCGCGTGCGTAGAGCACCGGACCCGGCTCTTTTATAATGATGCGAACCGTTCTGCATTTCGAGAGCCGAGATTTGAAGGGAGCGCCGCGTGCGCGTACTCAAACGAGCCCTAGCGATCGTGTACCTTGCCGCCGCCATCGTGGCGCTGGGTACACTTGTCTGCCAGTTTTGGGGGCCGTATACGTATCGCTTTATGTTGCTGATGCGCGACCCCATGCCGCGCATCGTCGTGACGGTGTGCGCCGGCGTCGTGGCGCTTGGCGTACTGCTGAGCTTTTTCCGCCTGATGTTCGCCCGTCGCGAGCCGTCCTGCGTGCATCCGGCGGGGGAGCGCAATATCGAGGTTACCCTTGCGGCGCTTTCTTCGTGCGCCAGGGCTGCTGCCGAGCGCGACGACCGCGTGATGGTCGAGCATGTCGAGGCCCGCGTCCAAGGCCCCGACGATTCGCACGTCCGTTTTAAGGTCGAGGCTATCGCGCTTGACGATCACGATGTGGCTTCCCTTGCAACCGCGATGCAGCAGCGCATCGAGGAAGCTTGCGACACCATGCTCGGCACGCCGGGTACGACTACGCGCGTCCGTTTTTTGCCGTCCAAGACTACCGTCCAGACCGTGGAGGTTTCCGGTGAGTGATACCAATCAAGATAAGACCGCTCGTACGCCGCGCCTGACGATTGACCTGAGCGCCGCACCGGCGAGCGAACCTGTTGATTCCAAAGCAGAGGCAACCGAGTTGCAAGACGCGGCAGCCGTGGATTTTGACGAGGCTATGGGTCTCATCAAGGGTACGGGCGCTGCCATCTGGAGCTATGCTGTGCGTCATCCCAACACCACGCTCGGTGCCGTCGCTGGCTTTATCCTCGCCGTGTTGGTGCTCACGCTCGGCCTGTGGGACACGCTCGTCATTGCATTCTTCGTGCTGATCGGCGCTGTGATCGGCCAAATTCGCGACGGCGAGAACGGGATCGTCAACTTCTTCGGCCGTCTGTTTAGCGGCCGCTAATATGTATTCGACTGTCGCATCCGCGGCAGGCATAAGGAGGAACCATGGCTTTTAATACGAAGGTCGATGTAGCCGATACCGAGCTCGAGGAGAACGAGGCGGTCGTCGCCGAAGCTGAGGATGTGACGCTCGAGGATGAGGCTCTCGTCGAGGCCGAGTCCGATACGGATGAGGATGACGAGGAAGCGGACGAGTCCGAGGACTCGCTCACCTATTCCAACGGCGTGATCGAGAAAATCGTCGCCATGGCCACCCGCGAGGTGCCGCACGTTCTGGGCATGAAGGGTAACCTCATGCACTTTGTGCAGGAGCAGTTTGGTGCCGAGAACCTGACCAAGGGCGTGACGGTCGAGGTCACCGATGACAATCGCGTGGTCGTCAACATCTCCGTCATCATCGAGTACGGCGCCTATGCGCCCGCGATCTTCGACGATGTCAAGGCGCGTGTCACCGAGCGCCTTGCCGCGATGACCGGCCTTGAGGTGGCGGGCGTCAACCTGCGCATCGAGGATGTCATCACCCCCGAGGAGTACGAGCATCGCACCAGCCAGCACGAATAACCTTCCAAAAGGGGACAGGTTTGTTTTGGCAGGTTTTATCTGCGAAAACGTTAAACGGCCGACCGCGCAAGCAAAAGCGTGGCCGGCCGTTTTTATACGCTCCCGATGTAGTCATACCGCTCGTCTAACTGGGGGTTGCAATCCCTACGTTCCGCGTTACCCTAATGGGCGCATTGTTTCCAAATTGTTAACGAGGAGTTGCCGTAATGGCCGACGAGCACGAAACAGAAAGCAAGGCATGGGCGATTGAGGCCGCTGCGGCAGAGGCGGCGTCGCGTGCTGCCGAGGAGGTGCATCGTCCTCCCGTGGTGCCGATGGAGCGCGTGGTCGATCGCGATGTTATCGAGCGGGGCGAGCGCGCTGGTCGCAAGCGCAGCCAGGAGCCGGGCTTTCCGCGCTTTTTTGCCGAGCTCAATTTGGGCCTGATCCTCACGGCCTTTGCCATCGTTGCGTTTAAAACCCCTAATCACTTTGCTTTTGGCGGCACCTCGGGCGTGTCGGTCATTCTGTCCACGCTGTTCCCGACCTTGCCCGTCGGCGTTTTTATGTGGATTATCAACGCAGTTCTGGTCGTTCTGGGCTTTATCTTTTTGGAGCGCAAGGCAATCCTGTGGAGCGTTTTTGCCTCGTTTGCGCTTTCGGCCTACGTCTCGCTGTTTGAGCTCTTCATTCCGACCGATGTCTCTCTGACGGGTGATATGTGGCTCGACCTGTGCTTTGCCGTCATCTTGCCGGCGCTCGGCAGCGCCATCGTCTTTGATATTGGCGCTTCGACGGGCGGCACGGACATCCTCGCCATGATTCTCAAGCGCCGCACCACGCTCGAGATTGGCCGCGCGTTGCTGCTGGTCGATATCGGCATCGTAACTATCGCGGCCTTTTTGTATGGCCCGCGTGTCGGTCTGTATTGCGTGCTTGGCCTGTTTGCCAAGACGCTCGTGGTCGACAAGGCCATCGAGAGCATTCACCTGCGCAAAGTCTGCACGGTCATTTGTTCCGAGCCCCTTAAGGTCGAGGAGTTTATCGTCAAGCATCTCAACCGTACGGCGACTATCAGCCGCGGCTACGGTGCTTTCTCGGGCAAGTGCGTGACGGTGATTATGAGCGTGCTGAGTCGTCGCGAGGCCGTGCAACTGCGTCGTTACGCGCGCGAGATCGATCCGGGTGCCTTTATCACGATTGTCGACAGCTCCGAGATCGTCGGCAAGGGTTTCCGCGGAACGAACTAACGCAGACGTATTCAACGAACCGCCTGCCGGCGCCGTGTACCTTGCAAATCGGTCATCTTTGAGTATTTGACCCCACATTGGGCAATAATGATGCTAAAGACATCGTTTGCGATCCAAGTGATTCGTTCAAGATACGAAGGGATGATTCTATGTTCTGCTCGCAGTGTGGCGCCCCCATGGGCGATAACGACAAGTTCTGCGGCACGTGTGGTGCCCCCAATGCCGGTGCCGCAGCCTCTGCCCCTCAGGGTCAGCCCCAGCAGTTTGTTCCGCAACCGCCCGTGGCGAATGCGTCCAAGGGCTGTGTGGCTCAGGCGTTTGAGGATATGACCAAGACTCCGGGCGTGCTGCAGCGCGTGTGCCAGATTGCCTTTTTACCGGCGCTGATTTGTGTTGTGTCGGTACTCGTGCTGTTTATTCCCGTTATTGGCGGCATTGCAGCTGCCATCGGCTTTTTGGCAGCTTGCATTGCGAGCGTGTGTGGTTCCGGCTTTGGTATTGAGTGGGGTCGCGATCTGTCGCTCAAGGTTGATGGCGGTATGGATCGTCCACTCATGCGTTCCACGTCGTTTGGCCTCGGAGTCTTTTCGAGCGTTATCTCGGTCGTGCTCGAGGTTATCGCTGCCATTCCCGTTATCGGTGTAGTGCTTTCGCTGGTGGAGAGCGTGGTAATTGGCGCCGCGGGCTCGTATTCGTATTACGGCTCCTATGCACTCGAGGCAGCGCTGTTTGGCTCGCTTGGCCTGCTTGTCCTGGCTATGATTGCCACGGCGGTCCTGGGGGGTCTTCTTTAAGATGTTCGCCGACATCGCCGTGATGCACTTTGCGGTGACCGGTCGTGTGGAGAGCGCGTTTTCGCTCGACAAGGTCTGGGCGGCGTTTAAGCACAACAAGACCAAGCTGTTCTGCGCTTCGTTCCTTCCCGAGTTTTTGACGGGTCTGGTCGCCAACGTTGTCACATGGATCCTGACGTTCGTCTTTGGCACCATTGCCTCTGTCGGTATGTATAGCTACTACTACCGTCCTTCGGCTATTGAGGCGCTTGTTACCGGCGGTGGCATCACGCTCGTATTGTTCTTGGTGCTGACAGCGTTTGTCACGGTATTCCTTACGGTCTTTGGCAAGATGCTCAAGCATCGTGCCGTTGGCTATTGGGTAGCGCGTTATGCAGCTGAATGGGCTGATGAGGATAAGGATGACGTCCTGACCTTTGTGCTGCCGTTTGAGAAGAAGTCTGCTCCGGCTGGTTTTAGCACCGACGCAGCGCCCGTATCCGATTCCGCTGCGGCGCCTGCGCCCGAGCCCGAGCCCGAGCCCGCGCCCGAGCCCGTGCCCGTGCCTGAGCCTGAGCCTGAGCCCGCGCCCGTGCCTGAGCCCGACCCCGCGCCCATGTCGGAACCGGAGCCCGAGCCTGCGCCTGAGCCCGAGCCTGCGCCAAGCTCCGACGAGGACCCGCAGGACGAGTAACCCTGCCACCTGCCATTTGGGGACGGGGTAGAAACGGTAGAAATAGCGCTTGACAAATAAGCGGGAGCGGACGTGCCGAAGCGTCCGCCCCCGCTTTGATATCGCGATGCGGCTATGACTGCGAGATGGTCGTGGATCGACTACTCGTCGTGCTTCTCCTCGCGGCGAGCGGCGGCACGTGCATCATGGATGCCCTTGATGGCGGCATGGCGCGCCGTGCGGGCATCATGGATAGCATCGCGAGCCTCGGCGGACGTGGCCTTGGCAGAGCGCAACTTGGCGGCCAAGTCGGGGTTGGTTTCGGCGACCGCGGTGATCGCGGGGCCGTCGAGCTCCTCTTGGGTGGGCTCGGCCAAAAAGTCGATGGCATACTGGGCGGCCACCATGGAGCCCTTTGCCAGCACAGTTTCGTCGATCTTGTAGAAGCAGGAATGTTGGGCGTACGTGGCGCCAATCTTGGGGTTGCGCGTACCTACAAAGGCGAGCACGCCCGGTACGCGGCGCAGGTACTCCGAAAAATCCTCGCCCGAAAGCGTGCCGCGGTAATGGCCTTGGCCGGTGGGGCCCAAGCATTTGATTACTGCCTGGCGGCAGCGCTCGCTCGAGGCGGCATCGTTTTCGACTTTGTAGTTGGCGATGGTGTAGTCGGTGAGCTTTGCCTCGGCGCCCAAGGCGGCCGCGGTATGCTCCACGATGCGGCGCATGAGCTCCGGCATTTCCTCGTGGGTCGAATCTCCGTAGGTGCGCACTGTGCCGGCGAGGTAGGCCGTGCCGGCGATAACGTTGCGCGCGGTGCCGCCGTGCAGCTCGCCGACGGTGATGACAGCCGGCTCGTAGGGGCTGATCTCGCGCGAAACGATGGTCTGCAGAGCGTTGACGATCTCGGCGGCAACCATGACGGCGTCGTGGCCGCGTTGGGGCATGGCGCCATGGCACGAGGTGCCGCGGACATCAATGCGGAACCAGTCGGTATTGGCCATGCGCGGACCGGGCTCGCAGCTTACGGTGCCGGCGTCAACCTCGCTCCAGATATGCGCGGCGTAGGCACCATCGACGCCGTCGAGCACGCCCGTGCCGATCATGAGCTTGGCGCCCTGGCCGTTTTCCTCGCTGGGCTGGAAGACGATGCGGACTTCGCCGTGGATGTCGTCGGTCATATGGCGCAGGATTTGCAGCGTGCCGAGCATCATGGCGATATGGCAGTCGTGGCCGCAGGCGTGCATGCAGCCCTCGTTGACGCTGGCGAACTCTTCGCCGGTCTGCTCGGTGACGGGCAGGGCGTCGATGTCGGCGCGCAGCAGGATGCGGCGGCGTGGCGTGCCGTCCTCGCGATAGGCGTCGGGCGCGGTGCCGCGAAGGGTTGCCACAAGGCCCGTCTTAAGGGGACGCTCGTAGGGGATATTCATGGCGTCGAGCTGGTTGGCGATGTCAGAAGTCGTGCGCTCCTCGGCAAGGCTCAGCTCCGGGTGCTTATGGAAGTGGCGGCGCTGCTTGATGATATAGGGTTCAAACTCGGTAGCGATATCTTTGATGGCTGCGGTGACGTCGTCAGCCGCACGAGCCTCGGTCGCCGCCATAATCTGCTGTGCCTTGGTCTTCGTCATGGTCGATTTGCTCCTTGCTGGGTTGATCGCAAAATCGTACAGGCTCTCTCCAGTATGCCACCTGCCGCTAGGGCTGGTAAAGTTGCCGTTTGCCGCTTGGGGTTTTGTTGCAAGGGCGGGGGAGTACACTCGGGGGTGTTGAATTTCCTGCCAGAGATGGGGATGCCCATGCAACATATCGATCGGATTATCCGCTCCAAGAACGTCTTTACCGCGCAAGACGGCATCGATACTGCCCGCGAGCTGGCGATTGCCATCGCAGGCGACCGTATCGTCGCAGTCGGCAAGCCCGATGACGTGATCGCCGCCGCTCCCGCCGCCACGCCGGTTATCGACTACGGCGAGCAGTTTGTCTGCCCCGGTTTCCATGACGCTCATCTGCACTTCTTCCATACCTCGGTCGGTTCCTCGCCGTACATGCTCATGGATATGGGCACGTCCGAGGCGGCGCTGGTGCAGCACGCGCTCGAGTTTTCCCAGGACCTGCCCGATGACGCTTGGGTTGTGACGCAGGGCTGGCGCGACTACCGTTGGGACCCGCCCGCGCATCCTACCAAGGCGTCGCTCGATGCGGCATTCCCCGATCGCCCCTGCGTTATGTATTCGGGCGACGGGCACACGCTGTGGCTCAACAGCCGCGCACTCGAAGCCCTCGGCGTGACACGCGACAGCGAGCCTCCGGCGGGTGGTAGCTACGACAAAGATGCAAATGGCGAGCTTACGGGTATCGCCCACGAGGCGGCTGCTATGCAGCTGCTGCCGCGCTGCCTGGAGTGGCTGGGCGAGGACCGCATCGCGAGCGCTTACGCCGACCAGATGAAGCGTATGGCCGAGCAAGGCATCACCTCAATCTGCGATATGTCGCTCATGCCCATGCCGGGCTGCGACTTTATTCGCGACGATGTTTACGACAAGCTGCAGGCCTCCGGCAAGCTGGGCATCCGCGCCCATCTGTTTCCCACGCTGCTGGATGACCAGTCGCACTTGGAAGAGCTGCAGGCACGTTACGCGAACAATGTGCTGCTCTCGGCACCGGGCTTTAAGCAGTTCTTCGACGGCGTGTCGAGCGAACACACGGCGTATCTCACCGAGCCCTATACCAATCTGCGCTTCCCGGGCGACCAGGGCCGTCTGACGGTTCCCGCCGAGCGCATGCGCAAGCTAGTTCTGGCGGCCGCGGAGCGCGGCCACACCGTGCGCATCCACGTCATCGGCGACGGTGCCATCCATGCCGCGCTCGATATCTTTGAGGAGGCGGCAGAGCTGTACGGCCTGCCCCAGCACGGTCATAACACGCTCGAGCATCTGGAGAACCTCTTGCCCGAGGACATCGATCGTCTACGCAAGCTTAACGTCGTTGCCTCGAGCCAGCCCTGCCATATCACGCTCGACCCAGGTGGTCCGGAGCGCGACCTGGGCTTGGAGCGCAGCCGCATCATGTGGCCGTTTGCAACCTATAAGCAGCGCGGCATCCGCCAAGCCTTCGGTACTGACAGCCCTATCACGCCCGTTACCAGCATGAACGTGCTCTACACGGCCATCACGCGCCAGGACCCCAAAAGCCACTGGCCCGAGGGCGGCTGGTTGCCGAGCGAGCGCATCGATGCGGCAACGGCTCTGCGCAACTACACCCTGGGCAGCGCCTATGCAGCGGGCGACGAGCAAAACCTCGGCAGCCTAGAACCCGGCAAATACGCCGACCTGGTAGTCCTGGACCAAAACCTGCTCACCATCGACCCCCAAGAACTCCAAGCCACCAAAGTCCAAGCCACCTACCTGGCAGGTAACTTAATCTACGAGCGCTAGCCCATACCCCACCCACAAGGGGCGCGTTTCAGCAACGTGCCCCTTTCTTGTTCGCACCATCCGCATCGCCATTTTGCTGTACTGACTTTTCTGAATGCCGGGCCCGAATTAGTTAACCTGGCTCCCGTGTGGCTCCGGAGGGGCGGGGCATAAGGTTTATCGCGAGTTCCGCACGAGCCGAAGGCCACTTAATGTGGCCTTCGTGCGAGCAGGACTGCCCGAGCAGGAAACCTTATGCCCCGCCCCTCCGGAGCCACACGGGAGCCACTGCTAAGTTATCCCCCGGCATTCAGAAAATCTAAGTGCCAAAAAATAAGATTTTTTGACTCCGTGTTGTATAACCCGCCATTCGTGGGTACCATTCAACGCGTACGCAAACAAAAAGGGTTAATTCGCGTGGCATAACCACGCGGCCCAAAAAGGAGGAGACAAGCATGTCGTCTTTGAAGCCGCTTGCAGATCGTGTTCTGGTCAAGCCCGACGAGGCCGAGCAGAAGACCGCTTCTGGTCTGTATATCGCTAGCAACGCCCAGGAGAAGCCGCAGCGCGGCACCATCGTTGCCGTTGGCGCCGGCAAGGTCAACGACAAGGGTGAGCGCATCCCCATGGACGTCAAGGTCGGTGACGTTGTCATCTATGGTAAGTTCGGTGGCAACGAGGTCAAGGTCGACGGCGAGAAGTATCTGCTGATGCGCGCCGACGACATCTACGCTGTTGTCGAGGCCTAGTCTCGTCAGAATCTCTGATTCGTCTTTGAACGCGCCCGCCGCATAGGACTCGGAAGCGGCGACGCGAGTCACATTTCTTTTGGAGGATTACCTACCATGGCAAAGAACATTACGTTCAACACCGATGCCCGCGCTAAGCTCGCCAAGGGTGTCAACACTCTGGCCGACGCCGTTACCGTCACCATGGGCCCCAAGGGTCGCTACGTTGCTCTGCAGCGCACGTTTGGTGCCCCGACCATCACCAACGACGGCGTTTCCGTCGCCAAGGAGATTGAGCTCGAGGACAACATCGAGAACATGGGTGCCCAGCTGGTGAAGGAGGTCGCCACCAAGACCAACGACACCGTGGGTGACGGCACCACCACCGCAACCCTGCTCGCTCAGGCTATCGTCAACGACGGCCTGCGCAACGTCGCCGCTGGCGCCAACCCGCTGGCCATCCGTCGCGGCATCGACAAGGCCGTCAACGCCGCCGTCGCCGAGATGAAGAAGCAGGCCAAGCCGGTCGAGACCAAGGAGCAGATTGCTTCCGTCGGTACCATCTCCGCCGGTGACCCCGAGGTCGGCGAGAAGATCGCCGAGGCCATGGAGGTCGTGGGCAAGGACGGCGTCATCACCGTCGAGGATTCCCAGACGTTCGACATCACCATCGACACCGTCGAGGGCATGCAGTTCGACAAGGGCTACGTCTCCGCTTACTTCGTCACGGACAACGACCGCATGGAGGCCGTGATGAAGGATCCGTACATCCTCATCACCGACCAGAAGATCTCCAGCGTCCAGGACATCATGCCTGTTCTCGAGGCTGTCCAGCGCGCTGGCCGTGGCCTGCTCATCATCGCTGAGGACATCGATGGCGAGGCTCTGCCTACCCTGGTCCTCAACAAGATCCGTGGCGCCCTCAACGTCTGCGCCGTCAAGGCCCCGGGCTACGGCGATCGCCGCAAGCGCATCCTCGAGGACATCGCCGTCCTCACCGGCGGCCAGGCTGCCCTGGACGAGCTGGGCGTGAAGGTCGCTGACATCACCGCCGATATGCTCGGTACCGCTAAGTCCGTCACCATCTCCAAGGACAACACCGTCGTCGTCGGCGGCGCTGGCTCCAAGGAGGCCATCGACGCTCGTATCGCTCAGATCAAGGGTGAGATGGAGAACACCACCTCTGACTTCGACCGTGAGAAGCTCCAGGAGCGCCTGGCCAAGCTCTCCGGTGGCGTTGCCGTCATCAAGGTCGGCGCTGCTACCGAGTCCGAGCTCAAGGAGATCAAGCACCGCGTCGAGGACGCCCTGCAGGCAACCCGCGCTGCTGTCGAGGAGGGCATTGTCGCCGGTGGCGGCGTCGCCTTCATGGACGCTGCTCCTGCGCTCGACGCCGTTGAGCTCGACGACCCCGAGGAGAAGATCGGTGTCGACATCGTCAAGAAGGCTCTGACTGCTCCGGTCGCTACCATCGCCAAGAACGCTGGTTTTGAGGGCGCTGTCGTGGTCGACAAGGTTGCCGAGCTGCCCGCCGGCCAGGGTCTCAACTCTGCCAACGGCGAGTGGGGCGACATGATCGAGATGGGCGTCCTCGACCCCGTCAAGGTCAGCCGCGTCACCCTGCAGAACGCTGCTTCTGTCGCCAGCCTGATTCTCATCACCGAGGCTACCGTCTCCGATGTGCCCAAGAACACTCAGCTTGAGGATGCTATCGCTGCTGCTACCGCTGGTCAGCAGGGCGGCGGTATGTACTAAGGCCGACAAGGTCTAGAACTCCCACCGGGAATCCGGGGGCGTGACGGGGTCTTCTCTCCGGAACGTCCTCGGACATGCAAAGAGGCTCCGCATCGCGCTTCGCGCTGCGGAGCCTCTTTGCGTCCTGCGGAATGTTCCGGAGAGAAACCCCGTCACGCCCCCGGATTCCCTGCGTTTACGGCCTTGAGGTCGGCGTGGGCGGAGGACTTGGTTGTTGGGAATACGTGTCCCGGTCGCTGTTTCGCGGCTTTGCCGCGAAAGGCGCGCTACTTTGGGATGGGTGGGGAACGCGGCTGCTGCGGCAACTGATCCCCGCCACAAATTACCCTTGGCATACTTGCACGAACGATTGCTCGTGCTACACTTGCAATTGCTGTTTCAGGGCGGGGTGAAATTCCCCACTGGCGGTAAATCGGGCGGTGCCAAAGGGGTGCCGTGGCGTAGGCGAGGCGTCTGCGACCGAGCCGATGAGTCCGCGACCCGTGTGTGCGTTGGTTCGCATGCCGGCTGAACTGGTGAGATCCCAGTACCAACGGTTAGAGTCCGGATGAAAGAGGCAGGTGATCTTATGTCTGAACAGTCGCAGCATATCCATTTTGAGAACACGAATAGGTGGAGCACCAAACAGCTCGTTACCATGGCGCTGATGTGCGCCTTGGGCGCCCTGTTTATGTATGTGCAGCTGCCTATCCTTCCTTCGGCGCCGTTTTTGACGTATGACCCGTCGCTGGTACCGGCGATGGTGTGCGGTTTTGCGTATGGCCCCGGCGCCGGCACTGCTGTTGCCGCCATGGCGATCGTTATCCATGCGCTCACCACGGGTGACTGGGTCGGTGCGCTTATGAACCTGGTGGCTACGCTGGGTTATATTCTGCCCGCGGCTATCGTCTACCAGAAGATGCATACCTATAAGGGTGCCGTGATTGGCCTAGCGCTCGGCGTCATTGCCGCTACGGCGTTGTCTATGGTCGCAAACCTTACCATTGGTGTTTGGTTCTGGTATGGCTCGGTCGATGTGATCGCCCCGCTCATGATTCCTGCCGTGCTGCCGTTCAACCTTATCAAGACCGTGCTTAACTCGGTATTGACGCTTGCAGTGTACAAGGCAGTCTCCAACCTCATCACGCCTAAAAAGGACCAGGTCAAAGGCCGCGCATGATTGAGTGTCGGGGCGTTTCCTTTAGCTATGACGGTGCCGTGTCGGCACTCGACGGTGTCGATCTGAACATCGAGGACGGGGAGTTTTTCTGCATCCTCGGTGGCAATGGGTCGGGCAAGTCGACGTTTGCCAAGCATCTGAATGCACTGTTGCAGCCTGATGCGGGCACGGTACGCATCAACGGTATGGATGCGTCCGACCCCGAGCTGGTCTACGACATTCGTTCGACCGCGGGCATGGTATTCCAAAATCCCGATGACCAGCTGGTGGCAACGCTTGTCGAAGATGACGTTGCGTTTGGCCCCGAAAACCTTGGCGTGCCATCGGCACAAATTGCGCAGCGTGTACGCGAGGCGCTGAAGGGCGTGGGGCTGGTGGGCTTTGAGCGCCACGAGACCCATGCGCTTTCGGGCGGCCAAAAGCAGCGCGTGGCGCTTGCCGGCGTGCTCGCCATGGAACCGCGCGTGCTCATCTTGGACGAGGCGTCCTCGATGCTCGATCCGCGTGGACGCAAGGGCCTCATGAAGGCTTGCCACGCGTTGCACGATCGCGGCATGACCATCGTGATGATTACGCACTTTATGGAAGAGGCCTCCGAGGCCGATCGTGTCGCGGTATTTCGGGCGGGGCGCGTTGCCGTGTTGGGCACGCCCGAGGAAATCTTGACGCGGGCGGACGAACTCGCGCAGCTCAACCTGGATATGCCGGCGTCGTGCTGTCTGGGCAGGGCACTATCTGCGAGGGGCGTGCCCGTTTGTGCACAGGTGCGCGAGGCGGATATGGTCGCCGAGATTGCGCAGGCTTATGTTGAGCGAAATGTGGCGGGCGCCACGGAGCGGCCTTCCGTGCCCGATGCTCGCGTGCCCGACAATGCCTCCTCCGAGACCGACGAGACAAATGTTTCGGAGCCCGTTATCGAGATTTCCCACCTCTCGTATAGTTACTCGCTGAGCGCTCGCGAGCGTCGCCGCTGGCACAAGCGCTCGGCCACTGCGGACGCATCGAGCAAACAGGCTCTTTGGGGCAACGATCCAAACAGCCCCTGGGCGCTACGCGATGTTTCGCTGACGGTGCATCGCGGGGAGTTTCTGGGGCTGGCAGGTCATACCGGCTCGGGTAAGTCGACGCTGGTCCAGCATCTCAACGGTTTGATTCGCCCCCAGGAGGGATCCGTTCGCGCGCTGGGGCTCGATCTGTCAAACAAGAAAGACGCCGCCGCGGTTAAGGCCAAGGTCGGCGTGGTGTTTCAATATCCTGAGCGTCAGCTGTTTGCCGAAACCGTGGCGCGGGACGTGGCGTTTGGTCCGCACAACCTTGGCTTGCCGCAAGATGAAGTCGACCGTCGCGTCGAGTCGTCGCTCTCGCGCGTGGGCCTCGACCTTTCCACGGTCGGCGACAAGAGTCCCTTCGAGCTTTCGGGCGGTCAGCAACGGCGCGTGGCATTCGCCGGTGTGCTCGCCATGGAGCCCGAAGTCCTGGTGCTCGATGAACCCATGGCGGGGCTCGATCCGGCTGCGCGCAGGGATTTCCTTGAGCTTATCGATCGACTTCACCGCGATGGTCTGACCGTTGTCATGGTTTCGCATAGTATGGATGACCTGGCCAACTGCTGCGACCGCATCGTCGTGATGAACGAAGGTGCGGTGTTTGCCGAGGGAACCCCCGCGCAGGTGTTTGCACATGCCGATGAGCTCAAGTCGATCGGCTTGGGCGTTCCCGCCGCCCAGCGCATGGCGTTGGCGCTCGCGGAAGCGGGCGTGCCGCTGCGTTGCGGCGGGCTCTATACGGTTGAGTCGTTGGCCGACGAGTTGGCAAATTTGCTGATCGGTCGCTCAGACGGTTCTTCTAACGTCTCGGACATTGCTAAATCCAAGACGGTCGCGCGAGAGGAGGGCTGCTAATGGAGGCGTTTTCGTTTGGCAGTTACTATCCCGGCGATAGTGCGATCCATCGCCTGGATCCGCGCACCAAGCTGCTCCTGGGCTTTGTGTTTTTGATCACGACGCTGACCGTCGGCGGCTTCCGCGGACTGGCCCCGGTCGCAATTTTCGCCGTGCTGATCTATGCCGTGTCCCGGGTGCCGTTGCGCCGGGTCCTATCATCGATGGCGCCGCTGCTGGCAATCGTCGTCGTGGTCGCGGTGCTCAACTTGTTTACCGATCAGAGTGGGCGCATCCTGTGGCAGCTCGGCTTTCTGCAGATAAGCGAGGGCTCACTGCGTTCTGCCGCCTTTATGGCGTGCCGCCTGACCTTGATGATGGCCGGCATGAGCGCCATCACGCTCACCACACCGACGCTCGACCTCACCGCGGGCTTTGAGCGCCTGCTCGCGCCGTTTGCGCGTGTGGGACTTCCTGCGCACGAGCTCGGCATGATTATGGGTATCGCGCTGCGCTTTATGCCGCAGTTTGCCACCGAGATGAAGCAGACGGCCGATGCGCAGGCGAGCCGCGGCGCGCGCGTGACGGGAGGCCCACTCGGCGGCGTTCGTATGCTCGGCAGTGTGGCGATTCCACTGTTCACGGGCGTGTTCCGTCATGCCGAGACGTTGTCTGCCGCCATGGATGCCCGTTGCTATCATGGCGAGCAGGGCCGCACGCGTCTGCATGCGCTTACATTTGGCCGCGGCGATGCGTTGGCGGTGGTGGTGACGGCGTTGCTGCTCATCTGCGTCATCGTCATCAATCTTCAACTTGTTTAGGCGCGATTCGAGCGCAGGAAAGGGGTCCCCATGACCGACAACGACCGCACGGCTCAGCTTGAGCGCGCCTGTTCGTATCTCAGGCGCATTCCGGCGTGGTATCTGGCCACGACCGATGTGGCCGACGGGCATCAGCCTCGCGTGAGGCCGTTTTCGTTTGCCATGGTCGATGACGGTAAGCTGTGGTTTTGCACGTCGCGCGATAAGGACGTGTGGGCGGAGCTGAGTGCGAATCCCAAGTTTGAGCTCTCGGGCTGGAAGCCGGGAGAATGTTGGATCGTGTTGACCGGCGAGGCCGTACTTGAGGACGACGCGGTTGCGAGCGACAAGGTGCGTCAAGCGGGGTTTAAGCACATGGTGGGCATCGGCGAGGAACACGAGAGTGCCAACGACGGCCGCCTTGCTTTCTTTTCGGTCCGCAACATTGCCGCGCGCTTCTGTGATATCGACGGCAGCGAGGAGCGCCTGGAGCTCTAGCTCACACAAACCAGGCTCTCAAACTGGCTAGTACAGGAGGAAACGTGGACGGATTGAGTACGGTTTTGGAGTATCTGACGTCGGTGCCGGCGTGGTACTTGGCGACGAGCGTGGACGGGCAGCCACATGTACGTCCATTTTCGTTTGCTCAGATTCAGGACGGCAAGCTGTGGTTTGTGACGGCGCGCACCAAGGATGTGTGGCAGGAGCTGCTGCAAAATCAGCGCTTTGAGGCCACGAGTTGGTGGCCGGGCCATGGCTGGCTCATCTTGCGCGGGCGTGCCGGCTTGGATGACCGGGCTTTAGGCGAAATGCGCGAAGCCGGGTGGAAGCATCTAGAGCACCTGGGCGAGCACTATGAGGGACCTAACGACCCCACGCTCGTCTTCTTTAGCGTCGAGGATCCCGAGGCTTTTATCTGCAATCACGACGAATGGGTGCCGGTCGAGCTCTAGCCAGCTGGCTCATCCTAACAACTTGGTTTTCGCATGGGCGGGCCCCGTATTGCCCGGCGCCGTTAGGAGCGCCGGTCAATACGGGGCCCGCTCCATTTGTCAATTCCTTCAAGCGAATGTGTCGGGAATGTTTCAATGCATGAATATGCAAGCCATTTACGTATTCATGCATCTTTTGGTGCTAAAGTTTCAACCCACTTCATAACGACCGCTGCGAAATGCGCATCGGTGCATAAATCGCAGACAAGGAGTCTGATATGTCTTTGAAGGTTGGAATCGTCGGCGCGGCTGGATATGCCGGAGCCGAGCTCATTCGCCTCGTCCTCGGTCATCCCGAGTTTGAACTTGCTGCCATTACGTCCAACGCCGATGCCGGTCAGCCGCTGTCCGCGGTGTATCCGAGCTTTGCTGGCGTGAGCGATCTGGTTTTCACCACGCATAGCGCTCCCGAGCTCAAGAGCTGCGATGCGGTTTTTCTTGCCGTGCCGCATACGGCTGCCATGGTACAGGTGCCCGCGCTGCTTGCATCGGGCGTCTCCTGCATTGACCTCTCGGCCGACTACCGCCTGAACGACGCGTCCGTTTTTGAGGCTTGGTATGCCGCCGAGCATACGAGCCCCGAGCTGCTCAAGACCCGTGCCTTCGGTCTGCCCGAGCTGTTCTGCCAAGACTTGGAGACCGCCGCATCCGACCATGCCGACGGCAAACCCGTGCTGGTCGCTTGCGCCGGTTGCTATCCCACCGCAACGAGCCTTGCCGCCGCGCCCGCCGTGCGCGCGGGCTGGGTGGCCGAGAACGGCCCCGTGATTGTCGATGCCATTAGCGGCGTGACGGGCGCCGGAAAGTCCTGCAACGCCCGCACCCATTTTTGCAGCGCCGACGAGAACTTGGAGGCCTACGGCGTGGGCAAGCATCGCCACACGCCCGAAATCGAGCAGATCTTGGGCCTGACCGATCGCGTCGTCTTTACCCCGCACCTGGCACCGCTCAAGCGTGGTCTGCTCTCCACGGTGACGCTGCCGCTCGCGCCGCAGGCTCTCGACACGTTGGCTCTTGAGGATGTTGTCGACTATTACAAGCAGTTCTACGCTGGACGCACCTTTGTGCGCGTGCTCGACGCCGGCCAGCAGCCCAAGACGGCTTCGGTCGTCGGCACCAACGCCGCCCAGATTGGCCTCGCGCTCAACAAGCGCGCGGGCGTGCTGGTGGCGACGGGCGCCATCGACAATCTGTGCAAGGGCGCTGCGGGCCAAGCAGTCCAATGCGCCAATATCGTCTTTGGCTTTGACGAGCGACGAGGCTTGCCCACAGTGGCGTGCCCGGTGTAGCACATTCGATTGTTAACGATTTGGTAGTCGGGCATCGAGTGGGGCGCCACTCTTAAGCTGGTCTCATGATCACGACTGGCATGGCGCACCAACCGATGTCCGTTTTTTGTTTGATATAAGGAGTCGTAAGGACGATGAATACAGAGCGGTTCGATATCAAGATTCGTGCCGTCGAGGGTGGCATTACGGTAGCGGCCGGCTTTAAGGCCGCGGGTATTCATGCGGGTTTTCGCAAGAATCCCGAGCGCTTGGATTACGCGCTCGTCGTGCCCGATAAACCCTGTCCCGGTGCCGGCGTGTTTACGACCAATCGCTTTTGCGCAGCGCCTGTGCAGGTGAGCCGCGCCAACCTGGGCGGTGTGGGCAAGGGCTATGGCATCATCGCCGGCGTTTCAATCAACTCCGGCAACGCGAATGCCGCCACGGGCGAGACGGGCCTTGCCTGCGCGCGCGAGACGTGCAACATCGCCTCGCAGGTCATCGGCTGCGAGCCCCAGCAGATTCTGGTTGCCTCCACGGGTGTGATTGGCCAGATTCTGTCGATCGACACGTTTGAGACCGCCATTCCTGCTGCCTACGAGGCGCTCTCCGCCCACGGTGGCGCCGATGCCGCTCGCGCCATCATGACGACCGACACGCACTCCAAGGAGTACGCCGTATCCTACGTCAGTGAGGCTGCGGGTCATGCGGGCAATGTCTATACGGTAGGCGGAATGTGCAAGGGCTCGGGTATGATCATGCCCAACATGGCCACCATGATCGCAGTTATCACCACCGATGCCCCCGTCGAGCCTGCGGCACTTCATGCCCTGCTGCTCTCGACCGTCAAGCAGACCTTTAACAAGGTAACGGTCGATTCCGACACCTCGACCAACGACACCTGCATCATGCTTGCTTCCGGCGCCGCTGCCGCAGATGCCGAGCCTATCGTCGAGGGCTCCGATGCCTTTGACGAGTTGGCATTTGCCGTGCACGAGGTGTGCGAGAGCCTGGCGCGCAATATCGCCGCCGATGGTGAGGGCGCATCTAAGCTTGTTACGGTCAACGTTACCGGCGCCGTGAACGACGAGGAGGCCGATATCGCCGCCCGTGCCGTTGCCAACTCGCCGCTCGTTAAGACCTGCATCGCCGGCCACGACTGCAACTGGGGCCGCGTTGCTATGGCGCTTGGCAAGTGCGGCGTGAAGTTTAATCAGGAAGACGTTTCCATCGACATGATGGGCATGCCTGTCTGTCGCGATGGTCTGACTGTTCCCTTTGACGAGGACGAGGCTCTACGACGTTTCGAGGCGCCCGAGATCGTGATCTCGGCCGACCTGGGCGCAGGCGACGCGGCAACGACCGTGTGGACCTGCGACCTCACGCATGAGTACATCTCCATTAACGGCGACTACCGTTCCTAGATTCCAGGCACGCTGCGCATCTTGCCGCGATTGCGGACAGCGGAGCACGGCGCGATAACGATACGAAAGACGAGGCAGATTATGAAATTCGCACGCGATTGTCGTTCGAACGAATCCAACGAAGCAACCGCGCAGCTGCTGTTCGAGGCACTGCCGTGGATTAAGAACCTGACCGGTAAGACGGTCGTTATCAAGTACGGCGGTGCCGCCATGGTCGACGAGCAGCTGCGTCGTGACGTGATGAGCGACATCGTCCTACTCAAGATTATCGGCATGCGCCCTGTTATCGTGCACGGCGGCGGCAAGGCCATCAACGAGGCGCTCAGCCACTACGACATCCCCGTCGAGTTTAAGAACGGCCAGCGCGTGACTACGCCTGCCACCATGGATATCGTGCGCGAGGTACTGGGCGGCAAGGTCAATCAGGAGCTGGTCGCGGCGCTCAACCACCACGGCAACCTGGCCGTGGGCGTGTCCGGCAGCGACGCCGGTACCCTTATCGCCGAGCCTCTCGACCCAGAGCTCGGCCGCGTAGGCAAGGTCACGCACGTCAACACCGACTATATCGAGCGTTTGCTCGACAGCGAGTACATTCCCGTTATCGCCACGGTTGCGGCGGGGGAGGACGGCGGTTTCTTCAACATCAACGCCGATACCGCCGCCGGTGCCGTTGCCGCGGCGCTCCACGCGCATAAGGCGATCTTTTTGACCGATGTCGATGGCCTGTACAAGGACTTTAGCGACAAGGATTCGCTTATCTCCAACCTAACGCTCGACGAGGTTAACGAAATGCTCTATGGGGGCGAGGTCGACAAAGGCATGATTCCCAAGCTACGCGCCGCTGTCGATGCGCTTACCGCCGGCGTATTTCGTGCCCACATCATTAACGGTACTACGCCGCACTCGCTGCTGCTGGAGCTGCTGACCGATGCCGGCGTCGGCACCGTGATCCATTCCACCGAGACGGCTTACGAGTTCGATACGCATCCGCATCCGCTTTCGACGTTTGCTGCGCGTCTGACCGAGAACCTTGACGAGGTCGAGAAGCTCCAGACGGTCTAGCTGACCCGCAGCCGCCCCATTCCTGCACCCATAGCCCCGCGCCGTCTGGCGCCCAACGAAAGGCATCCCATGTCACTTGCAGCTCAGCAATCGCTTGAATCCCATTACGTTATGCATACCTTTGGCCGCTCTCCGGTCGAGTTTGTCGAGGGTCACGGCATGAAGCTCACCGGCGACGATGGCCGTGAGTACCTCGACTTTCTTGCCGGCATCGGCGTGTGCAGCCTAGGTCATGGCGACCCGGCTGTGCTCTCGGCGCTCGAGGCGCAGACCAAAAAGCTCATGCATGTCTCCAATTACTTCTACATCGAGCAGCGCGGACAGGTCGCGGCGCTGCTGTCCAAGCTTGCTAACGACGACGTAGATGGTGCGCGCGTGCTTGCCGATGCCATTGTCGCCGGCGATGAGACCACGGCAGCTGCTCTTGGTGCCCCGGCTGCGGATGAGCAGGTTTGGGAGACCTTCTTTGCCAACTCTGGCGCCGAGGCCAACGAGGGCTCGATGAAGCTCGCGCGCCTGTACGCCAAGCGTGCCGGTAATGGCGGCAACACCATCGTGTGCATGCGCGGCGGCTTCCACGGCCGTACGCTCGAGACCATTGCCGCCACCATGCAGGATTGGCTGCAGGACAGCTTCCGCCCGCTGCCGGGTGGCTTTGTGGCCTGCACGCCCAACGATGTGGACGAGCTACGTGCGATCTTTAAGCAGCTGGGGAGCGAGATTTGTGCCGTGATGCTCGAGCCGATCCAAGGTGAGAGTGGCGTGCACCCCATGACCGAGGAGTTTATGGCGGCGGCGCGCGACTTGGCACACGAGGTGGGCGCCGTTCTTATCGCCGACGAGGTCCAGTGTGGCATCTTCCGCTCCGGCAAACCGTTTGCATTCCAGACCTATGGCGTGGAGCCCGACATCATGAGTCTTGCCAAGGGCATCGCCGACGGCGTTCCCATGGGCGCCGTGGTGGCAAAGAAAGAGATCGCCGA
Source organism: Collinsella sp. (assembly GCA_019424985.1). GTDB lineage: Bacteria > Actinomycetota > Coriobacteriia > Coriobacteriales > Coriobacteriaceae > Collinsella. The sequence continues at coordinate 24,526 of JAHYYM010000008.1, read as the reverse complement.
CGTGTTTAAGCTGGGTGACCACGGTTCGACCTTTGGCGGTAGCTGCTTGGCTGTCGCGGCGTGCGCCGCGACGCTCTCCGCGCTCGTGCGCGGCGATTGTGCTGAGCATGCTGCCAAGGTGGGTGCTTATATGGAGGCAAAACTCACCAAGCTGCCGCATGTGGTCGAGGTACGCGGTCGCGGCTTAATGCTCGGCTGCGATTTGGATGAGACTGCGGGTGATGCACATGATATTGTTGCCCGCGCGCTGGCCGCTGGCGCCGTGATTAACGCGACCGGAGCTCATACGCTGCGTTTCCTGCCGCCGCTTATCTGCGAGGAAGCCGACGTGGACAGCCTGATCGAGATCCTGTCGGGTGTTTTGGGCTAACGCGGCGCAATAACTCAATTTGGACCGAGTTCCGGACTGCGGACGTGCCCTATGCGGCATGATTCAGCGGTCTGGAGCCCGTTTTGCCTTAGATTTGCTAAGGCAGGGAGACCTGCTGGTCAAAAAACATCAAATATGAGTACTGTTACCGATTTGGTAGCAGCAATTTTGGACTAATAAGGCCAGATGGCAAGTCGAAATGGCGATGAATACACGATTTTGATCTGACTGTTAGTCCTTATAATGGACATATGTTGCGTAACCTAAGCAAACACTATCTGTTTATATGTTGCAAGCAAAGTAGCAGTACTCATTTTTGCCATTATTTGGCCACGGCCTTTGTGACAGATGTGCTGGCGGGTTCGAATCCCATGCGCTGGGCCCAAAAAAGAAAGGCTCCCATTGCTGGGAGCCTATCAAATCAGTGGTGGGCGATGAGGGATGTCGCGTGCGGCTGACGCCGCCCGCTTTCGCTTCGGGCCTACGGCCCTCGCGTGCTGCGCTGGAAAACGCTTCGCGTTTCCTCAGCTCCGCACCCTTGCGGGTTCGAATCCCTCTGCACTGGGCACAAAAAAGAAAGGCCCCCATCGCTGGGAGCCTTTTCAATCAAGTGGTGGGCGATGAGGGATTCGAACCCCCAGCCTTGTGCGTGTAAAGCACCTGCGCTAACCGTTGCGCCAATCGCCCGCAGGGATTGAGTATAGCGGAAACCCTGCGCTGTTCATCGCTAATTCATAACGAAACTTACGCGGCGACTTCGGCGCCCTTGTCCTCGTCGATAAAGAAGCGCTTGTACCAGATGAGGAACGTCAGCGTGGTATAGATCTTACGCTGGTTGAGCGCGCGACCCTCAAAGTGATCGTCAAGCAGTTTCATGAGCGCATCGGTGTCAAAGAAATCAGCAGCCCACGATGCGGTGAAGTATTCCTTTACGTAGTCGTAGTACTTTTGCTCGCGTAGCCAGAACTTGACCGGTACGGGGAAGCCCACCTTCTTGCGCGTTGCCCACTCGTCGGGCAGCGTGCGGTTGGCAGCGTGACGCAGGACGAGCTTGCAGCCTTCTTCGTTAACACGGTAGTTGGCGGGAATGTGCTCGGCAAACTCCATGACCTTCTTGTCCAGGAACGGAACGCGGAGCTCCAGAGAATGCGCCATGCACATCTTGTCGGCCTTGAGCAGAATGTCGCCCGGTAGCCACATGTTCATATCCAGATACTGTTTCTTGGAAAGCTCGCAGCAGTTGGGAACCTGCTTGTAGTACTCGGCGCACATCTCGGCGGCGTTCTTGCCGGTGTCATAAGCGGGCTTGAGCACCTCGTCGACCTCGGAGGGATCGAACACCTTTGCCTGGCCCACATACCAGCGCTCGGGAACCTCGGCGCACTTGGTCAGAAAGTTGTGGCCCTTAAAGTAAGGGAGATGCTGAACGAGTGAGCCCAGGGCGCGACGCACGCCGAGCGGCACGCGCTTCTTGAAGGAGCGCATCTGAGGGGTGTCCTCGTACCACTCGTAGCCGGCGAACAGCTCGTCTGCACCCTCGCCCGATAGGACCACGGTGACTTCCTTGGCTGCCATCTGGGCCAGATAGTACAGTGGCACGCTCGAGAGGTTCGATTGCGGCTCGTCCATGTGATACTGGATGTCGGGCAGCGCGTCGAAGAACTCGTCGGCGGTGATCATCTTGCGCACGTTCTTGATGCCCAGTTTGTCAGAAAGCTCGGCGGCGTAGTTGGTCTCGTTGAAGTTCTTGTAATCGAAGCCGACAGAATACGTGGTGTCGGGCATGAGACAGGCGGCAATGTAGCTGGAGTCCACGCCGCCAGAAAGGAACGAGCCCACCTTAACATCGGCAATTCGGTGCGCAGCGACGCTTTCGTGCACGACCTTGTCGCACTCGTCTACGTACTCCTCGAAGGTCTTGGAGTTGTCGTCGGTAAAGTCGCAGCTCCAGTAACGCTTGATGTCCATGGTGTTGGTCGTCAGGTCATACGTAAAGCAATGCGCCGGGGCAAGCTTGAACACGCCCTTAAAGAAGGTCTCCTCCGTGGCGGGGAATTGCAGCGTCAGGTAGGGGCGCAGCGCGTCGTGGTTGACAGCCTTCTCAAACTTGGGATGGTCCAGGAAGCTCTTGATCTCGGAGCCAAACAGCAGCGAGCCATCGGATGCCTGGTAGTAATAGAACGGCTTGATACCAAAGATGTCACGAGCACCAAAGAGTTTGTTCTTGTTCTGGTCGTGAATCACGAACGCGTACATGCCGCGCAGGCGGTTGACCAGGTCCTCGCCCCACTCCTCGTAACCGTGTACCAGGACCTCGGTATCAGCGTTGCAGTGGAAGGCGTAGCCGGCTGCCTCCAGCTCGGCGCGAAGCTCCTGGAAGTTGTAGATCTCTCCGTTGAAGACAATCGTGACCTTGCCGTCGTCGCTCGACATGGGCTGAGCTCCAGCTTCGGAAAGATCAAGAATCGAAAGACGACGGAAGCCAAGGGCAACGTTGTCGACGATATGCTGGCCGCCCATATCGGGGCCACGGTGGATGATGCGATTCATCATGGCCGTGAGAACCAGCTCACTCTGTTCATCTGTACCGGTAAAACCGACAAAACCGCACATGCAAGATCCTTTCTGCTGACGGCTCAGGTGTACTGCCGCGAGGATTGCGGTAGCTGATGTCAAATAATCTTTACTATCATGCCAATCTTTTGTTTCGTGATAGGGCATAAGCGCCGAGCGAACCGAAAAAACCACGTCCCGATCTTCAGACGAAGCGGCGGGCCGTGGTTGCGAACGCGATGTTAAAGAATGGCACCCAGATTTCCTTGTTTTTACACGGGGTGAACACCGCTGCCATTTATTGACCCAGGGCACAGTCCATGCAATTTTTTAGAAGGCTGCAGTGCGCGCAAGGTCAGGTGGCATATTAGGATGGTTGATAATGCAGGGACGCGACCGGATTCATCCGAGACGGTTTTTGCTCTTTTAAGGTTAGGTTTAGCGAGAGAGGTCGTTATATGTCGGGTACGACGCAGGAGAAGCTGGCTTTGATGCGCTATGTGGAGCTGCTCGAGGCCGAGGCCCTTGTTGTTTCCAAGCCGGATGCTCTATACGACCAGCGCATCGAGTTTGCGACCGACGACTCGCGCCAGGTGCGTCCGGGCACATTGTTTGTCTGTAAGGGCCGCGCGTTCAAACGCGAGTATCTGGTCTCGGCGATTGCCGAAGGCGCCGTGGCGTACGTGTCCGAGGTCGATTACGACGTCGATATTCCTGCTGTGATCGTCAACGATATCCGCCGTACGCTCGCTGTGGTGGCGGACGCCTATTACGGTCATCCCTCGGGCAAGGTGAAGGTCTGCGCTTTTACGGGTACCAAGGGCAAGTCGACCTGCAGCTTTTATCTGCGTGGCATTCTTGCCAACGAGGCTAAGCTCACGGGTTGTCATCGACCTGCCCTCAACACGGGTATCGAGTTCGATGACGGTATCGAGACCGGTCCTTCCAAACTGACGACTCCCGAGTCCTTCCTCTTGCAGTCGCGTATCGCACATGCCGCCGAGGCGGGCGCTCCGTGGCTGGTCATGGAGGCGTCGAGCCAGGGCCTCAAATACGAGCGTACAGGCAAGATTGACTTTGAAGTGGGCGCCTTTACCAATATCGGTGAGGACCATATCTCGCCGATCGAGCACCCCACGCTCGAGGATTACTTTGCCAGCAAGCTCAAGATTTTTTCGCAGAGTCGCTTTGCCGTGGTCAACCTCGATATGGATAAGGTCGATCGTGTGCTCGAGGCGGCATCTCGTTGCGAACGTACGGTGACGTTCTCCCTGACCGACGAGCGTGCCGACGTGCTTGCGCTGGCGATTCATAATGGCGACTGCGGCATGGTGGCAACGGTGCGCACGCCCCGCTTTACGCGCGACATTGTGATTCCCACGCCGGTTAAGTTCAATGTGTCCAACGCGCTTGCCGCTATTGCCTGCGCCGAGGCCCTGGGCATTTCCGAAGAGGGCATCGTCCATGGCTTTGAGGGCGTCTTCGTTCCCGGCCGTATGGAGCTCTATCCGTCCGCATCGGGCAAGATTTTGGGCGTCGTTGACTTTGCGCACAACGGCATGAGCCTCGAGACGCTTTTGCGCGACCTGCGCGAGAACTATCCCGAGCGCGAGCTGGCGGTTGTCTTTGGCGCAACGGGCGGCAAGGGTGTCGATCGCCGCACCACGATGGGTATTGCCGCCGGCAAGTACGCCGATCGCATCGTGATTACCGAGGACGACCCGGGCCCCGAGGACGTCGAGGACATTTGTGCCGAGATTGCGCGCAATGTACAGGCGCAGGGAAACGATAACTGGCAGATTGTGACCGACCGTACCGCCGCTATCGAGGCGGCCGTGCGCGAGACAAAGCGCCCCGCTGTGGTTATCGTGACCGGAAAGGGCGAGGAGGAATGCATGCTACGCAAGAACGGACCCGAGCCCTGTGAGCGCGATGGCTTGGTTCTCAAGCGCATCCTTGCGGCGTACGACGCCTAAACGCTGCCGCCTTTAGGATGGCGTTTGCGGACCCCGGCGTCTGATGATGCAATGCCTTCCAGGTGTGCTTACCCTAGGGAAAACACGCTATCAAGATTAAACCTCTTCTATGTAAACGGAGTGACCATGTCCCACAACATCCTGCCGACCGTTGCCGAGCTTTCGGGCGAGATGCGCGAGCGTCTTGCCAAGATCAAGTATGTCTTTACCGATCTGGACGCCACGATGCTCGCCCCCGGCTCGTGCGTGCTGCGTGACAACGACGGCAATCCTTCGACTAAGCTCGTCGAGGCCGTCGTGGCACTTGCCCGTGCCGGCATCCAGGTGGTCCCCACCTCGGGTCGCAACCGCACCATGATCCACGAGGACGCCCGCGTGCTCGGCCTCAACTCCTACATCGGCGAGATGGGCGGCCTGGTCATGTACGACCTCAAGGCCAACGATTGGGAGTACCTGACGGGCGACATGCCCTATGACCCCGCCTGCGGTCTCACACCGCACCAGGTGATCGAGCAGACCGGCGTGTGCGAGAAGATCCTTGCCCGCTGGCCGCACAAAATCGAGTACCACAACGACATGTCGACCGGCTACAAGTACCGTGAGGTCACCGTCGGCATGCGCGGCGATGTGCCCGACGATGAGGTCCAGGCCATCCTCGACGAGGCCGGCTGCGGTCTGGTCTGGGCTTGCAACGGCCATCTGACTCACCTGTCCAAGCCGACGACGCTTGAGCTCAATCGCGTCGAGGACGGCCGCGCCTTCAACATCAATCCGGCGGGGCTCAACAAGGGCGTTGCCATTGCGCGCTTCTGCGAGCACCTGGGGATCGAGCGCGAGGAGACGCTGGCGCTCGGCGATTCCGAGTCCGACTTCTATATGGCCGATCACGTTGGCATGTTCTGCTTGGTCGAAAACGGTCTGACGAGCGCTGGTGCGCCTGAGTTCCTGGATGCGTGCGACAACGCCTTTGTTACGCGCGGCAAGATCGTCGATGGCTGGGTCGCGACAGCCAAGCTGCTCGTTGCAGCTCGTTCATAAGTCGATGCGATTACATGGGGCCATATCCTTTTGAGAGAATCTGGTGAGGTAATGTCCGATATCGAGAATCTGGCTGGGGACACGCGTCCGATTGGCGTGTTTGATTCGGGCCTAGGCGGCCTGACGGTTGCGCGCGCGATCGCGACGGCGCTTCCGCACGAGTCCGTCTACTACTTTGGTGACACCAAACGTTGCCCCTACGGCACCCGCACCGAGGACGAGGTGCGCTCGTTTGCGCTGCAGGCGGGTCGCTGGCTTTCGAGGCACGACGTCAAGATCATGGTCATCGCCTGCAATACGGCGACGGCCGCGGCGCTTCGTCTGGCGCAACAGGTGCTCGATGTTCCCGTGATCGGCGTGATCGCGCCGGGCGCGCGTGCGGCCATCAACAGCACCCGCACGCGCCGCGTGGGCGTGCTCGCCACCAACCTCACCATCCGCTCGGGTGCCTACACGCGTGCCATCCAGGATCTGGATGCCGGTGTGGACGTGTACGGCTGCCCTGCCTCGAGCTTTGTCGAGGTTGTCGAGCACGAGCTCGCCTCGGGCGCACATCTGCAGGAGCAGTGGCTCGAGAACGAGGATGTCTTTGATACGCCTGCCGTGCGTGCGCTGGTCGGCGCCACGGTCGAGCCGCTGCACGATCACGGCATCGATACCGTGGTGCTTGGGTGCACGCATTTTCCACTGCTGGTGGGGCCCATTCGCCATGCGCTGGGACCCGGGGTGCGCGTGGTGAGTTCAGCCGAGGAAACCACCCGCGAGCTGACCGATATCCTCACGCGTCGTGAGCAGCTTGCGGGCGATACTGCCGAGCCGCAGCATCGTTTTGCCACGACGGCCGATAACATTGCCGAGTTTGCGGTGGCGGGCAGCTTTATCTTTGGCCAGCCGCTCAAAAGCATCGAGCATATCGATATCGACGAACTTAAATAGACGTCGTTCGAAGTATTCGCCCTCATCTTTCGCCGAAAGGACATTTTATGGAGTATATGCAGGTCAACCGTACCAACGGTCGCGCAGCCGACGAGCTGCGCCCCGTCCAGCTCACCCGCGGCGTGATGAAGCATGCTCACGGATCGTGCCTGGCCGAGTTTGGCGACACGCGCGTGCTGTGTGCCGCCACCATTGAGGAGGGCGTGCCGGGTTGGCGCAAGGGCGCCAAGGCCGGCTGGGTGACTGCCGAGTATGCGATGCTGCCGGCATCGACCGGCAAGCGCTGCAAGCGCGAGCATGCTAACCGCAAGGGCCGTTCCATGGAAATCGAGCGCCTCATCGGACGCAGCCTGCGCACCGTTGTCAACATGAAGGCGCTTGGCGAATACACCGTCACCGTCGACTGCGACGTGATCCAGGCCGATGGCGGTACGCGCACGGCGAGTATCACCGGCGCCTGGGTGGCGCTGCACGATGCGCTCGCCACTTGGGTCGAGGCCGGCAAGCTCGAGCGCATTCCGCTCATGGGCCAGGTCGCCGCCGTCTCCATGGGTGTTGTCGACGGCAACACGCTGCTCGACCTCGATTATTCCGAGGACAGCCATGCCGAGGTCGATATGAATCTCGTCGCCACCGATACCGGCGAGATGATCGAGCTTCAGGGTACCGGCGAGCAGGCGCCCTTCGACCGCAAACGTCTCAACGCCCTGCTCGACTTGGGCGACAAGGGCATCGCTGAGCTCATCGAGCTCCAGCGCCGGGTTCTCGCCTAACCTGCCAAAAAGGGACAGGTTTATTTTGGCAGGTTTTATCTGCGAAAACGTCTAGATACAAGGCTGCCGTTGATTGAGAGGGGAGAGGCCGAGGTCCTCATCGCCCTCAGCGCGGCATTGCTATAGAGAGAAGGAGGCCAGCTATGGCACTTGAGAAAATCGATATCGATACGCTCGACCCGGCGGCGACTATCGTCGTGGCAACGGGAAATGCCCACAAGCTCACCGAGATTGAAGCCATTTTGGGCAAGGTTATGCCCGATGTGCGCTTTGTGGCACTGGGCCAGCTGGGCGATTTTGATGACCCCGAGGAAAATGGCACGACGTTTTTGGAGAACGCCATCATCAAGGCCCAGGCTGCGGTCGAGGAGACGGGCCTTATGGCCATCGCCGACGATTCGGGTCTGGTCGTTGACGCTCTGGACGGTGAGCCGGGTGTGTATAGCGCGCGCTACGCGGGCGTGCACGGCGATGATGCCGCCAACAATGCCAAGCTCCTCGTTAACCTGGAAGGCGTGGCAGACGAGGACCGCACCGCACGCTTTATGAGTGTCGTCGCGCTTATCGATACGGACGGCCTGGTCACCTATGGCGAGGGCGCCTGCGAGGGCGTTATCGCGCGCGAGGGCCGCGGCGACCACGGCTTTGGCTACGACCCGCTGTTCCTGCCGGTTGATACGCCGGGCAAGACCATGGCAGAGCTCACGGCGGACGAGAAAAACGCCATCAGCCACCGCTTCCACGCGCTCGAGCACCTGTCCGCCAAGCTGACGGGCGAGGAGTAGATCGTGCGTGCGGTGGTGCAGCGCGTGCTCAACGCCGGCGTGACGGTCGACGACGAGTGCGTGGGTCGCATTGGGCGCGGCTATCTGGTGCTGCTGGGCGTGGGTCATGATGATACGCGTGCCGAGGCCGATAAGCTGTGGGGCAAACTCCGGGGCTTGCGCATCAACGAGGATGAGGACGGCAAGACCAATCTGGCGCTCGCCGATGTCGACGGCGAGGTGCTCGTGGTGTCGCAGTTCACACTGTTTGCCGATTGTCGCCATGGTCGTCGTCCGTCGTTTACGGACGCCGGCGCGCCCGATGTCGCTAACGAGCTTTACGAGTATTTTCTAACGCTCGTTGCCCAAGATGTTGAGCACGTGGCGCACGGAATCTTTGGTGCCGACATGAAGGTCGGCCTCGTCAACGACGGACCGTTCACGATCGTCCTGGACACCGACAACCTTTAGGTTACGCGGTTTTACCAAACCGCGTAACTACTCTATTTAGCTACTTGCGTATGGCGGCAGCAGGGTGCTATAGTATTAGAGTTTTGTCTATCTTAGGGGTATTATCCCCTTTTTGAATTGCACCCTCTGGAGGCCCCGTTCATGGAAGAGATGGAAGTCAATCACGTCGACGACATCCACGAGAAGCTGACCGATATGGTGGGCGATCGCGTCAAGGTGAAGGCCAACATGGGCCGTACCCGCGTCGTCGAGCGCATGGGCACCATCAAGAGCGTCCATCCCGCTGTCTTTATCGTCGAGGTTGACGAGCGTCGCGGCCGCAAGTCGCGTCAGTCCTACCAGTATATCGATGTTCTCACCGGTCAGGTCGAGCTGTTCGACCCCGAGAGTGGCGAGCACATCTTTACCCCGCTCGGCAATCAGCTCGAGGAGCACTAACGGTGACCGATTGGTCCCTGACCCTTTCCGCGCCGGCAAAGATCAACCTTTATTTGGGTGTTCATACCGAGCGCGATGCCCGCGGCTATCACAGGGTCGATTCCCTGATGGCAGCCGTCGGCCTAGCCGATACCGTGACGGTCGCGCCGGCGCAGGCGCTGACCGTCCAGACGGTTCCGGCATCCGACTTTCCCATGCAAAAGAATACTGCGTACCGCGCGGCGGTCGCTATGGCCGAGCACTATGGGCACGAGGCCAATGTTTGCGTGACGATCGAGAAGCGCATTCCGCTGTGCGCCGGCTTGGGCGGTCCTTCGACCGACGCCGCAGCGGTTATCGTTGCCCTGGCTGAGTTGTGGGGCATCGACCGCGCCGATCCCACGCTGGACGATGTTGCACGCGGTATCGGCGCCGACGTGCCGTTCTTTTTGCATGCCAGCCCCGCGTTCTATGTGGGTGGGGGAGACGTGTTGGCTGCCGAGTATCCCGCGTTGCCCGCAACGCCCGTCGTGCTGGTCAAGCCGCGCGAGGCAAGCGTTTCAACGATTGAGGCCTATCGACGTTTCGACGAGGCTCCGGTGCCCGCGACTGTGCTCGGCGCTATCGCCTCGGCTCTTCGCATGGGCAATGCCAAGACGGCGTATTCGCTCATCCACAACAATCTAGGCGTCATTTCCGCGCAAATGGAGCCACAAATTCAAACCGTGCTTGACTGGCTTCGAGCGCAGGAGGGGATCATTGCCGTAGACGTCTGCGGTTCTGGTGCCTGCTCGTTTGCCATTTGCGATACGGCCACCACAGCTGCAGGCCTGGTAACGGCGGCGCGGCAAAACGGCTGGTGGGCGGTTGCAACCGAGCTCATTTCGAATACCGTCCGCATTGTCGACTCAAAGAAGTAAAAAAATTTCTGGCACACGACGGAAATCTTTGTTACTATAGTCGAGCTAACGGGTTGTGGCTCAGTTTGGTAGAGCACTGCGTTCGGGACGCAGGGGTCGCTGGTTCAAATCCAGTCAACCCGACCAGAGCATGAGGAGGGACCGCCTTGCGGTCCCTTTTTTTAGCTATTGTTGTGATACCGCGACACCCGCGGTATACTCATTCGAGCTTGTCTCGCTGTATTGTGGAGGTCTACATGTTTGGACTGAGGGCTCCTGAGCTCATCATCATTCTCGTCGTTGTCTTGATCATCTTCGGGCCCAAGAACCTGCCGAAGCTCGGCAAGTCTCTCGGCTCTACCGTCAAGAATATCCGCGAGGGTATGGAGGGCGACAATAAGGGCGAAGCCGATCAGGCCGAGGACGTTGTGGTCGAGGAGTCCAAGGAGGACAAGGAGATCGCAGAGCTCGAGGCCAAGCTCGCTGCTGCCAAGAAAAAGCAGGCAGAGGACAGCGACGCGGACGCAGAGTAGTCCCATCCCTTTGGGGTGAGCACCTGACCGGCTTGCCCGCAGGCTAGCCGGTCTTTTTCGTTTTGTTGACAGTTGATCGTTACATCATAGTTGGGGAGATATCCGTATGGACGCAAGCCAGATCGTACTGACCGCTGAGGGCCGCCAGAAGCTCGTCGAGGAGCTCGCTTGGCGTGAGGGCGATTACGCCAAGGAGATCGTCGAGGACATCAAGGAAGCCCGCGCGTTCGGCGACCTTTCGGAGAACTCCGAGTACGACGCCGCTAAGGACAAGCAGGCCCAGAACGCGGCTCGCATTGCCGAGATTCAGGCTATTCTCGCCAACGCTCAGGTTGCTGCCACCACGGGCGACCTGACCGTCTCCATCGGTTCCACCGTTTCGCTGATTGATCCCAACGGCGAGGTCATGGAAGTCACGCTCGTCGGTACCACCGAGACCAACTCGCTCGAGCACAAGATTTCCAACGAGTCTCCGGTCGGTCACGCCATCATCGGTCACGGCGAGGGCGACTCCGTCGAGGTCGTTACGCCTTCCGGCAAGACTCGCGTCTACACCATCGCCAAGATCGCACGCTAGACCACGGTCCCGCGTAAAGGTATGTTTTCGCTCCCTGGGACCGAATCCTGGGGAGCGTTTTAGTTTGAGGAGCTAACTTATGGCAGAGAACCAGAACGCCGCCGATCAGGCATCGACGCTCAACGACGAGCGCGCCACCCGCCTGGCCAAGCGCGCCGCCCTGTTCGAGGCGGGCCAGAACCCCTATCCTGAGCACTCTGAGCTTGAGGACTACGTCGCCGATATCGAGACTAAGTACGCCGATCTTGCCGATGGTGAGGACACCGAGGATGTCGTGAAGATCGCCGGCCGTGTGGTCGCCAAGCGCGGTCAGGGCAAGATCATGTTCATCGTCGTGCGCGATGCGACTGCCGAGATTCAGCTGTTCTGCCGCATCAACGACATGGACGAGGCTGCCTGGAATACGCTCAAGGCCCTCGACCTGGGCGACATCCTGGGCGTGACCGGCGTGGTCGTGCGCACCCAGCGCGGTCAGCTTTCCGTTGCCCCTAAGAGCGCGACCCTGCTTTCCAAGGCCGTTCGTCCACTGCCCGAGAAGTTCCACGGTCTTTCCGACAAGGAGACCCGCTATCGCCAGCGCTACGTCGACCTGATCGCCAACGACGACGTTCGCGAGACCTTCCGTAAGCGTTCGCAGATTCTCTCCACCTTCCGTCGCTTTATGGAGTCCGACGGCTACATGGAGGTCGAGACCCCCATCCTGCAGACCATCCAGGGCGGCGCTACTGCCAAGCCGTTCATCACGCACTTCAACGCGCTCGATCAGGAGTGCTACCTGCGCATTGCTACCGAGCTGCACCTCAAGCGCTGCATCGTCGGCGGTTTTGAGCGCGTGTTCGAGATCGGCCGTATCTTCCGTAACGAGGGCATGGACCTTACCCACAACCCCGAGTTCACCACGATGGAGGCCTATCGTGCCTTCTCCGACCTCGAGGGCATGAAGGCGCTCGCCCAGGGTGTCATTAAGGCGGCTAACAAGGCCATCGGCAACCCCGAGGTCATCGAGTACCAGGGCCAGACCATCGACCTTTCTGGTGAGTGGGCCAGCCGTCCCATGACCGACATCGTCTCCGACGTGCTCGGCAAGCAGGTCACCATCGACACGCCGGTCGAGGAGCTTGCTGCTGCCGCGCGCGAGAAGGGCCTGGAGATTAAGCCCGAGTGGACTGCTGGCAAGATCATCGCCGAGATTTACGATGAGCTGGGCGAGGACACCATCGTCAACCCCACGTTCGTGTGCGATTACCCCATCGAGGTCAGCCCGCTTGCCAAGCGCTTTGAGGACGATCCGCGCCTGACGCACCGCTTTGAGCTGGTTATCGCCGGTCACGAGTACGCCAACGCGTTCTCCGAGCTCAACGACCCGGTCGACCAGGCCGAGCGCTTTGCCGCCCAGATGGCCGAGAAGGCTGGCGGCGACGACGAGGCCATGGAGTACGACGAGGATTACGTGCGTGCCCTCGAGTACGGTATGCCTCCCGCGGGTGGCATTGGCATCGGTATCGACCGCGTGGTCATGCTGCTCACCAACCAGGCTTCCATCCGCGACGTCCTGCTGTTCCCGCACATGAAGCCCGAGAAGGGTTTCCAGTCCGGTGCCGCTGCTGCCAAGGCCGCCGAGGCCGGCAACGCCTCGAGCCCGTTCGTCAAATCGCTCAAGCCTACGCTCGATTACTCTAAGATCGCCGTCGAGCCGCTGTTCGAGGAGTTTGTCGACTTTGATACCTTCTCCAAGAGCGATTTCCGCGCCGTGAAGGTCAAGGCGTGCGAAGCCGTCAAGAAGTCCAAGAAGCTGCTGAACTTTACGCTCGACGACGGTACCGGTACCGACCGCACCATCCTTTCCGGCATCCATGAATACTATGAGCCCGAGGACCTGGTCGGCAAGACCCTGCTCGCCATCACCAACCTTCCTCCGCGCAAGATGATGGGCATCCCCAGCTGCGGCATGCTCATCAGTGCCATCCACGAGGAGGAGGGCGAGGAGCGCCTCAATCTGATTCAGCTCGACGCTTCCATCCCCGCCGGCGCAAAGATGTGCTAATTGGTTCCGCCGTTCTAACGAACGGCGGACCGGTCGACGCTGCGCGCCGTCCAGGGCGACAATTTGTCATTCAAAAGGCAAGGCATGACCAGAAGGTCTATGTCTTGCCTTTTTCATGCCAACTTGTTCGCCCTGGACGTCGCTCGCTGTCCGTCCTCTACCTGCGTCGTTGCCATGGTTGGCACTTAGGGACGTTTCTCTTGTGCCGGCACTTGGGGACAGTCCTTGTAAGGCACCTTGCTCGCTCTGGCGGGCTTTCGCTGTCGCTGCCAGGGCATCGGCGTTGCCTCGGCTGTCAAGCTGGACGTCGCCCGCTGTCCGTCCTCTACCTGCGGCGTTGCCCTGGTTGGAACTTAGGGACGTTCTTAAACGACTAGTCATTCAAGAACGTCCTCAACGACTACCCAACGGCTATTGCGTACATGACTCACATGACAGTTGTCTCTTTTATGTTTCCTTTAGCCGTCGCTGCCTAGGATGGGAGTTAGTCGGCAGGAAGGGAGCGTCTATATGGACGACGCGAGCGAGCGCGCGATCGAAGAGGACATGCTCGATCAGTTCAATTACTTTGATGATGAGGACGAGGAGCTGATCGACCGTCGCGAGCCAGCGCCGCTTGATTCCTTTGATCTGGTCGATGAAGAGGCTGATGAGGTTGAGGATGAATCGACGGAACCCCCACAGCCTTCGCGCCTTGACTCACTGCCTTCGAGAGCCCCCATGCACCACGGTGTCCGTGCCGGCGCGCTCCATATGAAAACTGACTGGCGCCAGATCGTGACCGCGGGCGATGAGCTTGCCGTCGATGCACCACTTACCGACAAATCATCCATCATCTGCCGCACCGGTATGCTGATGCTCGCGAGCGGAACGGGTGCCTGGCGTGTACGCGATACCATGAACCGCGTCGCCGCCGTACTCGGTGTCACCATCCACGTTGACTTAAGTCTCCTGTCGTTTGAGTGCACCTGCATCGAAGGCGGCCACTGCTTTAACGAGGTCGTCAGCCTGCCAACAACGGGCGTCAACACTCATCGCATTTGGATGATGGAGAGCTTCCTAAAAGAAATCGAGACTTATGGGCGCCGGTTTACCGTGCATGAGTATCACGAGATGCTCAAGACCGTTGAGAGTTCAAAACCTGATTACGCGCCTTGGCAACAGGGCCTTGCGGCGGCCTGCGCCTGTGGCGCCTTTGTCTTTTTACTTGGTGGCGGTCCCATTGAGATGGCATGTGCGTTCGTGGGCGCGGGCGTCGGCAACTTTGCCCGTTCTCATATCCTCAAGCAGGGCTTGGGCCAGTTTAGCGCTTTGACGATTGGCGTCGCGCTGGCCTGCATCTCGTATTTGCTGGCGTTGCTCGGCCTTGGCCAGGTCATTCCGGGGGCAATGTCGCACCAAGAAGGCTATATTGGAGCCATGCTCTTTGTGATTCCCGGCTTTCCCCTTATTACGGCAGGCCTCGACATCGCAAAGCTCGATATGCGAAGCGGCATCGAGCGTCTTTCGTATGCTGTGTCGATTATTGTGATGGCGACGCTGGTGGGCTGGATGGTTGCCGAGTGTGTGGGACTGGCGCCGGATGACTTCGCCCCGCTCGGGCTCTCGCCGTTGGCTCTTACACTCTTGCGTGTGGTGATGAGCTTTATCGGAGTATTTGGCTTCTCGGTTATGTTCAACAGTCCGATAAAGATGGCCGCGGCGGCTGGGCTCATCGGTGCCGTGTCTAATACCTTGCGCCTTACGCTCGTCGATGCGCCGACGCTGTTTCCCTTTCTGGGCCTGAGTGCGGGAATGCCTCCCGAGGCGGCGGCGTTTATCGGCGCGCTGGTGTCGGGGCTGCTTGCGAGCCTGGCCGAAATCAAGCTCACGTACCCGCGCATCGCCCTCACGGTGCCATCGATTGTCATCATGGTGCCGGGGCTGTATCTGTATCGCTCGATGTACTACATGTGCACGTTTGACACGGTTAATATGCTTGGCTGGTTTGTGCGTGCGGTGCTCATCGTGGCGTTCCTTCCCGTCGGCCTGAGCGTAGCGAGAACTCTCACCGATCCCCGCTGGCGCCACACCAGCTAATTGGTGCAAGGGGGACAGGTTACTTTGCACCAATACGCCGAGCATCTCCACAAACTCAACGCTTACGAAGCGCGTGTTGTTCGTGTTAGGGTAGTTCCACCACATAAGTAGTCGCAGACGCACGTACCGCGGGCGGGCGAGATGAAGTCCAAAGATTTCCATCTCGCCCGCCCGTTTTTTTGCGCGCGCCGCGGCGCAACACAGAAAGGACTATGCCCTTTATGCCTATCAACAAACGAGAGAGCCTGCTGTTCACCTTTATCATGTGCTTTTGCATGGTGCTCTGGATGAGCATCTACAACGTTGCCCTGCAGTATGGGGCCATCAACGGCGAGGTCATTGCCGCTGCATGGCTCGGCTTCCCCGTTGCCTACGTCTTTGCCATGTGCTGCGACTGGTTTGTTGCCAGCCCGCTGGCCAAAGGCTTCGCCTTCAAGTTCCTGGTTACTCCGGGCAAGAGCTCGCCGCTCGCTATGACGCTTGCCGTCAGCTCTTGCATGGTTGTTCCCATGGTCATCATCATGTCGCTCTACGGCGCCTGCGAGGGCCTGTTCCATATGCCCGGCGGCCCGCTTGCCAATTTGCAGGCGCTGCCGATGATGTAGCTCGTCAACATTCCGCGCAACTTTATCATGGCCCTGCCCTGGAACCTGCTGGTGGCCGGTCCGGTTGCCCGGTTTGTCTTCCGTCGCGCCTTCCCCATGGGCACGGTCTTTGCCGAGCCGCACATGGAGCTCGTGCACATGCCGGGTGCTCCCATTGCCGAGGAGGTTGCCAACATTTCCGAGGGCATGGACGTCGAGCCTGCCTGCTAGGCAACGCTCAGAACCAGACCCCCAAACAGACCGGAGCGATTCCTTTTTTGTAGACGTTGTCGCGCGGCTCCATGCGGAAAAGGTCCCAACGGTTAACATATACTCCATATGGGTAAAGAGACCAAAGCGCTGCCGCGGGGTGGCGCTTTGCGTTTGAAAAACTAGCTCGTCTAAGAGGAACTAGCATGTTAGACCGTTTTACCGATCGCGCGCGCAAGGTCATGTCCATGGCCAAGCAAGAGGCGCTCGATCTACACTCAAATAAAGTGGGTACCGAGCATCTGCTGCTCGCGCTCGCTAAGGAGGACGAGGGCATTGCCGCCGAGGCACTGCGCTCGCTCGATATCTCCTACGACGACATCATGGACACCCTCAAGGAGGTCCAGACCACCGTTCCCGAGCCCAGCGAGGAGACCGAGGCCGCCAAGCTCGCCTTTACGCCGCTCGTCATTAGCGTGATGGAGCGTTCCTTCCGTGTGGCGCGCGAGAACAACCAGACCTATGTGTCGACCGAGCACCTGCTCATCGGTATCGTCGAAGAGGGCAACGGAATGGCCATGGACATCCTCATGCGCCTGGGTGTTTCGTCCGCTTCTATCAAAAAGGCCATCGAAAAGCTCACCGCCAAGGACCAGGACAAGAAGCGTCCGCTCGCCGGAGCTGGCGCCGGCCGCCCCGGTGCGGGCCTGCCGTTCTTTAGCGGCTCGGACGCCTCACAGCAAAAGGGGGACGGCACCGACACGCTCAAGCAGTTCGCCACCAACCTCACACAGAAGGCGCGCGACGGCAAGCTCGATCCCGTGATCGGTCGCGAAAAGGAAGTCCAGCGCATGATGGAGATCCTTTCGCGCCGCACCAAGAACAACCCGCTTATCTTGGGTGATCCCGGCGTGGGCAAGACAGCCATCGTCGAGGGCCTGGCTCAGCAGATTGCCGCCGGCAACGTGCCCGAGAACCTCATGAACCAGAATATCTGGACACTCGACCTGCCGGGTCTTGTTGCGGGCGCCAAGTATCGCGGCGAGTTCGAGGAGCGTCTCAAGAACGTGATCCAGGAGGCGACCGAAGCCGACGACGTTATCTTGTTTATCGACGAGATGCACACCATCATCGGTGCCGGCTCTGCTGAGGGTTCTATCGATGCGAGCTCCATGCTCAAGCCCGTTCTCGCACGCGGTGCCTTCCAGATCATCGGCGCCACCACGGCCGAGGAGTTCCGCAAGTACCTCACCAAGGATCCGGCCTTTGAGCGTCGCTTCCAGACAATCGATGTCGAGGAGCCGAGCGTCG
The DNA here is from genome assembly GCA_019424985.1 of Collinsella sp. Taxonomy (GTDB): domain Bacteria; phylum Actinomycetota; class Coriobacteriia; order Coriobacteriales; family Coriobacteriaceae; genus Collinsella. The sequence goes on along the minus strand of JAHYYM010000008.1, from coordinate 6,991 downwards.
AGGACACGGTCAAGATCCTGACCGCGCTCAAGCCGCGCTACGAGGAGCACCACCATGTGCGTTACACACAGGGTGCTATCGAGGCCGCCGCGAACCTCTCCAACCGCTACATTCAGGACCGCTTCCTGCCCGATAAGGCCATCGACCTTATCGACGAGGCCGGTGCCCGCGCCCGCATCGCCGCTAACCGCGCGCCCGAGCCGGTGCGCGAGGCCGAGCATCGCGTCGAAGAGCTCAAGGCTGCCGCACAGGAGGCCACCGAGAGCGACGACATGAACAAGGCTGCCGAGATCACTGAGCAGCAAAAGGCTGCCGAGATTGAGGTTGCCGAGGCCAAGGCTGCCTGGACGGCCGAGCTCGACGCGAGCCCGCTCACCATCGACGTCGCCCAGATCGCCGACATCGTCTCCGTGACCTCGGGTGTGCCGGTGTCTTCGCTCACCGAGAGCGAGAGCCGTCGCCTGCTGCAGACCGAAAGCGTGCTCAAGACCCGCATTATCGGCCAGGACGAGGCAGTCGAGGCCGTTGCCAAGGCCGTGCGCCGCAGTCGCTCGCCGCTCAAGGACCCGCGTCGCCCCGGCGGCAGCTTTATCTTCCTGGGTCCCACCGGCACGGGCAAGACCGAGCTCGCCAAGACGCTTGCCGAGTATCTCTTTGGCAGCAAGGACGCGCTCATCAGCTTCGACATGTCGGAGTTTGGCAGCGAGTTCGAGGTCTCCAAGCTTATCGGTAGCCCCCCGGGCTACGTTGGCCATGACGAGGGCGGTCAGCTCACCAAGGCCGTGCGCCGTCATCCGTACTCGGTTGTGCTGTTTGACGAGATCGAGAAGGCGCACCCCGATATCTTCAACATTCTGCTGCAGGTGCTGGAGGAGGGCCGCCTGACCGATAGCCAAGGCAAGACGGTCGACTTCCGCAATACCGTGATCATCATGACGTCCAACGTGGGCGCCCGCGAGATTGCGCAGGATGCGAGCGTTGGCTTTGGCACCACCGGCGAGCACGGCCTTACCTCGAGCGAGATTAAGGGCCGTGCGATGGGCGAACTCAAGCGCCTGTTCCGCCCCGAGCTGCTCAACCGTATCGACGACATCGTGGTGTTCCAGAAGCTTTCGGGCGAGAATCTGACCAAGATCGCGCACCTGCTGGTGGACGACTTGCGTCAACGCCTGATTGCCAACGGCATGAACATCAAGCTCACCGATGCGGCCTACGACAAGATTGTGGCCGAGGGCACCGACCTCACCAATGGCGCGCGTCCGCTGCGCCGCGCCATCCAAAAGCTCATTGAGGACCCGCTGTCCGAGGAGCTGCTGGCCGGCGAGTGGGGCGAGGGCGATACCGTCCTGTGCGATGTGGCCGACGGCAAGTTTGTCTTTAGCCACGGCACGGGCGAGATTCCGGCACCGCGTCCGGTCGGCGCGCTCGGCGGCGATACCGCTCCGGCGGCGCCGCACACCGGCAACGCCACGCCCGTAAGCGGCGGCGTGACCTCGGGCCCCGGCGGCATGATGCAAGCCGGCTCTGGCGCGCTGTAAAGTGTGAAATAGTCTGAATGAAGGGGATGTTCCAGCTGGGACGTCCCCTTTCTGGTAAAGGCGGCATTCATCCTAAATGCTATACTAAGTAAAGGAAAGCGTATAGCAAAAGGAGCCAACATGTCTATGTCGATACTAGACTCACGGCCGGTTCAGATGAACGTGCGCATGGATCGCCAACTCAAGGATGCCGGGGACGCCGTTTTGGCACAGATTGGCATGACGCCGTCGCAAGCCGTTCGGACACTTTGGGAGTATCTGGTCGTTAACGGACATATGCCCTCGAAGGGAGACGCGGCGGCTCCAGTTTCTGACGGAGTGGAGCCCCGGCGCATGGAGTCAAGGGCCGCGCAAGGCAGCCATATCGTTCGCGATTCGTGCCTCAAATACGGCATCCCCATCCCTGAGTTCTCGGGAGACTATGACGACCTCTATGAGGAGGCCATGGCGGAGCGCTATCCCGAGTGGGTGGAACTATGAGCACAGAAGGCGTCCTCAAGCTGTTAATCGATACCAACGTATGGATGGATTATTTTTCTGGCAGGTCCGACCGTACGGCAAATGTCGCCCATCTGATCGAGATTGCCGACGCCTCGGAGCGGATTGCCCTGTTTGCCTCGTCGCTTTCGGTCAAAGACGTTTCATATCTTGTCTCGGCGGCAATCAAGCAGGAGTGCCGAAGAAAGACTGGCTCACTGAGCGATAACGCCATTGCGGCGGCAGACGAAACGGCCTGGGCATGCGTTCGACAGATGCGCGAGCTAGCCCTCATCGCCCCGGTCGGTGCAGATGAGGTCTTCGACTCCTTTGTGTTCAAGTATCATCACAACGACTTTGAGGACGACCTGATACTGGGCGTCGCTAATCGCATTGATGCCGATTACGTCGTGACGGAGGACAAAAACCTCATTAAACATACCAATGGCGTATGCATAAACGTTGATCAAGCTTTGAGGTTGGTTGAAGGGTCCAACGCCCCTTCGGTGCGGCCCGTCTAACCTGCTTTATCTTAATAAAGTAGCGTTTCCCCGCCGTTAGCCGATGATGCGAGGGCGCTCGGCGTTTTCGACTGGTTTATGCACGCAAAGTCTGGGAATATACAAGGCGCATGTCTTACTGTCTAACCAGTTGCGCCAAGGAGGCACCATGGATTACAAGATTACCGGCTACGAGCCCGCCCAGCTGTTCCATTTCTTTGAGGAGGTCAGCGCGATCCCCCGTGGGTCTGGCAACGAGAAGGGCATCAGCGATTTCCTGGTTGCGTTTGCCAAGGAGCGCGGCCTCGATGTGTACCAGGACGAGGTCTACAACGTCATCATTCGCAAGCCCGCTTCTGCCGGCGCCGAGAATGCTCCGGCCGTGATGCTGCAGGGCCACATCGATATGGTGTGCGACAAGTTGGGCTCCGTTGAGCACGACTTTACGACCGACGGTATCGACCTGGTCGTCAAGGACGGCGTCCTCACCGCTAACGGCACCACCCTGGGTGCCGACAACGGCATTGCTGTCGCTCTGATGCTCACTGTTCTCGATGACGATTCGATCGTTCACCCCGCCCTCGAGTGCGTATTCACCACCGACGAGGAGACTGGCCTGGTCGGTGCCGAGACGCTCGACAAGTCCCAGATTAGCGCCCGCACCATGATTAACCTTGACTCCGAGGAAGAGGGCGTTGCCACCGTCAGCTGCGCCGGCGGCGTCGTTGTTACCTACGCCTGCCCCATCGTGCGCGAGCACAAGACCGGCAGCACCCTCACGCTCGACATCTCCGGCCTACTGGGTGGTCATTCCGGCAACGATATCAACCTAGAGCGCGGCAACGGCAACCTCATCATGGCCCGCATCATCGACCGCCTGATGGTTGCCGGCGAGCCCGCCATCGTTAGCTTTAACGGCGGCACCAAGGACAACGCCATCAACCGTGAGTGCAAGGCTGTTCTGGTCTACGCCGACCACGCTGCCGCCGAGGCCGCGGCCCAGATCGCAAAGGGCATCATCGCCGACGTCACTGCCGAGCTCGAGGTCTTCGACCCCGGCTTTACCTGCACCGTCGAGATTGCCGATAACGCTGAGGTCGAGGCCATGGACCAGAAGTCCGCGCTTGCCCTCATCCGCGCCCTGCGTCTTGCCCCTAACGGCGTGATTCGCCGCAACGTCGCCACCGACGGCTCCGTCGAGGTTTCCTCCAACATCGGTGTGGTTGCCACTTCTGACGACGAGGTCAAGATCATGCTGTCCCCGCGCTCCTCGATCACCTCGCTGCAGGACGAGTTCAAGGACCGCCTGCAGACGCTGGCCGATGTCCTGGGCTTCGACGCCAAGTTTGAGTTCGAGTATCCCGGCTGGAGCTATGCCGAGCATTCGCCGGTCCGCGACGTCTTTGTCGAGAGCTATCGTGAGCTCTTTGGCTCCGAGCTGCGCATCGAGTCCATTCACGCCGGCCTTGAGTGCGGCCTGTTTGCCGAGGCCCTGCACGGTCTGGACGCCATCGCCGTGGGCCCGACGCTCTCCGATGTCCACACCCCGGACGAGAGCATGGAGCTCGCTTCTGCCGAGCGCTTCTACGAGCTGCTCATCGACGTCCTCAAGCGCCTTGCCGCGTAAAGGTCACGCCGGCAGCGGTCCGAGCCACGTGCTAGCGGATTGCAAATGACATTACGAGAGGGGACACCCGGTCTTTTGCGACAGGTGCCCCCTCTCTTCTTTTAAGAAATGGGAAATTGCCTGGCGTCTAACCCATATCACCCTTTAGTCAATTTGGAACGTGTCTCTATAGTTTTGTCCACTCTCCCGGGACGACCCCGCCTTCCTTGAGGCGCGTCGGGAGGCTCGGCGTTACAGAGACGGCAAGGCCGGACGGGGATTACCTCTTCGCGATGGAGGGGAACCCCCGGCGCTGGAGGGCGACGGGGAAGAGCCATGCGATCAAAACGGGGAGCAGCGACTGCCGAAAGTTGATCGTCTCGCACAAGCGCCAGCACGACATTCGGGCTTTCGGATCCTAGGGAGCGGATGGCCGGGGCGGAGATTCCGGTTCAGAGTCAGAGAAGAAGAGGTGAAGGCTTGAGCCCCGGTGGAGGGAATTAGTGCCTTCCCGGGCGTAGCGCCATGTCTCCTCCACGGTATCGCCCGGAACCTTTACGTCCCCGCTTCGGAGCAGATTGATGAAACCCTCGGGGTCGTTCCGGTATTTCTTGCCGAAGGCTGCGGAAAGCTGCCTCTTCTCGTCATCGCTGAATTCGCGTACGGAGCCGTAGAGCGCATGCTCGAGGTTGCGGGACATGAAGTAGACTCTGTAGGGGACTGCGTGTTTTCTGTGCTTGAGCTCGCGCGTGCCCGCGAGCTCAAGCAGCGCGGCAGACTTTCTCTCGTTTCTGTCTACCACCCTAGCGGTGTCCCGGGCGGTGATAGAGTCGCGGCCATAGACGAATCCATCGCAGTCCCCCTCGACGATGCACTCGTTCGGTATGAAGGCGCCGTCCAGGTCGACGATGTGGATGATCCGGTCGAGGTCGGTCCATTCGTACTCGTGCCGCGACGCGATGCGGTCGACGACGAACTGGCGCACGGTGTCGCGCACCCTGTCCTTGACGGCGAAGGAGGCCTCCCATGAGAAGGGTCGCACCGTGGTAACGTCGCAGTGGAAGGCGAGCGCCCTCGCCTCGGGCGGTGCACCGTTTGCGGCGAAGTTGAGCGCGGCCTGCATGGGCTCGAGGAGCGCGTTTTCATCGCTCGGCCCCTCCACGAGAATCAGGACGACCCGCTTCTCCCTTGCCATGGTCACTCGCCTCCCATGGAGGACAGAAGGGAGTCGAAGTCGAGGGCCTGGGGGCTTCCAGCCTCAAGGAGGGCGGAGCCTATCGCGGAGGTTCTGGTCGGCTCGTACAGCTGTTCCTTCTGCCCCCCGAGGTTGATGGCTCTCAGGTATTGGTTCCTGAGGTTGTTCGAGGGTGCCATGCCCCGGAACCCGATGTAGCGGTTGTTGGGGTTGGAGGTCGAGAAGACGAGGCATCCGACCGGGAGACATTCAAGCGCTCGCAGGTTGTGAGCGGTGAAGATGAGCTGGCCCTTGCCCTGCTCGGTCACGACTTCGAGGAGCTCGCCGAGCAGGAACTCGAACACTCCGGAGTCGATCTCGTCAACGACGAGACAGGCGCTGTCGTCATTGAAGACGTTTATCAGCCAGCCGAGCATCGATGCGATCTTCTTGATTCCTTCCGATTCTGTTCTGAAGGGGACGCGTACCCCCTGCCGGCATGATAGGAGCTCGACGCGCTCGCCCGGTGTGCCGTCTTCCATCGTTTCGCCGTGGAGGGTGTTCACTTGGATGCTGAGTCCCGGAACGATTGCCCCAAGCGCGCAGTTGATGGTCTCGACGGTCTTGCGGACCGAGTCGCAGACTTCTGAGGGGAGGACCGTTGTCTGATCGATAGGGAGTGACACGTCGCGGATGACAGGGGCCTTTCCGGCCTCCTCGGGTGACCATCCGCCTGTGCTGCTGCCCGGGGAGGCGAGGAGGAAGATGTTGAACGCCAGCGCCGCGCTTCGGCGCGTGTCACAGACCCTCATCTTATCGTCGGCGAACCTGTTCAGGAGCGTCGTGGAGTCCATGAGTGGAACCAATACGCTCTCGTACGCCGTCCTCGCCGCCTCGGATAGGGAGTTATTTCCGAGGCGCTCGAGATAGGACTTTCTCGCGGCGACCGCGAAGGCGACCATGGCGTTCGAGAACAGCTTCGAGGAGCCCTGCAGGTCGGGGGAGCGCCGTGCGACGGTGAGGTCGAGGTCGGCCTCCCTTCCGGCGAGATTTCTGAGTGCCCGCCACCTGTTGACGGGCTTCAGGTTCTGGCTGTCCTCGGTATCGGCCGCATCGTAGGCGGCGAGCCTTCTCTTGACGAGCCCCTCGGCGCGGACGGAGAGGTCCTCGGAGAGGAGGCGCGGTCTGTCGTCGAGCCTGTCGAAGGAGAACGAGTAGCAAACTGTGAAGGGCTTCCCGGCCGCTACGGTGCCGCCGAGCCCGCCTACGAAGCCGAGCGAGGAAGGGGAACCCTCCGTCACCTCGACCTCGATGCTGATTTTGGCGCACTCGGCAGAGGGGCCGATCAGATCGACGCTTTCACGGTCGAGCGGAAAGCCGCACATCAAATCCTGGACTCGCGCGAGGGATTCGACGACGGCGGTCTTGCCCGATCCGTTCTGACCGTATATTCCCATCACGCTGGAACCGAAGGGGCTGTCCTTGAAGCCGATCGTGCCGTTAGCAACGTTTTTCACATTTGAGAGCTCTATGGAGCGAATACGGATCATGGTGCCCTCCTTGAACACAATTTATATTACTATATATCGAATAATCGATATAAAATCAAGATAACAATTATTAAGAATGGAAATGAGATCAACCTTGATTCTCATTTTCATTGCAACAGCCTCAGGACTCAGCGCAACGCGTTGCG
>JAHYYM010000007.1:0-137938 GCA_019424985.1 Collinsella sp. | reverse complement strand
GCCGCGCGGCAAGGAGATATATTGCCAGACCGGAGGGGCGCCGGGGGCGGGAATCGCGCACTCCATATTTTGTTCACAAATGAATAGGTCCCTCAGTCACGTCACTGAGGTTATAACTGAAGCATCAGCTTCTGATATTGGCGGTGACCAGCTGGTTTATAGATGTTGAGGCATCGGTCATCTCTGGAGCGCCACTTTACTCCAAAAGCATCGGTTATTTGTTTCCCGTCGGTAAAAGGCAGGTTTTGTTCGCCAAGCGTTCCTATATATAGAAGTTCGGGTTCGAACCGTGCATCGGTAACAAAAAAGCGACCAGCCGGAGCCGATCGCTTTCTATTCTATGCTGGAGCATCCAGAGGGGTTCTTCCGAACTCATTTTCTCGCTGCCATTCATGCTTTCGAAGCATCTTTCTACAGCCCTCGTTGTCTATCCTCGTATCTCACAGGTCTTCCGGAAATTCACAAGCAGTCTTAGGGTCAATTTAGTTCTGCTTTCAGAGACTTGTTTGAGAGTTTTTAAAGACAGTTCAAAACAATAAGTGAGACACCATAAAGCAGAGCAAGATGTGCCGGATAGAAAATGTAGAAGAAATATTTGAGCTTCAGCCCTCGCTTACCATTATAAAGATTAATAAGCAGCAACGAAACGACCGCGGCAGCAACATCAGGATTAAGTACATTAGCTGCAGCAAGCTCAAATCCGCCACCAACTATATGGCATGACGAAAGGAGCACTGCACATACTGCAGCAAAGAACATCTTGGCCTTGCTGTCGTGGAATAAATAGAATGCAGCCACAAGCATAATGCCATACACACCGCCATCTAGTTTAGTGTATTCAGCTGCCAGTGCTGTCAAAACAATCAGAGCAGTTTCTGCGATGTATCTTTTCCGTTTTGAAAGACTTTGTATCTTTTCCAGAACAATCAAAAAGACCAAGGAAAGCAGGAGCTCACACATAACATTTTGTTGCCGAAGGTCAAATAGTTGTCCGGTTTGGACGAAATCGTATATGGGCTCCGCAATGATTGCGAAGACAAGCATATTTCGCAGGTACTTCTTTAAGTCATGAGTATGCAAAAATCCCTCAACTATCAAAAAGCAAAATAAGGGAAATGCAATTCTGCCAAGAACATGAAGCATATCCGAAGCCTCGCTTAGAATCGCCCACTGTTCGTCTGATATCTGACTGTACGATGCGTGAGTCATGATTCCATTGGTCAGGACGATCCTGCTTACATGATCGAGAACCATCGAAATGGCTGCTATTATCTTTAATGTGCTGCCGCTAATTCCGTATCTATTTGTTTTCATTTCGTATTCCTTACTTTGGGTGGGCCGTCAGGGGTTCAGCCTGCTCCGCAGGCGGCCGCTGCGGCGCTTCGCGCCTTGCGCGCTGCGCTGGCAAACGCTCACGCGTTTACTCAGCTCCGCGCCCTTTCGGGTTCGAACCCGCGTCGCGGCAACAAAAAAGCGGCCGGCATCCGCCAGTCGCTTTTCTATTCTATGGTGGGCCGTCAGGGGTTCGAACCCTGGACCTTGGGATTAAAAGTCCCCTGCTCTGCCAGCTGAGCTAACGGCCCGCGGGTGGCATTGTACCACGGTCTGGGACTATTCCCAACTCCATTGGCCGTTCTGGAAAATCACAACTTCACGTCCATCAGGCGTAATGCCCGTAATATCGATGTCGTCCGTGCCAATCATAAAATCGACGTGCGTGCTCGAGACGTTAACGCCATGCTCCAGGAGCTCTTCCTTGGACATGTCATACCCACCCTCGATGCATTCGGGGAAACCGACACCTAGCGCGAGATGGCAGCTAGCGTTCTCGTCATAGAGCGTATCGTAGAACAGTACGCCACTTTCGCGGATCGGAGTGTTCTTGGAAATGAGCGCGGCCTCACCCAGATGAGCGGCACCTTCATCGGTGTCAATAATGCTCGCAAGCGTCGCCTTGCCCACACGGGCGTCGTAATCCACCACGCGACCGTTCTCGAACTTAATCCAAAAATCGTCAACCTTGTTACCGTGGTGAATGAGCGGCATAGCCGAATACACGATACCGTCGGCACGCATACGATCAGGCGAGGTGAAGACCTCCTCGGTGGGGATGTTGGGGAAGAAGGGATGTCCATCGGGCGTCTTACCCTTGCCGCCGGCCCACTCGTGACCCTTCGTCATGCCAATCGTCAGATCGGTTCCATTTGCCGCGGTGTAATGCAGCCGGTCAAAACGATTGTCGTTCAGGAAGCGCAAGTTCTTTTCGAACGCCGCGTCATGAAGCTCCCAGTCGCTCTCCGGGTCCTGGCCATCGGCGCGAGCGGTGTGCAGAATCGCATTCCACAGCTTATAGATTGCAACCTCATCGGCGTCTCCCGGGAACACCTCGCGCGCCCAAGCCACGACCGGAGCGCCGGCGATGCACCACGGATTGATGTTGTAATCCAGTCCACGGCGGAGCACTTTGCACTGCGTATTCCTCGCCTTGGATGCCGCAGCCGGCTTGGCTGGATCGATGCCCTTGAGGGCTGCAGGATCGGCACCCTCGATAAAGATAAAGCAGGCACCGTCCTGGGCCAACGAATCCAACTGCATGCGCTTCCACTCGGGCGTCTGCTCAAAGTAACTTTTCTCGACATGCTCGTACGTAAGCCTCGTCACGGCGTCGTCGGCCCAGATGACCGTCACGTGACCGGCACCAGCGTCATAAGCCTCCGCAACCACCACGCGCGCAAATGACGCGCACTCGACGGGAGACTGAACGACGACCTCCTGGCCGGGCTTAACGTTTACGCCCTTGCGGACAACGAGACGTGCATAATTTTTGATCTTGGGCTCCAGGGCCTTCATGCCCTCCAGAGCCTCTTCGACCGTCAGGGCAGCTCGAATCATGTGCCACTCCATCTATCTATAGGACAGTAAAAAGGCGCGCCGCAAAAAACGACGCGCCTTATATCTTAGCGATATCTATAGGTTGTAACGCTACTACTTCTTCTTGGAGGCCTTCTTGTCCTCCTCGGCAGCCGCACGCTCAATAAGAGCGTTGAGCTTGTTCTCGGACATGCCCTCGGCCTGCGTGCGATACCTGTTGCGCAGAGGACGAATACGAACGAAGTCGTAGATAAAGTCACCCAGAATGATGACATAGGACAAAATGATGCCGACCATCTGGACGGGACTGGACACCGTGCCGCCGGGAGCGAAGTAGAGCGAGGCCCCAATTGCCACGACGAGCACCATGCCGATAGCGAGCACAGCCCACCAAATACGGCGGCGCTTGGTGTAGTCCTCATCCTGCTTGAGAAGAATATTCGACACCGTGTAGATACGATCCTCGCGAGCACGCTGCTTGGCCTTGCGGGCGCGCTTCTCCTCCTTGGAAAGGCCGTCCAGGTTTTCACCCTTCTCGAGCTCTTTGCGGCGTGCCTTGGATGATGCTGGCACGACGCGGACAGAGCTCGCTGCCTGACGGGCGGGCTTAGCAGATGCGGCGGACTTGCGCGCAACCCCGGTAACCTCGTGGGATTGCGTGCGCTTGTTCGTGGCGCTACGGGTACTCACTTATGCGTTCTCCTTCATGCTTGTGAACTGGGAGCCCGTGATGATCTGGAAGGCCTCGCGATAGCGCTCGGACGTGCCATCGATGACCTCGGCGGGCAGGTGCGGGGTCTCCCCCGTCATATCCCAGTTGGCCTTGAGCCAATTGCGGACGAATTGCTTGTCGTAGCTAGGCTGGATCTTGCCCTCCTCGTAGCTGGCAGCAGGCCAGAAACGGCTGGAGTCGGGCGTGAGGCACTCGTCGATCAGCGTGACCTTGCCATCAATAACACCAAACTCGAACTTGGTGTCGGCAATGATGATGCCACGAGTCGCTGCATACTCGGCAGCAGCCTTGTAGATCTTGAGGGACAGATCGCGAATCTGCGTGGCGATGTCCTCGCCAACGATCTCGCAACAACGCTCAAACGAGATATTCTCGTCGTGATCACCGATCTCGGCCTTCGTGGACGGGGTGAACAGCGGCTCGGGAAGCTTGGAGGCCTCGGTCAGGCCCTCAGGCAGCTGGATGCCGCAGACGGTGCCGTTCTCGTCGTAGGTCTTCTTGCCCGAACCGGTCAGATAGCCGCGGACGATGCACTCGATAGGAATCGTCTGGGCCTTCTTAACCAGCATGGCGCGGCCGGCGAGGTAGTCACGATACTCAGCAAACTCCTCAGGGAAATCCGCCGGGTCGATGGAAACGAGGTGGTTGGGAACGATGTCGGCAAACTTATCGAACCAGAATGCCGAGATGCGGTTGAGCACCTCTCCCTTAAACGGAATCTCGTCGGGAAGAATGAAGTCGAACGCAGAAATGCGGTCGGTGGCGACCATCAGCAGGTTTTCACCGGCATCGTAGATATCACGAACCTTGCCACGGGAATCCGGACGACGCTCCATCGTTGTCACGTGAGTCACTCCTTACCAAAATACGACAGTAATGCGGGTTCTTTCCCGCACGTTTTCGCAAACTCGGAGCGGCAGGGACGAAACCCCTCCTTCACCGAATAGCGAAAAGCTAGTGCTCCATTGTAGTAGATGCCGCGTCCGCCGTGTGCTCGCGAGGCAGATGAATTGTAAAAGTCGTACCCTTTCCAAGCTCCGACTCCACGGAAATGTAGCCATGATGGCGCTCGACGATTTGTTTAGTCACGGCGAGGCCCACGCCCAGGCCACCCGCCTCGCGGGCGCGACTGGCGTCGGCACGCCAAAAACGACCAAAGATGCGCGACAGATCGTCCTTGGCAATACCGATGCCGGTATCCGAAACGGCAATACTGACATGCTTGCGGTCACTGAGCACCGACACCACGACCCAACCGCCCTCGGGGGTGTAGCGCATGGCGTTGCTCATGAGATTGATGACACACTGCGTGATCATGTCGGGATCGGCCTCGACGACATCGTCGTGACCCTGGGTTTCATCTGCAAAGCGCAAGCGCAGATCGCGGTCAACAAACAGGCGCTCCTGAGCGTTGACGATGGAACGCACGAAGGGAACCATGTCCACCGGCTCAAGGTTGAGCGGCGCTGTGCTGTTTTCCATGCGCGATAGATCGAGCATCTGCTGCACCAGACGGGCCAGGCGACGTGTCTCGGATGCAACGGTTTCCAGATGCTCGTCGTCGGTGGGATACACCCCATCCTGCATGGCTTCGACTGTCGCGAGCATGGCCATAAGCGGAGTACGAAGTTCGTGAGCCACGTCTGAGGTCAGGCGCTTCTCGTGTTTCATATCCTTCTCGAGCGAAGTGGCCATCTCATCGAAGGTCTCACCCAGCTGATCAATCTCGTCATCGCCGCGCAAGCCCGTACGAGCAGACAGATCGCCATCGCGAATTTGCTTGGCCGTGCTGGTAATACGGTGAATCGGCTTGGTGAGCATGCGCGACACGAGTGATCCGATAACGACCGAAATGCAAACTGCAACAACCGCAGCAAGGGCCATGGCGTTAAAGGTCTTTTCTCTGAATGCTGAGTCTGCCTTGGTGAGCAGGGCATCGGAGCCAATCGCCCACAATTTGACCTGGCCCACGTGCTCGCCGGAGGACGTCACGATCTCGACGTTGGCAACACTATTGGAATCGGTGGGAGCAGACGAGACCGGGCTGTGCGATGCCTTCTTTCCGCTCGTACCGTCGGTCGTCGCCTGATTTTCGCGCACATCGGCAGTGGCGCTTGCCGAGGGCCACGAGTCGTCGTAGACGATGACGCCCTTTTTATTGACGACCTGCATGCCAAGATCGTCGGACACCAAGCTCGATGTCGCGACCGCACGCAACTCCCCCGCGGTCCAATTGCCGTTTTCCTCGTACGACGTCGCAAGCTTTTCGGCAGCGGAATTGGCAATTTCGACAATATTGGAGCGCGTGTAATCCGTAAAAACCGTGCCCCATACAACGGAGACTACGCCCACCAGCACCAATACTGTCATGAGCGATGTCAGGGCAAAAGCCAGGGCCATACGCGAGGGATAGCTCATCGTTGGCCGTGAATCGGAACGAGGCGTGTTCCAACTAGCCTTGGAACCCGCCTCGTTCTCCTGCTTATGCTTTTGCCCGATTTCAAAGCGCGCAGGTGTCATATGTGATTTCCTTTATTTCTCGTCCGACTTATCGGTCTTGGTCGGAGCCTCGAAGCGGTAGCCGACACCATGGACGGTGTAGAGCCACTTGGGCTTCTTGGGGTCGTCGCCCAGCTTGGCGCGAAGGTTCTTCACGTGGCTGTCGATGGTGCGCTCGTAACCCTCAAAGTCGTAGCCGAGCACCTTCTCGACCAGCTCCATGCGGTTGTAGACGCGGCCGGGGTGGCGGGCAAGCGTGGTGAGCAGCTTGAACTCGGAAGCCGTCAGGTCGACTTCCTTGCCCTCGACCAAAATCTTGTGTCCCGAGATGTCAATGACCAGATCGCCAAAGTCGAGCACCTCGACGGCCGGCTCATCGGCCTGGTGGGCACGGCGGAACAAGGCGCGTACGCGCGCGACAAGCTCGCGCGGCGAGAACGGCTTGATCAGGTAGTCGTCGGCACCGAGCTCGAGGCCGATAATACGGTCCTCGATCTCGCCCTTGGCCGTCAGCATAATGATGGGGACATCCGAGGTGTCGCGAATGGTGCGGCAAACGCGCTCGCCGGGAATCTTAGGGAGCATGAGGTCGAGCACGACCAGGTCGAACTGATGCTTCTCGAACTCCTCGATAGCGGACTGGCCGTCGCCGACGCCCACAACCCAATAGCCCTCGCGCTCGAGATAGGCAGCGACAGCGTCACGGATTGCCTTCTCATCCTCGACCAGCAGAATCTTTTTTGCATCTGAAGCCATAACACGGCCCCCCTGTCTCAATTAGCTAAGAACAAGCTCATTTTAACGCACCTGAGCCCACCGGGTATCGCATGGGTGCGATAGCTCGGCGGGCGGTACTCATAGTCACAACGCGCTTATTCCCCTGTCGACGCCTTTTTAACCCCTCGGAGACTAAAGAGAGAACAAGCGAGCGGTAACCGTCTCGGGAATTCCCTGGCTGTTGCGCACCGTTGCGTACGTTAAGAACGAGTTCGATTTACCCGCCGTAGCAGGATAATCGCCATACTCCAGGGCTCGGTCGGGCGACAGGAGCGAGCCGTAGGTCTTAGCCGAAGTGTCAATCAAAAAATGCGACGCCTGGACTTTAACCAGGTATTTATTTTTCCTTCCCGCAGCGCACGCGAGCGGCTCACGCGAAAGGAAGAGGTACGGCCCGCCCTCGTTACCGATATAGGTGCCCATATTGCCCAGGCTACCCACACCGTTATACGTCGCCTCAATGGAGAACACGAAGGTGTCGCCCATATACACGGCCTCGAAAGGCGAAACCGACGAAGGAAGCACCAGCTGAGCTCGCTTCGTGTTGTTGCCGTCAGTCAGGTCGATCGCCGTCATACCGTAATAGACGCCCTCATCATTGTGCACGCGGGGCGAGATGGTCAGGATGCCGTCGCTCACACGCGGGGCGGATGCGAAGCGGCCCGTCGATTTCCAAATAGTCTCAGGCTTGGACTCGCTGGGCGACTGACGGTAGCAGTACGAATCGTTACTCGTCTTGCTGCCGCCGGACGAGGGCATCTTATACCAGATGACCGACGACCCATACGCTGTGAAGAGCGGCGGATCGTAGTTTTCGCCACCGCGGTCGAGCTCGACAGCGTTGCCGGTAAGGGAGGAGCCTGCAAGGTTTTGCGCATAGAGTTTCCAAGACGCATTGGCAAAGTTCATCTCGACCCACGCGAACACGCCATCACCCGCGCGAACGTCGTAAAACGCATAACCGGTTCCCTCAACGGGATCCTCGATAAGTGTGGTAAGCGAGCCATCGCCCAGGTTGAGCACACCAAGCGTATTGGCATGCAGGGCAGAAGCAGGCGCCATCATCGCGGCAGCATAGTCGCCATCGCAGTAGTACAGCAGCGTGCCCAGCGGCAGCGTCCACGAGGCCGCGGGCTCAAGATCGATATCGACAGCTTCGTACTCATCAGTGATCGAGACAATCTTCGAATCGTCCTTGATAACCTGTGGCTCGCCAGCGGCGTCATCGCTGGTACCCGTTTTCTTTGAGCATCCGGCAAGCACCGTGGCAGCGCCCGCGGCAGCCCCTCCGAGCACAAAGCCGCGGCGCGATATTCCGTTCTTGATCTGGTCGGCGATACTCATTAGGCGATCTCGGCGCGAGCGGCCTCGATAGCGCGCGTGAGCTGATCGGCGCAAGAAGTCTTCTTCATACCGCAGGTGTTACCAGCGAGAACCTCGATGACGCGATCGGCAGGAGCGCCCTCGACCAGCTTAGAGATAGCCTTGAGATTGCCGTTGCAGCCACCGGTAAACTCGACGCCCACCACCTTGTTGCCGTCATCAGAAAGATCAAGGTGGATATTGCGAGCGCATACGCCCTGAGGCTTGTAATCAAAACTAATCATTGCGTTCCCCTCTCGTAAAGCAATTTCAGACGTCTATTATCCCCGTCCGAACCGATAAAGTATCGCGGGCACCGATTCAACATTCCCCAATGCGCAAACCGGCGGCAGCAATACTAGCAATCTGCTTCCCGAGCGTGGACTTTTCGTTTCTCTTGACACATGTTGTGGTCAGCGATGTGGTAAATCTCGGTCAGTGTATAACCGGGTGCCTCTGCCGTCGCGACGCCAAACGACGCACTGACTGTCAGCACCTCATCGCTCGCAGCAGCAAGGCTGAGGCGAAGATCTTGCACTACTTCACATGCGGATTCGCGATCGGTGTGAGGGCAAATCAGCAAGAACTCGTCGCCACCAATGCGCATAGGCACAAACTTCTCGCCTGCCGTTCGCCTCAATACAGACGCCGTACGCCGTAGCAGCTCATCGCCCATTTCGTGACCGTAGAGATCGTTGGTACGCTTGAGGAAATTGCAGTCCATCATGATCACACTCACGGGCAGGGACTCGTTCACCAGGTCGTCGCCAAGGGACTCAAGGTAATTTCTATTGCGAAGTCCCGTCAGCTTGTCCTGGAAAGAAAGCTCCTCGGCGCGTTTTGTCATCGAGATGTTATGCGTTGCCACGACGACCGATTCCAGTCGACCCCGCTCATCGCGGCGCTGTGGAACAACCTGCAGCGAATACCACGTACCTCGGCAGTCTCGTACCTCGGCATCCAAGCACGGCACGCCTTCCATACGATCCCGAAGCGTCTTTATATCTAAGAGCTCCATGACCGCCTCGCGACTTTCGGGACTCACAATGTCTCGGCAAACCGTTGCAAAAAAGTCATATGCCTCGGAGTGCTCGGCAAATATCTTCGCCACCGATGGCGACATGTTAATCCCCTCGATCTCAAGCGTGTCGAGATGCAACAGGAGGGTCGACTCATACGTGGTACTGATGGCATTGATGATGCCGAGCTGCTTGTCCTTTTCGGCCAAATTGCGACGATCGGCGACGATACGCACCAACAGCACTACAACCAAAAACACCAGGAACGCCAGTACGCCGGCAGTGATAAATGAAATCCTGCCCGACATGACCTCAGATTTGGGATAGAGCGCAAACAGGCGATAGTCCTTATATGCCGCACGCACGGCATACCAGGTACTTCCCCGATATTCGACACGTGATAAGCCTTCGTCTTTCCAATCAATTCCGCTATCGGCAAGAAGCCGGGCGAGAGCTATATCGACGGTCGAATCGTTTGAAGAAACGATTTGTGCATCGCGCATCACGAACACCGTTGGGCTCTGATGGAATGTGTTGTTCACGAGCACGTCGGCGATCGTATACGAATAATCATCGGCGGGCTCGGGCGCAAGCGATCGATACCCCAGCGCTACGCCATCACCGTACGGAACAACACTCACGGCAAAGTCGACATCTCGACGCTCAACGACCGTCGAGTAGGACACCTTGGAGCCTCGGTACATCGATGCGACCGACGAACAGGCAAGCTCCTCTCGCCATAGCATCAGCGGATCGCGACCGTCGATATCGTAATGAGCGGCCATATGACCGTCGGCGTCCATGACCAACATTCCCGAAAGGTGCTCGGTATGGACGTACTCCTCGACGAGGTCATCGTTGACTTCTACGCAATCAGGCGGCAAGAACGTCGAAAACGACTCGAGCGCGGCATCCAAATTGTGCGTCGCCTCGGTTTTTCTTCCCTGTTCATATCGGTCATATTTTTCGCAGGCGTTTTTTAAAAACACCATGGTTTCCTGGCCAAACCCAAGCGTTTTATTGAGACAGCGATGCGTACCGACCACATACAGCAGACCCAACAAAACAGCGCTGGCCACAACGCAGATAGCCGCGGTGACTAATGCCTTTCGGCGCAAGCGGCGCTCATCATTTGTCATGATTCCGCTCCTTGCCCGTCCGTCGTCGCCCTTGCCTTGTACTTGCCCACAATGCGCTCAATCGTGCCATCTCGATCCATCTCGAACAGCACGGTATCGAGGTTTTTGACGTACTCCCCCTCATAGCCGTCCTTAAACGCGACGCCAAGGTCAACCGTCATAACGTTGTCGGCAAACACACGATAAACACCGGGATACTGCGCGACGAGCCGGTCGAGCGATTGGACGTCCGCCATCCAACAGTCAACATAACCTTTGACCAGGGCAGCTTTGCAGAGTTCGGCAGAGCCATATGATTTGATGTGCACATCCGGCGAGATCCCTAGGTCCCCGGCAAGCAATCGGCGTTCACTCACCGAACCGGCAATCACCGCAACAGTCTTGCTGCCATCGAGATACGCCAAGGACTTGATACCACTCGTTTTCTTGGTGGCAACCGAAACCGTTATGGTTAGATACGGCTCAGTCCAGTAATACTCGTCTTCGCGATAACAGGGCGAGTAGTCGCACCACAGACAATCGATATCGCCATTTTTAAGCAGGCGGTCACGATCATTCCAAGATATGTCGATGAATTGCGGCTTGATTCCCGCGCGCTTGCAAGCCTCGCGAGCGATATCGATATCGATACCAGCGTAGTCGCCCGTGGTATCGATATACACATAGGGATCGTTATCCGTAACGCCAATTTTGAGTACCGGGAGGTCCTTGTCAGCTTCATTCGGGGAGGGAGCGCTGTTTCGAACGGTATACGTCAGGACGACCACACAGACGGCAGCAAGAAGTATGAGCACCGACGAGACGATGGCGGCTCGTTTGATACGTCTGGGCACGCTCCTCCTTTCATCGAAACAGCAGATGAGGTTCATTTTATTACCAGGGGGCAAGTACGACAGCGAAAAAAGCGCCTTGCCCAAGACGGGCAAGGCGCCAATGGTTGAAATGCATCCGCAGGCGGTCGAATTAGGTCAACCCTACTCGAAGCTCAGCTGCTCCAGACGATCGAAGACCGTGTCGATGCGGGTGAGGAAGTCCCACGGATCAAAGATCTCGTCGAGCTTCTCCTGGCTGACGGTGCAGCGCGGATCAGCCTCGAGACGCTCCTTAAAGGTGGGACCGGAGACGCAGTCCTGCACCTCGTGCCAGGTAGCCATGGCGTTTTCCTGCACGATCGCATAGGCATCCTCGCGGGTGATGCCCGTATCGACGAGGGCCAGCAGGACCTTAGAGGAGAAGATGAGGCCGCGAGTCTTATTGAGGTTGGCCATCATGCGAGCCGGATACAGCTGCAGGCCGTCGATAACGCGGATGAGACACTGGAACATGTGGTCGAGTGCGATAAAGCTATCGGCCTGGGCGACGCGCTCGGCAGAGGAGTGCGAAATGTCACGCTCATGCCACAGGGCGACATTGTCGAAGGCAACCTGGGCATTGGACTTCACGATGCGCGACAGGCCACAGACCTTCTCCATGGTGATCGGGTTGCGCTTGTGCGGCATGGCGGAGCTGCCCTTTTGACCCTTGCGGAACGGCTCCTCGGCCTCAAGCGTATCGGTCTTCTGCAGATTGCGGACCTCGGTAGCGATGCGCTCGCAGGTGGCCGCCGTGGTGGCGAGGACGCCGGCGAGGTAGGCGTGATGGTCGCGGGAGATGACCTGCGTGGACAACGGGTCGTGGACCAGACCCAGGTGCTCGCAGACATATTCCTCGACAAACGGCTCGATGGAGCTGTACGTGCCGACAGCGCCCGAGATGGCACCGAAGGCAACGTTCTTGCGGGCGTCCTCAAGACGATCCAGGTCGCGCTTGAGCTCCCAGGCCCAAGAGCCAAACTTCATGCCGAAGGTCATCGGCTCGGCATGGATGCCATGGGTGCGGCCAGCGCAAAGCGTGTTGCGCTCCTCGAAGGCGCGGCGCTTGCAGATCTCGCCGAGCTTCTTGACGTCCTCGATGATCAGATCGCAGGCCTGGGTGAGCTGGTAGCACAGAGCCGTATCGCCCAGATCGGAGCTGGTCATGCCATAGTGAACCCAGCGGCTGGGCTTGGGGTCGCCCTCGGGAACATCGGCGTCGATGTACTCCTTCATGTTGGTCAGGAAGGCAATAACGTCGTGGCGCGTGACTTCCTCGATCTCGTCGACCTTTGCCTTCTCAAAGTTGGCGTGGTCGCGGATCCACTGGGCTTCGTCTTTAGAAATGCCGATCTTGCCGAGCTCCGCCTGGGCCTCGCAGGCCAGGACCTCGATCTCCTGCCAAATGGCGTACTTGTTCTCGAGGGAGAAGATGTGTCCCATCTCCGGGCGGGTATAGCGATCGATCATAGCGGCTCCTTTTTGGTTATTGGCACGTTGGTCGTAACCCAACCATTGTACCGTGCGCAGGTGCAAGTATGGGCAGTAGGCATGAACCTAACATTTTGGAATTGGAGCGGGCAACGGGACGTCCGCGTATTTGCTTCGCAAATCCGCACCGGCTGCGGTCGCCTATCGGCGACCTTGCCTGCTCGCTATAAACGCTTCGCGTTTATTTACGCTCGCACCCTGTCGGGTTCGAGTCCCGGCACTTTATTGAAAAAAGCGCGGCACCGTGATGGTGCCGTGCTTGTGCTCTTAACTGGAGCGGGCAACGGGACTCGAACCCGCGAGTGTCAGCTTGGGAAGCTGATGCCTTACCACTTGGCGATGCCCGCTTATGTGTTGGCTAGTATAACGCGGTTGTCTTGTTCGATACAAGGGTGGTGATGCTTGTTTTAGCTGTGGAGATTCGTTTGAAAATCGCGTCAATTGTGGAGATGAGGACCTTTGACCTCCTGTTCTCCCTATCTTCTACCTGCGCTTTTGCTTGGTTGTTGTATTTGAGCTCAATTTGTCAGGAATTGGGCAAGCTTTTGGTCAGGCTCCGGTACTTACCCGCATGAACCTCGGGGGTAGCCTCATCCTACGCGTCGCAACCTCCCCATGCGGCGCACGAGGGATAAGGAGCAGCCATGTCCAACGCACCCACGCACTCTGTCCACAGCGCAATCGCAACAGGTCCGCTGCTCCTGCTCCTCTTCCTGCTTTTCGGCTGCCTGGCTCCGGGAGTCGCATTTGCCATCGATGGCTACGACCAGCTCGGCTTCCGCACCATTAGCGATGATTGTGGACCCTTCTTCATCGGCAAATATGAAGCTCAGGACGCCTCGATTGCCTACTGCATGAACCAGGAACGCCCCGGGCCCACCAAGCCGGGCGGCCCATGGCTCAACTTTGATCAAGGCTGGGTGTGGCTCGACGACGAGTTCGCGGCAATCGTTTGTCACGGATATCCTACCGCCACGTCGTTTGGCGGTTACCATCTTTCACCCGATCGCGCCCGCGCCGCCACCCAGCTTGCCGTATGGATGCTCAACGGCACTACCCATGTCGACGGCACCTACTCCTACACGACCGCTCAGGGCAAAACCAAGAGCGGGCACTTTACCGCCGACAATGAAGTCGTGGCGGCTGCGCGGTGGCTCCACGACAGCGCAAAATCAGGAAGCATCAAAGCCGCTCCGCACCGCGCGCGGCGCTATCTAGGAACCGTATCGGGCGGCAGCAGACGTCAAGACATGCTCTATGTACTGCCGGCGGTCTCTGTTTCCTTCCAAAAGCAGTCTGCGAACACTGTTATTACCAGCGGAAACAATACCTATCAGTTTACCGGGGCAACATTCGATATTTTTGAGAGCGCCAGCGACGCACGTGTCGGCACCATCCAGATGGACGGCAACGGTCGAGCACAGGCAACACTCCTACCCAACACGGCATACTACCTAGTTGAAACGAAGGCGCCGGCCGGCTATGTCCCCCGCCCCGATCGCGTTGCCTTTACCACGGGGAATGACGGCGGGCAGGTCGCCATCGATGAACAACCCGGCGCCATCACCCTGCATGTCGTAAAACTCGATGCCGCGACGAATGCCGGCCCCCAGGTGGGATCTTCACTCGCAGGAGCAGAGTTCACGTGTGTGTCGCAATCAACCCCTGGATGGTCGCAAATTCTCACGACTGACGAAAGCGGTCGGGCCACCCTCACCGATGTCCCCCTGGGAACTTTTACCATCTATGAGTCAAAAGCCCCCGAGGGCTACCTGCCAACCAACGACAGCTGGTCCTATACCGTTGGAGCCGACCAGCTCGGTGATTCAGGCGTGGTCGAGATCGAATCGCGCGTTTCCGATATCCCCATTGCGTTTGACCTTGAGATTTCCAAATTCAAGGACTACGGCAATAGCGATCAATCCGGCCTGGAGCAGCCGGCAGGAGGTGTTGTCTTTGAGGTTGTCAGCAACAGCTCTCAGCAGGTTGTTGGCACACTGACCACAAACATCTATGGCTTTGCCTCCACCAAAGACCAGCCCGAAGCATGGTTCGGCACAGGCAAGCGACCAGCCGGTGTCCACGGAGCCGTCCCATACGACCGCGCCGGCTACACGGTTCGTGAGGTTCCGGAAACCGTCCCCGAGGGTTTTAAACGTGCGGGGGAATGGACCGTCGAGGCCAATCAGATTTCCGACGGCGCCGAGCTTCAATATATCGTGGACAACCACGCCCTGTCGACGCATCTCCAGATTGTAAAACGCGATGCCCAAACAGGCGCCTCTGTTCCCCTAGCCGGATTCACCTTCCAACTCCTCGACAGCAATCACAAACCTGTCTCACAAACATGCTGGTATCCAGCATATAACGTAATGGACACCTTTACGACTGACGCGACCGGCACCGTCACACTGCCCGAATCGCTCATGCCGGGCACCTATTATGTACGCGAAACCTCGGCCAAAGAGCCCTATCTTGTCGGCGGAGAGATCGAGGTAAACATACCCGCCGATATAAACCTAACGCCCGTTGCAATCGTCTCGTATTATAACCACGCCGCGACCGGAAACATCAGGATCGTTAAAACCGATGCCGTAGACGGCAGCAGCCTCGCGGGCGCCACCTTTGAGATCCGTGCCTCAGGTGATATCGTGCGCCCCGACGGTAGCATTGCCGCGCTCGACGGTGAGACTGTCGCTACCGTCACGACGGATGAAACTGGAGAAGCACGCGCGGACGACCTCCCGCTGGGATCTGGCACCGCACGCTACGAGGTTGTCGAGACTCAAGCGCCGACCGGCTTCTTACTCGACCGGACGCACCATATCGTCGACCTTACCTATGCCGACCAGAAAACACCCGTTGTGGAAGCACGGCTTAACGTATCCGACGATTACACCAAGGTTGATATCTCCAAGGTCGATGCAAGCGGAGAGCAGGAAGTGAAAGGCGCACAGCTCACCTTATATGGTCCCGATAAAACCGAAATAGACTCCTGGACCTCATCCGACAAGCCGCACCGCATCGAACATCTTGCACCCGGCACCTACTCGTTGCGCGAAACGATGTCTCCGCGGACCTATGACCTTGCCGAGGAGATAACGTTTGAAATAAAGGATACGGGAGAAGTCCAATCCGTCGCGATGAAGGATGCGCCCATCGAGATCAAAGGACAGGTCGACAAGCGTCAGGAACTTGTCCAACCTATCGGGAAGGGTCTGTTGGCTAACGGCGATGGAAAAAACCGCGCCGCGATGCAAACCAATACGGATGGGCTTTTCTCCTATACCATCGATGCTCGAAACGATTCCGCTACTTGGGTTGATGAGTTTACGATTACCGATGATCTTGAGTGCGCCAAAGACGGCACGGCGAGATTCGTCTCAATCGAAACCCCCGTCGCCATCGGCGACCTCAACGGTCTGTGCAACGTGTGGTATCGCACGACGCCGTTGGACTCGACAGACGTCGATGAGCCGGCAAACGCGACTCTTGGCGATGGGCACGAAAATCCTTGGCTTGAGTCCGACGAAGTAAAAGAGAGTCTGGGTGAAGATTGCCGCCTCGTCGATTACGACGGCTGGCACCTCTGGAAGGCGGATGTCTCGACCACGGAATCCGCCACACTCGAGGCGAAAGAACTCGACCTTGCATCCAATACCGTCGTGACGGGCATTCGCATTGAATACGGTGCGGTAGCCGCCGACTTTACGACTCGAAGCGATACGGATTCTTGGACCCGTGATGATCTCAAAGATGAGCACGACGACCTTGACGATGCCAAAGCAATCCTTGGCACAGATGCTCGGGGCGCAGTCGTGCACATGCAGGCAACGTCGGCTTACACACCCCAAACTGCACTCACCAACAGCGCACGCGTCGATCTTTGCCGCAACGGCGGCGGCGATAAACTTGAGTCACATGACGAGGACAGTGTCATTCAACGCTGTACCCTACCGCAGGACCTACCGGCAACAGGATCAGCTCCCATCGCCGCTTGCATCACCGCGCTCCTGACCTCGGGTGCCGCAGCCCTATGGTTCGCTCGCCTTAGGTCAATCCCAAAGAAGCGCTAGAGCGATGAAAAAGCGGGCGAGCCAGTCCCCCGGCTCGCCCGCTTTCAATCATTTAAATCGCCGCATCTACTCTGCAGACGAAGATCCACCATCAACGATTGCTTGCTCGGACTCAGGAATCCCATCGGCACCCGTGCTCTGTTCTTGCTCCACCTCTTCGCTGATTGCGGAGGCGGGGGTCGAGCCCTTCGCGCCCACGATGTAGGCAGCTCCAAACCCTAACGCAATGGCAATCAAGGTCAAAATCACGTAGACAGGCCAATGGCGCTTAATATACGAAAACACGTTGACTCCTTAGAGCTCCGTCTACGAACGGCGGATAACCTCGGTCACGACCTCGGATACCGTGGCAATGTTCGTCGGGTTGACATTGTGGGGCAGGTCGTCCTCGGTACGAGCGCAAGCCAGACGCGTGCCGTCCACGCCGGCGATGGTGAGGGCTCGGCGGCTCGCCTCGAGGGCGGCGTAGGCATCGGTCTTGGCATAGGGCATCTCGAGCGCGCCACAATCGACATGGAACGACTTGCACACCTTGCTGACCAGGTTCATGATGCGGCGATCGCCCTTGAGCAGCTGCTGTTCGCCCTCAACCGTCACCACCGAAAGCCTACCGGCGCCGACGGATTCAAGATTGATGAAGAAGACGCCGCGGAGCTTATCGCGATGCGAAGCCAAGAAGGCCTTCATACCGGCGCCATCACAATCCGAGGCGCCCGTTGCCACAAACCAGATATCGTGACCGAGCAGCTCATCGTCGCCCATAGAGGCGACAGCCGAGAGCATATCTTCGGAAGAAGCGCCGTCGGAAGACGTAGCGCCGCCCTTCCAGCCATCGTTATCGTCCTCGAAATTATCCCACGAACCGATGCCGCGACCGGACTTCTTGGCATCGTAATCGTCTTCGACGCCCAGCCAATCACTCATGCTGTCCTGTTCGTTTTTCTTTTTACGACCGAACAGGCCGCCCAGGCCGCGCTTGCGAGACTTGGGCGCCGCCGGGGCGGGAGCCGAAATGGTCTCGATCGGCTGAGCGCCCGACGCAACGGGCCTAGGAGGCGCAACGGGTGCCGATGTTGGTTCGGGACCCTGAGCGGTAGCAAAGGGGTCGTTGACCTGTGCGGAGGGGTCGGGAATGTCGAACAGCGACGTGCGAGACGCAACGTTTGCCTGCTTCATCGACGGCAGCGACGGATCGGGGACCGAAGCCAGCGGAGACGAGGAAGGTGCAGGCGACGGAGCCGACGCCGGATCGGGAACATTCACCTGCGGACGCGGTGATGCCTGGGAGGAAATCTGGGCCATAAGGGAATCGACCGTTTCGTCCTGGGTGGGAGCAACATCGGCAACCGTGGCACCGGAACCACTCGGGGTCGGCATGGTGAAAATCTGCGTGGAGTAAGGCCTCGACTCATCTGTCTCGGGAGCCTCGGAAACCGCAGGCACTTCCTCCTGCTCGACCTCGGTCGAATCACCTTGATCGGCTGCCGCGTATTGCTCTTCGTCACAGTTGACCTCGACGGGCTCGTGCCCGGCGGCATCTTGGATTTCGGCAGCATCAATAGGCTCGTCATCGTCTGCCGCGTCGCCCTGCTCATCGGAAACAGGAAGGGGCTCGGCAATCGCGGTGCCTTGCTTTTCAAACGTTATCGTGGAATCGAACTGCGCGGCATCAAACGACATGGTGCTATCGACGTGCTGCTGAGCCTCAAAGGACGTTGTAGCTTCGGCGGCGTCGACAGGCACGGACTGCATAGCCTCGTTCTGCTCAAACTCTTGCGCCGCGCGCTCACGTGACGCCTCGGCTGCCTGCTGCTGAGCGATAGCCTCCTGCTCGGCAGCCTCGCGTGCGGCAGCGCGCTTCTCCTCGAAATCGTCGACAAATTTCCTGCCCTTTGCAAGCGCACCCTTAAAGAAGCTGGAAGCGCTGGCGCCAATCGAAGAGAACGCGGATGCAATATCGGCATGGGGCGTTGCCGCGGGAATCTCGGCAGAGAAATCAGTATCGCTCTCGTAAGACACGCGCCTCGGCTGTTCAACGTAATCGTCGTCAGACTCGTCCGCAACGTCTTGCGCCGGCGCGGCGGGAGCCAAAATGTCCAGTCCTGCCGCGGGATCGATCGCAGACACCGCCTCGGGCTCGGCAACGGCAGCGGTAACCGCGGCAGACTCATCATCCGCAGTGACAACGGGCGCAGGCTCGGGCTCAAACGTCGGCTCCTCGCCCTCCTCGTAATCGAGCGTGCAGGACTCGGGAAGCATTCCGAGCGCACGGATGGCATCCGAACCAAAGCGGATGTTGCCGGCGGCGTTGCGATAGAGCTTGGGCTCGGGCTCGGCCGCGGCAGGCTCCTCCGCCGGCTCAGCAGCGGGAACCTCGTCATTGAACTCTTCGGCCTGGACAGCCTGATTCTGATTCTCGGGCACGATGGCGCCGATCAGCGTCTCGTCGGCAGACGCACCCTCAAAGCCCTCGATCTGCTCGTCAAAAGCCTCGCCCTGTTCGGGCTCGGTTTGAGCGTCGGGAGCAATCGGCTGACCGAACTCGTCCTCGGCGTAGGTAGGCTCTTCGTACTCGATGGTGTTGCCGTAGTCGTTTTGCTGCTGGGCCGCGGCATACTCCGCCGCCGCGCGCGCCATTTCCTCGGCACGACGTTTCTGCTCCCCAAAATAGGTATCGAACGGAACATCGTCGGGAAACTCGTTCTCGCCCTGGAAGGGAGCAACGTTGTCCATAACACCGAGCATAGCGGCGACAGAAGACTTGTTGCACACCGCGCCGGACGTATAGGGAAGAATGTGGCGGTTAGAGATGATGTTTGCCGCGTTGGCAAGTGCAACGAGGGAAGCGAGGATCGCGACAATCCACAGCAGAACCTTGAGCGCGCCGGGGAGCGGCAGGATACGCAGGATGGCAACGGCAGCAGGGGCAACCGTGGCAACGGGCAACAGCTTGGCGATGAGCGCACGATACGAAGCATAGGGCTCGCGGGCGAGCAGCTCAGCACGGGGAGAGTCGTAGTGTGCGACAACGACCACCGGGCGGTTGCGCGGAGACGCGAGCGGGCCCGAGGCCTTGTGGTAGGCGATGACATTTTGGCTCACGCCCGTCTTGCCCAGGCGCGAAACCACGGGGTGGCCCGTGCGCTCGAGCACGTAAAGAACGGCGCCGACAATGGCCAGCAAGGTGCCGACCAAGCCGATACCGCCGCCGATGCCCATCAGCAGGGCGCCGGCAAACGCAAGAATACCGGTAACGGCAAATGCCAACCTACTGGGCGCCGGGGCATTGAACTCCTGAACCTCGGGGTCAAAGCCGTGGTTGCGGAAGATCTGAGCGATATCCTCGGCAGCCAAGCGCTCTTCTTCGCTGCATGCCGGCGTAATGCCGGTGTTCTGCAGCAGGTGGTTAATATAGTTCTGGGTGTTCGCCATGTGCGCTCCACATCCATAATCCGACAAATAGGCCCAATGCATGCACATTAGAACCGTATATAGTCGAAAGTATACCCCGAGCGAGCGCAAACGACCGAATTCGGGCCATCTTAACGCCCCGAGCGGACAAGGATATAGCCTAATCTCCATATCGGACTAAAATCATGGCAGCAAACCACCTTCTCATGCGAGGACTCTATGACGGCAAGCGACGCGACCGCGACAATTAAAAAGGGAAGTTCGGAGCCCGGTTTCGATAAAACGGCTCAGCGCATCCTCAATCTTTTCTTTGTGCTCAACAGCTCCCCCGAACCGTTGACGACCGAGCAGATCGTCTTGGATTCCGACCTGGGATATGGCTCGGGCAATATCGACTCGAATAAGCGCAAGTTTCGGCGCGATCGTGACAAACTGCTCGAACGCGGCATCTTAATCAAGGAGGTTCGCCCCGCCGGCGCGCAGGAGACCGAGGAAAGCTCATGGACAATCGACCGCGAGCACACGTTTGCGGCAGGCGGCCTCATCACCGCAGACGACGCCGATATCCTGCTCAACGCTATCGACCAGACAATAGCGGCCGGCTCATCCACTTTTGCCGCGCCGCTTGCCGATATTCGTTCCAAGATTGCCTACCTCACCGGCAGGACGACGGCGGACGAAGCACCGATCCGCCGCTCTCCCACCGTCGATGCGGTATGGAGCGCCTTTGCCGAGCGATGCGCGCTGCGATTTTTATATCAAAACGGACGCGGTGAGCAGAAAGAGCGTACCGTCTGCGTCTACGGCATGTTCGAGCGCGAGGGCGTTGCGTACTTCTGCGGCCTCGACAATGCCACCGACGACATCAGGACATTCCGCTGCGACCGTATCGTTCGCGCTTGGCGTCCTTCGAAGGCCTACGCCATCCCTGCAGACTTCAATCTCAACGACTACCTGTTCTTTGAATTCGATTTTGCCGACCGCCCGCCCGTTGCGGCTACGTTCTCGTTCGCCCCGCAGACGCAGATCGATATGATCAACGGCCTCACGCGCGGGCGAGGTGAGCTCGCACACACCGATTCGGGATGGACTTGGACCGTTGACGTGCGCGATCTTGAAGCCGCCGCCTCATTTTGCATGGCCCACGCCATGGACGGCATGAGGCCCATGGCCCCCAAATCGCTCAAGCAGGCGTGGAACCACCTCATTGAAAGGACGGTGCACGAGCATGCCCGTGCGTAAACTCACCAGCGAGCAGAGGCTCTCGCGCGCCATCGACATCATGGAGGCCCTCTACGCCGCCGGCGAGAGCGGCATGACACGAACCGAGATTTGCAGTCGCTTTGACATCACGGGGGCGTCGCTCGACGAGATTCTCGAGATCGTCTCGACGCTCGCGGACCGAGAATCGGGTGCGCGTATCATCTGCGAATGCCACGGCGAGCGCGTGGTCCTCACCGGTGACGCCGGGCGTGTACTACCGCTGCGCCTGAGTGCCGCCGAGGGCGCTGTGCTCAACCACGAACTTGAATCGTTGGGGATCGAGCCCCAGGCGGCGGCTCGAATTCGACATGCTCTTCTACCCGAAGAGCTCGGCTATAACCAGCACGTCTTTGACACCGTCAACCACGGGTCGCACTGGCAGCAGCTGAGCTGCGCCATTCAGGACGGCGTTCGCTGTCGTATCTCGTATCGCTCGATGGACGATGCGCGGCCACGCGAGCGTCTGGTCGACCCCTTGCGCATTACAGCAAACGGCGACCAAACATATCTGATTGCCTGGGACATCGCGGTCGATGAGCAGCGCACCTATCGCATGGATAAAATCGAGGGACTCGCCTTGACGGAAGACTCCGTCGTGCCTCACGCACCGGACGTTGCATCCCTCCACGATTCCCTTGCCCGGACGCAGCGTAGCGCAAAGCTCTTGATGCCATTCGATATGGCGGAGCATCTGGACTGGGCCGGCATCACCCTAATCGAACGCAGCGGGACAGACATGGCAACGGTAACCGTACATTACGGCTCCGAGCGTTGGCTGCTGAGCCAGATAATCGCAGCGGGCGGAGCCATCCGCATCTTGGATGACCCCGCCCTGTCAAAGCGTCTGTGCGATATGGCAAAAACCCTCGTCTGTCCGCTTTAGCGCCGCCGCTCGTGGCGTGCACGCCACAGCTGTAGATAGTGCCCGATCTGCGCCGATTCGATGCGCTGGTAGGAGCTCGTGGGCAGCGACGTTAAGAACTTCTTGCCATAGCCCTTCGTCACCAGGCGAGGATCCGCCAAGATCAGCACACCGCTATCGGTCGACGAGCGAATCAAACGCCCCGCGGCCTGCTTAACCTCGAGCACCGCCTCGGGCAGCGAATAGCGCGCCCATGCGCGGTCTTCGCGCAGGTTGCGCTCGCACGAGAGCGGGTCCGTGGGGCTCGAGAACGGCAACTTGGGAATGATGACGCAGCGCAGCGTCTCGCCGCTGGCATCAAACCCCTCCCAGAAGGCCTTGAGCGCAAAAAGCGACGAGGTCGGTTCGTTGATAAACCGGTCGCGCAGGCGACGAGGAGATGAGTTGCGCTGCTGGCAGTTGAGCTCCAGACCCGCACGGGCCATCTTGGGCTCAACGCGGGCGTATAGGTCCTCCATGTCGCGCCGATTGGTGAACAACGTGAGCACCGATCCGCCCATGGCAAGATGGGCGTCGACCAGTACGCGCTCGAGCGCCGTAAGATAGCTCTCACGATCGCGCGGATCGGGGATATCGCCCGCAACGACTACAGCCATGTTCGAATCGAAGTCGTAGCTCGAATCCAAGTGCAGCGATGACGACGTTGAAGCACCGATGCGATCAAGGCCGACCGCATGGTTAAAGTGCTCAAAGCTTTTGGACACCGTCATGGTCGCCGAGGCAAAGATAGCCGTGTGAACCTCGGGCAGCCACTCGGTTGCCAAGGCCTCGCCAATGTCGATGCGCTCTGCGGTCATTGACTCTCCGCCGGCACGCAGCCTGCGATTGACCTGCAGCGAATACACGTAGTGTTCATCGGTACCATCAATGATGAGTTTTAGGTTCTCGGCCAGCTCGTGCAGGCGGCGCGAGATATCACCCAGGTCGACAACAACCTCTGGCTTGTCGGCGGCGACGGCTTGCACCAGCGCGTCGACGCTCTTGTCAGCTTGTTCCAATGCGTCGATGCCAGTGTAGGCCGACTGTAAGAAATCATGCCAGTCGTCAGATTCGCGCAGCTCGGGGCCAATCCATAGATTGGCATTGTCATAGCCCCCACGGGCACGGCGACCGAGCTCGCGAACGCCATCGAACACGCCGGCGATCGCCATGCTCGCGCGCGCAACCGTCGACGTCGCCTTGGCGGTAAGGCCCAGATAGAGCGTAGAGCCCTCGGAGGTTGCCAAATCACGGGAAACCTGGCTTAGCGCGCCGGTGCTCGAGCCACCCAGACGCTCAAACAGAACGCGTGATTCGTCCGCCGACACCACACGCGCCCACTGACGGCGCGCCTCGCGCTCGATGGAATGGGCCTCGTCGATTACCCAATGACGAATCGGCGGCAAAATCCTGCCCTCGGCCGCGACGTTGCGGAACAGCAGGGAATGGTTGGTGACCACCACATCGGCATGCGCCGCACGACGGCGAGCGCCGTGGACCAAACATTTATCAGGGAAAAACGGGCAGAGGCGACGAGCACACTCGCGCGAGGCCGTCGTAAAGTCGGGACGGTTGACGCTGCGCCACCGAATGCCGAGCGAGTCGAGGTCGCCATCGGCTGATTGGCAGACATACGCCATAATGACCGCGACCGCCGTGAGCGTGTCCGCCGGATCGCGCTTGGTGGTAATCTCGACCTGGCCGCGGCTCATGCGCTCGAGCTTGCGCAGGCACGGATAGTGGTCATACCCCTTGAGAGCGCAAAATGACAGACCACCGTCCAGTTGCTCGGCAAGTTTTGGCAGCTCATGGTACATGAGCTGGTCGGCAAGATTGTTCGATTTGGTCGCAATACCAACCGTGATGTTGTTACGGCGTGCTGCCTCGGCAAAAGGCACCAGATAGGCCATCGATTTGCCGACGCCTGTGCCTGCCTCAATTACTCGATGAGTGCCCGTGACCAGCGCATCGCGGACCTCGAGCGCCATCGCGATCTGCTCATCACGCGGCTCGTAGGTGGGATACATGCGATTGACCAGGCCACCTGGCGCATAGTCTGCCTCGATCTCCTCACGACTCGGCATCTTGAGAACCGGCAGCTCGTCGGCGTCCACCCGATCGTCGGCGCGATCGGCCTTGAGAACGTCGGCGCGGGCGGCGCTGAGAGAGAAGATAGAACCAGGGTTCTGTCCCGCCAAGAACGAGAAGATGGGACGATAGGACCAAGGCACATCCGAGTGCATGTCGGCTAGGCGCGCCATGAGGCCCTGGGGCAAGTCGGTGAGCGCCACGAGCAACACGCGCCATACGCCACACAGGGCGTCGACGTCGGCATTGGCACGGTGTGATACCGAGTCACAGTCAAACAGATCGGCCATAAAAGACAGCTTGTGCGAGGCCAGGCGTGGAAGCGCGATGCGCGACAGCGCCAGCGAATCGATCCAAATATCGCTCACGTTGACGCCGCCTTTGACCGACTCGATAAACGAGCGGTCGAACGTGGCGTTATGTGCGATCACCGGGCAACCACCGACAAAATCGGCGAGAGCGGCGACGGCCTCAACGGCCGACGGGGCATCCGCCACATCGGCATTTGTAATGCTCGTGAGCTCGGTAATCTCGGCGGGAATCAGCTGCTTGGGATGCACGAAGGTATCGAAGCGGTCGATGATCTCGCGGCCCGAAAGACGGGCCGCGGAAATCTCAATTAACTCGTTGTCCTGTACCGAAAGACCCGTGGTCTCGGTATCGAGGACGATAACGTCCTCTTCGATGAGGCCAAACGATTGTGTCTTTGCACGTTCGGCGAGCGTGGCATAAGAATCGATGACAAACTGTGGCGTTCCAGGAGATACAGCGTCCTCGATTAGCATGCAACGCCCGCTCGACGGAGACCCATACGGATTAGGCTGTCGCACACCTGCGGGAACGTCATGTCGTCGGTGTGGCGGATCTCATCCGGATACAGCGACGTATCGGTCATGCCGGGAATGGTATTGGTCTCGAGGATAACGGGGCCGTCCTCGCTCACAATAAAGTCGCTGCGCGAGATACCCAGGCAACCGAGGGCCTTGTGAGCGGCGCAGGCAAGCTCCTGAGCGCGAGCGTAATTCTCGGGTGAAATCTGCGCCGGAATGCGATGGATATCCGTAGGGTCGACATACTTCACGTCCAGATCGTAGAACTCGCAGTCCTCGGGCTTACGAATCTCGACAATCGGCAGGGCGCGCACGTCATCTTCGCCGTATACGCCGACGGTGATCTCGGTACCCTCGATGCACTTCTCGACCAGCACTTTGTCGCCGTACTCAAACGCCTTGGCGATTGCCGCGGGCAGCTCGGAGGGCTCATGGACCAGGGAAATGCCATAGCTGGAACCGTTGACGGCCGGCTTCACAAAGCAGCGCTCGCCACAAACCTCGACGATATGATCGATATCGACTTCATCGCCCACCTCGAGCGCAAGGCCGGGGGCAATGGGAATGCCCGCCTTGGCGTATAGGAGCTTAGAGACCTCCTTGTCGGCACCGCAGGCGCTGGCAAGTACGCCCGAGGCCGTGTAGGGGATACCCAGGGTCTCCATGGCACCCTGCATGGCGCCATCCTCACCGCCGGCGCCGTGCATGGCGATAAATGCCACATCGAATCCGCCGTTCGCCATGGTTACCATAAAGTCATCAGCGGCCGTGTCAAGCAGCTCCACCGAGGTGTAGCCGGCTTCCTTCAGTGCCACCACAACGTTCTTTCCCGAATCGAGCGAGATCTCGCGCTCGGCGGAATGACCGCCCGCCAAGACCGCTACGTGCATGTTCTCTAGGCTTTTACCCGGCATGGGCAGACTCCTCCTCTATAATTTCTGCAGCTGATACCATATTGTAGCGATACCCTCTACGTTTCCCCAAAATCGAAAGGCTTCCATGAATCCCAGGACTAAATCTCAGGACATTCGCGACTTGAGCCAAAACGATATTCGCGAGCTCGTGGCCGAACTTGGCCAGCCCGCCTTCCGCGCGAAGCAGCTCATCGAATGGGTCTTTGAGAAGAACGTTTGTTCGTTTGACGATATGACCAACCTTCCCAAGGCTTTCCGTGAGCAGCTTAAAGAGGCTTTTGCCTTTGATACGCCGACTGAAATCACCAAGCAGGTTTCCAAAGATGGCTCGCGCAAGTATCTGCTCGAGTACCACGATGGCATTTCCGTCGAGACTGTCGGCATGCCCCGCCGTAACAAACTTTCCGTCTGCGTTTCCACCCAGGCAGGCTGCGGCATGGGCTGCGCCTTTTGCGCTACCGGCTTCAACGGCCTCAAGCGCTCTCTGACCGCTCAAGAGATCGTCGACCAGGTGCTTCATGTATCCAACGACTTTGGCGAGCGTGCCACAAGCGTTGTCTTCATGGGCCAGGGCGAGCCGTTTGCCAACTACGACGAGGTTCTCAAGGCATTGCGTATCCTCAACGACCCCGATGGCATCGGTATCGGCGCTCGTCACCTCACCGTCTCTACCAGCGGCGTTATTCCCGGTATTCGCAAATTTGCCGATATCCCCGAGCAGTTCACGCTTGCCGTTTCCCTGCATTCCGCCATCCAGTCGACGCGCAATAAACTCATGCCCGGTGTTAAGAAGTACACGCTGCTTCGCCTTCACGAAACGCTTCAGCTCTACACCGAGAAGACTGGCCGCCGCCCGACCTATGAGTATGCCATGATCGAAGGCGTCAACGATACGAATCCCGAGATGCAGGCACTCTGCGACTTCTGCGAGGGAACGCTGTGCCACGTTAACCTGATTCAACTTAACGATATCGAGGGCAGCCCGCTCAAGCCGTCGCCGATTCATAAGGTTGAGGATCTTCAGCGTCGTCTTGAGTCCCGTGGCATCGAGACCACGATTCGTAACTCCCGTGGTAACGATATTGACGCCGCTTGCGGACAGCTGAAACAGCGCTTCAAAGTTCAGAAGAACGCATAGGGGAGTCGCACTCCAAAACGTTTCATGTGAAACATCGAACGGCCCCTGTTGCAGGATATGCAACCGGGGTCGTTTCATTTATTGACCTCAATTTTGGAGCAGATGCTACCTTTCCCATTTTTTACGGACAGAATAAGGGGCCCTTGTCTCATGAATCAGACAAGGGCCCCTCAAAATATGCAGGGTAATCGTTAGGTACCTAATAGCCTACATTTTCCCATTGGTTGTTAACCCAACCTTGATTAATCTTAGGATTTTTCGTTACCTGAGCAGTGCGCATGGCAACATCTTCTGTCATAACATCCATTTTCTTCTTGGATGTATCAACGATATCTTGCGCGCTACGAAGCAAACGACCTCGAAGTTCATCGTCTGTCGCGATCTTATAGCCAGCAAAGGCACCAGCCGCGACAGTCGTCGCCAACGCAATCGCAGTAAAAATCTTATTCCTCATCTTGGCCTCCTTGATCAAACTGAATCATTTCACCAAGAATACGAGAGAGCTCTTCCTCGTCTTTAAACTCAATTTCAATCTTATTCTTTCCACGCGAGCTCTTCACGCGCACGTTGGTATTAAATACCTGACGAAGTACACGCGCAGCCTTTTTAAAAGACTGAGGCGTTGCAGGCCTCGGCGTCTTAGGCGTCTCTCCGGCAGAAAACAATGGAGCAAGATTTTCTGTCGCTCTTACGGAAAGGCCCTCCGCAACAACCTTCTCTGCAAGTCGAATTCGAGCATCCTCATAGGGAACTGCAAGAATCGCACGTGCGTGACCAGCAGTAAGTTTACCCTCAAAAATCATCTGCTGAACTAATTCGGGGAGATCGAGAAGGCGCAGCGAGTTTGTAATTGCAGAGCGCGACTTGCTTACGGCCTTCGACAATGCCTCCTGGGTCATACCGCTAGCATCGATGAGCTGGCGATAGCCCTTAGCCTCTTCGACGGGATTCAGATCAGAACGCTGAAGGTTTTCGATAAGAGCAAGAGCCAGCATCTCTTCATCATTAACATCTTTAATGATGACAGGCAGCTCCTCAAGACCAGCAAGCTTTGACGCCTGGTAACGACGCTCACCAGCGATAATCTCATAGCCGTTTCCATGCTTGCGAACCAAGAGCGGCTGCAAAACGCCATGCTCTTGGATTGACTCGCTCAACTCGCGAAGTTCAGTTTCATTAAAATGAATTCGCGGTTGATTAGGGTTGGGAACGATATCCTCAATAGCTAGTTTTGTTACAGATGCGGCATTTGAAGCAGATACAGCAGAACCACCGGTCTCATACTCGGCCTCTGAGACCAAAGCATTGAGTCCACGTCCCAATCCGCCACGTTTCTTTACACTAGGCACGCTTGATCACCTCTTTTGCAAGGTTCATATACGCTTTTGCACCCTTATTTTGAGGTGCATAGGTAATTACCGGTTCTCCAAAAGACGGAGCTTCGGAGATTTTAACCGTACGGGGGATTAGCGTCTTAAATGCCTTATCACCAAAGTACGATTGAACCTCCTCAACAACCTGATTCGATAGAGAAGTACGCGAGTCATACATGGTCATAAGCACACCATAGGTGTCTAAGCCCTTGTTCAGACGTGATTTGACCATCTTCATTGACTCTAGCAGCTTCGTAACGCCCTCGAGTGCGTAGTACTCGCACTGGATCGGAATCAAAACGCTGTCTGCTGCGGTCAAGGCATTGATAGTAAGCAGGCCGAGCGAAGGAGGACAGTCAATGAAAATAAAATCGAACTCGTCCTGAATCGGCTCAAGCAAATCTTTGAGGCGGGTTTCACGAGCAATTGCGCTTACGAGCTCAATTTCGGCACCTGCAAGCTGAATCGTAGCTGGAATTACGAATACCTTTTTGCAATTTGTATCAAGAACAAGCGATTCTGCCGGCACATCATTCAACAATGCATCATAGATGCAGCGATCAAGGTCTTCTTTTTCAATTCCAAATCCACTGGTACTGTTTCCCTGCGGATCAAAATCGACAATCAGTGTCTTACGACCCTGCTCACCCAGTGCTGCTGCAAGGTTTACAGCCGTCGTTGACTTACCGACGCCGCCTTTTTGATTGATGATTGCAATGATACGCGTGTCTTTTGCGTTCTCAGAACGCTTAACGTCGCGAAATCCCACGGTCCCTCCTGGTGTGTATTAAAGCTGTCAAACGGAGGATGTTTCACGTGAAACATTCCGATTCGATATCAACCGCCATGTTTCACGTGAAACATTGCAAGTTGTTAGTATCCATTATGTTTCACGTGAAACATCTAGGCAAGCGGATTCTTCTTAGCCATGCCATTTGCACGAGGCAATGAAACGGATGCTGGATGACTCTTCTTGAGAACAATGAACTCCCTGTGGCCCAAGCCCTCAGGCAAATCGATTGCGTCATTAAGAAGCAAAGTGAAGCCGCAAATCTTAGCTGCCGACATGCCGGAAACTAGCTCCTCATCCGAAGGATTACCCTTGGTGATAACAAATAGACCTCCATCCTTGAGGAACGGAGCCGCATACTCAACAAGAATCGGTAGAGGGGCAAGTGCGCGGGCGGTTACGACAGAAAACTGCTTCTTATGGCTTCGAGCATATTCTTCAAGGCGATCATGAATCGCATGAGCATGTTTCAACCCAAGAGCATGAACAAAAGAATTGACGGCATCAACCTTCTTACCAACAGAGTCAATATAAGTAGCTTTACGATGCGTGGTTATGGTTAACGGAATACCAGGGAAGCCCGCACCTGTCCCCATATCGAGCAAAGCTCCCTCAGGAGCCTTATTGATATAGGGGAGCAAAACAAGTGAGTCGAGGATATGAAGTACCGCAGCATCTTCTACGTTAAGAATACGGGTGAGATTAGTTGTCTTATTTGTTTCCAGAACCAAATCCAAATGCTGAATACATTTCCTCAGCTCAACATCAGATACGCTCAAGGAATACTCTTTGCAATAGGAAGTTAGACGAGTCAACATCTCGTCAGCTTGCTGATCGGAAAGTACTAACAACGAAAGCTCCTTTCTGACAATAATCAGTGTATCGAGAACTTTTGACAAAAAAAGGGGACGTGGAAACCACGTCCCCTTAGCATAGACTCGAGAAGATTATCGAGCAACAATCACAACATGGCGATCGGGGTCAGAGCCCTCAGAATGCGTGTCGACAGCATCGTTACCACGAAGGGCAATATGAACCAGTCGACGTTCGTAGGCATTCATAGGCGGCAAGGAAACACTTTTATGAGTGCGAATAGCGCGCTCGGCAGCGGACTGGGCCATAGAAGCAACCTTGTCCTGTCGACGGCTCTTATAACCTTCGACGTCGACGACGACCGGATACCTAAAGCCAAGCTTGCGACTCACCAACAGGGAGAACATAACTTGAAGAGCATCGAGGGTACGTCCATGGCGGCCAATGAGAACAGCAAGATCAGGAGCAGTTACGTCCAGGATCAACTCGCCCTCGTCACCCTCATACTCATCGATGGGTGAGTTCGCCGCATCGAAGTGCGAAAGGATGGAACGCAGAATGGAAATAGCCACATCGGCAATGGTGTCGAGCTCCTCATCGGTCAGCTCTTCACCAGCCTTGTAACGCTGTGCAATCTCGGGATAATCGCCCGCGACCCGCGGGGCAACCTCCTCAAGCATATCCTCGACGATCTCTTCAGACATAACGAACTCCAAAAGTTAGGTACCTAAATAAGAATACTATCCCACTACTTCTTCTTGTGCGGGCGCGGCTTCTTCTCGCGACGAGTAACCTCGACCTGCAGCGGAGCGTTCTTAAGACGCTCTTCCTCATCGGCCTTGGCCTTATCGATAACCTTCTGCGTCACGAAGATCTGCTGGACAACCTGCCAGGCGGAAGACACGTCGTAGTACAGCAGAACGCCGACGGGCAGGCTCCAACCCATCCAAAGCATCATGACGGTCATGACAACGGCCATCATGCGCATGCTCTGGGCCTGCTGACCAGTCTGATTGCGTGACATATACAGCTGCGGAATCAGGGTCAAGACAGCGAACAGAATCAGGCAAACCAGCGCAGGCAGCGCAACCATAAAGCCATCGGCAAAGGAAGCGCTCGGCGTGGTGGTAAGGTCAGGCAGGATATTGAAGAACGAGAACGTGCCGTCGCTAAAGTAGTTCGGCAGGTTACGCAGCAGCGTAAACAGGGCGAACAGGACAGGCATCTGGATTAACAGCGGCAGACAACCAGCCATGGGGTTGAACTTGTTCTCGCTGTAGAACTTCTGCATCTCCTCGGCCTGACGCTGGGGATCGTCGGCATAGCGCTCCTGGATCTCGAGCATCTTGGGCTGCAGCACCTGCATGCGAGCCGTCGACTTGGTCGACTTGAGCATGAGCGGCGTCAGCAGCAGACGGATGATGACCACCAGGATGATGATGGACAGGCCCCAGTCGACCGCAAAGGTCTGGATGAGCTTGAGCAGCTCGAAAAGGATGTTAACGATCCAATCCCACATGTAAGTTTTCCTCCGATAGCGAGTGCCCGCTAGGGCACAGGGTCATAACCGCCGACGTGCAGGGGATTGCAGCGAGCGATGCGCCTCACGGCAAGCCAGCAGCCTCTCAAAACACCGTACTTCTCAATCGCCTGAACGGCATATTGCGAGCACGTTGGGTAATAAATGCAGGCGTCAGGCAATAAGGGCGAAATAACCTGTTGATATATGCGAATAGGAGCGATGGCAACACGTCGCAAAACGTGATTGCTCATCGCTCCTCCCCGGCAACGCCGGCGCGTTTCATAAGCGAACGCAATGCCTTGTCCATCTCCTGAGGCGAAGAGATCCTCGTCTTGGGAGTAGCGAACAAGATGATGTCATAACCCGCAACGGGAAATCCGCAGCTGCGGGCGGCCTCGCGCATCACACGCTTAGAACGGTTGCGCACGACTGCGCAACCGAGCCGTTTAGCACCAACGAAGGCGACCCTTCCGGAGTCGCCTTCGCCAACCGATTCACATATGGTCATTCGAATCAGAGGGTGATTGAAACGACGCCCCTGACTGAACACATGCTCGAAATCTTGCCGAGACTTAATAGTCTTCATGCGAGATGTGTGTATCGCTGCTAGACAGTGAGACGCTTGCGGCCCTTGGCGCGGCGACGGGCGAGCACGGCACGACCACCCTTGGTGGCCATACGGGCACGGAAGCCATGGGTCTTGGCACGCTTACGCTTATTAGGCTGATACGTACGCTTCATCTTAAGTTCCTCCTGCTGCATTTCGAGTGTCCGCGGGAGCGCGGACGCAGATATAGACACGTGAGCTTGAAGATTGTAGGGAAATCAATGTTCAAATGTCAAGAAATCAAAGGTAAAAGGTCGCGCAGTTCACACGGTTCCCCCATAAGCTCAACCGAAATTTGCGCCGCATTACAACTTTTCACGATATTTCATCGAGTTTTCGACAGGTCATGTTGGCAATGTTGAGAACTTTTCGCCTGTTTTCCAAAGTTTTCAACAGGTTTTGAAAAGTTGTCGAAAGATGAGAAACATTGCACGGTGAGCTACTATTTGTTCGAAACCTTTTGAAAGATTGCGAGCGGCATGTCTGACGACTTTTACACCATGGTCGATTCCGGAGACCCGGCACCCGACAACGAGCACATCACCGGCGTGCGCGAAAAGCGTGGCGAGGAAGAGCAGGCCGCTGCGAAAACGCAGGCTGCCATGTATGCCGCACGCATCGCGGTCTATGACGACATGCTGTCGACGCCGCGCGTCATCGTCATCGAACCTAAGGACGTGCGCACCTATCTGGAAGAGACAACCAACACCGTCTACCAGTGCATGAAAGAACAGGGCGGGCACATCTCGCTCATGGTTATCCGCGAGATTGTCGAAAACTTTATCCACGCCCACTTTGCAGAGCCCATCATCTCGATCCTAGACGGCGGCGACACCATCCGATTCGCAGACCAGGGACCGGGGATCGACGACAAGGAGCGCGCGTTCGACTTTGGCGTTACCAGCGCAAACAGCAACATGAAACGATACATCCGCGGAACCGGAGCCGGGTTTCCCATGGTGCAGGAGTACCTGGAAAACGCCGGCGGCGCTGTATCCATCGAGGACAACATGGGCAACGGCACCGTGGTCACGGTAAGCCTGAATCCCAAGCGCGTACAGGAAATCGAGCGCGCCGGAGGGCGAGGGGCCGCCGTGCGCCCCGAGACGGAGCAGCCGGCGTATCCCCTATCCAGCACGTTTGCACAGCAGCCCGTGGCGCAGCAGATGCAGCAGCCTGGAAGTTTTCCCATGCAAGACCCCCAGACACCGCTGGGCAACCCAGTGCAAAACATGCCGGAGGGGATAGGCTCGGCAGATCCGGACACAGGCGCCGTGCAGCAGACGGCGGCCATGCCAAACGTCGCGCAAATGGGCTACCAACCGTACCCACAAGGGTATCCTCCCCAATATATGCCGCAGCAGGGATATGCCCAGCCGTATCCACAGCAGTATCCTCAGCCGTACCAGCAGCCGTATCAGCAGATGCCGCAGGGAAACCTCAACCCCTGGACTCAGCAGATGCCGCCGCAGCCTTACCAACAGTGGCCGCAAAGTTTTCAACAGCAGATGCCGCCCATGCAGAGTTCTCAACAACCAGCAGCTCAAATGATGTATCCTAATGCGGCGAATCAATACGCACAACCGCAGTCGGACGTGTTTATAAGCGAACGCGGCAACGCTGCATTAGGGTATCTGGCCCAACATCAAGAGTGCGGCGCGACGGACTTGGCGCGGGCGTTTGGAAACTCTGCACCCACCTGGTCGCGCACGCTCAACGATTTGGCGCAGACGGGCTTGATAGTCAAACATGGGCAGAAATACCATCTGACCGAAATCGGAAGCGCTCGCGTGCGGGCCCAAGCTTAAGGAACGGGAGAGACAGTGGACGAGGAAGCAAGCATCATCCTGGGGGATGCCATCGCCTTTTGTCAGCGCGACGGCCAAGATGCGCGCCTCATCAACATGCTGGGGCAATCGCGTGCTGTGAGCCTGACCGAGGACACCTTGACGATTGAGGCCCCCTCACGATTTGCCATCGCTCAGCTCAAAAAGCATCAGCCGACCATCGAGGCGTACCTGGAAGAGATCGCCTTTGCACCGATTGCGCTCAACATCGTGGCACCACAGGGCTCCGCGGCAGATAACGCCGCACCCGCGGCACCCGTCGTTCCCCCGGCGGCGCCAGCTACCACCACAGTGTCGGCTCCCGAGCATCAAATCGGCGATGTTTCCCGTGAAACCATGCCCACCGTCTCGACGCCGGCGGTCCCCATGTCCGCTGCCACGCACATGCCTATCGCGCACGACGCAACACCGGGCGAGGATTCGGGCATCGCAATCAAAAACACGCTTTCGGCCGACGATTTCCGCCGCATGATGAACCAGATGAAAGGCGAGGCGCCTGCAAAGAGTGCAAAACCAGCCTCCACATCGCCCATGAGCGTCCCCGCAGCTGCGGCACCGATCGAGCAGAACACCGACGGCGCGCCGCTCGCGGCCAACTCGAAATTCACCTTCGAAAACTTTGTCTACGGCCCAGAAAACAGCCATGCCTATCGCTCAGCCCTCAAGTTTGCCGCGCTCGCGGACGAACGCGGCACATGCACATCCCTGTTCATCTATGGCAAATCGGGGCTGGGCAAGACCCATCTGCTGCTCGCCATCAAAAACGAGCTCGCCGAAAAGTCGCCCGAGATCAAGGTAAAGTACGCCAACTCACAGGCGTACCTCGATGACCTGATGACGGAGTTCGACCGCCAAAAGAAGAGCAACGCCCCCATCATGCAGGCATACCACGGCGTGGACGTGCTCATCATCGACGACATTCAAAACATCATCGGCAAGCGCGCGAGCGTGGACTACTTCTTCCAGCTCATGGACGAGTTTATCCGCAACAACAAAAAAGTCGTCATCGCAGCCGACCGTGCGCCCAAAGACCTGAGCATGGACGAGCGCCTTACCAGCCGTTTTAATGCCGGTATGCTCTGTTTGGTGGCGGAGCCCAGCTACGAGATGAAATACAAGATCTTGCAGCGCTACTACGAGAACACGATAGCCGCCGCACCCGAGGCGGGTGACGACTCGCTGCTGGCGGCCTATGGCGGCGATGGCGGGCACCTAACCGACGAGCACTTTAAACACATGGCCGAGGTCTCGGGCACCAACATCCGCGAACTCGAGAGCTTTTGCGAGCGCTGCGCCGGCGAGGCGGGCGACCGCGAGCGCGAGGGCGGGGAGCTCACCTTTGACGATATCGACGCCATCGCCAGCCAGTACTTTGACACATCGGCCAAAAAGATCAACGTCCAGACGGTTCAGTCCGTCATCGAAGAGCAGTACGGCGTGACGCACGAGGAGCTCATCGGCCCGCGTCGCAACGCCAATATCGCCAAAGCACGCCATATCGCTATCTACCTGGCCATCGAGATGTGCGAGATGACGACCACGGCGGTGGGCGCCGAATTTGGCAACCGCAACCACTCGACCGTCAGCACGAGTTACAAAAAGGTCCAGAAGATGATCCAGGAAGACCGCACCGTCACCGAAGACCTCAAGTCGCTGCGCGATAAAATTACACTGCGCTCGTAGGGAAATAGAGACACCTGTTGAAAACTTGTCGAAACCACGGGCATAAGGTGTCTAAAACCCAACCCGCGGTGATGAAAAGTTTTGCGCAGGTTTTGAACGTGGAAAACCACCCCTGTTGCACACAGGTTGCTGTCGATTCTCTTTCTTGGTCTGACCTGCGTCTTTGGGAGTAATCAACAGTTTCGTCAGTGCTATTACTATTATTAAGATATTTATATCTATAGAAAGGTATTAAAAGATGAAGTTCACCGTCAGCCAGAGCTCGCTTACACAAGCCATCGGCGTCGTTATGAAGGGTGTCGCTTCGGCATCCACCCTTCCCATCCTGTCGGGCGTGCTCGTTAAGGCCCAAGACGGCATCTTGGAATTCCAGACCTCTAACTACACTATCTCGATCCGTCATCGCATCGCGGCGCATGTCGAAGAAGAGGGCGAGATGGTTATCCCCTGTAAGATGCTCTCCAATATCACCAAGACCCTCCCCGATGCCCCGGTCACCTTTGAGCTGTCCGAGCGCCAGGTGCTGATTGGTTGCGAGAAGAGCT
This sequence comes from Collinsella sp., assembly GCA_019424985.1. Classification (GTDB taxonomy): domain Bacteria; phylum Actinomycetota; class Coriobacteriia; order Coriobacteriales; family Coriobacteriaceae; genus Collinsella. The sequence goes on along the minus strand of JAHYYM010000007.1, from coordinate 101,395 downwards.
CTTTTAGGCTGAACACGCTCGATGCCAATGACTTCCCCGAGTTTCCGGCCTATGCCATCGAGAGTGCCGTGGAGCTGCCGACCGATGTCTTGTCCGAAATGGTCGGCCGCGTGTGGCGCGTCACCTCGACCGACAAGGCTCGCCCCATCCTGGGCGGCGTGCACATGAAGGTCGAGAACAACACCGTACGCCTGGTGGCGACCGATTCCTTCCGCTTGGCCGTGTGCGATACGCAGGTCGAGACCTCGACCCTCGAGGGCTCCTTTGAGCTCAACGTTCCGGCTGACGCCTTTAACGACGCGCTGAACATCATGGCCAGCCAGGCGACCATCATGATCGGGGCTACCGACACCCAGGTCGTCTTCGAGGCCGGCAACACCACCTACGTGTCGCGTCGCATCGAGGGCGTGTACCCCAACTACAAGCAGCTCATCCCCGATTCGTGCGTGACGAGCGTCAAGATCGATGTCGCCGCCTTTAACGCCGCCCTCAAGCGCGTGGCCGTTATCGCGAGCGCCAACCCCGCCGTCAAGTTCGAGATCGATGTCGAGAACGGGCAGATGGGCCTGTCCTCCATTTCCAATGACCAGGACCTTGCGCAGGAGACGATCGATGTCGAGGCTGAGGGCGAGTCGGGTACCATCGCCTTCAACTACCACTACATCTTCGGCTGCCTCAATGCCCTGTCCAAGGAGAAGGAGATCACGCTGGAGCTCAAGAGCTACTCGCAGGCGGGCATCTTCAAGTCCTACGACAAGATCAACTACCTGTACCTGGTCATGCCGGTCCGCATCTAGCGCTGCGCCATGACCATGTTCGCCCGCGATCTTTCCGTCGCGCACTACCGCAGCTTCGATAGCTATCGCCTTGCCCTGGACGAGGGCGTGACGATACTTGCGGGACCCAACGCGGCGGGAAAGACCAATCTCATAGAGGCGCTGCAGCTGCTGACGAGCGGCGCCTCGTTTAGGCATCCGACCGCAGCCGAGCTCGTCCATGACGGCGTGGGCTCGTGCAAGATTGAGCTGAGGCTCGAGGGCGACGGCCGCGTGCTTGATATGGGATTGAGCGCGGAGGACGGTAAGCGCTCGTTTAGCCGCAACGGCAAGAGATGCTCTGCCGCTGGTGTGCGCGGGGTTCTGCCGAGCGTGCTGTTTTGCCCCGACCATCTGGACATGGTTAAGCGAGGCGCCAGTGTGCGCCGAGCCGCCCTCGATGACTTTGGCATGCAGCTGAGCGCACGCTATGCCGATCTTGCGAGCACCTATGGGCGCTGCGTGACCCAGCGTAACGCCTTGCTCAAGGAGACCTGGTGCTGCCGCGAGATGCTCGGCGCGTGGAACGATTCGATTGCCCGCGCGGGCTCGGCCCTGCTCGTGCACCGGTTGGCTCTGCTCGACCGGCTGGCGGGCCATGTGCACACTGCCTACGGGCAAGTAGCGTCAGGTGAGGCCGCCAACGTGACCTATGCGTCCACGCTGGGGGCTTTGCCCCAGGTCGAGGATCGCGAAGAGCTGAAGGGTTGGGCGTACGAGCGCATGCTGGCCGCCCTTGACGAGCATGCCGACGAGGAAATTCGCCGCGGCGTGACGTTGGTGGGACCGCATCGCGACGAGATTGAGTTTACCGTGGCGGGTCGCTCCGCCCGTTCATTTGCCAGCCAAGGACAGCAGCGCACGCTGGTGCTGTCCTGGAAGGTGGCCGAGGTTGCCGTGGCTCGCGATGTCCTGGGCACCGCCCCGCTGCTGCTTTTGGACGACGTGATGAGCGAGCTCGACGGCGAGCGTCGCGGCGCTTTCCTGCGGCTGATTGGCGATGATATCCAGACGGTCATAACTACGACCAACCTGGGGTACTTTACCGATGACCTGCTTGATCGAGCCAAGGTGGTGAGCATGGGTGAGACGTGCTAATTACGAGCGCGAGAGCGAGACAGTCGCCTTCAGCGGGTTTTTGAACGCAGAGCGCCAGCGCATCCTGGCGGCTGCAACGCCTGAGCGCCGTGCGCAGATGGAGGCCGCCGAGGAGTCGCGCACGGTCTATCGCGCATGGAACGCGGTGTGCTCGGGCACGCGCGAGGGGCGGCATGTGACGGGACTGCGCTACCTGCCCGAGTCCAATGAGCTGCTGGTGTATCTCGACTCGCCCTCGTGGACGCAGGAAATGACGTTGTTGCGCGAGATCATCCGCGCGCGCATGGAGCGCGCCGGTGCGCATGTGGACGGCCTGGTGTTCAAAACCACCGCGCCCGGTCACACGCCGCCCGCCGCCAAGGATCGCCTGCGCCCGGCGACGACCGAGCGCCCGCCGGCCCCGCACGCCGACCTAAGTGAGGCCGAGTGCACCGAGATCGAGCGCCAGGTGGCGCCCATCGAAGACCAAAAACTGCGCGAGGCCCTCGAGAATGCCATGAGAGCCAGTGCCGAGTGGGCCAAGGGCGTGCAAAGCAAAAAAGAGCCTTAAATCGCATCTGGTGGCCTTGTAGAGCCAAATACCCTCGTTCCCGAGGGTATTTTTTTACGATAAACTAGTAAGGCTGTACACATTTTCTTGACTGAAGGAGGACGTGTGGCAAACGAAAACGATTACGATGGCGGCGAGATTAAGATTCTCGAAGGTCTCGAGGCCGTTCGTAAGCGCCCGGGCATGTATATCGGCTCGACGAGCGCCAGCGGTCTGCATCACCTGGTGTGGGAGATCGTTGACAACTCCGTCGACGAGGCCATGGCCGGTTTCTGCACCGAGATCCAGGTGACGGTCCACGCCGACAACTCCATCACGGTCGTCGACAACGGGCGCGGCATCCCCGTCGACGAGCACCCTGTTAAAAAGATCCCGACGCTCGAGGTCGTCATGACGATCTTGCACGCCGGCGGTAAGTTCGATAACTCGGCCTATAAGGTCTCGGGCGGCCTGCACGGCGTGGGCATCTCCGTCGTCAACGCACTGTCCAAGCGCGTGGTCGTTCAGGTTCGTCGCGATGGCAACACCTACGAGATGGAGTTCTCGCGCGGCAAGACCGTCAAGAAGATGGAGGTCGTGGGCACCTCGGATTCGACGGGCACCACCGTCACCTTCTGGCCCGACGACGAGATCTTCGAGACCTGCATCTACGATTTCGATACGCTGCACAACCGTCTGCAGGAGACGGCGTTCCTCAATAAGAACCTCAAAATCGTGCTGACCGACGAGCGCGAGGCGACTCCCCACGTGGAGGAGTTTTGCTACGAGGGCGGCATCATCGACTTCGTCAAGTTCCTCAACGAGGGTAAGGACGTCCCCGAGGCCTTTAAGGAGCCCATCTACATCGAGGGCAAATCGGACCCGGATGCGCCCGTGGCCAAGATGGGCGAGGTCGAGGTTTCCCTGCAGTGGAACAGCGGCTACGGCGAGAACGTCATGTCGTTTGCCAACGACATCTACACTCCCGAGGGCGGCATGCACCTTGAGGGCTTTCGCACCGCGCTCACCCGCGTGATCAACGACTACGCGCGCAAGCAGAACCTGCTCAAGGAAAAAGACGCCAATCTGACCGGCGACGATGTGCGCGAGGGCCTTTCGGCCGTTATCTCGGTCAAGCTGCCCGATCCGCAGTTTGAGGGCCAGACCAAGGCCAAGCTCGGCAGCTCCTATATGCGCGCGCTGACGCTCAAGATCGTGACCGACGGCCTTGCCGATTACTTGGAGGAGCATCCCAAGCCTGCCCGCGAGATCGTCAAGAAGGCGCAACAGGCCTGCAAGGCGCGCAATGCCGCCCGCAAGGCGCGCGAGGCGACCCGCCGCAAGAGCCTGCTCGAGACGGCGTCCCTGCCCGGTAAGCTCGCTGACTGCTCGGTGCGCGATGCCGAGCTGACCGAGCTCTTCATCGTAGAGGGCGACTCGGCAGGCGGTTCGGCCAAGGACGGCCGTCGCCGAGACATTCAGGCGATTCTGCCCCTGCGCGGCAAGATTCTGAACGTCGAACGCGTTGGTGACCATCGCGCGTTCTCGAGTGACACCATCCAGTCGCTGATTACCGCGATCGGCTGCGGCGTCACGACGAGTGCCGGCGACGGCGGCGACTTCGATATCACCAAGGCGCGCTACCACAAGATCATCATCATGACCGATGCAGACGTCGACGGTGCGCACATCCGCATCCTGCTGCTGACGTTCTTCTACAAGTACATGCGTCCGCTGATCGATGCCGGCTACGTCTATGTTGCCTGTCCGCCCATCTTTGGCATTAAGGTGCGCAACAAGATCCACTACGTGTATCCCAACGGCCGCCAGCCCGAAGACGAGATCCTGCGCGACACCATCCAGAGTCTGGGCCTGAACCCCGACGATAACGACGAAGACGGCAAGGCCAAGGATGGCAAGATCACCAAGAAGCGCAAGGGCTATACCGTCCAGCGCTACAAGGGTCTGGGCGAGATGGACCCCAAGCAGCTCGCCTCGACGACGATGGATCCCAAGACCCGCATCCTGCAGCGCGTGTCGATCGAGGATGCCGTGGTGGCAGACCGCGCCGTGCGCGAGCTGATGGGTTCCGAGGTCGGCTATCGCCGCGAGTACATTGAAAAACATGCGCATGACGCGCGTTTCCTTGATGCTTAAGAGGAGGTAACGTGGCAGACGATATCAACAATAACGAGGGCATGGGCGAGGCCGGCGACGCCGGCATGCCCGACGATCTGAGGCGCCTGCTTGCCCGTGCTGAGCAGGGCGAGGACGGCGATCCGGACGCCTATAACCCCGATGCCGATGATGACGAGGAAGAGGACGACGGTGAGCTCGAGGAGAGCTTTGGCGAAGTCGACCGTGGCGCCTCGGCCGGCGAGGATATCAATGGCGGCCAGCTCCAGATTTCGGAGTTCGGTCGCGAGATGAAGCAGTCGTTTATCGAGTATTCGATGTCGGTCATCACGGCGCGCGCCCTGCCGGACGTGCGCGACGGCCTAAAGCCGGTGCACCGCCGCATCCTGTACGCGATGAACGAGAGCGGCATCTACCCCAACCGTCCGCACAAGAAGTCGGCCTGGACGGTCGGCGAAGTTATCGGTAAGTACCACCCGCATGGCGACTTCGCGGTCTACGAGGCCATGGTCCGCCTGGCGCAGTGGTTCTCCATGCGCACGCCGCTCATCGACGGTCACGGCAACTTCGGCAACATCGACGGCGACGGCGCGGCAGCCATGCGTTACACCGAGAGCCGCCTGGCAAAGCCCGCCATGGAGCTGCTGCGTGACCTGCAGAAGGATACCGTCGACTGGCAGCCCAACTACGACGAATCACTCGCCGAGCCCGTGGCGCTGCCTGCGCGCTTCCCCAACCTGCTGGTCAACGGCAGCCAGGGCATCGCCGTCGGCATGGCCACCAACATCGCCCCGCACAACCTCACCGAGGCGATCGAGGCCACCTGCTACCTGATCGACAACCCCGAAGCCACCGTCGACGAGCTCATGCAGATCATGCCCGGTCCGGACTTCCCCACCGGCGCCATCATCATGGGCAGCGCCGGCATTAAGCAGAGCTACGAGACCGGCCGCGGCTCCATTACCGTGCGCGCCAAGGCTCACGTGGAGTCCACCAAGACCGGCCGCAGCCGCCTGGTCTTTACCGAGATCCCCTACATGGTCAACAAGGGCACCCTGCAGGAGAAGATCGCCCAGCTCGTCAACGACAAGCGCATCGAGGGCATCTCGGATATGCGCGATGAGTCCAACCAGAAGGGTATCCGTCTGGTCATCGAACTCAAGAAGGGCGTCATCCCGCAGGTCGTGCTCAACAACCTGTACAAGTACACCTCGCTGCAGACGACCTTTGGCGCCAACAACCTGGCGCTTGTCAACGGCGTTCCCAAATGCCTGAGTCTGCGCGAGATGCTGCAGCACTACATCGACCACCAGGTCGACGTCGTCACCCGCCGCACCCGCTTCGACCTTAAGAAGGCCCAGGCCCGCGCGCATATCCTTGAGGGCTACCTGATGGCCCTTGACCATATCGACGAGGTCATCAGCATCATCCGCTCCTCGCAGACCGACTCCGAGGCCAGCAGCCGCCTGATCGAGCGCTTTGGCTTTACGCCCGAGCAGACCACGGCCATCCTCGAGATGAAGCTGCGCCGCCTGACCGGCCTGGAGCGCGACAAGATCCAGGAAGAGCTGGACGGCCTGCGCCGCGCCATCGCCTACTACGAGGACCTGCTGGCGCACGAGGAGAAGATCCTGGGCGTCATTAAGGAAGAGATGCGCGAGATCTCCAAGAAGTTCGGCGATAAGCGCCGCACCGAGATCAGCCATGTCGAGAAGGACCTGGACGTCGAGGACCTCATTGCCGATGAGGACATGGTCGTGACCATCACCCACACCGGCTATGTCAAGCGCATCCCGGTGGCCGCCTACCGCGCCCAGAAGCGCGGCGGCAAGGGCGTGTCGGGCGTCAACCTCAAAGAGGACGACGTCATCGACGAGATGTTCATCGCGTCCACGCACGAGTACGTGCTGTTCTTCTCGAGCAAGGGTAAGGTCTATCGCCTGAAGGTGCACGAGCTGCCGGTGGGTACGCGCCAGGCGCGCGGTACCGCAATCGTCAACCTGCTGCCCTTCGAGGAGGGCGAGAAGATCGCGAGCGTCATCAGCTGCCGCGAGTTCCCTGCCGACGAGTACCTGATGTTTGCCACCAAGAGCGGCATGGTCAAGAAGACCGTAATGAGCGCATATGACCGCAGCCGCCGCGACGGCCTGATCGCTATCAACCTGCGTGACGACGACGCGCTGCTGAACGTGCGCCGCGTGCGCGAGGGCGACAAGATTATCCTGGCCACCACCGCGGGCAAGGCGATCATGTTCTCCGAGGAGCAGGTGCGCGCCACCGGCCGCGATACTAGCGGCGTTCGCGGTATCGGTATGAAGGACGGCGTGAGCGTTCTGGGCATGGAAGTCACTAACGGCAACGGCGATCTATTCGTCATCACCGAGCGCGGCTACGGCAAGCGCACGCCGGTCGCGGACTACCCGGAGCAGAATCGCGGCGGCCAGGGCGTCTACACCATCCAAATGACCGAGCGTAAGGGCAACCTCGCGGCCATGAAGACGGTGGGCCCGCAGCACGAGTTGTTCATCGTGACGGAGGGCGCGACGGTCATTCGCGTCAAGACCGATGAGATTAGCCAGACTGGCCGCGCTACCCAGGGCGTCAAGATGATGACCGTCGACGACAACGACCGCGTATGCGCCGTCGCCCGCATGACGGCCGCCAAGGAGAAGCCCGAAGGCGAAGCCACAGAAGACGGCTCTGCCCCCGAAGAAACCCCTGTCGATCTAGGCGACGGCAACGACATGCCAGAGGATCTCCTAGACGAGTAAGAGGCCCTAGCTGGTAGAAAATATCAGACCCCATATATCGGCGGTCGGCGCACTGCGCGCCGACCGCTTTTTTGACAATCTTGAACCTCGCGTCGGCCCCGGCTGCCCGGCGGCATGCGAAGTCGATCGCGAGTTCCGCACGAGCCGGAGAGCACTTAATGTGCTCTCCATGCGAGCAGGACTGTCCGAGCAGGCGACTTCGCATGCCGCCGGGAAGCCGGGGCCGACACCCCTCAAAGATTTTCAAAAAAGTTGTTGACGCGCGCGTAACGACTCGTCTAATATATCCCTTGCGCGATGGACCTGTAGCTCAGTTGGTTAGAGCGTCCGGCTGATAACCGGGAGGTCACAAGTTCGAATCTTGTCAGGTCCACCACTTTCTTTCGCAATAAACACCCCAGCGAGAGCCGAGTCGCCGCTGGGGTGTTTATTACTGTCTCCGTGGGGGTTTAGCTCAGCTGGGAGAGCGCGGGCTTTGCAAGCCTGAGGTCAGGGGTTCGATCCCCCTAACCTCCACCATGATGGACCTGTAGCTCAGTTGGTTAGAGCGTCCGGCTGATAACCGGGAGGTCACAAGTTCGAATCTTGTCAGGTCCACCATCAAAACTGTGAAGAGCCCTGGGGCGTTGCCTCGGGGCTTTTTTCTTACCTACTGAAAGTAGTCAAAAAAGCCCCGCCCCAAATTAACTACTTTGATTTTGTGTGCTGTGCGAAAGTTTGGGTAGTATAGCTATTCAATGCGGCGGGCTGCCGCGTGTTAACCGCTACGTACCGGAGGTGTTCCATGGTTCGTGTCGACATAGAGACCATCGTCATGGCCGCCGGTCCCGTGCCATCGCTTATCGTACTTCGTGAGCGCAGCAGCAAATCGGACTCGCCCGCGCCGCTGCGTTCCCTTTCCATTCAGACTGGTTCGTTTGAAGCTGCTGCCATCAGCCGCGGCATCGATAGCGGCCGCGCCGAGCGCCCGATTACCCATGACCTGCTGCTCGACACCGTCGACGCCCTGGGCGCCAAGCTCGAGCGCATCGAGATCGTTCGCGCCGAGCCGCCGGTGTTCTACGCGACGATCGTCGTACTGGTCGATGGCGAGGAGCGCAAGATCGACGCCCGCCCCAGTGATGCCATTGCCCTTGCCGTGCGCAGCAATGCTCCCATGTTTGTGGAGGACGACATCATGAATCGCCTGGGCACTGTTTCTACCCACGCCGAGGAAGCCGACGACGAGCAGGAGTTCGAGAAGTTCGACGAGTTCGTCCATACGCTCTCCCCCGATGACTTCTAAATGCGGGGCGTCCAGGTTGCGGAGCGTTCGCTGATGGCCGGCGGCATGTCGGCTGAGGCGGCCGCCATCGCGCGTGAAGCCCAGATGCGCTCGGAGACATCCGAGGCGGCTCGCATTGCCTATGTGACGCAGGCCCGTACGCTTCGCGAGCGCCGCGGCTCGTTTATCAAGATGGTTGTCATCTCCGCCCTTGTCGCGGCAATCTGCTCGCGCCTTCGTGGTACAGTTGGTGCGCTTGGGTTTTCGATCTCTACGGGCCTGGTGATCTGGGGCGTGGTCGACGCGGTAATGCTGACCAGTCAGATCAAGGTGCTCGACAAGCGTGCGGTGGATATGATGCACGCCCGCGACGCTGCCGCCAAGATCGCTGCTGAGGCACAAGAACTGTAACGACGCCGGACTCGATGGGAAGGTCTAAAGATGGCACAGGATATGCAGGACGCCGGTAACGTCTCCGCCGAGCTCGACGCCATGGTGTGCGATCTGATTGGCGCCTTCTTGGACGACCTGGCCGCGGGCGAGAACCCGGGCGTGGTTGTGGCAATTGAGGACGCCGCTTCCAACCGTTATCTGGCCGCACTCGACGAAGATGGCGAGGAGGCATGCCTGGAGGCTGCCACCAACTTTATCTCCGAGCACAAGATGGGTCTTAAGGACGAGGGCCTGGGCCGTATCGCCCGCTATGCCATCGGCTACACCGGCTGCGTCGAGATTGACGGCGGCTATCACGATGCTCTGCTCGTGAGCTTCTTCGAAACCACGCTCGAGAGCGGTTTTTCGGCATACGTGCTGTATGAGGGCATGGGTGCCGGCGATGGTTTTATGTGGAGCGACCCTGAACCTGCAGGTGAGGAAACCCCTCTTATCTAAAATCGCTAAAATAAACGAGTTTTCGGTAAAAGGCTCAATATTCCCGCTGAGCGTTGTATCGCTGGGCGGGCCGCATACGCGTGCCGTTTGTATATGGATAGAAGATAGGGGAACTACATGCGCGTAGACAATCTGAGGAACATCGCCATCATCGCCCACGTCGACCACGGCAAGACGACGATGGTCGACAAGCTCCTGCGTGCCACGGACGCCTTCCGTGCCAACCAGCAGGTCGAGGACCGTGTCCTGGATTCCAACGACCAGGAGCGCGAGCGCGGCATTACGATTCTCGCCAAGAACATCTCTATCGAGTACAAGGATGTCAAGATCAACGTCATCGACACCCCGGGCCACGCCGACTTTGGCGGCGAGGTCGAGCGCGTGCTGCGTATGGCCGACGGCGCCCTGCTGCTGGTCGACGCTTTTGAGGGCCCCATGCCCCAGACCCGCTTCGTGCTGCGTCACGCTATCGACACCGGCCTTAAGATCATGATCGTTATCAACAAGATCGATCGTCCGGGCGCCAACCCCGAGAAGGCCTACAACGACTGCCTGGACCTCATGGCCGACTTGGGTGCCACCGACGACCAGCTCGAGTTTGCCATGGAGCACGTGGTCTACGCCAGCGCCATGAATGGCTTTGCCCGTCTTGACCCCAACGACGGCAACATGGACATGTATCCGCTGCTCGACATGATCATCGACGACATGCCCGCTCCCGAGGTTGACGAGAACGCCCCGCTGGCCATGCAGTGTGTGACCATTGACCACTCCAACTTCGTTGGCCGCATCGGCATCGGTCGCGTGTACTCCGGCACCATCCATCAGGGCGATCAGATCCTGGTCGTCAAGAACGACGGCTCCAGCGCCACCGCTACCGTCAAGCAGCTCTTTACCTTCGACTACCTGGGCCGCACCGAATGCCAGGAAGTCGGCGCCGGCGACATCGCCGCCGTCGTGGGCATCGACCGCACCGATATCGGCGATGTCTACACCGATCCCGAGAACCCCGTTGAGCTCGAGCCCATCGAGATCGACCCGCCGACTCTGTCCATCGTCTTTGAGGCTTCGACCTCCCCGCTCGTCGGTCGCGACGGCGACATCGTGGGCGCCCGTCAGCTCAAGGAGCGCCTGTTCAACGAGGCCGAGAACAACGTGACCATGAAGATCGAGGAGCTCGAGGACAAGAGCGGCGTCGAGGTCTCGGGTCGCGGCATCCTGCACCTGTCCGTTCTGATGGAGTCCATGCGTCGCGAGGGCTTTGAGTTCCAGGTTGGCCGTCCCCGCGTTCTGTTTAAGAAGGACGAGAACGGCAACAAGATGGAGCCCGTCGAGCAGGCCGTCGTCGAGTGCCCGGACGAGTACTCGGGCAAGGTCGTTGAGGTCTTCGGTACCTCCGGCGGCATCATGACGAGCATGGATACCTCGGGCATCGTGACGCACCTCGAGTTTAAGATCCCGACCCGCGGCATCATGGGCCTTAAGAACCGCATCATGAACGTCACCCACGGCGAGGGCGTGTTCTACCACACCTTCTTGGAGTATGGCCCCTACGCCGGCGAGATCGGCAACCGTCAGAACGGCGCTATGATCTCCATGACCACCGAGAAGGCCGTTGCCTACGCCCTGGGTACGCTGCAGGAGCGCGGCCAGCTGTTTGTTGAGCCGGGCACCGAGTGCTACGAGGGCATGATCGTGGGAGAGCGCAGCAAGGCTGGCGACATGGTCGTCAACATCGCCCGCACCAAGAACCTGGGCAACCAGCGTTCCTCGACCTCCGATATCTCCGTCCAGCTGGTGCCGCCTCGCACCTTCTCGCTGGAGGAGGCGCTGGAGTACATCGCCGACGACGAGCTGGTCGAGATCACCCCCAAGAACATTCGCCTGCGCAAGCGTCTGCTCAACGCCACCGACCGCAAGAAGGCTGCCGTCCGCGCCGGCCAGGTCAACAAATAAGCGCTGGGGCTTATAACCGCCAATAAGAAAGGGCGTCGACCGCGATGGTCGGCGCCCTTTTTGGTGCAAGGGGGACAGGTTCGCTTGCACCACCACAAAGGTGCCTGTCCCCTTTGTGGTGGTTGGCGGCTAGGCGGTGGGGAGTTCCGGCGTATTAGCCGGCTGTTGCGACTTGAGGTGAGCGTTGCGCCAGATGATCTGGATAACATAGCCGAGCGTGAAGACAAAGGCCACGCCGCTGATGAAATCGCCTACGAGGGGGATTGCCGTAAGTGCACCTGCGATCACGCCGCCGGCGGCTGCCATGGCGTAGCGGTTCTGGCTGTGTCCGACCATGCGCGCGATCGCGCACCCTGCAAAGGCACTCGACACCAGCGCGATGCCAATAACACCGCACATGAGGGCTCCGGCAAGCGACAGACCAGCGATAGAGACAATTAGCAGTAGGACGGCGGGGACGATAGCAATCGTGCCCAGAAGACCGCTCACCCACAGGGGCATGGGGCGCTGGTGGAGCATGCCGGCGGCGCTGGCGGTTGCGCGCGGAAAGACGAGTTCGAGCAGTAGGGCGACAAAGCAGGCCGAGAGTGCCGCGGCGACGATACCGCCGATGACATCGTTAACGGTGGAAGTATCCTCGCTCTCGGTGCGGTCGATCTTGAGCGCGCCGACCTCGGCTCCCGCGGCGCGCTCGGGGTCCTCGGAGACGTGCGCGTTCACGGTGCCGGTGATGTGGGCGTTCTTGCCCAGGATGAGCTTATCGGCCCAAACCTCGACATCGCCCTCGACGGTGCCATCGATAGTCACCGTATCGCCCGCAAGCGCTGCCGACTTGGTAGAGCCGCGCAGGGCAACCGTCTCGCCTATCGCGTAAAAACAGTTGGCGGTGCTGTCGGCGTTGAGCACGACATGCTGACCGGCTACCGTCACGCTGCCATCGATTGCGGTTTTGGAGATATCGATGGTGCGCGCCGCCAGGCGAATAGCGCCGCCTACGGTGCAGTCGCGAATCGATAGGCTCTCGCCCGCCGCGATAATATCGCGGCCGATGGAGGCATCGTCTAGGTTAAGACTTTGGCCGGCCCAGTACAGGTCACCTTCGACGCCGGACGAATTGGCGTCATTGTCGGTCGCAAGTACGTTGCCTGCGGTGTCTGTGCCGGCGAACGACGCCGTGGGAAGTGCGGTGACCGCTAGGGCGACGAGCGCGAATAGGATCGTGATGCGGACCCACGCTTTACGGCGCTGGGTCGACGGGAATTGATTACAGGGCATAGTGAATCCTTCGTCAGATGCTCGACATACACCTAACAGGGTACCCAACGCGTGGGCGCTCTAAAAGAACCTCTCGGTTGCATTTCGAAGGGTCGTGCCGTGCTGTTTACTTTTTACGGTGCAAGAAGCGCGCGATATCTTCTTCGGTGGGGCTTTTGATGTCAAAGCGCAGCGAGAGCCAGCGCAGACCCATGGTCACGACAACGCATACGACCAGCGCGGCGACATTGCTCATAATGCCGCTCATAACGAGACACACATAGCTTGTCGATCCGGCGATGGCGGCGATGGCATAAAAGTTAGTACGTTGGAAAATGCCCGGAACCACGCCCATAAAGCCATCGCGCAACATGCCGCCGCCCACCGCGGTGAAAAAGCCCATCATGATGCACACCGCCGGTGCAAAGCCGTAGACCAGCGCCTTGTCTGCTCCAGTGGCGGCGTAGATGCCGACCGAGATGATGTCGAGCAGGGGAATGAGTTTTTCGGGCTTGTCGACGATTGCCGGGAAAATATAGATGATGGCTGCCGTGGCAATGGAAAGCGGCAGCGCCATTGGCTGGTTGAGGATGTAGACGTTGCCCACCTGCAGCGTCATGTCGCGTAAAAGACCGCCGCCCAAGCCACAGACCACGGCGAGCGCAACTGCACCCACCAGGTCGAGTTTGTGCTCGCGCGCGACCAACACGCCCGAGATTGAAGCCGCGACGACGGCGAACATTTCGAGCCAAAACGGGATGGCGACCATGGCATCCGTGGCGTGTGAGGTAACGGTCATAGCGGCGACGACGGGCAAGATGGGGTCCTTTGGATTACGGATTTGGACAATGCCCGTACATAGTACATGTTCGGCGCCGATTGCGACCCTATTGCTCGGCAAACGGTCGGGACTGGATGCGGGCGTAGGTTCCATGTTTGGGGATCTGGGCCGATGCTGAACGCGATGGGGGCGTGGTTGAATAGGAGGGATGTCTAAATTTTGAGCAGCGCTCAAAATTTATCCGGTCGGCTTACGCCGACCGCGCTGCGCTAAAAACGCGCCCGTGGCGCGTTTTCTTTACGCTCCGCGCCCCGGCGGGTTCGAATCCCTCCTCCTCCGCCGTATTTGCTTGAACATGACTCGATAACAAAAAAGCTCCCGTTGTTGGGAGCTTTCTCAACCAAAATGGCGGAGGAGGAGGGATTCGAACCCTCGTGACCTTATACAGGCCAAACGGTTTTCGAGACCGCCGCATTCAACCACTCTGCCACCCCTCCGCGTGGGGTAAAAACAAAGCAGGCTCGAAGGCCTGCTTTGGAATTAACTGGCGGAGAGTCAGGGATTTGAACCCTGGAGACGCTTTTGACGCCTACACGATTTCCAATCGTGCTCCTTCGGCCACTCGGACAACTCTCCGTTAAATGCGAAAGTCAGTATACACGAGGAATCGCAAAGTGCAAACAGAAAAGTTGGCATTTTTTAAAACGCTTGGCCGCGCTTGGCGTTGCAGTGGGGTTTGAGGTGCCAAAAAACGGCTTCCGACCAGCGTGGTTGATCAACTCAATTGTTCAAAAGGGGTATTCATAAGCGACTTGGCAATGAATATAAAAATCTTTGGGTGGTGCTGTGGACCACTGGTATGCATTTTGCGACCACAGCCTTGTGCCCGTTGACCTGCGGCTTGGCTCAGCTTGTCCCCGCAGCACCGTATCTTGTCCACAAATCCGTCAAGCTCTTGGTCGGCATTTGGTTGGAATGCGCATGAAACGTCGTGCGAATATGGGCATATGTGGAGGTCATGAGGTTGTAGCTGCATATTCTTGCGGCCTGGGAGGTTGAAAGATATTATTACCAAGTCTTTTCCTGCTTCAGGCGCACCTTCACGACCTGAAGCCACATTTGCCCAGAGGAGGTGACAATATGAAGGCTTATGAACTGCTGTTCTTTGTTGACCCGTCGCTCGACCCCGAGACTCGTCTCGCTGTTATGAAGCGTATCGATACCACGATCGCTGAGGGCGCTGGCAAGGTCGACTCCGTTGACGAGTGGGGCAAGCGCAAGCTCGCCTACGAGATCAACGACCTCACCGATGGTGACTACACCCTCATCAACTTCCACGCAGATCCTACCCAGATCGCCGAGCTTGATCGCGTCCTGCGCATCACCGACGCTGTGGTCCGCCACATGATCGTCCGTCGCGACGACCAGGAGTAAGACTGTCGTTTTGGACTGGGCTTGTGCCCCAAGAGGAAGTAGTGAGTTATGAGCATCAATCGAGTGAACATCACCGGTAACCTCACCCGCGATCCCGAGCTGCGCGCCACCGCCGGCGGAACCCAGGTTCTGTCCTTTGGCGTCGCCGTGAACGATCGTCGCCGCAACGCGCAGACTGGCGAGTGGGAGGACTATCCCAACTTTGTCGACTGCACCATGTTCGGCACCCGCGCCGAGGCCGTGAGCCGTTTCCTGGCAAAGGGAAACAAGGTCGCGATCGAGGGCAAGCTGCGCTACAGCTCTTGGGAGCGCGACGGCCAGCGCCGGAGCAAGCTTGAGGTCATCGTCGATGAGATCGAGTTTATGAGCTCCCGTGGTGGCCAGGGTGGCTACGACCAGGGCGGTTACGCCCCCGCAGCTCCCGCGCCCGCAGCACGTCCTGCCGCACCGGTGGCTACGCCGCCCGCGGTCGACGTCTACGATGAGGACATCCCGTTCTAAGGGTTGTTCACCTATTTTTGAGTGAGAGGCGGCTTCGGTTCGCCGAAGTTGCCAAACGAAAGGTATTTTGACATGGCTAATGATTTTTCTGCACGTCAGCCGCGTCGTAAGTACTGCCAGTTCTGCAAGGAGAACACTGAGTTCATCGACTATAAGGACACTCAGCTTCTCCGTAAGTACATGACCGACCGTGGCAAGATCAAGCCCCGTCGCGTCACTGGCGCTTGCACGCAGCATCAGCATGACATCGCCAACGCCATCAAGCGCGCCCGCGAGATGGCTCTCCTGCCGTACACCGTCCCCGTGGTTTCCTCTCGTGGCAACCGCGATCGCGGCTAAGAAGGGAGACGCATCATGAAGGTTATTCTTCTCGATGAGATCAAGGGCAAGGGCGGCGAGGGTGACGTCGTAGAGGTCGCTCAGGGTTACGCTGAGAACTTCCTGTTCCCCAAGAAGCTCGCTGTTGCCGCCACCAAGGGCAACCTCAAGCAACTTGACGAGCGTCGCAACAACATCGCCAAGCGCGAGGCCGTCCGTCTGGCTACCGCCAACGAGACCAAGGCTGCCTTTGAGGGCAAGACGGTCACCGTTGACGTCAAGGTCGGCGACGAGGGCATCCTCTTTGGCTCCGTTACCGCCGCTATGATCGCTGACGCCATCAAGGCTCAGCTCGGTATGGACATCGACCGCAAGCGCGTCGAGCTCGGTAAGCCCATCAAGGTTGCCGGTGCCCACACCGTTGCCATCTCGCTGTACCGCGAGATCAAGGCCGAGGTTGTCGTTCTCGTCGGCGTTACCGCCGAGGAGCTCGCTGCCGAGGCTGAGGTCGAGGAGGCCGCTGAGGTCGCCGAGGCCGAGACCGCCGAGGTCGAGACTGAGGCTGCTGCCGAGTAGCATTTGCTGCAACGCAACAATCTTGTTCTAAGAAGGGCGCTCTGGGAAACCAGGGCGCCCTTTTGTTTTTTGCGCTGAGTGAGTGTCATGCTGAACGTTGCGTCGAAGTCCTATACACAGGACCGTTCATCCGTTTGGTTCGGTGATGATTGGCGGCGCGCGGCGCGTTTTGGGACCGTGGCTGATACTATGGATGCTCGCAAGCGATATGAATGAGGATGCTCATGGCATACGACGATAGGGAGACCGGGCTGACGGTTGAGGACCGCGGCTCAAAGTTGGGTCTTCCCCAAAACCAAGATGCAGAGGCCAATGTACTGGCCGCTATGCTGCTATCGCCCGAGGTAGTCGAAGAGGCCCAGGTCGAGCTGCAGCCCGATGACTTCTACCGGCCCATTCATAAGACCATCTATACCGCGATGGTCGATATGTACAACAGCCGCATTCCCATCGACTCCATCTCGCTGATCGATTACCTGCGCAGCATCAACAAGCTCGATGCCGTGGGCGGCGAGGCCTACATTTTGGAGCTGATGGGTCAGACCCTGTCGCTCGTCAACTGGCAGCACCATGCCGCCATCGTCCGTCGCGACTCGATGCTGCGCGAGCTGATCGGTGCCACCAACGAGATCAACGCGCTGGCCTATAACGCCCCTACCGACACCAAGGAGGTCGTGGAGCTGGCCGAGAGCAAGCTGCTCAAGGTCACGGCGCGCGAGGTCAAGTCGAGCTACAAGACGTTGACCGAGTTTATGGTCGAGGCCTATAACGAGGCCGAGGAAGTGTGCCAGGCAGGCGGCCAGGCTGCGGGCGTGCCCACGGGCTTCCCGTCGCTCGACCGCATGCTCATGGGTTTTCGCGAGGGCCAGCTCATCATCATCGGCGCCCGCCCTGCTGTGGGTAAGACGTCGTTCGCCCTGAATCTGGCGCTCAACGCTGCCGCGGCCGGTTATACCGTCGGCTTCTTCTCGCTGGAGATGTCGGGCAAGGAAATTGCCCAGCGTCTGATTTGCGCCTACGCCATGATTTCGATCAGTGACTTCCGCATGGGCCGCATTAGCCCCGAGCAGTGGGCCAATATCAACGAGGCCACGCAGACCTTGTCCAAGCTCGATATTCTGATTGACGATACGCCCGGCACCACAGTGACCGAGATTCGCGCCAAGAGCCGCCGCATGCTCCACAACAAGGAGAAGGCCATCATCATCCTGGACTACCTGCAGCTGGTGAGTCCTCCGCCGGGACGCCGCTCCGAGAGCCGTACCGTCGAGGTCTCCGAGATGTCGCGTGGTCTGAAGATCATGGCCAAGGAACTCAAGATCCCGCTCATCGCGCTGTCGCAGCTCTCGCGTCAGGTCGAATCCCGTACCGGCAAGCGCCCGCAGCTTTCCGACCTTCGTGAATCGGGCTCCATCGAGCAGGACGCCGATATCGTTATGTTCTTGGACCGCTCCGCCGACGAGGCCGAAGCCTCGCGCGACGATCGACCCGACGAGGGCGTTACGCGTATCGTCGTGGCCAAGAACCGTTCGGGCCCGATCGGCGACGTCGACCTGATGTTCCTGCCGGCATCAACCAAGTTCTATGAGCTTGATGGGGCACATGCCGAGGAGTAGGACAGGCGCCCGTTGCACGGGTATACTGGGAATGTTTTGTGCTTCTGCGTGCCGGCGTGGCGCGTAGACAGTCCATGAATGTAAGGAGTAAACATGCCGTCAACCGTTTTGGTCGGTGCCCAGTGGGGCGATGAGGGCAAGGGTAAGATCTGCGACCTGGTCGCCGGCGACTTCGATGCCGTCGTGCGCTACTCGGGCGGCAACAACGCCGGCCACACCATCGTCGTCAACGGCAAGAAGTACGGCCTGCACCAGGTGCCCTCCGGCATCATGTATTCCGACCATGTGTCGGTGATCGGTAACGGCTGCGTCGTCAACCCCAAGGTCGTCCTTGAGGAGATCGACATGTTCGAGGCCGACGGCATCACCACCAAGAATCTCAAGATCAGCGGCAACGCGCATGTCATCATGCCGTACCACATCGATCTGGATGGCGCCTTTGAGCAGAAGCTCGGCAAGAAGAACATCGGTACCACCAAGCGCGGCATCGGTCCGTGCTACCAGGACAAGATGGCCCGTATTGGCCTGCGTATGCAGGACATGCTGGATGAGGCGCTGTTCCGCGATAAGCTGGAGACCGCTCTTGCCCGCGTGAACCCCGAGCTAGAGCTCATCTACAACCTGCCCACCTACACCGTGGATCAGATTTGCGATGAGTACCTGCCCATGGCCGAGCGCCTGCGCCCCTACATCACCGAGACGAGCCTGCTGCTCAACAACATGATCGATGAGGGCAAGGATTTGCTGTTTGAGGGCGCCCAGGCGACGCTGCTCGACATCGATCACGGCACCTATCCGTACGTGACGTCTTCTAACTGCACCGCCGGCGGCGCCATTACCGGTTCCGGCGTCGGCATGAAGAACGTCGACCGCGTGCTGGGCGTCATGAAGGCCTATATCACCCGCGTCGGTTCGGGCCCCATGCCCACCGAGCTTTCCTATGAGTCCGAGGCCGGCCACACGCTGACCGAGGAGGGCTACGAGTACGGCGTGACCACCGGTCGCCGTCGTCGCTGCGGCTGGTTTGACGGCCCTATCGCCAACTATGCCTCGCGCGTCAACGGCCTCACCGACATCGCCGTGACCAAGCTCGACGTGCTTTCGGCCTTCGACACCATTAAGGTGTGCGTTGCCTATGACGTCGACGGCGAGCGCTACACGAGCGTGCCCGAGCACCAGGTGCGTTTTGAGCATGCCAAGCCCATCTACGAGGAGCTCCCTGGCTGGAAGTGCGACATCACCGGCTGCCGCAGCTTTGATGAGCTGCCGCAGGAGGCTCAGGACTACGTGGCATTTATCGAGGATCTGGCACACACCCGCGTGACGTTCATCGGCGTCGGCGCCGGTCGCGAGCAGATCATCAACCGATTCTGGAAGTAATCGGCGTTATTTGGTTATTGCGATATACCCCTTTGCAGCCCAGATGGGCGGCCGAGGGGTATATTTGCTTGTAATGGGCCCGCGCGGAGCGGGCCGGTAATCCATAGAGGAGGCACCCTTGAAGGCGGACACTCAAACCATCGACATCCTGTTGTTGGGCAGCGGCGGCCGCGAGCATGCTCTGGCAGCCAAGCTCGCAGCATCACCGCGCGCCGGCAAGCTCTACATCGCGCCGGGTAACGGCGGCACCGCGAGCTGCGGCGAGAATGTGGTTCTCGACGATTGCGATCCTGCGGCCGTGGCGGCGTTTGCCCAGAGCCATGGATGCGGACTCGTGGTGATTGGCCCCGAGGCTCCGCTCGTGGCGGGCGTTGCAGACGCCGTCCGCGCGGCGGGCATCCCGTGCTTTGGCCCGGGTGCCGAGGGCGCCCAGATGGAGGGCTCTAAGCTGTTCTCCAAGCAGCTCATGGAGCGCGCCGGTATCCCGACGGCAGCCTACGGCTCGTTTACCGACGAGGCTTCGGCTCTTGCCTATGTGCGCGAGCAGGGCGCTCCGCTGGTCGTCAAGGCCGACGGCCTTGCCGCGGGCAAGGGCGTTATCGTGGCAACCGAGCTTTCGCAGGCCGAGGAGGCTGTGCGTGAGTGTTTTGGCGGCACCTTTGGCGATGCCGGCAACACGGTGGTCATCGAGGAGATGCTGACCGGCCCCGAGTGCTCGCTGCTGGCCTTTACCGACGGCAAGACCGTGCGTCCCATGGCCACCTCGCAGGATCACAAGCGTGCGCTCGAGGGCGACAAGGGCCCCAACACGGGCGGCATGGGCGTCTACAGCCCGGTGCCCATCGTGACCGACGAGGAGCACGCCACCATGGTGAAGGTCATGGAGCAGACCGTGGCAGAGCTCGCTGCCGAGGGTATCGACTATCGCGGCTGCCTGTACGGCGGCTTTATGCTCACCCCTGCCGGCCCCAAGGTGCTGGAGTTCAATGCCCGCTTTGGCGATCCTGAGACGCAGGTCGTGCTGCCGCGCCTTAAGAACGACCTGGTCGAGGTCATGCTGGCTTGCGCCAACTGCGAGCTCGATCAGATTGAGCTCGATTGGCGTGACGAGTGGGCCGTGGCCGTTGTCCTGACGAGCGCGGGCTATCCCGGCAGCTACGAGAAGGGCAAGGTCATTACCGGCATCGAGGATGCCGAGGCTATGGAGAACGTGACGGTGTATCACGCCGGTACTGCCGTGGTGGACGGCGAGCTCGTGACCAACGGCGGTCGTGTGCTCGCCGTGACCGCGCTGGGCGATACGTTCGAGAACGCTCGCGACCTTGCCTACGAGGCCTGCGAGAAGATCAACTTTGAGGGCAAGACCCTGCGCCACGACATTGGCCTGCGTGCGCTGCGCGGCCGCGACGCCTGGGATGCCTAAAATCCGAGAGGAATGAGACGGATGGACGAGAAGAACGAAGAGCTCGTGGACGCGCAGATCGTCGAAGAGGACAGCCGCATGTATGGGCACGCCGAGGGCGAGCCTGGCGGCGAGGTCGCTGACGAGCCGGCGCTGGTGCTGGGCGACGACGACCCGCACGATGCCGAGCTGCACGAGAAGATTCTTTCGGAGGAGTGCGCCTGGAAGGGCAAGATCCTCGACGTCCACCGTCTTGAGGTTGAGCTGCCCAACGGTCGCCGCAGCGCCCGCGATATCGTTCGCCATCCGGGTGCGGCGGCCGTTGTGGCACTGACCGAGAGCGGCAAGATCGTGCTGGTGCGTCAGTACCGCACCGCCATCGACCGCGTGACGGTCGAGATTCCCGCCGGCAAGCTCGATCCGGGCGAGGACCCGCTCGATTGCGCCAAGCGCGAGCTGCATGAGGAGACGGGCTTTAGGGCTGGTCGCATTCGCTTTTTGACGTCGATTGTCACGTCCTGCGGTTTTTGCGATGAGATCATCCACATCTACTTGGCTACCAAGCTCGAGTTTGATGCGCCCGACCCCGACGATGACGAGTTTGTCAACGTCGACCTGGTGCCACTGCATGAGCTGATCGACGCCGTACTCGACGGCAAGATCGAAGACGCCAAGACCGTTGTGGGTGCCTTGGCTTGCGACAGCATTGCTCATCGTTTGGGTGGAGCGGAACTTTAACGAGCGGGGATGATCCCGCAGGTTTGTGTAAGTCAGCGAAAGTGCTCCATTTGAGACAAGGTGGCCTAAAAGAGAAGGGAAGCGTATGGATATACGCGACCGACGATTGAAGGCCAGATTGTCCAAATGGAGCACTTGCAGCGTCGAGACGAAACGCGGTTTGGTAAAACCGCGTAAGGTGACTATGTTTAAGAGGTTTCTTTCGTATTACAAGCCCCAGATGGGGCTTTTTGTTGCTGATACTCTTTGTGCTCTGGTGCTTGCCGCCATTGACCTGGCGTTCCCCATTATCTTGCGCAATCTGACCGGCGGGCTCTTTACTCAGGGTCAGGCTGCTATTATGCAGGCGCTCGGTATGATCGCGGTGGGACTGGTGCTGATGTATGTCATCCGCTGCGCCTGCCGCTATTTTGTGAGCTATTGGGGTCATGTGATGGGCGCGCGCATGGAGTCCAAAATGCGCGAGGACCTGTTCGATCAGTACGAACGGTTTAGCTTTGCGTACTTTGATCGCAACAGCTCGGGCGACATGATGAGCCGCGTGGTCAATGACCTGTTCGATATCTGCGAGGCGGCGCACCACGTGCCCGAATGGATCATTATCTGCGGTATCGAGATCATCGGCTCGTTTGTGATTCTGTTTACCATCGCGCCGGTGCTCGCACTCGCCATGGCTGTGGTGACGGTGGTGTTCGCGGTCATTATGTTTTGGCAGAATATGCGCATGCGCGAGGTCTTTAGCGATAACCGCAAAAAGATTAGCGGCATCAACGCGCAGCTGCAGGATTCGCTGGCGGGCATGCGTGTGGTCAAGAGCTTTGCCAATGAGCAGACCGAGCGCTCTAAGTTTCGCGCCTCGAACAATCGCTACCTTTCGTCCAAGGAGAACATGTATCACGCCATGGGCGTCTATACCGCGACGTATGGCCTGCTCTCGGGAGTGCTTTATGTGATCGTGGTGCTGCTGGGCGGTTGGCTCGTTGCCCAGGGTCAGCTGCAGGCGGTCGATATGGCAACCTTCGCACTCTACATTTCGCTGTTCTGCACGCCGCTCGAGACGCTCGTCAATTCGGCTGAGACGTATCAGAAAGCCATCGCCGGCTTTAAGCGCATGGATGAGGTGCTCTCGACTGTCCCCGATATTCAGGATAAGCCGGGTGCTGCGGATCTGCAGGTGACGGCTGGTGCTGTGGAGTACCGCGACGTGTGCTTTAGCTACGAGGATGTTGAATTGGCCGAGCGCGGCGCCGACGGCCGCCCTGTTATCGACCACATGGACCTGTCCATCAAGCCCGGTCAGACCATCGCTTTGGTTGGCCCCTCGGGCGGCGGCAAATCGACGACTTGTTCGCTGTTGCCGCGCTTTTACGACGTTGCCGCCGGCTCCATTAGCATCGACGGCCAGGATGTGCGCGACGTGACGCAGCATAGTCTGCGCCGTGCCATCGGCCTGGTGCAGCAAGATGTGTACCTGTTTGATGGAACGATCGGCGAGAACATCGCCTACGGCAAGCCGGGCGCCACGGCAGAAGAGATCGCCGAAGCGGCCCGCCGCGCCAATATTGATACCTTTATCGAATCGCTTCCGCAAGGCTACGACACCGTGGTGGGCGAGCGCGGCAGCCGTCTTTCGGGTGGTCAAAAGCAGCGCGTCGCCATCGCGCGCGTTTTTCTCAAGAATCCCAAGATCCTTATTTTGGATGAGGCGACGAGTGCCCTGGATAACGAGAGCGAGGAAGCGGTGCAGGAGTCGCTCGAAGAGCTGGCACGCGGCCGTACCACGATCATCATCGCCCACCGTCTCTCGACTATTAAGCATGCTGACGAGATTGCGACCGTTGAGCATGGTCGCGTTGTGGAACGTGGCACGCACGAGGAGCTTCTCGCCCGTGGCGGCACCTATGCCCGTTACTATCGAATGCAGTTCGAAGGTGCGCGTGCGCACGAGCTCGACTGATTGAT
Source organism: Collinsella sp. (assembly GCA_019424985.1). GTDB lineage: Bacteria > Actinomycetota > Coriobacteriia > Coriobacteriales > Coriobacteriaceae > Collinsella. Next base: position 77,973 of record JAHYYM010000007.1, on the reverse strand, counting down.
ATGACAGGAAGATCATGGCTGATAAGAACCCTTTGACTCCGGAAGAAGTGACGGAGTTATTCTCCGAAATCGATGCATCCGGCGTCTTGGATCCTACGCTCGCCAAAAAGCGCACCGAGCGCATGCGCGAGAAAGAGGCCGCCGTCAAGCGCGGCGACAAGGCGACGCTGGCGCGGCTGCGCAGCGAGGATCGCGCGAGCCAGGCAAAACATATCGACCCGCTGTCCGAGGACGACCCTTCGGGCTCGCAGGTGAGCCATACCATTACGAAGACCGCCATGGCCGTGGTTATCGGCATTTTGGTGCTGATTGTGGGCATGCAGATTGGCTACGGCGTGATGCGACGTCTGAATACCGCGAACCTTTCCGAAAGTGTTTCGGTGGATACCGTTTCGACCGCGCTCAAGGGTGGACTTGAATGGGGCAATGGCTTTACGCAGTTCCCGCTCGATTTTACCGTCGACGAGGCAGATGAGCGCACGGGCACGGTTGAGGTGACGGTGCTGGACACGTCTTCTGCCAATGAACTCGAGCTGCTGTCCAACGGTCAGATTCAGGCGGCGGCGCTCGCAACCAACGCCCTGCTCAACGACAAGATCGACCGTGTGGTGTATAACGTTCACGCCTATATCGACGAGGACAGCAGGATCCAGCATGATTCCTTCTTTGGCATGTTTCCTGCTCAGGGGCACCAAAGCGCCATCCTGACGTTCGTTTGGACCAAGAGCTCGTCCAACGCCACGAGTATCGACTGGAAGATGCGCATCGTAAGCATGGACGACACCATTGCCGAGCGCATTCAAAAACAGGTCAACTCGGTTTCATCGCTGATCGAGGACCCGGTGGTGAGCCAGACCAAGATCACGGAGGAGCAGGCCGAGCGCGATCTTGAGCATCGTCTGCACGGTCGAGAGATCTTCCGCGGCGGAAAGCCCGATCGCACACCGTCCAAACTGCTGGAGCAGGATAAGAAAAAGTAAGACGTCATCATCCCGCGTGAGCCACAAGCCCCGCGGGATAATTTTTCTGGGACGGGGATTAAATAATCATTATGCATAGAAAGTCATAATTATCATTTCGTAAACATTTCGATGAAATTAACGCCATGAGGCATGCTTGCGGTTACAATACCGCGAGGCCTAACTACACACCTTTAAGCCGGTCCTGTGAGACCGGGAAGGAGAATTATGGCGAACAACCATACCGCGGGCGCTGCCGCCCGCACCTTCGCGCCCAGCGAGCTTTGCCAGCGTATGCTGGCCAAAACCAGCAAGGGCACCTGCGGTCCCTGTATCCTGTATCTTGAGGATGGGACCATTTTTTATGGACGTGCATGCGGCGCCGAGGGCACCGCGACCGGCGAAGTCTGCTTCAACACCTCGCTCGAGGGCTACTTTGAGGTCATGACCGACCCGAGTTATGCCGGCCAAATTGTAACCATGACCTATCCGCAGATCGGCAATTACGGTATCGACGAGACCGATGTCCAGTCGGCCTTCCCCGGCGACGCCGTGCGCCCTGCGAGCGCTCCGGCTATGCGCGGCATGATCGTTCGCGATATGTGCGCCACGCCTTCTAACTGGCGCTCGGCCGTCAGCGTGCCGGAGTACCTGCGCGCTCACGGCATCGTCGCTATCGAGGGTATCGACACCCGCGCTCTGGTGCGCCATCTGCGCGACAATGGTTCCAAGATGGGCATTATCTCGACCGAGATCTTCGACGTCGACGAGCTTGCCGAGCGCTTGTCCGCTGCGCCCACGCTGGTAGGCGAGAACCTGGTCAAGACCGTAAGTTGCCCCGCGCCTCACGAGTTTGTGGCCGCCGACCTGCCTGCCACGCATGACTTTGCGCTTGCGGCTGCCGCTCCTGCCCGTCACAAAGTGGTCGCCTACGACTGCGGTGTGAAGCGCGGTATTCTGGAGGGCCTGGTCCGTGCCGGCTGCGATCTCACCGTCGTGCCGTGGGATACGCCCGCCCAGCAGGTGCTCGACATGAATCCCGATGGCGTCTTTTTGTCCAACGGCCCCGGCGACCCCGATGCCGTGGTGGAGACCTATGAGCAGGTACAGCAGCTGATCGGCAAGGTGCCGGTCTTTGGCATTTGCCTCGGTCACCAGATGATCAGCCTGGCCTGCGGCGCCCAAATGGAAAAGCTTAAATTCGGTCACCGTGGCGGTAACCAGCCGGTTATGAATCTGGTGAGCCGTCGCGTGGAGATCACCGCGCAAAACCACGGCTTTGGCCTGCTGTTCCCCAGTCTGGGCAAACTGATTCCGGAGCTTTCCGGCGGCGAAACCGAGCATGCGGCCGACGGTGACCTGCGCGCCTGGGTGCGTCGCGGCATCGCGCCGGTCGTGATGAACGAGCGCTTTGGTCGCATTCGCCTGACACATGTGAACCTCAACGACGGCACCGCCGAGGGCATCCAGCTGCTCGACGCCCCGTGTTTCTCGGTCCAGTACCACCCCGAGGCTTCGCCTGGCCCCACCGATGCCCACTATCTCTTTACCGCCTTTACGCGACTCATGGACGGCGAGGAGAACTACCTGGACATCGACACCGCGAAGGACCGCCTCGCCGGCTGGAATTTCGCCGAGTCCGAGAACGCTGCGACCGAGGAGAACTAACATGCCTAAACGTACTGACATCAAGCGCATCCTCGTTATTGGTTCGGGCCCTATCGTCATTGGCCAGGCCTGTGAGTTCGACTACTCCGGCGCACAGGCCTGCAAGGTGCTCAAGGAGGATGGCTTTGAGGTCATCCTGGTCAACTCCAATCCGGCGACCATCATGACCGACCCGGGTCTTGCCGACCGCACCTATGTCGAGCCCATCACCGCCGAGTTTATCGAGCGCGTAATCAAGAAAGAGCGCCCGGACGCGCTGCTGCCCACGCTGGGCGGCCAGACCGGTCTGAACGCCGCCGTCGAGCTGGCAAAGGACGGCACGCTCGACAAGTACGGCGTCGAGATGATCGGCTGCGACCTGGCCGCTATCGAGCGCGGCGAGGACCGCAAACTCTTTAACGAGGCCATGGCCGAGATCGGCCTGGAGGTTGCGCGCTCGGGCTATGCCTACAGCGTGGCCGACGCCGAGGCTATCGCCGAGCGCGTGGGATATCCCTGCGTACTGCGCCCGAGCTTTACCCTCGGTGGCGCCGGCGGCGGCATCGCGCATACCCACGAGGAGCTCGTCTCCATCGTGAGCCAGGGCCTTGAGCTCTCGCCTGCCCATGAGGTGCTGGTCGAGGAGTCCATCGAGGGTTGGAAAGAGTATGAGATGGAGGTCATGCGCGACCACGCCGGCAACGGCATCATCGTGTGCTCCATCGAGAATCTCGACCCCATGGGCGTGCACACCGGCGACTCCATCACCGTGGCGCCGGCGCAGACGCTCTCCGACCTTGAGTACCAGCGCATGCGTGTCGCCTCGCTCGCCATCTTGGGGAAGATCGGCGTCGAGACCGGCGGCTCCAACGTGCAGTTTGCCGTGAACCCCCAGACCGGCCGCCTGATCGTCATCGAGATGAACCCGCGCGTGAGCCGTTCGTCCGCACTGGCCTCCAAGGCCACGGGCTTCCCCATCGCCAAGGCCGCCGCTCGCCTGGCCGTGGGCTACACGCTCGACGAGATCGTCAACGACATCACCAAGGCAACGCCCGCCTGCTTTGAGCCCACAATCGACTACTGCGTCGTCAAGGTGCCGCGCTTTGCCTTCGAGAAGTTTAAAGGCACTGATCCTACGCTCACCACGCGCATGAAGGCCGTGGGCGAGATTATGGCGATCGGCCGCACCTTTGAGGAGGCCTTCGGCAAGGCCATGCGCTCACTGGAGGACGGTCACCAGGGCATCTGCGCCGGTGGCAAGGAGGGTGCCGACAAGCTGAGCGACGATGAGCTCGCTCAGGCCGTGGCAACCCCGACCGAGCACCGCATCTTCTTTGTGGTCGAGGCCCTGCGCCGTGGCTGGGACATCGCCCACATCCATGCCATCTGCGGTATCGATCCGTGGTACCTCAACCGTATCAACGACATGGTGCAGGTCCAGGAGAGCATCCGCGGCCTGCGTGTGGAGGATATCGACGCCGACGCGATGCGCCTGCTCAAGCAGTACGGCACGAGCGACGCCGAGATTGCCGCGCTGACCGGCTCGGACGAGCGCTTTGTGCGCGCCTATCGCAAGGGTCTGGGCGTGGTTCCCAGCATGAAGACGGTCGATACCTGCGCTGCGGAGTTTTCGAGCGCCACGGAGTACCACTACAAGACGTACGAGAACATCTACCGCACGAGCCCGGATGCCAAGAAGTGCGTGGCTCCCGACGAGACCACGCCGGCGGACAAGCCCAAGGCGATGATCCTGGGCGCCGGCCCCAACCGCATTGGCCAAGGTATCGAGTTCGATTACTGCTGCGTGCACGCGAGCTACGCACTGGCGGCTCGCGGCTTCGAGACCATCATAGTCAACTGCAACCCCGAGACCGTTTCGACTGACTACGACACCTCGGACCGCTTGTACTTTGAGCCGCTCACCTACGAGGACGTCATGGACGTTATCGATGTCGAGCGCCCCGACGGCGTCGTGGTGACGCTCGGTGGCCAGACCCCGCTTAAGCTGGCGCGCATGCTCGAGGAGAGCGGCGTGAACATTATGGGCACCAAGCCCGATGCCATCGACTTTGCCGAGGACCGCGAGCGCTTCGCCGCTCTGCTCGACAAGCTGGGCATCATGTACCCGCCGGCGGGCCAGGCCACCTCGTTTGAGGAGGCCGAGGCCGTGGCCGCGCACATCGGCTATCCGCTGCTGGTGCGCCCGAGCTATGTGCTGGGCGGCCGCGGCATGATGATCGCCTACGATGCCGAGCATCTGCGCGATTACATGGCCGAGGCTGCGCGCATTAGCCCCGACTACCCGGTGTACCTGGACCGCTTCCTGGAGGGTGCGATCGAGTCCGACGTCGACGCCCTGTGCGATGGCGAAGAGGTATACATCGGCGGCATCCTGGAGCATATCGAGGAAGCCGGTATTCACTCCGGCGACTCCGCGACCTGCATCCCGCCGTTCAGCTTTAGCGAGAGCCTGCAGGCGAAGCTCCGCGAGACCACGCGCCGCATCGCGATGGCGCTGGGCGTGCGCGGTCTGGTCAACGTGCAGTACGCCATTAAGGGCGAGACCGTTTACGTGATCGAGGCCAACCCGCGCGCCAGCCGTACCGTGCCGTTTATCTCCAAGGCCACCGGCGTGCCGCTGGCCAAATGCGCGGCGCGCATCATGGCAGGCGATTCCATCGCGAGCTTGGGCCTGCCGAGCGACGAACGTCAGCTGGACTGGTTCTGCATGAAGGAAGCCGTTATGCCCTGGGGTCGTTTCCCGGGCGCCGACGTCATCCTGGGGCCCGAGATGAAGTCGACGGGCGAGGTCATGGGTATCGCTAAGAGCTATCCCGAGGCATACGCCAAGACGCAGCTGGCGATCGACTACAGGCTGCCCGACCCGAGCGCCGGCAAGGTATTCATCAGCGTGTGCGACCGCGACAAGCGCCACATCCTTTCGGTCGCGCGTATCCTGCGTTACCTGGGCTTTGACATCTGCTCTACCGAGGGTACGGCGCGCGTGCTGCGCGGAGGCAACGTGACGTGCGAGGTCGTGGAGAAGATCAGCGGCCCGCACGACGGCGAGCGTCCCAACATCGGCGACCTCATCGCCGATGGCAAGATCGCGGTGATCATCAATACGCCATACGGCCCGGGCTCGCGTGGCGATGGCTACCTGCTACGTACCGAGGCCGTGCGTCGCGGCGTGACCTGCGTGACGGCGATGTCTGCGGCCAACACGTACGTGAGTGCCATCGAGGCCGTGCGCGAGGACCAGCAGGGTCACGGCAGCGCCAACGACATGGGCATGGACGTCATCGCCCTGCAGGACCTGCCGCAGCACACGGTGTAGTGTGACCTGTCCGGCCGGGGCGGGAGGGGCCGAGATTTCCCCCTTTCGCTCCGGCTGCAAGCAGAGTCGCTCAGGAGGAAACTCGGCCCCTCCCGCCCCGGCCTGCGGTGACTCGGTAGCACCGTGTGCTGCCGAAGGGGCTTTGAGCGATGACTAGGGCTGAAAAAGAAAGTGAGTGTGGGCGCCGTCGTTCGTTTGAACGACGGCGCCCACGTTTTGGATTTATTGGGCTGTGGCGGTGAAGGTTGTTTTGTCGGCGGCGATGTGCACGTGCAGCTTTGCCTGACCGTCGCAGCTGATGAGCACGCCCACCTCGAACGGGGTTCCCGTCTTGTCGTAGGTCGAACGCACGATGCGCATCGCCGCCTTACCGGTGTTCTGTCCCAAAAGACGCGCCTCATGCTTGTCGAGGTTGACCGTCTCGTAGACGGCATCGACGCTTGCGGGCAGGATGCCGGTCTTTTCCGCGATGTAGGCGTAGAGCGAGCCATCCACGTCTTTGCGCGTGAGCTCGGGGCAAAGTGACACGGGGATATAGACGTAGTTGAGCTCCATGGGTTTGTCGTTGGCGAGACGCAGGCGGCGAATCTCCCAGACGGGTGTCCCTTCGGGCACTTTGAGCCCGGAGGCGATGCCGCGGACGGCCGGTATGCTTGAAAAGGCGAGAATCTGCGAGCTCGGAACCCGTCCCGCTTCGCGCATCCGCGCGCTGAAATTCAGGGCCAGGTCGATGCCGGGTGCTGAAGTTTGGGGCTTGATGAACGTGCCCTGGCCGCGCTTGCGCACCACGCGCCCCTCGATGACGAGATCTTGGAAGCAACGGCGCACGGTCGCGCGCGATAACTCCAGCCGCTCACAGATTTCGAGCTCGCGTGGCAGCGGCGTCTTGGTGTCGAACGCCTGGCTGGCGATAAGCAGAGCGATTCGATGTTTAAGCTGGACATAGAGCGGCGTATCACCGCTGCGGTCGAAGGGTTCGGAGGCGAGAAACGAGATCATATCCATGGGGTACCTCCATGTCGTGGGCGTACGTGACATGGTCTGACACTGCGGGGCAAACCGGAGATGCCAGGCCCGATTCTTGCTGGTATGTATGGTGCATAAGGAACATAAAACATTTATCAGGCAATCTACCTGCTATTTTAAAAATAATTAGAAGAAAAAATAATTTAGGCACAAAAATAGTTGCTACCGTTAACCGATGAATAGTTGCCGTTCGCAACTTTTTTCTTGTACCGAACATGCCCCGGCGCAACAATAATCTCAGCAAAAAGCAAAGCCGTGCGACACACGGCAGGTCGAGAGGAGACCGCATGCGGTATCTGGTAATGGTCAGTCACGGAACGCTCGCTCCCGGACTGCACAGTGTCCTCAAGATGCTCGGCAATGACGCCCCGAACATCTTGTCGACGAGTCTCGTGGACGGCATGGGCGCTGACGAGTATGTCGAGAACGTCAAGGCGATGCTCGCTCCCGTTACCGCCGATGACGAGGTTGTCCTGCTTGGTGACATCCTGGGCGGATCGCCGCTCACCAATGCCATGAACACGCTGGCCGAGAAGGGTTTGCTCGCCCACACCATTGCCTTCGGCGGTATGAATCTGCCCATGGCTATGACCGCCATGATGGGGCTTGCCACCATGGACCTGGATTCCCTCAAGCAGATGATGCTGCAGGAGGGCAAGAACGGTATGTCCGAGCTCGTTGTCCCGACCGATGACGCCGACGACGAGGACGACGACATCTAGGCAGCGCATCCGCCCAAATTTTCGTGATGGAGCGGGGGTTAAGAGGAAAGACCCCCGGTGATAAAGAAAGGGAGAACGCATGATTTCGTTCATCCGTATTGATGACCGTATGATCCATGGACAGACCGTTACCCGTTGGGCCCTCGAGTATCCCTGCGACGGTCTTATCGCCGTCAACGACGCTGCAGCGTCCAACCCCGTGCTCAAGGAGGCCTACAAGAGTGCCTCGGGCAAGAAGACGTTCGTGTGGACCAAGGAGCACTTCAAGGAGGTCTCCGAGAAGGTTCTCAAGTCCGACACCAAGTACTTCCTGATCACCAAGAACCCACTCGACATGAAGGAACTTCTCGTCGATTTTGGCTTTAAGCCCGGCATGGACCGCATCATCGTCGGTCCCTGCAACGATCGTCCCGGCACCACCAAGCTTGGCAACAACCAGTCGATCACGCAGGAAGAGGCCCAGGCGCTCGAGGATCTCACCAACGCCGGCTACACGGTCGAGTTCGCCCTTATCAAGGAGAAGTCCATCGGTGAGTGGCCCAAGTTCCGCGGTCAGTTTGGCTTCTAGTTAGGCGCCAGCCGCATTTTGGTATCTACAGCCCTTGGTGAAAGGGGCTGAGGAATAAAGAAAGGGGAAAGCATGGCAATCAATGCATTCCAAGCCGCGCTGTTCGGCCTGTTCGCCTGCCTGGCATCACTGCCTGGCATGGGCGGCACGACGATCGGCAACTACACTCTGGGTCGTCCTCTGGTCGCCGGCCTCATCGTCGGCATCATCATGGGCGATATGCAGACGGGCATCCTCGTCGGCGCTGCCATCCAGGTTGTCTACATCGCTCTCGTGACCCCCGGCGGAACCGTCTCCGCCGACGTCCGCGCCGTGTCCTATATCGGTATCCCGCTGGCGATCCTCGCCATCAAGAACTCGGGCATCGATCCCGCCTCCGCTGAGGCTGCCGGCATGGCCGCATCCCTCGGTGCCGCCGTCGGCACGCTCGGCACTGTGCTCTTCTATGGCACCGCCACCATCAACCTGGTGTGGCAGGGCATGGGCTGGAAGTGGCTCGAGAAGGGCGATCTCCACAAGCTCTACCTGGTCAACAACGTTCTGCCTTGGATCGGTCACATCGTCTGCTCGTTCCTCCCGACGTTCATCATCACCATGGGCGGCACCGCCATGGTCGACCTCATGAAGACCTACATGCCCATGGACGGCATCGCGATGAAGACGCTGTTCACCGTCGGCTCGCTGCTGCCTACCGTCGGTATCGCCATCCTGCTCAAGCAGGTCATCTCTAAGCCCACGGACTTTCTGACGTTCTTCTTCGGCTTCACCCTGTCCGCTGTTATGGGCTGCAACCTGATCGCCGCTGCCGGCATCGGCTGCTTCTTCGCCCTGATCAACTATGAGATCGCTTCGCTCAAGATCGACCTCGCAAACGCTCCCAAGGCAGCTATCGCCTCGGGCTCCGATGATGAGGAAGAGGAGGACATCTAATGGCAGAGAAGAAAAAGCTCTCTAAGAAAACGCTTGCCAAGTCGTTCCGCAACTGGTCCTATGGCAACCTGACTTGCTTCTCGCAGGAGCACATGCAGACCTTCGGTTACCTGTGCGCCATGCTTCCGATCGTCGAGGAGCTCTACGACACGCCCGAGGAGCAGAAGCAGGCCCTCCAGACCTACTCCGCGTTCTTCAACACCGAGCCGCAGATCGGCACCATGATTGTCGGCGTCACCGCCGGCCTCGAGGAGGCTCGCGCAAACGGCGAGGCCATCGACGACGACGCCATCAACGGCATCCGCGCCGGCCTCATGGGCCCGCTCGCCGGCCTTGGCGACTCGCTGATCGTCGGTACCCTGATCCCGATCCTGCTCGGTATCGCCCTCGGTCTCTCGACCGGCGGCTCTCCGCTCGGTGCCATCTTCTATATTGTCGTGTGGAACCTGCTCATGTTCCTTGGCATGCGCTTTGCCTACAACCAAGGCTATGAGCTCGGCGGCAAGGCGGTCGAGGCACTGGTCGGACCCAAGGCAAAGGCTCTTCGCGATTCCATCGTGATGGTCGGTACCATGGTCATCGGTGCCGTGGGCGCAACTTGGGTCTCCATCACCTGCAGCCCCAACCTGGTGCTGCCCGGCGGCGGTAAGTTCCAGGACACGCTCGACGGCATCTATCCGCACCTGCTGCCGATGATCTTCATCATCTTCTGCTGGTACATGATGACCAAGAAGAAGGTCAACCCCATAGTCATGATGCTGATCCTCGTTGTGATCGCATTCGTGGGCGTTGTTATTGGTTTCTTCGACCCGGCGCTGACGTACTAATCGACAGCTCTTTGCCAATTGCGAAAGGCCGTGCCGGCTTGCGCCGCGCGGCCTTTCGCTCATCGTTCGTTTGCTGCTTGGGCGGCACAGGAGACTGGCTCGTTGCCTGCCGTCCTTCAAGAGCGATATAGCCCATGGCCTCCATCGCCTTACATGACATACGCTATATTGCTCTTGAAAGATGACATGGCGGCTCGTTTCTAAAGGAGAACCGAATGCATGAGAAACACGGGCACGATCTTTCGAAAGAGGACCTCATTCGAGAGGCTAAGCTTCAGACCGATGCCATTCAGCGCCTCAATGTTTGGCTGCGCTTGGGGTATTCGTTGGTAGCGATTGGATTTTTGCTCGGCATGTGGGGCTATCAGGGAGGGCCCGGCTGGGGCGTTCCCGTTGGCATTGCGTGCCTGGCGGTGGGTGCTCCCGTCTCCATCATCCTCAAGATCGGCACGAGCAATGCAAAGAAGAACGTCGAGCGCATCCTCGAGGCGGCGGGTGTTAACGTTGAGGAGCTTATGGCGCGAAAGAAGAATGAGTAGAAATATTCATGAGTCGTGGGTTACTATAAAAATTGTTGCGCATAGCAACTAATCTAAAGATCTGTTTGATAAGTAAAGGACTTAATACTCGGTGGACTACGATGACGTTGCTAGAAAATTAATTGTGTACTCGCGCTCCTTGGCCAAAGGATCGTTAAGTGCTGCTGGTGGCGCCAGTGTGGGTGAGACCCCGGTCCTGCAGTATTTGTCTGGCGTTGACGACGATGTCATTCCCTCCGAGATCGCCAAGAAGCTTAAATTCTCCCGTACGCGTATGTCGCACATCTTGGAGTCACTCGAGAGCAAGGGTTATATTCAGCGCAGGACTGATCAAAACGATCGTCGGCGTGTGTTGGTGAGCATCACCGAGGAAGGCCGCGATTTTGCGGCGAAAAAAAATGCCGAGAGTGTGGCATCGCTCTCGAAGCAGCTCTCAGCGCTCGGCGAGCACGATGCTCAGGAGCTCGTGCGCATTCTGAATAAAGCCTATAGCCTTACCTATGATGCCGACGATTACCTGGACAATCTATAAGGATAAAGGCAGCCATTTAGGTGCATTATGAAATGCATCCGGGACAGTTGTGCCCATTGACTACCGTCAACATCTCATTCCAAACCAAATCAGCCAACGTACGTCACAGCAATCCCCGGTAGGTCGAGGGTGCCCCGCGGCGGTCTGGTGTTTTCATCTGAACGACTTTGCGAAGCAACCGGAGTGAAGATGAAAACACCAGACCGCCGCGGGGCACCCGCAGACCGCAGGGACGGGAGCAGCTATACTACTCTCAGTAGTTAAGGGTCGCGGATTCGCTGCGTCACCGCTCTCAACAGGAGGTCTTTGTTTATGGCAGATCAAAAGCCGGTTGTCGGGATCATCATGGGTTCCAAGTCCGATCTGGGCGTTATGGAAGGCTGCACCGCCGAGCTCGAGGCACTGGGTGTGCCCTATGAGCTCGTGATCGCGAGCGCGCACCGCACGCCGGCGAAGGTCCACGAGTGGGCTTCGACTGCCGCCGATCGCGGTATCAAAGTGATTATCGCCGCCGCCGGCAAGGCCGCTCACCTGGGTGGTGTCGTGGCTGCCTTTACGCCGCTGCCGGTTATCGGCGTGCCTATGAAGACGAGTGACCTGGGCGGTATGGATTCGCTGCTGTCGATGGTGCAGATGCCTTCGGGCGTGCCCGTGGCCTGCGTTGCCATCAACGGTGCCAAGAACGCCGCCATCTATGCCACACAGATTCTGGGTGCTTGCGACCCCGAGTACCGCAAGGTTATCGAGAAGATGAAGCAGGAGATGGCTGACGCCTAAGCGTCCCACCGTTTCACCGCAGTATAAGGAGAGCCATGTCCGATTATCAGGGAAAACGATTCAAGGCTTCTCAGATTCCCGATCCGTCGAAGCCGGGTGCTGCCCGTGCGGCACAGCAGGGTCGGACATCCTCTCCTCAGCAGCCGCGCGCGCCGCGCCCCGTGACACCGGCGACGCATCGTCGACAGGACGCGCCGGCCGCATATCGTCCTTCGTCTTATAGCTCCGCTAAGAAGCCGCCCCGGTCTTCATCGCATGCCGCGCCGTCGGATCGCACCGAGCCGCCGCGCAAAAAGCGCCACTCCATTATTCCCATTCTGCTCATCATCATCGGTATCGGTCTGATTGTCGCCGCCGCCGCTATTTTTATTAATGCCCAGATTGGCTATAAGCAGGCGAGCGATTCGTATCAGAAAATCGAGAAGCAATATGTAAGCGATAAGGACGCCAGCGGCGTGCCGATTATCGACTTTGATGCGCTTGCTCAGACGAACCCCGAGATTGTGGGTTGGATTTACGTGCCGGGAACCAACATCAACTATCCCGTGGTGCAGACCAACAACAACTCCAAATACCTCAACACGCTGTTCGATGGCACGTCTAACGCCTCGGGTGCCATCTTCTTGGATAGCGATGACACCGCGCCGGGAATGGTCGACCAGCAGACCACGATCTACGGCCACCATATGAACGATGGGTCGATGTTCAACGTGATTTCGGATACGACTGACCAGGCAACGTTCGATAGCATTGAATATGTGTACTACATCACGCGCGATGCGACGTATAAGTTGCGTCCGCTGGCGACCAAGGTGGTCGAGGACACGTATGCCAAGGCGCGCACGACCAATTTTGAGGGCGACGACGGACTCAAGAACTACCTGTCCGAGATGCTCGACGGCGCTTCTGCCGTGGCGAGTGATGCCACCGATCGTGCCGCTTCGGCAACTAAGGTTGTAACGCTTGTGACCTGTCGTTCGCTGTCGCTGAGCAACACACGCGCCGTCATGGTGCTCACGCCGGTCGAGGAATAAGTTGTTCGAGAGTAGCTAAAAAGGCCCCGTCCCAAATTGGCTACTCGACGACGGTAAGGGAGAAATGATGCTCGAGAGTGGCAAATTGATGCCTTCGATTGATGCTTGGCTGCGCGAGGCCAAGGCCGATGCTTCGGCGGCAGGCTGTGGGATGTATCTGACGCATAACGGTGTGGTGCGCGCGACGCCCAAGGCTGAGGTGCGCGGAGTCGAGACCGATGGCGTGGCGCCTGGGCATAAGGTGGGCGGCATGGTGTTTGGCTTCGATGCTCAGAAGGTGCAGGCTGCTATCGAGGCGACGCGTGCGATGCCGGGTATCGGCTATGTGCGTGTGTGGCTGGCAAGCGGCGAGCTTGCCGTAGGTGACGACATCATGCTCGTGCTCATCGGCGGGGACATTCGCCCACACGTGGTCGATGCGCTGCAGGCGCTCGTTGGCACCATTAAGAACGAATGCGTGAGTGAGGTCGAGCGCGAGGCGTAGAGGCTTGCGTCGATAGAAGGATCGTTTATAAAAATGCCCACCGGTACGTGTGATACCGGCGGGCATTTTGCGTTTTGGGCGCGGTGGGCGCTACACGCGCGTCGCATCCTTGGGGCTCATGGTCATGCTCTGGAAGCGGTTTTCCATGTACTCGTTATCGAAGTGCTCTCCGTAGAACTGTGCGACGGGAATGTCCGGCTCCGTGCCGTTAACGCGCTGGTACCAGTAGTCGAGCGACTGCAGCGTCATGACGCCGTCGACCAGCATGATAACGGTAAAGATGACGGTGGCCGAGTAGCGGCTCTTCCAGGGGATCTTGTTGATAAGCTTAAGCAGCCTCGGCAGCAGCAGCTTGATCCAGATGAGGCCGCCCAGGCCCCACAGGCAGGCGAAGCCCGTGCAGGTGCGTCCGCCCGTGAGGACCACGAGCGGATCGGGCAAACCGAACAGCGTTATGTGCGAGTAGCTCCACGAGACCACGCCAAACGCGGTCTGCATAAACCAGCCCACGAACACCTCAAAGCTGGCGCCGAGCAGGGCGCTCACCAGGAAAATGATGATGGGGTTCTTTTTGTAGAAGCGGTTAAGCACCATGGTCATGAGCACGGCGCCAAATCCGTAGATGGGGCTGAAGGGGCCAAACAGCATGCCGGCGCGGTTCTGATAGACGCCTGGGTCGTCGACCGTCATGTGCCAGATGTCCTCGGCGATCAGGCCGAGTATGCAGCAGACAAAGAACACCCAGAACAGGTTGAAGTAGTTGAGCTTGATGTAGCCCTCGCCGGTTTCATCGCGGCCGAGCATGCCCTCGGCGGCAGCGTCGCGGTCGAGCATCTCCTGCAGGCGGCGCTGCAGTTCGCGCTCCTGACGCAGCGTGGGGTCGACGGTTGCCGAAAGTGCAACAAGGATGCCGAGCTGGATCGCGGGACGCAGCAGGAAGGGCCCGATGCCCTGGAGCATCACGTCGACCAAAAGCTCGACGACGGTGAATGCAATAAGGATGTAGGACAGGCGGGCGGCGTTGCGGCGCTGGTTTTTGATAAGGTCCAGGCCAAAGATGATTAGGATGACGGCACTTGCCGCAGAGAGCATGATGCCGGCGACGATAAGGCCGACTGCGACGAGCGTGTTGTCGCCGAGCTTTTCGGTGGCGTTGCCGTTAACAAGTGCCGTGATGACCTGCCACATAAAGGCAGCGACCGACGGGAGCGTGCCCACGCCGGAAAGGATGCACAGGACGGCGTACACCTTAATGATGAGGGGAATCTTCTTGACCTCTGTGGCGCTGGGGACGCTGGGGTCGAGTTCGTTTCGATCCATACAGAACCTTTCTCGCTTTGTTGTAGGTTATAAGGATACGCCGCCGACCTGCCAAAAGACAGGACGAACGTCCCAATTGCAACTTTGTAATCCCCAACGGTGGACGCGGCGGCCATCTGGGGGGCGCGGGCGCTTGCACTGGACAGACCGATAAAATGTTTGGCAACAAAACTGATTATTAGCTCGGTGGGCTTTTAAAAAGCGCTGCTCATGCGCTGGGGAGCACGTCGCGCCGTGCGTATAATAAGGCGGGTAACGCCAAAAATACGAGGCTCTGAGGGGATACCATGTCTCAAGAAACCATCCGCGCGGCCGAGCGTGCCGCGGGACAGGTGAACACCATGTCGACGTATGATCCGGACTCCGACCAGCTGCATGAGGAATGTGGCATTTTCGGCGTATGGGCGCCCGATCGCGACGTGGCTCGACTGACGTACTTTGGCCTGCGTGCGCTGCAGCACCGTGGCCAGGAATCGGCTGGAATCGCCGTGGGTGACGGCGGCACGGTTATGGTCCGCAAAGATCTGGGCCTGCTCGACCGCGTGTTCTCCAACGCCGACCTGTCGACGCTCTCCGGCCAGCTGGCCGTGGGTCATGTGCGCTACGGCACTGCCGGCGCCAAGAGCTGGGAAGCCTCTCAGCCGCACCTCTCTACCATCAATAGCGTCATTATCGCGCTCGCGCACAACGGCACCCTCGTCAACACCGACGAGCTGCGCCGTCAGCTGATCGAGCTGGGCGTGCCGTTCCTCTCCAATTCGGATTCCGAGGTCGCGACCAAGCTTATCGGCTACTTTACCCAGCGTACGGGCCACCTGCGCGAGGGTATTCGCAAGACCATGGAGCTCGTGCGCGGCGGCTACGCCATGACGCTCATCAACGAGCAGGCGCTCTACGCATTTCGCGATCCACACGGCATTCGCCCGCTCGTGCTGGGCAAGCTGGTGGACGAGGGTCTGGACCAGGCCGATGCCGCAGCCGTTTCGCAGCTGCCGTCGCAGGACGGCGCCGCGACGGTCGACTCCGCCGTCCGTGTCACGCGCGCCGGCGGCTGGGTCGTTGCTTCCGAGACCTGCGCACTCGACATCGTGGGTGCCGAGTACGTCCGTGACGTCCGTCCCGGCGAGATCTTGCGCATCAGCGCCGAGGGACTGGTATCCGAGCAGGGCGTGCCTGCAGCCGAAGAGCCCGCCAACTGCATCTTTGAGCAGGTCTACTTTGCCCGCCCCGACTCCATCATGAACGGCAAGAGCGTCTATGCCTGCCGTTACGACATGGGTCGTCAGCTGGCACATGAGGAGCCTGTCGAGGCCGACCTGGTCATCGGCGTGCCCGACTCCGGCCTGCCGCCTGCGGAGGGGTATTCGCACGAGAGCGGTATTCCCTTTGGCGAGGGCCTTATCAAGAACCGCTACGTGGGCCGTACGTTTATCGAGCCTACGCAGGAGTTGCGCGCCATGGGCGTGCGTATGAAACTCAACCCGCTGCGCGACAACATCGAGGGCAAGCGCCTGGTCGTCATCGACGACTCCATCGTGCGCGGCACCACCATGGTGCAGCTCGTCAAGATGCTGCGCAACGCCGGCGCCAAGGAGATTCATATCCGCATCAACTCGCCCGAGGTCATCTGGCCGTGCTTCTACGGTATCGATACCGACGTGCAGTCGCAGCTTATCAGCGCCAACAAGACGGTCGACGAGATTTGCGAGTATATCGGCGCCGATTCGCTGGCCTTCCTTTCGGTCGAGGGCCTGCTTAAGGTCATGCCCAAGGGCGGTTACTGCGATGCGTGCTTTACCGGCCGCTACCCCGTGGCGATTCCCGAGAGCTTTGGCCGCGACAAGTTTATGGAGGGCTTTAAGCCCCGCAACCTGGACAAGCCGCTGCACTTTGACGACGACGCCGTGATCGAGAAATACGACGACCGCAGCTGGGAAGAGGAGCACGGCGAGGCATAAAACCTGCCATATGGGGACAGGTTTATTTTGGTAGGTTTTACCTGCTGTTTTGTTGATATGACGGCGCGTGCTGTTATGGCGCGCGCCGAAATGAACGCAACTATGAGCACCGTTTGGCGCCCGTGCGGCGCCACGGTAGTGGGAGAGGAAGGCTCAGATGAGCGACAGCAAGCATGTGACGTACGAGGACGCCGGCGTCGATACCGCCGAGGGCGGCCGCGCCGTCGACGCGATTAAGCAGATGGTCAAGGATACCAATCGCCCCGAGGTTATCGGCGGCATCGGCGGCTTCGGTGGTTTGTTCTCGGCTGCCGCGCTTAAGGATATGGAAGACCCGATTCTGATTAGCGGTACCGACGGCGTGGGCACCAAGCTCGTGCTCGCCCAGATCATGGACCGTCACGAGACGGTTGGCCAGGACCTGGTCGCTATGTGCGTCAACGATATTCTGGCTTCGGGCGCCGAGCCGCTGTTCTTCCTGGACTACGTTGCCATCGGTCACATCGAGGCCGAGCACATGGCAAAGATTATCAAGGGTGTGGCCGACGGCTGCAAGCTCGCGGGCTGCGCGCTCGTGGGCGGTGAGATGGCCGAGCACCCGGGCGTCATGGCTCCTGCCGACTACGACCTTGCCGGATTTACCGTGGGCGTCGTCGACCGTCCCAAGATGCTCGACCCCGCAAACGTCCGCCCGGGCGATGTGATCCTGGGCCTGCCTTCCACCGGCGTGCACTCCAACGGCTACTCGCTCGTGCGTAAGGTCATTGGCGTCGACGGCGTTAAGCCGGGCACGCCCGAGGCCGTCGCTAAGGCCGAGGAGCTGAGCCGTCCGCTCGAGGAGCTCGGCGGTGCATCGCTGGCAGACGCTCTGTTGGCCCCCACGCGCATCTACGTCAAGCCGATCCTGGAGCTGCTGCGCGGCGGCGCCAACGTGCACGCCATCGCCCACATCACTGGCGGCGGTATTACCGAGAACCTCAACCGTGCACTCGCCGACGACGTCGACGCCGTGGTCACCCGCAACGGCGCCGAGATGGGTTGGGACGTTCCGCCCGTCATCACCTACGTGTCGCGTCAGGCCGAGCTCGCGCCCAACGAGGCATGCAAGACCTTCAACATGGGCGTCGGCCTGTGCCTGATCGTCGCCCCCGAGGACGAGGCCGCGGTTACCGAGGCCCTGGTCGCGCTGGGCGAGAAGCCGTTCCGCGTGGGCGAGTGCGTCGAGGGTTCCGGTAAGGTCGTGTACTCCGATGAGCGCTAACGAGCAGATGGCTGCTGCCGAGAGCCTGGGCTTTGTGCCCTACACCCGTCCGACCGGCACCGATACGGCTGAGCCGCTCAAGATCGGTGTGCTCATCAGCGGTTCGGGTACCAACCTGCAGGCGCTGATCGATCTGATCGCCGCTGGTAAGCTCAATGCGTCGATTGAGCTTGTGGTGTCGAGCCGTCCTTCGGCCAAGGGTCTGCAGCGCGCCGAGCGTGCGGGCATCCAGACGCTCACGCTGTCCAAGGATGTCTATGCTGACCCCATCGCCGCCGACGAGATCATCGCGCACGAGCTGCTCGAGCGCGGCTGCGAGTACGTGGTGATGGCCGGCTACATGCGTATGGTGCACACCCCGCTGCTGGCGGCGTTTCCCAACCGCGTGGTCAACTTGCACCCGGCGCTGCTGCCGAGCTTTACCGGCGCCCACGCGATCGACGATGCGTTTGCTCGCGGCGTCAAGGTGACCGGCGTGACCGTGCACTTTGCCAACGAGATCTACGACAACGGCCCCATCATTGCCCAGCGTGCGCTGGCTGTTGAGGAGGGCTGGGACGTCGACACGCTCGAGGAGCACATCCACGCGATCGAGCACGTGCTGTATCCCGAGGTCGTGCAGATGCTCGCCGACGGCCGCGTCCACGTGTTGGAGAGCGGCAAGGTCGCAATTGATCCGGCACGCTAGTCGTGTGTAAGAGGGCTCATTGAGCGTTCTTTGGGACGTAAGCGATCTAGAAAATCTGATAGGGCCCTGTCCGTGCGCGGGCGGGGCCCTTTTGTGTGGTCTACTCTGTTTGCTATACTGCTAGCAAGTAGAGAGGAGCCGCTATGGGTACAGCAACGGTGCAGCTCAACACACGAATCGACCCTATGCTCAAGGCCGGTGGCGATGCGGTCCTGACTCGTAATGGGCTGGGGCCGAGTGACGCCATTCGTGCGCTTTGGACCTATCTTGCCGAGCATCAAACGTTGCCGGGATTTATGGTGACGGATAAGTGCGAGACGCCCCGTGCGAAGAGTCTTGCCGAACAGGGGTGTGGTCTGGCTTTTTCCTCATTGGGGTTGAGCTTCTCAGATTTTGCGCCAGGCGAATCATCGGCGGACAACTGGGATGCCGTACGCGATGATATGTATGACGCGATGATTGCCGACATAGAGGCGAATTGCCGATGATTGAGGCAAAGCGGCTCTTGGTGGACACGAATGTTTGGCTTGATTACTACCTGCAAGAGGGCGCATTCGACAACGTGAGAAGATTGGTTGAACTGGCCGAAGCGGGAAAGATCGACCTTCTGTACGCGCCAACGACGGCAAAGGACGTGTTCTACATCTTGCCTCGGCGTCTAGCTCGACGGAATGTGAATGGGATTAACGCTTCGTTCGGTCCGGCTGCATGGGCATGCGTCGAGCATATGATGCAGGTGGCAACGGCTTCCCCGCTTTCGATGGCGGAGTGCGAGATGGCGCGCATGCTTGGCAAGCGCATGCCGGACCTCGAGGACAATCTCATTATCGCCTCGGGCGATACGGCGGATGTTGACTACGTAGTCACGAGCGACCGACGCATGTTGGAGACGATGCCCGAGGTATGCTTGACGCCCGCGCGCGCACTCGAGATGATCGGGATCCTCGACTAACCTTGTCTGTCTGGTTTCGCTATCATATGGGGCAATGTGAGCCCCATGCAACTTTGGAGGACGGTATGGCGGATAACGCCGAGGCGCTTTTCTCGCCTGAGCTGGTGTTTTTTGATTGGGAGTGTGCAACGCCGGATGAGGTGTTTACGCGGCTCGAGGACGAGCTTGCCCCGCGCGGCTACATTGCCGACGGTTGGCTCGACGCCGTTCGCACGCGCGAGGACGCCTATCCCACGGGGCTTGCCATGCCGGCGGCCAACATTGCCATCCCGCATACCGATCCGGGGTTTGTGGCTAAGCCCTACATCGCGGTGGTGAAGCCGGCCACGCCCGTGACATTCAATGCTATGGCGGGCATGGGTGCCCCTGTGCCGGCGCAGATCGTCATCAATTTGGGCATTGCCGAGCCGGGCGGCCAGGTCGAGGCCCTGCAAGCGCTCATGAATATCTTTATGGACGCGGACGTCGCAGCCGATGTGCTCGGCCAGACCACGTCCCAAGGCATGGTCGACGCCATCCGCCGCCACTTTTAAAGCCGGCACTTGGGGACTGTCCCTAACTGCCGGCAGAAAAGGAACGTCCCCAAGTGCCAGGGTTGCCCCTTTGTCGCGGGGGCTGCGTTGTGACACAATGGCGTTTGTTCGATTCGTGATGCGAAAGGCCAACTATGGCAAACAAGAAAAAGAACTCCGAGGCCGCACCGACGCCCGAGCAGCAGGCCCGCGCCGCGTCGAGCTCTCGTAAGAAGCAGCGCAAGACGTACGTGTCTAAGACCGTCAAGATCGTTCTGGTGGTCATCGGCGTGCTGGCGATGCTGCTTTCCGTCTCGGCCATGGCATGCTCCGGCCTTATGTCGCAGGCAGAGGATACCTCGGGCTACAAGCTTACCGGCGGTGTGGCTGCCACTATCAACGGCACCAACCTCACCGAGGACACCGTGACAAAGCAGATCATGAGCATGCGCACGTCTTACGGCTACACCAAGGACAAGGACTGGGCGCAGTATCTGGTCGACAACGACCTCACGCCCAAGAAGTACCGCAAGCAACTCATCGACTCCTACACGCAGCAGATTCTGCTTCAGCAGGCGCAGAAGGAAAACGGCGTGACGGTGTCGGACAAGGAGGTCGAGAAGGCTTGGAAGGACGCGTGCAAGAGCGCGGGCGGCGCCAAGACCTTTAAGAAGACGCTTAAGACTTACGGCTACACCGAGGACACCTATAAGAGCTCGCTCAAGGAGAGCCTGGCGCAGCAAAAGCTCAAGGAAGCCGTGGCGCCCACCAGCAAGCCCAAGGACAGCGAGATCGTCGATTACATCAACGAGAACCTGTCGAAGTACAACGATGCCCGCCGCTCGTCGAACATCCTGATCAAGGTCGATTCCGACGCATCCGACGAGGACAAGGCTGCCGCCAAGGCCAAGGCGCAGGAGTGCCTGGACAAGATTAACTCCGGCGAGCTGAGCTTTGAGGACGCCGTGGAGCAGTATTCCGACGACACCGACTCCAAGGAGAAGAAGGGCGATGTGGGTTGGGATAAGCTCACTACCTTCGTCGACAGCTACCAGGCGGCGCTCGAGGGGCTCAACAAGGGCGATGTGAGCGACGTCGTCGAGTCGACGTATGGTTACCACATCATCAAGTGCACCGACTACTTCCATGTCGATAATCAGGTCGATGATATCAAGCAGGTACCCAAGGACATCAAGAAGTATGTCTCCAACGTGGTGAAGACGCAGGCAGAGAGCACTGCGTACAGCGAGTGGCTGGAGCAGTACAAGAAGGACGCCGACATCACCGTTAACCCCATGCCCAAGGACGTGCCGTACAACGTCAGCCTGAAGGGCGTCACCAAGAGTTCGACCGACAATTCGTCGACGACTGAGTAATCATGGGGCGGCGCTCGTGTGAGTGTCGCCCGCACTATTGAGGAGGATTTGCAGATGACCAACGAAGAGCTGCAGAAGGAAATGATCGCAGCCATGAAGGCTAAGGACAAGGTTCGCCTGTCCATCATTCGCCAGGTCAAGGCCGAGGTGAAGAATATCGAGGTCAACGAGCGCCGCGATGTGACCGAGGAAGACGTCAACAGCATGATCAAGCGTCTGATTAAGCAGACGAGCGAGACGCTGGAGATGTCCATCAAGGCCGGCACCGACCAAGAGCGTACCGACAACCTGACCGAGCAGGTCAAGATTCTGGAGAGCCTGCTGCCCGCGCAGGTTTCGGGCGAGGAGCTCGAGGCCCTGATCGAGCAGGTCATCGCCGAGCTGGGTGCCACGTCCAAGAAGCAGATGGGCCAGGTCATGGGCGCACTCGGCAAGGCCACCGGCGGCAACTTCGACAAGCCTGCGGCGGCAAAGATCGTTGGCGCGAAATTGGCGTAAGTGCCGGCCGACACATAGTTGATGTTGAGGGGGGCGTGACCATTGCGGTCGCGCCCCTTTTTTGATGGCAGCTGAAGGGCACTCATTGGGGACAGACTTAAATGAGTACCCAATGAGTAGGTGATCATTTAAGGGTACTCATTTAAGGGTACTCATTTAAGTCTGTCCCCAATGAGTGCCCGAGTGCCCAATGAGTGGGCGGAAGATTGCGGGTTCCCAATGAGTGCCCGAGTGCCCAATGAGTGGGCGGAAGATTGCGGGTTCCCAATGAGTGCCCGAGTGCCCAATGAGTGGGCGGAAGATTGCGGGTTCTTTACGGGAATGTAGTGTGGGCTGCGGAAACGTGGTTCTTTCCGTACAATAGTTCAAGTCGTGTAAACGCAGGGAAGGGACATTCATGGCAGACATGATCGAGATCAAGCATCTCAACAAGTACTTTGGCGACCTGCATGTGCTCAAAGATATCAACCTCACCGTCAAGCGCGGCGAGAAGCTCGTAATGATCGGGCCTTCCGGCTCGGGTAAGTCGACGCTCATCCGTTGCGTCGATTATCTGGAGGAGCCCACGTCGGGCGAGGTCATCATCGACGGTACGCCGCTTACCAAAAAGAACCACCTGGAGATGGCTCGCAAGTATAGTTCCATGGTGTTTCAGCAGTTCAACCTGTATCCCAACATGACGGTGCTCGGCAACCTGACGCTCGCGCCCATCAAGCTGCAAAAGAAGAGCAAGGAGGAGGCGACCGAGATCGCCATCGCCGCACTCAAGCGCGTCGGCATGGCGCATAAGGCCGGCGAGTATCCGCAGAATCTCTCGGGTGGTCAGCAGCAGCGCATCGCCATCGCCCGTGCCCTGTGCACCAAGCAGCCCATCATCCTGTTTGACGAGCCGACTTCGGCGCTCGACCCCGAGATGGTCCAGGAGGTTCTGGACGTTATGATTGAGCTCGCGCAGGAGGACATCACCATGATCTGCGTGACGCACGAGATGGGCTTTGCGCGCCAGGTGGCCGACCGCGTCATCTTTATGGAGGACGGCCGCATTCTGGAGGAGGGCACGCCCGAGCACTTCTTCGATAACCCCGAGAACCCGCGCTGCCGCGAGTTCCTGTCCAAGATTCTGCACTAGGCGCGGTGATGGACATGACGGATATGACGAGGGCGGCCGTGTCGCGCCGTCACTTTTTGCAGCTGGCGGGTGCCGGCATGCTTGCGCTGACGGGGACCGCGCTTACCGGTTGCGGCAACTCCACCAGCGGCGAGGGCTCCGACAAGGGGTCCAAGCTTGCGGTCATTAAGTCGCGTGGACATCTGAATGCCGGCGTCAAGAAGGACGTTCCCGGCTATGGCTATTACGACACCGCCAAGGGCCGCTTTGAGGGCATGGAAGTCGATTTGTGCTACCAGATCGCCGCTGCCGTCTTTGGCGTGAGCTACAAGGAGGCCCGCGCCCAGGAGCTTGTCGAGTTTACCGACGTAACGCCCAAGACACGCGGCCCGCTGATCGATAACGGCCAACTCGACGTGGTCGCGGCGACCTACACCATCACCGACGAGCGCAAGAAGAGCTGGGATTTCTCGACGCCGTACCGCACCGACTACGTGGGACTCATGGTCAAGAAGCGTTCGGGCTTTACCTCGATTGAGGACTTGGACGGCAAGGTCATTGGCGTGAGCCAGGGTGCCACCACGCAGGGCCTGATCGAGCAGATGATCAAGGACAACGGCTTTAGCTGCAAGCCCGAGTTTAGGGCCTTTAGCGGCTACCCCATCATCAAGAGTTCGCTCGACGCCGGCAATATCGACGTCTTTGCCATGGACCGCTCCACGCTGGCCGGTTACATGAACGAGACCGTTGAGCTGCTGCAGCCCGAGGTCAAGTTTGGCGAGCAGGGCTACGGCGTGGCGACCAAGAAGGGCTGCGACCTTTCGGCCGTGGTCGATCAGGTGATTTGCGATCGCCTGGCCGACGGCTGGCTCGACCAAGAGGTCAAGACCTGGGGTCTTGTATAGACGCATCGTCCAAGGAAGGAATCAAATGCTCGAAGGATTATTTGACGCCGACCGTTGGTCGACGACATTTCAAAACATGGGGCCCTTCTGGGAGGGCTTTGGCGTGACGCTGCAGGTGGTCGTTGCCGGTCTGCTGCTGTCGCTGGTGCTGGGCACGCTGCTGGGTGTGTTCTCTACCACTCGCTCGCGCGTGCTGCGCGCCATAAGTCGCGTGTACGTGGAGTTTTACCAGAACACCCCGTTGCCCGTACAGGTGCTCTTTATGTACATGGCCGGTCCGCAGTTTTTGCAGGCCATAACCGGTGCCGACCAGCCGGTGCGTATCGCGCCGTTCGTGTTGGGCTTCTTGGGCGTGGGCCTGTATCACGCGGCCTACATTTCGGAGGTCATCCGCACCGGTATCGAGGCGGTTCCGCGCGGTCAGATGGAGGCGGCCCAGAGCCAGGGCTTCACCCGGGCGCAGGCGTACTGGTACATCGTGCTGCCCCAGACATTCAAGATCATTCTGCCGCCGCTGTGTAACCAGGCGCTCAACTTGGTCAAGAACACGTCGGTGCTGGCGCTTGTGGCCGGCGGCGACCTTATGTACCGTTCCGACAACTTTGTGAGTCTGTACGGTTACCTGCAGGGATACATCGTCTGCTGCCTTATGTACTTCATCATCTGCTTTCCGCTCGCCATGCTGGTGCAGTGGCTCGAGCGCCGCTCCAAGGAGCGTCCGCGTGGCGTGAGCCTGGCCGAGCTGGGGCTCGACAACGTAGAGGAGGCCTAGCGCATGGAAATCTTCAACGCGACCAACCTGCTCTACATTTGGGGCGGCTTTGTTAAGACAATCGAGATCTCGGCGCTGTCGATCTTTTTCTCGCTCATCTTTGGCACGGTGCTGGCGCTTGTTAAAAGCTATGCGCCCCGCCCGTTCCGTATTTTGGTGAGCGCCTATATCGAGCTGTTCCGTTGCACGCCGAACCTGCTGTGGATTCTGTTTATCTACTTTACGGTGCAGGGTTTGGACATTGTGATTTCGACCATCGCCTTTACGCTGTTTACCAGCGCCGTTATGGCCGAGATTGTGCGCGGCGGTCTCAACTCGATTCCGCGCGGCCAGTTTGAGGCAGCGCAGAGCCAGGGTTTTGGCTTCTTTGCCACCATGCGCTACATCATTCTGCCGCAGACGTTTAAGACGATCATTCCGGCGCTGTTTAGCCAGTGCACGACCGTCATCAAGGACAGCTCGTATCTTTCGGGTATTAACGTGGCCGAGCTCATGTACACGGCAAACGTCGTGATGGCCCATGCGATCGACCTGTCGCAGGTGCTTATGCTCTACAGCCTGGTGTTTGCGATGTACTTTGTGCTCAACTTTGGTATCTCGCTGCTGGTTCGCGCATATCAGAGGCGAATGGTGGCAGCGTAGAATGTGGCAAAGGGACAGCCCCTTTGTCACATAGAGAAAGGAATCGCGATGAGCGATCTGGAGAACAAGAAGAGTCCTGTGGTCATTACCATCGCGCGCGACTTTGGTGCCGAGGGCCACGAGATCGGACGCATCCTCGCCAACGAGTTGGGGATTCCTCTGTACGACAACGAGCTACTGGTGCGCGCGTCGCTGCGCGCGGGCGAGTCGCTCGACAAGATGGCCGCCTACGACGAGCGTCTGGCCGTGGAGAACATGGCGTTTCTGCCCGACCGCTACGATGCGCGTTCGTACTCGGACAAGTTGTTCCAAAAGATGAGCCAGGTGATTTTGGACCTGGGCGAGACCGAGAGCTGCATTATCGAAGGCCGTCTGTCCGATTACCTGCTGCGTAACAACCCCAACCATATTGCCGTGTTGGTGACCGCCCCCTTTGAGGACCGCGTCGAGATTGTCCGCAAGAAGCGTGGCCTTAACAAAAAGAAGGGCGCCAAGCTGGTCAAGCAGCAGCAGAAGGCGCGCGAGGCGTTCTATAAGCGCTATAGCGCCGGAAAGTGGAAGATGACGAGCGGCAAGGATATCGTCGTCAACCGCGCTAAGCTGGGACGCGAGGGCTGTAAAGACGTCATCGCCGCTGCCTACCGCTACAAAGTGGCTCAACTCGAAGGCTAGCCGACCAAAAACCACCACAAAGGGTACAGGCACCTTTGTGGTGGTTTTTGTTTTAGGCCGAGGGGAAGGCCTTGGCGGCAGTGCCTATCCTCGGCTTTTGCATAGTCTCGATCTGTAACACCAAGCCAGCGAAAATGGCTCTAACTGTTACAGATTTAGATGAACCGTTCGGCCGTCAGCCCAACGTCTTGATCTGTAACACCAGGCGGCATATTTGGTCTCTAACTGTTACAGATTGAGATGCGGCGTGGGCGGCCGGCACAATATCTCGATCTGTAACAACTACGATGCTCAACGGGCTCCAGGTGTTACAGATTGAGACAAAACGAACGGCCAAGTCCCCAACCACCACAAAGGCACCTGCCCCCTTTGTGGTGGTTGGGGCGGTCGGCATAGAAAAAGTCCCCGCCGGACGTGTGCTCGACGGGGACTTTGCCGTTTGATGGCGAGCGCTGTAGGTGATTACTCGCCCAGCAGGCTCTTGGTGATCGAAGCGGCGGCCTTCTTGCCGGCGCCCATCGCCAGAATGACCGTAGCGGCACCGGTGACGATGTCGCCGCCGGCCCAGATGCGGGGATCGGTGGTCTGGCCGGTCTCCTCGTCGGCGACGATGTAGCCCCACTTGTTGAGCTCCATCTTGCCGCCGATCTTGGCAGCGAAGGGGTTGGCGTTGGTGCCGATAGCCGAGATCGCGACGTCGCAGGGGATCTCCTCGATGGCGCCCTCGATGGGCACCGGGCGACGACGGCCGGACTCGTCAGGCTCGCCGAGCTCCATCTTCTGGACCTTGACGGCGCACACGGAGCCGTCCTCGCCAGCGACAAACTCGAGCGGGGAGACGAGCGGCAGAACCTCGACGCCCTCGGCCTTGGCGTGGTGCAGCTCGGCGCGACGGCAGGGCATCTCGTCCTCGGTACGACGGTAGGCGATGATGGCGTGCTCGGCGCCCAGACGCTTGGCGGTACGGACGGCGTCCATAGCCACGTTACCGCCACCAAAGACGACGACGTTCTTGCCGTGCTTGGTGGGGGTGTCGTACTCGGGGAACTTGTTGGCCTTCATCAGGTTCACGCGGGTGAGGTACTCGTTAGCGAAGAAGACGTTGGGCAGGTTCTCGCCGGGGACGTTGAGGAACTTGGGCAGGCCAGCGCCGGTCGCCACGTAGATGGCGTCGAAGCCCTGCTCGAACAGCTCTTCGGCCGTGGCCATGTTACCCACGACGGAGTTGTACTCAAACTTGACGCCCATGTCCTCCAGGCCGTCAATCTCGCGCTTGACGACTGCCTTGGGCAGACGGAACTCGGGGATGCCGTAGACCAGCACGCCGCCGCCGGTGAAGAAGGCCTCAAAGACGGTGACGTCAAAGCCGTTGCGGGCGAGCTCGCCGGCGCAGGTGATGCCGGACGGGCCGGAGCCGACGACGGCGACCTTCTTGCCGTTCTTGGGGGCCATCTTGGGCGTGGAGGCGAGCTCGGGGCGGTCACCCAGGAAGCGCTCGAGCTGGCCGATGGCCACGGGCTCGGACTTCTTACCACGGATGCACTTGCCCTCGCACTGGTTCTCCTGCGGGCAGACGCGGCCGCAGATGGCGGGAAGCATGGAGTCCTCGCGGATGGTATCGAGAGCGCCGCCGAAGTCCTTCGCGCGGATCTGCTCGATAAAGCGGGGGATGTTGATGTTGACGGGGCAACCCTCAACACAGAACGGCTTCTTGCAGTTGAGGCAGCGCTCGGCCTCGGCCAGCGCCATCTCCTCGGTGAAGCCCTTGTCGACGGGGCGGAAGTCGCAGGCGCGCTCGGCAGCCGGCTCCTCGTTATCGGGGGTGCGGGGCGACTTCATATCGGCAACGAAACGACCGTTAACTAGTGGCATGCGCAGCTCTTTTCCTCATAGGCCTTGAGGGACTCGCCCTCTTCGGAACGGTAAGCGGCCTGGCGGGCACGAAGGTCATCCCAGTCGACCAGGGTGGCATCGAAGTCGGGGCCGTCGACGCAAGCGAACTTGGTCACGCCGCCCACCTCGACGCGGCAGCAGCCGCACATACCAGTGCCGTCAACCATGATGGGGTTGAGCGACGCGGTGATGGGGGTGTCGTACTTCTGGGCGGTGAGGGTCGAGAACTTCATCATCGGAACGGGGCCGACGCAGAAGACCTGGCTCACGGCCTTGTCCTGCAGCAGGCGCTCCAGCGGAGCGGTGACAACGCCCTGCTCGCCGTAGGAGCCGTCGTCAGTGGTGATGTGGATGTGGTCCTCGTCGAGGAGCTCGCGGAACTGGTCCTCCATGAGCAGGAGGTCCTTGGTGCGGGCGCCCATGATGGCGTGCACCTCGTGGCCGGTCTCGACCAGGTGCTTGGCGACCGGGAAGGCAATTGCCAGGCCGACGCCGCCGCCAATGACGGCACAGGGGCCCTCGGCCATTTCGGTGGGAACGCCCAGCGGGCCCACGACGTCGCGCAGCGACTCGCCGGCCTCGTAGGTGGAAAGCATCTCGGTGGTCTTGCCGATCACCATGAAGATGAACTCGACCCAGCCCTCGTCACCGTTCCAGCCGGCCAGGGTAAACGGGACGCGCTCGCCCGTCTCGTTGGCGCGAACCATGAGGAACTGTCCAGCGTGCGCATGCTTGGCGATTGCGGGCGCCTCGATGCGGAACTTGAACACCTTCTCCGAGAACTGCGTCTTCTCCAGGATCTTATACATAGAACCCCTCTCTTGTTAGGGCCGCCGAACCGTGCCTCCACGGAAATGGACGGTAGCCCGAATAAAACCGTACGCGCACAGGCGTTGTGCAGACATACGATGCAAATTATACCCTCATGGACATGCTGTTTACGTGTGTCTTCGGCGGTTGGGAAAAGGGCTTATCCACTTCGTCCTGCCGAATAGGGGCAGGTTTATTTTGGTCAGTTTTATCAGGTAAAACAGCAAAGGGGGCCGGCCTCGGGTTGTGATGAGGCCGGCCCCCTTTGGGGTGCTATGCGTGTATGGCGGCGCGCGGTTTATCGTGATGCCGCAACTGGGGCGTTTCCGCAGGTAAAACCTGCCAAAAAACCTGTCCCTAAATGGTAGGTTTTAGTGCTTGCCGTTGGCGGAAGCGGCGCCGTTTACGTGATCGCGGGCATAGATCACGCCGTGGACGATGGCCAGACCGGCGGCATCTGCGGCGCGGGCGCAGGTGTCCTGGAAGTCCTCGGCCTCGCGGGCGCGCAACTGCTTAAGCACGTAGTCGGCGACGGCCATCTTGCCGGGAGGGTTGCCGATGCCGGTACGGATGCGGCTAAAGTCGCGGCTGCCCATCTTGTCGATGATGGAGCGCAGGCCGTTGTGGCCGGCGTGGCCGCCGCCCACCTTGACGCGCACATCACCGGCGGGAATGTCGAGCTCGTCGTGAATCACGAGCAGCTCCTCGGCCTTGATCTTGTACTCGCGGCAGAGCTTGGAGATGGGGCCGCCCGAGGTGTTCATGTACGACTGCGGCTTGACCAACACAATCTGGCGCTTGCCGCCCTCTTCCTCGGCATCGTTGATATTGATGAGCGCGACCTCGGCGCCGGCCTGGTTTTTCCAGTACGTGACGCCGGCCTGACGGGCCAGCTCGTCAATCGCCTTAAAGCCGGCGTTGTGGCGGGTCTCGGCATATTCCTCGCCCGGGTTGCCAAGCCCGGCAACCATGCGAATCTTAAGCGGCTGTGCAGCTGCCATATTTGTCCTTCCGTTACACATAAAAGTTTAATCAACGACAAAGGCTACCACGCCCGCCGAAGGCGAGACTTCGTTTCAGCGAAATCCCACCAGACAAAAGCGCGGCCGCGGCAGAGCGAGCCGTCGGAACAGAAGAAACCCCCGCGCGACCTTTGCGAAGCAAGGGGGAGCGCGGGGGTTTCTTCTGTTCCGACGGCGAAGCGCCGGGTTGCAAGGACGATGCGATTACAGCGCGAAGTCGCCGCCGACGAGCGTGGAGACGGGCTCCTCGTGGTAAACGGCGGAAATGGCCTGAGCGAACTCCTCGGCGACCGAGATGGTCTTGATCTTGCCGCCGACCTCGACGGGGATGGCGTCGGTGACGACGCACTCGACGATGGGGGCATCGTTCAGGCGCTCGATGGCCGGACCGGAGAAGATGCCGTGGGTGGCGCAGACGTAGATGTCGCCAGCGCCCATAGCCTTGAGCTCCTTGACGTTGGCGCACAGGGTGCCAGCGGTGTCGATCATGTCGTCGTTGATGATGCAGGTCTTGCCCTTGATGTCACCGATGATGCCCATGACCTCGGCGGCGTTGTGGCGCGGACGACCCTTGTGGGCAATGGCCAGGTCGCAGCCGAGCATATCGGACAGCTTCTTGGCGGCCTTGGCGCGACCCACGTCGGGGGAGACGACAACCAGGTTGTCGGTGTCGAAGTTCATGGCGTTGTAGTACTGGCCAAACAGCGGCAGTGCGGACAGGTGGTTAACCGGGATATCGAAGAAGCCCTGGATCTGGCCCTGGTGCAGGTCGAGGGTGATGATGCGGTTGACGCCGGCACGCTCGAGCAGGTTGGCGACGAGGCGGGCGGTGATGGGCTCGCGCGGGCCGGCCTTGCGGTCCTGGCGGGCATAGCCGTAGTGGGTGATAACGGCGGTGATGGAGCGGGCGGATGCGCGCTTGGCAGCGTCGGTGGCGATGAGCAGCTCCATGAGCATGTCGTTGACGTTGCCGCCGGCCACGGACTGAATCAGGAAGACGTCGGCGCCGCGGACGGTCTCGTCGTAGCGGGCGTAAATCTCACCGTTGGCGAACTGCTTTAGCGTAAGGCCCGAAAGCTCGACCCCAAGGTACTCAGCGATCTTCTGAGCGAGGGGACGGTTGGAGGAACCGGAATACACGCGGATGGACTTGCGCATATTCTCCGACTTCTCGGGATCATTAATCGGCATTACCCTTCTCCTTTATACATCGAATGCCATATAGATGCCTTTTTGCATTGTAACCGTGCGGCGGGGTTAATCGGGTCTTGATAACGTCTTTACCGTCAACGGACACGAACCGACCACTCATCCGGTCGCGCAGGTCACGATAGAAAAAGGAGCCGTCCCCATGGAACAGCTCCTTTTGTGCTTGGTGAAACGTTATGCCTCGTCGTCCTCGTGCAGACGACGGCGATAATCGGCGGCCCAGCCCTCAATATTTACCTGACGGGCGCGGCCCAGACCGAGTGCGTCGGCCGGGACCGGCTCGGTGATGACGGAGCCGGCGGCCACGAGCGCACCGTCGCCAATCTGGGCGGGCGCGACCATCATGGTGTCAGAACCGATGAAGGCATCCTTGCCGATGACGGTCTTGTGCTTGTGGACGCCGTCGTAGTTGCAGGTGATAGAGCCCGCGCCTACGTTGACGCCGGAGCCCATGGTGGTGTCGCCGATGTAGGACAGGTGGGGCACCTTGGAACCCTCGCCGATCGTGGACTTCTTGATTTCCACGTGCGTACCGGCCTTGGAGCCGTCGAGCATGTGGGTGCCCGGGCGCAGGTAGGCGCGCGGGCCGCAGTCGACGCCGTTCTCGATGACGGCCTCGATGGCGATGGTCTCATCGATGATGCAGCCGCTGCCGACGGTGGTGTCGGTGAGGCGGCTGTTGGGGCCGAGCTGGCACTCCTCGCCCACGGTGACGTGACCGATCAGATGCGTCTGCGGCCACACGACGGTGTCGCGGCCGATGGTGGCGTCGGGACCGATCCAGGCCTGCGTGGGGTCGATGAACGTGACGCCTTCTGCCATCCAGTGCTCGTTGATGCGGTCGCGCGCGATGGCGGTGAGCTGCGCGAGCTGGATGCGGCTGTTGACGCCCAGGCCGTCGCGGTAGTCGTCGCAGTGGAAGATGGAGACTGCCTGGCCGTGACCCTTGAGGATTTCGAGCATGTCGGGCAGGTAGTACTCGGACTGCGCGTTGTCGTTGCCGATCTCGTTAATGTGGGCGGCAAGCTGCGCGCCGTCGAAGGCGTAGCAGC
Organism: Collinsella sp.; assembly: GCA_019424985.1. GTDB lineage: Bacteria > Actinomycetota > Coriobacteriia > Coriobacteriales > Coriobacteriaceae > Collinsella. The sequence goes on along the minus strand of JAHYYM010000007.1, from coordinate 45,941 downwards.
CGGCGTTGCACTCCAGCAGCGTGGCGGCCTGCTCGGGCGTGCAGTCCTTCTGCTCGATGATGCGCTCGATCTGACCATCGGCGCCCAGCTTGATGCGGCCGTAGCCAAAAGGATCGGGCGGGGTCATGGTCATGACGGTGCAGGCGAGCTCGCCGGTGGCGACGGTCTGCGCGAACTTGGCGACGGTGTCGGCGGTGATGAGCGGCAGGTCACCGTTGAGCACGACGACGGGGCCTTGCGCGATGCCGCAGGCCTCGAGCGCGACCTTGACGGCATGGCCGGTGCCCAGGCGCTCGGTCTGCTCGACGCACTCGACTTTGGTGGCGCTGTTGGCGTAGGCGCCATCGATGAGGGCGCGCATCTCGTCGGCGTGGCTGCCGATGACGACCACGACGCGGCTGCAGCCGGCCTTGATGGTGGCGTCGACGATCCACTGAACCATGGGCTTGCCTAGAATCTTGTGCGAAACCTTGCAGTGGTTCGACTTCATGCGGGTGCCCTCGCCGGCGGCGAGGATAATTGCGGTTGCGTCCATGTGATCTCCTGTTACGTTATAGAGACGTGTGTTTGGAAACGATACACGGCGCAATATGATACCGCAGGCATATGATGAGCGCGTAACGATTGATGCGCGGCAGCTGAGGCTTGGGCCGGCGGTACGGCGTTTGCGCTGGTTGTGTATGGTGGCGGCGCTGCGGCGTTGACGTTTGAGCGAGGGGATGGGGATGCCCGTGGACACCATGCGAGAGGAATCGGGCAACGAACCCGTCGCGGCATTTTCGATGTCGCATCCGGCGGTGCCGGCGCTCTACATGGTGCTGACGTTGGGGCTCACCATGTTCTCGATGCAACCGGTGCTGATTGCGCTATCGCTTGCGGGCGGGTTGGCGTACGGGCTTGCGACGCGCGGTGTTGCGCGCACGTTGGGCGCGCTTCGCTGGCAGCTGCCGGTGATTTTGATCATTGCGGTGCTCAATCCGCTGTTTAGTGCATCGGGCTCGACGGAGCTGTTTCGTATTGGCATGCGTGCGGTGTATCTAGAGAGCATGGTTTACGGCCTGTGCATGGGCGGGCTGTTCGTGGCGAGCGTGCTGTGGTTTGAGGCCGCGGCGTCGATGCTCGAATACGACAAGGTACTTGCGCTTTTGGGCAACGCCGCGCCGGTGCTCGTGCTCATGATCTCGATGTGCATGCGGCTTATCCCGCAGTTTTTACGCCGCGGTCGTACGGTACTGGCGGTGCAGGATGCGATTGATGTGCCGGGTCGCGCGCCGGCCGATCCCGTGCGTTCGCGCCTACGGGCATCGAGCGTGTTGATGGGCTGGGGCATGGAAGATTCGCTGGAGCGCGCGGACGCCATGCGCTCCCGTGGATGGGGCGCCGCGACACGTCGCACGACGTACGCGCGGTATCGGCTGGGTCGCGGCGATGTTGCCGCGCTGGTTGGGCTTGCGGTGTTTGGTGCCGCTGCGGTGGCGGTGGCATGGACCGCGACAACGCAGTATTCGTTTTACCCGCAACTATCGGTGCCGGCGCCGTGGCTGGGCTATGTCGTGTACGCTGCCTGGATGATGCTGCCCTGCGTGTTGCATGCGATCGATGAGAAGAGGTTCGGCTGATGGCTCGGTTGGATAGGGGACCGGTGTCGGGCGCGGCATACGGCCCGGATATGCCGGCGATTGAGGTGCGGAGCCTGAGCTTTGCCTACCCCGATGCGGATGCTGCGGTGCTCGAGGGACTCGACTGGTCTGTTCCCCAAGGTGCATTTGCGCTGCTTGTCGGCGGTACCGGATCGGGTAAGTCGACGTTGCTGTCGCTACTCAAGCCCGAGATCGCTCCGGCGGGCGAGCGCACTGGCGAACTGCTCGTGCTGGGCGAGAACGTCGCCGACATGGATGTGCGGGCATCGGCGGAGCGCGTGGGCTATGTGTTCCAGGATCCCGAGAACCAGATCGTGTGCGAAACCGTGTGGCACGAGATGGCGTTTGGCCTGGAAAACTTGGGGCTAGCGCGTGATGAGATGCGCCGTCGCGTAGCTGAGACCAGCTATTTCTTTGGTCTGGAGGACTGGCTTCATCGCGATACTGACACGCTTTCGGGCGGTCGCAAACAGTTGCTGTCGTTGGCGGCCGTTCTGACGCTGCGCCCGCGCGTGCTGCTGCTCGACGAGCCCACGTCTCAGCTTGATCCGGTTGCGGAGAAGAATTTCCTGCACGCGCTGTTTCGTGTGAATCGCGAGCTGGGCTGCACGGTTGTTGTGGCGACGCATCAGCCGCGCCCAATGCTCGAATACGCGACGTGTGCGTACCGGATTGAGGACGGTCGCGTGCGCGAGGTGGCGGATATGGCTTCTTTGGGACGCCGAGAATCGCTGTTTTCCGATGACATGTTGGGGTGGGGTGCCATCCGATGTGCAAATAAAGGAGTATTCAGCAGGCGTGAGGACAATTTGGGCTCTCTGGAGCCGCCCGGGGACGTATCGAGCGCGAAAAAAAGTTCGGAATTGGACAAATCGTCCGAATTTGTGGCGCAAACGTCGCTCGAGAACGGCTCGGAAGCCTTCTCGCGCACGGATGGAAGCAGAATACTCCAAAAAATGCACGGCGGGTCGGCTACCACCCTGTCGGAAGGCTGGTTTCGCTACGATCGAGCGTCCGGCTGGGTGCTGCGCGGGCTCGATGCTTCGTTTTCGGCTGGCGCGGTGCATGCAATCGTGGGCGGCAACGGATGCGGTAAGTCGACGATGCTCTCGGTGCTGGCGAAGACCGCCAAGCTGCAGCGCGGCCGCATGGTGCGCGAAGCGGCCTCGGCGGCGCTGCTGCCACAGAATCCCAAGGCATTGCTGGTTGCCGAGACGGTTCGCGATGAGCTGATGGAATGGGCCTCGACCTGCGGATACGACGAGGCCGCAGCACGGGAGCAGACAGCGCGCCTGGGTCTGGCGGGCTTGGAGGCGCGTCACCCGTACGATCTTTCGGGCGGTCAGTGCCAGCTGCTTGCGTTGGCAAAGCTGCTGTTGATTGGCCCCGAGCTGCTATTGCTCGATGAGCCCACCAAGGGTTTGGACCTGGCCAGCCGCCGCATCATCGCCCGTGCCCTGCGTGACCATGCGAAGGCTGGCGGCACCGTCATCATGGCTACGCACGATTTGGACTTTGCCGAGCAGGTAGCCGACGACGTCGCCATGATGTTTGACGGCGAGATTGCCTGCGTGGAGCCCCCGGCCGACTTCTTTGCCGACAACGTGTTCTATAGGGCGTGATGGGATGACGGACTGTCGTTTCTCGCGTTTACTCACAAAACTGGAGATTCCGCTGTTGTTGGCGGTGCCGGCGGTGATGGCAACGGCGTTGCTGGCGGGCGTTGAGCAGGCGGCGCTCGCCATGCTTGTCGTGGTGGCGCTGGTGCTTGCGCTGTTCTTTGCAGGCTACGAGGCGTCGCGACCGGGCCTGCGCCAGATTATGCCCACGCTGGTGCTGGCGGCGCTGGCGGCGGCGGGCCGCATCTTGTTCGGCCCCATTCCCGACTTTAAACCCGTGAGCGCCATCGCCATCATCGCCGGGGCGACGCTCGGGCGTCGCAACGGCTTCATGGTCGGCGCGTTGGCAGCACTGACCAGCAATTTCTTTTTTGGGCAGGGCATGTGGACGCCATGGCAGATGTATGCCTGGGGCCTGGTTGGCTATGTTGGCGGTGCGCTGGCGCATGCCGGTGCGTTCGACCGTGCGGATGGAACCGTGCGCATGCCGGCGCTGATGGCGTACGGCTTTGCTTCGGGTCTGCTGTACGGCGTGGTGATCAACGCGTACGACATTATCGGTTTTGTACAACCGCTCACGTGGGCGGGCGTCGTGGCGCGTCTTGCCACGGCAGTGCCGTTCGATATCACACACGGCCTCGCGACCTGCGTGTTCTTGGCCGCCCTCTACAAGCCTTGGTGTCGACGGATCAACCGCGTTGTCGTGAAATACGGGCTGTAGGGCTGGTTGCGCCGGGGCGTGAATCAATACTTCCGAAGTACCATTTCAAAACTATGCCGGTTTACGGGGCTAGATTAGCGTAGGCCGACCATACCGGCTTTTTTCAAAATAGAGCAAGCCGTTTACCTGAGGTTTTATTATTTCGGAATTGCGTATGGTTGGGGGTTCGCGATTCAGCCCCGTAAACCGGCATAGTTTTGGAATGGCCGGCTGATATGACGGGCATCGTGGCCCTCAGAGAGCCAAATCGATCCGTTTTCCTCCGTCTCCAGACGTCCCCGGGGAATCAGTTGGCGGCGCTTGCCACGAAACTGGCCCATCTACTACGTTTAGCTTGATACCCCCGACCATGACCGCGTTTTATGAAAAACCGCAGGCTTTCTACCTGCGGTTTTCTTTTTGCGTTGTTCGCTGTGGTTGAGGGTAGTGGCTTAAACGTAGTAGATGGGTCAGTTCCGTGGCGGGAGGGCCGCGTGGGTTCCCTCGCGAGGTGAAAATGATCCCTTTTCCTCCGTCCCCAGGGGATCAATTGGGGCTAGAGTTCTAGCGTGAGGGTGACGGGGCAGTGGTCGCTGCCAAAGATGTCGCCGCGGATGCCGGTGTCGCGTACGTTGTCGGCGATTGCGTCGCTCACCAGGAAATAATCGATGCGCCAGCCGGCGTTGTTCTTGCGAGCATTAAAGCGGTAGCTCCACCAGCTGTAGACGCCCTCGACGTCGGGGTTTGCCGCGCGCCAGGTATCGGTGAAGCCGGCGTTGAGCAGCTCGGTAAACTTGCCGCGTTCTTCGTCCGAAAAGCCCGCGTTGCCGCGGTTGGACTTGGGGTTCTTAAGGTCGATCTCCTCGTGCGCCACGTTAAAGTCGCCGCAAGTTACGACGGGCTTGCCGCTCTCGCGCTCAAGCGCGCTCAAAAAGCCGCGATAGGCATCGTCCCAGGCCATGCGCACATCGATGCGCGCGAGTTCGTTTTGCGCGTTGGGCGTGTAGACATCCACAAACCAAAACTTGTCGAACTCGAGCGCACAGACGCGGCCCTCGGTTGCGGCTTGGGCAACGAGCTCGGCGGCCTCGCCCTCGCCGGCGTAGGGTAACAGCGCGTCGGCGTGCAGCACGCGCAGCGGTTCCTGGCGGCTAAAGACCGCGGTGCCCGAATAGCCTTTGCGCTCGGCGTAGCTCCAGGTTTGGTGATAGCCGGGCAGGTCGATATCGACCTGGCCCTCCTGCAGCTTGGTCTCCTGCAGCGCCAGGATATTGACGTCGAGTTCTTGCGCAATCTGGATAAAGCTCGGGTCCTTTTTGAGCACGGCGCGCAGGCCGTTGACGTTCCACGAGGCGAAAGTGTAAGTCTGAGGCATGGTGTCCTTTCGACGGGGTTGGCAGGCTTAAGATTAGCGCAACAGGGGCGGGGTGGGCTCCGTGCATGCTGACTTAAAGGCCGCATGCTGGGACGTCGCTCAACGCTGCCCGACTAACAAGGACGGAGGACTCATATGACGCAGGCAATATCGGACCCCAGGCAGGCCTCCGCCGCGCTGGCGGATCTGTTTGACACCCACAAGCGCGTGGTCTTCTTTGGCGGCGCTGGTGTTTCCACGGCAAGTGGCATCCCAGATTTCCGCAGCGTGGACGGCCTGTATCACCAGCAGTTTGCCTATCCGCCCGAGACCATGCTGTCGCATAGCTTTTACGAGGCACATCCTGCGGAGTTCTTCGACTTTTACCGCACCAAGATGATCGCGCTTAACGCTAAGCCTAACCGCTGCCACACCAAGCTGGCCGAGCTGGAGCGCGCCGGCAAGCTCGACGCCGTGGTGACGCAAAATATCGACGGTCTGCACCAGGCGGCCGGCTCGCAGCGCGTGTTCGAGCTGCACGGATCGGTCCATCGCAACATTTGCCAGTCGTGCGGCGCGGTCTATAGCGCCGAGTGGATTTGCTCGCGCGAGCACGAGGACGCCGCGGGCGTGCCTGTGTGTCCTGCGTGCGGCGGGCGCATCAAGCCCGATGTGGTGCTCTACGAGGAGCCGCTCGATGAGCATGTGCTGACCGGTGCCGTTGCCGCCATCGCCGCGGCCGATGCCCTCATTGTGGGTGGGACCTCGCTCGTGGTGTATCCGGCGGCGGGCCTTACGCGTTACTTTACCGGCGATACGCTGGCCATATGCAACCTTGCTCCCACCGATCAGGATGCAAATGCCGACCTGCTGATTTCTTGCGACATCGCGGCCGCGTTTGCGTTCTAGCCCGCGCGCGCGGATACAATAGAAAGACTGAGTGCAAAGCGACCCCGCCGCCAGCTCTCCAAGCTCGGCGGCGTGGGCATTTTAGGAGGATGTTCATGGCGAACGACAGCAAGACATGGCGGTGCGGAAAGTACGAGCTCAGCTTTGACCGTCCGCGCATCATGGGCGTCCTCAACGTGACGCCCGATTCGTTTAGCGATGGCGGGGAGCACTTCGACCCCGATGCCGCCATCGAGTACGGCCTGGCGATGCTCGACGCCGGCGCCGACATCATCGACGTGGGCGGCGAGTCCACACGCCCTGGTTTTACCCCGGTCAACCCCGACGAGGAGGCTCGCCGCGTGCTGCCCGTGGTGCGCGCACTGGCCAAGGAGGGCGCCATCGTCTCGATCGACACGCGTCATGTGGCGGTTGCCAAGGCGGCCGTGCGCTGCGGCGCCTCGATCGTCAACGACGTGACGGGCTTCACCGATCCCAAGATGGTCGAGTTTGTTAAGACGAGTACCTGCGGCGTCATCGTGATGCATGCCGGCGAGGTCGCCGCGCCCACCCGCACGCACGCAACGGTGCAGCTCGATACCTCGGCAGCGGCGTTTGTTGCCGAGAAGGCGCGCGAGGCGGCTGCCGAGGCCGCGCGTGAGGCCGAGAAGCCGGCTCGCCGCCGTCGCGGCAAGCTGCTGGGCGATCCTAAGCCGGAGGCCAAGCTTCCGGGCGGCGTGGTGCAGCCCTCGTTGCCGTTTGGCGAACCGGAGCCCACGTCCGAGCCTGCAACCGAGCTGGGGCAGGAGACGCCGGCCGCCGAGCAGGCTACTGCCGCCGAGACCGTCGCGCCCGCGCCCGAGGCCACGCCCGCAGCCACCGAGGCCGCATCGGAGTCCAATGACCGCCTGGCCGCCATGATGCGCCGCAGCGCCCGCCGCGAGGAAGCCTACGTGCCCACCTCGCAGCTCCGCCGCTTCACCCTGCCCGATTCGGCGCCCATCATGCGCCGCGTTATGGGCTTTCTGTCCGACCAGGCCCGCACGCTCATCCATGCCGGCGTGTCGCGCGACCGCATCTGCATCGATCCTGGCCCGGGCTTTGGTAAGTCGGCTAACGAGGACATCGTCATCCAGCGCGAGACTGCCAAGATGGCGTCACTGGGCTATCCGCTCATGTGCGCCGTGTCGCGCAAGCGTTTTGTGGGCGCTATCTCGGGCGTGACCGAGGCCGCCGCGCGCGATGCCGCCACGTTTGGCGTGTGCCTGGGCGCCATCCAGGCCGGTGCCAACATCGTGCGCGTGCACGACGCCGCGGGTTTTGCGCAGTTCCTGAACGGCTACTGGGCGGTTGCCAAGCCGCAGCCGCGCCGCGCGTTTGTGGCTGTGGGCTCCAACCTGGGGCATCGCTGCGACAACATCCGCGCCGCACGCGAGATGATCGCCGAGATTCCACTCACCTGCGTGTCCAACTCCTCCAAGATCTACGAGAGCAAGCCTGCCTACGAGACGCGCCAGGACGCGTTTGCCAACGCCGTCATCGAGATCAAGACCGAGCTGGCTCCGCTGGTGCTGCTTGACGAGCTCATGAAGATCGAGTTCGAGCTGGGTCGCGACCGTTCTAAGAAGGCCAAGGTCAACGGCCCGCGCACCATCGACTTGGACCTGCTGTGGATGGATGGCGAGACTCACGGCGGCAAGAAGCTGCGCCTGCCGCATCCGCTCATTGGCGAGCGCGACTTTGTGCTGGTGCCGCTCGAGGACCTGATGCACGACCCGGCGCGGTTCTTCCGCTACAACGGCGTCGAGGTCAAGGAGCCCGAGGACCGCGTGGGTCATATCGTGGGCGAATTGGGGCGTATGTAGATGATTGAGATGAATGCTGTAGCCGCTGGCACTGAGCTCGACGCCGCGCGCGATGCGGGTCGCGAGGGCAAGTCCGCGGGTTGGTGCGCGTGGAGCGCGGGCGAGGCGTCGTTGACGTTTTCGCTGGTCGTACGCCCCGACGTGAACATGCATGCCTTCCACGGCCTGCCGTTTGTGGCCGCGATGGGCATGATGGACGCGCTCGTGGGAACGGCTGCGGCACCGGGGCTGGGCCTTGCCGGCAAGGTGGGCATTCAGTGGCCGAGCGATATTGTGTGCGGCGCGCCCGCGTTTGAGACGTCGCTTGCACGCGTCGCCGTCAACGGTGGCGCCGGTGTCGCGGGCATGTTCGGTGCTGTGACGGTGGATATTGAGCGTTCGGCGCTGAGTGAGCTCGGTGCGGATGGGGCCGACGAAGCGCTGGTCGAGGCGCTGGCCGCCGCCGTGTTGACCCGTGTGGACGCCTGGGCGGTTGTCGCCAACACGCCACAGGGTGCTGCCGGTCCGCTGGCTCCCGTGCTGGGCGAGTACTTCGACATGGTGCCGCTGCTGGGACGTCAGGTTGCGGCGGTGTCGCCCAACGGCCTGCCGCTTGCGGTCGGTGTGTTTGCGGGCCTGGACATCTGGGGTCGTGCGACCATCAAGACCGATGCCGGCGAGCAAGAGTTTCCGCCCGAGGCCGTACGGATTCGCGGGCTGTAACGCGAGGCGCCAGCGCTCAAAGACAACGATGACAACAAGACCCTCCTCGGCCTGTGCTGGGGAGGGCTTCGCCTATCTGAGGAATAGGCTTGGCGAACGTTTGCGGGGGGGGCTGTGGCATCGGGTGTGCTCGACTTAGGTCCCTATCCTACCCCTGCTTCTGCATGCGGCGGTAGATTTCGCAGATACCCTTGATGGTGAGCTGTCCGTCGACCACGTCGAAGGCGTCGGTCGAATCGGCGACGATGCTGGCGAGGCCGCCCGTGGCTATAACGGTGGCGTCCTCGCGCCCCAGCTCGCGCTTCATGCGCGCGACCAGGCCCTCGGCCATGGCGGCGGCGCCCGTCACGGCGCCCACCTTGATGCACTCCTCGGTATCGCGGCCGATGGCATGCTCGGGCGCCTCGAGCGGCACGCTGGCGAGCTTGGCGGCTCGGGCGGCGAGCGCGTCCATCGAAATGCGGATGCCCGGCGCAATCGCTCCACCAATGTAATAACCGTCCTCATCGATGACGTCGATATTGGTCGCGGTGCCAAAGTCCACCACGATTGCCGGCGCGCCGTAGAAGGTCTCGGCCGCAACGGCGTTAGCGACGCGATCGGCGCCTACGGCCTGGGGACGCGCCGCGCGCAGCTTGGTCACCGCGGCCGTCTGCGGCCCGATAACGATGGCGTCCGCGGCAATGCGGTCGGCCACGGCGTGCCACTCGCGCGAGAGCTGCGGCACCACGCCGGCGAAGGCGATCGCGTCGACCGCGTCGAGCGAGAGGCCGTACATCTTAAAGAAGCCCATCAGGCGCACATGGATCTCGTCGGCGGTATAGGAGCGGTCGGTGGGCATGCGCCACGACTGCACCAGCTCGTCTCCGTCAAACAGGCCCATGGCCGTCTGCGTGTTTCCCATATCGATAGCGAGCAGCATGTCTACTCCCGGTGTTGGCATAAAAGGACGCGCACCATTGTATACGCGCCGTCGACGGCGCTCGGCCGCGATTCGTTTACGGTGATAGGAGCTGAGGGGTTTTAAATATGAAGGAATTATGCTCTACGAGATTTTCCTTGCCGTTTACCGAACTCCCGTGTAATATTCTTTCTTGCGCACATGAGGCGCCCAGACATTGCGGGGTGGAGCAGTCTGGTAGCTCGCCGGGCTCATAACCCGGAGGTCGTAGGTTCAAATCCTGCCCCCGCGACCAAGAACTTGCAGCTCGTCGGCCTACCCGGCGAGCTTTTTTGTTATTCCGGGACCGTGTTTTCGGTCCAATTCTCGGCCTCTCAAACAAAATCTCGATCTGTAACATCTAGACCCGATTTGGGCGGCTAGGTGTTACAGATTGAGATGTTTCGGCAGGACGGTCTTCGTTTGTCTAAATCTGTAACACGAGGGACGGTTTTTACTGAGTAACTGTTACAGATCTAGATCTTTCGGCAGGCTAGATTGGTTCGTCTCAATCTGTAACAGTTGCTCGGCAAAATAGGGCCTAACTGTTACAGATTGAGACAAACCGACGGGCCGTCCGCTCCATCCACCTGCCGCCACCTGATATTCGCCGATTTTCGTTGTGCCGCTGTACCTCCATGCCATATCCTCTAGACAACTACGCGGCATCATCGCCGCCGCGCCTACAAGAGAGGAATGTCCATGACCGCACCTGCATCCAAGCTGCTTCAGCCCATTACGGTTGGCCCCCTTGAGCTCAAAAACCGCATTATGTTCCCGCCGTTGACCACCGGCTACGAGGAGCGTGACGGTTCCATTGGCGAGCGCAGCCTGGCTTTTTACGAGCGCCTGGCCCGTGGCGGCGTGAGCTACATCGTCATCGGCGACGTCGCTCCCGTCATGACCGCGAGCCCCACGCCCAAGCTGGCAACCGACGCCCAGATCCCCACGTTTAAGGCGCTGGCCGATGCCGTCCACAAGCACGGCGCCAAGATCGCGCTGCAGCTGTTCCACCCCGAGTACGATGTGCCCGGTGTCGGCCGCATGGTCATGGGATCCATGGCCGCCGCTAAGGCCGCGCAGGAGGCCAAGGCCGCCGGCGACGAGGAGACCTTTGCCGCCAAGATGGCCGAGTCCAACGAGATCCGCAACCAGGCCTACGCCAAGCTGCATCACGACATGCAGCACTTTGTGAACGAGGCGAGCGTAGAGCAGCTCACCCAGATCAAGGAGGCCATCGCCGCCTCGGCCGCTCGCGCGCAGCAGGCCGGCATCGACGCCATCGAGGTCCACGGCGACCGCTTGGTGGGTTCGCTGTGCTCGGCCATCCTCAACCAACGCACCGACGAGTACGGTGGTTCGTTCGAGAACCGCGTTCGCTACGCGCTGGAGGTCGTCGCTGCCATTAAGGAGGCCGCGCCGCAGCTGATGGTGGAGTACAAGCTCCCCGTGATCATGGAGAACCCCGACGGCACGCCGCGCGGCAAGGGCGGCCTGCAGCCCGACGAGGCCTGCGAGTTTGCCAAGCTGCTCGAGGGCGCGGGCATCGATATGATCCAGGTCGCACAGGCCAACCACACCGGCAACATGGGCGACACCATTCCGCCCATGGGCGCCATGCCCTACAACTGGACGCTGCCCGTGGCCGAGCGCGTCAAGGCCCTGGTCTCCGTGCCGGTGGCAACCGTCGGCCGCGTTGTCTCGGTCGAGGCCGGCGAGAAGATTCTGGAAGACGGCGCCGCCGACATCATCGCCTATGGCCGCTCGCTCATGTGCGACCCCGACATTGCGCTGAAGGCCGCTACGGGCGAGCCCATCCGCGAGTGCCTCAACTGCAACAAGGGCTGCGTCGACGCGATTCAAAACCGCAAGTACATCTCGTGCGTGCTCAATGCCGAGAACGGCGACGAGGCGACCATCGCCATCAAGCCGGGCGAGGGCGACAAGAAGATCGCCGTGGTGGGCGGCGGTATTGCCGGCCTGGAGGCCGCACGCGTGGCGGCCAAGCGCGGCTACGACGTGACCATCTACGAGGCGAGCGATCACTTGGGCGGCCAGATTGTGCTGGCGGCTGCGCCTCCGCGCAAGGACGAGATCATGCGCTCGGTCGAGTACTACGAGAAGATTCTGCCTGGCCTGGGCGTGAAGGTTGAGCTCAGCCATGCCGCTACCGCTGAGGACCTCAACGCCGCCGACGCCGCGATTGTGGCCGTGGGCGCGCACGACGTGGTCATCCCCGTTCCGGGCGCCGACTCGGACAAGGTCGTCTCGAGCTGGGACGTGCTGGCCGGCAAGGTGGAGCTCAGCGGCCGCGTCGCCGTCATTGGCGGTGGCCTGGTGGGCACCGAGACTGCCGAGTATCTGCTGCAGCACGGCTGCGAGGTGGCGATCGTGGAGATGCTCGACAAGATTGCCGCGGGCGAGTCCGAGACCATCCTGCCGCTGATTATGAGCGACTTTGCCGAGCACAACGTGGAGCAGCACGTGAAGACCCGCCTGACCGCCATTACTGACGAGGGCGTGGAGGCCGTTCGCACCGCCGAGGACGGCGCCGAGGAGCCGGTGAAGATCGCCTGCGATTACGTGGTGATGGCCGTGGGCTCCAAGGCCAACGCGTTTGACCTGGACGGCGTGACGGTGCCCGTGACCTGCGTGGGCGACTGCTCGGGCGAGCGCACCGCCGACATCGCGAGCGCCATTCGCACGGCGTATCACGCGGCCAACGAGCTGTAGTTGAACATCGCGGCCAGGCGGGGCGGTAGCACGGATCCGTCTCGCCCGGCTGTGTCCCGTCGGGTGTCAACCGGTGCGGGGCCTGCAAACGCAGCAGGTCCCGCCCTTTTTGTTTTGCTCCTGTGGATGGCAATGCGCGGTAATCATGAGGAGTGAGGACGTCTACTGCCTTGCAGATCACTCAAAATTATTGGGGGAGGGGTTAATAACTATATCCTCTATACCAAAGGACATAAAGAGACGCCAATTTTGTTGACAAGCGAATGACGATTAGCTGCGAGTCAGCTACCAGCGTAAATAATCGATAAAGAAATGTCGTAATTTGGTGCCAAATGCCCAGATAACGCCGCGTCTATTTTAATTAACTGCTTTGAGCAAACAGTAAAATGCTACTATCTAACTTGCACGTAAGAAAGCAGATTAACGGTTAAGGCTAAGAAGTGGCAGGTATGTCGGAAGCAACTAGGACTCGCACGCATGCGCCTGAGGTTAGGCAGCGCGCCGTCGAGATCCTCCAAGAGGGGGTCGGTCATCGCGCCCTCGCCGCGGAGCTTGGCATTCCCCAGGCCACGGCTCGTCAGTGGGCCCGCGCGTATGCCGTGGGCGGTGCCGACGCCGTTCTCAACGCCGGTTCGCATCATCACACCTATTCGTACGACGTAAAGCTCGCTGTGGTTAAGGACCGTCTGGAAAGTGGCTTGACGGTTCGCGAGGCCATGATCAAGCACAAGATTCCCAGCGAGTCTTCGGTCAAGGCTTGGTGCCGTCAGTACCGCGAGAGCGGTGAGGCCGCACTGGTCGATAAGCCGCGCGGTCGCAAGCCGCGCGTTAAAAAGACGGAGTAACGAAAACGTGCGCCTATGGGGCGCATTTTTTCTATCGCGATGCCCCTCTAAGGGCTCTTTCGGATCGGATAAGGCTGCCGTGGAGTGGGGCGCGCCCTGCACTGCCGCGACGGGGCCCCATATTGCTCTAATACGGACAAGCTCCTTGCCCCGCACGTCCAAAGTCCCACAGTTGGCCGAAAGCCCGCCATCAGGTGCTCAAATTAGCGCTATAACGTAATGCATGTATAGCGTTTTTGCATGGGGGAGTGATGGTATGACGCTACTGTATTTCCTTACCCTGTTTCCGCTGGTACCGGCGCTGGGCATGCTGCTCGCGCGCGGTGACCGCGCCCGCGATGCGCTAGGGCTTGTAGGCTCTGGCATCATTATGGCGGTGACGGTTGTAGTCGCCGTCATGTTTTTTGGCACGGGCCCGCAGAGCTTCGAGGTGGCACCGGGCACCTCGCACATGCTCTCCGTCATCAGCTCCGTCATCGACGTCATCCTGTGCGCCGTCATCCTGTACAACGCGTACAAATATAGGAACGCGCTCACCACGGTGCTCGGCATAATCCAGCTGGTGGGCTCGCTCGCCTTTGCAGCCATGACGCTGCCCGCGGCCGAAGCCGTCACGGCGACGCCGCTCTACCTAGACTACATGAGCGTGATTATGGTCCTCGCCGTCGGCATCGTCGGCAGTCTGATCTGCGTGTATGCCTTGGGCTACATGAAGGACTTCCAGGCGCACGACGAGCACGAGGCAGCGCTGCGCGGGCAGACCGCGCCCGACCGTCGCCCGCAGTTCCTGGCGCTTATGTTCCTGTTCCTCTCGGCCATGTTTGTCATCGTGACGAGCGATAACCTGGAGTGGCTGTTCTGCGGCTGGGAAATCACCACCGTGTGCTCGTTTCTTATGATTGGCTATACGCGCACGCCCGAGGCCATTAAAAACGCCTTCACCCAGATCATCCTCAACATGCTGGGCGGTATCGCGTTTTTGGCGGGCCTCATGTATCTGCACGTTAGCGGCATGCCGCTGACCATCTCGGGCATGATCGAGCTTTCCGGCGCCGGCACCGCGCAGTCCGCGTTACTGGTGATGCCGGTCGTCCTGCTATCGCTCGCCGCCCTTACCAAGGCCGCGCAGATGCCGTTCCATACCTGGCTGCTCGGTGCTATGGTTGCCCCCACTCCTACGAGCGCCCTGCTGCACTCGTCCACCATGGTCAAAGCCGGCGTGTTTTTGATGGTCAAGCTCAGCCCGCTCTATGCCATCTATCCCGTGACGGGCTTTATGGTCACGAGTGTGGGCGCCATCACGTTTTTGCTGGCAGCCCTCATGGCCATCTCGCAGAGCAACGCCAAACGCGTGCTCGCGTACTCCACCATTTCCAACTTGGGCCTCATCAGCGCCTGCCTGGGCGTCGGCGCGCCCGAGGCCGTATGGGCGGCCATCTTCCTGATCCTGTTCCATACGGTGGCCAAGTCGCTGCTGTTCCTGTGCGTGGGCACGGCCGAGCATCATATCGGCAGCCGCAATATCGAGGACATGGACGGTATGTTCAGCCGCATGCCGCGCCTGACGCGCCTGATGATGCTGGGCATCATGGGCATGTTTGTGGCGCCGTTTGGCATGCTCGTGTCCAAGTGGGGCGCCCTGGTGGCGTTTGCGCAGACCGGCAACGTGCTCATGATCATGGTGCTGGCCTTTGGCTCGGCCGCGACGTTCTTCTTCTGGGGTAAGTGGCTTGCCAAGCTTTCGGGCGTCGACCCCACGGCTCAAAACGTTGAGGTCAATGTCCATAAGACCGAATGGATGGCCCTCAACACCATCGCCGCGCTGCTGATTCTGTGCTGCGTGGCGTTCCCGGTTATCTCGAGCGGCCTGGTGTCGCCTTACTTGGCCATGGTGTTTGGCCGCGTGCCGTACGTTATTGGCAAGGACGCCATGTATCTGATGGTGGTTATCGTGGCGTTTATCGCCGTGGTGCTGCTGACTTCATTCCGCGTGAGCAACAAACCGCACGTAAACGTATATCTTTCGGGTGTGGGAACCGATAATTACCGTCATTTCCGCGGCTCGATGGGACGCGAGGTGAAGGCCGAAAAGCGCAATTGGTACTCGGTGGACGCCCTTGGCGAGAAGCGTATTGGCCCCGCGGGTAGCGTCGTGTGCTGCAGCATTATCTTGTTTGCGCTGCTGTGCTGCGCATGGATTGGGCCCGAGCGGCTTGCCATGAGCGCGCCCTCGGTGCTGCGCGGTAAGTATTTCGAAGGCTCGGGTGTCGTGGGTATTTTTATTGGCACCGTGGTGTTTGCCCTGCTGGCGCCGCTTGTGGGCGGCCTGATCGACGGTCTTGACCGTAAGCTTTCGGCTCGCATGCAGGGCCGCGTGGGCCCGCGCCTGCTGCAGCCCTTCTACGACGTTGCCAAGCTGCTGCGCAAGGCCCCTGCCAGCGTAAACACCATGGACGACACCTATATGGCATGCGCGCTCATCTTTACCGTCGTGGGTGGCGGCATCTTTGTGTCGGGCTCCAACACGCTGCTGTGCGCCTTTATGGTGACGCTCGCCGCGATCTTTGTGGTGCTGGCGTCCGCCTCGACGCAAAGCCCGTTTGCCCAGGTCGGCGCCGACCGCGAGCTGCTGCAGGTCATGAGTTACGAGCCCGCCGTTCTGCTGATGAGCGTGGGCCTGTACCTTGCCACCGATAGCTTTGATTCCATCGCCGTAACGGGGCAGTCAGCCCCCATCATCGTGTACAGCGCGCCCATTTTCCTCGCACTGCTCGCGGTGCTTACCATCAAGCTGCGCAAGTCGCCGTTTGACCTTTCGTACTCGCATCACGCACATCAGGAGATTGTCCAGGGCGTCGCCACCGAGATGAGCGGCGGCACGCTGGCCAAGATGACCCTTATGCACTGGTGCGAGACCGTGCTGTTTTTGATGTGGGTGGGCATGTTCTTTGTCTGGGACAACCCGGTGAGCTGGCTGGTCGCCCTGGTCGTGATGGCTGCGACGTACTTTGTCGAGGTGCTGATCGACAACACCTTCGCGCGCAGCACCTGGCGCAGCTGCTTTAAGCTCGGCTGGGGCGTGGCGCTGGTGTTTGGCCTGCTCAACCTTATGCCCATCCTCGTCGACGTGTTTATTTAGGAGGCGGCATCTATGGATCATAAAATGTCGCGCTCGCCGTGGGTTATTCATTACGACGGTTCGAGCTGCAACGGATGCGATATCGAGGTGCTGGCCTCGCTCACGCCGCTGTTCGATGCGGAGCGCTTTGGCGTGGTCAATACCGGCAACCCCAAGCATGCGGACATCTTTTTGGTGACGGGTTCGGTCAACGCTCAGAATCTGCCCGTCGTGCGCCAGATTTACAACCAGATGCTCGAGCCCAAGTGTGTGGTGGCCTGCGGTATCTGCGCGTGTTCGGGCGGCGTGTTCCGCGATGCTTACAACGTGATCGGCGGCGTGGACCGCGCGATTCCCGTGGACGTGTACGCGCCCGGGTGCGCCATTCGCCCCGAGACGGTGATCGATGCCATCGTGGAGGCGTGCGGCATCCTGGACCAGAAGGAGGCCGTGATGCGCGCCGGCGGTGACCCGCTTACCGTGGGCGGCGCCGCAACCTGGGACGGTGGCGTTGAGCTGGGCGAGGACGGGTTTGTGCCTGCTGTGGGGGCCGGGGCCGGTGTCGACGCGGGCACGGCTGACGGTGCGCCCGCCGCTGCAAAGGAGGCCGAGTAATGCAAAAGGCAATCTATACCACCGTCGGGATCGACGAGCTCCTGTCGCATGTCCAGGCGCTCAAGGGTGCCGGCGCGCGCTTTGTGCAGATGCATGCCGAGCGCTGTGTGGACGACGGATCGTATCGCCTGGTTTATACGTTCATCAACGTTCGTGCTGCTCAGGAGCATATTGCGCAGGACGGCAGCTATGCGATCGAGAACCTGGTAGTCGAGGGTATCGACCAGTACCAGGAGATTCCGTCCATCAGCTCGTACTATCCGGCGGTATTCCCGTTTGAAAACGAAGCGCACGACCTATTCGGTCTTGCCATCACCGATATGCAGATCGACTTTAAGGGCTTTTTCTACCAGGTTTCGACTGCCGAACCCATGAGCGTTATCACGCCCGAGGTGAAGGCCGCGCGCGAGAAGGCCATGAAGGTCCGCGCTGCTACCGAGGCCAAGGCGCGCAAGGTCGCGGCCGAGAAAGCCGCCGCTGCCACGGCTGCTGCGGGGGAGGGCGCTGCGGGCGCCGGCGATGCTGCGGGCGCCTCTATTCAGCCCGCTGCGGCTGCCGGCTCCGATGCTCAGCATGACGATGCCGCTGCCAAGGCCGCGCTCAAGGCCGCCGAGATGGAGGCAAAGCTCGCCGCCATGGATCCTGAGAAAGCGGCCAAGGTCCGTGCGGCGCTTGCCGCCAAGGCCGCCCGCGACAAGCAGAAAGAGGAGGCGTAAGGTCCATGGCACATCGTTCCGTTATTCCGTTTGGCCCGCAGCACCCGGTGCTGCCCGAGCCGCTTCATCTGGACCTGGTGATCGAGGACGACCGCGTCATCGAGGCAATTCCGCAGATTGGCTTTGTGCACCGCGGACTCGAGAAGCTCACCGAAAAGCGCGACATGCACCAGTTTGGCTACATCGCCGAGCGCATCTGCGGCATCTGCGCCGTGGGCCACAGTTACGGCTATGCCAGCGCCTGCGAGCGCATGCTCGGCATCGAGGTGCCCGGGCGCGTGCAGTATATCCGCACCATTCTGCATGAGCTTTCGCGCATTCACTCGCACCTGCTGTGGCTGGGCCTGCTCGCCGATGCCTTTGGCTTCGAGGCGCTGTTCTATCGTTCGTGGACCCTGCGCGAGCAGATTCTCAAGATCTTCGAGAGCACGTGCGGTGGCCGCGTGATCCTTTCGATTAACGAGATCGGCGGCCTAAAGCACGACATTGAGGACTCCGAGCTGGCTGGCATTGTCCAGACGCTCGATGCCATGCGTCCCGACTACGAGGCCCTGGTGCATACGTTTTTGGACGACGTCAGCTGTGGCGAGCGCCTGCATGGCGTGGGCGTGATCAGCAAGAAGGACGCGCTGGATCTGTCGATGGTCGGCCCGTTTGGGCGCGCCTCGGGCGTGGACTACGACGTGCGCATGTTTAGCGACGGTGCCTATGCGGACCTGGCTGCGTTTGAGCCGGTTGTCGCCACCGATGGCGATTGCTATGCCCGCTGCCAGGTGCGCTGTGCCGATGTCACGCAGGCCATGGACATCATTAAGGAGCTTGTGGGCAAGATTCCGCACGACGGGATCGGCGGGCGCACCAAGCTTACGCCGGCCGACGGCGCACGCGGCGAGGTTGTGATTGAGCAGCCGCGCGGCGAGGCGTATTACTATGTGCGCGGTAACGGCACCAAGAACCTGGACCGCTTCCGCGTGCGCACGCCGACGTCGCAGAACCTGGCGGGTCTGACACATGCGCTGCAGGGCGTGCTCCTTGCCAACGTGCCCATGATTATCCTGACCATCGACCCCTGCATTAGCTGCACGGAAAGGTAGGCGCGGCATGAGTTTGCTGACATTTGCCAAGACGGCCTTGGGCTCTATGGTCAAGCAGCCGGTAACGGTGTGCTATCCGCAGGAGAAGCTCGCGGCACCCGAGCGCTTGCGCGGGCATATCGTCAACGACATGGACGCGTGCATCTGCTGCGGCATGTGTGCGCGTCGCTGTCCGGCGGGCGCGCTCGCAGTCGATCGCAAGGGTGGAACGTGGTCGATCGACCCGTATGCCTGCGTGGTGTGCGGTGAGTGCATCGAGAGCTGCCCCAAGCACTGCCTGACTATGGACACCGCCCGCACCCCAGTCGCAGCGGACAAGACTCCCACAGTAGAAACCAAGCCGGAGTAGCGCAGGGGTAGAACTGGAATAGGGGCCGGCGGGGCAAAAATGCCCCGCCGGCCCCGCGCGTGAGCGCGCGGTTGTGCCGCTGCGAACAAAACTATGCCGGATTACGGGGCTGGATAGCGAACCTCCGACCATATCGAAAACCAAGATAATAAAACCGCAGGTAGACTGCTTGCTGTTTTTCAAAAATAGGGGGTATGGATGAGGGCTCCGACTTTAGCCCCGTAAACCGGCATAGTTTTGAAATGGCACCATATCAGTAACAGCCTTTGATCTCCCGTGGACAGAGGGAAACGGATCATTTTTGCCTTGCGAGGGCTGCCGCGTGACCCGTCTGCCACGAAATGGGCCCATCTACTATGTTTAGGCGGCAGCCCTCGACCACGGCAAGTAATGTGAAATGAAAACCGCAGGTAGAACGCCTGCGATTTTTCATGAAACGCGGCTATGGTCAGGGGTATCGGGTCAAACGTAGTAGATGGGCCCATTTCGTGGCGGGCGCCGTCAGCCGATCTCCGCGGACGGAAGAAAGCAGATCATTTTGGTCTCGCAAGGCTTGCGGAGGCACTCGCGCAGGGCCGCCCGAACAAAACTATGCCGGTTTACTACGATGAACTCGACATTCCCGACCATGACTGCATTTTTCTAAATATCGCAAGCGTTCTACCTGCGGTTTTGGAAGCGTGCAATTTGCCGTGGTCGAAGGCGGGCGATTCATCGTAGTAATCCGGCATAGTTTTGAAATGGCATTAAATCGGTTACAGCCATTTTGCTGTGCCGGGGCGGTTGACCGTTGGGTAATTACCCTCGCAGGTAGGCGATGGCGATCTGCGTGCGGTTGCGCAGGCCCATCTTTGCAAGGATCGAGCTGATGTGGTTGCGCACCGTGCCTTCGCCCATATAGGCGGTGGCGGCGATTTCCTTGTTATCGAGGCCGCGGGCGATGAGCTCGGCGACTTCGAACTCGCGGTCGGTCAGGCCGGCAAAGGCTGCGGGCCGGCGGGTCGTGCCGGCCTCGACGCCCGCCCCGTCAAAGTTGATATCCTCGATCGCCTTACCCTCGAGCACGCGCTTGCCGTCCATGACTTGCGCCAACGCCGGAGGAATGGCGGCGACATCGGTTTTAATCAGGTAGCCGCGGGCGCCCAGTTTGAGCGCCGACACAATGTACTCGTCATCCGAGAATGTCGTCAGAAACACCACCCGCGCCGCAGGGTCGCGCTCAAGGATCTCGCGCGCCGCCGAAAGTCCGTCACGCCCCGGCATCTGAATGTCGAGCAACGCGATGTCGGGCGCGTGCTCAGCGTAGAGCGTGACCGCGTCGTCGCCATTGGCGCCGGTGCCCACCACCTCGATCTGCGGCTGTGCGCCCAGGATAATCTTGAGCGAATCGACCACCAAACGGTCGTCGTCGACAACAATGAGCCTCATCGGGCCTCATCTCCTTGCTGTTTGGGAACGGTGGCAAACACGCGCCAGCCGCCGACGCCGGCGCGCGGGCCGGCGGTGAAGGTGCCGCCAAGCGCCTCGACGCGCTCGCGCATGGAGCCGAGCCCCATGCCCTCGGTGACGCCGCGACCGCCCGTCTGGGTTCCGCCCATGCCATCGTCGGTAACGATGAGCTGGTAAAACGATGGATGCTCCATGCATCGCACAGCAACGTTTTGCGCGCGGGCGTGGCGCATGGTGTTGGAGAGCGCCTCGCGCAGGACCGCCGCAAAGCAGTTGGTGATGTTGGCGGGCGCATGCTCGGCCATAACTTCAAGCTCAATCTGCGGACCGCCGTCCGAACGCGCGCCTTCAACAATGCGTTCGAGCTGCACGGAAAGGTCGAGGGCGTTGTCGTTGAGCGCGTGGACGCTGGCGCGCACAAGTTGAAGCGCCTCGTCAACGGTGTGCTTGACGTCGGCGAAATCGGCGGCGACGCCGGGTTCATCGGCGTGGACTATGCGCAGGGCCTCGGTCTGCAGCGAGGCGCGTGTAAGTTGGTGGCCGACGTTGTCGTGAATCTCGCGCGCGATGCGGGCACGCTCGGCAAGTGTCGCGAGCTCGACTTCGTAGTCCTGGCGATCGGCGAGGTCGCGGTTGCGCGCCTCGAGCGCCAAGGCTCGTTCTTGCAGCTCGTCGCGGGTGCGATGCATGCGTTCTTGTTCGTGCTCCAGCTGGGCGGTACGGAGCGACAGCAGGGTGGCGGCAACCGAAAGGATGGCGGTCAGCAGGAGCGTTTGGGTGGAGAGGGCGCCGGGGCGAAGGTCTGCGGCGAGCGCGAAGGCAAAGGCGGCGCCAATGCCCAGCGCGATCCAGGCGCGCTCGCGCCGCACACGCCGCGCGATATCGTAGAGGGCGAGGGGCGCCAGCGGCACAAACGGCGGCACGAAGACGGCCGCGATGATGTAGGCGTAGCTTACGGCCTCGCTTGCGCGTCGGGCGCGTTTCCCCCGCGCGACTTCCGCCAGCGAGGTGGCTATGATGCCAAGGCAAAACGCTGCGACTAAGCGAGCGTCCACAGCAAGACCCATGGCGGCCGCAATGCAGCACGCCAGCACGATCGATTTGTCGAAAAGCCTGTTCATACGGGTATTGTACGCGAAGCTACGCGCGTGGGCACGGCTGCCCGCGCAACCGTGACATTCCTCCCGCGCGGCAAAGCGGGGGCGTCGGCAGGCCGCACGACCAAGACCTCCGCACTCGTGACAAAGCTCACTGGTGCGCGCCGCCCGCTCCTGCGATGATGAAATCGTACCGGGCCACGACCAACAGAAGGGCCGCCTCATGACAGACATCGTCCATGTCGAAAACCTCGTCAAGCGCTATGACGATCTTATTGCGCTCGACCACTTTAACCTGAGCATCGCCCCCGGCGAGATCTTTGGCCTGCTGGGCCCCAACGGCTCGGGCAAGACCACGTCCATCAACTGTATCCTGCAGCTGCTTGCCTACGACAAGGGCACCATCGAGCTGTTCGGCGAGCCCATGACGCCCGCCCGCTACGACCTCAAGCGCCGCATAGGCGTGGTGCCACAGCAGGTGGCGGTGTTCGACGAGCTTACGGTGCGCGAGAACATCGACTATTTTTGCAGCCTTTACATCAACGACCGCAAGCGCCGCCGCGCGCTCGTGGACGAGGCGATCGACTTTGTCGGTCTGGGCGACTTTACCAAGTTCCGCCCCGGTAAGCTCTCGGGTGGCCTGGCGCGCCGCCTCAACATTGCCTGCGGCATCGCGCACAAGCCCGAGCTCATCTTTTTTGACGAGCCCACGGTGGCGGTCGACCCGCAGAGCCGCAACGCCATCCTGGAAGGCATCTGCCGCCTGCGCGACGAGGGCGCCACGGTGGTGTATACCAGCCATTACATGGAGGAAGTCGAGCAGATCTGCAGCCGCATCATGATCATGGATGGCGGGCGCGTGCTGGCACAGGGCACCAACGACGAGCTCAAGCGCATGATTCAAATGGGCGAGCGCGTGACCGTCGAGGTCGGCGCCGTCGAGCCCGTCACGGTCGAGCGGCTGCGCGCCCTCGAGCACGTGCTTTCGGTTGAACTGTCCGGCGGCGAGCTCGTCTGCACCTGCGAGGCGAGCCCGCACAATCTGGTCGACATCCTCGACACGCTGCGCGCCGCCGACGTGGCGCTCGGCCGCATTTATTCCGAACCGCCGACCCTCAACGACGTGTTCCTCGAGATCACCGGCCGCGAGCTGCGCGACTAGGGGGCGGCCATGTTCAACACCATCATCACCACGCTCAAGACGCTATTGCGTCGACCGAGTACATGGGTCTGGGGCGCGATCTTTCCCATTGCGCTTTCAACGATGTTCATGTTTATGTTTGTGAACCTCAGCTCTGACGGAAAGGTCGACCCGGTGCCGGTTGCCGTCGTGGCGGACGAGGCCTGGGACGCTTCGACCTTTAAGAACGTGGCGGCTTCGCTTGCCAAGGAAGGTGACGACCAGCTGCTTGAGATTCACGAGCGCGAGGATGTGACCGCCGCGAACCGTGCGCTCAAGGCCGGCGAAGTCGCGGGCATCTACACGGTCGATGCCGCGGGCACGCCCAAGCTCACGCTGCTTTCGAGCTATGACAGCTCGCGTGCGTCGACGGTGCTCACCGACCGCAGCATCCTTGAGACGGTGGCAAGCTCGTATACGCAAAATGCCGAGCTCATGTCCCAGATTGCCCAGGACAACCCGGCGGCGCTCGCCGATCCGGAGGCGGTTGCGCGCGCCCTGTCGCTCGAGGGCGGCACCCGCCGCGTGAGCCTGACGCGCACCACGCCCGACGGCACGACCATTTACTACTACGCGCTCTTTGGTCTGGTCGCGATGATGTCTGCCGAGTTTGCCGCCTTGAGCGTCGTCGACCTGCAGCCCAATCTGTCGGGCCTTGGCGCGCGTCGCTGCGTGGGTGGCCTTTCCAAGACGGCGTCGCTAGCCGGCATCTTTGTCGGCTCGTGGCTGGTTTCCTTTGCCTCGATGGCGGTCGCGATTGGCTACGTGCGCCTAGTCGTTGGCGTCGACTTTGGCGGGCGCGAGGGGCTGTGCCTGCTGGGCGGTGCTGCATCCGCGCTTGCCGCCACGGGCCTGGGGCTCTTTGTGGGCACGCTTCCCGTTAAGGGTGGCAAGGCGTCCAAGTCGGGCATCCTCACGGGCTTTGCCACCACGTGCGCCCTGTTCGCCGGCCTCTACGGCGAGCCGGCGATGGCGCTTGCCGACGACGTCGCCCGCGCCTTTCCGGCCGAGTGCTGGCTCAACCCCGTCAAGCTCATCTGCGACATGTTCAATCGCCTGTATTTCTTTGAGGACCTGGGGCCCTTTGCCGTCCGCGCTGGTGCGCTCGTCCTGATGACCCTGGTGTTTGTCGTCGCCGCTACGCTGATCTTTGGAAGGAGCCGCTATGAGCACCTTTAAGACCGCGCTTCGCATGGCGCTGGCGCACCCGTTCTACCTGCTCATCTATACGGTGTTCATCTCGCTCATGGGCGTATTCATCGCGGCCTCGGTGAGCTGGAACTCGTCGCAGCTTACCGAGTACAAGCCCTACGACACCAATGTGATCGTGGTCGACCGCGACAATAGCGACCTTTCGCGGGCGCTTACCAAGCACCTAGGCTCACGCTTTGACCTGGTCACGGGCGTTGGTGACGACACGTACGACCTTGCGGATGCGCTCGCCAAGAGTAACAGCGCCAAGGGCAGCGCCGATTGCGTGTTCTTTATCCCGGAGGGGTTTGAGGACGACCTCGTTGCGGCCGCCCGTGCGGGGAAAGAACTGCCCAAGCTCGATGTGACGTACGGCTCCGGCACCATGGCGGCGGCGCTCTCGTCTGCCGAGGCCTCGCGGTGGATCTCGCTTGCGGGCGCCGCGGCGGCACTTGAGCCAGCTGCTTCCGACGGCGAGGTCGCCAAGGCCGCCGAGCACGCTGCCGCCAAGCGCGCCGAGGTCCAGATCGAGCAGGTCAAGGTCGAATCGACTGCCGTCGCCCCACTCGAGTCGTACTTCAACTTTGGCGCGTACGCGATCATCTCGTCGGTCATCGTGTCGGTGGGATTGGTGTTCTCGGGCATGAACGAGCCCGAGCGCGTGCGCCGCATGGATGCCGGCCCAATCCCCGAGCGCCAACGTTCGCTTGCCGTGTTTGCGGCCGCCGCCGTGCTTACCGTCTGTATCTGGTTTGTGTCGAGCATGATGGGTGTCGTGGGCTTTGCCGGCGCGGTCGCCGAGGTCGGCGTGGGCCGTGTATGCCTGGCACTGGCAGCGACGTTTGCCCTGGCGTGTACGCCGCTGGCCGTTGGCTTTGCGTTGTCGAGTTTGGGTGCGCGCGAGGAGCTGCTCAACGGTGTGGGCAACCTGCTTGGCATGCTCATGACGTTTTTGGGCGGCGCCTGGATGCCGCTGTCGCTGATGGGTTCGGCCGTGCAGACGGTGGCGCACTTTGTGCCGACGTTTTGGGTGAACGACGCGATCGGCAAGGCGCTTGCCTCTGATTTGACGTCCACCGTGCTGGGCGACATCGCCTGCGACCTGGGCGTCACGGTGCTCTTTGCCGCTGCCATCGCCGCCGTAGGCCTAGCCCTCGCGCACAACAAATCCCGCGCCTAACCGCCTAGCCATTGGGGACGTTCTTAAACGACTAGCTGTTGGGGGACAGTCTTTGCCGATTCGCCGGCTCGCCGGCCGGACTGGCAAGAGCTGTCCCCAATGACTAGTCTGAAATAAATTCCAGGCCTCGCTCCAAAAATAGTTCGCCCAGGTTTACTATTATGCTCATAAAGTAGCAAGAGGCTAACAATGGGGGATGACATGGCAGCGCAGAAAGCCTACGTCCAGGTCAACGGGCTCAAGAAACACTACGGCGATGGAGATGCACGCCTGACGGTACTCGACGGCATCGACACGTCCATCAACCGCGGCGAGATCTGCGTCATGTTGGGGCCCTCGGGCTCGGGCAAGTCGACCTTTCTCAACCTGATCGGCGGCCTGGAGGATGCCGACGGCGGCTCCATCATGGTGGACGGCTGCGACCTCACAGTGCTCAAACCTACCGACCTGGGCGAATACCGACGCCGTGAGCTGGGCTTTGTCTTCCAGTTCTACAACCTGGTGCCCGATCTCACCATCAAGGAGAACATCGAGGTCACGGCGCACCTGTCCAAAAACCCGCTCAATGTCGATGACCTGTTGCGTTCGCTGGGCCTCTACGAGCACCGCAACAAGTTCCCGCGTCAGGTTTCGGGTGGCCAGCAGCAGCGCTGCGCCATCGGCCGTGCGCTCGTCAAAAACCCGGGCCTCTTGCTCTGCGACGAGCCAACGGGCGCACTCGACTACAAGACGTCCAAAGAAATTCTGCAGCTCATGGAGGACGTCAACCGCACCTACGGCTGCACCATCATCATTGTCACCCACAATGCCGCCATCGCGCGCATGGCAAATCGCGTGCTGCGCCTGCGCGACGGGCGCATCGTCGAGGACGAGCTCAACGAGTCGCCCGTCGCGGCCGCCGAGCTCGATTGGTAGGCGGCGCCATGACACCTCTCGCAAAACGTCTCCCGCGCGAGCTGCGCCGCAATATCGGCAAGTACCTGGGCATCTTTTTGCTTATGTGCGGAAGCATCGCCCTCACGTCGGGCTTTTTGCTCGCGGCGCATTCCATCGGTTGCCTTATCGACGACATGCGCGATGCGTACACGATTGAGGACGGCCGCGTGACCACCTCCTTCGAGGCCACCAAAGACCAGCTCAAGGCAGCCAAGGATGCAGCCGACGACGTCGGCGGCGTCACGCTCTACAAGAATTTCTCCATCGATGCCATCATCAAAAAGACCGCCGGCGACGACGGCACCAAACGCACGCTGCGCACCTATGCGCACCGCACCAAGGTCGATATCGCGTCCTACTGTGAGGGCAGGCAGCCCAAGGCGGACGATGAGGTGGCAATCGACCGTGTCTTCGCCACCAACAACGACCTCGCCATCGGCGATAAGGTCGAGCTTGAGGGCCGCACCTACACCATCTGCGGCATCATGACCCAGCCCGATAGCCAGGCGCTGTTCCTCAACAATTCGGACTTTACGGTGAACACCATCACGTACGGCGTGGCCGAGGTCACCGATGCCGGCTTTGCCGCGCTCGAGGATGCCGGCGGCGCGCCTGCCTACACCTACTCCTTCACCTTTGCCGATCGCGACCTCCCCACCGCGGATCGCATCGATGCGGAGCAGGATATGGTCGAGGCGCTGACCGATGCCGATGCGCGCGTGGACGATCTGATCGATGCCGATTCCAACCAGGGCATTGGCTATGCGCGCGACGACGTGGACGGCGACTCCATGATGTGGATGACGTTGCTCGACATCATCATCGTGATCATGGCGTTTGTCTTTGTGGTGCTCACCGACGCCACCATCGAGGAGGAGAGCGCCATCATCGGCACGCTGCTCGCCAGCGGCTATCGCCGCCGCGAGATCGTGCTGCACTACCTGGCACTTCCCGCCATCGTGGGCGTGGTCGCGGCGCTTTTGGGCACCGCACTCGGCGTTGCGTTCTTTACCGAGCCCATGCGCGGTCTCTACTACGGCTCGTACAGCCTGCCGCCCTTCCAGGTGTACTGGAGCTGGGAGATCTTCGTGAAGTGTGCCGTGGTTCCCGCCGCCGCGCTCATTCTCATCACGCTGGTGGGCCTGCTTCGCAAGATGGGCAAGACGCCGTTGCAGTTCCTTCGTCACGAGGCGAGCGGTAAGTCGGGCACCAAGCGCGGTATGCAGCTGCCGGAGCGCATGGGCTTTGTCTCGCGCTTTCGCCTGCGCGTTTTCCTGCGCAACCTGGGCAACTTCGCCACGCTCTTCGTGGGCATTGCGTTTGCCTCGCTGCTGCTGCTCTTTGGCCTGGCGATTCTGCCCACGATGACGCACTACGCGGACAACCTCGAGACGAGCCTGGTCGCCGAGCACCAGTACACGCTTAAGGCTCCGCTGGAGCTCGAGGGCACTGCCGAGGAGCGCGAGCAGTGGTCGGCACTCGAGCGCTTGCAGTCGGTTGACGGCGCGCTGCTTTCCGCCGCCCAGGATGCCGATGACGAGCTTGACGACGCGGCCGATGCGGCGCAGGCGGCAGCCGACGCCGCGAACGCATCTCCGTCTGCCGAGAGCCTGGCCGCAGCGCAGGATGCGCTCGCCAAGGTCCAGGACAAGAGGGATGCGCTCTACGCGCGCCTTGACGATCTTGCCGATGCCCTCGGCTGCGACCGCGATGAGGCTATCGACCTGATCGACAAGGCGTCGAAAATCGACACTGACAACGACGATATCCACCCGGTCAATACGACCGACAACGGCGCGGGCGCAATCGCGCAGGCCGAGAAATATGCCGTCTACCAGCTGCAATACGACCGAGGCGAGGGAAACGGCACAGAGGCCATCTCTGTCTACGGCATCTCGCCCAACTCGCGCTACTGGAAGAACCTCGATGTCGGCGACGGCCGCGTTGTCTTTGGCGGCGGCCTGCTCGACAAGTTTGGCTGGAGCGAGGGCCAGAAGGTCGCGCTCAGCGACAAGTACGAGGGCGAGCATTATTCCCTTGAGTACGCGGGCAAGGACTGTGTCTGGGGCTCCAAGTCGGACATGAATATCTATATGAGTATCAACGACTTTAACGAGCTGTTCGACAACGACGCCGCCTACTTTAACGGCTATGTGAGCGACGAGAAGCTCGACCTCGACGCGCGCTACTTTGCCGGCGACACCACGCCCGACGACATGCGCGCCGTGGGCGACCAGTTTATCGGCATGATGAGCAAAATGATCGGCATGATGATCGGGCTCGCGGTGTTTATCTTCCTGCTGTTTATGTACCTGCTGACCAAAGCGGTGATCGACCACAGTGCCCGTTCGATCAGCTACATGAAAGTCTTTGGCTATCGCGATAGCGAGATCTCGCATCTGTACATCCGCTCGATCACGCTGTGCGTGGCGGCGTCGCTCGTGCTGAGCCTGCCGGTCATTATTGGCTCGCTCACGGCCATCTTCCGCTCGATGCTGCTCGCCTATAACGGCAATATCGAGATTTACGTGCCCACTTGGTCCATGGCGGCGTGCGTGGGCATCGGCTTTGCAACTTACCTCGTCGTGGCGCTGCTACACACGCGCTCTATCAAGCACGTCAGCCTAGCCGAGGCCCTCAAGGTGCAAGAGTAGTCATCGGGGACGTTCCTAAACGACTAGTCATCGGGGACAGTCTTTGCCGATCTGCCCGCTCGCCGGCCGGGCTGACAAGGGCTGTCCCTGGCGGCACTCATTTAAGTCTGTCCCCAATGAGTGGCCAGGTGCGGCGCTTGACTTCAACCCCGCTTTAACGGGTACCATCCTCTATGTCTGTAACGCCATATAGACCGAGGGGATATATCTATGACCGCAACTGCACCCGCAGCACCCGCTAAGGTGTACTTCACCAACCTGCGCACGCATGCTCGCGAGAGCCAGCTCGACAAGCTCAAGCGCCTCATCCGTCACGCCGGTATCGAGCAGATTGACTTTGAGAACAAGTTCGTCGCCATCAAGATTCACTTTGGCGAGTTGGGCAACCTGAGCTTTTTGCGCCCCAACTACGCCCGCGCCGTCGCGGATGTCGTGAAGGAGCTGGGCGGCAAGCCCTTCCTTACCGACTGCAATACGCTCTATGTCGGTAGCCGCAAAAACGCGCTCGAGCACATCGATACCGCCTACCAGAACGGCTTTACCCCGTACGCCACGGGCTGCCAGGTCATCATCGCCGACGGCCTCAAGGGTACCGACGAGGCGCTCGTCCCGGTCGAGGGCGGAGAGTACGTGCACGAGGCTAAGATCGGCCAGGCGCTCATGGATGCCGATATCGTGATTAGCCTCACCCACTTTAAGGGCCATGAGCAGGCCGGCTTTGGCGGCGCCATGAAGAACCTGGGTATGGGAGGCGGCAGCCGTGCCGGCAAGATGGAGCAGCATGCCGCCGGCAAGCCGAACGTCGCGACCGAGCACTGCATTGGCTGCCGTGCCTGTGAAAAGATCTGCGCGCACAACGCTATCTCGTTTGACGACACCCGCGAGCGCGAGCTTGCCAACGGCAACGCCCGCACGGTGCACGTGGCCGCCATCGACCACGATCGCTGCGTGGGCTGCGGACGCTGCATTGCGGCGTGCAACCAGGACTGCATCAAGCCCGACTATGATGCCGCGGCCGACGTACTCAACTACAAGATCGCTGAGTACACGAAGGCCATTGTTCAGGACCGTCCGAGCTTCCACATCTCGCTCGCCATGGACATCAGCCCCAACTGCGATTGCCATCCCGAAAACGACACGCCCATCGTCAACGACATCGGCATGTTCGCGAGCTTCGACCCGGTCGCCATCGACCAGGCCTGCGCCGACGCCGTCCTGGCGTCCGAGCCGCTGCCTAACACCGAGCTTACCGACAGCGCGGCCAAGATGGAGCATAATCACGAGCGTCTGGAGGGCGAGCAGGCCAAGGATCCCTTCTGCATCACGCATCCCGACACCGACTGGCGCGCGTGCATCGCGCATGCCGAGAAGATCGGCCTGGGCACGAGCGAGTATGAGCTCATCGAGGTCAAGTAGCACCTAGCTATTGAACATATCAAGTGACTTTGTGGCGTAAGTCGAGCAAAAGCCGCCCGCGAGCACAGCGCTCGCGGGCGGTTTTCCGGAAGTATGCGGCAAATTTCGAGACCGCCGAGCACACGACGTTTTTTGGCAACAAAACCCCTGATAAATTGTTGATAAAACTGCGGTCTGGTCGGCAGTTCCAGATTTTGCCGCATACTTCCGAAAATAGGGGGTCAGATAAAGCCCCGGACGTTGCTTTTTGCCTAAAAAATCTTTCCGAGGAAGTCGTCGACCGTATTCCAGTAGAGCTCGGGGTCAACTTGCGCACTCTTGGCGTGGGTGGCGCCATGGATGGTGAGCTTTTGCTTGACCTTGCTGGCGCACGCGTCGTAGTTTTGGTCGAGCATGTCGTACGGCACAAAGGTGTCCCGGTCGCCGTGGATAAACAGCATGGGAACCGTCGCGTGTTTAAGCTGCTCCACGCTGCTCGCCGTATGAAAGTCGTAGCCCGCGCGCACGTTGCACACCAAGTTTGCTACATCGAGCAAGGGAAAGCTGGGCAGGCCGAACACGTCCTTGAGCTGCAGAGAAAACTCGTCCCAAACACTCGTATAACCACAGTCCTCGATAATGCATTTCACGTTTGTGGGCAGAGATTCCCCCGCGACGTTCATGGCGGTTGCCGCACCCATCGACTCGCCAAAGACCAGGATGCGCGCCTCGGGGTCAGCCTGAACGATTTGCTCGATCCATGCAACGACATCGAGCCGCTCGGGCCAGCCCATGCCGATATAGTCGCCGCCGGAGCGCTCGTGGGCGCGGGCGGCAGGCGCGAGCACGTTCATGCCGCGGTCGTGGAAGCGCTTGGCGTATCGGGCCATGCCGATGGGCTCGTTGGTATATCCATGCAGGCAGACGGCGTAATCGTGGGTGTTCTCCGTGGCGGCAAAATACCAAGCGGCGAGCTCGGTTCCGTCATCTGCGGTGAGGCTGCTGCTCTTGCGGTTTTCCTTAAACCATGCCCGCGCCTCGGTGTCCTCGGCATCCGGCTGCTCACCTTCTTTGTCGTTCTTGCTATCCTGCATCATCTTCATGGTGTACGGCGCTTGGGGGTTCAGGGCAAAGTCAAACAAAAAGTTGCCGGCAAATCCAAGCAGCGCGACGACGAGCACCAACGCAACAACGCCGGCTATCTTGAGCTTCCGATGGGGGTGTGCGCTTTGAGGCATTTACGGTTCTCCTTATAGATGTTAATACATCAACATTTAAAACAAGCGCATTATGGATGTTCGCCGTTGATGCGTCAACAAGCAAAGAATGGGTAAACAAAGGGACACGTATGGTGCAAATTTCGCACGTACCCAGACGCTTTGATATAGTGTTGAGAACTCTTTACATTGGAGGATGTAACCGGCATGTCCGATTCGAGCGACAGTTCCAAGCCGCGGCCCAAGACCGCGGCCATTCCGCACTACACGGTGGGAGAGGAGATCATGAACTCCGTCACCCATGGTGTCGGCTGCCTGCTGGGTATCGCGGGCCTGGTGCTCCTGATCGTATTCGCTGCCCTGCGTGGCGGAGGCCCGGCCCACATGGCCGCGGCGATTGTCTATGGCGTCAGCATTATCCTCGAATACCTAGCCTCCACGCTCTACCACGCGATTCAGCCCGCGGGCGCCAAGCGTGTGTTTCGCATCATCGACCACAGCTGCATCTACCTGCTCATTGCCGGCAGCTATACGCCGTTTTGCCTCATCACGCTCGCAAACGACGGCGGCCCTATGCTGTTCTTTGCCGTATGGGCCATCGCCATTATCGGCATCGCGCTGGAGTGCTTTATGCGCGAGCGTCAACCGCACTGGGTAAGCGGCCTGGTCTATCTGCTGATGGGCTGGCTCGTCGTCTTTAAGCTGCCCGAGCTCGTGTCGCTGCTCAACCCCGTGGCGCTTGCCCTGCTCGCCGTCGGCGGCGTGTGCTACACCGTGGGCGTGCCGTTCTATATCGCCAAAAACGTGCGCTATCTGCACAGCGTGTTTCACCTGTGGGTGCTCGCCGGCAGCATCTTCCAGTTCATGGCGGTGATTCTCTTCGTAATCTAGCGACCACGCCTGCGCGCCCGCGTCCTCGTTTGGGCGCCGGTGCAATTGCCGTATCCGTCATCAACGTTTTACCCTAACGTCCCGAATCTTGGAGGTTCGAGAAACTCCCGATGGACATAACCATCTCCCTTATCACCACGCTCGTCCTGACGCTTATCAACGGCTACTTCTCCATGTCCGAGATGGCTCTCACCACGGCTAAGCGCGCCGTGTTGGAGCACGATGCCGAGGAGGGCGATAAGCGCGCCGAGCGCGCCGTCCAGCTCGCCGCCGACTCCGATCAGCTGTTGGCCACCATCCAGGTCGCCATCACGCTCGTGGGCTTCGCCTCGTCCGCCGTCGCCTCGACGAGCCTGTCCGACCCGCTTGCCACGTGGCTCATGAGCTTTGGCATCGCGCCGCTCTCCGCCATCGCGCGTGGCCTGGCGCCGGTCATCATCACCGTCGCGGTCGCCTTCGTGTCCATCGTGATCGGCGAGCTCGTCCCCAAGCGCATCGGCCTGGCCAACGCCGAGGGCGTGTCCAAGCAGGTCGTGGGACCGTTGTCGTTTTTCCAAAAGATTGCCCGTCCGCTCGTGTGGTTGACCGGCGCTTGCTCCGATGGCCTGGCCCGCATTCTGCGCATCAAGAGTGCCGACGACCGTCAGAACGTCTCGGAAGAAGAGATCAAGTACATGGTCTCGGAGCAGGACGACCTGCTCGACGAGGAAAAGCGCATGATCCACGAGATCTTTGACCTGGGCGACACCGTTGCCCGCGAGGTCATGGTGCCGCGCGTGGACACCACCATGTGCGAGGACGATGAGACGGTCGCCGACGTGTTGTCCACCATGCGCCAGACCGGCTTCAGCCGCATCCCCGTCTATCACGAGGACCCCGACAACGTCGCGGGCATCGCGCACATCAAGGACCTGATCCAGCCCGCGCTCGATGGTAAGGGCGACCAGCCCATCGCCGGCTTTTTGCGCGACGCCACCTTTGTGCCCGACACCAAGGACATCCTGCCGCTGCTGTCCGAGATGCAGACCTCGCACGACCAGATCGTGGTCGTCGTGGATGAGTACGGCGGCACGGCCGGCATCATCACCATCGAGGACATCGTCGAGGAGATCGTGGGCGAGATCGAGGACGAGTTCGACCCCGACAACAAGTACCTCACGCGCCTCTCGCGCCGTGAGTGGCTCGTCGATGGGCGTTTTTCGTGCGATGACGCGATTGAGCTTGGTTGGCCGCTCGAGGAAAGCGATGATTATGAGACCATCGCCGGCTGGATTTTGGAGCTTTGCGACTCGGTGCCCGACATCGGAGAGGTGTTTGAGGTTGCGGGGTACAAGTTTAAGGTGCAGTCGATGCGTGGCCAGCGCATCTCGCTCATTCGCGTGATCGCTCCGGCCGAAACCGATAAGAAGGATTCCGAGCCTTCGGCAGAGAAGCCGGCGGCGTCGGGTGCGGGCTCTGTGGACCCGCACGACGGCGACGAGTAGGACAAGGAAGAGTAGGGGAGAGTTATGGCAGGCCTGTTCAACATCCTTAAGGTCACCGTCAGCGAGGACAAGATCTGCGCGCACGTGCTGGTGAACCCCGGCATGCCGCTCATGACCTCGGAGGATATCGAGGCCACGGCGCGCGTGTACTACCTGGTGCCGGCGATTGCCAAGCACCTGTGCCTGGGCGATTCCGGCCGCGAGTTCCAGGACTGCATGGGTCAGACCGAGCTCTGCCACCTGCTGGAGCACGTGACGGTCGAGCTCATGAACGAGACCGGTCTTGCTGGCAGCATCTCGTGCGGTCGCACGCGCGTGAGCGAGCATGACGAGCGCGTCTTTGAGGTTGAGCTTTCGTGTCCCGATGACGCGCTGGCCATTGGCGCGCTGTCATCGGCGACCTTTATGATGGACTGGGCGTACCTGCACGCCGATCAGCCGGCCCCCGACGTGGAAGGCACGGTCGCTGGCCTGCGCAACCTGGTGCTGGGCATGCGCGCCGAGGCCGAGGGCAAGGACCCGCACGAGGCCGTTGCCGCTGCGAACGGCGAAGATGCTGCCGAGGACGAGGGCGCTGACGAGGGCGATGTGCCGGTCGACGCCGAGCCCGTTGCCGATGCGACCGCCGAGCCCGTTCCCACCGAGCCCCAGGGCGTCCCCAACTTTGACGACGAGCCCCAGGTGGCGATTGATACCGAGGGCGCGGTTGCCGAGAACCACGAGGCCTCCGCTGCCGTCTTTGGCGGTGCGGCGACGGTTCCGGCAGGACCTGCGCATGAGGGCGGTCTGCCGCTCGTGGACGGCGCCGGCGAGGACCCGGGTGCCACGGTGGCCATGCCGGCTGTGCCTCAGGAGTAGGCCTACGCGTTTATCACCATCACGTACCTGCGCCTTTGCCGTACGCAGATGAGCGGAGCGGCAAGTGATGCGCTGCGGGTATAATGGACAGCATTCAAACGGTGGGCACCGACGTGCCCGCAGGAGAGGAATGATCATGGGTAAGACTTTCAGCTTTGTCTCCGGCGCACTTTTTGGTGCTGCTGCTGGCGCTATTATCGGTGTTGCTCTGGCCCCGCGCTCGGGCGCCGAGACCCGCGCCATGGCTGCCGATATCGCCAACGACGCCTGGGACAATATGCGCGACACCTACGAGCACAGCGCCGAGGAGGCCCGTGCCGCGGTGAATGACTTTGGCCCGATGGTCGACGCCAAGACCGACGACCTGCGCGCCAAGGTCGACCTGGCCCGCGAGCGCATGGACCAGCTGCGCGAGCAGCTCAACGACGCCATTTCTGGTGGCAACGTGACGCCTGCCGCCGACGTCGTGGTCGAGAACGCCGTCGAGGCTGATGCCGGGGCTGCGGAACCCTCGACCGAGGCATAATGCGCGCTGGGGATTTTGTCGGCGCCAAGATCTATCGCAAGCCTACCGAGGACAAGCGCACCAAAAAGGACGGCACGCCGCGCAGCCCCAAAAAGCTCGGAAAGATTCACTTTCCGGTCTTTACCCCGGGCGGTACGCGCGTGGTCGGCTTTATGGTCCGCCAGTCCGATATCGCGGGCATGATCGAGCGTCCCGACCGATTCGTAGCGCTCGACGCCATTGGTGTCTACGAGGGCGCCATTGCGGTCGATGACGTCAAGGACACGTACGATGCCGCCGCCGCCAAGCGCCTCGACATCAACCTGGACGATTGCATCATCTGGGTCGGTATGGACGTGCGCACGGAATCGGGCGACGTCGTGGGCTATTGCTCGGACGTTGAGTTCAAGCCGCGCTCGGGCATCGTGCAGGCATTCTATGTGACCGCCGGTGCTGCTTCGAGTGTTTTGGTTGGTGACACGCAGGTGCCGCCGACGATGCTGCGCGGCTACGAGAACGGCGCGATGGTCGTCTCGGACGAGGTCAAGTCGCTCGGGTATTCGGGCGGTGCGGCCGCCAAGGCCGCCGAGGCCAGCGTCGTGGTGGGCGACAAGGTCAAAAAGGGCGCCAAGGTGCTCGACGACAAGGGGTCGGTTGCCGTGGACAAGGGCAGTCGCGCACTGGGCAAGCAACTCGGCAAGACGCGCGGCATGTTCAAGGCCTTTAAGGACGAATACCAAAAGGCGAGCGGAGGCTCGTCTAAAGCTACAAAATAGCGACGTACCAAATGATGGGAGGCAAGCCGGAGACCTGTTGCTCCGGCTTGCTGTGTTTATGGGGGAGGGCACATGCGCCAAAACGGATCCAACTTAAACGGGCGTTCGGGTACGCGTCCGACGGCGCGCCGCGATCTGGGGCAGCTGCCCAGCGGTCAGCGCAAGCGTCACCGTAAGCCCGGCGCGATGTACCTCAACCATAGCCGCGGCTTTAGCGATCGCAGCGCGCGCATCGGCAACAGCCGTACGCCCCGTCGTTCGTCTCGCCTGCCCTATGCGCTCATCGCCGTGGGTTGCGCACTCGTGTTGTTTATCGCTGCCGTCGTGGGCTACGTCAACCGCAGCGTGGACGTGGAACTCAACGGGCAAAAGACCGCGGTGCGCGTCGGCTCTACGCTGCAGAATCTCATCGACGACCAGGAGTTGACTGACGCCTACGACGCAGGCGACCTGCTGGCCGTCGATGACAGCGTGCTCAAGCGCCATGGCGGCGAAAAGCTGTCGGTGAAGGTCGACGGCAAGCGCGTGAAGCAGGGCAAATGGGATAGCCGCGAACTTGAGGGCGGCGAGAAGGTGACGGTCAAGGATGGCCGTAACACCTACGAGAAGCACGAGATTCAGGCTACGGTTATCGAGCCCAAGCTCAAGGTCGAGGGCACGGGCGCCATAGAGTATGTGCAGACGTGGGGTGTCCAGGGCCGCTCCGAGGTGTGGGTTGGTGAGCAGTCGGGCAAGACGCAGGACCGCGGCGAGGTTGTGCCCGTCACCGATTGCGTCGTTGCGTGCGCCAGCGTGGCGCCCAAGGGCAACAAAAAGTACGTGGCGCTGACGTTTGACGAGGGTCCGAGCGGCGCGACCAAGCAGATTTTGCAGGTACTCAAGGAAAAGGGCGTCACCGCGACGTTCTTCCTGTCGGGCGATGCGGCCGAGGCCTCGCCTGCTACGGCCAAGGCGATTGTCGATGCCGGGTGCGAAATCGGATCCAACAGCTACAGCGACGATTCGCTCAAGGGTCAGGACCGTGAGGCGGTACGCGAGCAGATCACGAAAGGCACCGATGCGATTAAGTCGGCGACCGGCGTGAAGACGATGCTGCTGCGTGCTCCCTACGCTGCCTTTGACGAGCAAAACTGGATTGATGCGATGGACCTGGTCTCCGCCGTGGTCTCGTGGAATATCGACTCGGGCGACTGGCTGCTCAACGGTGCCGACGAACAGGTCTCGACGGTGCTCGATTCGGTGACGCCGGGCAATATCGTGCTGCTCACCGATAGAGACGAATGCGCCGAGCAGACGCTCGAGGCGCTGCCGCAGATTATCGACGGTCTTGTCGCCGACGGCTACAAGATCGTGACGCTCAGCGACCTGGTCAAGACGGACACATCGCTCAGCAAAAAGCTCACCTCGCTGACGAAGGTCACCATGCCCAAGGACGCCGTGTTCCCCCAACTTGCCGAGGACGATGACACTACAGAGTAGTCATTGGGTAGTCGTTTAAGAACGTCCCCAATGGCTATGTCACGGATACGTCAGCGTTTGGTATGCCTGCAATGTGCAGCGCATAAATTCGATGCCGCAGGGCGATGCTGATGCTATAGTTACTGCGGTTAATGAGGGTCAAGAGAAAGGTTACAGGTGAAATCCAAACCTCGACCATACAGTCGATGACCCCATGCAGGTGCTTTTTGCGCATGCACGGGGTGTAAGCGTCGAGCGGCGTGCCGCCCGCGCATGCGTATACATATCCAGAAGCCCCCGGACGCCGCACGCGCGGCCGCGTCCGGAGGAATAATGATGGGGAGCACCATTGAATTATCTGAGTGAGATGCTCAAATTGCCAGTCTTGGACGTCGACGGCGAAAAGCTCGGCGTGGTCAACGATTTTGGCATTGCAACTGGCGAAGTTTTTCCGCACGTGACGTCGCTCGCGTTCCGTGGTCCCGGCAAGACGCCGTTCATGATCAGCTGGCGCAAATGGGTCGACCGCATCGACGAGACGGGTGTACACCTTAAGACGTCGGCCACCGAAATCCGTTTTTCGTACCTGCAGCCGACCGAACTCTTGCTTGCCCGCGACGTGCTCAACAAGCAGATCGTCGACACGCAGGGCATGAAGGTCGTGCGCGTCAACGACATCAAGTTTTCCATGTCGGGCGAAAACCAGCTGCGCCTGCTGGGCGCCGAGGTCGGTGCCCGCGGTCTGCTACGCGCCATCAGCCCCGCGCTCGAGCATATCGTTGAAGGCTTTATGAAGCACCTGGGCAAGCCGCTCAGTGAGGATATCATCGCTTGGTCCTACATGGACCTGCTCGACCGCTCGACCAAGAACATTCAACTCTCGGTGTCGCACAAGACGCTCGGCGAGCTGCACCCTGCCGACATCGCCGACATTATCGAGCAGCTCGACCCGCGCTTGCGTGCGCAGGTGTTTGCGCAGCTCGATACTGCCCAGGCCGCCGAGGCCATCTCGGAGTTCGATGACGACGAGCTTATGACCGAGATGCTCGAGGGCCTGTCCGATACGGACGCATCGTCGATGCTGGCCATGATGGACCCGGACGACGCTGCCGACCTGATCGACGAGCTTGATTACGAGAAGGCCGAGAAACTCCTGCGCCTGATGGGCGTCAAGGAGGAGAAGGCGATTCGTAACCTGCTGGGGTATGAGGACAACACCGCCGGCCGCATCATGACCTCGGAGTTTGTCTCCCTGCCCGCTACGGCAACGGTCGGTGACGCCATCGAGGCGATTCGCGAGCTCGACGAGGACTTCGAGAGCGTCTATTACGTCTATACCGAGGATCCGAGTGGCATGCTGACCGGCGTGCTTTCGCTGCGCACGCTGATCGTAGCCGACCGCGACGCCACGCTGGGTCAGTTGGCCTATCGCGACCTGGTCTATGTGTCGCCCGACGAGGACCAGGAAGACGTGACGGACGAGATGACCAAGTACGACCTGGTTGCCATCCCTGTCTGCGACGAGAACCGTCATATCCTTGGTATCGTGACCTTCGACGACGCCATGGACGTTATCGCCGAGGAGCATCAGGAGGACCTGCAGATCGCCGGTGTCGGCTCGGGCGATAGCGCGTCGGACGACTCGACGAACGTGCTCAGCTGGTTCGTGCATCGCCAGTACTGGGTTGTTGTATGGGGCATCGCGTCGTGCATCATGGCGACCGTGCTGGGAACGGCGCTCGGCTCCGCGCATCTGGTGGTGTTCCCCATGTGCGCCATGCCGCTCGTGCTGCTGGCGGCCTCGCGCATGGTGTCGTTCGTCAAGAACTACTTCCTGGAGTATGACGGTCACGACGACGAGCCCAAGCCGTATCTGGGATTCTTCTTCCAGAGCACGGGCATGGGCCTGATTCTGTCACTCGTGACCTACCTGTGCGCCCAGCTGGTGCGCACCGCTGCATTCCCCGATGCCTCTATGTTTGAGGAGCAGCTCTTTACCGGCTGCTTTAACATTGCCGCCATCATTTGCCTGGTTGGCAACATGAGTGCTGTGATTTACCTGATGGTGCTGTTCTGGCGTGACGAGCATGACCTCAACACGTCGGGCACCGCCATGAACGTTATTGCCGTCATGATCTCGTGTGTGGCGTATTGCATCGCCGCGGTGCTGCTCGCCATGTCAGTCATGGGCTAGGTGGTCGCGTGCAAAATACCAAGCAAAAGTCGGGCACCAAGCAAAAGCTGACCATCGCGGCCATCTTTGGCGCTATGGGTCCCGGTCTGCTGGCGGCGCTTTCGGGCAATGACGCCGGCGGCATTGCAACGTATTCCAGTGCGGGTGCCAGCTATGGCTACAAGATGCTCTGGATGCTTCCCGTCATGACTGTGCTGCTCATCGTGACGCAGGAGACCGCGGCGCGTTGCGGCTGCGTGACGGGCAAGGGCCTGGCATCGCTCATTCGCGAGCGCTTTGGCGTGCGCAAGAGTGTACTTGCTATGGCGGCGCTGTTGATCGCCAACACGGCTGTGACCATTTCGGAGTTTGCGGGTATTGCGAGCGGCCTTGCCCTCTTTGGCGTGCCGGCGAGCATCTCGGTGCCGTTGGTGGCGCTGCTGGTGTGGATGCTTACCATGTCGGGGAGTTTCCAGCGCATCGAGAAGATTCTGCTGCTGGTGAGCTGCGTGTTCGTGACCTACATCGTCGCCGCGTTTATGGCTGGCCCCAACTGGGGTGAGGTCGCGGTCGACCTGGTCGTGCCTAACATTCAAAATGACCCCAGCTACGTGTCGCTCGTGGTCGCAACGATCGGTACCACCATCGCGCCGTGGATGATTTTCTTGGCGCAGAACAACGTGGTCGATAAGAACGCGGGCGAGGACGACATCGTGCTGCAGCGTATTGATACCGTGAGCGGCTCGCTTGCCGCCGATGTTATTGCCGGCTTTATTATCATCACGACCGGCACGGTGTTGTTCCCGGCGGGTATTCAGATTAGCGATGCTGCCGATGCTGCCCGCGCGCTGGAGCCTATTGCGGGTCAGTGGTCTACGGTACTGTTTGCCTCGGGCCTGGTCGCGGCGAGTTTCTTGGCTGCCTGCGTGCTGCCGGGCGTTACGTCAAGCGCTATCTGCGAGGCATTTGGCTGGGAGCGCGGTGCCGACCGCAGCTGGGACGAGGCCCCGGTCTATCGCGGCATCATTACGGCCATCATCGGTATCTCTGCCGTGCTGGTGCTTATGCCCGGCGTCGATCTGTTCCAGATTATGATGACCTCGCAGGTCATCAATGGCGTGCTACTGCCCGTGGTTCTGGTGTTCCAGGTGGTTATCGCCGCCGACCGTCACATTATGGGCGCCAACCGCAACGGCCGCGTATGGAACGTGCTCACGTGGGCGACTATCGGCGTGATTACGGTGCTCACGGTCGTCATGTTTGTCCTGCAGGCGATGGGCTACAGCGCTTAACGCCCACTTTTGCTTCCGAACAGGCCGCAGCGATGGACTGCGGCCTGTTTTTTGCCCGCTATAGGGCATTAGTTATATGGCAGTGGACAAAAAATGCCAAATATGAGTACAGTTGCTAAGTGAATAGCATTTACATCCAAGAAGATAATGGACATAGCCGATAGTATGTTCATTAAAATTGGCTCCAATATGTCTTAAACCAGTCAGGTTGGCTGCTTTAGGGGGTTGTAGGGGTCGCTCGGACGTCATTTTGGGTGGTTTTGCCTGCTACTAAAATGGTAACAGTACTCATATTTGCCCCTTTTTGTCCACGACCCCTTGGAGCCGGCTCGAAAAGAGTGATTTTGGGTTGTTTGCTGCGGGTGTGGGCTTGGAAACAACGTTCGGGGTGGCGAGGCGCCCAGAATTTGGTCGCAAGGAGGGCGTTCCTCGGCTGTGTCAGGAGTGTCCCTGGGTGCCGGCACATAAGGAACGTCCCTAACTGTCGGAGGGGGTGCCTGCCGTGGCGCACCCCTCCGGATGTGGGAAGTTTGCGCTGCAGGTTACTTGTCGGTGCCCAGCTTGTGCGGCTTGAGAGCGAGCGCATTGACGAGCGCGTCGGTGGCAGACTTGACGGCCGCCGGCTGCAGATCGTTGACGTGATCCTCGGGATGCACGGGCAGGTCCTTCTTGACTGCATCGTGGATCAAGTTGAGGTACTCAGTCACGCCAGTGGTCGACAGGTGCGTGCCATCGCCATCGAACAGGTCGTTGCGATTGGCACTGTATCCGTACCAGTCGATAACGCGCACGTTCTTGTAGCGCGTAGCAGCGTTGGCGATGGCCTGGTTGGTAGAGCCAACCCACGGCTGCGGGCTGCGCGTGTTCACAAACACCACAATACGCTTATCTCCTGCATCGGTCATGATGGCGTCGATCTGGTCGTCGGTTACCAAGCCGTTGGTGCCCAGTGCAAAGACCACGATCTTGCCGGCAAGGTTCTGTTGGAGATAGCCCTCAAATGTCGCGCGGCCCGCATCAAACTGGCGGCCCTTTTCGGCATCGATATGGCTGTGCGGGAACACGCCGTCAAAGGAATCAACGGCGCGCAGCGACACGGAGTCACCGATCATCAACAGGTCGTAGGAGCCATCGGGGAAGCCGTCGTTGTCCTTGTCGGTGTCGTCGGCCGCCTGTTGGTCTGTGGGCGCGGTGTTTTTGGCTTCCTTGTTGAGGACTTCGGCGCCCTCACCGCTCAGTGCGGAGGTCTCCGGCACAAAGATCAGGCCGCCCAGTGCAACGACCAACACGACAGCGCAGGCTGCGCAGACAGGGACGTGCGCGCGCACCCAGTTGGCGGGCGCGGTGGTGCCGTCGCGGAACTCGGATACGGTGCGCCCAAAGGCGCCCTTTCTAAACGGCGTCTCGATAAAGCGATATGAACATTCGGCTACGGCGACCACCAACAACACCTGCAAAATGTACTGCCACCACGGCGTATCGTTGATGTTGGCGACCGGGTTCATGAGCAACAGTAGCGGATAGTGCCACAGGTAGATGCTGTACGAGCGCTTGCCAACCCACACGAGCGGCTCGGCGGACAGTGCGCGGGCAACCATTCCCTGGGGCTGCACGCAGGCCGCGATGACCATGAGCGTGAGGATGGAGCATAGCAGCGTGCCGCCGCGATACTGGAACGCGGTGTAGCCGTTGGTGAGCGCGACCATGGCGGCAAGGCCAACCAGACCCACGACGCCCAACACATCGATGGATGCGGGCGAGGACCAAAAGCGCACGAGGGCGCTCGGCTGTGCCGGGACGGTCTCGGCTGCGTTGTCGGCCTTCTCGCCAGGCTTGCCCTCGGCGTTCTTGCCGTGCTTGGCGGCGCCAGCCAGGCGATTGAGCCCCAAACGATGAGCGAGACGCACCGGCGCCAGGTCGCGATCGGGGATAAAGGCCATCCAGGCGCCCAGCAGCAGCGAGAAGACGCGGGTGTCGGTGCCGTAGTACACGCGGCTGGGGTCGGCGGCAGGGTTGTAGAGCACCATCATGGCAAGGGCGGATACCGCTGCGAGTCCCAGGACCATACGGCGCGTGTTGGGTTTGCTCACATGCATGGACACCATGGCAAACAGCAGCGGTGGCCAAACCAGGTAGAATTGTTCCTCGATGGCGAGCGACCAAAAGTGCGTAAGCGGCGAGGGGTCGCCCAGGGCGTTGAAGTACGAAACGTCCTGCATAATCTGCCACCAGTTGTTAAAGAACAGCAGCGACGGCAGAATGTCGGGACGCATCTTGGTGAGCATCACGTGGTTGAAGACGGTGCACAGCGCACAGGTTACAACCACAACGGTCACCACGGCGGGGACCAGGCGACGGATGCGGCGGATCCAGAAGCTCTTGAGGTCGATGCGGCCGGTCTTAGCGACTTCGTTGAGTAGCAGGCGTGTGATCAGATAGCCCGAAAGCACAAAGAAGATCGTGACGCCAAGCAGGCCGCCCTGAGCCCACGTGAGGTTGAGGTGATAGAGCACCACCGCGACGACGGCAAGCGTGCGCAGGCCGTCGAGCGCAGGGATGTAGCGGGACTTGGGGCGAGCAGGCGTCTGCTCCGCGGCGGGAGTGTTGGCGCGGCCAGCGTTGTTGGCAGAAGCGCGATGGGGGCTCGCGGTGCGTCGCGGCTCGTTGGCACGGCGCTCGCCCTTCACGCGTTCGTGCGGCGCCGGCTCGTTGCCCGTGCGGCGTCGACCGCGCGAGCCCGATTGC
Source organism: Collinsella sp. (assembly GCA_019424985.1). Lineage (GTDB taxonomy): Bacteria > Actinomycetota > Coriobacteriia > Coriobacteriales > Coriobacteriaceae > Collinsella. The sequence goes on along the minus strand of JAHYYM010000007.1, from coordinate 2,282 downwards.
GAGAATTGTTCCATAAAACATCATCCAATGACGAGAATAATCAGCACGTATTCATTGTAGCTGCCTGCCCCTGTGAATGCTTGCTGCTGGCGCAAGCTCAAGCGCGCGTCCACATCAAAGTGGACTAAAGTTATAGGGGGTGCGAGAGTGCACAATCGTTGGTCGATGGTGGGCGCAAAGCCCGAAGACGAGGAGGTTTCCATGGCGGATCACAGCATCGTTGCGGTGTTCGGCAGCATGAACATGGACCTTTCGGTGGCGTGCGAGCGCATGCCGCGCGCGGGCGAGACGGTCGATGGCAGCGGTTTTATCACCAACGCCGGCGGTAAGGGAGCCAATCAGGCCGTTGCCGCTGCGCGCATGGGTGCGCGCACGTGCATGATCGGCGCTGTTGGGCGCGATACCTTTGGCGATGCGCTTGTGGCAGGGCTCCAAGATGCCGGCGTGGGCGTTGAGTCCGTGACACGTCTCGACGACGTGGAGACCGGTACTGCGACTATCATTCGCTGTGAGAGCGACAACCGCATCGTGCTGTCGCCGGGCGCCAACCATGCGCTTGCGGGCGAGGACGTTGCCCGCGCACTGAGGCGCTTGGTGGCCGACGAGCTCGACGGCGATGCCAGCGAGATTGCCCCGGCTGCTGGCGGCGTCTTTATCGCCCAGGGCGAATGTGACCTTGCGGCGACGGCCGGGGCGCTTGCTTGCGCTCACGAGCTGGGGTTCTATACGATCTTTAACCCGGCGCCCGCCTGCGACCTGCCGGCAGGAGCGTGGCCAGCGGTCGACCTGGTCTGCCCCAACGAGACCGAGTGCCAGGTACTGACGGGCATTCTGCCCACGGATGATGCGAGTTGCGTCGCCGCGCTCAATGCGCTGCTCGACAAGGGCGCCGGGGCTGCGGTCATCACGTTGGGCGGCGCCGGCTCGGTTACGCTCGGCGATGGCGGTGAGCCGCTGCGCATGCCGGCGCTTTCGAGCGCGGTGGTCGATACGACGGCCGCGGGCGATACGTTTATCGGCGCGTTGGCGGCGGCTCGTCTGGAGGGCCTGCCGCTCTTTGAGTGCATGGCGGCGGGTGCTCGCGCCTCGGCGGTGACGGTGTCGCGCCTGGGCGCTCAGCAATCAATTCCCGCGCGTGCGGAAGTCGAGCACAAGTTTGGTTTAGACGGTTTGGATGTAGACGGAGAAGCGGAGTAGAACAATGGCAACCAAGAAGCTGATCCTTGATCTGGATATGGGTGTGGATGATGCGATGGCGCTTGCCTACGCCATCGCGAGCCCCGAGGTGGAGCTCGTCGGCATCACCACGTGCTTTGGCAACGTGCGCGTCGAGCAGTCGGCGCACAACTGCTTGGCGGTGCTCGACCTGTTGGGTCGTCCCGAGGTGCCGGTGTACCTGGGCGCCGATCGTCCCATGAAGGCGACCGAACCCTACACGCCGCCGGCGTCCACCACGCTTATCCACGGCAAGAACGGCATCGGCGGCGCAAGCGTGCCCGCCTCGCCGTACGAGCCGGTGGGCGCGACGTCGGCCGACGGCAATGCGGCGGTCGATTACCTGATTGATGCCGCGCGTACCTATGGTCCCGATCTGGTCTACGTTGCGACCGGCCCGCTCACCAATCTGGCGCTTGCCCTGGAGCGCGATGCGGCGGAGATGATGTCTATCGGTCGCGTGGTCGTGATGGGCGGTGCGCTTACCGTGCCCGGAAACGTGAGCGCCGGTGCCGAGGCCAACATGGCGAGCGACCCCGAGGCGGCCGATGCCGTGCTGCGTTCGGGCCGCAAGCTCACTATGGTGGGGCTGGATGTGACGCATCGCGTGGTGCTCACGCGCCGCGACGTTGCCGGCTGGACGGGCTCGGGCACTATGGCTGGCTGCGCGTTTGCGAGCATGGTCGAGCACTATATCGGTTCGTACGAAATGAATGCGCCCTACCTGGGCGGCTGCGCGCTGCACGATCCGCTGGCGGTTGCCGTGGCGATTGATCCCACGCTCGTGGGCGCGCTCGGCTGTAACCTGCGCGTTGACTTGCTGGGCGAGTATCGCGGCCGCACCATCTGCGACGAGCACTGTCTGTCCGATCCCGACAAGAGCGCGCTTGTGGCACTCACCGTGGACGCCCCGCGCTTTCTGTCCGAGTTCAAGGCGCGCATGGCCCGCATCCTAGGCTAGGCTCGGGATCGAAGCACGCCCATCTGCTCGATGTGGCCGCTGGCGGGCCGACGGTTGATTTTCAATCTCAACGCAACAGCCTGAACGGGCCCCGCGTTTCCGCAGC
>JAHYYM010000006.1:0-160503 GCA_019424985.1 Collinsella sp. | reverse complement strand
TCCGCACATGTACGGATGAATGTGGGAGGTGTTCGGATGAAGTTGCCAATCAAGGACGCGCACGAATTTAAAATCGAGGGCAAAAAGTTCTTGGTAAACCGCGCGCGGCTATGTTAGTATCTCTTTTGTCGAAAGGCGACGGGCGATTGGCTCAGGGGTAGAGCATATCCTTCACACGGATGGGGTCACAAGTTCGAATCTTGTATCGCCCACCATCTAAAGCACAGGTTAGAGGTGTTAAGCCTCTGACCTTTTTCTTTTTGACACCAAAATTGAAGCGAAGTTACCTAAGGCGTTATATGTTACGCAGTTCACCTTAGGTGTCGTCATTGCGCGTTTTACAAAATGCGTCTGCGTTCATTCATTGAATTCCCTGCGTAATCTATGTGCAATTGTGGAGACAGAGACCGCTGGCTCACAGCTTGTACCAGCGCGTTCATGCCTATGGCGGCTTTTCAACGGATTGCGTCAAGCTTTTGGTCAGCGTTTGGTCAGCTTCCGGTACTTACCCGCATGATGCCCCGGTAGATAATCGTCCACGACCACAACCGCACGGTCTACGGCCGATACCAGGGGAGGCGCAAATGGACGAAATCGTCTGCGCAAACACCGCATTCCGCTATTGGCGCTGCCCACCGCAGGTGCGCGACCTCTACCCGCGCCTACCCAACTCCGAAGAAGGCTGGCGAGCTCTATCCCAAGCCCCTTTCGTAACCGACGTCCTCAAGACCCCAGTCATCACAGCAGCATCAACTCGAAGCAACCTACATTCCGAGACAAGACGGACCATCCGATGGAACAGCGCCTATACAGAGAAGGTCTCGATCGACACGGGCATGGGCTTTAGCGTCACAGACCCTCTTCATACGCTATTCACCATGACTCGAAGCGTTTCTTCATGCGACCTGGTTCTGGCCATGTACGAGCTCTGCGGATGGTTTTCGGTTTTTAAACCATCGCCCGCGGTCGACATGGCACTTGAGCAAGCAAAATCAGAAGAAGAGCAGTACACCACAGAAAGTCTTTTTGAACTAGATGAAACCCAAGACGAGGCCCCATGGAAGCGAGTCTATGCTCGGGCGAGCCAGAAGGACAGCGAGAATGATCAAAGTGGGCAGCAGAATGACGGATCCGGAAATAAAGCAAACGGAAAAGGCACATCGCTCTGGATGAGAAAGCCTCTTATTGAAATAGAAGAACTGCACAAATTTGCAGCGAAGGTTAAGGGCGAGATGTGGGGAAAACAATTCTACGAAGCCGCACGGCAGGTAATGGGTATTGCGGCATCCCCGCTAGAAGTTGCTGGAATCATGTTGCTAAGTCTTCCGAGGCGTACTGGCGGAGCGGAGTTTAAAAACATATACGTCAACGACTTAACACCGCTGTCGAATTCAGCTCGAAAAATCGCAGGTCAGAAAATCTGTTACGGCGATATCGTCATCGTAAACCCAATAATAATGAAAGCTGTGATTATCGAACTTCAGGGAGAGGTTATCCATGGTTCAGGCGCCGTGCTGGACCACGATGCCGCACGAATGACAGCATTACAAAGCATGGGATACGACGTATTTCTTGTAACCCATGACATGCCCAATGATCACGATCAGCTTGATGCCATCATTCACAGTGTGTGTGAGCGATTGGAGTTGCGCTACAAACCAAAAACCGAGGCGATGAGATGCGCTGAGACCAGATTGCGAGCCAACGTTCTGTGCAATTGGCTTGGTATTGGTAAGTAATAATGTTCAAGTGAGCATTATTACTACTTTAAATGCTGCAGTAATTAAGTGCCATTTTAAAACCACGCCGGTTTACTACGTTGGATTGGGGGTAGCTGAGCACACCGAATTCGTCGCTCGTAAAACCGCAGGTAGAATGCCTGCCCGTTTTGCGAATGTAGGCGTGTGGTCGGAAATCCGGGAATCGTCGTAGTAAACCGGTCCGTTTATGAAGCGACCAGCTGGCGCGAGCTGCGCACGGTTCAGCAAATTGACCCGAAGGCGCGGAGAGGGGCTCAGACGAAACCCTCCCGCGGAAGCACCGCGGATTGCTTTGTTCTGGCCGGCGGCACCTGGGGCGCGCCCCGCGGGCTATTTCGGGCATCGTGTGTCCCTTCGGCCCCGCGCCGTTCCACGCACCGTAAAATCTTTTCCAAAATTGTCCTTGCATCGTGGTCCGAGTTCCCGTATAGTACTTCTTCGCACGGGGGCGTAGCTCAGCTGGGAGAGCGCTTGACTGGCAGTCAAGAGGTCAGGGGTTCGATCCCCCTCGTCTCCACCCGAGCATTGAACTAGGCTCCAACGCAAGTTGGGGCCTATTTTCATATTAATCGATTTACACATCTGTTGGCTGGGCAGCATCTTGGCTACATATCCATTGTTAATCATGAATATGAATGTTAATAACTTTACGTCTGTGGATGGCAAAGCTAGTCCGCAGCACCAATAACAAAGAGGCCAGGCGTAACGCCCGGCCTTAAAACTCTCTGGTGGGCCCTCCGGGATTCGAACCCAGAACCCAGGGATTATGAGTCCCCTGCGCTAACCGTTGCGCCAAGAGCCCTTATGAACAGTGAATGCAATTCTAACAAAGGCAACTCAGACCTAATTTCTTCGCTTCACGACGTGAAATACTACCATGCACGAGCAAGTCGCACAACGCAAGATCAAGCCCGATGCTAATCAACAGCAATTCTAGGCGCGTCGCAGAAAAGACGCGATCTAAAAAATTTAAGGCCTTTAATTCAGGGCTCCAACACACTTTTGCGTGAAATCAACCTGATGCCATTTCAAAACCATGCCGGTTTACTACGACGAATCGGCGACCCCCGAGCACCGTGTGTTCTCCGTTTGCAAAACCGCAGGTAGGTAGCCTGCCGGTTGCACGAAAAGGCGTGCGTGGTTGGACATTCCTGATTTATCGTAGTAAACCGGCATGGTTCTGAGGCGCTGGGGAGGGGCGCTTCGCAATCGGACCCGATAATGGGACTGGCGGCGCACGGAAAACCCTGTTGAACGGGGCGCGTCGTGTTCCACGCGCCAAGTCGGCCGGCGTACGGGCTGTGCGGGGGCCAGGCGCCCCGCGGGCTGGCGCGGTCCCGTGCGCGCCGACACTCGCGAAAATTTTTCCAAAAATGTCCTTGCATCGTGGTCCGAGTTCCCGTATAGTACTTCTTCGCACGGGGGCGTAGCTCAGCTGGGAGAGCGCTTGACTGGCAGTCAAGAGGTCAGGGGTTCGATCCCCCTCGTCTCCACCCGAGCATTGAATGAGGCTCCAACGCAAGTTGGGGCCTTTTTTCATATAGGCACACAAGGTCAAAGGCGGCACCATGATCCTCCTGGTCGACAAGATCGAAAAAAGCTTCGGCGCGCGCGTCCTCTTTAGCGGCGCGTCCTTCCAGATCAACCCCGGCGAGCGCTTTGCGCTCGTTGGGCCCAACGGCGCCGGCAAAACCACCATGCTCAAAATCATCATGGGCATCGACAGCCCCGACGCCGGCCAGGTCCAGTATGCCAAAGACTGCCAGGTGGGCTACCTAGAGCAGGAAACCAACCTAGAGCACAAGGACACCACCATCCTTGCCGAGGTCATGGCCGCCGCCAAGGAAATCCGCCGCATGGGCGAGCGCGCCAACGAACTGCAGGCCCAAATCACCGAGCTCTCCGAGCAGGGCAAGGACGTCGACGCGCTCCTTAACGAGTACGGCCAGGTCCAGGACCGCTTTGAGCACCTGGGCGGCTACGAGCTCGAGAGCAACGCCCGCAAAATCCTGTCCGGCCTGGGCTTTAAGGTCACCGACTTTGAGCGCCCGTGCTCCGAGTTCTCGGGCGGCTGGCAGATGCGCATCGCGCTCGCCAAGCTCTTCCTGCGCCATCCCGACCTGCTGCTTCTGGACGAGCCCACTAACCACCTGGACCTCGAAAGCGTCCAGTGGCTGCGCGGCTTTATAGCCAACTATGACGGCGCCGTCCTCATCGTCAGCCACGACCGCGCCTTCATGGACGCTTGCGTCGACCACGTCGCCGCACTCGAAAATCGTCGCGTGACCACTTACACCGGCAACTACAGCAGCTACCTCAAGCAGCGCGAGGACAACCTTGAGCAGATGCGCGCCAAGCGCGCCGCCCAGGAGCGCGACATCGCCCACATGCAGGTCTTCGTCGACAAGTTCCGCTACAAGCCCACCAAGGCAGCCCAGGCCCAGGAGCGCATCCGCAAGATCGAGCAGATCAAAAAGGAGCTTGTCATCCTACCCGAGGGCCACAAGCACATCGACTTTAAGTTCCCTGACCCACCGCGCTCCGGCGATATGGTCGTGGGCCTGGAGGGCGTCTCCAAGTCCTACGGCAACAAACACATCTACAGCGATATCGACCTCAAGCTCTACCGCGGCGAGCACGTGGCGCTCGTCGGCCCCAACGGCGCCGGCAAGTCCACGCTCATGAAGATCATCGCCGGACTGGAGCCGCCCACCACCGGCACCCGGGACCTGGGCACCAACGTAGGCGTAGCCTACTACGCTCAGCACGCACTCGAGGGCATGACCGAGTCCAATACCGTCCTGCAAGAGATTGACACCGTCACGCCCAAGTGGACCGTGCCGCAGCAGCGCAGCCTGCTGGGCGCCTTCCTGTTTAGCGACAACGACGCAATCGAAAAGCAGGTTCGCGTCCTCTCCGGCGGCGAAAAGGCGCGTCTGGCGCTCGCCAAGATGCTCGTAGCACCCGAGGCGCTCCTGTGCCTGGACGAGCCCACCAACCACCTAGACATCGACTCGGTGGACATGCTCGAGAACGCCCTGCAAAACTTCCCCGGCACCATCGTGCTGATCAGCCACGACGAGCACCTGGTGCGCGCCGTGGCCAACCGCGTCATCGATATCCGCGACGGCAAAGTCACGGTCTACGACGGCGATTACGACTACTACCTCTACAAGCGCGAGGACCTCGCAGCCCGCGCCGCCGCCGAGGCGTCCACGGAGAGCGCGCCGGCCACGACCAAGTCCGCCAAGGCCAGCGCCGCCCAGGCCGACACCCCCGTCGCCGCCCCCAAGCCTGCCGAGGGCAAAAAGACCAAGGAGCAAAAGCGCGCCGAGGCCCAAGCCCGCGCTGCGCTCAACAAAAAGCTCAAGGGCGTGCGTAACCAGCTCAAGAAGATCGAGACGGAGCTCGACAAAAAGCGCGCCCGCTATGACGAGCTTATGGAATTGATGGCGAGCGAAGAGCTTTATGCCGATCAAGACAAGTTCAACGCCGCGCTGGGGGAATATAACGGGCTTAAGCAAGAGCTGCCCAAGCTCGAGGACGAATGGCTGGAGCTTTCCACCCAAATCGAAGAGGAGACCGCGCGTGAATTCTCGTAAGGCCGCTGCCGTGGCGATGAGCATCATCGCCATTGCTTGTCGCATCTGCGGCATCTTTATGAGCGCGATGACCGTGCTGCTGTGCTTTAGCGGCCTCACTGCCAAGCTGCAGATTGTGGGCTTCGTCGTTGAGCTTTCACGCGCACTGCCAAGCGCCATCGCCGGCTATGGCGTCATCACGTCGCCCTTTGGCGGTGTGTTCCGCCTGGATTACGCTATCGTGGCCGTCATTTTGTTTGTGGCCGATTACCTGCTCACGCGCGCCTCACGTCGCGTCCGCTAGGGGAGCGCCATGTCCAGCAGCTACCTCATGAACCTGCTCGCCAGCGCCGTTGCCGTCATCGTGGGCATCGTGATCCACGAGAGCGCACACGCCGCCGCGGCCTGGGCGCTCGGCGACAAGACGGCCCGTTCGCGCGGCCGCGTGTCGCTCAACCCGCTTAACCATATCGACCTGTTTGGCACCATCATCCTGCCGCTGCTCATGCTCGCGGCCGGCGGCCCGGTATTCGCCTTCGCCAAACCCGTGCCCGTCTACCTCAACAACCTCAAGCACCCCAAACGCGACGAGGTCCTGGTGAGCGTGGCCGGCCCCGCGTCGAACATCGCACTCGCGTGCCTCGCGGCCGCCCTCATGCACGCGGCATATGGCAGCCTCTATACCGGCATGTCCTTTGCCACGGCGTCACAGATCATGAACTTCGGCGCCACGTTTATCGTGGTCAACCTGTCACTCGCGTTTTTTAACCTCATCCCGATCCCGCCGCTCGACGGCTCGTCGATCATCGTGCCGTTCCTCAAAGGCAAGGCGCTCGCCAACTACTACCGCCTGCAGCAATACGCCATGCCGATCCTTATCATCGTGCTGTACCTGCTGCCCATGTGGACAGGACTCGACGTGATTGGCCGCTATTTCGACGTTACCGTGTATCCACTTGCTGAGCAGCTGCTCAACTTCGCAATCGCCGGCATCTAAGGTAAACTTACAGGTCGACCGTGCAAAACGGTCGTAACATGCACCCAAACCGCGCCGCGAAGGCGCCGTCAAAGGAGGTCGAAGATGTCGTATCGCGTGTCGACGCAGGTCTACAGCGGACCTTTCGACCTGCTGCTGCAGCTGGTTACCCGACAAAAAGTAGATATCGGCGCCATCTCCATCAGCGAGGTGGCCGAGCAGTACCTTGCCGAGGTGGAGCGCATCGAGGCGCTGGACCTGGACGTGGCGAGCGACTTTCTGCTGGTCGCGGCAACTCTTTTGGACATCAAGGCCGCCTCGCTGGTGCCCCAGGAGGCCCCGCGCAAGACAGACGACGATGACGAGGACGACGATGACCTCGAGGAACTCAGCGCGCTCGACGGCGACGCCCTGCGCGAGGTCCTGATTCAGCGTCTGATTGCCTACAAGCAGTTTAAGGGTGCGGCTGCGGCCCTCGGTGCCCGCATGCAGGCCGAAAGCCGCATGCACCCGCGTGTGGCCGGCCCCGACCCCGAGTTTTTGGGCCTCATGCCCGACTACCTGGCCGGCATCACCCTGCGCGGCCTGGCCGTCATCTGCGCCGACCTGGACGGCAAGCGTCAGACCTTCCTGCTGGAGGCCGAGCACGTGGCACCGCATCGCGTGCCGCTCGACCTGACCGTGGCCTCGGTCGACCGCTTTACCATGGCGCACCAAACTTGCACCTTCCGCGAGCTGCTGGACGGCGACGCCACCACCGAGCAGCTCGTCGTCACTTTCCTGGCCATGTTGGAGCTCACCAAGCGTGGCTCGCTCACGCTGAGCCAGGATGAGATATTTGGAACCATTCAAATCAACCGCGTCGAGGGCGCCGAGGCCTACGTGCCCGGCGAGGGCCCCGAGCTCACCGAATAGGAGCGGCAACCATGTCTACCCTTTCCACGCTGGAGGCAAACAGCCTCAAAGGCGCCTTGGAGGCGCTCCTGCTGGTGTCGAGCGATCCGGTGAGCGCCCCCGCGCTGGCTGGTGCGCTGGATATCGCCCCCGGCGAGTGCGCGTCGCTGCTCGCCGAGCTCAAAGTTGAGTACGAGGAGGCCAACCGCGGCTTTCAGCTGCGCGAGGTTGCCGGCGGTTGGCGCCTGTTTACGCATCCCGCCTACCACGACGTGGTCGAGGCCTACGTGCTGAGTTGGGACACGCAAAAACTGTCGCAGGCGGCACTCGAGACCCTGGCCGTGATCGCCTATCACCAGCCCGTTACGCGCGAGGTGGTCAAGGGCATCCGCGGCGTCAACTCCGACGGCGTCATCGCGTCGCTCGTTGACAAGGGTCTGGTGCGCGAGCTCGGCCGCGACCCCCAGCGCGGTCAGGCCATCATTTACGGCACGACCAACGCCTTTTTGGAGAAGTTCGGTCTGCGCTCCACCCGCGACCTGCCCGATCTGGAGCAGTTTGCCCCCGACGAGCAGTCGCGTCAATTTATCCGCGAGCGCCTGAGCGGCCACAGCATTCAGTCCACGCTCGAAGAGCAGGCTGATGATCTGGACGAAGAGCGTGAGCTGCTCGATACCGATATTGATGATGTCGAGGCAGTCGGCGGCGAGGAAACGCTGTCCACCGACGACAATGCGGAGGATACGCATGACGAGGACTAACGAAGCAGGGGAGATGCGCGCCGGCGTTGCGGCGTCCAGTGCGGATGCGCACAAGTCCGACGCCCAGCCCGTCTACCCGCATACCATGCGCCTGCAGCGCTTTTTGGCGCGCGCGGGCGTGGCGAGCCGCCGCGGTTCGGAGGACCTGATGACCGCTGGTCGTGTGACCGTCAACGGCGAGGTCGCGACCGAACTGGGCACCAAGGTCGATGTCGACCGCGATCGCATCGAGGTCGACGGCATGCCCGTCAAGCTCAACCAGGGCGCTGTGTACCTGATGCTCTACAAGCCGACCGGCTACCTCACCACCATGAGCGACCCGCAGGAGCGCCCCTGTGTGGCGGACCTGGTTCCCCGCGACCGCTTTCCGGGCCTGTTCCCGGTGGGCCGCCTGGACCGCGATACCACGGGCCTCTTGCTCTTTACCACCGACGGCGACCTGTCTCAGGACCTGCTGCACCCGAGCAAGCACGTCTACAAGACCTACCAGGCACTCGTTGACGGCGAGCTGTCCGACCGCGATCTAGACCCGCTCCGCCGTGGCATCGAGCTCGACGACGGCCTATGCCAGCCGGCAATCTGCCGCATCATCACCGCGCACGAGGCCGAGGCTGTGGCGCCCCAGGGCGTCAAGCCCGGCACCACCGCCGTGGAGGTCATCATTCGCGAGGGCCGTAAAAACCAGGTCAAGCGCATGCTGAGCAAGATCCACCACCCGGTGATCCGCCTGCATCGCTGTAACTTTGCCGGCTTGGAGCTCAAGGACGTGGCCAAAGGGTCGTGGCGCGAACTCACCGACCGCGAGGTGCAGATCCTCAAGGCCGGCGGCATCCCGCCTAAGCAGGCCGTCGACAAGCTCGGCAGCGGCAAGCTCCAGGACATGCCCGCAACCCGCACGCGCCACCACGGCAGCCACGGCTCCGCGCCCAAGCGCAACACCTACCGCGAGCGCTACACCGGCTAGACAGACCACCAAGCCGCAGCGTCCGCGTCCCATACCAGCACGTCAACCACCGAAAGGAAGCATTGCATGATCGTCGCCATCGACGGCCCCGCCGGTTCCGGCAAGTCCACCATCGCCAAGGAGATCGCCCGCCAGCTGGGCTTCAACAAGCTCGATACGGGCGCCATGTATCGCGCCGTCACGTTCGCCGCGCTCGACCGCGGCATCGACCTGGACGACGAGGCGGCCATCGACGCTCTCGCCGAGCAGATCGAGATCCGCTTTACCAACGGCACCGGCGAGGACACGCGCCTGACCATCGACGGTCAGGACGCTTCGGCTGCCATCCGCACCCCGCAGGTCGACGCTAACGTGTCCAAGGTCTCGGCCTACCCGGGCGTGCGCGCCGCCATGCTCATCCATCAGCGCCGCGCCGCCGAGGACCGCGATATCGTGGCCGAGGGTCGTGACATCGGAACCGTCGTATTCCCCAACGCGCAAGTCAAGGTCTTCCTGACCGCTGACCCACGCGAGCGCGCCCGTCGCCGCGTGCTGCAGCGCCACCAGAACGACGCCCAGCCGCTCACCAGCGAGCAGCTCGAGGCCGAGGTCGACGAGACCCTCGACGCCCTCAAGCAGCGCGACAAGCTCGACAGCAGCCGCGAGGTCGCGCCGCTTGTGCCTGCCGAGGACGCCGTGCATGTAGACTCCACCGCCCACACCATCGACGAGGTCGTCCACATTATCGAGGACCTCATCAACCAAAGGAGGTAGCCTATGCGCCTGTTTAAGCAGACGCCCGAGGATTACTACAACGCCCCTTATGCCGAGTTCCCCGCGCTCATCCGCGGCACCGTCTTCGTGGTTATGGCAATCCTTTGGGCTTTCTCAAAGCTCATGTGGCGCTGGAAGGTCGAGGACGCCGATCTGCTGTTTGAGCGCCAGGAAGGCCGCGGCAGCGTGGTCATCTGCAACCACACCTCGATGGCCGAGCTCCTGGCTGTAGAGACGGCGCTGTTCTTTGGCGGCCGCCGCATTCGACCCATTTTTAAGTCCGAGTTTGCCAAGAGCAAGATCGTACGCTGGGCCTTTAGCCGCGTTGGTGGCATCCCCGTCGAGCGCGGTACTGCCGATATGAAGTGCCTGCGTGCCGCCCAGCATGCGCTGCAGCGCGGCGAGGACGTTCTGATCTTCCCTGAGGGCACGCGCATCCGCTCGCGCGAGATCAAACCCGAGGTCCACGGCGGCTTTGCGCTCATCGCCCAGATGGGTAAGGCACCCGTGAACCCGCTCGCCATCTGTGGCTGGTCCGACATCACGCCTGCGGGCAAAAAGATCATGCGTCCCAAGAAGTGCTGGATCCGAGCCGGCAAGGCCGTCTCGCTTTCCGACGCACCGGCCGGGCTTAAGCGCACGGAGCGCCTGGCCTGGTTTGAGTCCGAGGCCATGAATCGCGTCTACGCCATGCGAGACGAACTATGCGCCGAGCATCCGGGCAGGTTCTAGCCATGGACGAGAACGTTATGGGCACCACCGCGACCGCGACCGACCAGGACGGCGCACCCACCATCGAGATCGCAGCCCACGCCGGCACCTGCTACGGCGTGCAGCGCGCGCTCGACATGGCGCTGGCTGCCGCGCCGCAGGCAGGGGAGGGCTCTCGGGTCCACACCCTGGGGCCGCTCATCCATAACCCCATCGTGGTGCGCGAGCTCGCCGAGGCCGGCATTGGCTTGGCCGAGACCCTGGACGACGCATTGTCCGGTACCGTAATCATCCGCGCCCACGGCGTGGTGCCGCAGGTGATCGACGCGGCTCACGATCGCGGTCTTACCGTGGTCGACGCCACCTGCCCCTACGTGAAAAAGGTCCATGTGGCTGCCGAGCGCCTGGTACGCGAGGGCTACCACGTGGTAGTCGTGGGCGAGCCGGGCCACCCCGAGGTCGAGGGCATCCTGGGCCACGCCGGTAATGACGCGCAGGTCGTGAGCTGTGCCGCCGACGCCAACGCCTTGTCGCTCAAGGGCAAGGTGGGTCTCGTCGTGCAGACCACCCAGACCGCGCAGAACCTCGCCGAGGTCGTGGCGACTATCACCCCGCGCGTGCAGGAGCTGCGTGTGATCAACACCATCTGCGCCGCCACGAGCGAACGCCAACAGGCAGCAGCCACACTTGCCAACCGCTGCGACTGCATGGTCGTCGTGGGCGGCAAGAACTCGGGCAATACCCGCCGCCTGGCTCAGATTTGCGCAGTCGCCTGCGAGCACACGCATCACATCGAGGAAGCTTCCGAGCTCCAGGCCGCGTGGTTTACCGACGCTCACCACATCGGCATCACTGCCGGAGCCTCCACCCCGCAAGAACACATCGAGCGCGCCGTCGCGCGCATCAAGGAGCTTTGCCGCTAACCATGGACCAGACCGTACCCGCATATGCCGCCGAGGTGGCCGATTACGGGCGCAGCCGCGACCCCGAGCCGGGTGAGGGCGCGCTCGTAAAGAACGTGCGTCCCGAATCGCCCGCGTGGGATGTGGGTATCGAGCCGGGCATGCGCGTGCTCACGGTCAACGGCGAGGCGCTCACCGACATGATCGTGTGGCTCTGGGAGGCCGACGATGATACCGTCGACCTCGAGGTTTTCGACCCGCGCGACGGCACCGTCGCCCCCGTCGAGCTCGACCGCTTTCCCGGCGAGGATTGGGGTTTGGAGTTCGATGGCCCCATCTTCGACGGCATGCGTACCTGCGTCAACGCCTGCGTGTTCTGCTTTATGACCATGCTGCCCAAGGGCGGCCGCTCCACGCTCTATATTCGCGATGACGACTACCGCCTGAGCTTTTTGCAGGGCAACTTTGTCACGCTCACGAACCTCTCCGACGAGGACGTGCAAAACGTCATCCAACGCAACATGAGCCCCATGAACGTGTCGGTCCACGCCGTGAGCCCCGACGTCCGCCGCCGCATGATGGGCCGCAACGCCCAACGTGGCATGGACGTGCTCGAGGCAATCATGGCCGCCGGCATCGAGATTCATGCGCAGATTGTGCTGTGCCCCGGCATGAACGACGGCGAGGAGCTTCAAAAGACCCTGCGCTTTTGCGAGGAGCACGAGCAAATCACAAGCCTGGGCATCGTGCCGCTCGGCTTTACCAAGCATCAGAACCGTTTTAGCTGGTCCTACAGCGACAAGCCCGAGCTAGCGCGCGAGACCATTGCCATGATCCGTCCCTACCAGGACCGTGCCTTCGAGCGCTTTGGCCGCCACACCTTCCAGATGAGCGACGAGTTCTATCTGGACGCCGGCATCGATCCTCCCGAGGCGGACTTTTACGACGGTTACCCGCAGTACTACGACGGCATCGGCATGATCCGCTCCTATCTGGACGAGACCGACAACGTGCTCGCCGCCGATGCCGATCGCCTGACCCGCGTTCGCGAGGGAATCGCCGCCCGTGGCCAGCGCTTGCTGTGCCTCTCGGGCGCCAGTGCGCGTGATACGGTCGCGCGCTTTGTGGAATCGCCGCACGGCCTCGCCGGCACCGTCACCGCCATCAAAAACCGCTACTTTGGCGGCAACGTGGACGTGACCGGCCTCATCGTCGCGAGCGACATCCTGGAGCAGCTGCCGCAAGACCTGTCGGGGGTTATGCTCTTTGTGCCTAAGCTCATGTTCAACGCTGACGGCATGACGCTTGACGAGTATCATCGTGACGATTTACTCGCAAGCCTTACCAGTCGCGGCGCCGAGGTTCATGTGGTGTCGACCATGCCGCATGAGCTGCTCGATACCCTGGAGCACATCCTTGGCATTGTGCCTGCCGACTCTACTAATTCCGCTGACCCTACCCATTAAAGGAGAGCAGATGAAACCTATCGTCGCCGTCGTCGGACGCCCCAACGTGGGCAAGTCCACGCTCGTTAACCGCCTGGCCCAGACCTCGGACGCCATCGTCCACGAGTCCCGCGGCGTCACGCGCGACCGCTCGTATCACACGGCCGATTGGAACGGCCGCGAGTTCACCATCGTCGACACGGGCGGCATCGAGCCGCTCAAGAGCGACGACGTCTTTGCCACGTCCATCCGCGACCAGGCGCTCGCCGCCGCCGAGGAAGCGGCCGTCATCCTGTTTGTGGTCGACGGCCGCACCGGCGTCACCGAGGAGGACGAGTCGGTCGCCCGCATGCTCAAGCGCTCGGACAAGCCGGTCTTTCTGCTGGTGAACAAGCTCGATAACCCCGATCGCGAGAACGACAACATCTGGGAGTTCTATTCGCTCGGCATCGGTGAGCCCACGCCGCTCTCGGCCCTGCACGGCCATGGCACGGGTGACCTGCTCGACGACATCGTGGCCCTGCTCCCCGAGGAAGAGGACGAGGTCGCCGACGAGTTCCCCGATGCGCTGAACGTCGCCATTATCGGCCGCCCCAATGCCGGCAAGTCGTCGCTGTTCAACCGTATCCTGGGCGCTGACCGCTCTATCGTGTCCAACATTGCCGGCACGACGCGCGACGCCATCGACACCGTCGTAGAGCGCGATGGCAAACACTACCGCATGGTCGACACCGCGGGCATTCGCAAGAAGAGCACCGTGTACGAGAACATTGAGTACTATTCCATGGTCCGCGGCCTGCGCGCCATCGATCGCGCCGACGTGGCGCTGCTCGTCGTCGACGCCTCCGTGGGCGTTACCGAGCAGGATCAGAAGGTCATGGGTCTTGCCATCGAGCGCGGCTGCGCCATCGTGGTGCTTCTCAACAAGTGGGACCTGCTCGACGATGACCGCAAGCGCGAGGCCTGCATGGAGACCGTCGACCGCCGTCTGGGCGTCATGGCTCCCTGGGCCCAGTACCTGCGTATCTCGGCCCTGACCGGTCGCAGCGTCGAGAAGATATGGGCGATGGTCGACGCGGCCGAGAAGACGCGCTCGCAAAAAATCACCACTTCGCGCCTCAACACCTTCCTCACCGACCTGCGCGAGTTCGGCCACACCGTAGTGGACGGCAAGCGCCGCCTGCGCATGCACTACGTGACCCAGACGGGCGTCAACCCGCCGACGTTTACGTTCTTTGTCAACCACAGCGACCTGGTCAACGACACCTACCAGCGCTATGTCGAGAACCGCATGCGCTCGACCTTCGACTTTGCCGGTACGCCCATCCGACTCTTCTTTAGGAAGAAGGAACAGAAGGATGCATAATCCGATTCTGCTGACCGCCATTTGCGCCGTGGCCTCGTTCTTTATCGGAGCGATTCCGTTTGGCCTGATCCTGGGCCGCGTGTTTAACCACACGGACATTCGCAAGGCGGGCTCCGGCAACATCGGCACCACCAACGCGCTGCGCGTGGCCGGCCCCAAGGTGGCCGCGCTCACGCTGCTGCTCGACTGCCTTAAGGGCGCCATCTGCGTCCTTATCGCCCGTCCGCTCATCGCCGATCTGGGCTATGGTTTTCCGCCGAACATCATGGCACCTGGAGCCCCCGGCGACTGGATGCTCGGCGTCATTTGCCTCGCTGCCGTGTGGGGACACATCTTTTCTCCCTATCTCAACTTCCATGGCGGCAAGGGTATCGCCGTGGGCTTGGGCGTGATTCTTGCCTGGTACTGGCCCATTGGCCTGTCGCTGTTGGGCATGTTTATCGTGGCCGTCGCCATCACCAAGTATGTGTCGGTGGGCTCGCTTGCCGCCGCCATCGGTCTTCCTATCGCTGCCTGCGCGGTCTTTCCGTACAGCAGCCTGGGTCTCAAGTTCTGCATGGCGATGATCGGCATCACCGTGGTGTGGGCCCATCGCTCGAATATCCAAAAGCTCATGGCCGGTAAGGAGTCCAAGCTCTCGTTTACCAAGCGCGTCACCGAGCCCGACGATAAGTAGGAGAGAGTCATGAATGTTGCGCTGATTGGCTCAGGCTCCTGGGGAACCGCCGTCGCCGGCCTTGCCGCCGCGCGCGCCGAGCGCGTGACCATGTGGGCCCACAGCGAGCAGACGGCCGCCGGCATTAACGGCGAGCACCGTAATCCCCGCTATCTGGTGGACTACGTGCTGCCGGAAAACGTTGTCGCCACGACGGGCTTGGCCCAGGCGCTCGACGGTTCCGATGCGATCATCTTTGCCGTGCCCTCCACGCACCTTCGCAGCGTGTGCCACCAGGCCGCGCCCTTTATCGCCGCCGACACCCCGGTGCTGTGCCTCACCAAGGGCATTGAGCCCGAGTCCGGCCTGCTCATGAGCGAGGTCATTGCCAGCGAGATCGGCAACGAGGCGCGCGTGGCGGCGCTCTCGGGCCCCAATCATGCCGAGGAAATCTGCCGCGGCGGGCTTTCGGCCGCTGTCATCGCCAGCGAAGACCCGCAGATAGGGGAGACCTTTAAGGACCTGCTTCTATCCACGGCCTTCCGCATCTACCTGTCGCAGGATATGACGGGCGTCGAGGTCTGCGGCGCCATGAAAAACGTCATCGCCATCGTGTGCGGCATCTCCGCCGGCTCGGGCGCGGGCGATAACACGCTCGCCCTCATCATGACGCGCGGTCTGGCCGAAATCAGCCGCCTGGTGCACGCCCGCGGCGGCCAGGCCATGACCTGCATGGGGCTTGCCGGCATGGGCGACCTTATCGCCACCTGCACTTCGGAGCATTCGCGCAACCGCACCTTTGGCTACGAGTTCGCTCATGGCGTGTCGCTCGAAGAGTACCAGGCACGCACGCATATGGTGGTCGAGGGTGCCGTTGCGGCCCGCAGCGTGAGCGAGCTCGCCCGTTCACTGGGCGTAGACATTCCGCTCACCTTTGCCGTGGAGCAAACGCTCTACAACGGTGTTACTTTGGATAGGGCGCTCGAGATTCTCACCGACCGCGTCCCCTCCCAAGAGTTCTACGGACTCACCGACTAGCGCAGAAAGGCTTCTACCATGGGTTCCATCAAAATCGCTCCGTCCGTCCTTTCGGCCGATATGGCCAACCTGAAGGGCGAGCTCGACAAGATCGCCGGTGCCGACTACGTGCACTTCGACGTCATGGACGGTCACTTTACCGGTAACCTCACCTTTGGCGTCGACATCCTCAAGGCCGTCAAGCGCTCCACTGATGTACCGGTCGACGCGCACCTGATGGTGTCGAACCCCGACGAGACGGTCGATTGGTACGCCGACGCCGGTGCCGACATGATCACCGTGCACTATGAGGCCTCCACGCACCTGCACCGCACGCTCACCCATCTGCAGCAGCGCGGCGTCAAGGCCGGCGTGGTACTCAACCCCGCAACGCCCGTCTGCGTGCTCGAGAGCATCATCGACGTTGTCGACATGGTGCTGCTCATGAGCGTGAACCCCGGCTTTGGCGGCCAGAGCTTTATCCCTGGTACTATTGCCAAACTGCACGAGCTTACGGCCATGTGTGAGCGCCACGGCGTTTCGCCCCTGATCGAGGTCGATGGCGGTATCTCTTCCAAGAACATCGCTGAGGTCGTCAAGGCCGGCGCCAACGTGCTCATAGCCGGCTCCGCCGTATTTAAGTCCGAAGATCCCGCCGCCGAGGTTGCGCTGCTGCAGAAGCTGGGCAACGAGGCCGCACAGGAGGCATAAATCCTTATGACCGCAGGTCAAAACCGCATACCCGTGAATCTTGACTATGCCGCCTCGACGCCCATGCGCGTCGAGGCGCTCCTTGCGCAGCGCGAGTACGACGACAGCGAGCTTGCCGGCGTCAACCCCAACTCGCTGCATTCGCTCGGCCGCAAGGCCGCTGCGCGCCTAGAAGTGGCGCGTCGCGAGATTGCCCGCAGCTTTGGCGCGCGCGTACGCCCGTCCGAGATCATCTTGACCAACGGCGGCACCGAGGCAAACCAGCTGGCGCTCCTCGGACTTGCCGAGGGCGCCCGTCAGCGCGATCGAATGCGCGACCGCGTGATCGTGTCGGCGATCGAGCACGATTCGATCCTGGACAACCTTCCGCTGCTACGAGGCGCGGGCTTTACCGTCGATTTGGTACAGCCCTGCCGCGCGGGCTACATTGAGCCTGCCACGCTTGTCGAGCTGCTCGACGATGACGTGGTGCTCGTGAGCATTATGGTCGCCAACAACGAGACCGGCATTGTGCAGCCCATCCGAGAGCTGGCCGCCGCCGCACATGCTGCCGGCGCCTTGTTTCATACCGATGCCATCCAGGGCTACTTGCATATTCCGCTCGATGTCACCGAGCTGGGCGTCGATGCCATGACCGTTGCCGCGCACAAGATCGGCGGCCCTGTGGCATCCGGAGCGCTTTACCTTAAGAACCGCACGCCGCTGCGTCCGCGCATCTTTGGCGGTGGACAGGAAGCCGGCCGTCGCGCCGGCACACAGGACCTGCGCACGCAGCTGGCTTTTGCCGCTGCCGCCTCCGTGTTGTTGCCGAATGTTGCCCGGGAGCGCGCGATGCTGCAGACCTTGTCCGACAAGCTCTACGCCACGCTTACGGCCCATCCTCGCATTCACGCCACGATGGGCGACTATGCGCAGGCAGACCGTCTGCCGGGCATGGTTTCGATCTACGTCGACGGCATGGACTCCGAGGAGCTCATCATCAAGCTCGATGCCGCCGGTTTTGAGGTTTCGGCCGGATCGGCTTGCTCGAGCGGCAGCATGGACCCGAGCCACGTGCTCAGCGCCATGGGCATTGGTCGCGAGCAGGCTCTCGGCGCCCTTCGCATCTCGTTCGACGACCGCGTTAATCCGGACGATCTGGACGCCTTTGCCCAGACGCTACTCTCGATCGTAGGCGCCGCATGATCGTCGCCGAGCTCGAGCGTGCGCTGCTGGCGCGCTATCCCAAGGCGGACGCCGAGGGCTGGGATCATGTTGGGCTATCTGTGGGTGATCCCGCTGCAAAGATCACCGGTGTTGCCTGCGCGCTCGACGCGACCGAAGCCAACGTGAACCGCGCCCTCGAGGCCGGTGCCAACGTGCTGCTGACGCATCATCCCATCTATATCAAGGCGCCCGAGGCCTTTTGTCCGGCGGATTCCGCGCGTCCCCAGTGCAGCGCTGCACTGTACGAGGCAGCTCGTTGCGGCGTGAGCATCATCTCGCTTCATACCAACCTGGACCGCTCGCACGAAGCGCGCGTTCGCCTGAGTGAGTTGCTGGGCGCCGAGCCCATGAGCTCGCTGGAGCATGTGGACGAGCCTGAGCTCACCGGTCTGGGTGCACTCGCGACCCTCCACGACGCTTGCAACCTGCGCGATCTTGCCGCGCGCGCCGCCACGGCATTTGGTAGCGACCCGCGCGTGTGGGGCGAAGCCGAGCGCCCGTGCCGCACCGTCGCCATTCTGGGCGGCTCCCTCGGCGATTTTGGTGAGCTTGCCATCGCCGCGGGCGCAGATGTTATTGTGACCGGAGAGGTCGGCTACCACGTGGCGCAGGACCTTGCCTTGCGTGGGCTGCCGGTGATCTTGCTCGGCCACGACCGCTCCGAGGAGCCGTTCGTGGATATCTTGATGAACTCTGCAGTTGACGCCGGGGTCGACCCCCGTCATGCGATTAAAATACTGAACCCTTGCCAATGGTGGACTGTGACAAAAGGAGAGAACTTATGAGCGCCGGCGCTACGCTACTCAAGCTGCAACAGATCGATTTGGAACTCGCCCGCAACAAGAGCGAACTTGCCAATATGCCGGAGCTCAAGGAGCTCGCTTCCAAGCGCAAGACCTATGTGAAGCTCAAGTCCGAGATGACAAAGCTCTACGCCCAGCGCAAGGACCTGGACATTGAGCTCGACGACCTAAACACCACCGAGATCCAGACCAATAACGCCATCGAGGCCGCCAAGAAGCGCCACGTCGATGGTTCTGACTACCGCGAGGTTCAGGACCTGGAGAACGAGCTCGCCACCCTGGCCAAGCGCCTGGACAAGATTGAGCACACCCGCAAGGATGTCGTCGTCGCCCACAAGGAGGCGCTCGACCGCGAGGCTCGCGCGCAGGCTATCATCGCCAAGTTCGAGGAGGGTGTGAAGGCCGATACCAAGGCTGCCCGCGCCAAGGCCGCCGACCTGCAGGCTCAGATTGATGCCGCCACCAAGGAGCGCACCGCGCTTGCCGCCACGCTGCCGACCGACGTGCTCACCGATTACGAGCGCCTGCTCAAGCAGTTCCGTGGCCTGGCCGTCGAGACCATTCAGGGCAACATCCCCACGGTCTGCCACACCGCGCTGCAGGCATCGTCCATGAGCGACCTCAACCACGACGGCAGCGAGATTACACACTGCCCGTACTGCCACCGACTCTTGGTGCTCCCGAGCAAGGAAGCGTAAACGATGGCGGCGCCCAATAATTCATTGCAACTTGAGGGAAAAACGATCCTGCTGGGTATTACCGGCGGGATCGCCGCCTATAAGTCGTGCAATATCGTGCGTCTGCTGCAAAAGCGCGGCGCACGCGTCAAGGTCGTTATGAGCGAGCATGCCACGGAGTTTGTGGGGCCGCTTACGTTCCGCGCGCTCACGGGCGAGCCGGTCGCCGTGGGCCTATTCGACGACCCCTCCGACCCCATCCACCACATTTCGCTTGCACAGGAACCCGACCTGGTGGTCGTGGCGCCTGCCACGGCAAATATCATCGCTAAGATGGCCAACGGCATTGCCGATGACCTCATCTCCACGACGCTGCTCGCCACGCCGCGACCCATTGTAATCGCGCCGGCCATGAACAATGGCATGTGGAAGGCGCCGGCAACCCAGGCCAACATGGCCACGCTGCGCGAGCGCGGCGTTCACGTGGTAGGACCCGGCAGCGGCTACCTTGCCTGCGGCGACGTCGACACGGGACGCATGAGCGAGCCCGAGGACATCGTCGAAGCCATCTGCGAGGTGCTCAACCCCGTGCCCCAGGACCTTGCAGGCAAGCGTATCGTGATCACTGCCGGCCCCACGCATGAGCCAATCGATCCGGTGCGCTTTATCGGCAACCGGTCGTCGGGAAAGATGGGCATCGCCCTGGCGGGGGAGGCCGTACGCCGCGGCGCTGCGGTCACGCTCGTGCTGGGACCGACGTCGCTCGATGTTCCCCGCGGCGTGGAGTGCGTGCGCGTGCAAACCGCCGCAGAGATGCTGCAGGCCGCACTGAGCGCTTTTCAGACGGCCGATGCGGCCATTTGTGCGGCAGCTGTCGCCGACTACACACCCGCCGCTCCCGCCGACCATAAGCTCAAAAAGGCCAACGAACGTCTCGATCGCATCGAGCTGGTCGAGACGGTCGATATTTTGGCTGAGCTCTCGCGCCAGAAGGGCGAGCGCTGTGTGATCGGATTTGCAGCCGAAACCGATAACGTCGTGGAGTACGCTGAGCGTAAATTGGCCCGCAAGGGTTGCGATGCCATTATCGCCAACGATGTCTCGCGCGCCGATTCGGGCTTTGGATCTGATACCAATAAGGCTTGGATCGTAAGCACAGCGGGTACGCAGGAACTTCCTGTGCTAACAAAACCCCAGCTCGCAGATACAATTTTG
Source organism: Collinsella sp. (assembly GCA_019424985.1). Taxonomy (GTDB): domain Bacteria; phylum Actinomycetota; class Coriobacteriia; order Coriobacteriales; family Coriobacteriaceae; genus Collinsella. The sequence goes on along the minus strand of JAHYYM010000006.1, from coordinate 140,106 downwards.
GACTTGCTCAAAAATAATTAAAAAAGTTCTTGCACAAGGCCAAAGTTTCGGGTTAATATACTCCCTGTTGCGAGCGAGAGCACAGCAACAAACAAAAGCTTCGGGACGTGGCGCAGCTTGGTAGCGCACTTGACTGGGGGTCAAGGGGTCGCTGGTTCGAATCCAGTCGTCCCGACCAGAAGTTTGCAGGTCAGGCACCTAGTGCCTGACCTTTTTTGTTTTAAGCAATTGCTTAATTTTGATTAAGCAACAGGGTGCCAAAAATCTACCTGCGCGATAATCGCTTTTTGCGGTTACTTGCGCGTTTTGCACGCGCTTGAGCCGATTTATTAACGCGATATGAATCTACATACGCGTAGCTGGTATACAGCCGAGTACAGGCTGTATTTATCGCGGCGATTTACACCGATATAGCCACTGTAACGAACAAGCGTGTCGCTGTATTTATTCCAGTAGTTCACTTGATCGGTGGACAAGTGGGCTGTTACAACGAAACGGCAAGCGGGATGAACTCTATACGAGTGCGCAGCAGATGTAATTGCGGGGGAGTGCGGCAGGCGCTCTGAGAGCCGCTGTGACCCCATTTCTCTTCAACCTGATTACCTTGTGGCGTGAACCTCAAACCGTCCGTTAGGTTGCCAAAAGAAAAGCCCGCACAGGCTGTGCGGGCTTTCTGTATGTGCAAACAGAACTAGAAGCACCAGACGGGGCAGACGCAAATCGAGGTCGTCGCAAAGTCGCCGTCCAACGGACCGCCGCTGACGTTGACACGGAGGAAGCTCGCGGGGTAGCCCGGACTCACCGAACGCTCCCACCAAACGCTGCCAATGGAGATGGCGGAGTTGCTCGAATAGTTCGATTTCACCTTACCCCTGAATCCCTCGTACTGGGTGCCCTCGGAGGAAGTCCACGGGAAACTGGAGACCCAATAGGAAATGGGGACGATCTCGGAATAGCTGAGTAGGAACAGCTTGTCCGTTGTCGCCGTCACGGTGTCATCCTTTTCCGTGTACCCGCTGACGTTGTGCGAGAGCTTCCTGACCGGTTTCACCTTGGACTGGAAATCGGAGGGCATCAGGTTCCAGATCTCGCCGGAGTTCATTTTCCGGCGCAAGTCCGACTGCTCCCAGCCGCCGGCATTCGTTTTCGTGGCGTTCATGCAGGATCTGATACCCGTCGAGGTGGTGAGGAACGTCAGTCCCGCCTTGCCCGAACCGTCCGTAAGGTCGTCGTGGTTGATGCCGATGATCTTATACTCGAGCGTCTGCCCATCTGTCAGCTTCATCGAGAACTTGGTGGCGGCATCCATGGCGGCCTTCGCCTTGGCGTAGGCGATAGACGATGTACCGTTCTTGGCAATGTCTCTGGCAACCGCCTCCTGCTCATCGAGCGTCCAATCCTTCGCATCCTTGGCTACCGCCGCTTGGACAGTCGCAGAGTCGGCCCCAGTGGAGCCGCCGCCGGACGCGCCGCCGCCCTCGACGCCTCCATTAGTCCCGCTATTGAGCGTGTTACCCACTAGGTTGAACTGGTTTCGGATGGCGCCCGCCACGCCGGGCCCTGCGAACACGATGACAAGGCCGATGATCGCGATGATCAGGACGTACTCGATGATTGACTGCCCTCGGAGGCAGGTATTCCTAGGAAATACCCCCCCCCGAAGGTTAATTGCCGCTGCATGCATATGCGACACTCCCTTCGCTCAGGGTTTGTAGATACATTGCCGAGCGTAGGGCTATTTCAGAATTCTGCACGGGTCTTGCCGCAGCGGCAAAGAGTAATTAGCTCAACGTCTGCGCAGCTTAACCGAACGCTCACACAATCGAATTTGTTGCTCAACAAATTCCCAGGTGAGGACAGTAGAATTGGTGTTATCGGAAGTGACGGATGACCGCCGGTGTCGAAGCTGGCGGCCGAGAAGAAAGGACCGAAAATGAGAACTATGGAGCTGATAATCTTCTTCCTGCCTCTCCTGGCGATCGCCGCCAACATCTGCGGCGTGGCGGAGCTCGTTAAGATTGCCAGGGCCAAGGGGCATTACACCAATGGCGCGGGAATCCTCTGGTTCATCGGCCTTTTCGGCACGGCACTCATGGTCGGCCTGATCGTCTGCGCACTGCCAGACCGAGCTGCGCCGGCGCCCAGCGCAAAAACGGATGAAGACGCCCTGCCCGAGGTGTAGACATGTCGAAGTACAAGATCGTCTACCGCGACGCCAACCCCTCCTGGCAGGAACTCTGCCCCGTCAGGGTACTGGCCGTCCAGGTCTCCAGGGACACCGAGACGGGAGCCTGCTTCCTCCAGACAAAGATCGTCAACGTATCGATGAAACCCATCAGCCGCATAGAGTTCACGGTCGGACTCGAGGGCGAGGGAGAGGAGACGGAGACCGTCGACTTCTCGCTCCTAGATGCCGACCTGCTCGCCGGCGAGGTACTCAGGCCCAAGGCGGTGAGAATCAAGCTGTCCGTCATCACCGGCTCGCGTGCAGTTGTGGCCCGCGCGGACGGCGAGACGTCCTTCGGCGACCCGATCGACATCGATAGCCCCGCGACACTCGCGCTCAACGGGGTCGAGGAGTCGGAACGCGACGTCCTGCTCTCCGAGATGGGGGCAGATACCTTCAAATGCTCAGGCGTCCATTCCGAGCACGATGGATGGTGGCAGTGCGGCTGCGGTGCGGTGAACCTCAGGCGCGGCACCTGCTGGAACTGCGGCGCCGTGCGCGAGAAACTGGCAGATCTGGAAAATGCCGCGTTCCTGGATGAATCCAGAAGGGACAGGGTCTACAAGACGAGCGTCGCGGTACTCGAGAAGGGCAACAGAAAGGAAGCTGAGGCCGCCAAGGAAAACCTCGAGAGGCTGGCCGAGCAGGGATACGGGGACTCGGGCGAGAAGGCAAGAGAGGCCGACGCGAAGATTGCGAATCTCTCCAAAAGGAGGAAGAAGATAGCCGTCGCGGCCGTCGCGGGCATCGTCCTGCTCGCCGTCATGGTCGCCATCTCGCCCCTGCCGTCCACGCTCGAGGCGAGGGCGGACATGAAGGCGGAGCAGGAGGTAATCGACAGCAAGTCGATTGGGCAGACCGTCGAGTTCGGGACCTATTCGGAAGACCTTTCGACCTATAAGGGCACCTCAGTCGCCGGCAGACCGATCAGATGGATCGTAGTCGACAAGGAGGACGGACGGGCCCTTCTCGTAACCCAGAAGTGCATCGACGAGATGGCGTTCGATACGCAAGGCGACGCAACCGATTTCAAGTCCAGCTCGCTATACGACTATCTGAACGGCAGCTTCAGGGATTTCGCCTTCAGTGATGTCGAACGGGGCCTCATCGATGGAGACATCACGATTCTCAACACCTCTCTCCTTTGCGAACCCGCGCTATCGGACGATTTCCGGTACGCAGAGTCAGTGAAGGACGACAAAGTTAAGGACTGGTGGACCTCTACCGTCGAGAAGTACGGCGGCAGCTCTGACTATAGAGATTTCTACTATGTCGGGCAGCCCCTAGCCAATTACGTGTGCAAGAGGGGCGATATCAAATTTGGCGATGACGGGAGCGAGCAGGATGACGTGCTCGGAGTCCGTCCCGCCATCTGGGTCAAATTGAATTAGCAGTCGGTTTTCCCATCGGTTGAATTGCGAAGGTGGCTCCCGATGGTTCGGGAGCCACCTTCATGCGTTCACTTGAACTTGTCTATTGCCATGCCTTGGGAAGGATTACGCCGGGGACGTTCTTGTTGGAGTCGCTATGCAGTGTATTCGGGCTGATGTTCCAGTCGGAACAATCCAGATGGAGACTCCGGCACTGCTCGGACATTCCAGTTAAGTCATATACAGCACTGAAATCGCACTTGGCACCGAGACCAGTTACGTCCACATCCGCGTCCGGAACGAATCGAAGCGGTATCCCGTTTCAAAACGCATGCGTTTCACCATGAGAGAGGGATCTGTCATGAGCTGGAAACCGAGAAAATGCGTTATCGCCTTACTGACTTTGGCGACTCTGACGTGTTTCGCCGCCTTAATCGCCGTCAATATCAAACCGCAACACGATGCTTATCCCTCATCTTTGTCCATTAAAATGGGCCAAGATTTCAGCCTCGGCCGAAACGTCAATTATTTTGACAAGCTAAAACCTAATGAGGAAAACATCTTGATGTTCTGGGCATCGTGGTGTCAGCACTGCGAATCTCTCATAGAAGATATGCAACAACTTGATAATTTCGCAGCCTTAAGGAAGAACCTTTTCACTGTTTCCGAGGACAGCACGATTGAAGAAGCCTCGGTCCATGAAGGAGACTTTCCCATATACATAGATTAAGATAAGACCGTGTATGACCAATATGAACTTGAGCATATTCCGTCCGTATTCATACTGGATGATCAAGGAAACATCATCGGCTTATCCGAAGGAGAGGAAGAACCTCTTGCCTTATTAAAGAAATACGCCGAATACAACGGATATAAAGCGGAAGGAGGCGACATCGAGTAACTATCAAAGGCCAGATTAAGGAGCCAGCCATGAAGAAATGCCTGCCCTCCATCTTCTCAGCAGCTCTTTGCCTCTCCCTTGTCATGACACCATTTGTGCCCGTTGCGGCAGCCTATGCCGACGAGGGATCTCCCGCCGAGAGCAGCGAGATCTACGTCGGAGACAACTACGACGAAAAATACGATATATCCCTTTTTGAGCGCGGACGCTGCACGGATTCATATTCCAAGGCGTGGTGCGATTCTCACGGATTTGCAAATAACCGCACCGTCCCTCACAAGGTCAAGCTGAACGCGAAGGAGGAGGCTTGCCTGCGCGATCCCTACCTTGCTGGCACCGCTGAAGTTATCGCCGGTCTCGTGACAACCGGTCCTGGCGGCGGCTTGTTTGCAACCGCAATGACATCGTACCGACTTTTCACTTACATGTTCTAAAAGGCGGTTGCCATGCTGTCGCAAAATCAATCGAGATACTTGAACACAATCGGCTTTGCCCTGCTTGCATTACTCTTTGCTAGCGACCTTTTGCTGAAACCGCCCAAGGAATTCGTTTCGCTTGCCATATCCTGCATTTCCGCCCTTGACTTTACGGCAACCCTATTCGTCGGACTAAAGGAGAGGAAAATAGGCGCAGTCGCCGCATCTGCCGTAGGCGTGATCATAGCCATTGCGTCATTCTTTATCTGACACATTGGTGATCTAGGGGCGATATCGTAGGAATACGACTGGGAGAGCCGGGACCAGATTGCCCGGGTTGCCCGGTCGGCTCGCGCGACGGCGCGGCGGTTCCACAGAAAGCTCTCCGGACTTCACGCCGTTTCTGATCGCATTGTAGACAGCCATCTCGTCTTCGCAGTCGGCGAGCACGCGGTGTGCGTCGTCGTTTTGGATGTCCAGTAAATCTCGAAGGTCCTCCATGTACCAGCGTCCGAGATTTGGCCATGCGCGTTGCGCGAGCTGATAAGTGTCGATTGCGATGTTGTAGTTAAAGTCCAAGCCAAAGCCGTCCCAGGCAGAACGGCATTGTTTCCTTGATTATCAACTTCATCCGGACACTTCCCGCATTCATCCGTGTGTGTACGGATGAATGCGGGGTTCAATACCCCGGCGGCCTGATCGGCAGACCGCCGGGAATTCTCACTCCTCGAAAAAAGCCGGCACTCGGTTAGTCCTGCGCATCTTGAAATCGCCAGACTCGTGGGAGACGTAGAGAATGCCGTCCATCCCATCTCGTGATGCATACGACAGGTGAACTGAACCGCAATCCGATCCATCATTGTCGAGAAGATCGAACGAATTCGGGTCGCTCGTTGCGGCCAAACGACCACTCAGACAAGAGCCATCGTCATTACAGATTTGCCATTCCATGTCTTCGCCTGCAAGAATCGCCATAGACGGCCTGGTCGCGCCATCGTTGACATACATCCCGTCTATGCCAAACCCATTTTCAGCGCCATCGATGAACGACTGCTCGGACCTATACCTCGCAAATGATGCACATAGCACCATTGCAAGACAAAGTACAAAGCCAACAATCGCTATCTTTGCATAGCTCTTGCCTATCATGTCATTCACCTCGCTCGTATGTATCGAGGTATTCCTGCTTGAGCGTCTGCGAGGACGACTTGATCTTTTCCACGAGCGTGCCGGCCTCGATGAAGTAGAACGAGTTGGTGAGGTCTGCCAGGTCGTCGAGCAGATGGCTTGAAATGAGCACGCTGCGTCCCCGCGCCACCTCGCTGCGCATCGCGTCGCAGGAGGTTTTCCGCTTTCCCGGATCGAGGCCGTTCAGCGGTTCATCGAGGATGAGGTACGGGCAATCGGTCGCTATCGCCATGGCAAGCTTTACCTGCTGCTTCATTCCCGTCGAGAGTTTACGGGCCGGCTTGTCGAGATATGGGGAGATTCCGAGGGAGCTGCAGAGCGAGTCGATGTCGGCGGCCGATTTCCACGCATCCCTAACGAAAGCAAGGTGCTCGAGGGCTGATAGCGTGGGATAGAGATCCGTGCCGCCTGAAGAGCTCAGGTAGACGAGTTCTGCAAATTCGGCTGATTGACGTTGGCTGATTCCGTCTGCCACCAGGCTTCCCGAGTGGATACGGGTGGGAAATTGGCCCGACAGCGCTTCAAGAAAGGTGGTTTTCCCCGAGCCGTTGGGAGCAATGAGGCCCGCCGCCGTTCCCGGGCTCAGGAAAAGCGATCCGATTGAAAGTATCGTCGTGCTTCCGTATCCCACGCTCACGTCCAGAAGCTCGAGCCCATGGCGCTTTTTCGCGGGTTCAGACTGTTTGGGCGAACGTGTCGCAACGGCGCCGACCGCAAAAAAGACCGCGACGTATATCAGGGCCACGGCAAGCATCGATGCACCGCTTGAACCGGAGTCAATGAATTCTGTCGGGAAGCATCCTACGTAACCCGTTGCCTCGATAGGCGAGAACACGGCCAGCGGCAGGAGCTCGAGCGCGGCATTATGCCCCAGTGCCGAATCGGACAATAACGGGAATGCCGGGGCCGCGACAAGCAACGCGGAGGTAAGGGGGCCCGCGAAGACGCGCCTCGTTGCGGTCGATAGGACGACGGAACAAACGGATATCAAGGTTCCACCCGCGAGCAGCGCGAGAAGTATGGTCGTGAAGACGTCTCCCGCGGTCGTGGTAGTGAGCGCGCCGTTATGGAAGAAGGCGATCGGGTACCCGATCTGCCCGAAGCCGTTTAGGGCCAAGGCGTAAATACTCCCGGGCGCAAGGCCGGCGAGGAGCATCGCGGCCCCCGCGGCGATTATCGAAAACACGATCTGGATAAGGCGCCGGAATTTGGGCACGGGCGCCTTTGCCGCCAGGGTCCCGGGCCTTGTGGCGCCGAGCACGAGTATCGACGAGAGAAGGAAGGGGATGAAGGGAAGGAAGGACGGCGCCTGGGCAATGGCGTAGGGCAGGAAGGAGAGGAACGGCAGGTCGTTTGCGGAGGCCGGGATATCCGCGATGCCGGAGCTGCTCAGAGCGCGGCAATATGCGAGCTCTGCGTCATTGGTCTCCTGGTCCCCCACGATGGACCCGGATTGGAAGCCCTCGTCCATGAGCGCGTAGTAGCTCTCGGCAGAGTCGAGAAAGGCGGCGTCGGTTTGAGCGGCGAGGGCGGCGTTCGCGTATCTTGCAAGCTCAGCGTCATCTTGCTGCTCTGGAGATAGGTCTGTGCCGCTGGCCTGGGGCGCGCGCGTATTGAATGCGTCGACAAAGCCCTGCATGCCCTGCTTCATAAAGAAGGGCCCGTAGATGGGTGAATTGAACGCAATGGGGATGGAGAAGGCTGCAGCGAGAACGAGCGTAGAGATCCATACGGCCCTGTCTCTTAGGATTAGTTTGAGAAGAAGTCGACAGTACATTTAGAAGCACCCACATTTCTCAAAGCATCGTTAGATTAATAATGACAGACAGGATGAAGATGCGTGCGACGGGGGCGAGGCGAATGGCTGAGCGGTATCGATACGCGGGTTCAACGGTATTATATTGACCACATAGATTATTAACTTGCATTTCTAACAGTTAAGGAGACGGGTGCTTTCCAGCACACTCCTTCGATGATGCCTTCCGCTAGTTGCTATGCCGGATTCAGCCAACAAAGAATGTGCCCGGGCGCTCAGGTTCACCGTTAGCGTTGGCAACATATGAGATGGGCCAGACCCTTGCCGCGCGCCGATTGCGCGAGAGGTGTCGGGCTCCATGTTTATTCCACCTGCTTGTTATCAACCAGCTTCGTTCAACGTCAGACATTCAAGATGTCAGACGTCGAACCTGCGCTAAAGACGCAGCTGGGGCTACTAGTTGCCTACAATCGCTCGCGAAGCTCACCTGTTCGTGCGTGAATGTCTGACAGCTCCGTCAGACATTGTCGGACATTTGATTGTTCGACAAATGCGCACGTGGTCGCGTTCGCAAAGATAACTGAACGGTCGATGGGTGCGTTGAGACCGGAGCAAACGGCGGATGCCAGAAAAATGGCCTCACAGAATCGCACCCATGGTTGATAAAATTGACCGCCCGGGCGCAAATACCCGGGCGGTCAATTCGTCCCCTCGTTCGCGATCCTGTTGGGTTTGGGGCTTTGACATGTTGTTGACGGATGGATCAGCCGTACAGCTTGATCTCCCGGGGTTCCATGTGGTCGTCCCCCAATAAGACGTCCCTGATGTAGCCCTGCGGCAGGAACTCGACGGGCAGCACTGGGTCGTCGACGTAGCCGGGCACTGGGAGTAGGCGTGGCCTTTGGACATAGCGTGGCCGCCTGCCGGCGGTCGGACTGCCACTTCAGCCAAAAGCTCAGGCGCGCGCATTAAAATAATGAATATATCGCTTGATGGGCTTTTGACCAAGCATGAACATCGCAGGTAAATCCGTGTACCAATTTTTGGTACACGGATTTACCTGCGGTTTATTGAAAGCTCTGACATGCGCTGTCGACTTCATTAAAATCGATTGCCGATCAAGTCTTCCTATATATGCGAGCCCCAAGAAACTGCGCTGTGAACCTGAGTCCTCTATCGATCGGCCCGGTGCACCGGGCCGCTGTCCTCGAGCCGGCAACAGCTTGCCGGTCTCAAAACGTATGCCGTCCGGCACGACCGACAGCCGAGCCTTGTGCCCCACTCGAGCAGTGCCAGAACCCCGTGCCGGAACCCACGCAGACGATGGCAGGGGAATTCAGCCGCGGCCATCGAGGAGCCGACCTAGGGACGGCGCCCTCATTCCTCAATGGATTTCCACCGCCCCTTATAGGTCTGGATTGATTTAATGCTTGATTTAATCCGGCTGAATAAGCCGGGCATGGGCCGGTCGACAAATGAAAGGTAAAAAAGCAGATGCGGCCGTACGCCGGTGCGGGATTCGGCTGATGTGATAGAAAGTAATTCACGTATTGCATCCAACTGGGAGGCGCATCATGGCAACCGCCACCGCAGCCCTGAGAATCCCCGAGGACCTCTCGAACAGGTACGACCGCCTGGCGAAGTCGACGGGCCGCACGAAAAACTTCTACATGACGGAGGCCATCGCCGCCGAGATAGACAGGCTCGAATACGAGTACGGCCTCATGAATTATCCGGGAAGCGTTTGGTTGCGAGGCACGCCGGTGTGAGGGCCTGATTCGTCAGGCCCCGCACAGGGGGACCGCGATGGTGGCCGCCGCGCCGCCCGAGGGGCCGTTGGCGAGCGAGACGGAGCCCCCGTGGGCGCTCGCGGCCTCGGAGGCGACGTGGAGGCCGAGCCCGTAGTGGCGGCCTCCGTCGCGCGAGGAGCGGGAGGAGTCGTCTGTGAAGAGGCGCTCGCAGCCGCGTTCGAGGGCGGCGGGAGAAAAGCCCGGTCCGTCGTCGGCAACCTCGATGACGAGGTGCCCACCCGCGACGTCGCAGGAGACAGCCACGCGCGAGCGTGCGTGCTCGGCGGCGTTGGCCACGAGGTTCGCGGCGGCTCGCGCCAGGGCGGTTCGGTCGAGCGCGGCCTCGGGCGCGCCCGCGACAGCGGGGCCCGTGGCCGCGTCGAGCGTCACGCCTCGCGCCCGGGCGATCTGGGCGGCCTCGGCGAGGACCTGCTCGCAAAGCTCGGCCGGCCGCATGGGGGCCCTCTCCGCCCCGCCGGACCCGCGCGAGGCCTCGATGAGCAGGCGCACGTAGCCGTCGAGCCTTTCGACACTGCCGGCTATGTCGCGCGCGGCGGCCGCGAGGTCGGCGTCTTTCTCGTCTTCCAGCTCCTCCGCTACGAAGTCGGCGTTGGCGCGCAGCACGGTGAGCGGCGTCTTGAGGTCGTGGGCGAGCGACGTCATCTGCTCGCGCTGCCCCCGCTCCGCGGCCCAGCGGGCCTCGAGCGACTCGGCGAGGGAGGCCCGCATGGCGTCCATCGCGGCGAGGACGTCGTTCACCTCGCGCACGTTGGTGCTGCCGACCGCGAAGTCGAGCTCCCCCGCGCCGACGCGCCCCGCCGCCTCCGCGAGCGGCGCCATCTTGCGCGAGATCACGCGGCTCGCGCGGCGCGCGACGAGCGCAAGCGCAAGTGCGCTTCCCGCCGTGGCGCCGACGAGCATGAGGTTCTGCGGGTTGGGAAGCAGGCCGGCGAGGTCGCGCGAGACCCACTGCGGCAGATACTCGCTGACGAGCGCGCAGGCCCCGCCACCTTTGAGCGGGAACGCGGCGTAGGTAACGCCCGAACCCCCGCCCTCGATCTCCACTGTGCCCGGATCCGCGGCGAGTGCCGTACGAGCCATTTCCTTCGCGTCCTCGAGCCGCGTGCTCTCGAGGTCTGTCATCAGCACGTTTCCGTCCTTGTTCAGGATGAGGTAGCGGTACGCCGTCGGCACGTCCTGCTGCCCGCAGACGCCGTCGCGTGCCAGGCCCTCCGCGACCTCGCGCGCATTGGCCGGCCCCCAGCTTGCCTCGTAGACGAAGCCCGCGTTGATCGCCACAGAGAGCATCATGAACGAGGCGAGCCACGCCGTGGCGACTGCCGCGAACGCGTAGGCGAAGTAGCGCGCGATGACGAAGGAGAGCGGCATGCCCCCGCGACCTCGCGCCCCGATCCTCAGAGCTGCCACTTGTACCCCATCCCCCAGACGGTCGCGATCGGATCGGCGCCGGCCTCGGAGAGTTTCCTCCGGGCGCGACTGACCTGCATGGATATGGCCGCGTCGTCGGCGTCGCTCTCCCAGCCGAGCACCGCCTCGCGTATCTGCGCGCGGCTCATGACCTGCCCGGGGTGGCGGGCGAGGTACTCGCAGATGGCGTACTCGGTGGGCGTGAGCGGCACGGCCTCGCCGCCCACGGCGAGGCCGCGCGCCCTGAGGTCGATCCGCACCTCCCCGAAGGAGAGGGCGTGCGAGCGCGGCCGGCGCTCACGGCGTAGATGGGCCGCGACCTTGGCGCGCAGCTCCGCGGCCCCGAAGGGCTTGCGGACGTAGTCGTCGGCGCCCAGGCCGTAGGCGGCCACGGCATCCTCCTCGGCCACGCGAGCGGTCAGGAAGACGATGGGGCCGTCGAAGTCCGGGCGGATCTGCCGCACGAGCTCGAAGCCGTCGAGCCCCGGCATCATGACGTCGCAGAGCACGAGGTCGAAGCGCGAGAGGTCCATCCCCGGGACCGCCGTCGGGTCCTCCGCCTTGACGACCTCATGGCCGTCGCGGCCGAGGACGCGCGCAAGCGCGTCGAGGATCGCCCGTTCATCATCCACTGCCAGTATCCTCGCCATGTTCGACCTCCTGAAACTCTCGTCGGAATTGTACTAACGCCGCGCTCAGCGGTCCAGAGCCCTGCGCGCAGCCACGGGTGTCTCGGCCGCGTCGCACGCGCGGTAGCGCACGCCCGAGCCGCCGCGCGCCTCGATCTCGAGCCAGCCCTCGCCGTCCGACTCCCGCCCGAAGAAGATGAGCTGGAGCTCTCGGACATTGCCTCTGTCGTCCGCCGCGTCCACCAGGTAGACGTAGTTTGCCCCCGCCCCGGTGGCGTCGGCGTAGGAGCTCGCGTGGCTGCCGGGCTCGGGCGCGGGCGCCCACATGGCGATCTCAGGGTTAGGCAGCACGCGGTCGGCGATCGAGCGCAGCGCCGACCCCCAGCCGGCGTCGAGCAGGGCATTCCCGCCCAGGACGAGCGCTGCGGAGAGGAGGACGAACATGGCGGCGAGCGGCTTCCTACGCATCTACCCTCCCGTCCTCGAAGCGGCAGAACCAGGCAAGAAGGACGGCGTCGGCTGCCAGGGTGAGAACGAGGCTAGCGAGCGCAGTCGTGAGGAGAGGGCCCGCCGCGCGTGCGGCGTCGATGAAGGCCTCCACCCCGAGCGACCCCAGGCGCGCGGGCCAGGCGAGCGGCACCCAGCTCAGGGGCGTCGCCAGAGCGCCGGTGAGCTCGCCGGTCATGAGGCCGTGCGCAAGTCCGCCCACCGAGAAGAACGCGAGGAGCACCCCCGCCGCGCCGGCGCCGATGGCGGCGTTGCGGCCGAGGCGCAGGGCCACGCCGAGCCCCAGCGCGTAGAGGGGCAAGCTGCCCAGCACGATGCCCGCCCAGGCGGCCGCAAGCGGAGCGGGCCCGAGCGGCAGGCGCCCGGCGACGGCGAGCACGGCCCCGAACACGCCGAGCGCCACGGCCAGCGCGCCCGCGCCGAGCGCCGCAAGGGCGAGCAGCTTCGCCGCGACGGCGCGCCCGCGCGAGGGGACCGCCGTGAGGTTGGCGAGGCGCCCGGCAGCGCGCTCCTCGTCCACGGCGAGCCCGCAGACGATGGCGGACATGAGCGGCATGAGGGCGCCGAGGAACTGGGCGCAGGCGTCCGCGCCCAGCGCCGGGTCCCATCGGGTTACGGAGAAGTACTCGCCGCAGGCAAGACCGGCTGCCAGGCCGCAGGCGAGGTGCACCGCCGAGAGCGGGGAGCGCGCCAGGCGCAGGGCCTCGGAAAGCAGGGCCCGCGGGAGAGTCATGCGCGGCGTCGGATCGGAGAGTCGTGTCATGGCCATCACCTCTCCTCGGAGTGCGCAAACCAGGCCGCGCCCGCCGCCGTGAGCGCGGCGAACGCGAGCGCACTGACCGCAAGGCCCGCCAGCGTGAGCATGCCGTCCGCCGTGAGCGCCCCGCCGAGCGCCATGTCCGCCGCGAGCGGCTCGCCGCTCGGCAGCACGGGAATGAAGCTCGTGGGGATGACCATGCTCGCCGACGGCGGAAAGAGCTGCGGCAGCGGCATCAGCGACCAGGCGAACCCACCCACGAGCTGCGCGGCGAGCGGGCAGAAGATGCCCGCGAGCATGCCGAGCCGCGCCGTGAGGAAGAGCCCTGCGGGGATCATCCACGCCGCGGTCACCGTGTTGGCGAGCGCGCAGAGGAGCATCGTGAGCGTGCCCGCGGCCGTGAGACCCTGCGAGGAGAACGCCGATCCCGCGAGGTAGATGCCGAAGACCACGAGGTTCGAGAGCGTGCAAAGAGCAAGGCACCAGAGCGCCTTGGCCCACCAGGCGCGCCCGAGCGGGAAGCCCAGGCCCAGAAGCCCCCGCATCCGCGTGCGAGCGTCCGCCCGTGCGACGCACGCCACCACGAGCGAGAGAGACACGGGCAGGAAGAGCGCGTACCAGTAGTTCCACGCACTAAAGATCTGCACGCCCCGGTAGGGCATCGCGCCGAGCAGCGGCATCGGCAGCGCCATGAGCACGGCCAGGCGAACCGGTGCCGCGTGGCGCGACTTCAGGGCCTCGGCGCGCAGGCCCGCGAGCAGGCCGCCTTTCTCGCCCGTCATGCCGCCACCTCCCCGCGTGCTCGTCGCCCTTCCCGACAGAAGCTCATGAAGAGTTCCTCGAGGTCCTGCCCGGGCCGAAGCGCATCCTCGTAGGCGAGGCGCCCCCCGCAGATGATGCCGATGGTGTCCGCCATCTGCTGCACCTCGGAGAGGATGTGGCTCGAAACGATCACCGTCGTACCCGCCGCCGCGAAGCCGCGGATCTGGTCGCGCAGCTCCTCGATGCCGATGGGGTCGAGGCCGTTGGTGGGCTCGTCGAGCACGAGCAGGCGTGGCCGGGCGATCAGCGCCAGCGCGAGCCCCAGGCGCTGCCGCATGCCCATCGAGAAGCGCCCGGCGCGCTTCTTCCCGGTGTCCGCGAGGTCCACGGCGGCGAGCACCTCATCTATGCGGCTCTCGGGAAGGCCCAGCAGCGTGGTGCGCACGCGCAGGTTCTCGCGCGCGGTGAGGTTGGGGTAGAGCGGCGCCTCCTCGATGAGGCTGCCGATTGCGTAGAGGTCCTCGCGGCGCCAGGCGTGCCCGGCAAAGAGGATCTCCCCGGCCGTCGGCCGCAGCATCCCGCAGATCATCTTGAGCGTTGTCGACTTGCCGGCGCCGTTGGGACCGAGCAGCCCGTACACCTCGCCCTCGCGGATATGAAGGCTCACGTCGGCCACGGCGTCCTGCGCCTGGTCGCCGCGGCCGAAGCGCTTGGTGAGCCCGCGCGTCTCGAGCATGTAACCCATGGGTTTATCCTTTCTCTTCCGGGCGCGCGGGCCGAGCCACCGTGCCCGCGCGCCTTACCTTTCGGGTTCACCATCCATGGTGGGGCGCGTTTCTAACGAAGCCGTAACGGCCGTTGGGCTCTTTTGGCGCCAACCCTTCTCGACCCGCACATCATGATTAATTTGCTTAAGGCAACAACTTTCCCGATAGATGTAATCACCGAATCAAAACGTGTTCATCAGCCATCAAAGATGCCGAAAAATGTCATATTTGGAGGCTGATGTACACAAATGCAGAATCCCGCACAACCCAGTAGCATCCTCCATATGTCTGGACTCTCTATGCTTACGCTGGATAGACATCGCCGGAACGGGTATAGTATCGAAAGTTTTGTCGTTAACCAGCGGGGGAGTCCTGTGGGCATCAAAAAGAAGATCAAAAAGGAGCTTATCGGCACTTCCGATTACCCGTCGAATAAGATCTTTACGATCTCCAATTTCATCACCTTTACGCGCCTGATCCTCACCCTGGTATTTCTGTACCTGTTTGTGACGGATAACAACCGCGTCATCGCCATCGTTATCTACGCCGTTGCCGCCTCTACCGACTGGATGGACGGTCAGATCGCCCGCATGACCAAGACGGTCTCGTGGCTCGGCAAGGTCATGGATCCCATCTGCGACCGTGCGCTGCTGTTCACCGGCGTACTTGGGCTGGTGGTCCGCGGAGAGCTGCCCATCTGGGTCTGCGTGCTCATTATTGGCCGCGACATCTATCTGGGCATCGGCACGCTTATCGTTCGTCATTATCACCGTCGCCCCATCGATGTCGTCTTTCCCGGAAAGATTGCCACTGCACTGCTCATGACCGGCTTCTCGCTCATGCTGCTCGGGTTCCCCGTTATTGACGGCCTGCATCTTTTACCTTCAACCCTTACGGCCTTCCCGGGCCTCAACGGAAGCTCGGTGCCCCTCGGCATCTTCTTTGTGTACGGCGGCGTGATCTTCTCCATGCTCACGGCTGTCATCTATTCCATTAAGGGCGGAGTGGCCATTAAACAGGCTCTCGCGCATCCCGAGGACGAGGACATCGACTTTCTGAACCCTGAAATCGAAGACTGATTCGTTGGGGTATGATTACGTACGGTTCATTATTTGCGGCACGTCCGCGATAAGTTAGGGGTTGTCATGGACAACATGGTTAACAATATGCCTCAGAATGATAAGACTGCTGACGCTACCTGCGTATTCCGCGTGCCTTCAAGCGACGTCACCGTTCCCGACCTCATGGCCAACGTGCGC
This sequence comes from Collinsella sp., assembly GCA_019424985.1. Classification (GTDB taxonomy): domain Bacteria; phylum Actinomycetota; class Coriobacteriia; order Coriobacteriales; family Coriobacteriaceae; genus Collinsella. The sequence continues at coordinate 124,349 of JAHYYM010000006.1, read as the reverse complement.
ATCACCGCCCCCGTTCTGTCCATCGTCAAGGGTCCGCAGACTGGTGCCGCCTTTGAGCTCGAGGACGACGTGACCACCATCGGCCGCGATCCTGCGAACGGCATCTTCCTCAATGACATGACCGTTTCGCGCAGCCACGCGCGCATTATTCGTGAGGGGCTCCAGGCTCGCATCGAGGACTTGGGCTCGCTCAATGGCACCTGGGTCGACGGTGCCATCGTCAATGCAGCCCCGCTGCACGATGGTTCATCCGTCCAGATCGGTACGTTTACGCTCATCTACCACGAGAGCACGCCGGAGCGCATCGAAACCGGTGAGTAGGGCATGGCCGAACGCAACTATTTGAGTATCGGCCAAGTCGTCAACCTTCTTCGAGGCGCATACCCCGATCTTTCGAACTCAAAAATTAGATTTCTAGAGGATGAGGGGCTCATTACCCCTCATCGTACGCCTAAGGGATACCGTCAGTACTCCAAGGAGGACGTTGATCGCCTGGAGGTCATTCTGCACCTGCAGAAGACCCGCTACATGCCGCTCAACGTGATTAAGCAGCGCTTGGAAAACGCTACGGACCTGTCAACGCTCGCCTACGAGGTGGGCTTACTGTCCGATGTTCCGCTCAAGACGGAGCCCAAGGAGACTAAACAAAAGCTGCATCCCATCGAGACCATTCCCGATATGTTGGGCGTCGAGATTTCGTTTATCCGCTCGCTCGCCGAGAACGACCTTATTCGCATCATCAAGAGTCCGCAGAATCGTGAGCTCGTCGATGGTCGCGATTTTCCGATCATCCGTTACTGCTCCGAGCTGTCACGCTTCCATATCGAGCCGCGCAACCTGCGTCAGTACGTGTCTTCCGCCAACCGCGAGTCCTCGATGTTTGAGCAGGTGCTCGTGAGCATGCTCGGCATGGATACCTCCGATGACGAGCGCGACGCCAAGCTCGAGCGTGCGTTTAAGAAGCTTCACGACCTGACGGAGGGCGTGCACACCGCGCTGCTCAAAAACCGCGTTTTTGAGTCGCTCAACGCCGTGGTCGAGGACGCCGACATCGATGCACTCGATGAGGAAATCGCTCGCTCCGAGTCCACCAAGGCCAAAAACGAAGAAACTGCCGCGCCTGCTTCGCACGAGGATTCTCTCGTAAAGCCGCTCAAGGTCGTCGCCCCTTCGCACTCCGGCACCGTCACCGCGGGCAAATAACCGCTGCTGATATTTCGGCAACTCATTGAAAGGTCATGCAATGTACGACTTCGAATCTCAAATCGTCGACATCCCCGACTATCCCGAGCCCGGAGTCGTCTTTAAAGACATCACGCCGCTCTTTGGCAATCCCGAGGCGCTCAAAGCCATGACCGATGCCCTCGCCGAGCACTTTGCCGGCATGGGGATCACCAAGGTCGTGGGTCCCGAGGCTCGCGGCTTTATGGTTGGCGTACCGGTGGCTGTAGCCCTTGGCGCCGGCTTTGTTCCCGCACGTAAACCGGGCAAGCTGCCGCGCGAGACCGTAAGCCAGAGCTACGAGCTCGAGTACGGCACCGATTCAATTGAGATCCATGCCGACGCTATCAGCTCTAAAGATACCGTGTTGATTCTGGACGACTTGGTCGCGACGGGCGGAACCGTCGAGGCAACAGGTAAACTGGTGCGAGATATGGGCGCAAAGCTTATCGGTTACGGTTGTATACTAGAGCTTGCGTTTCTCAACCCGCGCGAGAAGCTCACGCCGTCTGATGACGATGTGGAGCTCTTTAGCCTGGTGACGGTAGGCTAGCCGTTACCCTTAGTTACTGGAAAGGAAGCTACATGCGCACAGCAAACACGCACAAAAACATGGCACGCTGCGCTGCTACGGCAACCCTCGCTTGTGTTTTGGGCTTGGGCCTCGCGGCTCCTGCCTACGCCGATACCGCATCCGACCTTGCCGCTGCTCGTACGAAACTCGAGCAGATCGGCACCCAAACCCAGCAGATTTACGATGAGCTTGCCACGCAGACGCAGGCGCTCGATCAGACTGCCGGCGAGATCACGCAAAAGCAGCAGGAGATCGCCGATGGTCAGGCCAAGCTCTCGACCTATGTCGCCGGCGAGTACAAAACCGGCGGTCTGAGCCTGCTTCAGGTTTTGACGGGTGTCGATGATCTGAGCGATATGCTCAACCGTCTGTTCTACTACGGCAAAGTTTCCGATAAGCAAGCTCAGACCATTCAAGAGGTCAAGGAGCTTAAGCAGCAGCTCACCGATAAGCAGGCCGAGCAGGAGAAGAACGTCGCCACCACGCAAAAGAAGGTCGACGAGCTTAATGCCCAGCAGGCTGAAGCCCAGAACGTCGTAAACTCCCTGGATTCGCAGCTGCAGGCCGAGCTCGCTGCCGAGGCCGAGGCCAACGCTGCGCTGCAGGCTGGCATTAATGCTAGCACCGCCGAAAAGGCCACGGTGAGCAACGACACCGCCGGTACGACCGAGAACACCAACAATGGCGGCCAGACCAACAATAACAACAACCAGGGCGGCAACACGCCGGCTCCCGCACCGCAGCCTGCCCCCACGCCCGCTCCGGCTCCCACGCCTTCAGCACCGAGTCAGTCTGTTGATGGTGGCTCCGTTGTTTCGCGCGCCTACAGCAAGCTCGGCTATGCGTATTCTTGGGGCGGCATTGGACCGAACAGCTTTGACTGCTCCGGTTTTGTAAGCTATTGCCTCACGGGACGCTACTGCCGTCTGGGCACCACGGTCGACTTCATGGGTTGGACCCGTGTGTCCGATCCGCAACCCGGCGATGTTGTGGTTAACTCCTACCATACCGGCATTTATATCGGTAATGGTCAGATGATCCATGCTTCCGACTACAAAACGGGCGTCATCATCAGCTCCGTTGCCGCCGGCATGAACAACAATTACATTTTCGTGCGCTACTAATTTATTACTGCAGCGAACGAACGTGGGCCTCGCGATCTTGAGTCACGAGGCCCATTCTTTTTTCCCTACCGTTTGCCATAAAATCAGGACGGCTATCTAGTATTCAAAACTAGATAGCCGTCCAATCAATCAAAAAGATGGCTATAATTGTTGGGGAACAACTAGAAAGGACCCTCAATGAGCTGGGCACTTATCTCAGATTCGAGCTGCAATCTTCGCGATTGGCAACCGACTGCACCCCGTACCACCTTTGCATTCGCTCCTCTCAAAATTCGAATAGGGGAGCGCGAATTTGTCGACGACCTTTTGCTCGATGTTCACGAGCTTAATGTTGCCATTCAGTCGGAAGCCAGCGCATCATCGAGCGCCTGCCCAAGCGTGGGGGAGTGGGCTGAGCTCTTTAAGCTCGCCGACAAGACGATCTGCATGCCAATCTCGGAGGGTGTCTCTGGAAGCTATAACGCTGCCGCTACGGCACGCGATATGGTACTTGCCGAGGAGCCCAATCGTCAGATTCACCTGGTCAATTCGCGGGCAGCAGGCGGCAAGATGGATCTGATCTTCTTGCTGTTTGATCGTTATCTTGCAAGTAACCCGGACGTTTCCTTTGAGGACGCCTGCGCTTACTTCGACAGTCTCGAGCAAAACAGCAAGATTCTCTTTAGCCTGTGTAATTACGAGAACCTTGCAAAGGCAGGACGCATTCCTAAGGCAGCCGGCGTCATTGCCAACAAGCTCAATATTCGCATTTTGGGCACGGCGAGCGAGGCCGGTAAAATCGAGCTCGTCGGGCACACGCGTGGCGAAAAGAAGATGCTCAACAAGATCATCGACACCATGGAAGCCGAAGGTTTTACGGGCGGCGAGGTCGTTATCGACCATGTCGAGAATGAGGCAGGCGCCCAAGCACTTGCCAGCCGAATTGTGGAGCGCTGGCCAGGCTCCAAGACTATCATCATGCCCTGTAACGGGCTAGATTCATACTATGCCGAAATGTATGGGCTCATTATCGGCTACGGCATGGGCGTGGCTTCGGGCCAATAACGTCCAACCAAGCAAAAATACGGGCGGGACAAAGTGGCAGATAGCCCTTTGTTCCGCCCGTTTTATACGTCGGCTAGCTATTAAACCCATTAAACTTTAGATAGCTCATCAGGTACGCTTTCGAAACGAAGGATGAAACCGCACTGCGCACAAGCAGCGACTCACGCGTTACCTGATGCGCCGTATCGGGAACCGGCGCCTGCTCGACGGAAAACGCCGAACGAATCGATGCCTCGAGCTGATCGACCACATAATCGAAGGCCGTCGGGGCATCGTAGCTCAAACGCTGAATGTTAAAGAGTGCCTGCACCGCAGCAATAGGTAGCACCTGCTTAAAGAGGCAGATAGCGATCAGGCGGGCAATCTGCTCGCGGCCATATTGCTTTTTGACCGGAGCAGGCACCAGGCCGACCTTCACGTAGTTATTGATCATCGATGGCGTAATGACAGGGTGCTCAACGCAAATGGACAGCGGCTCCATCCACAGCGCAACATACTCAATGACCTGGTCGCGGTAGAGTGTCACATTGGGCAACTGGTTATAGCGCGGCAAACTCAACGTATTGAGTTTACGCACGATATCGGACTGAATGAATGCATCGGGCAGCACCGTGGGCTGAATATCCTCGGGCTTAATGCTTACCGACGAATCGGACATCGGAATAACGTGTTTAACGTGGTTCATAAAGGTCCTCCGTTCATTTTCTATATTGTATTCTAGGTTATCTAGTTTTGCATACCACATAGCCGGCAAGTAAAAGTGGTTGGACAACACATTGATGCATCGTCCAACCACTTTGTTTAAAGATAGCAACCTTACATAAGATATATTATCGTACTTATCAGCGTAGAAAAGCGTATGCGCTGGTAGCCGCTATGGCTCCGTCCGAAACGGCGGTCACAACTTGACGTAAACGCTTGGAGCGGATATCGCCGGCGGCAAATAAGCCAGGTGTGCGGGTGGCCATCGATTCGTCGGTCACAATACCGCCGTCGGGCGCCAGATCTACCAGATGCTCTACAAGCTCAGTATGGGGCTGCGTGCCAGCAAAGACAAAAATGCCAAACGAACCAGGATCAAAGGACTCGGAATAAGTGCCACCCGTAGCGTTGTCCTTAAAGGTGATAGTCGTGGGCATGGCCTCGCCCGAAAGTTCCACAATACTAGTTTGGTACCAAACTGAAATATTATCTTTTGCGAGCACCTTTTGAACTACGCCATCGGGAGCACGGAACTGATCGCGGCGCAAGACGATGGTCACGCTGCTGGCGATTTCTGACAAGAACAGGGCTTCCTCGCAGGCAGCATTACCGCCACCGATGACAAAGACCTGTTTACCGCGAAAGAACATGCCATCGCACGTCGCGCAATAAGAAACGCCACGACCGCGATACATATCCTCGCCAACAAAACCAGCAGATCGCGGCGTGGCACCCATGCAAGCGATAACGCTCGAGGCCAGCGTATCGCCCATATCGTGATGCACCGTAAACAGCGCCGCATCCGCATCGTAATCGATACCCGCAACCATGCTCCATGCAACCTGTGCTCCCAGGCCCTCTGCATGTTGCTGAAACCGCTCGCCGAGTTCGGCGCCACTCAAGAGCGGAATGCCCGGATAGTTCTCGACCTCATTGGTTGTGGCGATCTGTCCTCCCGACATACCTTGCTCAATCACGGTCGTCGTTAGGTTGGCGCGCGCCGCGTAAATGGCTGCAGCATAGCCCGCAGGCCCGCCGCCGATAATCGCAACATCGATCGGCTGATGAGTAGTCATGAAGAGACCTCCTGTCGAAAGATTGGCGTTCTTTGCGCTCATACCCAAATTTATGCGAACGTGACACTCATGCACTACAATGATTCTCTGTGAAACAAAGATGAAGGGGAGATATCGATGGATCAGACGCAGACGAGCGACGACGCTCCCCTGCTCACGCACAGCACTCCCCAATCGGAACAAACCACGCTCTTGACTCAGCAAAAACCTCTCGTGACTATCGTGCACGCCTCGGTCGGCTCGGGCCACAAGGCCGCCGCAAATGCAATTGCGCAGGCATTCGACCTCATCCGCGGCACCAATGGCATCCCAGAGGATGTTGAGATTGAAGTGCTCGATATCCTTGATTTTGGACGCATAAAATTCGACGGCAACAAAACGGCCGCCTCGTTTACCGGCGCCACGCGCCCAATCTATGACTTGACCTGGCGTTATACCCTTACCGGACACCTGCTTTGGGGCGGTGGCACGGCATGGTCGCGCATCATGTTCCCCGCATTTAACGAATACGTTCGAACTCGCAGGCCCATTGCCGTGGTAGCCACACATATCACGGCAGCCAACGTCGCCGTCGGCGCGCGCGTCATTACGGGCATCGACTATCCCGTCATTTGCGTACCGACCGATTACGAGGTCGAGGGTTGGTGGCCCCATAAGGACACCGACCTCTTCTGTGTGGCAAACGAGTTTATGGCCGAAACACTCCGACCCCGTAAGGTTCCCGAGGCAAAGATCCGCATTACGGGCATCCCCATTCGCGCCGGGTTTGATACGGACTACAATCGCGAGGAAGAACTCGAGAAGTTCAATCTCCCCACAGACAAGCTCGTTGTGCTGGTAATGGCCGGCGCCAGTTTGCCTCAACCGTACGTTCGCTTTCGCGCGGAGATGGACCGCACCCTCCCCTTCCTGCGCAGCTTCGAGGACATGCACTTTGTCTTTTTGCCGGGCAAGGATACCGAATATGCCACCCGTCTCAAAACGCTTTTCGATGCCATGAAACTCGAGAACGTCACGGTTCTTGACTACGTCGATGACATGGCAGCGCTTATGCACGGCTGTGACCTGGCAATCCTCAAATCTGGCGGACTCACTGTTACCGAATGCCTGTGCGCACACCTGCCTATGATTCTGCTGGGCAAGTCATATGGCCAGGAAAAGGCCAACACCACCATGCTCACCGGCATGGGCGCCAGCATGCATGTCACGACCGCACGCGAGCTCATCGTGACACTGCGCCATCTCCACGATCATCCCGAATCGCTCAAGGCACTGCTCATTAACGGCGAAGTGCTGCGCCGTCCACGCGCAGCCGAGGATATCGCCATCGCAACCATGGAACTTGCAGGCAAGCCCCAAAAACGTAAACGAGCCTTCTGCCGCTTCTACTGGGGCGGAAAACCTGCGCATATCCGCTAGCCGAAAGTTCGCTGCTCGGCGGGAGCCGCCCATATATCATTCCATGCTCAAACATTCTCGCGGGGCGCTCGCATCCCTCCCGCCCACCTCTCACACATATCATTCCATGCTCAAACATTCTCGCTTCGCTTCGCTCGCTGCGAAACTGCGCGTGGAACGATATGTGTGAGAGGTGGGCGGGCGTCTACTCGCTTGAAAACAATAATCAATCTTTCTGATATGCAGATGCGACAAAGGATCAATCCCCTTGCCGCATCTGCTAACTGCAATTAATTACTTTGGTTCACCTTTGCAGCTTCTAATATGAGGATCCGGCGCAGCTTGTAGTGCGTAAACGCAGCTGACCGGCCCGACCCGCCTATATATCGTCCCACGCGCAGTTTCGCAGCGAAGCGAGAATGTTTGAGCATGGGATGATATATAGGCGGGTCGGGCCGGTCAGCGGACAGTACGTAAACGACTAGGATACGCCACTGGAGCCGAAGCCTCCGTTGCCTCGGTCGGTTTTGTCTATTTCGTCTACTTCTACGAGATTGACCGTGGGGACTTCTTGGATGACGAGTTGGGCGATGCGGTCGCCTTTGTTGATCTGGATATTGTTGATGGGGTCCAGGTTGATGAGGATGACCTTAAGTTCACCTCGATAGTGGGCGTCGATGAGACCGGGCGTGTTGACTATAGACAGGCCCTGCTTAATGGCTAGGCCGCTACGGGGCTGGACAAAGCCGGCGTAGCCATCGGGCAGCGCAATGGCCAAGCCAGTGGAGACCAAGCGGCGCTCAAAGGGCTTGAGGGTGCAGTCTTCGTTGGCACGGAGGTCAAGGCCGGCATCCGTGGGATGTGCGTATTTGGGAAGCTCGACCGTGGGATCGAGACGCTTAATGTTAACGGTAATGTTGGACATGAAATCACCTTAGCTTGTCGAGCTCTTGCAAAAACTCGTCGACGTCTTTGAAATCGCGATAGACCGAGGCAAAGCGAATGTAGGCCACCTTGTCGATCTTGGCCAGGCGCTTGAGCACCATATCGCCCAGTTCGTGGGACGTAACAGCCGTCAGCGTACGCGAACGCAACTCCACCTCGATATCATCGATGATCTCGTTGAGCTTTTTCGTGTCGATATCGCGCTTAATCGTGGCGCGCATCAGGCCGACCAGCAGCTTGTTGCGATCGAACCGCTGCTTAGACCCGTCGGATTTGATAACCTCGATGGGATCTTCGCAGCGCTCGAACGTCGTAAAACGATAATTGCACGAACAGCATTCGCGACGACGCTTGATAGTGTTGTTCGACTCCTGCATACGGGAATCGACAACGCGGGTATGTGCCTTACCGCATTTGGGACAGCGCATGGAACCTCCTCTTAAACGATAACAAGGGTACCATGCGACCGACCCGAAATCTTACGAACGGGCCGGAACTTTCAGAACTGCACCAGCATCAAGAGAGCCGCGATCGAGGTGATTGACGCTACGAATCATGTCGGAAGTCTCCTGTGTGGAAAGGCCATCGATGGGATGCTCCTGGGCAAGCGACCACAGAGAATCGCCGGACTGCACACGAACCGTTTCGTAGGTGACGTTGGCTACGGAATCGGCATATGCTGCGTGACGAGCAGAAAAGACTGACGTGGCGAGCACAAAGAACAGGGTGAACGCTACAGCAACAGCAACAATCGTCGAGGCCTTCAGGGCAACAGGAGCCGAAGCAGCGACCGCACGCTGGGTGCGAACGGGTTTAGTGGCCACGGCCTGAAAATGAGAGCGTCCGCCCTTCACGACCGTAAAGGCAGGCGTGGCGGGCGCCTCGAGCTTAAGAGCGAGGTTTCCCTGGACCATATCCGCTGCGTTCATTCTGTTCTCCTCTCGTTTGTTTTGACGAGAACTGTTTTATCAAGCCGCGGGGACAAAAAAGTCTAGCGCGGGAACGAGTGTTCGGTTATTATTATCTTCGAACAGTTGTTCCTGTCAAGCAAAAATAGAACATTTGTTTGGTATGGGTAGAGAGGAATCCCTGATGGCTCGCAAAATTACCAAGCGTCAGCAGCAAATTTACGACTTCATCAAGGAATATCAGCAGGAGAAGGGCTATCCGCCCAGTGTACGCGAGATGGCTTCGGCTGTGGGCCTTTCCTCCCCTAGCACCGTACATGCGCATCTCTCCGCACTCGAAGCACGCGGCTTGCTCAAGCGTGACGCCACCAAGCCTCGCGCTCTCGAGCTCTTTGACGAGGACGGATCTTCCGTATCCATCTCAAAGTCCGATGAGCCCACGGCGCCCCGCGGAACCGTATCGCTGCCTCTCGTAGGCCGTGTCGCCGCAGGAATTCCTATTCTTGCCGAGCAGAATATCGAGGACACCTTTACCATCCCAACCGAGATCGCAACGGACCAGGGGTCCTTTATCCTCGAGGTCCACGGCAATTCGATGATTAACGTCGGTATCTATAACGGCGACTACATCATCGTTCGCGAACAGAAGAGTGCCATGAATGGCGAGATTGTCGTGGCCATGATCGATGGTTCCGCAACGGTCAAAACGTTCTATAAGGAGCAGGGGCGTGTTCGCCTGCAGCCCGAAAACGACACCATGGAGCCTATCTACGCGACAAATCCCACGATTCTGGGCAAGGTCGTCGGTTTGATGCGCCGGTTTTCGTAATGCAAAAACGCATCACGGTCTTTGATACCATTCGCGGGTTTACCATGCTGTCGATGGCGGGATTTCATGCCTGCTACGACCTTGCCTACCTATATGGTTGGGACATGCCCTGGTTTACCCAGACCATCTTCCAAGACATCTGGCGCGCTAGCATCAGTTGGGTATTTTTGCTTATTGCCGGCTGGATGTGCACCCTCTCGCGCAACAACATCAAGCGTGCCGCCAAATATGCCGCTGCCGCTTTAGTTGTATGGGTCGCAACGACGCTTGTCTCAGTCGATGACTCGGTGAACTTCGGCATCATTTTCTGCATGGCGGCATGCACTGCCATTGTTGCACTCGCGCGCCCGGTTCTCGATAGGGTGCCTGCAATATGGGGTATAACGATTTGCCTCATACTCTTTGCCTGTACCTGGAGCATTCCTAAAGCGGTCTACCCTATCCCCTATCTAGCTTGGCTGGGTTTCCCAGATCCAGACTTTGTCTCCGGTGATTACTATCCGCTCATACCCTTCTTCTTTATGTACCTCGCAGGCTTCTTTGCCGCTCGAACGGCACAAAAAGCAAACCGCAAAGCGCCAGCATGGGCCTATGCGAATCCCATCCCGGCGCTCGCGAGCCTCGGATGCCATGCACTACCGTTCTATCTGCTCCATCAACCGATTATCTTGGGTGTGCTGGAGCTGATTTATTCCGTTCGGTAACGCTCAAGACGTGGTGCGATACGGATCGGCAGCTTTGCCACAATACGAACGCCGCCCTCAAGATATTCCTCGTGCAGAAGGGTTCCCTGTTCGTGCACGAGCGTGATTAAAGCGCCCTCTCGATACGGAATATCGGCCGAGAGCAACACATCCGTAGCGGCCGCTTCACGAGCGATGCGGTCGACTAAGTCATCAAGACCCTCACCCGTCTGAGCCGAGAACAGCACCGCCTCGGGATAGCGCCGGCGGAAGCTCAAGCGGTCGACGCTATCGAGCAGATCAATTTTATTGAACACAGTAAGCGTCAGGCGCTCACCGGCACCAATCTCGTCAAGGACACGATCAACCGCCTCGAGCTGACGCTCATAATCCTCATCGGAAGCGTCTACAACTTTAAGAATCAAATCGGCGCCGAGCACCTCGGAAAGCGTAGATTTAAACGCGTCGACCAGGCCATGGGGCAGCTTTTGAATAAAGCCGACGGTATCGGTGATCGTCATGCCACGGCCACCGGGCAAACGGTACGAGCGCGTCGTAGGATCGAGCGTGGCAAACAGCTTATCCTGCGAAAGTACAGTGGATCCCGTCAATCGATTAAGCAACGTCGACTTGCCGGCATTGGTGTAGCCAGCCAACGCCACGCGAAACGCCGGCGATTCAATACGGCTTTTCGATTGCACATCACGACGTTGTTCAACCTGTTTCAGTTCGCGTCGAAGAGCTGCGATCTTATTACGAATTAGGCGACGGTCGACCTCGAGCTGGCTTTCGCCCTGGCCAAAGCGCGAGCCAATACCGCCACGCGTCTGTTCCTTAGCAAGATGGCTCCACATACCTCGCAGACGAGGCAGCAGATACTGCAACTGTGCCAGCTGCACCTGCAAGCGGCCCTCACGAGTCTGGGCATGCAGGCCAAAGATATCCAAAATCAATGCCGTACGGTCAATAATCTTGACCGGTTCGCCCACGGCTTTCTCAAGATAGGACTGCTGCGAGGGCGTCAGGTCGTCGTCGAAGATAACAACATCCGCATCCATGCGATGCACCAAGCCGCACAGCTCCTCGACCTTGCCAGAACCGATAAACGATTTGGGATAGGGTTTAACCAGGCGCTGCGACAAGCGTGCCACGCATTGGGCTCCAGCAGTGTGAGCCAAGCGCTCGAGCTCGTCGAGCGAACGGTCGAGCGGCCAGACGTTATCGCGCCACTCAACACCAACCAAGATGGCGCGCTCAGGTTCAGGCGCCGTAGGGACCAAAGGAAAACGAGCCATTAGGCAGCCTCGATGCGACAGTAAATATCAGCAACGACCTCATCGATCGTAAACTCATCCATATCGAACCACACGATGCGATCATCACGCTTAAACCAGGATAGCTGGCGCTTGGCATAGCGACGTGAGCGCATCTTGATAAGCTCACGGGCCTCATCCATGGTAATAGCGCCTCGCAAGGCATCAATAATCTCTTTGTAACCGATTGCCTGCATCGACGTCAGTGCATCACTTAGGCCCTGGTCCATAAGACCACGGACCTCATCAACCAGCCCCTGCTCAAACATAAGGTCGACACGCAGGTTAATGCGCTCATAGAGCACTTTACGGCTACGCGTCAGACCAAACCACAAGGCATGATAACGCTCACGCGGAACGCTGAATTTCGACTTCTGCTCGGCATACGACACACCGTCATCGTGCATCTCGAGCGCACGAATCACACGACGCACGTTATGGGGATGAATCACGGCAGCCGATTCGGGGTCGCGCTCGGCAAGCAGGGCATGCAATGCTTCCTCTCCAATGCGCTCGGCAAGCTCCTGATAGCCCGCGCGGCGTTCGTCCTCGAGTTCTCCCGAAGGAAAATCCATTTCATCGAGTGCGGCCTTGAGATACAGGCCCGTACCGCCGCAAAAGACCGGAAGACGTTGCTCACCAAGCAAACGCTCGACATATGCTCGGGCGTCCGACTGGTAGAGCGCGGCAGAATACGCGACGCCCGGATTCACGATATCGACAAGGCGCAACGGTGCCGAGCACTCCTCGGGCATCATCTTGGCCGTACCGATGTCCATACCACGATAGATTTGCATCGCGTCACAAGACAACACTTCAGACGACAGGCGAGCAGCCAGACGGTCGGCAACATCGCTCTTGCCGACCGTCGTCGGACCGACGATCGCTACGGCAGAAAGGCTTGCACCAGGAGAGATCATTAGCGGGGCTCGCCCACGACGGAGCCAGACAGATACCACGTCTTGGCGACATCAATATCAACGTCGACAATTTTGCCGATGAGTTGATCGATGCTATAGCCAGCAGGAATCGGCGCATGCACCGTCTGGTTCTTGGGGCTCTTGCCCAGAAGGACAGCGTCGTTCTTCTTGCTCGTGCCCTCAATAAGTGCAGGCACCACGGTGTGAAGCTCGCCCTGGTTATACTCGTGCGCCGTCGTCTCGATAACCTTGACCAGACGGTTAAAGCGCTCAAGGATAACCTCATGCGGGGTGGGATCATAAATCTCAGCTGCCGGGGTACCGGCGCGCTTGGAGTAAATAAACGTGTAGGCCTGGGCATAGCGCACCGTCTCGGCAAGCGAGAGCGTCTGTTCAAAGTCTTCCTCAGTCTCGCCCGGGAAGCCCACAATGATGTCGGTCGAAAGCGCAATATCGGGCATACGGTTACGAATACGATCGACCAGGCCCAGATAATCCTCGCGCGTGTACCGACGATTCATCTCTTTAAGAATGCGCGTGGAGCCCGACTGAACGGCCAAGTGAAGCTGCGGCATGACGGCAGGTGTCTCGGCCATAGCATCAATGGTCTCGGGCAGCAGATCCTTAGGATGCGAAGAGGTAAAGAAGATGCGCTCGACGCCCGTATCGCCCACCGCGCGCAGCAGATCGGCAAAGCGCGGCTTGCCAAAGAGATCGCGACCGTAGGAGTTAACGTTTTGGCCCAGAAGCGTAATCTCGCGCACGCCCTGACGCACGAGCCCGGTCACCTCGTCGACAATCTCCTCGAAGGGACGGCTCTTCTCACGACCACGGACGTACGGCACGATGCAGTACGTACAGAAATTGTTGCAGCCCGTCATGATGGGCACCCAGGCGTGATACTGCGTCTCGCGATGCCACGGCATACTCATGGCGTCGGTATCCTCATGCTCATTCGTACGGATATGGCGCTTACCATCCAAAAACGCCTCGGCGATAAGCTCAGCCACGTGAGCAATAGAATGGGTGCCGAAAATGACGTTGACGTTATCGACGTTGGTGAGCAAGCCCTCACCATCGCGCTGGGCGATGCAGCCGCCCACGGCGACAACACGCTTACCCGAAGGCGAAGGAGGAAGGCTCTTGCAGGAATTGCACTGACCATACAGGCGCGTATCGGCAGCCTCGCGCACACAGCACGTCATGAACACGACAATATCGGCATGCTCCGGATCGAGCGCCATAAGACAGCCATACGAATCGAGCAAACCGCTCACGCGCTCAGAGTCGTGCTGGTTCATCTGGCAGCCGAATGTGCGTATAAAGTAGGTTTTACCGGCAAGAATATCGCGTACGGAACGCTGGTCCATGAGCTTACATCCTAACGATGGTGTCGACGGGGCGCATAGGTGCTACAAGCGTGCAAATGGCTTGTTTACGCAACAGGCTTAACGTCGTCCATGACGACGTTATCCATGGCAGCCCGATTAATCTGGTGAACGTAGATAGAGAGACGGATTGCCGTGCGCGACTCCCCGTTAATGAGGATGTCGGAGAACACCGGCGCGCAGGAGACATCAAAGCCGGTCGGAATCAGAAAGCCGCGCGCAATGGCGACGGCCTTGATGGCCTGGTTGACGGCACCGGCGCCGACGCATTGAATGTTGACGGGGACGCCATCTTTGACCATGCCGGCAATGGCGCCGGCTACGGACGCGGGCGATGATTTGCTTGATACCTTCAGGCAATCCATGAAGAAACTCCTGCGTTTAAAAGTACGTTTTAACTGCAATAACTGTATCGTACCGAGCGGACTCGGTAAAGATTTTATTCCTCTTTGGCAAGATCGAACGTCACCGTGATGCGATCACGCGAAACGCGAATCTTAGGGTCGCCGCATAGATTGAGGTAATACCGGGCGGCAAGGTCGTTAAAGTCACGCTCGACCGCACGCGAAAACTGCGCCATATCATCCTTGGCGATACGAAGGCCTCGACGGTCCTTGGCAAGATCGATGGGAGCCGGCGCATGAGAGGTGGAGTCGCGCTCGCGCAGCAGACGCGCAGTCACGCCGCGAACGGGCTTAATCTGACCCGACAGAATTCGGTGGGCAGTGCGCTCGGACATCTCAAGGCCCAGACCGGAGCAGATCCGGATAAAGTCCTCGGCATCCGAGGCAAGGCCCAAGCGATCGATAACTGGAAGCTCGCACTCGTCATCGATAAAGAGCAGGCGCGACGTATCGAGACGACTCGAAGCCTGAGCGTACAGGGTCGCAGCGATCTCGGACGGAGAGCCCAGATACACATCGCAGCAACGCAGCTCCTCAAGGGCAAACTCACAGGCCGCGCGAATGATGTTGTGGGGGCCGCGAGCACATACATAGCGACCGTCTTCGTCTTTAACCGCCTGAGGCCAGCTCGACTGGTCGGCGCGCTCACCCAAGCGTTCGGTGGCAACGCGCACCTTAAACGAAGAGCCCAAATCGACGCCCGATGAAACAACGCGCGCCTCATCCGTGTTCTGCTTGATAGAGAACAGCGCCATACCACGACCGTGAACACCCCAACGGTCCATTTTCATGCTCTCGAGCTTGGAAGTGACACGAGCATCGAAGATACGCTCCTGCATATCCTGCGGCACACCAGAACCGTTATCCAGGAAGAGGAGGGTGCGAACACCCTCCTCCTTGGTCGTGGCAAGATAGACCTTATCGGCTCCGGCATCGCGAGCATTACGCAGCATCTCGATGACAATGTCCTCTACATGCTGAATGTCATGCTTGGCCTGACGGCGCTCGGCCTCCGAAACGCGGAGGCGGACATACCCCTCGCCAAGGTTTTCCTCGACGCGAAGGTTGCCCTCCCCCGACATCGACGCGATAAATGAGATGAGCTCGTTCGCGTCGTTCATGTTATTTAGCGATATCGACGGCACGGCTCTCGCGAATCACGACAACGCGAACCTGACCGGGATACTCCATCTCTTCCTCGATCTGATGGGCGATATCGTGCGCAAGCACCGTGGACTGGGCATCGGAGATCTTGTCAGGCTGAACCATGACATGAACCTCGCGACCGGCCTGCATGGCATAGGTACGCTCGACGCCGTCGTGAGAGTTGGCAATCTCCTCGAGCTTCTCAAGACGCTTGATGTAGTTCTCGGCCGACTCGCGGCGGGCACCGGGACGAGAAGCAGAAACGGCATCGGCAGCCTGGACCAGAACGTCGAGCACCGTGTTGGGGTCGACATCGGCATGATGGGCTTCGATCGCGTGGACGATAACGGGCTTCTCGCCATAACGGCGGGCAAGCTCGGCGCCAATGACAGCATGCGGTCCCTCAACGTCGTGGTCGATGGCCTTGCCCAGGTCGTGCAGAAGACCGGCGCGCTTGGCGGTCACAACATCCAGACCAAGCTCGGAGGCCATAACGCCGCACAGGTCGGAGACCTCAAGCGAGTGCTGCAGAACGTTCTGGCCAAACGAAGTGCGGTAGCGAAGAGCACCCAGGGTCTTGACGATCTCGGGATGCAGGTCGTGGATACCGGTATCGAAGGCGGCCTGCTCGCCGGCCTCGCGCACACGCTGCTGAACCAAGTCGGCGGCCTTGTGATACATCTCCTCGATGCGGGCGGGGTGTATGCGGCCGTCTGCAATGAGGTTCTCAAGCGCCACGCGGGCAGTCTCACGACGGACCGGATCGAAGCTCGAGAGTACGACGGTCTCGGGAGTGTCGTCAATCACGAGGTTGACGCCGGACACCTGCTCAAAGGTGCGGATGTTGCGACCCTCGCGACCGATAATGCGACCCTTGAGGTCATCGGAGGGAATATGAACGGAAGTGACGGTGACCTCGGCGGTATGGTCGGCGGCGCAACGCTGAATCGCCAGGGAGAGAATCTCCTGGGCGGTCTTATGGCACTCGGCGCGGACCTGCTGCTCGGACTCGCGGATGATGGTGGCCGCCTCGTGGGTAACCTCACCACGGACCTTGTCGAGCAACTCCTTGTGAGCATCCTCACGCGTAAGGTCGGCAATACGCTCGAGCTCTGAGGTCTGCCTGGCGCAGAGCTCCTCAAGCTCGCGAGAGCGCTTCTCGACCTGACCGGCCTGGCTGGACAGCTGATGCTCGCGCTTATCGAGCGCATCGTTGCGACGATCGAGCGATTCCTCGCGCTGCATCACACGATTTTCGAGCGTGCGAATCTCGCTCTTACGCTGCTTGTCCTCGGCCTCGGCGGCCTGCTTGTTCTTGATGATCTCTTCCTTGGCCTCGAGCAGAGCCTCTTTTTTGAGGGTCTCGGCCTGACGCTTTGCATCACCGATCAGGGACTCTGCCTGCGCGTGTGCCGACTGGATCTTTTCGTCGGCCTCGTGAAGACTACCCTGCTTGGCGGTGCGCATGTAGGCAATGGCGGCGATGGCACCCAAAACGAGGCCAACGAGCGCTGCAATGATAGGCATGCTCACTCCTTTTTATGGATTCGTTACACAGCAAAGCGAACCGTCCTTACGAACGGCTCGCGACATTTGAGTAATATGGGCGCAGCTTATGCGGGTCGGATACAGATAAACATATAAACAAACTCATCACAGATGAGCACATATCACAAAGCAAATGACGGTATTTATCCTACGTTGAACCGCAACAACTGTCAAATAAACGCACCCGGCACGGCGCCAATCGAGCGGTGAACGGCAAGGGCGTAACACGTGCACGTTTACACGGCACACTCCTCGCTTAAGGCATCGAGACGTGCCTTAACGGCATCGGCGGCGATGCGATACGAGAAGCCTTTACCCATCAAAAACCTGACGAGCTTTTCGAATGCACGCGCCTCGGGAATGCGACGTTTAGCGAGCAAGGCCGAAGCGCGGGCCAAGTCGTCATCCACAGCAAAATACGCCTCGGGATAGCCGGGGATATCGTCAAGCACGACATGACGACGCTTGAGCTCAACCTCGATCTTGCGCTGTCCCCAGCCGCGACGTTTGCGCTCTTCGATAAAGTACGAGCAAAAACGGTTCTCGTCCAAAAATCGATACTCAGTCGCTCGAGCAACGGCAAAATCGATCGCAGGCTGTCGAAAGCCATAGCGAGCCAACTTATCCCGTACCTCGCCCGTGGCATGATCGCGACGCGAAAGCATCTCGGTCACCATGGTGAGTGCACATTTGCGTTCGATAAGCTGCACCGCCTCGCGAAAGTCATCCCAAGCACAGGGAAGATCGGGGCGGTTCTTAACGTACAGGCGCGCCACGCGCACGGGAATCCAAATGGAACGTTCGTAACCGCCCTCAAGATCGCAATCGATATGCGCGCAGGGCTTTTTAGACGCATAACCGCTCGAGAACGAGGAGGCCGCTTTCTTATCGGGAAAGACGACCGTAGCCTCGGTCACCGTATACGACATGTCGGCATCCGCTACTCGTCGTCATCGTCGAGCATTGCGGAGCCATCGATGGCGTACAGCTCATCAAACTCCTCGGGGGCGGGCTGGTCGGTCAACTCAACCTCGGAGGGGGCATCGTCGTCATACTCAAGGCCGCAGGCAAGGCGAACCTTGTGCTCGATCTCGTCAGCGCAATCGGGATGCTCGCGCAGGAACGTCTTGGCGGCCTCGCGACCGTTGCCGAGCTTGTCCTCGCCATAGGCAAACCAGGACCCCATCTTTTTACAGATGCCGCACTCGACGGCCATATCCAGAATCGAGCCCTCTTTGGAGATGCCGGTGCCGTACATGATGTCAAACTCGGCCGAACGGAACGGAGCCGCCACCTTGTTCTTAACGACCTTGGCACGAACGCGATTGCCGATAACCTCGTCCTTGAGCTTGATGGTATCGATTTTGCGAATATCGATTCGCACGGAAGAGAAGAACTTGAGCGCGCGGCCTCCCGTGGTGGTCTCGGGGTTGCCGAACATGACGCCGATCTTCTCGCGCAGCTGGTTAATGAAGATGCAGGTCGTGTTGGACTTGGCAAGCGAGCCGGCGAGCTTGCGGAGTGCCTGACTCATCAAGCGAGCCTGCAGACCCACCGTCGTGTCACCGATCTCGCCCTCGATCTCGGCACGTGGAGTCAAGGCGGCAACAGAGTCGACGACGATGGCGTCGATGGCACCTGAGCGCACAAGCATATCGACGATCTCGAGCGCCTGCTCGCCCGTATCGGGCTGGGAAATGAGGACCTCATCGATATCAACACCGATGCGCGCGGCATAGGTGGGATCAAGCGCGTGCTCGGCATCGATAAATGCAACGACGCCGCCCATGGCCTGTGCTTCTGCAAGGATCTCGAGCGAAAGCGTCGTCTTACCGGAGGACTCGGGGCCATAAATCTCGACGATACGGCCGCGCGGCACGCCGCCGATACCCAAGGCGGCATCGAGCGCCAGAGAGCCCGTCGGAATAGCCTCGACCTCGAGCTCGGGACCGCCGTCGCCATACCTCATGATAGAGCCCTGGCCGAACTTCTTCTCGATCTCGGCCTTGGTGGTGGCGATCATCTCATCGCGCTCTTTACCCGTCGTGCGTGCATAAACGGTACGTACGGGACCTGAATTCTTGGCCATGAATAGCCCTCCTCTTAACAACCTGAAACGATAATAAACGAACGGCTGTTCGTGGTCAACCGTTCAGATTCATCATATGCAGCCGTACATTCCAAAACCCGACCAAACGCCGACCAATCACCGACCAAACGCTTGACCGTGCCAATCACAAATACGACCGCTCGAACAAATTTAGGCCATATACCAGCGCAAACACCAATACCGTCAAAGGTCCCTATCTCCACAATTAAGGGGCCCTAAGGCCCCTTAAACCACGTCTATTCCATAGAATTGAGCACGCGGACAATGCACTCCAAAGCCTCCGCGACCGCATAGGCCCGAACGCACGACCGATCGCCCTCATAATGGCAACGTGCAGACTCGACAACCGGCGCTCCCCCATCGGCCGCACGATACGCCCAGCCAATATAGAACGTGCCGGCAGGGTCTTGCTCGGTGCCGCCACCGGGCCCAGCGTAGCCCGTTGCGCTTACGGCAATATCGCTCTGATAGAGTTCAAGCGAGCCCGCGGCCATCTCGCGCGCCGTCTGATGCGACACGGCACTAAACCGATCGAGCGTTTCCTGCTCGACGCCGAGCACGCGATGTTTGATCTCATCGCAGTAGGTCACCGCACCGCCACGAAGCACCGCCGAGGCACCCGGGATATCGGCAATCGTCGAGGCGATCATGCCCGCCGTCAGCGACTCCGCCGTCGACACCGTCACACCACGGGCACTCGCGTGCTCGACAAGATCGCGCGCCAAGTCCTCGTTGTTTGCGGCGATCTGCAAATAAGACTCCGTCATACCCACCAGGACCTAGACCGAAAAGACGATCTTACGGCAGTTCCAGAAGTACTGGGCACCCGAGACAATGGTCAAAATCACGGCGATGACGTACAGGAAGCGCGACACCGAATAGACACCGAGCAGCAGCGACACCGGCCCCAGCTGAAGACCGGCCATCGCAAAGACGCACAGATAGCCGCAGATGGAGACCATCGTGGTCGCCGTCTTGTACTTGCCGAGCTTATCGGCGGCAACGACCACACCGGCAGCACTTGCGACCATACGAAGGGCGCTCACCAACAGCTCACGAAACAGGATAATGAACACGGACCACACGGTCACCGCGCCAAAATCCAGGAACAGCAGCAGGGCCGAGAACACCAGCAGCTTGTCGGCGATGGGGTCCAAGAATTTACCGAAGTCGGTAATCTCGTTGCGCGAGCGCGCCAGGTAGCCGTCAACCTTATCGGTGCACGACAGGATGACGTACAGAATGAAGGCAGCGGCGGCGAGCGGGCCGTCGAAGGTGCTCCAATCTGTACCGGCAACACTCGTGTGAGAAAGCGCCGACACGATCATGAACACCGGGATAAAGACGATGCGAACGCACGTCACGATGTTGGCGGGCGTCCAAACACTCGTCAGTTCCTTATTGCTCTCGTTTGCCACGACGCTCTCCTACTCCACAACATGGCCGATAAGCTCATAGCAGAAGCTATCGGTAAACTCGACCGTCAGAATATCGCCCACAGATGCCTCGCTGGCATCCAGATGCACCGCGCCATCGGAATCAGGCGCCTGGAACCAGGCATGTCCGATCAGCTCGGCGCCGTCTTCGGTCTCTTCGAAACCGTCGACAATCACCTGGGCGCGCTCGCCCACATGTGCGGCAGTTGCAGCAAAACCGAGCGACTCGGCCAGGTCCATGGCCTCCTGGGCGCGCTCGAGCTTGACCTCCTCATCGACCTGACCCTCCATCTTAGCGGCCAGGCTGCCCTCCTCCTGCGAGTAGGCAAAGACGCTCGTGTAGTCAAAGCCGACGGTGTCCATAAAGTCGATAAGGTCGCGGAACTCATCGTCGGTCTCGGTCGGGAAGCCGACCATGGCCGTGGAACGGATCACAATGCCGGGGATACGCTCACGCAGATCACGGAACAGGTCCTCGAGCTCCTGGCGCGAACCAGAACGGCGCATAGCCTTGAGGATGCGCGCGTCGCAGTGCTGCACGGGGATATCGATATAAGGCAGTACCTCGGGCGTATCGCGAATCGTATCGATAAGCTCGTCGGTCATGCCCTCGGGCTGCAGGTAGAGCACGCGGACCCAGACGTTGTGCGGGCGCACGGCCTCGGCGACGGCATGCAGCAGCTGCGCCAGATTGCGCGGCGAGCCATCGGTGACGTCTTCGTCGGCAAAGTCGGTGCCCCAAATACCCGTGTCCTGGCCGATCAGCACGATCTCTCGCACGCCACCGGCAACCAAGTCGCGCACCTCGGAAATAATGCTCTCGGCATTGCGCGAGTGATAACGACCGCGGATATACGGGATCATGCAGAAGCTACAGAAGCGGTTGCAGCCATCGGAGATCTTGACGTAGGCGACAGCGCCCTCGACGGTGCGCTTGACCTGCGGAATATAGGCGGCAATCTCACGCTCGACACCCAGCACGCCATCGATGACCGTCACAATGCCATCCTCCTCGTCGGCCTTCACAAAGGCAGCGACCTCGGGCAGCTCGTCAGGCAGGTCGTCGCCATAGCGCGACGGCACACAGCCGCACATGACGATGGGACAAGAACGAACGCCGTCCTGAACCTCGTTGGCGAGCTCGAGCGTGGTCTCGATGCTCTCGGACGTTGCGGAGGCGAGGAACGAGCATGTATTGACGATGGCGATATCGGCATCCTGTGGGTCGAATGCCTCCTCGTAGCCCGCGGCGGTCAAAAGAGAACGCATGCGGTCGGTGTCAACCTCGTTCTTAGCGCACCCGAGGGTGATGTAGAGCACGGAGCCCAACGGTGTATCCATGTTGGAGAGCAGTCCTTTCGAATGATATTAGCGGTAGTTGGTGAACTGCAGCGGCTGGCCGTAGTCCTGGTCGCGCAGGAACTGGATCACGGTCTGCAACGCGTCCTTCGAAGCGGAGGAAACACGCAGCTTGTCGGCCTCGATAGTCACCTTGACCTTGAGCTTTTGGTCCTTGATGTCCTTGTTGATCTTCTTGGCGGTCGTCTGGTCGATACCCTCGACGATATGGCCGAGCACGCGCACGGTGCCGCCCGATGCCGCCTGCGGAGCATCCCACGAGACAGCCTTGAGGTCGATGCCGCGCTTGATGAGCTTGGAGCTCAGCACGTCGATAATCTGCTTGGAGACAAAGTCGGCCGGGGCGTTGATCGTAAAGAGCTTGTCGCCCTTCGAAAGCTCGATCGTGGCGCCGGAATCCTTCAGGTCATAGCGCTGGGAAATCTCACGCGTGGTTTGCTGGAAGGCGTTGTCGACCTCTTGCATGTTGACCTCGGACACGACGTCGAAGCTGGAATCTTTAGCCATGATGTTTCCTTTCGCGTACGAGCGGCTTAGTAGCTATCGTACGAATAGTCGGTAGAATCGGTGGGCGTCTGGCCGTCAGTTGCGGTATCGGCGCCATCCGTGGACTGGGCATCGGTGCCGTCGGTGGTGTCGGTACCATCGGTGGTGTCGGTACCATCAGAACTTTCACCATTCTCGGAACCAGTCGTCTCCTTCTTGGGAACGGTGATCGTCACACGCGCCACGCCCGAAGTCTTGGTATCGTAACGGACCTTTTCGCCGTTCTTGGTAACGGTGACATCGGAAGGCTTGGACGTGGTGATCTCGATCGAGGACTCAGGCGTGTACTCCTGCTCAAAGGGGCCAGTCGCCTGGGCGCCATAGACCGACTTGCCATCAACCTTGACCTCAATCCAGGCGGTCTTTCCCTTGGCAACGGAGACCTTGACCTTCGTTACCTCGTTTTCTTCCTTTTTAGCCGTCGTCTTGGTGGCGTCCGAATCGGTCGACTCATCCGTCGCCTCATCGGTGTCTTCGTCCTCGTCGACCGTTTCAGTCTTCTTAGAAGACTTCTTGGTCGTCGTCTTGGTAACAGCGGGCGTCTCGGGCGTGGTCTCGGGCGTCGAAGATGCGCAGCCGCGCAGAAGTACCACGATGAGCACGATCAGCAGCAACGCCACGGCACCGATGCCGGCGTAGACGATACGCGGATCGAGACCGTTGTTTTGAGGAGTACGGGAACCGCCGCGTCCACGACTGGAACTGCTGCGGCCGCCTCCCTGAGGCATACGACCACGATTGCTGTCGGAACGGCCGCGATAGCCACCCTGGCCCTGAAGGCTGCGCTGACCCGAGCGGGGCGCAAGTTCACCGCGGCCTTGATAGCCACGCTGGCCCGCACGCGGAGCCGAAGAGCGCTGGCCATACGGCTGTGATTGAGAGCGAAGACGCGGCGTCACCTGCGTGGCATCGGCGTCCGCATAGCCGCCGAGAGCACGACCGGCAGAGACACCACGGTAGCCACGATCGGAATAGCCGCCATCTCCGTAGCCGACACGGGGATCGCGCACCACACCGCGGGCAGCGGGAAGCGCACGATCGTCGGGCATAGGCGTGCTGCGGAAACGATCGCGCTGAGAACGGATTTCCTCACTGGACCCCGTCTCGGTAATATAGCCAGCCTGCTGCGGACGCTGACCATAACGCGTTGAGCGACCACCCTGAACCATCAGGAAGCGCCCGTTATCGACAGAGGAACGCGAATTGACGTAGCCGGCGGCGTCCTGAAAACGACCGCCCTGCTGCGACGTCTCGCGTTCGTATGCCATCAGGTCGTCAAAGTAGGCATTGACGACCTCGCGCGGATTGAGGCCCAAAAAACGAGCATAGCTCGAAATCATGCCCTGCGCATAGCCGCGCGGCGGCATCGAAGCAAAGTTACCGGTCTCGAAAAACTCGATGATCTGCGGCCTGATTTTGATGGTGTTGGCGACCTGCTGAATGGAAAGGCCCATTCGGCGACGCTGCTCGAGCAGCATGTCACCAAAGCGTGCAGCCATCAGAATCCTCCAAACTCACGATCTTCACGTGCCATCTCGGCGTCGACAGATTCCAGCGCGGCAAGCCCCTCCTCGTCCAACAGGACCTCGCGCGGCTTGGAACCGTCGGGCGGGCCGACGACACCCTTTTCTTCCAGCATGTCCATAATACGCCCGGCACGCGCATAGCCAACCTTCAGACGACGTTGCAGGCCAGATGTGGAGCCAAGCTGCGATTCCACCACAATATGGGCGGCTTCCCAAATGAGTGGATCATCGTCTTGCGGCTCGGCTACTCCGGTGCGGACAATGCCTCCGCCACCCGCCATGGACATGGAAGCGGGCGCCACGGCAGACAGGATCTCCTCGTGGTAGTCTGGCTCACTCTGCGACTTGACGAACTCGACAATCTCGTTGATCTCATCATCCGAGACAAAGCAGCCCTGGATACGGCGGGGCTTGCCCCAGTCGACCTTGGAGAACAACATGTCGCCCAAACCGGTGAGCTTCTCGGCGCCCATCTGGTCGATGATGACGCGCGAGTCGATGCCCGTGGCGACGTTAAAGGCGATGCGGTTGGTGATGTTAGCCTTGATGAGGCCCGTCACCACGTTGGAGCTGGGGCGCTGCGTGGCCACGATAAGATGAATACCGGCGGCACGGCCCAGCTGTGCAATACGCACGATCGAGGCCTCGACATCCTTACCGGCGACCATCATCAGGTCCGAAAGCTCGTCGATGATGATGACCAGGTAGGGCATCTTTTGCGGCGGGTTGTCGTAATGCTCAAACTCGCCGGCGGCCTGCTTTTCATTGTAGGTCGAGATCTTACGCACGTTGAGACGCTCGAAAACCTTCAGGCGACGCTCCATCTCGGACACAGCCCATTGCAGAGCGCTCGCGGCCTGCTTAGGCTCGGTCACCACGGGCACATAGAGATGCGGCAGACCGTTATAGCCCGCAAGCTCGACGCGCTTGGGGTCGACCATAATCAGGCGAACGTCCTCGGGAAGGGCGCGCATGAGCAAGGTCGTGATGATGGAGTTGATCATCACCGACTTACCAGAACCGGTCGTACCGGCAATCAACAGGTGAGGCATCTTGGCGAGGTCGGCAACAACCGGCGTGCCCTCGGCGTCGCGGCCGATGGCGAGCTCGAGCGGACCGCCCTTCACATAGGGCAGCACGTCGCCCAGATTGACGTTCTGGCGCTTGCGGTTGGGAATCTCGATGCCCACGAGCGAGGTGCCGGGGATCGGGGCAAAGATACGCACCGACTGGGCAGCGAGCGAAAGCGCGATATCGTCCTCGAGGCTCGAGATTTTGCTCACACGCTCGCCCTCACCGGGCTGCAGCTTAAAGGTCGTCACCGTGGGGCCGGCGATCCAGCCGACCACGCGGGCACTGCGGCCAAACTCAAGCAAGGTGGATTGCAGTGACTCAGCGGTCTGCTCCAGCTCCTTGTCCGAAGACGCGGCAGAAGCCGACTGCGGGTTGGCATGCAGGATTTCGAGCGGCGGAAGCTTGAGGCCGTCCTCTTCTTCGCCCTCGGCGTCAGTTGCGGTGTCGCTCGCTCCCCCATTGTCAGCCGCAGCAGGAGCGGCAGAGGCCGTAGAGGTTGAGGCGTCAGCGACCTTGGGGTGCTTCAGGAAGTCGGGGATCTGGGGGGCGGCCGAGACGGGATTCACGGAAAACGGCGGCTCGGACTCGTCAACCTTGTCCGGATCGTCCTCCATCGAAAGCTGTCCGGTGACCTGGCCGCGCTTTGCATGGCGACGCGGCAGCAAAGTTGTCTTTGCGGTCTCAATCGGAGCCTCGTCGTCCTCGTCATCGCCCTCGGTGAGCTCAATCTCGCTATCGGACCAAGACGGGTCGGGCTCACTCGTATTGAGCTTGGGAACCGTCTTGCCCTTCTTGGCATGACGGCGCGGCAGCAGCGTGGTCTTGGCCCGCTCGGCTTCAACCGACTCGGATACGTCGACAAACGGGTCATCGTCCTCGTCGTCATCCAAAACCGGGTCGACATCGCCACCCATGACCGTGGTCACCGCGGCGTCAGTCCCCTTCTGGCGCAAAATGCTCAGGTGCGGACGAGCGACGCCGGGAACAGACAGGGCCTCTTCATCGCCCCACGGGCTCGCATTGACATCGGCACGTCGACGCTCGGCAAAATCGGCAGCGCGATCGCGTGCGGAGCGCAAAACGCCACCCACCGAAAAGCCGATAATGACCAAACCAACGACGACAAGCCCCAGCAGGACAACCATGGCGATAGGTTTACCCAAGGCGTTTTGCAAGGCACTTGCGATAAAGGCGCCAATGTAGCCGCCCGACACGGAAAGGTTCTGCGGCGTAAACATAAGGTCGCACGAATCGCTCGTGCCCGGCACCATCAGCGAAAGAATGGAGACGACGGCGATAAAGACCAAGGCGCCGCCCGCAACAGAGCGCACGTTGAGCGGCGAGTCCTCACCCAAAAAGAGCGTGGCGGCAAACAGCAAGATGACGATCGGCAGCACGTAGGCGCCCAGACCAAAGCCCAGGTGGTAGAAACCGGCAACCGCAGCCGTCACGGGCGCTGTTGCCGGAGAGATCACGGCAATGAAGGACGCGATCGCCAAAACGGCGATGACCACACCGGCGATATCGCGATTGGCCGAAGGCTCGACCAGGGGCTCAAACTCATCAAACTCGGACTCGTGGCCCTTATTGGCACGCAGATGGGAACCGGCACCCTTAGCAGATGCCGGTTGGTTATTGGCCTTATTGCCTTTGGCGTTTTTTGCAGATCCGCGCGCCAAACTAAACCTCCATGACGACCGGGATGATCATCGGACGGGTGCGCGTACGGCTCCAGATAAAGTTAGAGAGCGAATCGCGCACGGCCTTGCGAATGGCATCGGAACCGCTGCTGGTAAAGCTAAACTTACCCTTCTCGATCGTCTTCATAATGGACGCGGAGGCATCCTCGGAGAACTGGTCGTCGATGGCAAACGAGACGCCGCGGCCCGAGAACTCGATGGCCTCGATCTTCTTGTGTTTGAGGGAGACAATGGCAACGGCCGTGACCATACCGTCGTTGGCGAGCTTCTGGCGATCGCGCAGGACGATGGGGTCGGTATCGCCGATACGCAGGCCGTCGACGTAAACGACACCGGACTCGACGGGCGTACCGCGCTTGACGATACCACCGCGCATCTCGAGCGTGTCGCCGTTATCGAGGATAAAGATATGATCGTCCTTGATGCCCATCTTGCGGGCCAGCTGCGCATGGGCGCGCAGATGCACGGCCTCACCGTGAACCGGCATAAAGTACGTGGGCTTGGCCATGGCCATCAGGAGCTTGAGCTCCTCCTGGCTACCGTGACCCGAGACGTGGACGAGAGCGCGGTTCTTATCCCACACGTCGCAGCCGAGCTTGGCCAGGCTGTTGACGACCTGCTGGACGGCCTTCTCGTTGCCAGGAACGGGAGTTGCCGAAAGGATAACGGTATCGCCCTCGTGGATGGAGAGCGTCTTGTGCTCGCCATTGGCCATGCGGGACAGGGCCGACAGCGGCTCGCCCTGCGAACCGGTGCACATGACGACAATCTTATCGTCGGGCAGGTTATCGATATCGAAGGCATCGATGATATCGGCGTCATCGATGTTGAGGTAGCCCAGCTCACGCGCCACGCGGGTGTTCGTGAGCATGGAGCGACCGGTCACAACGACCTTACGGCCGCACTTGCGGGCGGCATCGCAGATCTGCTGCAGACGATGGATGTGGCTCGAGAACGACGCGACGAACACGCGACCCGGGGCGTTCTTGATGGCGTGCAACAGGTTGGGACCAACCTCGGCCTCGGACTTGGTAAAGCCGGGAACCGTGGCATTGGTGGAGTCGGAAAGCAGCAGGTCGATGCCCTGCTTGGCAAAACGGCTGATAGCGGCATAGTCGGGCGTGACGCCGTCGATGGGCGTCTGGTCGAGCTTAAAGTCGCCGGTGTGCATAACGGTGCCCTGGTTGGTGCGAATGAACACGCCCAGAGCGCCGGGGATGGAGTGCGTCATCGAGAAGAAGTCGAGCGAGATGCCGCCGAGGTTGACATGGCTGCCGCCCTTGACCTCACGGAACTTGGGTGCGCGGATGCGGAACTCGGAGAGCTTGCCCTCGATAAAGCCGAGCGTCAGCTTGCTCGAGAAGATGGGCACCTTATTGTTGAGGTCCTGCAGCAGATACGGAAGCGAACCGGTGTGGTCCTCGTGGCCGTGGGTGACGATGATGCCGCGGAGCTTCTCCTCGTTCTCAAGAACATAGGTGTAGTCGGGAAGCACCAGGTCGATACCGGGCTGGGAGTCATCCGGGAACATGAGGCCAGCGTCGACGAGCACCATGTCGTCGCCGCACTCGAAGACCGTCATGTTCTTGCCGATGCCGTCAAGGCCGCCAAGCGGGATGATCTTCAAGGGAGATGATTTTTTAGCTGCCATAGGTTAGTGTGGTTTCCTTTCTTCGAAACGGGTCTGGAACAACCGACGGGGCGCTTCTGGCAAACCGACCGCCGGGAACATACAAACATGCATCGCAGAGTCGATGCAACAACCACAGTATGATACCCATTTGCCCACCAACAGACCACCCATGCATCAAAGCCCCATCCAAACCGGTCTATCCCGCCGGTTTCCCGTGGGGCGGGCACTGATGAAGTTTCCTGCTCTACAGTCCTGCTCACGACGGAGGCCACATTAAGTGGCCTCCTGTTCGTGCGGAACTCGCGATAAACTTCATCAGTGCCCGCCCCACGGGAAACCTGCCAAAAAGGGACAGGTTTATTTTGGTCGGTTTTATCTGGGAAGATGCTGCTGCGGCTATCTACAGATCTGAAATCTGACTACTGAATAGACTGTCTAACTAAATAGCGAGCGGCACTAACCAGTCCTTTTGCTTGCGCCCGGGAGGGCCGCATATGAAGTTTATCGCGAGTTCCGCACGCAAAGGAAAGCACTTAATGTGCTTTCCGTCTTGCGCAGGACTGTAGAGCAGGAAACTTCATATGCGGCCCTCCCGGGCGCAAGCAAAAGGGCGACCCCTGTCCGGAGTCGCCCTTGCGGTGCTGGTTATGTACGGCTGTTACTCGGCGTCGTGGTGGCGGCGGGGCTTGCGGCCTCCGTTGTCGCCGGGACGGCGCGGACGGTCGCTGCGCTCGGAGCGCTCGCGACGCGGACGCTCACGACGCTGGAAGTGCTCGCCGTCGCCCTCGGAGGCACCCTCGGCGCGAGCCGGGGCCTCAGGCTTGTCAAGACGATCGAGCGAGATCTTGCCACGGTCGTCGACCTCGATGACGACGACCTTGACCTCGTCGCCCACGTTGAGGACGTCCTCGACCTTCTCCACGCGGCCCTTGGCGACGCGGGAGATGTGGAGCAGACCGTCCTTACCGGGCAGAAGGTTCACGAAGGCACCGAAGGGCTGGATGGAGACCACGCGACCGGTGTACTCCTCGCCCGGCTCGGGAACCTTGATGATGAGCTTGATGCGCTCGACAGCCTGGTCGACGGACTCGCCGGTGCCGCCGACAAAGACGGTGCCGTCCTCCTGGATGTCGACCGAGGCACCGGTCTCGTCCTGGATGCCGCGGATGACCTTACCACCAGAACCGATAACGTCGCGGATCTTATCGGTCGGAACCTGGATGGAGACGATGCGCGGAGCGGTGCTGCGCGTGGTGTGGCGCGGCTCGGGGATCACATCGAGCATCTTCTGCAGGATGAAGGCGCGACCCTCCTTGGCCTGCTGCAGGGCGCGGGCCAAGATGTCGAAGGTAAGACCGGTGGCCTTGTTGTCCATCTGCAGGGCGGTGATGCCCTCGGTGGTGCCGGTGACCTTAAAGTCCATGTCGCCCAGGAAGTCCTCGAGACCCTGGATATCGGACAGGACCACGGTCTTGCCCTCCTCCTGGATCAGGCCCATGGCGATACCGGAGACCGGGCGCTTAATAGGCACGCCGCCGTCCATAAGGGCGAGCGTGGAGCCGCAGGTCGAAGCCATCGAAGAGGAGCCGTTGGACTCCATGACCTCGGAGACCACGCGGATGGCGTAGGGGAACTCGTTCTCGTCGGGGAGCACCGGGAGCAGGGCGCGCTCGGCCAGGTTGCCGTGGCCGATCTCGCGGCGCTTGGGGCTGCCCATGCGGCCAGTCTCGCCGGTGCAGAACGGCGGGAAGTTGTAGTGGTGCATATAGCGCTTGCCCTCGGTGGGCTCGATGGTATCCAGACGCTGACCCTCGTTGAGCATACCGAGCGACAGGACGGAAAGCACCTGGGTCTGGCCACGCTGGAACAGACCGGAGCCGTGAACGAGCGGCAGGTAGTTATCCTTCACCATGATGGGGCGAATCTCATCGGCGGCACGGCCGTCGACGCGCTCGCCGGTCTCGACGACCATGGTGCGCATGGCCTTCTTCTCGAGCTTCTTGAGCGCCACGGGGATCTCGCGCTCCCAAGCGGCCTGCTCCTCCTCGGTGAACTCGGCACGGATGGACTCCTTCAGAGCCTCGACCTTACCGATACGGGAGAGCTTGTCGGCATCGCGAAGGGCGGCGGCCATCTCGTCGTAGTGGGCGAAGATGCGCTCCTGGACCTCCTCGACGGGCTGGTCGAGCGGGTACTCCTTCTTGACGATGGCGCCATTGACCTGCTCCCACTCGGCAACGAACTCGTCCTGGGCCTGGCAGAAGGCGGCAAGGGCCTCCTGGCCAAACTTCATGGCGGCGAGCATGTCGTCCTCGGAGATCTCCTCGGCGCCGGCCTCGACCATCGAGATGAAGTCGGCAGAGCCGCCCAGCTCCAGGTCCAGGTCGGAGTTCTCGCGCTCCTCGTAGGTGGGGTTGACGATAAACTCGCCGGTCTCCACGTTACGGCCGATGCGCACGCAGGCAAGCGGGCCCTCGAAGGGCACGCCGCCGAGCGTCATGGCCAGGGAGGCACCCATGACGTTGATGACGTCAAAGGGGTTGACCTGGTCGGCGACGAGCGAGGTGGCGACGATATGTACCTCGTTGCGGAAGCCGTCCGGGAAGCTCGGGCGAATCGGACGGTCGATCATGCGCGCGGTGAGCGTGGCCTTCTCACTGGGACGGCCCTCACGCTTGAGGTAGCCACCCGGGATGCGGCCGGCGGCGTACATCTTCTCGTTGAAGTCGACGGTCAGCGGGAAGAAGTCGTAGTTCTTGCGCTCCTTGGAGACGACCACGGTGTCGAGCATCGTGGTGTCGCCCTGCTTGACCAGGCAGGCGCCGGTGGCCTGCTTGGCAAGCTCGCCCGACTCAAAGGTGTAGGTCTTGCCGTACAGCTCAAAGGTCTTGGATACGAGTGTCATTGTTCTCCTTTACCCCGCAGGCCCCTTGCCTGCAGGCTCCTCATGTGACGCGGGCCCCCTGCCCCCGCCACGCTTCAGAGCGTGATTGTTCACGCCCTTACACAAAAAGAGCGCCCCGCTGCGCAGGACGCTCCTTGCATGTACAAATCCTACTGGATGTTGTCGCGGATGCCCAGAGCCTTGATGAGCTCACGATACTCGACGATGTCGTTCTTCTTGATGTAGGAGAGAAGACGACGACGACGGCCGACGAGCATGAGCAGGCCACGACGGGTGTGGAAGTCCTTCTGGTGGGACTTCATGTGCTCGGTCAGCTCCTTGATGCGCTCGGTCAGGATGGCGACCTGAACCTTGGGGTTGCCGGTATCGACCGGGGTGTTACCGAACTGGGCAGTCAGCTCCGCCTTGCGCTCTTTGGAAACAGTCATTGTTTCACCTTTCGTTTTGCGTCGCCCACGGGCGACTCGATTCGCCTCGGACTGGGAAGCCGCCGGTGGAGCGAGCAACCAAGGTCGAGGTACCAACAGGTCGGTATGTTACCACAAGCAGCCCGTGCCTGCGCATCATCACCGACCCAACATGAATTCCATCGCACGGAGGCGCTGATCGGTGTGCGTCGCAGCCCACACATGCGAAAGCCCGAGCAAGAACGCCGCCGTATGCGGGTCGATCCTCTCGGCCATAAGCGCATCGAAGGTCATGGACATGAGGGCGCGCAGCCATGCGACCTCACCGGTCGACACCAGCTCGGCACCGGGCACGCTCGACGCGCACGACCCGCACATGAGGCCGCCCGCCTGGGGCGAAAAATACGACAGCATCGGGTCTCCGCACAGCACGCATGCCGAAAAATCGGGTCGGTAGCCAACGTGCGACAGCAATTTAAAGACATATGCCGCCACAAGTAGATCCATATGCGCCGCGTCGAGCCCGCTGCCGACAAGTGTGAGCGCCCGCTGCGTGATGGCAAAGGTAAACGGATCCTCGGCGTCCTCGAACGAGCACACGCGCGCGACCTCGGCGATCGCGCTTGCGGAGCATGTCATCTCGTAATCGGGCGCGGCGCCGAGCGGCGCCTCCATAAGCTCGGCCTGGGAAACCACGTCGAGCGACCGTCCATGCGCAAGCAGCAGATCAACGGTACAGAACATCTCGCAGCGCGCAGCCAGGCGTCCGCCGGGTTTGCGGGCGCCCTTTGCCACGGCACGAACCTGCCGACCCCGCTCGTCAAGCATCGTCAGGATCAGGTCCGTCTCTTTGAGCTTCGTCTTATCGAGCACGAGCACTTTCGTGCGATATGTACGAGAACCTGCCATACGCGCCGCGTGTCCCTAATCCTCGGCGTTATAGCCAAAGCGGCGAATCTGGGCCTCGTCGTCACGCCAGCCGGCCTTGACCTTCACGTCCAGCTCCAAAAAGACCTGGGTGCCAAAGATGCGCTCAAGGTCGCGACGGGCGTCGATGCCGATATGTTTGATCATCTCGCCGCCCTTGCCGATGATGATGCCCTTTTGGCCCTCGCGCTCGACGTAAATGGTGGCGTGCACGCGCAGCACCTTCTTGGTCTGCTCAAGCGCATCGCAAATCACACCCACGGAGTGCGGGATCTCATCACGGGTGCGGCGCAAGACCTTCTCGCGCACAAACTCGGCAACGAGCGTCTCATCGGAAGCGTCGGTACCCATGTCCTCGGGGAACCAACGCGGACCCTCGGGCAAAAAGTGCGCAACGGTCTCGATGAAGGCATCGACGTTAAAGTTCTTGACCGACGACGTCACGATCTCGTCGTCATATTCCATAAGCTCGTGGGCGGCCTTAAGCTGCTCCATGACCTGTGCGGGGTCGGCTTCATCGGCCTTGGTGAGCACCAGGACCTTCTTGCAACGGGCGCATCTGACGCGCTCGGCAACCCAGGCGTCTCCCCTGCCGATCGGTTTGGTGGCATCAATCAAAAACGCGACAACATCGACATCGTTCAGCTCGAACAGCGCACTTTTATTGAGCTCGGACCCTAGACCGTCCTTGGGCTTGTGGATACCCGGGGTATCGACAAAGACCAGCTGGTAGCCGGGGCGGTTGACGACGGCGCGCATGCGGCGGCGAGTCGTCTGGGCCACCGGCGAGGTGATGGCGACCTTTTTGCCATAGCAGGCGTTGAGCAGCGTTGACTTACCGGCGTTGGGGCGGCCGACCAAGGCCACGAAGCCACTGCGGAAACCGGGCTCAACGTCGCCAAAGCCCGCGAGGCTGTCGTCCTCGTCGCACAGGGCGTCGAGTTCCTCGTCGCTCATGCCCTCAAACGGGTCGAACTCCTCGACTTCCTCATAGGCCTCGGTCGCCTTAGCATCCGGGGACTCGTCGTCCAAAATTTCATCGATAGGCTGCATATTGTCGGACATGGGAATCCCTTTCTAAATAAAGCCGAGCGCGTGGGCAAATACCAGCAAGCCCACAATCGCGGCGGTGATTGAAAGTACGTATACCGAGGCGGCGGCGATGTCCTTGGCGCGTTTTGCCAGCGGATGGAGCTCCTGGGTCGCCAGATCGACAATGGCCTCCATGGCGGTGTTGCACAGCTCGCCGTGAATCACCAGGCCACAGCAGATGATAATCGTAGCCCACTCGGCAATGTCGAGCCCCACAATGCAGCCGGCAATGACAGTGCACACGCCCGCCACGAGCATGACCTTAATGTTGCGCTCGGTCTTGACGGCGGTGACGAAGCCCTCCATGGCGTAAGAAAACGACTTTAAGAAGGACGGATGGTCCTTGTTCGATCCGGGAATCATAGACGGCTCCTAGTCGTGGGCGTGGTTGGTGATGGGGCCGACGTGGACTAGCTTGGGGTCCTCGCCGCGCTCGAGCGCCAGATCGCGCAGGATGGCGTCCTCGCGGGCCTCCATGACCTCGGCCTCGTCGTCCTCGATATGGTCATACCCCAGCAGGTGCAGCATGCCGTGTACGAGCATCAGGCGGCACTCGTCGGCAGGGCTATTGCCAAAGCCGGGGGCCTGACGGGCAATGACCTGCGGGGCCAAGATGATATCGCCGAGCTCGAGCGTCTCGTCGGCGGGAATATCCTCGTCAAAGGCCGAGTCGCATTCAAACGAGAGCACATCGGTGGTGCGGTCGATGCCACGCCACTCGTGGTTGAGCTCGTGCATCTCGTCCTCGTCGACATACGAAAGGGAAATCTCGACTTCACGTTCAACGCCCTCGGCGGCAAGCACAACCTCGCAGATGTGCTCCACTTCCTGCGCGTCGAGCAGCGTATCGAGCTCGGCATCGTTGCTGATCAATACACTCAACGGGACTCCTTTCGGTCGCGCGAGCGCTGCTCACGCACGTCATCATAAGCATCGTATGCCTCGACGATACGACCCACCAGGGCATGGCGCACCACATCGGCGCGCTCCAGGTGTGCAAACGCCACATCGTCGACACGGCCCAAAATCTTCTCGACATCCGCCAAGCCACCACGACGACCCACCAGGTCGCGCTGGCTGAGGTCGCCGGTAATCACGAACTTGGAGTTAAATCCAAGGCGTGTCAGGAACATCTTCATCTGCTCGGGCGTGGTATTTTGCGCCTCGTCGAGCACCACGAAAGCATCGCTCAGCGTACGACCGCGCATGTAGGCGAGCGGGGCGATCTCGATCACGCCGCGCTCCATAAGCTCATCGGTGCGCTCACGATCCATCATGTCAAAAAGGGCATCGTAGAGCGGGCGCATGTACGGATCGATCTTTTCCTCGAGGGTGCCGGGCAAAAAGCCCAGGTTCTCCCCTGCTTCGACAACCGGACGCGTCAAGATCAAACGGCCCACCTCATGGCGCTTGAGCGCGGCAACGGCGAGCGCCATGGCCAGATAGGTCTTACCGGTACCGGCAGGACCCAAGCCAAAGGTGATGGTATGCGAGCGAATGGCATCCACATAGCGCTTTTGCCCAAGCGTCTTGGGACGAATGACACGACCGCGGTATGAAAGCAGCACGTCATCGCGAAGCGATGTGGCCTCATGCTCGCCGTCGCGCAAGACGGCCAGGCAACGCGAGACATCGTCGGCAGACAGGGTACGACCGGCCGCCGCCTCGCGAAAAGCATGTTCGAAAAAGCGAGCCACGAGCTCGACCTCGTCCGGGTCGCCGCTCACGGAGATCCTATCGCCACGGGCGACCACGTGAGCGCGAACCAAGCTCTCGAGCGCACGAAGGACGCCGTCGCCGGCGCCCAAAACACGCGAGGGATCAACTCCCTCGGGAACGGTAAGTCTAATCTTCGAGGCTTCCATGGACCTCCCTGCGCGCATGGACCAAGCCGGAATCATCGACTCCGATGATAGCAACATCGAGCAGGCACGGGGCTGTAAGTCCACAGGTATCGTCAAGACGGGCATGATGGAACGAACCGAGCGTCAGGTTGTCACCATACTCGAGCACGGCACGCTCGACAGTGCCCACGCGACGACGAGCATCGGCAATAGCGAGCTCCTGCGCCGCGTCTCGCATACGGCGGCTGCGCTCGGCCATAACCTCGGGCGGCACCTGGTCGGGCATGTCGGCAGCAAGGGTACCGGGACGCTTACTGTAGCGGAACACGTGCATACGCGAGAACCCCACGCGGCGGCACAGCGCCAGCGACTCCTCGAACTCCTCGTCCGTCTCACCAGGAAAACCGACGATGACGTCGCACGAAAGAGACGCCTGCGGCAGGATGGCGCGAATCATGCGCACCGTGTCCTCAAAGGCCTCGGCACTATAGGGACGACCCATGCGATGCAGCGTCGCCGTACAGCCGGACTGTACGGGCAGGTGCAAAAACGGGGCAATACGCTGCGGATAGCGCGCCATAACCTTAAGCAGGCGCTCAGAGATATCCATGGGTTCGACCGAGGAAATGCGCACATGCGCAATAGTCGTGCGCTCCATGATGGCCTCGAGCAGCTCATCGATTTCGACATGCTCGTCGGTCGCGCTCTTGCCATCGTAGGCACCCAGGTTCACACCGGTCAGCACCACCTCGGGCACGCCGGCCTCCTGGGCCTCGCGAACTTGCTCAAGCACGGAATCGACGGGCACGGAACGCTCGGGGCCGCGCGCCTTCCACACAATGCAATAGGTGCAGCGATGGTTGCAGCCGTCCTGGATCTTCACGCCCAGGCGAGAGCGACCGAGCGCATCGACCACCTCGCCATCGCTGCAGGCGGGAACGCTATCGGACTCAACGCCCAGCACCTCGCAGACACGTTCGGCGACATCAATCTTGGACGGCTCGGCGATCACGCGATCCGAGAGCTCCAACAGCTCCTCGGGATGCAAATTGACCACGCAACCGGTCACGAGCACATAAGGCTCGTTTGGATGGGCCAGCGCATGACGGACGGCCTTGCGGGTCTTAGCCTCGGCCTCGCCCGTCACGGCACAGGTATTGATTACGATCAGATCGGCATCCTGGGGCTCTACCATAGCAAAGCCCAGGCGCATAAGATCGGCAGTGATACGGTCAGACTCAACCCGGTTGACACGGCAACCGAGGTTGACGACGGAAATATGGGGTGCGAGCACACGGGCTCCTTAATCGAGGATGTCGTCGAGGGCACTCTTGATACGGTCGGTCACCGACTTCTTACCGGATGCGACGTCATCGCCCATCTCGTCGGCGAAGGCGCGAAGCAGCTCGCGCTGCTTGTTAGAGAGATTGGTGGGGACGACCACGCGCAGCTGCACGACCAGACGACCGCGCGAACCGCCACCGCCGATACGCGGCATGCCGTAATTATTGACGCTCACGGTGTCGCCGTACTGGGCGCCGGCGGGAACCGTCACCTTAACGACCTCGTCGGGCATAATGCCCTCGACCTCGATCTCGCAGCCAAGCGCAGCCTGCGCAATCGAGATATCGCTCACCAGGTACAGGTCGTCACTGTTGCGCTTAAAGCGCTCATGGTCGGCAACGCGCACGTTGACAATCAGGTCGCCCGAAGGCTCGCCGCGAAGGCCGGCCTCGCCAAAGCCGCTCACACGCAGCTGGCGACCGGTCGAAACGCCGGCGGGAATATCGATGTCGATCTTTTCGTGCGAAGGCGTGCGGCCCTGACCGTCGCAGGTCTCGCAGGGATGGTCGATAACCGTGCCCTCGCCATGGCAGTCGGGGCAAGGCGAGGAAGACTGAACCTGGCCCAAAAACGATCGCTGAACCGTCGTGACGTAGCCCGTACCGTGGCAGCGACTGCACTGCTTTTCCTGTGCACCCTCGGCCCTACCGGTACCGTTGCAGTCCTCGCAGGGAGCAAGGCGATCATAGCTGATCGTCTTTTTGCAACCGAGCGCCGCCTCCTCAAGGGTCACCGAAAGGGAGATGGCCATGTCACGTCCGCGACGACGCTCACGACGGCTGCGGGCGCCACCACCGGCGCCACCGCCAAAGAACGACGAGAACAGGTCGTCCATGCCCATGCCACCAAAGATATCGTTGATGTCGACATAGCCCGAACCACCAGGAACGTCGGCAGTGCCGTAACGGTCGTAGTTAGCACGCTTCTGCTCATCGGAAAGAACGGAATAGGCCTCGTTGAGCTCCTTGAACTTGGCCTCGGCCTCGGGATCGTCCGAAACATCCGGATGTACGGTACGGGCCTTCTTTAGAAACGCACGCTTAATCGTCCGCGCGTCGGCATCCCTGTCGACGCCAAGCACCTCGTAGTAATCCCTATTTTCCGACACGACCGAATCCTTCCGACTTTCATTATTGTCACAGTGCGTCCTATACCCAAGCTGGGCCGACCGCAAACAAAGGGTTTGATGTTATTGCATTTGATACGGCGAAAGCATGGCCCGTTGCGAGCAGCTCGCGAACCAAACCGACACGAGCGCGAACATGAAGCCGTTGGCAAAACCGTTGGCAAACTGCATCGCACCGCGCTTCCACCACAGCAGGCTGCGATGAAGCACACCGTCCGAAAGCACCATGAACAGGCCCATGGTAAACGGAATAAAGCACATCACGGCAAAGGCCGAGAACACGCCCGAGATGGCCGACAGCACCAAAAACGGCGCCACAATGCCCATCAGGTAAAAGCCAGTACGAGCTTCGCCTTCCAAGCGCTCGGCCTCAACATGGGCGCGGCCGACCAGGTCGCCGCCCGCGGCACCGTTAGTGCCAGCATGGCCCATGCCGCTAATGCGGACCTCGTCGCCATCGTGCGTGCCGGCAGGAAACTCAATCGTCTGCTCGGAGGTCACACGGGTTCGCCCGCTGCCACCGCAATCGGGGCAGGGGTCGGCCACGACCTTACCGGAACCGCCGCACTCGGGGCAGACCGACTGGAACGTGCCCGCACCAAACAGGAAGGACAGGTCAACGTCGATGTGGCCGCGGCCACCGCAGCTCGGGCAGGTATGGGCATGCTCAGACGAAACGGAGCCCGAGCCGCCGCAGTTGCTACAAGTATCGAAGCGCGTGTAGCGGACGGTCTTGCGGGCACCGCCCCTGGCCTCCTTGGCGTCGAGTTTGATATCGACGACCACGTTGGCGCCGTTCTCAGGATTGAAGGCAGCCTGGCCGCGACGCTGCTGGCCCCAGGCGCCACCAAAGGGAAAGCCGCCCTCAAAGGGATTGCCATAGCCCGTGCTGCCGGCGTAGCCGCCACCATAGGGCGAAGCCGTAGGAGCACCGGCAAAGGGATTGCCAGAACGCATGGCGTCGTAGCGCGCACGTTTTTGCTCATCCGAAAGCACGGCGTAGGCCTCGGAAACCTCTTTAAACTTTTCCTCGGCATCCGGCTCTTTATTGACGTCCGGATGGAGCTTACGGGCCTTTTGCTGGAAGGCCTTTTGAATATCACGCGAGGTGGCGTCCTTGGAGACACCCAGAATCTCGTAGTAATCTTTTTCGTTCATCGTCGCCATGCGCGGCAACCTCCTGCTCACAGCAGCGTATATATTCCGGTAATTCTACCCGAGCGGCCTAAGCTAGATCCCAAAACAGCTCGAACAGAACATTTCCATCGAGCCAGCCCAGATGGGTCGGCGCCAGACGAGCTCGAACATGGCCCGCGATGACATCTGCCGAGGTGAAGGGTCCCTCATGAATCCCGAGCGTCTCGGGCACCCAAGTGGCAAGACCCAATTCGAGCGCACGATCGCAGGCAGCTGCCAGCTCGCCCGTTGGGATGACGCAAGCTGCACGAGCCAACAGGTCGGACGCAACACCGCGCGTCATGCGACAAGCGAGCATCAAGTCTTCGGCGACAGCCTCGCGCTGCGACAGATATTCGGCCTCGAACGCCGTCGCGTCATCGTCACGTTGCACCAGACGCACGCGGTACGAATCGCCTCGAGAAGACACGCCGGGGAACAAACCTGCAAGACGGTCGAAATCCTCGTCGTCGAGCATGCCCGCGGCAGAACGACCCAGGCCCAGGTAGCCCTGTCCGGTCCAGTAGGCGATATTATGGGCACATTCATGCCCATCGAGCGCGTAGCTCGCCACCTCATACGGATGGTAGCCGGCCGAACTCAGCCGCTGGCGCGCAACGTCCATGCATGCGGCCTGGAAATCCTCATCGGGCTCAAGCGACTCGTCACGGCACACCATGCGGTAAAGCGGCGTGCCCTCCTCGAGCGTGAGCGGATAGACCGACACATGGTGCGGGGCCGCCTCAAGCACGCCATCGAGCGTGTGCTGC
This sequence comes from Collinsella sp., assembly GCA_019424985.1. Taxonomy (GTDB): domain Bacteria; phylum Actinomycetota; class Coriobacteriia; order Coriobacteriales; family Coriobacteriaceae; genus Collinsella. Next base: position 84,151 of record JAHYYM010000006.1, on the reverse strand, counting down.
CAGCTCGCCATAGTCTGTCCGGGAAGCCCGCACATAAGGTCGCACGACACATCGAACCCAACATCCTTCACCGTCGCGATAGCCGCAAGTGCCCGATTGGCATCGTGAATGCGGCCAATAGCAGCCAGCTCGGTATTGTCGAGGGTTTGCACGCCCAGAGAGATGCGCGTGACACCCGCCTCGGCAAGCGCTGAGGCGAGCTCAGCGGTCAGGGACTCAGGATTGGCTTCGCAAGTAAATTCAACGGGCTTGCACCACATGGAGATACGACGGGCAAGTTTCACCAGGCGCTCCCCAGCAAGTGACGGCGTGCCGCCGCCAGTATAGACCGTGCGGACCTGCGCAAGCGCCCCGGCGTCGCTAAAGGAATCGAGGCGCGCATACAACTGCTCAAAATAGGAATCAAGCGCGGCATCCAAATCACACGCAGCAAAACTGCGCGAGTCAAAGTCGCAGTACCGGCACTTTTGGGCGCAAAACGGCACGTGCACGTACAGCGCGGTAACGGCCACCCTTAGGCCTCCAGCGGATGAGCGGGCACCGACTCACCGGCGGCAAGCGCGGCCTCGCAGGCCACCACATCGCGCTCGATATCATCGACCAGCGCCATAAACTCCTCGTACGTAGAGCAACGCACCACCTGAGCGCGCCAGGCGGCGGCATGGGGCATGCCCTTTAAGTACCAGCTTGCGTACGTGCGGGCACGCGACATGAGCGGCAGAAGCTCGTGCGTCAACGTCAGGTGCTCACGCAGGGCCTCCAGGCGCTCGACCGAGGAGCGAGAAGGAACCGACGTGCCATCGAGCGCAAGGGCGCGAGCATCGCCGAACACCCACGGATTGCCGTAGATGCCGCGCGCGATAAACACCGCGCTGGCACCCGAGCCGTGCAGATGCTCAGCAGCGTCCTCGGCCGAGAACACATCGCCCGAACCAATCACGGGAATCTCGACAGCGTCGGCAACCTCATCGACGACCGACCAATCAGCCTGGCCCGTGTAGAGCTGCGTGGCGCAACGACCATGCACGGCGACTGCGGCAGCCCCTGCGCCCTCAAGCATCTGGGCAAACGTCGCGGCATTACGGTCCTCGGCATAAAAGCCCTTGCGAATCTTGACGGTCACGGGCACGTGCGCCGCGCCCACCGTGGCCTCGACGATCTTCTCCGCCAGGTCGGGCGTGCGCATGAGCGCCGAACCCTCGCCCTTGGTAACGACCTTGCGGGCGGGGCATGCCATATTGATATCGATGAGCGACAGGCGATCGCCAACGCGCTCCTCGACGGCGGCCACGGCGCTCGCAAACTGATCAGGTTTGGAGCCAAAGAGCTGCACGCAAATCTGCTGCTCCTCGTCGGCCGGCAGCACCAGGCGCCACGTTTTGTTGCTGGCATAGGCAAGGCCTGCCACGCTCACCATCTCGCTGTAGGCAAGGTTGGCACCGCGGCGGCGACACATGATGCGATAGGCAGGGTCGGTAACGCCCGCCATGGGAGCCATAAGGAACGGCTGCTCGGCATAGGCACCCAGCAGCCGCCTGCTGTATTCAGAAAGCGCCATGGACCTACTCGTCCACCTTGAGGATCGCCATAAAGGCCTCCTGCGGAACCTCGACCGATCCGATGGCCTTCATGCGCTTCTTGCCCTCTTTCTGCTTCTCGAGCAGCTTGCGCTTACGCGAGATATCGCCGCCGTAGCACTTGGCAAGAACGTCCTTGCGACGCGCCTTGACGGTGGAACGGGCGATGATCTTGTTGCCGATAGCACCCTGGATAGGCACCTCGAACAGCTGACGCGGGATGATCTCCTTGAGCTTGTCGCACAGGCCACGGGCCAGGCCATAAGCCTTGTCCTTATGGACGATAAACGACAGCGCGTCCACCTCGTCGCCCGAAAGCAAAATATCGAGCTTAACGAGCTCGGAGGGACGGTACTCGTTGAACTCGTAGTCGAGCGAGGCATAGCCCTTGGTGCGGCTCTTGAGCTGATCAAAGAAGTCCAAGATGAGCTCGGCGAGCGGCATATCGAAGCGCATCTCGACCGATTTGCTCGTCAGGTGGATCATGTCGGTCGTGACACCGCGGTGCTCAATGGCGAGCTGCATGACGGCACCTGTATACTCGGGCGGGCAGATGATCTTGGCCTTGAGGTAGGGCTCCTCGATACGTTCGATGCGCGTGGCCTCGGGAAGATCCTGCGGGCTGCGGACATCGATCATTTCGCCGTCGGTCTTGTAGACGTGATAGTCGACCGAGGGACTCGTGGCAATGAGGTCCAGGTTGAACTCGCGCTCCAGGCGTTCCTTGACGACTTCCATGTGCAGCAGGCCCAGGAAGCCCACGCGGAAGCCAAAGCCGAGCGCCACCGAGGTCTCGGGCTCCCACACCAACGACGGGTCGTTGACGTGCAGTTTATCGAGCGCGTCACGCAGGTTCTCGTAGTCCTTGTTGTCGATCGGGAACAGGCCCGTATAGACCATGGGCTTGGCCTCGCGATAACCGGGAAGCGGCTCGGGGCAGGGGTTCGACGCCCACGTAAGGGTATCGCCCACGCGAACGGCCTCGGGATCCTTCAAGCCCGTGACCACGTATCCGACCTCGCCGACCGTCAGCGCGTCGACCGGGGTCTCGGCGGGACGCTTGACGCCCACGCCATCGACCAAAAAGTCGCCCTTTGCCTGCATCATAAGCAGGGTATCGCCCTTTTTGATGGAACCATCGAAGACGCGCACCGTAGCCACCACACCGCGATACTCGTCAAAGTACGAATCCAAAATGAGCGCTTTGAGCGGAGCGTTTGCATCGCCCTTAGGCGGCGAAATCAAAAAGACAATGGACTCCAGCAGATCGTGAATGCCCTCGCCGGTCTTGCCCGAGACGCACACAGCATCATCGGCAGGGATCGCCAGGTCATCCTCGATCTCGGTCTTAACCTCATCGGGATGGGCCGAGGGCAGGTCGATCTTGTTGATGGCCGGCACAATGTCCAGATTGGCGTTCATGGCGAGCGTCGCGTTGGAGACGGTCTGTGCCTCGACGCCCTGCGTGGCGTCGACAACGAGTACCGCGCCCTCACAGGCTGCCAGCGAGCGCGAGACCTCATAGGTAAAGTCAACGTGGCCCGGCGTATCGATCAGATTGAACTGATACGTCTCACCATCGTCGGCGTCATAGGAAACGCGGACGGCATTGGACTTGATCGTAATGCCGCGCTCGCGCTCGATATCCATGGTGTCGAGCAGCTGCGACTCCATGTCGCGTTCGTCGACGGTATGGGTGAGCTCGAGGATGCGGTCACTGATCGTGGACTTGCCATGGTCGATGTGCGCAACGATCGAGAAGTTGCGGATGTGGGAAATGTCAATTGAAGTATTCATGCGGACTATCTTACCCGAGCGGTACAAAAAATGGAGCCTGTTCCATAAAACAGGCTCCATTTATGCGCGTAATCTGTGTGGTGTGAAATTTACAACTTAGGCGTTGATGCTGTTCACGAGCTTGGCAAGACCGGACTTGCGGTTGGAAGCCTGGTTCTTGTGGATAACATGCTTGGCGGCAGCCATGTCGAGACGCTTGGTGACGGTCTTGAGGGCAGCTTGGGCCTTCTCGGCGTCGCCCTCGGCGACGGCGGACTGGACGTGCTTGGTCAGCGTCTTGAGCTCGGACTTGACAGCCTTGTTACGCATGCGAGCTGCCTCATTGGTGCGGATACGCTTCTTCTGAGACTTGATGTTTGCCACTTCTGGAGTTCCTTTCGAGTTCCTTGCAAAAAATGTATGACACCTCTGAGACACGGTGAGGTCATGCAAGCGCCTACTATAGCACGCTCCCCCTCAAAGGAATAGAACGAATTTGTCAAATAGGCAGGTATCATCACGATTTTCTCAAGATGTTCGTAATCCAGAGCAAAAGCGCCGTCTGAGAATCGGCCGAACCCTTGAGCGCGAGCTCCACATCAACGGCACCCTCGAGCGCTGCGACGAGCTCGGTCATCGAAAAACGACGCGCCCAGGTCAGGTGATTCTTGACCTGCCAGGACTGGAGCTTGAGCGTTGCGGCCAGCTCGCGACCCTGCCCACGCGCGTCGAGCGCCTTGGCGACGATAAGCTCGCGAATGCGACCGCACAGCAATGTGTAAGTCCACACGTAGCTCTTGGAGGGCAGGAGCTTAAAGAGCTCGAGCGAACGCCGCATATCGCGAGCCGAGACGGCGTTGAGGAAGTCCCAGGGTTGGATCTCGGCCGTACGTACAATCCAGCGCTCAACATCGGCAAGTTCAATCTGGGGCGACTCGACCATCTGGGCAAGCTTAGCCAAGTCGTTATCGAGCATGCGCGTGTTTTCGCCCGAACGCGAGACGAGCTCCTCGGCGGCCGCCATCGAAATCGACTTACCGCGCTGCGTCGCCATCTGCTGAACACGGCGCGGCAGTTCCCAGCGCTTGGTACCCGAGCAATCGACGATAGCCTTCTTGTCGATCTTGGCGATTGCCTTATACAGGCGCGTATTCTTGGCAAGTGAGTCAGCGATGATGAGGCAGACCGTTGTTGGGCTGGGACTCGCCAGATACCCAACGAGCGGCTCCGAGACCGCCTTGGCGAGCTTTGAGCAGCCATCGAGGATTACCAGACGAAACTCGCTGCCCATCGGAAAGGTGTTAAGCGATCCGATAATGGACTCGATATCGGGGTCCTTGGTCATGTCTCGCTCGTCGAGGTTGAACTCGACCATACCCGACTTTTCCAGACGCGCTTTCATACGCGAGACGGCGTGGTCGCGCTTAACTCCGTCGGTACCGACGATCAGATATGCCGGCAGCAAACCGGTTTCGGACATTGCGCCCCCTCCCGCAGGCCTTCGTATTCGTTCCGTGCCATTCTAGCCCAGGGGCCCACCACACGCCAACGACGTCGTCACGGTCGCTGGCATCGCATCGCAAAGCCATTCGCAGTCGGTGTGACGGTAATGTCGCCGTGTTCGATGGTACACGCGAACACACCACCCGCTTCCTTAACGGCATCGATGCAGGCATCGGACGGATGGCCGTATCGATTCCCCTCACCGGCGCTTGCGAGGGAAAGCTCGGGCTTCAGGACGTCCAGCAACTCGCCATCGACTGAAACCTTGGAGCCGTGATGCCCAAGTTTAAGGACATCGATATCCCCCACCTCCTGCACGAATTCCCGCTCTTGGTCGAGCTCGGCATCACCGGTGAGGAGCATACGCAGGCCCTTGCCTTCCTGAACATAAGAGAGCAGAAGGACAAGCGAGTCCTCATTTCCCTCGCCATCCACGGACTCGAATGGCCACATCACGCGGGCGCAAAATGAGCCGATGTCGACCGTATCCCCACGGCGCACCTGCCGATACTCCACGCCAGGTCGGTTCAATACCTCGGCAGGAGCATCCTCCAGCGCATCCGCCGCCACGGCAATCGTTCCGACCGAAAACTGTTCGAGCACGGCAGGCAAACCACCCCAGTGGTCCTCATCCCAATGCGTCACAAAGACGGCATCGATATGGTGCACGTTATTGCGAACCAACGCCGCCACCACACGCTCGTCGAGCCCGCAGTCGACGAGAGCTACTGCGCCGCCTTGGCGGATAAGAATCGCATCGGCCTGGCCCACATCGAGCACCGTCACCGAAGGCGGAGCGAATCGATCCCAGTAGACGTACGGAATCGCAGCCAAGAGCATCAGGCATGCAAGCCCCACCGCCATAGGACGTGCGCGGGGACGCGGCCACCAGACCAGCAGAACCGCCAGAAAACACGGCACTAGGTAAATCCACATGCTATCGGGCGGCACGCTCACGTATGCACCCGGCACGGCAGCAAACAGCTGCTCGAAGAACAGCGCGCAACGGGCGGCAATCATGGGCACAACGAGCGCCCAAGTCCGCAACGGTCCCACGAGCGAAAAGGGAGCCAGCACGATCGACACAGCGAGCAGAACGCTCACCACCGGACCGATGACCGCATTTGCCAACGGAGCAATGAGCGAGAATGTACCGAAGGCAGGAATGGTAATGGGAAGTGTCGCCAGTTGCGAGCACAGCGTGACGGAAAGCACGCTGGCAACGCCCGATGGCACACCTAGCTCACCCAAAGCGTAGGTCGCATAGGGACAAAAGCACAGAATGGCTAAGACGCTGGCGCATGAAAGCTGAAAGCCCATCTCGAACAGCACCGTCGGCCGCAGTAGCACAAAGATGGACATGGTTGCGAAGAGTGCCGATGCGCCATGCCGACGACGCCCCGCGCCGTTTACGACAAGCGTCACGAACACCATGCAGCACGCGCGCACGACCGAGGGAGACGCGCCCGTAAAGGCAGCGTAGCCCACAAGCATTATCGCCAATATCGCCCGCTGAAGACCACGTGAGCACCGAGTCTTTTGCAATACACCCTCGATTACAAACCCCACGATAGCCAAATGGCTGCCCGAGACGGCGATAAGATGCGCCGTTCCCGTCACCGAAAACCAGTCGCCCGCCGGCTGGGCGCGCAGCTCGGCCGAACGACCGCAGACGACACCGGCTATGAGCGCACGCGCCGGGTCGGTCGCAGGCGCGATGGACGAAAGCAGCCCATTTCGCAGCCGAAGCAGCGGCCTCGGAGAACCCTCATCGACCGACACAATCCGAACGGCTTTAACCTTGCGCACCTCGCCTCGAAGCACGCGCGATCGTCCATACGCATCGTTCTCAAAACGTGACACGCGACCGATAACACGCACGTGCGCCCCGACCTTGAACTCACGGTCACACGATAGGCGAACCGTTGCCAAGTTCTTACCGTCCGCGCGTGCCTCGCAGGTATAGGAATACACGTCGTCGTTTATGGATGGATCACCCTGCACGACAAACTCGAGGCCGCTTGCCGCTCGACCGTCGAGCGCCCTCGAGGCGCTGAGCGCACCCACAGCCCACCACGCCGAGACGACCGCTCCCGCCACGAGACCGACGGACGCGGCATACAGCCACCGCTTCAAAGGGGCAAGCCTCGCACAAGAGTGAGCCAGCACAACGAAAACCGCTGCCGCAACGGGAATGGCCCATAGCGGCCCGACCGCCGTCGCCCGCTCCCTCAGCAGCGCATCAGCGGCTATGCTGAGCACCAAGGCGCAGCTCACGCACATGCCGGCACACAGGGCCATCGTCCACGGAATCAGGGGCCGCGGAGGTATCACGTGCTCTCGCTCGGTCGCACTCATACGCAGATGCAATCTTTGATTTTGGCAAGCTTCTTCTCGCCGATTCCCGACACGCGCATCAGATCGTCAACCGAAGCAAAAGCACCGTTCTTTGTCCGCTCATCGATAATCGACTGTGCCATTGAGGGACCGATTCCCGAGAGCGTCTGCAGCTCTGCCGAGCTTGCCGTATTAATGTTTACTAGGCCTGTTGCGCCACCGACGCCTGATGATGCGGAAGCCCCACCATCAACACCGGCTTCCGCAATGGACACCTGCTGCTCCCCTACCGTTGGAACGTGAATTTTTTGTCCATCAGTGACCTTGGATGCACGATTAAGCCCCGTAACGTCTGCTTCGGGCGCCAGCCCGCCGGCGGCATCAATCGCCTGAGCCACCCGCGCCCCGTCTTTGAGGCGATATACACCGGGTGACACCACGGCGCCATCAACATCGACATAGACCTCTGCCGCGGCAGACGCCTTAGGCGAAGAGCCTTCGGATGTCTTTCCGCTCGAAGCATCGCCGGATCCCGGCACCACTAACGTGCCCGAACCATCAGTGCGCTCAAACGACACACCGCCGGCACCGCCGCCAAGGTTCGCCATCGCCAGCCCACTCGCCATCGCAATGACGACCAGTATCGCCATCACCACTGCCTTATGACCGAGCAGCTTGCCCGCCCAGCGGTCCATCTTTTTGACTCGTTCGTGTTGTTCGCGCTGCGCCATAGCAAAACCTCCCAACACCATCGTGTCAGGAAAGGAGCTCCACAACAGCCACGCCCCAAAACCGGTTTTTGCGGTCAAACCAAAAACCGACCAAAACCTTGCACAAATCTGTCCATTTATTCAGGCAAACGTCAGCAAATGAACACTTAGCCGCAAAATGCCCAGATAGCAAAAGACCGACGATGCAGGCGCATCGTCGGTCTATGCACAAATTTACTCGTGATCTTGGTAAATCTCACGCGGAGCAAGCTCCGAATGTTTGCGTTTTAAGGTCTTAGGGGACTTATATGTGTTGCTCTCGAAGTCGATGTACTCGGTCTGCTTGAGCAGGCGCTCAATCATCTCCTCGTGGTCGAACAGCTCCCAGGCCTCGTGCACGGCATCGAGTTTGGCGTGCGTCTCGGGACGACGCGGCATAAACAGCGTGCAGCAGTCGGGAGCGGCCTCAGTCGAGATATCGAACGTACCGATCTCCTCGGCGCGTGCGATGATCTCCTGTTTGTCCGAACCGATGAGAGGACGGAACACGGGAATCTTCACGGCTTCGTTGACGGCCATGATGTTCTCAAGCGTTTGGGAGGCAACCTGCCCAAGCGATTCGCCCGTAACGATGGCCCTGGCACCCTCGATGTGTGCAATGCGCTCAGCAACCGAATACATAATGCGGCGATACATGATCACGCGCAGGTTGCTGGGACAGGTGACCGAAATCTCACGCTGGCAGTCGCCAAACGGCACCACGTACAGGCGGCCGATCTGGACACCCGGCTCAAGCGCACGGATGATGTCCTGCACCAGGTATTCACTCGTGTCGGGCGTCTGCGGACGACCGGAGAAATGCACCGGCACGCACACCGCGCCGCGACGCGCGAGCATCCAGGTCGCCACCGGAGAATCGATACCCGACGACAGAAGCGTCACGACCTTGCCGGCAGAACCCACCGGAAGGCCGCCAACGCCGCGCTCGGAGCGCGCATACACGTAGACACTACCCTGAACCACCAGAACGTGCACCATCGCGTCGGGGTCGTGCATCTGGACCTTTTTATCGGGAAACACCTCACACAGCACCTCGCCAACCTGTCGATTGATATCGATCGAGGTGAGCTCATAGTCAGTATTGGAGCGCTTGGCGTGCACCTTAAACGAATCGAAGGAACCAAACTCGCGCAGCGCCTTCACAGCGGCGGCGCAGTACTCCTGCGGGTCGCGGTTGGTGTGATACGCCAAAGACACACGGGCAACGCCGGGGACGGTGCGGATGACACGCGCCGCCTCGTCGGCCTGATGCTCGTTAAAGGTCACGAGGATATAACCGGAAATTCGAGACACGGCGTTCACGGAAAAGGCGGCCAAGGCCGCCTTGATGTTATCCATGAGGATATGCTCAAAATGTGCGCGGTTCTTGCCCTTCAGCCCAACCTCGTGATAGTGGACTAGGCAGACGCGAGCCGCCATTTAGGCTTCAGCAACCTTGTGGCCGAGCGCCTTCTCGTAACGGGCCTCGTCGTAAGAGATGTCGCCGTCGACAATCTCGTCCATAGCCATCGAGATGGTATCGGCACCGGAAAGCCCGATGGTGATGTCATCGACATCCTGAACGGCAAGCACGCGGTTGTGCTGGCCACGCAGCATGCTATTGATGTCGCAGGCGCGCTTGGAGGCAAGCGAAGCGAGCAGGAAGCGGTTGTGATCGGTCTTCTCCAGAAGATCGTCAATGCAAGGCTTTACAACGGACACGGACCTCAGATCCTTTCATGCATATCGAGAACGCGAACGAGCTCATCGGTCGCGCGGTCGAGATCGTCATTCACCACGACGTCGTCGTAGCGGTCGGCAAGGGCAAGCTCATCGGCGGCGTTTGCCATACGCAGCTCAATCGTCTCGGGCGTCTCGGTACCGCGACCGACTAGACGCTCGCGGAGCACCTCAAGCGAAGGCGGCTTGATAAAGATCAGCACGGCCTCGGGGAAACGCTCCTTCACCTGCAGGGCGCCCTGGACATCGATCTCCAAAATCAGAGACGAGCCCGAGGCGAGCTTGGATGTGACCTCGCTCACCAACGTGCCGTAGCAGTTACCGTGGACCTCGGCCCACTCAACAAACTCACCGTTTGCCACGCGGCGGTCGAACTCCTCGCGCGTCAGAAAAAAGTAGTTGACGCCGTCGACCTCACCTTTGCGTGGTGCTCGCGTGGTAGCCGAAACCGTCAGACCCAGGTTCGAGCGGCGCTCGCGCACACGAGTGACGAGCGTACCCTTGCCTGCGCCTGACGGTCCAGAAATCACAAAGAGCTTGGAATCCTGAGCGCTCACTTATTTGGTCAGCTGCTCGAGGAGCTGCTCGCGCTGACGGACACCGAGGCCCTGGACGCGACGAGTAGCGGAGATACCGAGCTCCTCCATGATCTTGGCGGCCTTGGCCTTGCCATAACCGGGGAGAGACTCGATGAGGGTGGAAACCTTCATGCGGGAAGCGATGGGGTCATCGGAGTTGAGCACGGACTCGAGGGACTTCTCGCCCTTCTTGATCTGCTCGCGAAGCTCAGCGCGGGCGTGACGTGCGGCAGCAGCCTTCTCAAGAGCCTGCTTGCGCTGCTCGTCGGTAAGCTGAGGGAGTGCCATTCGTACCTCCAAATAGTTGGGTTATATCTGATTCAATAATTGGCATTTTAGCACGTAGAACGTACAAAATGCCTAATCGCGGCTCCATAGGTTAGACGATACCCGCAAAAAGTGCAATATACTGCGCCCAAAGTTAAGCCCCTGACCTGCGATTCCACACAAAGGATGGGAAAGTTTACGCAGGCACAGGGGCTATTTTGTGCTAATGAGACCCAAAAGTGGTGACTTAGGGGAATCTTTTACGCGACGTTTTCGACCAGCTCGGCGACGATGGCGTCAAAGGCGGCAACCGGATCGTCGGCACCGGTGATGGGACGGCCCACCACAATGTGGCTTGCGCCACGCTCGATAGCCTGGGAAGGCGTCGCCACGCGAGACTGGTCACCAAGGGCGGCACCCACCGGACGCACACCCGGAGTCACGATCAGGGCATCAGGACCCAGCAGCTCACGCATGTCGTGAGCCTCCATCGGTGAGCACACGATGCCATCGATGCCACTGTCCTGAGCAAGCTTTGCCAAGCGGGCGGCCTCCTCGGCCACGGGCGACTCGACGCCGATCTCGCTCAAGGCATCCTGATTCATGCTCGTGAGCACGGTGATGGCGACGAGTTTGGCGCGGTCCTCACGCGCCTCCTCGGCACCCTCGCGGCAGGCAGCGAGCATAGCACCCGAGCCCAGGCCGTGGACCGAAAGCAGGTCGGCACCGGCAAGCGAGGCCGAGCGGGCAGCGCCGCGCACCTGATGCGGAATGTCATGGAACTTAAGGTCGAGGAAGACCTTAAAGCCAAGGTCCTTAAAGGTCTTGACGATCTGGGGACCCTCAGCGTAATAGAGCGTCATGCCGACCTTGAGCCAGGCGGCATGGCCCGAAAGCTCGTGGGCGAGCTCGAGCGCGCGCTCACGGTCGCAGTCGAGGGCGACGATAACACGGTCGCGGGCATCATTCTCTAGCATTCGAAAGCACCCACCAGCTCGTTGATGTCCTTTACGCCCTGGGACTCGGCCCAGGCCTCGAGCTCATGCGCGATCTTAAGCGAAGCGCACGGATCGACGAAGTTGGCCATGCCGACCGACACGCAGGTGGCGCCGGCCAGGATAAACTCAGCCGCATCCTCGCCAGTCATGACACCGCCGACACCGTTGATGGGGATATCGACGGCCTGGGCAACCTCCCAGACCATGCGCACGGCGATGTGGTGGCACAGCGGGCCCGAAAGGCCGCCCTTGGGCTTGGCCACGCGGGACTTGCGGGTATGGACGTCGATGGCCATGCCCTGGATGGAGTTGATGACCGAAAGGCCGTCGGCGCCGGCAGCCTCGAGGGCCTTGGCGATCTCGGCGACGTTGACCGGCGCCATCTTCACGAACAGCGGCTTATCGGTCACCTTGCGGCAAGCAGCCATAACGGAAGAGGCGCCCTCGGGCGTGGAGCCCATGGCGGCACCGCCGGCGGCGATATTAGGGCAGCTCACGTTGATCTCGTAGCCGGCAGCCCAGGGGCACAGCTCGACATACATCTCGAGTGCGCGGACAAACTCGTCAACGGAGTGACCGGCAACCTGACAGATGACCTGGCAGCCGTCCTTGGACAGCTGTTCGAGCCACGGACCGGACTCGCGGGCAAAGGCGGCCACGCCGGGGTTCTGAAGACCCACGGAGTTGATCATACCGCCGGGAATCTCGGCCATGCGGGGCGCGGGATTGCCGGGCCAGGGCTCGGCAGCGCAACCCTTGGTGGTGATGGCGCCCAGCTGGGAAACATCAAAGAAGTTCTGGAACTGCCAACCGTAGCCAAAGGTACCGGCTGCGGTGTTAATGGGGTTCTGCATCTTGACGCCGCCGAAATCGACGGCCATGTTCACGGTACCCACTAGAAGACCACCACCTTGGAAGCATCGAACACGGGGCCGCACATACAAGCACCCTTCATACCGTCGACCGTCTCGACATTGCAGGTGTTGCAGGCGCCAAAGCCACAGCTCATCATGCGTTCGAGCGACACCTCGCAGTACACACCGGCCTCGGCGGCAGCGGCGGCGACCTTCTTCATCATGACGGCGGGGCCGCAGCTGGCGACGTAGTCGTAGCCGCCCTCTCCAAGCAGCTCGGCTGCCGGATCGGTGCAAAAACCGTGCGTGCCGAGCGAACCGTCGTCGGTGCACACGTTAACCGTGGCGCCCAGCGCACGGAACTCATCGACACCCACGGCCTTGGAAGCGGTGCCAAAGCCCAGGCACACGTCCACATCAACACCCTGCTCGGCAAGCATGCCGGCAAGACACAGCACAGGCGGAACGCCGATGCCACCGGCGACGAGCAGTGCCTTCCTGGTGCCCTCGGGTACCATCCAGCCACGGCCACCGGGGCCCAACAGGTTAGAGGTGGAGCCAGGGCCCATCTGGGACAAACGGCGGGTATCGTCGCCCACGACAGCGTACCACAGCTCGACGGTGCCGGCCTCGGCGTCGGCGCGGTAGAAACTCAAGGGCACACGAAGCAGAGAAGACGCATCGCCGGGGACGGCGATGTTCACAAACTGACCGGGCTTGAGCGCACTTGCAAGCTTGGGGGCCGAGATAACGAGCGAGAAGATACCGTCGGCGATCTCCCGGTTCGAGACGACCTCGAAGTCGTGCATGCGTGCAGTGGAAGGTGTGGGCATAGACGCTCCAATCCCCCATGCGGTTGCATGGTCTAAACGAACAGAAAGCGCGGCACCGCAAGGGCGCCGCGCACAAAAGCGATAAGGCTATGCTAGCAGATGCAGCCGTCGGCAAGCGTCTGTTTACCGCCGACAAATACATCGGTGGCACGACCGGTGAGCGTGCGGCCGGCAAAACCGGAGTTCTCGGCGCGCGACTCGTAACCGTCCTCGCCAACCGTCCAGGTTGCGGAGGGGTCGAACACGGTCAGGTCGGCGACAGAGCCCGCCTTGACCTGAACCTGATCGAGGCCCAGAATCTCACGCGGCTTGATGGCCATGAGCTCGACCATGCGGCTCACGCTCATCTTGCCCGTGTTGACCAGCTCAGTGAGCACGAGCGACAGCGAAGTCTCGAGGCCAATCATTCCAAAGGGCGCGAGCTCGAACTCGCGGGCCTTCTCCCACGGGGTGTGGGGAGCGTGGTCGGTAACGATAGCGTCGACGGTACCGTCGATGACACCCTGACGGATGGCCTCGGCATCCTCGTCAGTGCGCAGCGGCGGATTGACCTTGAGCGAGGTGTTGTAGGTCTCGTCCAGGTCGTTCTCGGTCAGGAACATGTGGTGCGGGGTGGCCTCGCAGGTCACCTGGACACCGGCAGCCTTACCGGCACGCACGAGCTCCAGGCCATGAGCGGTGGAGATGTGCTGGATGTGCAGCTTGGCACCGGTCAGCTTGGCAATCTCGATGTCGCGGGCAATCTGAAGCTCCTCGCCGGCGGCCGGCCAACCCTCGAGGGCCAGATGGGTCGAGACCTTGCCCTCGTTGATCTGGCCGTGGCCGACCAGATCCTCGTCCTGGCAGTGGCTCATAAAGACCTTGCCGAACATCTTGCCGTAGTCCATGCAGCGACGGAGCATGCCCGCGCCCTGCACGCCGCGACCGTCGTCGGTGAAGGCGACGGCGCCGTGGGCGACCATATCGCCCATCTCGGACATGGCCTCGCCCTTAAGACCGCGGGTCATGGCGCCCGACGGATAGACGCGGCAGTGACCGACCTCGGCAGCGCGGGACTTGACGAACTCCACAACGGTGCCGTTATCGGTGACGGGGTCGGTGTTGGGCATAGAGCACACACCGGTAAAGCCGCCCTTGGCAGCTGCGCGGGTGCCGCTCTCGATGTCCTCTTTGACCTCGTAACCGGGCTCGCGAAGGTGAACGTGCATGTCCACCAGGCCGGGGACGAGGTACTTGCCGGAAAGGTCGCGGACCTCGGCTCCCTCGACGGCGAGATTCTCGCCGACCTCGGCGATCTTGTCGCCGTCAATCAGGACGTCAACGACACCGTCAAGCTCGACGGACGGGTCGACGACGTGGGCGTTCTTAAGAAGCAAGGCCATTATCGGCACCTCCAAGCAGCAGATACAGGATAGCCATACGCACGCAGATACCGGCGTAGACCTGCTCCAGGATGACGGAGCGTTGCGGGTGGTCGGCCATATAGGAGTCGAACTCGACGCCGCGGTTGATGGGGCCCGGGTGGCAGATGATCGCATCGGGCTTCATGAGCTTCTCGCGGTCCTTGGTCAGGCCGAAGAGCTTGTGGTACTCGCGAATGGTCGGGAACGGGGCGCCCTCGAGGCGCTCCTGCTGCACGCGCAGCATATAGACGACGTCCAGCTCGGGCAGGACGGAATCGAGGTCGCTCGTCACGTGGTCGCAGCCCAGGACCTCGGGCGCCGGCGGCAGCAACGTGCCGGGGGCGACGGCGTAGGTCTCGCAGCCCATGATCTTCAACGCGGGGATCAGCGAACCGCAGACGCGGGAGTGAGCGATATCGCCGACGACGGCGACCTTCAGACCGTGGAAATCGCCCTTGTGCTCCCAGATGGTGTACAGGTCGAGCAGGGCCTGCGTGGGATGGTTGTGCTTGCCGTCGCCGGCGCAGATGACGCTCGCGGGCGAGTTCTGCGTGACAATGTAGGGGGCGCCGGCGTGCTTGTCGCGCACGACGATGCAGTCAATCTTGTAGGCGTTGAGGGTCTCGACGGTGTCGACGAGGCTCTCACCCTTGACCGTAGAGGTCGAGGAGCCGCCGAAGTTGAGGCTGTCGGCCGAAAGACGCTTCTCGGCAAGCTCGAAGGAGCTACGGGTGCGCGTCGAGGGCTCATTGAACATGTTGACGACGGTCTTGCCCTTGAGCGTGGGGACCTTCTTGATGGCACGCTCGTTGACCTCGGAGAACGCCTTGGCGGTCTCGAGGATGAGCTTGATGTCCTCTTCGGAGTACTCGGTAATGTCGATCAGGTGCTTATGGTTGAACGCCACGGTACTACTCACCTCCCAGCGGCGCGGAGCCCACGTGGGAGCCCGGCGCGACGTCGTTGATCTCGACAGCCGTGTGGCCGTCGACTTCCTTCATATATAGGTGCACGTTCTCATCATGCGACGAAGGAACGTTCTTGCCGACAAAGTCCGGCGAGATGGGGAGCTCGCGGTGGCCGCGGTCGACGAGAACCGCCAGCTCGATGCGGCTCGGACGACCCAGATCCATGACGGCGTCGAGAGCGGCGCGGATGGTACGGCCCGTATACAGGATGTCGTCCACCAGCACGACGCGCTTGCCGTCGACGCTAAAGGGAATGTTAGTAGAGTGGATCGCGGGAGCAAAATTGGTCGCATAGTCATCGCGATAGAAGCTGATGTCCAGGCTGCCGAGCGGAACGTCGACGCCCTCGATCTCCTTGATCTCCTCGGCGAGCTTCTTTGCCAGAAGGTCGCCGCGCGTGACGATGCCGACCAGAGCGAGGTCTTCACAGCCCTCGTTGCGCTCGAGAATCTCGTGCGCGATGCGGGTCATCGCTCGATTGACGGCGGTCTCGTCCATGATGACCGCCTTGGGGGAAGTCGTGCCCATCGATCTCCTTCCTCACATGTCTTGACTGCTGACACAGTCAAAAAAATAGATGCCCGACCGCTTAAAGCGGACCAGACACCCACAGGAAGGGCTGCTCTTTGGCAGCTATGTAATTCCATGTGGGTATCTCGTACCCCTTTAATGGTCAAGGGATAGTGTAGCCAACCTCGAGCGTAATTGCGAGCATAAATATGGAGCAATCTGTAAACGGACCAGACGCTCCATAAACCTATATATATTTGTGGGACGAGCTTGAAAACGTCGATGCGAGCTGGCATAATCCCCTCTGCTGCACGCAATTCGGATCTACGTCCAGGGCCGTAGCGTGCGCACTATCGCCAAAAGAGAAATATCTCTGTGTAGATTACGCACAGGGAGCTGCTTCTGTGCTATAGTTCAGGCTTGTTTGTTAACGCGACATGTTCGTTTGTCGCCCAAGGAGGGTCAGTTATGTCCAAAGTTTGCGAAGTTTGCGGTAAGCACCCCGTTGCCGGTCGCTCCATCAGCCACTCTCACCGCGTCACCAACCGTAAGTTCCGCCCCAACATCCAGCGTGTCTACGTCGTCGTCGATGGTCACCGTCGCAAGATGAACGTTTGCTCCACCTGCCTCAAGTCCGGCAAGGTTGCGCGCTCCTAAATAAGGTCTTACCAACAAGTACCTCGGACTCTCCGGGTCAAAGACCTCGCGTTCACATAGAACTTACCAAAGGCGTCCTCCCCTACGGAGGGCGCCTTTTTGTGCATTAGGAACAGACATTACGCTTGCTCGCAGCGCCTCCACCCTTGTCAATGACACAACGGCACAGCGACGTATGAGAGCCGCACCTTCGGCCTAGCTAAAGACATCTCATCTTTCGCCATAAACTCACAGCGCGCCGATCGGCTCAAGTCCCGCCTCCTCAGTTAAAACGCTTCATTTATTTGAAGCGTTTTAGTATGCCTTTTACGGGAATCTTACCGTTCGCCGAATAATTTCTTGCTATCATGCAAGACGTAGGGTAAATCTCCGATCGCAAGGAGACACAAATGGTGAAAAAGTCACCGGAAAACACTACTCCCGCAATTGTGGACAACGTAGAGGCGCTTGAGGCTAAGCTCGCTCAGATGCGAGAGGCCCAGGCGCTTTTTGCTACGTACACGCAGGAGCAGGTCGACAAGATCTTCTATGAGGCCGCCATGGCCGCCAACAAGGCTCGTATCCCGTTGGCGAAGATGGCCATCGAGGAGACCGGCCGCGGCGTTCTTGAGGACAAGGTCATCAAGAACCACTACGCCGCAGAGTACATCTACAACGCTTACAAGAACACCAAGACCTGTGGTGTCCTGGAGCGCGACGAGGCCTACGGCATCACCAAGATCGCCGAGCCCATCGGCATCGTGGGCGCCGTCATCCCGACGACCAACCCCACCTCCACTGCGATCTTCAAGACGCTGATCAGCCTGAAGACCCGCAACGGCATCATCATCTCCCCGCACCCGGCAGCCGCCAAGTGCACCATCGCCGCCGCCAAGCTCGTGCTCGACGCCGCCGTCAAGGCCGGCGCCCCCGAGGGCATCATCGGCTGGGTCGATGTCCCCTCCATCGAGCTGACCAACATGGTCATGCGCGACGTCGACATCATCCTCGCCACCGGTGGCCCGGGCATGGTCAAGGCCGCCTACTCCTCGGGCAAGCCCGCCCTGGGCGTTGGCGCCGGTAACACCCCGGTCATCATCGACGACACCGCCGACGTGCTGCTCGCCGTCAACTCCATCATCCACTCCAAGACCTTCGACAACGGCATGATCTGCGCTTCCGAGCAGTCCGTGACCGTCATCGACACCATCTATGACCAGGTTAAGGCCGAGTTCCAGAAGCGCGGCTGCTACTTCGTCAAGCAGGGTGCCGAGATGGAGGCCCTGCGTGCCGCCATGTTCAAGAACGGCGCTCTCGACCACCGCATCCCCGGCATGGCTGCCGCCAAGATCGCCGAGCTCGCAGGCATCGAGGTTCCCGCCAAGACCAAGATTCTGATCGCCGAGGTCACCTCCACCGACCCCGCCAAGGAGGAGTTCTCCCACGAGAAGCTCTCCCCGGTCCTGGCCATGTACCACGCCAAGGACTTCCAGGAGGCCGTCGACAAGGCCGAGCACCTGGTGCTCGCCGGTGGCCCGGGCCACACCGCCTCTCTGTACGTGCACCCCGCCCAGGCCGAGAAGATCAGCCTGTTCGAGCACGTCATGAAGGCCTGCCGTATCGTCATCAATACCCCGTCCTCGCACGGCGGCATCGGTGACCTGTACAACTTTGGCATGAAGCCGTCTCTGACCCTGGGCTGCGGCTCCTGGGGCGGCAACTCCGTCTCCGAGAACGTTGGGGTGAAGCACTTGATCAACGTTAAGACTGTGGCCGAGCGCCGTGAGAACATGCTGTGGTTCCGCGCTCCCGAGAAGGTCTACTTCAAGAAGGGTTCCACGCCCGTCGCCCTCGACGAGCTGGGCAACGTCATGGGCAAGAAGCGCGCCTTCATCGTCACCGACCAGTTCCTCTTCAAGAATGGCAACACCCGCGCCATCGAGGCCAAGCTCGACGAGATGGGCATCGCCCACGACTGCTTCTACGACGTCGAGCCCGATCCGTCGCTGCAGTGCGCACGTCGCGGCGCCAAGCAGATGGCTCTCTTTGAGCCGGACGTCATCATCGCCGTCGGCGGTGGCTCCGCTATGGACGCCGGCAAGATCATGTGGATGATGTACGAGCACCCCGAGTGCAAGTTTGAGGACATGGCCATGGACTTCATGGACATCCGCAAGCGTATCTTCACCTTCCCCGAGATGGGCAAGAAGGCCTACTTCGTCGCCGTCCCGACCTCTTCGGGTACCGGCTCCGAGTGCACGCCGTTCGCCATCATCACCGACAAGGAGACCGGCATCAAGTGGCCGCTCGCCGACTACGCGCTGCTCCCCAACATGGCTATCGTCGACGCCGACAACTGCATGACCGCCCCGCGCGGTCTGACCGCTGCCTCCGGCATCGACGTCATGACCCACGCCATCGAGTCCTACGTCTCCATCATGGCTTCCGACTACACCAAGGGCCTCTCCGAGCGCGCTGCTAAGCTCGTCTTCGAGAACCTGCCCTCCAGCTTCACGAACGGCGCCAAGGACCCGCATGCCCGCGAGGAGATGCACAACGCCTCTTGCATGGCCGGTATGGCCTTCGCCAACGCCTTCCTGGGCCTCAACCACTCCATGGCTCACAAGCTCGGCGCTTTCCACCACCTGCCCCACGGCCTTGCCAACGCTGTCATCCTGACTCGCGTCATGCGCTACAACGCCGCCGAGGCTCCCGTCAAGATGGGTACCTTCTCCCAGTATCCTTACCCCAACGCGCTGCACAACTACGCCGAGATGGCCAAGTACTGCGGCATCGAGGGCAAGGACGACAAGGAGGTCTTCGAGAACTTCATCACGAAGCTCGAGGAACTCAAGGACTTCATCGGTGTCAAGAAGACCATCGCCGACTACGGTGTTGACGAGCAGTACTTCCTCGACACCCTCGACGAGATGACCGAGCAGGCATTCAACGACCAGTGCACCGGCGCCAACCCGCGCTACCCGCTCATGAGCGAGATCAAGGAGCTCTACCTGGACGCCTACTACGGCCGCGAGCCTCAGGACTACGCCGTCTGCTAGTTTTAGCACGGTTTTTAACGGCGGGGGTGCACGGGTGTTTCACACACCCCCGCCGTCGCTTCTATCGCATCGTTGAAAGGATGCAACCATGCTGCTACCCGATTCCAAGACCGAGCTCGTCCGCCGTGGCAACAAGGTCGTTTACGACCTGGGCGACAAGATCGTCAAGGTCTTTAACGAGACCAAGCCTGTCTCCGACGTGTTCAACGAGGCTTTGAATCTTGCCCGCATCAATGAGTGCGGCATCCGCAGCCCCAAGGCTCTCGAGGTTTCCCAGCTCGAGAACGCCAACGGCTGGGCGCTCGTGACCGAGAAGGTTCCGGGCACCACCCTTGCCGAGAAGATGACTGCCGAGCCTCAGCGCTTTGGTGAGTACCTCGAGATGTTCGTCGACCTCCAGATCGAGATCCACGGCTACACCTCCCCGCTGCTCAACCGTCAGCGCGACAAGTTCACCCGCATGATCGACAGCCTTGATCAGCTCAATGCCACCACGCGCTACAACCTTCAGGAGCGTCTGGACGGCATGACCAAGGAGTTCAAGGTCTGCCACGGCGACTTCAACCCCTCCAACGTCATCGTCGGCGACGACGGCCAGCTCTATGTGTGCGACTGGGCACACGCCACCCAGGGCTCCCCTGCTGCCGACGTTGCCACCACCTACCTGCTCTTCGCCCTCAACAGCAAGGATCAGGCTGAGGCCTACCTGGAGCTCTACTGCGACCGCGCCGACATGCCCATGCAGGTCGTGCGTCAGTGGACGAGCATCGTCGCCGCTTCCGAGCTCGCTCGTAAGCGCAACGTGAACGATGAGTTCCTGAAGAACTGGATCGACGTCGTCGATTATCAGTAATATCTGAGCGATTTATTTCGCATCGGAGGCACAAAGGGAAACCCCACAGCTCGAATGGGCTGTGGGGTTTTCCTTTTAGATATCGAGGATGCCACAAGATAAAAGGACGGCCCCACATCTCCCCGATCTGGAGAAATGCGGGGCCGTCCCGTATATCGAACTACAAGCGAAATCGTCGATTAACGGCGGGCCGCCTTAACAAGCTCGGCAACCTTGGCGACGACCTCGTCGATCGCCATGTCCTCACGCTCGCCCGTAGCACGGTCCTTGAGCTCCACAGTGCCATTCTTAAGGCCGCGCTTACCCAGAACGACCTGATACGGGAAGCCCATGAGGTCGTTATCGGCAAACTTAAAGCCGGGACGCTCGTCGCGATCGTCGACGACGACCTCGATACCCTCGGCGCACAGACCGTCAACAATCTGATCGCAGACGGTAGCGCACTCCTCCTTCTTGGGATCAAGCGGAATCACCGCGACCTCGTACGGGGCAACGGAGACCGGCCAGACGATGCCGTGTTCGTCGTTGTGCTGCTCCACAACGGCAGCAAGCGAGCGGGACACACCAACGCCGTAGCAACCCATGATGAGCGGCTTCTCCTTGCCGTCCTCGTCCATAAAGGTGGCACCCATGGCCTCGGAGTACTTGGTGCCCAGCTGGAACACCTGAGAGACCTCGATGCCGCGGGCAGCAGAGAGCGGCTTGCCGCAGTGCGGGCAGGGATCGCCGGCAACGACGGTGACCAGATCTGCCCACTCATCGACGGTAAAGTCGCGCTCGGGGCAGGCACCGGTAAAGTGATAGTCGACCTCGTTGGCACCGCAGGCCCACTGCTTGGACTCGCGCAGGCTCTCGTCGCACACCAGACGGATGCCCTCGGGCAAGTTAACCGGTCCGATAAAGCCCTTGTGCAGACCGTAGGTCTGGAGCTCCTCATCAGTCATCATGCGATAGCCCTTGCCAAAGACATGCTCGGCCTTGCAGTCGTTGAGCTCGTGGTCACCCGGGACAATGGCCACGACGGGCTTGCCCTCGGCGTCGATGAGTGCCAGAGACTTGCGCGTACCGTTCTCGGGGAAGCCAAAGAACTTGGCGACGGCCTCAATGGTACCCATACCCGGAGTCTCGACCTTGGTGAGCGTGCCGTCGCCGGGGCCCTCGGTCACAACGACCTTGGTGCTTGCCGCCTCGTCATCGGCAGCAAAGCCGCAATCGTCGCAGTAGACGAGCGAGGCTTCGCCGGCGTCAGCCAGAGCCATGTACTCGACGGAGGTGTCGCCGCCGATCTCGCCGGAGTCGGCGACAACGGGCAGAGCCTTGATGTAGCAGCGCTCGCAGATGTTGGCGTAGGCCTGCTTCATCTTGTCATACTCCTCCTGCAGGCTCTCCTGCGTGGCAGAGAAGCTGTAGGCGTCCTTCATGATGAACTCGCGGCCGCGCATCAGGCCAAAGCGGGGACGGAACTCATCGCGGAACTTGTCCTGAATGTGGTACAGATTGACAGGCAGCTGCTTGTAGGAACGCAGCTCATTGCGCACCAGGGCCGTGACGGTCTCCTCGTGGGTGGGGCCCAGCACGAACTCGCGACCATGACGGTCGTCAAAGCGCACAAGCTCCTTGCCATAGGCATCGATACGGCCGGACTCACGCCACAGCTCGGCGTCGACCATAATGGGCATCATGAGCTCCTGAGCACCGGCGGCATCCATCTCGTCGCGCACGATGTTCTCGATCTTGCGGATCGAGCGCCAAGCGAGCGGCAGATAGGAATACAGGCCGGCGGCCTCCTTGCGGATCATGCCAGCGCGAAGCAGCAGACGGTGGCTCGCTAGCTCGGCATCCGCCGGATCCTCTTTGAGCGTCGGCGCATAGAGCTTAGACATATACATTGCTCGGGTCATTTATTTCTCCTCAATAAGTTTGTCGACCTCGGCCATAAGCGCGTCGACAATTTGATCCTCAGCTACTTTACCAATGATCTGGCCATGCGAAAAGAGCAGGCCCTGACCACGTCCGCAGGCAACACCCAGGTCGGCGTCAGATGCCTCTCCGGGGCCGTTGACCGCACATCCCATCACGGCGATCGAAAGCGGCGCGGAATAGTTCTTAAGCCGCTCGGTGACCTCCTCGGCGATGGGAATCAGGTTAACCTGGCAGCGGGCGCACGTGGGGCACGAGACAATCTCGGGACCACGGCGACGCAGGCCCAGCGACTGTAGAATTCCCCAGGCGACCGGCGGCTCCTCAACCGGATCGGCCGTGAGCGACACACGCATGGTGTCACCGATGCCTTCGGAAAGCAAGATACCCAAGCCTACAGAGCTCTTGATGGTGCCCTGAAGCTTGGTCCCTGCCTCCGTCACGCCCAGGTGGAGCGGAACATGCGGTATCTCGCGCGACAGGGCGCGATAGGTATCAAGTGTCGTCTGTACGCTATGGGCCTTGGCGGATAGCACGATGTTGGTAAACCCACGGTCCTCAAAGTGCCGCACAAAGCGTTCGCTCGACATCACGAGCTTTTCGGGCTGCGTGAGGTCGTCGCGCTCGGCAATATCTTGCTCAAGCGAGCCCGCGTTCACGCCAATGCGAATCGCGCAGCCCGCGGCACCCGCGGCATCGATGACGGCATCGACCTTAGCCCAATCGCCGATATTGCCGGGGTTGATGCGCAGCTTAGAGGCCCCAGCCTCGACAGCGCCAATGGCAAGCTTATGGTTAAAATGGATATCGGCGACAATCGGCACCGGAGACTCGGCACAAATCGTGCGAAAGCCCTCGAGCGCAGCCTCGGTAGGCACGCTCACGCGCACGATATCGCAGCCAGCCTGCGCCAACGCGCACACTTGCGCAAGCGTTGCCTGGGCATCAGCAGTATCGGTGCAGGTCATAGACTGAACCACGACCGGAGCGCCACCACCGATCTGCACGCCGCCCACATGCACGGGGCGCGTCAACTCGCGAGGCAAAGGATGGGATAAAGACAATCCAAACACTCCCCTACAGAATAAATCGAAGGATGTCGGAACGAAGCATATAGACAAACAGCAGTGCAAAGAGCGCGACGCCGACATAGCTGACGATTGTCTGCACTTTGAGCGGCAGCTCGCGGCCCGCAATCTTTTGAATGATCTCGATGACCAGCTTGCCGCCATCGAGTGGTGGGATGGGCAGCAGGTTCATAAAGCCAAGCGAGAACGAAATGAGGGCGGCAAAGGAAAGGAACGTGGCAGGGCCGGCAGCAGCGGCCTGTGAGGACATAACGCTAATACCCACGATCGAAGAAGACTGATCGAGAATCTCCATCGTATGCTGCGGCTGGAGCAGGCGCATCACGCCATCCGCTGTCTGCACGACATAGGAGAACGACAGGCGAGCCGACGTGATGGGGTCTAAACGGACCACCTGCGTAGAGGCATACACACCTAGGCGCTCGTCCTCTTTGAGCGCAACCGTGGTCGAATGCTGCTTGCCGTCACGCTCGTACTCGATGGCGATATCGTCCTTACCGGCAGCCTTGCCGATGGCATCGTAGACATCCATCCAAGTGGAACATGAGACACCGTCAACCGAAAGGATCGCGTCACCGCCCTCGACACCCGCCTTGGCGGCAATAGACCCCTCGTCAACCTGACCGATCACGTTGGTATCCATCGGCACGGTGACACCCGCAATGGAATAGATGCTCATAAGGAGCAAAAAACCCGTCAAGATATTGACGATAATGCCCGCGAGCAGCATAAAGGCGCGCTTGAGAAAGCCTTGGCCAAGATAGGTGTGCGAGCGCTCTTGCGCAAGGAACTCGGCCTCGCCGCACGGCAGCTCCCACACATCGCCCTCGGCAGTCGCATGTTCGCGATCGAAACGGCGACCATCAAAGGTGGTATAGCCTGCCTTGTCTCGCGGCAACGTCTGATATTTGGTGGGATAGTAGCTCGGCGAGGGCTTCTCCCCTTCCTCATACCAGGGCGCGATGGAGCCCCAGCCCAGCAAAAGGGCGCATGCCTCGAGCACATCCTCCTCGGAAAGCTCGAGCTCGACAGCAAGGTCGGCCACGGTCACGCGACCATGACGATAGATAGCCGCGAGCACGCGATCGGCACACGAGACGTCGGTCGGATCCATACCGCAGATGGCAGCGTAGCCGCCCAGCAGCAGCGGGGTCACGCCAAACTTGGTTCCAATGCGACGCGACGTGTAATGGATGTCAAAGCGGCACGGCAGGCCCAAAAAGAACTCGGTCACACGGACGCCGCAGGCACGTGCCGCCAAAAAGTGGCCGCCCTCGTGCAAAAACACGAGGACGGAAAGCATCAGCAGGCCCCAAAAGACCGATGAGAGAACGCTCAGAACAGTATCCATAAAACGAAAAAGCAATCCTTATGGGTTAGGAACGGGTTGCGGCGAGCACCTGCGCAGCCTTTTCACGCGCCCACGCATCGATGTCGCGAAGCTGCTCAAACGAATCGACCGCCTGCATATCGTGGGCATCCATGCAGGATTCCACAATGCGATCGATATCGGTAAAGCTGCAGCTATCGTGCAGGAAGGCATCGACGGCAACCTCGTTGGCGGCATTGAGCACGCACGGCATGGTGCCGCCCGTCTTGCCGGCACGCTCGGCCAGTGCCAGACAGCGGAAGGTATCCATGTCGGCAGCATCAAACGTGAGCTGCCCCAGCTCGCGAAAATCGATACGAGGCGCCGGGGTATCCCAACGCTCGGGATACGAGAACGCGAACTGGATGGGAATACGCATGTCGGAAGCACCGAGATGCGCCATCACGGAGCCGTCGGCAAACTCGACCATAGAGTGAATCTTGGACTGACGCTGCACGACCACGTTAATGAAATCGAGGTCGCAGTTAAACAGGTACATGGCCTCGATGCGCTCCAGGCCCTTGTTCATGAGGGTGGCGGAGTCGATGGTGATCTTGGCACCCATGGCCCACGTGGGATGTGCGAGGGCATCGGCACGCGTCACGCGATCGAGCTCGTCGCGCGTGCGGCCAAAGAACGGACCGCCCGAGCAGGTGAGCCAAATGCAGTGGGCCTCGCGCGGGTTCTCCCCCAGATAGCACTGGTAGATGGCGGAATGCTCAGAGTCGACCGGAATAAGCTGGCCCGGTTGCGCCAACGGCATAAGCAAGTCGCCACCGACGACGAGGGACTCCTTGTTGGCAAGGGCAAGGCGCTTATTCGAGGTCAAGGCCGCATGGCTCGCCTCGAGACCGGCGGCGCCCACAATAGCGACGAGCACGCAGTCGACATCGTCGCGACGCGCGAGCTCGCAAACCGCCTGCGCGCCAACGCCGAGCTGTGTGCCCTCGGGCAACTCCTGCAGCACGGCGTCATCGCCATGAGCGACATCGGCAACGGCAACCGCCGGAACCGAGAACTCGCGGGCAGCGGCAACGAGCTCCGAGGTGCTGGAATTAACGGACAGCGCCGTCACCTGCAGGCGATCGGCATGCTGGCGGCACACATCGAGCGCCTGGGTGCCGATAGAGCCCGTACAACCCAGGATGGCAACGCGAAGGCGTCCATCGGGGCCATACGTCGTCTGGAAGGACATTACAGCACGCCTCCGATCATCAGCAACAGCTGTGCGGTGATGCAACCGAAGATAAGCGAATCGCTACGATCGAGCATTCCGCCGTGGCCCGGGATAAGGTTGCCGGAATCCTTGACGCCCACACCGCGCTTGATGCGCGACTCGATAAGGTCGCCGATAACGCCCAGAATGGACACGACCACGCCGCACAGCAGCGCATAGGGCAGGCTGAGCTTGTAGAAGTGCGTCGCCCACAGGATGAGCCAAATCAAAACCGAGCCCAAGATGCCGCCGGCAAACCCCTCCCAGCTCTTTTTGGGGGAGATCTTGGGAACCATCTTGTGCTTGCCGATACGGCTGCCCACGATGTAGGCAAACGAATCGGAGACCCAAAGGGACGCGCAAACGCCCACTGAAAGCAGGGCGCCGGCAAAACCGGGCACGGCATCGCGCAGCAGCACGATAGCCGACAGCATAAAGCCAGTGTAGATGGGACCCATGAGCGTCACGGCAACATCAGAGATGCGAGTGCGCGGAGACCAGACATACCAGATACCAACCGCAAGCATCAAAGCGAACAGCAGGGCGTTCAACAGCAGCGAATCGCCCAGTGCCGACAGCGGAAAGAGTACGGCGGCAGCGATACCCATGCGCTCGTTAGCCATCTTGCCATCGAGCCTTGTCATACGGAAAAACTCATAGCAGCACAGACCGCTCATGACAGAAACAAAGATGGCCGTGGGCACGATACCCAAAACCAGGCACAGGATAAAGACAACGGCGTAGACGATACCGGCGGCGGCACGGGTAATAAAGCCCGCCAGCCACGAACCGGTGCCGCTCTTCGCTGCAGGCGCTCCCGCAGTGGCAGCCTTGCGCGCAGGCGCCGCGGAAACTGGCGTCTTGGGAGCAGATGCCTTGGGACGATCGGACACGATTAAGCCTCCTCGGTCTTGCTCAGTCCACCAAACCTACGGTCACGGCCCTGATAGGCCAAAATGGCGTCGACAAGGCCCCAACGATCAAAGTCGGGCCAATAGGTATCGGTGACGTAGAATTCGGAATAAGCCACCTGCCACAGCAGATAGTTCGAAAGGCGCAGCTCACCAGAGGTGCGAATCACAAGTTCGGGATCGGGAAGACCGGCGGTATAGAGGTGGGAAGCCACCATGTCGTCATCAATTGCGGCAGGATCGATCTTACCGGCGGCAGCGTCGGATGCGATCTGACGGACAGCGCGGGTAATCTCGGCACGCGCGCCGTAGTTGACGGCAAGCGCCAGCGTCATACCGGTGTGATCGGCGCACTCGGCAAGACCGCGCTCAAAAACGTCGCGAGTCTTCTTGGGCAGCGCGGAAATGTCACCCAAAAAGACTACGCGCACATTTTCGCGCTTCAGAAGCGGCAGCTCGTCGATAAACGTCTTGGCAAACAGGTGCATCAGAACGTTGACTTCGTGCTGCGGTCGATTCCAGTTTTCGGTCGAAAATGCATAGGCCGAAAGCACGTCGACGCCCAGGCGCACGCAGGCGGTAATGATCTCGCGCAGCGAGACGATACCCGCCTTGTGGCCCTCGGTGCGTGCAAGACCGCGCGACGTGGCCCAACGACCGTTGCCGTCCATGATGCACGAGATATGGTGCGGAATGTTATTGAGGTCAAGGTCGGAAAAACCGACGCCCGCAGGGGCGTCGGCAAAGTACTCGACCAGTTTATGCTCGTCGTATTGCACCTTAGATCTCCATGACCTCGGCTTCTTTTTCCTTCAGAAGCTCCTCGACCTTGGCGACATACTCATCGGTATGCTTCTGGACCTTGGCCTGCTCGCGACGTACGTCGTCCTCGGTGAGCTCCTCATCGCGCTCGAGCTTGTTGTTGAAGTCGCGACGGATGTTACGGATAGACACCTTGGCCTGCTCGGCGTACTCGCGGCACTCCTTGACGAGCTCGCGACGGCGCTCCTCAGTGGGAGCCGGGAACGGAAGACGAACGACGGTGCCATCGGAGTTGGGGGTAATACCCAGATCGGAAGCGCCGATGGCCTTGACGATAGCATTGATGAGCGCCTTATCCCACGGCTCGATGAGCAGCATGTGAGCCTCGGGGGTCTTGACGGCGGCAACCTGCGTGACCGGCGTGGGGACACCGTAATAATCGACGGTGATGTCGGACAGAATGTTGGCGTTGGCACGACCGGTACGAACCTTGGAGAAGTTATGCTTGAGGGACTCGAGCGACTTGTCCATATGGGCGGTGATGTTCTCTGCCATGCTTAATCCTCCTGATAGACGAGCGTGCCGACGGGCTCACCCGCGAGCGCGCGCTTGACGGTGTCCTCGCCATCGATGTTGAGGACCAAAATAGGCATACGGTTATCCTGGCACAGGGCCGTAGCTGTGGAATCCATAACCTGCAGACCGCGAACGAGAACCTCGTGATAGGTAATCTTGTCAAAACGGACGGCATCGGCGCACTTGACGGGATCCTTGTCGTAGATGCCGTCAACCTTGGTGGCTTTAATCAGAATCTCGGCGCCGATCTCGCACGCACGAAGAGCCGCGGCGGTGTCGGTCGTAAAGTACGGATTGCCCGAACCGGCGGCAAAAATAACGACGTTGCCCTTGGAAAGGTGGTTGATGGCGCGACGGCGAATATAGGGCTCGCAGATCTCGTTCATCTGGATAGCGCTCATCACACGGCAGGGAACGTCGTTATGCTCGAAAGCATCCTGCAGGGCGAGCGCGTTCATAACGGTCGCGAGCATGCCCATGTAGTCGGCCTGAGCACGCTCCATGCCACCGGCAGCGCCTGCCATGCCGCGGAAAATATTGCCGCCGCCGACAACGACGCCGACCTCATGGCCAACGGCGAGCAGCTCCTTGACCTGCTTGGCAAGATGATCGGTAACCTTGGGGTCGATGCCATATTGGCCGTCGCCCATCAGCGCTTCGCCGGAAAGCTTAAGAAGCACTCGTTTATATCGGATGTCGGACAAAGCGATCCTCCTTTAATTAGACTCTCAATATGATATCAAAGGCTCTGATAAGAGCCATGAAAAAGCAGGCTGTGAGTAAAACCCACAGCCTGCTCATTACCAGCTACAAGAGCTTATTTACTCGCCACGGACCAGACGGTCAAAGGCAACGACGGTAATGGTGTCGCCGAGCTCCTTGGAGACCTGCTCAGCGTACTTCTTGATGGTGAGGGAGCTGTCCTTGATGAACTCCTGCTCGGTGAGCACGGACTGCTTGTAGAACTTCTCCAGACGGCCAACAGCCATCTTCTCCTGGATAGCCTCGGGCTTGCCGGACTCGGCAGCCTGGGCCATGTAGATCTGCTTCTCGTGCTCGACGGTCTCGGCCGGAACCTGATCGCGGGTAGCGCAGATCGGGGCGACGGCGGCAACCTGAAGGGCAACGTCGTGAGCGAAGGTCTTGAAGGACTCAGCCTGAGCGGTCTCGGCCTTCTCGAAGGCGAACTCGACGAGGACGCCGATCTTACCACCCATGTGGATGTAAGAAGCGAGCGCGCCGTTCTCGGCCTTGCGGGCAGCGAAGCGGGAGATCTTCATGTTCTCGCCCATGATGTGAATCATCTCGGTGAGCTCGGAGGAAACGGTCTCCTCGCCCATCGGCTTCTCGAGCAGAGCGTCGACGTCAGCAGGCTCGGTGGTAGCGACAACCTCAGCGACCTTGGAAGCAAAGCCGGTGAACTTGGCGTTGGAGCCAACGAAGTCGGTCTCGCAGGAGAGCTCGAGCAGAGCGCCGGTCTTGCCATCCTCGGAGACGAACGCGGCGACAGCGCCCTCGTTGGTCTCACGGCCAGCCTTCTTGGCAGCCTTGGCAAGGCCGTTCTTACGCAGAACGTCGACAGCGGCGTCCATGTCGCCGTCAGCCTCGACGAGAGCCTTCTTGCACTCCATCATCGGGGAGTCGGTCATCTCGCGGAGCTGCTTGACCATAGCGGCGGTAATCTGGGCCATTGTGGTTCCTTTCAAAGAGATGAAAAAGAAGTAACTAAGACTGATTTACTCGGCCTTGGGCTCAGCGGCCATCTCGGCCTCGGAGACCTGCTCCTTACCGGAGCCAGCGAGGCAGGCGTCAGCCATGAGCTCGCACATAAGGGTGACAGCGGAGATAGCGTCATCGTTGCAGGGGATGCCGTACTCGACCTCGTCGGGATCGGAGTTGGTGTCGATCAGAGCGACGACGGGGATGTTCAGGCGCTGAGCCTCCTTGATGGCGTTCTCCTCGCGCTTAGTGTCGATGACGAAGAGAGCCTGGGGCAGACCCTTCATGTCGCGGGCGCCACCGAGGTTGGTCTGGAGCTTGGTGAGCTCCTTGCCGAGCACAGCCTGCTCCTTCTTGGGGAGCACTGCCATGCGGCCGTCCTCGACCATGGCCTCGAGCTCCTCCATGCGGTTGATGCGGGAGCGGATGGTGACGAAGTTGGTCAGCATACCGCCGAGCCAACGCTGGTTGATGTAGGGCATATTAGCGCGCTCAGCAGCGTTCTTGACGGCCTCCTGAGCCTGCTTCTTGGTGCCGACGAACAGCACGTTGCCACCCTTGGCGACGTTCTTGACGAAGGTGTAGGCCTGGTCGGCGTCGAGGATGGTCTGCTTGAGGTCGAGGATGTAGATGCCGTTGCGCTCACCGAAGATGAACGGCTTCATCTTGGGGTTCCAGCGACGGGTCTGGTGACCGAAGTGGCAGCCGGCCTCGAGCAGGGTGCGGATATTAATCTTGGTAGCCATGTTAAACCTCCTGTGGTTTGCCTCCGCGCGGGGTCATCCTCCAAAACCAACCCGGACATGTGCTACCAAAGCCCGGGCACCACGGTATGAAGTAGCCGCGCGTGCGTGATAAAAACATGTTGCCGTGAAGCAACCCGATGAATGATAGCAGGAATGCATCTTCGTGCCAACCCGCAATCAAAACCACACACCTGAGTGCGGCGCGGGACGTCCCAGCCACTATTCGCCTCGGGGATGGGCTTGAGCCACGGCACGTTTGAGCCGATCGGGCGTGAGGTGCGTGTAGATCTGCGTCGTGGACAGGCTCGCATGACCCAGCAGCTCTTGAACCGAGCGCAGGTCCGCACCGCCCTCGAGCAAGTCGGTCGCAAAGGTATGGCGCATCGCATGCGGGGCGATGTCGGCCGGAATGCCGGCGAGTGTCGCCAGAGTATGGAACCGCCGCCTGAGCATGGCGGCACTCATGCGATTACCGCGCGCCGATATAAGCAGCGGATGCGGCCCGGTAGTGGGGTCACGGCGCTTTGCCTGAGCGAGCAACTCCGGCCGCCCCTCCTCAATATAGAGACGCGTCGCCTCGAGCGCGCGACGATACAGAGGGACGATACGTTCTTTGCTCCCCTTGCCCCACAGGCGCAGCGTGCGTTCGGACCACACAATGGACTCCACATTGAGTGCTGCGAGCTCAGAGATACGGGCGCCCGAGGCATAGAGCAGCTCGAGCATCGCCGCATCGCGCAGTCCCGCGGGTGTTGAGGTATCAGGCGTCTTGAGCAGCGCCTCCACCTGTTGGGTCGTCAGCACACCGGGTAGATCGCGCGGGAGCTTGGGCGAGGAAATTGCCGAGACCACATCGCCCTCCACGACCCCCTCGGCAGCCATCCACCGATAGAGCGAGCGAATGGCAGACAGGTGTGCCGCAAGCGTTCGGGGAGCCACCTGCTCACGCGAAAGTTCGGCAAGATAGCGACGAATGGTGCGCACGTCGGCAGCGAAAGCATCTATATCCTCACGCTCGCACCAGGCAGCAAAACGCTCCAGCCTCGAGCCATAGGCCGTCACCGTGTTGGGAGAAAGTCCCTCGACACGTGAGATATAGGCGATAAACGAGTCGACGGTGTCGTACAGGTCAAAGGCTATGACCGGTCGCCTCCAAACAAATCGGGGCGAGTGGCCAGATAGGCATCAAGGGCCTCGAGCGCACGGTCCGCATAGGCCTGGTAGCGGTCGCGCTTGCTGCGGCGCTTACCATCCTCGAGTGGCGGCACCAGGCCAAAGTTGACATGCATAGGCTGATAGCCCACGGTGGCAGGATCGGTCGCATAGCCCACGAGCGCACCCAGGGCGCCCACACGCGGCAGCTCGACGCCCGCGGCCCCGATAGCCTCGGCATAGGTGTTGAGCGCCGCGAGCAGACCCGTCGCCACGGCTTCCATGTACCCCTCGGTGCCGGTGATCTGACCGGCCAGGCGCACGCCGGTGCCGGGCACGGCAAAGGTGCCATCGAGCACGTGCGGGGCGTCGACAAAGGTATTACGGTGCATGACACCGTAGCGGAAGAACTCAGCGTTCTCCAGGCCCGGCACCATATGGAAGACGCGCTTCTGCTCGCCAAAGGTCAAGTTGGTCTGGAAGCCCACCAGGTTATAGGCGGTCTTCTCCTTATTCTCGGCACGCAGCTGAATCGCCGCCCAGGGACGACGACCGGTTCGCGGATCGGTGAGGCCGACAGGCTTCATGGCGCCAAAGCGAATGGCGTCCTTGCCGGTGCGCGCAACTTCCTCGGCAGGCTGGCAGGCCTGGAACAGATCGCCGCCCTCAAAGTCCTTGAGCACCACGCGGTCGGCCGTGGTAAGCGCCTCGATAAAGGCCTCGTACTCCTCCTTATTGAGCGGAGCGTTGAGATAGTCGCCGCTCCCCTGCTCCTCGTAGCGCGACTGCGAGAACAGCACGTCCATATCGAGCGTGGAGGCATCGACGATCGGCGCCGCGGCATCGAAGAACGCAAGGGCGTCGCCACCGACGAGCTTCATGACCTCTTCGCTCAGCGCCGGTGAACACAGCGGGCCCGCGGCAATGACCACGTGGCCCTCGGGAATCTGCGTGACCTCGCCGTGCGCGACCTCGATATTGGGACGGGCGGCAACCTCGGCCTCGACAAGCTCGGAAAACTTGACGCGGTCGACCGCCAGGGCACCGCCGGCGGGAACAGCCGCGCGATGGGCGCAATCGAGCAGGACTGAACCCATGCGCTCAAGCTCGGCCTTCAGCAATCCAGCCGCGGAATCCGGACGGGTCGACTTAAACGAATTGGAACAGACGAGCTCTGCCAGGTGATCGGTATGGTGGGCCGGGGAGCTAACCTGGGGGCGCATCTCGCACAGCCTTACGGCGAACCCGCGATCTGCCAGCTGAATCGCGCACTCCGAACCCGCCAGACCGCCACCGATAACCGTCACCTGATCAAACAGCATCTGCAAACACCTTTCTAATTGACATGTTTTCCATTGTGACCGAAGGGTGTCTGAGCGTGAAGGGCAAACTTGGAGGGCGCATACCTTCCATCCATCATGCGCTCGATAAGACCCTCGAGCTCAAGCGAACCCAGGAGTTTGAGTACGCCGACGGCATCGAGCGAGACGAGCGCCGCGATGTCGTCGACCTTGAGCGGAGAGGCGATGAGCGCATGCATCACGGTCTGCTGTGTTTGATCCAGGTCGGCAATGCCGGGAGCATCGGGGCGCGAGTAGCGCAGGGTGCCGTAGATGCGTGAAATAGCCATCTCGATAGATTCCTCGTCGATGATGCAGCAGGCACCGTTCGCAATGAGGTAATTCGTGCCACGCGACTCGGGCGATAGGATCGACCCTGGCACGGCAAGAAGTTCTCGCCCCAAATCCATAGCAGCCTCGGCTGTAGAAAACGTCCCGGAAGGCATACCCGCCTCGGATACAAAGAGGGCTTGCGACAGGGCCGCGATTACGCGATTGCGGCGCGGAAAGGCAAACTTGCGCGGACCCATGCCCCACGGAGAGATCGACACGACCGCGCCACCCGTATCGAGCGTGCGCGTAATAAGCCCCGCGCTCGAACGCGGGTAGACCACGTCGGCGCCCGTCCCCAGCACCACGACGTGTTTGCCGCCGGCATTGACCGCAGCCCAACCCGAGGCCTGGTCACAACCGACCGCGCCGCCCGAAACTACCGTCACGCCCGCCTCGACCGCAACCTTTGCCGCAAGCTCTGCCACGGCAAGACCATACGGAGAGGCCTTGCGCGCGCCGATGATGGAGAGCGCGGGCGTCGAAAGCACCTCGGGGTTGCCGCGCACATAGAGTGTCTGGGGTACATCAGAAAGCTCCAAAACGGTCTCGGGATACAACGCGTCACCTGGATGCAGCTCGAAGGTCCCCTCGGCCATCATTGGTCCCTCCTTCCCTGGTACATCGCCGCCTCGAGCACGTGGTCCTGCGTCACTTGCTCGCTCTCGGCGACGTCGGCGATGGTACGCGCGATACGCACCAGGCGCACGATGCCGCGGCCCGTGAGATGCGTGCGCTTCGACAGGCCGAGCACACACTTCTCCGCCGCATCATCGAGCTCAAAGGTCGAAACGACGCCGTCAATGGACCGTGTCTCGTCATCCTCGGCCTCGGCATCAGCATCGTCCATACGGGATTCGCGCCAAGCGCGAAAAGCGCGACCGCGCACAACGTAGTCACGTAACTCAGCTGACGACATACCCTCCGCGCCCTCGATAATCACCTGAGGGTCGGGACGGGTCACATCGATCATCATGTCGATACGGTCGGCCAAAGGACCGCGCAGTTTAGACCGATAGCGCTCGACCATCGCCGCCGAGCAGCGACACGGTACCTCACGATCGCCCAAAAAGCCGCAGGGGCAGGGATTGCTCGCAGCCAGCAGCTGAAAGCGCGACGGGAAGGTAAAAGCCCCGTCGACGCGTACGATCCTGACGTAGCCGCGTTCGATGGGCTGACGCAGCGTCTGCAGCACACCCGTGGGAAACTCAGCAAGCTCGTCCAAAAAGAGCACGCCGCCATGAGCAAGGCTGATCTCACCCGGGTGCACCGGGCGCCCACCGCCGATAAGACCTGCGGTCGAAATACTGTGATGGGGACTGCGGAAGGGCCGGTGCCCTGCCAACAAGCCATCAATGTTCTCACCCAAAACCGAATGGATGCACAGCGCCTCCTGTTGATCCTCAACGGAAAGCTCGGGCAGGATGCCGGTCATACGACGCGCGAGCATCGTCTTGCCCGATCCCGGGGACCCGATCATGAGCAAGCCGAGTTCTCCTGCCGCCGCAAGCGCCATGCCGCGCTTGGCGACCTCCTGCCCCAGTACGTCGGCATAGTCGAGCTCGGGCTCAAAGGTCGCCTCGAGCACTTCTGAATCCAAGTAGTGCCGCGCGGCATCGCCCATGCCATGGGCAAGCTGAGACAAATGATCGATGAATCCACAATCCACGCCCGCAAGCGGCACATGCTGATCGGACCTGCCGGCGATAAAGGACAGCCCCATATCACGCGCCAATAGCTGAAACGCCACCTCGCCCTTGACAGGAAGCACCGTACCGTCCAAGCCAAGCTCACCAGCGATAAGACAACGATCGAGGTTGTCGCGGGGAATCTGACCATCGGCCGCCAATACCGCGATGGCGATGGGCAGATCAAAGCCGCTACCGGTCTTGCGAATATCGCCAGGCGCCAGATTGACCGTAATGCCCGAGCGCGGGATCTCGAACCCGGCGGAGCGCATCGCGCAGCGAATACGACCGCGTGACTCCATCACCTCCATGCTCGGAATGCCGAGCATCAGGATGCCCGGAACGCCACCGGCAAGCGAGACCTCGACCGTGACGTGAATCGCCTCGACGCCGCGGATGCAGGCCGCGTGAACGGCAAACGTCTCGAACGCCATCACGACACCTGCCAATCGAACGCGTTGTACTGATGCTCGATCTCGGCGATATGCCCGTCACGAATGGTGACGCCCACGGCATCGAAGCGAATCGCCTTGAGCGGATAATGCTCCATGAGGTAGCAACTTGCGATGCGGCGGTAGCGGCGTTGCTTTTGGGCGTCCACGGCCTCCTCGGGAAAGACCCGCGTGCTGCAATTCAGTGCAACGCGTCTGGTCTTGACCTCGGCCATCACCACGACATCGTCGAGCTCATCGAGCAGCACCAGATCGGCCTCGCCCTCGGTGCAACGATAACCCTGCTCCAGCAAGGTGTAGCCGCGCTCGTTAAAGTAGTCGATGGTGATCAGCTCGCCCAGCATGCCCAGCTCGCGGGGACTGAGTCCCTTGATAAACTCGGGCGTCATCGCCCCGCAGTCGAGCTCGCCGTTTTCCCAACGCTCCTTGAGCTGCTGCGTCTTGCTCTTTTTGTATGCGGCACTCATGGGGTCTCCTTTCCCGCACGCTGCATTGCCCCGATGATGAGGGCACCTTTCATGCGGGTAAGTACCGGAAGCAAACCAAAAGCTGACCAAATGCCGTCAAAAAACGGGCCGTACGCAGCAATGGTGTTGCATACGGCCCGCTACCAGCAGGTTTATAGAACCTTTAAGGTCCCTATCTCCACAATTGGCCTAGAAAAGGCGCTCAGTCTGCAGAAAGTTTCCGCAAAAGCTCACGCGGTGCAGCGGACAAAGTCCATGTTTGCGAATGGCCTCGATATGCTCGGGGCTCGCATAGCCCTTCGACTCGGCCAGATGGTACTCGGGGTACTCGGCGTCGTACTCGACCATCATCTCGTCACGCGTGACCTTTGCCATGATGGACGCCGCGGCGATGCAGGCGATCTTGGCATCGCCCTTCACCACATCGCGCTCGTTAGGAACGGCGCCCAAGGGGTTGCCATCCATGAGGACGCAGTCGGGTTCAAGTCCCGTATCGGCCACGGCGCCCGCAACGGCGGTACGGATAGCACGGGC
The DNA here is from genome assembly GCA_019424985.1 of Collinsella sp. Taxonomy (GTDB): domain Bacteria; phylum Actinomycetota; class Coriobacteriia; order Coriobacteriales; family Coriobacteriaceae; genus Collinsella. The sequence continues at coordinate 47,240 of JAHYYM010000006.1, read as the reverse complement.
CATGCCCATCTCATCGATATCCTTAGGCGCGATATGGCAAAAACCGATCGCCGTCGCCACCTCGGCAATCTTCACTGAGAGCAACTCGCGGCGCGCCGGCGTGAGCTTTTTGGAATCGTTGATGCCCCAGATGCGCGGCTCCATAGGAAGGCAGACGGCGCATACCGTCAAAGGACCGGCCACCGATCCGCGACCCACCTCGTCGACACCAACGACCACTCCATCGCCGCCAAGCTCATGCATAAGCTCGTACATGTCATTGACGCGCTCGCGCTCGGCAAGCTCTTTGTCATGGCGTTTGAGGGCACGCTCGCAAGCCTTGATCACCTGCTGGCGCGGGTCCTCGCGATAATGCTCCACGAGGGCGGGGATCTCCTCAAACGTTGCGCTCGCCAGCTCTCCGGCAACCTGCGATGCCGAAACCGAGCTCGTCATATTGGCCATACCAGGCCCTCCTTGCATGCAAATCAGATAAAAAGAAGGGCCACCCGAAGGTGACCCTTGTGTCCAAACGAGTGGACAGACGCTGCGATCTTCTTAGCGCTTCTCGGGGATGCGAGCAGCCTTGCCCACCTTGTCGCGGAGGTAGTACAGCTTGGCGCGACGGACGCGACCATGACGAACGACCTCGAGCTTGGCGATCTTGGGGCTGTGAAGCGGGAAGGTACGCTCAACACCGACACCGAAGGACATCTTGCGGACGGTGAAGGTCTCGCGGGCACCGGCGCCGGCCATGCGGATGACGTCGCCCTGGAAGACCTGGATGCGCTCGCGGTCGCCTTCCTTAATGCGGTAGTGAACCTTGACGTTGTCGGCGACGCGAACCTGAGGAATGTCCTCGCGGATCTGCTGACGCTCGATTGCGCGGATGTAATCCATGTGCAATTCCTTACTCTTCTAGAGGTGCCGTACCACCCTGGCCGGCACGTAGTTGAACAAACGTATTCGAGTATACACGCGCGGGTTTCTGCTGCAAGAACAATTTTTTACGCAGACAAAAAGACTAAACCCGCACATGATAACCGCCCGCCTCACGAATGAGACGGGCGGCATGAAGGGGGGCTACACTAGGCGTCTACACCCAAAACGTTAGGCGGAACGCTTGGCCTCGAGCTTGGCCTGAGCGGCAGCCAGGCGTGCGAGGGGCACGCGGTAGGGCGAGCAGGACACGTAGTCCACGTCGGCCACGTTAAACAGGTCCTTGATGGACTTGGGGTCGCCGCCGTGCTCACCGCACACGCCAAAGTGCATGCCGGGATTGGTGGCGCGGCCCTTCTCGACGGCCAAGCGCACGAGCTCCAGCACCGCCGTGTCGATGGTCTCGAAGGGATTGTCCTTCAGGATCTTCTTGTGCAGGTACAGCGGAATGAACTTGGCCTCGGCATCGTCGCGGGAGAAGCCGAAGGTCGTCTGGGTGAGGTCGTTGGTGCCAAAGCAGAAGAAATCTGCGTGATGGGCGATTTCGTCGGCGACCATGCAGGCGCGCGGCAGCTCGAGCATGGTGCCCACGGGAATGTTGAGTTCGACGCCCTCCTCGGCGGAAACCTCGGCGATCACGCGCTCGATGACCTCGCGGGTCTGGACATGCTCGGCCGTGATGGAGACGAGCGGCACCATGATCTCGGGGCGTGGATCGACGCCCTCCTTGATAAGGCGAGCAGCAGCCGTGGCAACGGCGCGAACCTGCATGAGAGGCAGATCGCTAAAGACGACGGACAGGCGCACACCACGCAGGCCCAGCATGGGGTTGGACTCGACCATGCTGTCAATGCGACGCAGGCGGGTGCGCAGGGCGGCGAGCTCTTCCTCGCTGGCGCCAGCGGCTTCCTTCTTGGTGATGGCGACCTCGAGCTCGCGAGGATCATCCAGGAACTCATGAAGTGGCGGATCGAGCAGGCGAACGACCACATCGCGACCGGACATGGTCTTGAACATCGCCAGGAAGTCCTCGGTCTGGACCTTGAGCAGGTCGGCCAGGGCCTGCTGCTTTACGGCCTCGTCATCGGACAGGATAAAGCTCTGGATGATGTTCTTGCGGTCGCCCAGGAACATATGCTCGGTGCGGCACAGGCCGATGGCTTCGGCGCCAAACTCGAGCGCGAGTGCAGCATCCTCGGGGTTGTCGGCGTTGACGCGCACGTGGTTGGCGTGGCCGCAGGTCTCGTCCAGACGGATCTCGTCGGCCCAGGACAGGATGGTGTCCAAGTCGCCGGTGAGCTCTGCAGAGACCAAGTCGACCGCGCCGTCGACGACGATGCCCTGGGTGCCGTCGATGGAGATGATGTCGCCCTCATGCAGCAGGCGGTCACTGCCCTCGATGTGCACGACCTTCTCGGCGGCGTCGATATGGAAGCTTTCGACACCGCAGACGCAGGGCGTACCCATGCCGCGGGCGATAACGGCGGCGTGGCTCGTCTTGCCACCATGGCTCGTCAAGATACCCTCGGCAGCGACCATGCCCTTCAGGTCGTCGGGGTTGGTCTCCCAGCGAACCAGAATGACCTTGTAGCCCTCGTTGGCGCGCGCGACGGCGTCATCACTCGAGAACACGACCTCGCCCACGGCGGCACCGGGGCTGGCGTTAAGACCGGTAGCGAGCGCCTCGTACTTCTTGGAGGCGTCGAACTGCGGGTGCAGGAGCTGGTCGAGCTGTGCAGGGTCGATGCGGCTCACGGCCTCCTCGCGGGTGATGAGGCCCTCCTCGACCATCTCGATGGCGATGCGCAGGGCGGCGGTGGCGGTGCGCTTGCCCACGCGGGTCTGGAGCATCCAGAGCTTACCCTGCTCGATGGTGAACTCGATATCGCACATATCGCGATAGTGGTCCTCAAGCGTCAGGAAGACACGCTCAAGCTCCTCACCTGCGGACTCGAGGCCTGGGGTGGTCTTGAGGTCGGCGATGGGCTCGGTGTTGCGGATGCCGGCGACGACGTCCTCGCCCTGGGCGTTGACCAGAAAGTCACCGTAGAACTCCTTAGTGCCGTCGGCCGGGTTGCGCGTAAAGGCGACGCCGGTCGCAGAGGTCTCCCCCTTGTTGCCAAAGGCCATGGCTTGGACGTTGACGGCAGTACCGAGCTCGTCGGAGATGCCGTGCTGTTTGCGGTAGATGCAGGCGCGCTCGTTCATCCAGCTGCCAAAGACGGCCTGGATGGCAAGGCGCAGCTGAAGCTCCGGGTCGTGCGGGAAGACGGGCTTGCCGTCAGCGACCTCGAGCTCGGGATACAGGGCAGCCTCGACGTTCTCGGAGAAGATGCCCTTGAAGGTCTCGACGAGTTCCTGCAGGTCCTCGGCCGAAAGCTCGGAATCGACGCGAACGCCGGCGACCAGGCGGGCCTGGGTCAGGGCATTCTCGAACAAGTCGGCATCGACACCCATGACGACGTTGGAGAACATCTGGATAAAGCGGCGGTAGCTATCCCAGGCAAAGCGCGGGTTTTGCGTCTGGGCGATAAGGCCCTGGACGGAATCGTCGTTGAGGCCCAGGTTGAGAACCGTGTCCATCATGCCGGGCATGGAGAACGGAGCGCCCGAGCGGACCGACACGAGCAGCGGATCGGAGGCATCGCCGAGCTTCTTGCCGCAGCGGGCCTCGAGGTCGACCTCGGCGGCAACGATCTCGTCGAGCGCGCCCTCCGGCCACACGTTGCCGGCGCCGGAGTACTCAACGCAAGTCTGGCAGGTAATGGTAAAGCCACCGGGAACCGGCAGGCCGATACGGCTCATCTCGGCAAGGTTAGCGCCCTTGCCACCAAGCACGAAGTTCATGGACTTGTCGCCCTCGGTGACACAGGTGCCCTGGGCGTCGGTTCCAAAACGGTAAACCCTCTTGCAATCGCTCACGATACTTCCCCTTCCATGCGCTTACGCGCACGACCGTGGTAACGAATCGACCCGCCGGATGCAGGCCGTGAGGGAACTATACGGCGGGTTTTGGGCAGGCTTGAGCAGAGGGTGCGCGGTTTGGTAAACGTGCTAAAACAGGCGGTAAACGGTAGGTAAAGTTGGTTACCTTATGAAGATACCACTACAAGAAGAATGCAGGTCAGATGCGATATTTTTGCTAAATCGCTTTATCAATTCAGGCTATTTAGCCACTCCGATGATTTTTCTGGGACGGGGATTAAAAAAATCATTGAGTACCTAATGATTTTTTTAATCCCCGTCCCAGAAAAATCATCACAGAAAGGACTACTGCTGTTGAGCGCGGCGGGCGGCACGGCGGGCTCTTGCCTCTTGAATCTCTTCGAGGTGAGCAATGATCTCGGCAGCGCTTTCCTCGATGGCTTTGCCGTCGGTACGCACTACAAAGCAGCCCAGGCGTTTCATGAGCGCGCGGGCTTCCGCAAGCTCACTACGCACGCTCTCGGGCTCGGCATAGGAGCCTGCGACGGCGCGGGCGTAGTCGTCGCCCAAGCGGCTATCGCGAATCTCGGAAATCACATCGACGGTCGAAATCAAGCCGAACAGGCGCATCGGGTCAACCTCGTAAATCGACTTGGGCGGCTCCATGCCATGCGCCAGTGGGACATTGGCGACCTTGTAGCCCTGATAGGCTAAATACATCGACAGCGGAGTCTTGGATGTACGCGACACACCCAGCAGCACGATATCGGCACCCGACAGATCGTCGCAACCACGACCGTCATCGTGCTCAACGAAATACTCCATGGCCTCGATACGATGGAAATAGCGGTCATCGGTCTTGTGAATCACGCCCGCAACGCACTTGGGCGGCACACCGATGAGCGACGACAGCACGGCAAGCGTCGGGCCGATCAGGTCGACCGAACGGATATGCAGCATACCCAGGTAATCGAGCACGCGGGCGCGAAGCGCCGGATCGACAATGGTATGGAACACGGCGACATCGCGATGGTCGGCATCGACGCGCGGCCCCACAAATGACTTGACCTGCTCCACCGAGGTCACCTTGGGCAGGCGCAAGAGACGAAAAGCCCCTTCATCAAATTGCCCGGATGCCGCAAGCACCACCTCACAAGCGGTATCGCCGAGCGAATCGGAGATAACGATAACGGTGGGACGAGCGGTGACCGGGCAATCCATGCGGGGCTCCTTTTGCGCTTATGCGCAGGCTGGCTTACTTTTTGCGGGCAAGCTCACCGATGTTGGCGATGCCGGAGAAAACGGCCTCGAAGCGGTTGAGCAGCTTAAGGCGATTATCGCGAAGCTGCTCGTCCTTGTCCATGACCATGACCTCGTCGAAGAAGCGGTCGATGGGGGCACGCAGGGCGGCGAGGGCAGCAAATGCGGCCGGGTAGTCCTCGGCAGCAAGGGCGGCATCGACAGCGGTCTGAGCAGCCTCGGAGGCGTCGGCGAGCGCGAGTTCGGCCTCGCCCATCAGGGCGCGGTCGTACTCCGCACCCAGCTCGGGCTTCGAGATATGCGCGGCACGGGCATAGGCGGTAGCCAGGTTGTCGAACGTCTCAGCGTCGTTCTTGCGGGCCTCGTCGAGGGCAGCGCAGCGGGCAAAGAAGACGGACGGGGCGATGATATGCACCGCAGAGACGGCGGCGACGGTATCGGCCGGAATCTTCTCGTCGCGGGCCATGCTCACCAGGCGGCCATGGAAAAAGTCACGAACCTGCTGGGCGACCTCGGCGGCGTCGAACTCAATGCCCTGCTCGCTATAGAGCTCAAGGGCAAAGTCGATGAGCGACGTGGGGTCGATCGGCAGACGGTCGCGCAGGATGTTGATGATGCCGATAGCGGCACGACGCAGCGCGTACGGGTCGGAAGAGCCGGTCGGGGGCTCGCCGATGGCAAAGATACCGGCGATGGTATCGAGCTTGTCGGCGCAGGCCACGATGCAGCCGGCGGTACCCTCGGGCAGCTCGTCGCCGGCAAAGCGGGGACGATAGTGGTCGCGAATGGCGTGGGCGACTTCGTCGTTCTCCCCCATCGCGGTCGCGTAGTAACCACCCATCACGCCCTGTTGGCTCGTGAACTCGACGACGGCGTTGGACACCAGGTCGGCCTTGCACAGGTGAGCGGCGCGAGCGGCGTCGGCGGCCAGGTGGGCGCCCAGATGGGCTTCGCGGGCGATGGCGAGCGCGAGCTGCTCAACACGCTCGGACTTGGCGAGCACGCTGCCGAGCTTCTCCTGGAAGGCGACCTTGGCCAGACGCTCGCGGAACTCGTCGAGGGAGATCTTCAGGTCCTCCTCGTAGAAGAACTTAGCGTCGTCCAGACGGGCGCGCACGACGCGCTCGTTACCGTCGATCACTCGCTCGGCGTTCTCGGGCTTGCTGTTGGAGACGACCACGAACTCACGCGTCAGCTTGCCCTCGCCGTCATAGATCGGGAAGTAGCGCTGGTTGGTGAGCATGGACTCGCAGATAATCTCGTGCGGGACCTTGAGGAACTCCTCGTCGAAGGTACCGACGAGCACCGTCGGCCACTCGCAGAGGTTGATGACCTCCTCAAAGACCTTCTTGGGCGTATCAACATGGCAGCCGGGGCGAACAGCCTCGACCTCGGCGATGCCGGCAAGGATGGCCTCACGACGACGCTCGGCAGAAAGCACGCCGGCGTCCTCGAGCACCTGCTCGTAGACGGCGGGGCTGGCGACAACATGGTCGCCGGCGCCCAAGACGCGATGACCGCGCGTGGTGTTGCCGCTCGTCACGTCAGCAAAGGTGACGGGCACGACGTCCTCGCCCAAAAGGCAGCAGATCCAGCGGACCGGACGCACGAACGTCGCGTGCTCGTGGCCCCAGCGCTGGGAGCGGTAGTTGGGCCACTGCAGGCCGGCGATGGTCTTCTCGCACAGGGCCGTCAGGATCGGAGTAGCCGGAGCGGAAGGAATGTTCTTCTCGGCAAAGACGTACTCACGACCGTCGGTGTCCTCGCGACGGACCAGATCCTCGGCAGCCACACCGAACTTACGGGCGAAGCCCTGGGCGGCCTTGGTGGTGTTACCGTCCGCGTCGAAGGCAATGTTGGCCGCGGGACCACGCTTGACCTCGTGAACCTCATCGGTCGCGGTGGCAACGTCGGCAACGAGCGCAGCCAGGCGACGCGGGCTCGAGATCACGCGGACCTCGCCGTGGGCCAGACCGGCCTCGTCGAGACCCTTGGCGATCATGGTACCAAGCTGCTTGACGGCATTGTTCAGCGGTGCAGAGGGCATTTCCTCCGTACCGATCTCAAACAGGAAATCCTTAGCGTCTGCCATGGCTTACGCCACCTCGCCTTCCTGGTCGGCATTCTCGTTCACTCCGGCGACCTCGGCCATGTAGGCCTCGCAGCACGCCTTGGCGACGGCGCGGACGCGCAGGATGTAGTTGGCACGCTCGACCGCGGATAGGGCGCCGCGGGCATCGAGCAGGTTGAAGGCGTGGCTGCACTTCATGACACAGTCGTACGCCGGCAACGGCAGCTTGCGCTCCAGGCAGGAATGGCACTCGGCCTCGTAGTCGTCAAACTTCTGACGCATCATCTCGACGTTGGCGACCTCAAAGTTATAGGCACTGAACTCGCGCTCGTTCTCGAGGAACACGTCGCCGTAGGTCATGGGCGTGCCGTCGGGCAGATAGCTCCACACCAGATCGTAGACCGAGTTGACGCCCTGAGCGTACATGGCGATACGCTCCAGGCCATAGGTGATCTCGACGGGCACGGGGTCGACCTCGATACCGCCCACCTGCTGGAAGTACGTAAACTGCGTGACCTCCATGCCGTTGAGCCAGACCTCCCAGCCAAGGCCCCAGGCGCCCAGCGTCGGGCTCTCCCAGTCGTCCTCGACAAAACGGACGTCATGGTCGTTGGGGTCCAGGCCAATGGCAGCAAGAGACCCCAGGTAAAGCTCCTGAGCATTAACCGGAGAGGGCTTAATGAGCACCTGGAACTGATAGTAGTGCTGCATGCGGTTAGGGTTCTCGCCGTAGCGGCCGTCGGCGGGACGGCGGCAGGGCTGCGCATAGCAGGTGCGCCATTCGGCGGGACCGAGCGAGCGCAGCGTGGTCGCGGTATGGAAGGTACCGGCACCGACCTCGGAGTCATAGGGCTGCATAATGACGCAGCCCTGCTCGCCCCAGTACTGCTGGAGGCGCAGGATGATGTCTTGGAAGGAAAGCGATGAAGCGTTCATGCCTCTAATATCCCCTCGTCGAAACGATTACACGGTTAGGTACTGTACTATAGCGGTTTTTAGTCGATAGCGCCGATGCGGTTGAGCGGCCAGTAGCGCACAAGCGCCACAGCGATCAAATCAGAGCGATCGACGGGACCAAAGTAGCGCGAGTCGGCAGAGTTTTCGCGGTTGTCGCCCATCACCCACACGCACCCGTCGGGAACGGTGTAGGGATAACTCACCTGGGCGCCAGGCGCTTGGACCGAAAGCGGCCAACTCATGCCGGTCGTATAGTCCTCATCGAGCGCCTGGCCGTCGACGACGACCTTGCCGTCCTGCAGGTCGACCGTCTGGCCGGCCGTGGCAATAACACGCTTGACAAGAACATCATGCTCGGAAGTGGCATCGGGGTTGTGGAACACCACGATATCGCCCTGTTTGACGGGCTGACCGAGCTCGAGGCTCACCTTTTGTGCCAGGATCTGGTCGCCAATCTCGATCGTGTCCTCCATGGAGCCGGTGGGTACCACAAAGGGCTCGACCACAAAGGTGCGGATCAGGAAGGTGGCCACGAGCGCGATCGCGATGACCGCGACCCACTCAAAAGCGCCCCTCAACGCGGAATGCTGCGATGGAACCATTCTCACTCCTCGCTCTGCGAATACGAAGCGTCCAGAATCTCCTGCGCGTATGCGCGCTCCTGGGGCGTAAGCCGTGCCGTCTCGATCAGGTCGGGACGCCAGCGGCAGGTGCGCTCGATGGCATTCTTACGGCGCCAGGCATCGACCTTGGCATGGTCACCGCTCACGAGCACCGGCGGCACGCCCTCGCCGTTGAATTCAGCAGGGCGAGTGTACTGCGCATACTCGAGCAGGCCTCCGTCCTCGGCGGTCGAGAACGACTCGTCGACGTTGCTCATCTCGTCACCAAGGGCGCCGGGAATCAGGCGTACGACAGCATCGGCAACGACCATAGCGGGAAGCTCGCCGCCCGTGAGCACGTAATCGCCGATCGACAGGCGCTCGTCGGCATACGCATAGGCACGCTCGTCGACACCCTCGTAACGGCTGCACACAAACAGCAAGCGCTCGCTTTTGAGCAGGCGCTCGGCCACATGCTGCGTAAAAGGCTCGCCGCACGGGGTGAAGAACACCACCGTCGGCTTGGGGCCCTCCGCGCTAATGGCCTCGATGGCCTCGGCGATAGGCTCGACCTTCATGAGCATGCCCTGCCCGCCGCCGTACGGCTCGTCATCGACGGTACGATGGCGGTCGTGCGTCCAGTCGCGCAGGTTATACGCCTTAAAATCAAAAAGGCCGGCCTTGCGGGCGCGGCCCAAAATCGATGTGGACATGACGGGCTCAAACATCTCGGGAAAGACCGAAAGGGTCTCAATCAGCATGTTGTCCTCCCTACTTGTCCATATCGATCAAGCCATCCATCACGTGGACGGAAATTGTTCCTGCATCGGGAAGATCGAGCACGACCTGCTCGATCACGGGAATCAGTACCTCGCCGTACCGATCGCCTTCGACAACCCAAACATCGTTGGCAGGCGTCGACATGATCTCGACAATCGTGCCGAGCGAACCGAAGCGCTCGTCGACCACCTCGCGACCCATCAGGTCGGTATAGGCGGCGTCGAGCGAATCGAGCTCAAAGTCGTCACGATTTGCCAGCACATAGCATCCCGTGATGCCCTCGGCGGCCGTCAAGTCGTCAATGCCCTCAAACGAGACCAGATCGCCATCGCCCGTATCGGTGACGGACACGACCGTGCAAAAGCGGTCGCGCTTGAGCGCCGGCGGCGTCAGGGCGACGCGCATACCCGGCTCTAATACAGAAGGAAGCCCCCGCAGCGGCTGCGCGAGGACCTCCCCCTTCCTTCCGTGCGGCTTGACCACACGGGCGATGTTTTTGTACTGGGACCTCAAGGTCCTAGCCCAGAACCTCTACCTCGACAGCAGTGTCGAGGCGAGCGGCCAGTGCACGGGCGAGCGTGCGAATGGCCTTGATGGTACGGCCACGACGGCCGATGACCTTAGCGACGTCATCCTCGGCGACAGAAACCTCAATCGTAGAGGCGTCATCACCATCAATGACCTCAAGGCTCACGGAATCCGGGTCGTCGACGATCTGAACAACGAGATATTCGACGAGATCGGCGATGCGATCTGAGAGCATTGCCTCACCCTCGAGCTGTGCAGCGTCAACCTCAGGCACGATTTACTCCTCGGCGCCCTCAGCGGCCTCAGCGGCAGCCTTAGCGGCCTCGGCCTCTTTGGCGAGCTGCTTCTTGGACTTCTTGACGACGGTCTCGGTCTTCTCGCCCTCGTTGGCGGCCTTGACCAGAGCGGCGACGGCGTCGGTGAGCTGAGCGCCCTTGGACTGCCAGTCGGCGATCTTCTCGAGGTCGAGGTTGATGGTCTTGGGGGCGGTCATCGGGTTGTAGCGGCCAACCTCCTCGATGATACGACCGTCACGCGGGGCGCGGGAATCGGCGACGACGACACGGTAGTACGGACGCTTCTTAGCGCCGTGACGAGCAAGGCGAATCTTGACTGCCAAAGGAAACTCCTCCAACCAAGCAGCTTTAGGCTGCAACTACAAACAAACAGTTGAACATAATACGCCATCGACGCGGGCAGGTGAAGTCCGTGAGACCAACTTCTTCGGTGTAGTCGAAGGCAAATCCATATCTTAGACAAGAATTCGCGATTTGCAAGCACATCCACGCACCCCACATGAGCTGCGCGGTATACTCATGCCATGAAAAGACGCGAACATACATACGGTTATGAAGATGCTGCGGGCGTCACGCCGCCGCCCTGGACGGGGCCGGCGGTGGGCCTCATGGATCTCGATGCGTTTTTTGCGAGCGTGGAAATGCTCGACCATCCCGAGTGGCGCGGCAAGCCACTCATCGTGGGTGGCGATGCCGATTCCCGCGGCGTTGTGTCCACCTGCTCATACGAGGCGCGTCGCTTTGGCGTGCACTCCGCCATGCCCTCGGCCGAGGCACGGCGCCTCTGTCCGCAGGCCATTTGGACGCATGGGCACTTTGATCGCTACCGCGAGGTGAGCGCGCAGGTCATGGCGATTCTTGCCGAAGAGACGCCGCGCGTTGAGCGCGTATCCATCGACGAAGCCTTTATCGATATCACACCGGGTCGTTTTGCGCCCGAAGACCCGCTGCTGGTTGCGCGGCGTATAAGCGACCGCGTGACAGCGCTGGGATTGACGTGCTCCATTGGTGTGGGCTGCAACAAGACGGTCGCAAAGATCGCAAGCGAGCGGGATAAGCCGTTTGGGTTGACCATCGTGCGCCCCGGAACCGAGCAGCGCTTTTTGGCCGCGCTGCCGGTATCTGCCATGAGCGGCATCGGGCGCTCGGCCGAGGAGCGACTGCGCCGCATGCGCATCTACACCCTCGGCGAGCTATCACGTGCACCGGAATCCACCTTGGCCTCTATTTTTGGCGTCAACGGCGAACGCATGCGCCAGCGTGCGCTGGGACTCGAAATATCCGAAGTCACGAGTCTCGATGAAGAGCGCGAGGTCAAGTCGGTGAGCAATGAACGCACCTTTGCAAAAGATTTAACTGAGCGTGGGGACATCGAAGCGGCGATTGCGCTGTTGGGCGAGTCAGTGGGACGCCGCCTGCGCCGTCAGGGACTAACGGGCGCCACGGTGACGCTCAAGCTCAAGTATTCGTACGGTAGCGGACGCACGGCACAGCGCCGACTTCCCCACCCCACCGACGACGAGAATATCTTTGTGGCGGTTGCGCTCGAACTGCTCGACAACATCTGGCAAGAAGGCATGCATGTTCGCTTAGCAGGCATCGGCATGAGCGACTTTGACCATCAGGGCGGCATCCAGACCGACTTGTTCTGCGAAGTCGACGACCGCGGAGCCCAATCCAGCGAACGCCGCGAGCTCTCCGTCGCGATCGACGCCGTCCGAGACAAATTCGGCGACACCGCCCTATCCTTCGGCCGCCAATCCCGCTTCAACGATTAATCGCCTTTGGGCAAAAAGAAAGCCGGGCAGGTACGGAAAACCGCAACCGCCCGGCGAAATGCGCGAGGCTAGCTAAAAAGCCCCGTATCAAATGAGCTGCTAGAGGAGGTCGAGGGGAAGCTGGGGGGCGTCACCCCAGAGCTTTTCTAGGCGGTAGAATTCGCGCGCCTCGGGAGTAAAGACATGGACGACGACCGAGCCGTAGTCCATGAGCATCCAGGTCTTCTGCTCGCGGCCCTCGATGGAGAACGGATGCTCGCCGCAAGCCTCGGCGACCTTCTCCTCGATCTCATCGACGATCGAATCGACCTGGCGGTTGTTGGTACCGGTGGCAATCACAAAGTAGTCGCACACATCGGAAAGCTCGGTCAGGTCGAGCACCTGCACGTCCTCGCCCTTCTTGTCGTAGGCGGCCTGCGCGGCGGCGCGGGCGACATCCTCGGCGGCGACACCGCTCGCGGACAGCGAGGCGGCGGTACGGTCGGACGTGGCGGCGAAGCTCTTGTGCTCCACACCTTCAAGAATCTGCTCGTCAGTCATGGTCTCGTCGGCCATGGAATACCTCTTTCTGGACACACCCGAGCTAGCGCAACTGGGCGTAATGGTTGTAAATCGTAATAGCCGTGGGATAAAGATAGCGCCCGGACTGGATCACATAGACCAGACCCTGCGCAAAACAGGAGAAGAACAAGTCGTCGAGCGAGGACTTCCCCACCATCTTGCGCAGCGCATGGGCATAGTCGCCGTGGCGGTTGGGCTCGATGGCATCGGCCACAAAGACCACCATATCGAGCGGCGTCATGTCGCAGGCACCCACGGTGTGACGGTCGACAGCCTGGAAAACGGCCGGCGACAGCTCGGGGAAAAGTTGCGGAAGCTCATAGGCGGCAACAGGGCCATGCAAAAGCGGCGTCGCGGCGGAAGGAGAGCCGGCAACCTTGATGCCATAGTGAAGCGCGCGGGCCACGAGCTCGTCATCGGAAAGCACCTTGTCCCAGTCGTGAATTAAGCCGGCGGCAGCGGCATCAAAGCGGTCAACGCCGTAGACCTCGGCCAGATGAAGTGCGGTCTCGGCAACACCCAGCGAATGCACATAGCGCTTGCGCTTATCTTTCATGCGAACATCAAGCAGCTCTTGAATGCGCTTGAGCAGCGCGCGCTCATCGCCCTCAAACTGATCCTCTACCGACAACGTAGCCCCCATCACTCAAAATCTTCTTGACCCAGATCGACATACAAACTGCGCTTGCGAATGTAGCCGAGCACAGACTCGCTCGTAAGATAGCGCACGCTCATGCCGCGGGCAACTCGCTTACGAATGTTCGTCGAGCTGATCGCCAGCGCCGGAATCTGAATATAGCGCACATCGAACGGCAGCCCCGACTCTTTGATTCGGGCACGCGCCGTATCGATATCAAAACCCGGTCGCGTCGCCGCAATAAAGGTAGCAAGCTCAGCGATTCGCTCGGCATCATGCCAGGTCACAATATCGATAATCGCGTCGGCGCCCGTAATAAAGTAGAGCTTTACCTGCGGCGGGTAAAAGTCGCGAAGGGCATGAAGCGTATCGGCCGTATAGGTTACGCCCGGACGGTCAATCTCGAACCGGCTCGCCAAAAAGGCAGGGTTCGCGGCGGTGGCGAGGACCGTCATGGCATAACGGTCCTCGGCAGGCGTCACCGGCTTGTCAAGCTTAAAGGCAGGAGAGCCCGCCGGCATAAAGAGCACAGCGTCCAAGTCGAGCGACTCGCGCGCCTGCTCGGCAGTCACCAGGTGCCCGTAATGAATCGGGTCGAATGTGCCGCCCATAATGCCAAGCCGAAACTCTTTGCCCTCTTTTATGGGCAGCTCGGGCAAACCGATTCCACCGCGCAGCGACATGGCTTACTCGCCCTCCGAGGTCTCGGCATTGTCCGCGGCATCCGCCGCATCGACAACCTCGACGCCCTCATCCGCAGCGTCGGCCACGTCAATGGCCTCAACGGCAACGTCCTCGCCAGCGTCCTCGAGCTCCTCGTACTCCGAGAAGTCCTCAGCGCCCTCAAAGTCAAAGGCGCGCTGGCAAATGCGGACCTCGTCGCCCGCATGGCAACCGGCCTTCTCGAGCGCGTCGTCAACACCCATACGCGCAAACTTGTGCTGCAGGTAGATGACGGCTTCCTCGTTTTCCCAGTCGGTCTGGATGACCATGCGCTCGATGGCACGACCGACCACACGGAAGGCACCGGGCTCTTCCTGGACAATGCGGAAACGCTTCTCGCGCTGCAGACGGCGGCGCTCCCACTCCTCGTCGCGAAGATCGACAAGCTCATCGGAGACCGCCAGCTCGGCGCGCAGCTTAGCCACCTGCTCGCCCACGGCAAGCATCAGCGTGTTGAGGCCGGCGCCCGTCACGGCGGACACGGCAAAGAACATATGTCCATCGTCGAGCGCGGCGCGCTTAAGGTCGGCAATCTTGTCGGCCGTGCCCGGCGCATCGCACTTGTTGGCGACAACGACCTGCGGACGCTCCGAAAGCTCGGCGCCATACTGCTCGAGCTCGCGGTTGATGATGTGGTAATCCTCAACCGGATCGCGAACCTCAAAACCGCCCGTCATGTCGACGACATGCATAATCAGGGCCGTACGCTCAATGTGGCGCAGGAACTGGTGACCCAGGCCCTTGCCCTCGCTCGCACCCTCGATGAGACCGGGGACATCGGCAACAACGTAAGAATACTCGCCGGCACGCACCATGCCCAGATTGGGCACGAGTGTGGTAAACGGATAGTCAGCGATCTTGGGACGGGCGGCACTCATGCGCGCAATGAGCGAGGACTTACCCACCGAGGGAAAGCCCACGAGCGCGGCATCGGCCATAAGCTTCATCTCAAGCTCAATCCAGTGCTCCTCGGCCGGTTCGCCCAGCTGAGCGAACGCGGGCGCGCGGCGCACCGACGTCACAAAGTGCGTGTTGCCCAGGCCACCGGCACCGCCGGGCGCCACGACAACGCGCTCGCCATCGTGCACCAGGTCAGCAATCTCGAACATCGGGGTCTGCGTCTCGGGGTCGAGCTCGCGCACCACGGTGCCCATGGGAACCTTCAGGATCAGGTCCTCGCCGCTCTTGCCGTTACGACGGGCACCCTGCCCGTGCGTGCCGCGTTCGGCGCGGAAGTGATGCTTAAAGCGGTAATCGATCAGCGAAGACAGCTGAGCATCAGCCTGGATGACGACATTGCCGCCACGACCGCCGTCGCCGCCATCGGGGCCGCCCTTGGGGACAAATGCCTCGCGCCTAAACGACATGCATCCGGCTCCGCCGTCGCCGCCGCACACGTTAATGCGGCTGATATCGGTGAACTGTGACAACAGAATCGCCTCCTACAAAAAGAGGGAGACCCTTGAATCCTAAAACTCAAGTGCCTCCCACATATGTGCTCTATGAAGGGTGAATTACGCGTTCGCGAGCGGGCGTACGCTGACCCTGTGCTTGATACCCTTGTGGAACTCAACGGTACCGTCGACCAGCGCGAACAGCGTATCGTCCTTGCCACGGCCAACGTTCTCACCCGGGTGGATGTGAGTGCCGTGCTGACGGACGAGAATCGTGCCCGTGGTTACCGTCTGGCCGGCATAGCGCTTCGTGCCAAGGCGCTGACCGCGGGAGTCACGGCCATTACGGGAGGAACCGAGTCCTTTTTTGTGTGCCATTGTGTATACCTACTCTTTCGTTACGAGTGTAATCTACTCGGCGACGGGAGCCTCGGCAACAGCCTCGGCCTCTGCCTTGACAGCCTTCTTGGCGCGGGACGTAGCCTGGACCTTCACGATCTTCAGCTTGGTGAGCTGCTGACGGTGACCCTTCAGACGACGATAGCGCTTACGCTTGTGGAACTTGAAGACCAGCTGCTTCTCGCCCTTGAACTGCTCAACGATCTGAGCGGTAACCTTGGCCTTGGCCAGCTTGTCGGGATCGGTGACGATCTTCTTACCATCGTTGAGGAAGATGACCGGCAGGGTGACCTTGTCGCCCTCATTGCCCTCGATCTTCTCGACGGTGATGACATCGTCGGTGGCGACCTTGTACTGCTTGCCGCCCGTGTTAACGATTGCGTACATGTTTACTTGCCCTTCATGCATCAGTTAGTGCAACAGCCGAATATAGTAGCAGGCGAAAATACCCCCGTCAACGAGTATGTGGAGCAAATCCACAAGTTCGCACAGGTATGGGGCTGACGAGTCGGCCCTCGTCGTCCTCGCATGCTTGATTCTGACGCTCGACATCGTAGGAGCAGATGGTCACGAGGTCTTGCATACCGGTGGAAACAATAGGTGCATCCACGCCCGGGGTCAAGCCCTGCAACAAAACATCAGCAGCGGAAAGCAAAATTTCCGGACGCATGGAGCCCTCGTTGTCGGCATGGGTGTCGAGCATGAGCACCAGATGGTCCGGACGCTCCCCAGCCGTGAGCTCATAGCCCACGAGCGTGTGATCCAAATCCAAGCGCTTGCTCTTTTTGCCGCGCGCGTAGTCGATGCCATGGTCGGCGCGCAGCGTGTCGATCGCACGACGCACCTCGTCGGCGCTTACGGGCGCCTCGGGATCCAAGTGCAGGTCGATGCGATACGACAGACGCGTGAGCTGCGCCGTCAACGCCGGCGTGCGCACGTCGATATACGCCGCCTCGATGGGCGCCAGATCGGCCGGTGACGCCGCAGCCAGGCGCCCAAACGCCTCGTCGAGCGCCACGAACTCGGTCATAAACAGGTCATACCACTCGCAGGTCGACGACGTACCCACCGGTAGCGCCGAAGAGAAGCCCACGCGCATGTGCGGAGAGAAGCCCTGCGTGACGGCATAGGGAAGTCCCGCACGGCGCACGATGCGCTCAATGGTATGGATTACTTCGAGATGGCCCAGGTACTTAAGGCGATCGCGCTTGCCATAGCGAACACGAAGCCTAAAGAGCGTGGGGTTGTCGGTCAGGCGCTCACTCATGCGCGATCACCCATCAATACATTCTTGACGTGGAGCGTGGGGCAGATTCCGCAGCCGGTGCACGACGTGCGGGTGCAGTCGGGAGTCGTGACACCCTCGAGCGAGCGACGGTACTCGCGCTCGAGGAAGCCACGCGTGCAGCCGGGCCTCACATGCTCCCACGGCAGGCGCCAGTCCAACTCGTAGGGCAGGTGCACGAGCTCATTGAGGTCGATGCCGTTTTTGGCAGCAGCCTCCTTCCAGTTATCGAGCGAGAAATGCTCTACCCAGGCGTCAAAGCGAGAGCCCGAGCGCCAAGCGTCGATGATGACGGGCGTCATGTCACGACCGGCGCGGGACAGCGCGGCCTCGATGAGCGAGGTCTCGGCATCGTGGTAATGAACGCGGACGGCACGGTTGCGAACGCTCGTGATGAGCAGCTTCTGGCGACGCTTGACGTCGTCGTAGTCGAGCTGCGGGCACCACTGGAACGGCGTGGCAGCCTTGGGGATAAAGACCGAAACCGAGATCGACACCGAGATCGAGCCGCGACGAGCCTTGGGCACCACGGAACGACCGAGCTCCAGCACGTGATCGGCCAGATTGGCGATGGCCACGATGTCCTCGTCGCGCTCGCCGGGAAGGCCCATCATAAAGTAGAGCTTCATGCGGTTCCAGCCGGCCTCGAAGGCCGCCTTGGCCGCACGGTCCAGGTCCTCCTCGGTCACGTTCTTGTTAATGATGTCGCGCATGCGCTGGCTGCCGGCCTCGGGCGCGAACGTCAGGCCGCCCTTCTTTTCGCCGGCGACCGACTCGGCCATATCCACGCCAAACGAATCCAAGCGCTGCGACGGAATAGACACGCGAATACCCGTATCTTCCAGGCGACGGTTGAGCCTGTCAAGCACGTCACGAATGCAGGAGTGGTCGGTCGTGGAGAGCGAGGTCAGCGACACCTCGTCATAGCCGGTCTTTTCCAGACCCTGAATCACCGACGAGACGATCTGGTCGGCCGAACGCTCACGCACCGGGCGATACGTCATGCCGGCCTGGCAAAAACGACAGCCGCGAGCGCAGCCGCGCAGAATCTCGATAGACAGGCGGTCGTGAACCAGCTGCGCATAGGGCACGCACGACTGCGACAGCGGATTCGTGGCGCCGAAATCCTCGACGACGCGTTTGTAGACCACGGTCGGCGCATCCTTGCCCTCGCGCGGCACGGTGTAGCCGTGCGGCGAGCAGGGCTCGTCGTGACGAACCTCATAGAGCGACGGCACGTAGTTGCCGGCAATGGATGCAAGCTGCTCAACAATCTGCGCGCGCGGGACTCCTTCGTCGCGCAGGCGCCGATGCAGCTGGCAGGTCTCGAGCAGCGATTCCTCGCCCTCGCCGATGAGGATGGCATCGAAGAAGGCCGCGTACGGCTCGGGGTTGTACACCGAGGGGCCGCCGGCGATGATGATGGGGTCGTCTTCACCTCGGTCGGCCGCTAACAGCGGAATGCCAGCGAGATCGAGTGCCTCGAGGAAGTTCGTCACCGCCATCTCGTGCGGCACATGCAGACCGACGATATCAAACGAAGCAACGGGGGCAGCACCTTCGAGCGACAGCAGCGGAATGCCCGCCTCGCGCATGGCGTCACCCATATCGGGCCACGGCACATAGCCACGCTCGCAGGAGATGCCCTCGGCCTGGTTAAGGATGTTGTAGAGGATGGCGATGCCCTGGTTGGGCAAACCAACCTCGTACACATCCGGGTAGATCAGGCAGCAACGGTAGTCGGCATCGGCCTTGGAAAGCGTGCCCCACTCGTGATCGATATAGCGGCTCGGCTTTTCGACCTTGGCGAGCAGCGGCTCAATTAAATGAAAGCAGTCTTGATACGGAACGCGCAACAGAAAACCCCTAAGCAGCGAGATCGGATGCGTCTTGGTAGGACGCCATAGGACGGGTAGCGCCCGCGACCGTGGTCACCAGATCGCGAACGCGGGAGAACGTGGCAGTGACCACCTCGTTGGCACGGCTGTAGTCGACATCGCGCTCGTAGAGCGAAACAAGCGCACGGCCCATGCCATAGGTGCCCGCGGCAGCAGTGAGCGCCTTAACGGCAAACCCAATATGCGGCGTCTGCTTGACGAGCGCGCGGGTGACCGCGCGGATCACAAGACCGCCGGCAAGCACGCCCGCGACCTCGTAGCCGCGCTCAGGCTTAATGCCGCGTCCAAAGACGGCAGCGAGCTCAAAGAGCATGCCCACCTGCGCCAGCGCCATAACGGGATAATCGGCGCCCGGCAAAAACACCAGCGCACCGGTCGCCATATTGGTGAGCGCGCACGAGGTGATGATACGATTAGCTGCCGCGATGCGCATAAAGGCAAAGTTCGCCGCAAAAGCCGTTTCCTTGTCGGTGCGATCGAGAATCCAGCGGGCAAGCGTCTCGAGCAGATACGTCTTATCGGTTGCCGCCACCACGCCGAGCATGGGCGTGGACTCCTCGATAAACGGCACCTCCACAGCAGACTCGGCAAGCACGCACACGGGCGCGCCGGCGATCACGAGCTCCTGCACGGCACTCTCCAGGCGGTCGGAACCACACGAGAGCACCAGTACCACATCGGTATCGGTCTTTGGAGCAATTCGCTCCTCCCCCAGACGCTCGACGCGCACAATGCCCGAGGTCGTCTGCGGCACAAAGGCGTCACGCACCGTCTCAGCAAGAAAGCGCGAGGCGGACGAATCCAGATAGACCGAGACGCGCACCGGCGTATCGGAATCCTTCTTAACGGACGCGCCCATCTTAAAAGCGCGGGTCAGCTTATCTACGGGAATTTTCATAGCAAACCCCTCCAGCGGTTACGCGGCGCCCGAACGATGCCGCCATATGGATTGTACGATACCCACCGTCAGCAGCTGAATCATCATCGAAGACGAACCGAAGCTAATAAACGGTAGCGGAATACCGGTAATCGGCATCATGCCGATGCACATGCCGATGTTTTCGAAGGTCTGGAACGCCCACATGCCAACGATGCCCACACACGATAGGCGCAAGAACAGCGACTCACACTTAAAGGCGACGCGAATCGTCGAAAAGATCAGCAGCACGTAGAGGCATAGGAGCAAAAAGGAACCGCAAAAGCCAAAGGTCTCGGACAGGAAGGCGAAGACGAAGTCGGTGTGGAACTCAGGCAGAAAGCCGCCGGCCGACTGCGTCGCATGGCCCAAACCCTTACCAAAGAAGCCACCCGAGCCAACGGCGATAAGCGACTGCTGCAGGTTGTAGGCATCGTCCGAATCGGCATTATCGGGGTCGATAAAGACCGTCAGGCGGTTCATCTGATACTGCTTGATGAGCACATCGTGGCCGAGCAACGAATCAAAGACCGAATCGAGCGCCAGGACGAGGGCCACCAGGCCCACGAGCAGGGCCAGGGTCGACAGCACCCATTCGCGGCGTGCACCGCTCATGCAGATGACGATGGCGCCCGAGACCAGCACGACCAGGCCCGAGCCCAGGTCGCCCATGGCGACGACGGCCAAAAACGGAATGGACAGCATGCCGCAGAGCTTGACGTAGTCGCGAACGGTATCGATGCGGCCGTTATACTGCGAGCCAAGCGTGGCGATAAAGAAGATGGTGATGAGCTTGGCAAGCTCAACCGGCTGGAATGTCAAGCCGATACCGGGAATCTTGATCCAGCCCGTCATGCCCAGACCGCCCGTATAGGACAGGCCCGGAATCTTGGGCGAGAAAATCACAATAAGGTCAATGACGAGCAGCGCCGTCGAGAAGTTAGAGATGCCGCGCAGATCGGTACGCCAGACGAGCACCGCAAGCACCGCGCCAATGCCAATGCCCAGCAGGTGGCGCGAGAATGAGGCGTCGGCCTTAAACTGTGACGCCGACCAAATAATGATGGCGCCATAGGCAACGAGCGCGACGGTAGCCAGCAGCACACCGATATGCACCTTTTGGCGAAACGTACCGCGCGAGGCCGAAAGTTGCTTGTTGACGCGGTCCAGGCTGCTGCGAGAGCCGGTCTTGGTTGAACGGAACAGATCCGCCGGAGAAAAATCCATCGCAACCTCCTATCGAACCGAAGAATCGCCCGAGGCCGAAGAGGTATCGGGCTCGTCATAAATCGCGCCGAGCACGTCGCGCACGACATGCATCGCGGTATCTGAGCCACCGCCGCCCTGCTCCAGGACAGTAGCGATGACATACTTGGGATCATCGGCCGGCGCATAGGCGCAGAACCACGCGTATTCGTCCTCGCCGCTTTTCTCGCCCGTGCCCGACTTGCCGTATACCTGCGGCGTCAGGGTGCCAAAGTGAGCCGCCAGGGACGTCGATGCCGTGTAAATCACGTCGTGCATGCCGTTGCGAACAAGAGCCAAATCCGAATCGCTGTTGATCTTGGCCTCCAAGCGCTTCTTCTTGCCTTTGCCGTTGTACTTATAGGCATCGCCGTCGCCATCGCGCGACACGGCAGACAAAAACACGTGAGGCACGTACTGCTTACCGCCGTTGGCAAGGCCCATGTAGGCGCATGCCATCTGCAGAGGCGTCACCAAAATGTCGCCCTGGCCGATGGCAATGTTGGTCATATCGCCGGCATTCCACTTGCGGTCCTCGGCAGAGGCGTCGGTAAAGTACGACTCTTTCCACTCGGCATCGGGAATACGGCCCGCGCCCTCACTCGGCAAATCGATACCGCAGGTCTTGCCTAGGCCCCAGCGACGAAAGACCTCCTGCAGGCCCTCGGAATGTTGCTCGTCATAAAAGAACGCCTTGCCCATATCGTAGAAGACGGGGTCGCACGAGTTGGCAATACCCGACTGCAGCGTCATGGTGCCGTGTCCAGACGTCAGCCAGCAGCGCTTGCCCCAAGCCTTGCCCAAGCCCGTCCAATAGCCCGTGCAGTTGGTTGTCTGCGTTGAAGTGTAGGTTCCAAACTCAAGACCGGCCAGTGCCGAGAGCGGCTTGATGGTCGAGGCCGACATGTACTGTCCGCTAATGGCGCGGTTGAGCAGCGGGTGCGAACCCTTGTCATCATTGAGCTCGGTCCACACGTCATTTGAGACGCCGCCGATAAAGACGGACGGATCGAACTTGGGCTCGCTCGCCATGCCCAGGATCTCGCCGTTGTTGGGATCGAGACACACCACAGCGCCGTTGCCGGCATTGCTGTAGCCAGTGGTCTTGGCAAGCTCGATGGCGCTCGCCAGCGCCGTCTCACAGGCCTGTTGGATCTTGAGGTCGAGCGTGAGCTTAATGTCGGAGCCGGCCTTGGCGGGCACGGCGCCGGCCTGACCGGTCACATTGCCCGAGGCATCGACCTTGACGGTCTGCTCGCCACGAATACCCTGCAGCAGGTTTTCGTAGTAGCTCTCAACACCCGCCTGGCCCACGATATCGCCCGACTGGTACGTAATCCGGCCAGCAGAAGCATCATCGTCGCCAGAGGTTTTCTTATTCTGGGCCTCAAGCTGCTCGGAGGTAATGGTGCCGGTATAGCCCAAAATGTGACAGGCCGTCTCGCCGTACGGGTACTGGCGCTCGGTACGCTCGGCAATCTTGACGCCCGGGAACTCGCCGGCGTGCTCCTTGATATAGGCAACCGTGGAGCGACGGACGTCCGTCGCGATGGTATGCAGGCTCTGGGCGCCCTCGGAATTGTCCTGAATATTGCGCAGAACCGCCACGTAGGGCATACCGAGCACGTTGGCAAGATGGCGAACCAGAACCTCATCCTCGGCAAGGTCGCGGTAGGCCACGACAGCAAGTGAGGGACGGTTCTGGACAAGTGCCACGCCATTGCGGTCGAGGATGCGGCCGCGCACAGCGGGTGTGGTAACGGTGCGCGTCTGATTACTATTAGCCTGCTTTTCATAATAGTCCGACGAGACCATCTGCATGCCCCACAGCTTGACGGCAAGCGCCGCGAACATCGCGCCCACACCCGTGGTGAGGATGGAGAAGCGGCCCTTAAAGGCGGTCGCCGCGGTATTGCCCTCGCCCTCGGTGGCGCGCGGGGCCGTTCCATGCTGCGTATCGTAGGTAAAACGGGAATCGCCGCGACGCATGATGACCAGTGCGACCACGATGGCCACAACCAGCACGATACCGGCGATAATAACCGTCATCTGGGAAGACATCTACGAGCCTCCCCTATTTGAGCTTACGGGTCTTGGGCTTAAAGCGCATGCCCGTCTGGCGTCCGCCACGTGCGGAGAATCCATAACCGGACTGCGGCACGACGCCGGACATCAAAAACGGAATGGCAACCAAACCCGTCAGGATCGAAGACGGCAGCGCATGGCCGAAGATCGCCACGACAAAGCTCGTCTCCAAACCCATAAACAGCAAGATGATGCTGTAGATCACATTAATGACGAGCGCGAAGGCACCCACAGTGATGCCGCGCGCACTCGGGGTACCGCCCGTCTGACCGGCGGCGCTATGCACCAGGGCAAAAGAACCCACGGTCAGCAGGAGCGACATAACGCCCACCGGCACGGCAGCGGAAAGGTCATAGAACAAGCCGCTGCAAAAACCGCACACGACGGCACGGGTCGGGTCGCCCGAGAACACGCTTATGCACACCAGGATAATCATAAAGTTGACGCGACCGCCCGCAATGGAGATCTGCGGTGCCAGGCCTGCCTGCAGCAGCACGCACACGATGGCGGCGATTACAAACGTGCGGGAGCTCATCCCCTGCTCGTGTAGATCCATGGACATGCCCCCTATTCGCTCGAGCCGGAATCGGTCGTCTCGGACGTATCGGAACCGTCATCCGAGCTCTCGTCCTTCGTCTTGGTCGCAGCATCGCGCGACGTTCCCTGCGGCGTGCTATTAGCGGTGCTCACGTCCTCATCCGAGGCCGACTGTTCGTCGGTCAGCGAGGTGATGACCAGCACTTCCTCGTTGTTCTCGGCCGTCGTCTGGGCGCGT
Organism: Collinsella sp.; assembly: GCA_019424985.1. Lineage (GTDB taxonomy): Bacteria > Actinomycetota > Coriobacteriia > Coriobacteriales > Coriobacteriaceae > Collinsella. Next base: position 23,207 of record JAHYYM010000006.1, on the reverse strand, counting down.
ACCACAATGGTGTAGTACACGTCGTTTGCCGATTTCTCAACCGACGAGACGGTGCCGAGCGGTAGACCCTTGGGGAACACACCGCCAATGCCCGAGGTCACGATGATGTCGCCAACCTTAACGTCGGAGTCGACGCTCACGTACTCAAGACGCAGCGTGCCGTCAGCCTGACCCTGCAGCATGCCCTGGGCGCGCGTGTCCTGCACCATAGCGGACACGCCCGAGTTCTCATCGCCGATCAGACGCACGGTGGACGTCTTGGCCGAGACTTCGATGATCTGTCCGATAACACCAGCCGAACTCGTCACAGGCATGTTGATGGTAAGCCCGTCGGCAGAACCTTTATCGATGGTAACGGTCGAGGTCCAGGCATCGCCCGAAGCGCCGACGATACGAGCTGCAGTGGACTTGAGGTTGTAGGTCGACTGCAGACCGACCAGACCCTCCAGTCGCTCGGCGGTCTTTTGAGCCTCGGAGAGCTCGGCAACCTTGGAGGTCAGCTCCTCATTTTGCTTCTTAAGCTCGTCAAGCGTGTCCTGTGACGCCGTAAGGTTAGAGAACACGTTACCGATCGCATTGAAGGGAGCCGCCACAGTCGAGCCCAGAAAACGCACCGGCGAGGTAATCGTCGTCACGCCCGAACGAACGGCATGAATCGGCCCCGTCTCGCCCTCACGAATATAAAACGTGAGCAGCAACACCGAAATCAGGCTGAAAACAATCAACGGGCGCATACCCGTTGATTGTCGCTTGGTATTCAGATTTGTGGAGAAACCCGAAGATCGTGCCAAATGGAATCCACCTTTTGGAAATTAAGCATTGGTCTGGACGAAGCCGCCATCAAACGCATTGGCCTCGAGCACGCGGGCACAGCCGTTAACAACGTTATCGAGCGCCGTGGGGCTGACGTTGACCGAAACGCCGGTCTCATCGCGCAGGCGCACGTCGAGACCGCGCAGCAGCGCGCCGCCACCGGTCAGCAAAATGCCGTAGTACATAAGGTCCGAGGCAAGATCGGGAGGCGTAGCGTCGAGTGCGTCCTTGACGGCCTTGGCCATCTCGTCGAGCGGCTTGTTGAGCGCGCGACGAATCTCCTCGCTCTCGATGCGCACGGTCTTGGGCAGACCGGTGATCACGTCGCGGCCGTTGACCTCGACGTCGAGCTCATCCTTGAGCGGCACGGCGGAGCCGACCTTGATCTTGATGTCCTCTGCCGTACGCTCGCCGATGGCCAGGTTGTAGGCATCGCGAACGTGCGTGAGGATGGCCTGATCGAACTCGTCACCGGCAATACGAATGGACTGCGAAACGACGATGCCGCCCATAGCGATAACGGCAACCTCGGTGGTACCGCCGCCGATGTCGATGACCATGGAGCCGGTGGGTTCCTCGACGGGCAGGTCGGCGCCGATAGCAGCTGCCATAGGCTCTTCGATCAGATAGGCCTGGCGGGCGCCGGCCTGGATCGTGGCCTCAAAGACAGCGCGCTTCTCGACCGACGTGACACCGGAGGGAACGCAGACGACAACACGCGGACGCGGAGTCCACGGATAGCGCTTCTCGGACGCCTTGTCGATAAAGTAGCGAAGCATGGCCTCGGTAACATCGAAGTCGGCGATGACGCCGTCCTTCAGGGGACGAACGGCCACGATGTTGCCGGGCGTACGGCCGAGCATGCGCTTTGCCTCGATACCGACCGCCAGGATGCGCTCGTCGTTCTTGTCGATGGCAACAACAGAGGGCTCGCGAATAACGATGCCCTTGCCGCGCACGGAGACAAGCGTATTTGCGGTGCCGAGGTCGATGGCAAGATCGCCCGCATAGCTACCGAAGAACATATCCATCAAAGAAAACAACGCAACTCCTGATGTGTTGGATGATTGCTGGAAAACTACTAGCTCATCATACTAGCGCAAGCCCGGCACCTCACTTGCGGTGAAGCGCCGGGCAAAGCTAAATCCCATAAGGTCACTACTGGTTGTCAGCAGCCAAGAAATCCATATCGAGCGAAGAAACGGCCCAGCCGATATGGTTGTCGGAGCGCACGAATTTGACGGTGTACTCCTGCACGCCGCCCTTGGACAGCGATGCCTTCACCTTGGCGGTCGTCTCGGTCATGGACTGATCCATGCCCTCGACGGACACGGTGGCACCCTGCGGAATCGAGGAGATGATCATCGACTTAGCGTCCTCGGACAGGCTCGAGGCCAGGCAAGACTCGGCCTTTGCGGCGTCACCGTCGCCGGCAGCCTGGAACAGATCGGTAACGACAGACTCCTGAGACGGGAAGCCAAAGCCGCGCGTGTAGGCAAAGCCCAGACCGCCCGCGGCGATCAAAATGAGCAGAAGCAGCACGATGAAGACTTTGAGACCCGTATGGCGATGGCGACGACGGACCTTGGCCTGCTTGCGATCCTGACGGTCCTGCTGGACCATCTCGGACTCGGACAGCGTAAAGAAGCCGGTGTCCGAGGGATCAGGCATAAACTGACCGGTCGCGCCCGTAGGATCGAGCGGATCGACGGCAGGAGCGTCCATCGCGGGCGCCGGAGCCGTGGCCATAGCCGTCTGGGCAGACAGCGCGGCAAGCGAATCCTGCACGCGGGCAAGCTCATCGGCCTGCTCGGAGGTGAGCTGGTAGATGCCATCGGCAGTAGCGGCATTAAAGGCGTCGAGTGCGTCGGAGGGACAGCCGGCGGCAGAAAGCGCCTGACCCATGCCGGCGTTGAGCGCACGCGTGTCGTCGCGGGGGCCGGCAAAGTCGATAGCCGTGCGATAAGTCTCCACGGCATCCGCCGGACGGCCGAGCTTAATGAAGCAACGACCGAGCTCGCCGAGCGCGGCGGCAGGAGCCGGATTGGCGCCGTCGATGGCAGCCTGACGGAAGGCGGTTCCCGCGTTGGCATAGTCGCCCGACTGGAACAGCGCATTGCCCAGGCCCAGATAGGCCTTGAACGGCGTGGCATAGGAAGCATCCTGCGTAGCAGCTGAGAACGCCTGGGCGGCCGTCGTGTAGTCGCCCACGGCGGCGAGCGCCTTGCCGCGGTTGGTGAGCAGCGCGCCGCGCTTGCCGTAGGTGCCGTCGTTGAGGGCGGCGGCATAGGCCTCGGCGGCCTCGGCATACATGCCCAGGTGCATCAAGGCGTTGCCACGAAGGTGATCGGCCTCGCCCATAATCTCATCGGGAGTCTTTGCCGCCCCAAGCATCTGGGCTGCAGCAGAAAAATCACCCGCGCGGTAAGCGGCGCGGCCCTGTTGGATCAGCTGGCTATTCAAGGAAGTCCCCTTTACTCGTGAACGATCTCGACATGGACGATCTCGTCGCCGGCACGCAGCTGCGAAATCACATCGAGACCCTCGACCGTGGTACCAAAGACGGTGTAACCAGAATCGAGGTTATGCTGGGCACCCAGGCAGAAGTAGAACTGCGAACCCGCGGAATCGGGATCCATGGAGCGTGCCATGGCAAGGGCGCCATCGACATGGCTGTTGCGCGGATTGGTGGCAAACTCGCCCTTGATGCAGTAGCCGGGGCCACCGGTACCGGGCATACCGTCGGGGCCCTCAAGACCGGCAGCGACGTCGGCGCCGGACATGTCGCGGGTATTGGGGTCGCCGCCCTGGATAACAAAACCGGGCACATAGCGATGGAACTTAAGGCCATCATAGAAGCCCATCGTGGAAAGCTCGCAGAAGTTAGCGACATGAATGGGAGCGCCCTCGCCGTCAAACTTGACCTTGATGGTACCCTTCGACGTCTCGATTACGGCGCACTCGTCGCCGACAAGCTGATACTCGGGCGTGTAGAGCTCTTTCTTAAAACCAAACATGTGGTTCCTTCCTCGTGCGTTTAAAGCATATTTGTACGAATTGTAGCAATAAGCACGGGCTTACATCAATTGCGCACGTAGGTTATGCCGACTATGGCGAACTAATTTTAGGAACACTGCTGCGGCTTCCAGGAACCCACATTGGCGTCGTACTGGTTCAGCGCGCTGTTGCCACCCTGCGCGATGGGCGCCAGGATCTCGCTTTGGTGGGAACTCATCGACTCGCCATCGGGAATGGCCAGCGAGATATCCCAGCTCTGGCAGATCACGTCAACGCGCTCATACATCCACTCGGCAAGCTGCTTTAAGTGGGCGATGTCGTCCGCATAGACCGTATCGTCCTGATACTTAAGATTGTTGAGCTCATCTTGCGTCTTTTTGATCTGGTCGCGCAGGGCGTAGGCACTCTGCGACAGCTCCTGACGGGTGGACAGCGGCGTTCGGAGATAACCGTTGTTAAAGGAATCGATGACCTCGCCGATCTGGTCCTCGTCAGCGTAGGACACGATGGTCTGATACAGACCGTCGAGCCTGGTATAGAGCTGATCATCGGTGAGCACGGTTTCTTCCTGAACCACCTCGGCAGAATCGCCCTGCTTGGTATCGTCCTCAGTCGCCTCGCCCTTTTGACGCGTGGGGAAGGTGGTTTGTGCAGCTTGGCCAAACTGGTCGTAGAAGCCAGGCATAACACCCATGGGATCGGTCGTCACGAACCAATAGGCACCACCGCACACGACGGCAAGGACCGCGATGATAATGAGCGGCTTGGGAATATGACGCTTATGCTTGTGATAGGCGTCCTCGTCGGGGTGCACCTTGCGCTTGGGTTTTTGAGCATCGTCATGCAGGGAAACGGGCGTGGGAATATCGACCTTGGGGATACCGAAATCCTTATCGAAAGCCGGCAGCACGCAGGTCTCATTGGGGTCAGCGGCGTCCGAAAGCACCGCAGCGGCAGAGGCCGGCGCATGCGGCACCTCGGTATCGATCTGCTCTTGCGTTAGGCGCGGAAAGCCCGCCGTGCGGCCCGCTGCCAGGTCGGATGCGGCCGCGTCCTTGGAGAGGATACCCGGAGCGGGGCGTCCGCATTTGGGGCACGTACGATCATGCGGAGAAAGACGGGCACCGCAGCCCTCACAGAACACGAACTCGGTGTGCTCGGGACCATCGCCCGGACCCACATAGGCGTTGCAGTAGGGGCAGAACGAGGCGCCGTCCTCGATGGTCTTTAGGCAATGCGGGCAGATCACGGCATCCTCTTTCCGAAGCAATTCAAACAATCGAGGTTAGAGCATAACATCGACACGGCCCCACAAGCGCAAGGCACCAATTCAACATCGCCAGAAAAATCATCCCTGAAGGCAGCGAACTACTTCTTTTTCTTGGGCATCGAGACTTTGATGCCCTGGGGCGATTTGGTCACGCGGGAGCGCTTAACGCCGGCGCTCTTCTTTTTCTTGGGCTGGGTCTGGGCCACGCCCTCGAGTGCGCGGGCCTCGGCCTCACGAACGGTGCGAGCTTCGCGGCGCTGCGCCATGTCGGCGGCGACGCGCTTGGCAAAACGCTCCGCCGTCGAACCCGTCGAGCTCACCTTGCCGCCGCCGCGACCCAGGCGAACACGCACGCCACGGCCAAAGCCGGTGGCCGCATGACGGCGACGGGGCTTAAGCGAGTCCATCATCGTGGCAAGCTTAAAGAACACCGCACAGGTAAAGACGACGATAGCCGCCAAGATGACAATCTGACCCATCGACAAGTTGGCAATCGACAGCAGCTCCGGGAACCCGATAACGCCCGTCAAAATACCGGCGATGACAAACACGAAAAGCACCACGCGCAAAGGCGTGAGCGGCTGCGAAATGCGCCAGATCAGGCTGACACTCGCCGCGCACGACGTGAGCAGGCACATGGTCGAAAGCGTAAGCTGGCTAAAGCCAAACACGCGCGCCACAAAGATATCGAGCGCCGCGGCCAAAATGACCGCAATCGACGCCGGCAGTGCCCGCTTGAGCACGTTCGTCAGGAACGACCCCTTCACGCGAGCATTGTTGGGCTCCAGGCCCAACACAAAGCCCGGCGCGCCGATGCAGAAGAAGTTGATGAGCGTCATCTGAATCGGCTCGAAAGGGTACGGCGGCAGCGCGATGCACAGCGCCGCCAGGCCCATCGAGAACAGCGTCTTAGTCAGGAACAGCGAAGCCGAACGCTGCAGGTTGTTGATGGAGCGACGGCCCTCGGCCACCACGGCGGGCATCGAGGCAAAGTCGTTGTCGACGAGCACGATCTCGGCCACGTTACGCGCGGCATCGGAGCCGGCCGCCATGGCCACGGAGCAGTCGGCCTCCTTGAGCGCCAGCACGTCGTTGACGCCGTCGCCTGTCATGGCCACGGTGTGCTCGCGGCGCTTGAGCGCCTGCACGAGCTCGCGCTTCTGCTGCGGGGTCACACGACCAAAGACATGGTAGCGGTCCACTGCGGCATCGAGCTTGGCCGGCGTATCGAGCGTCGTGGCGTCCACATAAGCGTCCGCCCCCGGCACGCCCACCACGCGCGCGATCGACGACACCGTACGCGGGTCGTCGCCACTGATCACGTTGAGCGTCACGCCCTGCTCGTTAAAGTAGCCGATGGTCTCGGCCGCCGAGGTACGAATCTCGTCGCGGATGGTCACAAAGCCCACGGGCTCGGCCTCGCCCACCATATCGCCATCGGGCGTAAAGCCGTCCACGCGCGCCACCACGAGCACGCGGCAGGTATCGGCAAGCTCGGCGACACGGTTCTCGACCTGGGCAAACGCACGATCAGAGAGCACAAACTGCGCCGCACCCATCACATAGGAGCCCTGTGCAAACGACGCGCCGCTCCACTTTTTGGAAGACGAGAACGGAATGACCGACAGCGGCTCGGACACCTCGACCGGACGGTCGGCGTAATAGTTGAGCAGCGCCTGACAGGTCTCGTTGGCATCGGCCGAGGTCGCACGTGCGACGTTAGCCAGAGCAAAATCGAGCACCGTGGTATCGACGGGAACGGCGGCGTCGCCCTCCCCCGCACCCATACCCTCGACCGGCAGCGGATACGTACCCTCGACCTCCATGCGACCCGACGTGATGGTGCCCGTCTTGTCCAGGCACAGTACGTCGACGCGAGCGAGCGTCTCGATGCAATAGAGCTGCTGCGCGAGTACCTTGCGGCGGGCCAGGCGCACCGTGGCGATGGCGAGCAGCGACGAGGTCAGCAGCACCAGGCCTTGCGGGATCATGCCCAGCAGGGCGCCCACCGTGGACAGCAGCGCCGACGAAGGCACATGACCAGCCAACAGCTCGGAGAAGCACCACGAAAGCGCGCTATTGCCTGGGGTTCCCGCGGCATCCCACAGCTCGCTCACGCTCGAGGCAAACAACGCCAAACCGAGCGGGATCATGATGATGCTCGCAAAGCGCACGATGGCGTTAAGCGCGTTCATGATCTCGGAATTGACCTTTTTGACGTACTTCGCCTCGTTATTAATTTTGGCCACGTAGTTGTCGGCGCCGACATGGATCACGCGGGCGCGCAGCAGGCCCGAGTCGATAAAGCTGCCGCTCATGAGCTCGGAACCGGGCTGTTTCTTAATGAGGTCGCTCTCACCCGTCAGCAGGCTCTCGTTCACGAGCGCCTCGCCCGAAACCACCACGGCGTCAGCGGGAATCTGGTCGCCGCGCCCCAGGCGGATGATATCGTCGAGCACGATCTGGTCCAGGTCGAGCTCCACCTCGGCGCCGTCGCGCACCGCAATGGCCTTCTTGGAGGTCAGCAGCGTGAGCTTATCGACCATCTTCTTGGAACGCATGGACTGGATGACGCCAATAGCAGTATTGAGGAACACTACGAACAGGAACGTCAGATTCTTAAACGAACCGGTCAAAATGACTAGGAACGCCAAAATCACGTTGATCAAATTGAACAGCGTGCAGAGGTTCTCGATGATGAGCTCTTTGACCGACTTGGTCTTGAGCTCCATGTTGCGGTTGATCTTACCGGCGGCGATGCGCTCCTCGACCTCGGCGGTCGAGAGTCCGCGCTCGATATCCGTTGCTGCCATACCACGTCCCATCACGTCGCGTCGGTATAAGAAAAACCGCCCGGACCATGCGAGGTTCGGACGGTCTCACGTTCGATGGTGCCCCATGTTGGATTCGAACCAACGGCCTTCTGCTCCGGAGGCAGACGCTCTAATCCCCTGAGCTAATAGGGCCAACGTTTGGCATTATACCCAAGTGCACCACGGGCTATCAAAATAAAAGAAAAAGCTTTGCAATTCCGAGGAAGACGCGGCTCAACGGCCCACTTTAGAAGGCAAAAGCGAGTCAGATAGTATAAACTCTCATGCACCATATGTACACGGCTCGCGATGCGGGCCGTTTTTGCAAGGGTTATCCATCGAGGTGAGAGGCACACCATGATTGCAATTTTAAAAGAGAGCGCCAGCGACGAGGCCGTCAGCCATATCGTCAGCTGGATTGAGAAAAAGGGCCTGAAGACCGATGTCTCGCGCGGCGAGAATGAGACGATCATCGGCCTGGTGGGCGATACGACCAAGATCGACCCGTTCCTGCTCGAGTCCATGGATGTCGTCGAGCGCGTGCAGCGCGTCTCCGAGCCGTTCAAGCGCGCCAACCGCAAGTTCCACCCCGAGGACTCCGTCATCGGCTGCGGCCACGGCGTACATGTAGGCGGCGATCAGTTCCAGGTCATCGCCGGCCCGTGCTCCGTCGAGGGCGAGAACCTCATCCGCATCGCCCGCCGCGTGAAGGCAGCAGGCGCCACGATGCTGCGCGGCGGCGCCTACAAGCCCCGCACGTCCCCCTACGCCTACCAGGGCATGGGCCCCGCCGGCCTCGACCTGCTATGCGAGGCGTCTGCCGAGCTCGACATGCCGATCGTCACCGAGATCATGGACCCACGCGACGTGCAGGTCTTCTTGGACAAGAAGATTGACGTCATGCAGATCGGCGCCCGCAACGCCCAGAACTTCCCCCTGCTCAAGGAGGTCGGCAAGACCCAGACCCCAATTCTGCTCAAGCGCGGCATGTCCGGCACGATCGATGAGCTGCTCATGGCCGCCGAGTACATCATGAGCGAGGGCAACGATAACGTCATCCTGTGCGAGCGCGGCATCCGCACCTTCGAGACCCGCACCCGCAACACCTTCGACCTCAACGCCGTGCCGGTGCTGCACCACCTGTCGCACCTGCCCGTCGTCGCCGACCCCAGCCACGCCACCGGCTACACCCGCTACGTTGAGCCTATGGCGCTCGCCGCGACCGCCTGCGGTGCCAACGGCCTGGAGATCGAGGTCCACGACGAGCCGAGCCGTGCCTGGTCAGACGGCGCTCAGGCCCTCACCCCCGATCAGTTCGACGACACCATGCGCCGCATCCGAGCCATCCGCGAGGTCGTCTGCCAAGAGACCATGGAGTAACCCATGGGTACGGTGAGAAACGCGCGCGTTAACCAGGGCGGCCCCAAGTGCGCCGGCATTGTGGGCCTGGGCCTCATCGGCGGCAGCTTTGCCCGCGGCTATGCGCAGGCGGGCGTCCGCGTGCTGGCCTGGGACCCCGATGACGATGTCATGACTGCCGCCAGCATGGGCACCGTTGCCGGAGAACTCAACGACAAGACACTCGGCGAATGCGACATCATCGTCCTGGCTTGCTACCCCGAGGCATGCATCGAGTGGCTCGAGACGCACGCCCAGGCGCTCGCCGACGCCACCGACACCGACGCCATCATGGGCCCCGTGGTGATCGACACTGTGGGCGTCAAGGGCATTGTGTGCGAGCGGGCCTTTGAGCTCGCGCGAGAGCACGGCTTTTACTTCGTGGGCGCGCACCCCATGGCGGGCACGCAGTACTCGGGCTATGTGCACTCCCGCGCCGACCTGTTCCTGGGCGCGCCACTCGTGCTCGTGCCGCCCGCGGTGGACGATGCGCTTAAACTGGAGCTTTTGGGCCAGGTGCGCGAGATGGTGCGCCCCTTGGGCTTTGGCAAGTTCAGCGTGACCAGCGCCGCCGAGCACGACCGCGTCATCGCCTTCACGAGCCAGCTTGCGCATGTGGTATCCAACGCCTACGTCAAAAGCCCCACCGCCCAGGTCCACCACGGCTTTTCGGCCGGTAGCTACCGCGATCTCACCCGCGTGGCGCACCTCAACCCGCAAATGTGGTCCGAGCTCATGATCGACGACGCCGACGCGCTTGCCTTCGAGATCGACCATCTGATCGAGTCGCTTGGCGCCTACAGCCGCGCCCTTAAGGACCGCGACCAGCGCTATCTGGAGAATCTCCTTGCCGAGGGCGACCGCATCAAGCGCGCGCTCGACGACGAGGCCTCCCACTAGACCACCCATCACGCCAGGTCGAAAGGACCGAAGCTTATGGCGATTACCATCGATATCGACACCGCACGCCCCTACCAGGTGCATGTGGGCACGTTTTTGCTGGAGCAGGCGGGTCCGCTCGTGCGCGCCACTGCCGGCGGCACCAAAGCCGTCATCGTGACAGACACCAACGTCGGCCCGCTCTACCAGATGCCCGTTAAGCAGAGCCTGGAGGCGTCAGGCTACGAGGTGAGCATCTGCACCTTCGAGGCCGGCGAGGCCCATAAGCGTGCCGAAACCTATGTTGCCATTTTAGAGTTTGTGGCCGAGCACGAGCTTTCGCGCTCTGACGTGATCGTGGCGCTCGGCGGCGGCGTCGTAGGCGACGTTGCCGGCTTTGTGGCCGCCACCTACATGCGCGGCTGTAAGTTTGTGCAGATCCCCACGAGTCTGCTCGCCATGGTGGATTCGTCGGTGGGCGGCAAGACGGCCATCGACCTGGCTGCCGGCAAAAATCTCGCCGGTGCCTTTTGGCAGCCGAGCGTGGTTATCGCCGACGTGGGATGCCTGGCCACCCTCACGCCCGAGCAGTTCGCCGACGGCTGCGGCGAGGTCGTCAAGCACGCCGTGATCGCCGACCCCGAGCTCTTCGCCGAGCTCGAGAAGACCCCGCTCACGCTTGAGCTGCTGAACCGCGACGTGGCTCGCGTGGCGCTCATCATCGCCCGCAACATCGACATCAAGCGCGCCGTGGTCGTTGCCGACGAGCGCGAGACCAACCAGCGAAAGCTGCTCAACTTTGGACACAGCGCCGGACATGCCGTCGAGGCCTGCGAGCACTTTGAGCTGGGACACGGTAACTGCGTGTCAATCGGCATGGGCATCATCACGCGCGCTGCGGCCCTGCACGGCATTTGCGATGCCGAGCTGCCCGGCCGCATCGAGAAGCTCTGCGCCCGTCATGGCCTTAAGACCCGCTGCGAGCTTTCGGCCGACGCCATCTTTGCCGAGGCGCTGCACGACAAAAAACGCGCCGGTGACACTATCGATCTGGTGATTCCGCACGGTATTGGCCGTTGCAGCATCGACCGCACGCCGCTTTCCACCTTCCACGATTTAATTGCCGAGGGCCTCGGCCAGAAGGGAGACGCATCCGCATGCTAGCCCGCATCACCCCCTCCCCGCTCAAGGGCACCGTTCCCGCCATCGCGTCTAAGTCGATGGCGCACCGCCTCATCATCTGCGCTGCGCTCGCCAACGGCGAGACGCACGTCACTTGCAACACCACCTGCGCCGATATCGAGGCCACGGTGCGCTGCCTCACGGCCCTGGGCGCCCGCATCGAGACCGTCGAGGATGGCTTCCAGGTCCATCCCACCATGAAGAGTATTGAGTTTGGCCTGCTCAAGGCACTTGCCGGCGCTACGCTCGACTGCGGCGAGAGCGGCTCCACGCTGCGCTTTATGCTGCCCGTCGCCTGCGCACTGGGGGCAGAGGCCACCTTTGTGGGCCAGGGCCGTTTGGGCGCCCGCCCCCTCTCCCCCCTTTCCGACGAGATCATTGCCGCCGGCTGCGACCTGCAGGGTCTGGGCGGTTTTCCGCTCAAGACAAGCGGCCGCATGCGCCCGGGCACCTTTATTCTGCCGGGCAACGTGAGCTCGCAGTACATCTCCGGCCTGCTGCTGGCAGCCCCGCTTCTGGCCCAACCCTCCTGCGTGCAGGTGACCGGCCTGATCGAGAGCCGCCCCTATATCAACCTGACCATCCAGGCCATGAAGGCCTTCGGCGTCGAGGTCAACGTCGAGCGTATTCCGGCCAAGGACGGCCAGCCCGAGGTTACGAACTTCCGCGTGAGCAGCGGCTCGTACCGCACGCCTGGCAACGTAGCTGTCGAGGGCGACTGGTCCAACGCCGCCTTTTGGCTGTGCGCCGGCGCCATCGGCTCCGACCCCATCACCGTCGAGGGTGTGTCGCTTAGCTCGGCCCAGGGTGATCGCAACGTACTTGCCGCGCTCTCGCGCTTTGGCGCCCGCATCGTCCGCTCCACCAACGCCGCCACCGTGCAGTCCGACAAGCTCGCCGGCTTTGAAATGAGCGCGCACGACATCCCCGACCTGGTGCCCGTTATCTCTGCCGTGGCGTCGCTGGCGCAAGGCCGCACGTTCATCCGCGACTGCGCCCGCCTGCGCATCAAGGAATCCGATCGCTTGGTCACCACCACCCGTGAGCTCACCGCGCTGGGAGCACAGGTGCGCATTGCCGGCGACGACCTCATCATCAAGGGCGTCGATGCCTTTACCGGCGGCGAGGTCGATTCGCACAACGACCATCGTATCGCCATGATGGCCGCTATCGCCGCGAGCCGTGCTACCGGCGAAGTTGTGATCCACGGCGCCGAAGCTGTCAACAAGTCCTATCCCGATTTCTTCGACCACTACCGCCTGCTGGGCGGCAAGGTCACGCTCGAGGAGGAATAGCATGTCCTCGACCTTTGGCAACGTTTTGCATCTGAGCATTTTCGGTCAGTCGCACTCTCCTGCTATCGGCTGCTCGCTCGATGGTGTCCCCGCGGGCATCGCTGTGGACCAGGAGACGCTGCAGGCCTTTTTGGACCGTCGTGCCCCCGGTCGCGACGAGACCGCAACCAAGCGCCGCGAGGCCGACGCCGCGCATATCATTGCCGGTGTAGTCGATGGACACACCACTGGCGCACCCATCGCAGCAATTATCGAGAACACCAACACGCGCTCCAAAGACTATTCCGAGCTGCGCCGCAAACCACGCCCCGGGCACGCAGACTTTCCCGCGCGCGTGAAGTACCACAACATGCACGATGTCGCCGGCGGCGGGCACTTCTCCGGCCGCCTGACGGCCCCCCTATGCATCGCCGGCGGCATCGCACTGCAGGCGCTCGAGGCCCGCGGCATTCAGGTCATGGCGCACGTGGCGCAGATCGGCGGCATCTCCGACCTGCCGATGGACGATATGGTCTATCGCGAGGCCGACCGCAAGGCGATCCTTGCCAACGACCTACCCTGCATTGACGCCGCCGCAGCCGACCGCATGCGCGAGGAGATCCTAGCCGCGCGCGACGAGCTTGACAGCATCGGCGGCATCGTGGAGTGCGGCATTTACGGGCTTCCCGCGGGCATCGGCGACCCCATGTTCGACGGCATCGAGAACCGCATCGCGCAAATCGCGTTTGGCATTCCCGCCGTAAAGGGCGTGGAGTTTGGCATGGGCTTTGCCGTGGCCGCCATGCGCGGCAGCGAGAACAACGATCCGTATCGAATCGATGCCGAGACCGGCGAGATCGAGGTCGAGTCCAATAACGCCGGCGGCATCCTGGGCGGTATTTCGACCGGCGCGCCCGTCATGTGGCGCATGGCCGTAAAGCCGACGCCCTCAATTGGCCGCGAGCAGCAGACCGTAGACATGGACGCCATGGAAAATGCCGAGCTCTCGGTCCACGGCCGTCACGATCCCTGCATCGTCCCGCGCGCCGTCCCCGTTGCCGAAGCAGCAGCTGCCCTCGCGATTTGGGACGCCCTCCTCGAGGACGCAGGCCAGCGCTAAAAATCTCCGGGGGCCAACTCCGGCCCCCACGCCCACCCAGTGATTTTTCTGGGACGGGGATTAAAAAATCATTAGGTACACAATGATTTTTTAATCCCCGTCCCAGAAAAATCACCGACACGTGAAAGGGGCCTCCATGGACCTTGCCGATATTCGCCAGACCATCGATGGCATCGACACCACGCTCCTCAACAGCTTTGTCAAGCGTATGGACATTGCCACCGAGGTCGCCAAATCAAAGATCGAGATGGGCAAGGCCGTCTTTGACCCCGCCCGCGAGCGCTCCAAACTCAACAACCTCGCCAGCCGCGCACCCGAGCGCTACGAGGCGCAGACCATCACCCTGTTCCGTCTCCTCATGAGCATGAGCAAGGCCGAGCAGCAGCGCTACATCAACGAACTCAAGGGCATCGCCGTCTCGCAAAAGGCCCACGCCACGGCTGTGGCCTTTGACACGCCCTTCCCCCAGACGGCCACCGTCGCCTGCCAGGGCGTAGAAGGTGCCTATAGTCAGATAGCCGCGTGCAAGCTCTTCGATGTGCCCGACATTGCGTTTTTCGAGACCTTCGAAGGCGTTATGCGCGCCGTGCGCGACGGGTTCTGCGAGTTTGGCGTGCTGCCCATCGAGAACTCCACTGCCGGCTCGGTCAACGCCGTCTACGACCTGCTCGCCCAGTTCGACTTCCATATCGTGCGCTCGCTGCGCCTCAAGATCGACCACAACTTACTCGTCAAGCCCGGCACCAAGCTCGCGGACATACGCGAGGTCTACAGCCACGGTCAGGCCATCGCGCAGTGCGCCAGCTTTATCGAGGCGAACGGCCTGCACGCCACCAAATACCCCAACACGGCCATGTCGGCCGAGTTGGTCGCCAGCTCCGAGCGCACCGACGTCGCCGCCATCGCCTCGCGCAGCTGCGCCGCACTTTACAGCCTGGAGGTGCTGGAGCCCAATATCCAGGACTCGGATAATAACTACACGCGCTTCGTCGTCATCAGCCGCGAGCCGCGCGTCTACCCCGGCGCCAACCGCACCTCGCTCATGATCACCACGGCCAACGAGCCGGGTGCCCTCTATCGCGTACTCGAGCGCTTCTATGCGCTCAACATCAACCTCATCAAGCTCGAGAGCCGCCCCATCCCCGGCCGCGACTTTGAGTTTATGTTCTACTTTGACCTGGACTGCCCCTTTGGCAGCAAGGCCCTCGACGACCTGCTCGATTCCATCGACGACGTGTGCGAGAGCTTTACCTACTTTGGCAGCTACACGGAGGTGCTCTAGATGACCGATACCGCCGCAACCCGTCCCTATGGCGTGCTGGGCCGCGTGCTGGGCCACAGCTACACCCCGACCATCTACAAGGAGCTCGCTGGGCTCGAGTACGTGCGTTTTGAGCGCGAGCCCGAAGACCTCGCTGCCTTTATGACCGGCGACGAATGGGAGGGCACCAACGTGACCATTCCCTACAAGCGCGCTGTCATGGAATACCTGGACGAACTGAGCCCGCTCGCCGAACGCATGGGCAACGTCAACACCATCACACGCCTGCCCGATGGCCGCCTGCGCGGCGACAATACTGACTACTTCGGTTTTCAGTGCCTTGTCGAGGAGCTGGGGGTTAAGGTCGCCGGCAAGAAGGCTCTCGTGCTCGGAGCCACCGGCGGCGCGGGCACTACGGCCAGTATGGTGCTCGGCGATCTGGGCGCCACAGTCGTGCCCGTGGGCCGCACGAGCGAGGTCAACTACGGCAACATCGCGCAGCAGTCCGACGCCGCCCTGCTCGTCAACTGCACGCCTGCCGGCATGTTCCCCCACTGCCCCGACGCGCCCTGCACGCTCGAAGGACTCGATGCGCTCGAAGGCGTTATCGACATTGTCTACAACCCCGCCCGCACGGGACTCATGCTCGAGGCCGAGCGCCGCGGTATCCCCTGCATCGGCGGCCTACTGATGCTCGTGGCCCAAGCGGCACAGGCCGTCGAGCGCTATACCGGCCAAGTCACCCAACGCAAGCGCATCCTGGACGTAACGGAGCGCTTGTCACGCCGCGAACAGAACATCGCGCTGATCGGCATGCCGGGCTCGGGCAAGACCCGCGTAGGTGAGCAGATCGCAATGCTGACGGGTCGCGAGCACATCGATCTGGACCGCGCCCTCGAGGAACGCCTTGGCATGCCCTGTGCCGACTTTATCGTCGAGCGCGGCGAGGCGGCCTTCCGCGAGCAGGAGACGACGACGCTGGCCGGCATCTCCAAGCGTAGCGGCCTGGTGCTCTCCACCGGCGGCGGCGTGGTCACGCGCGACGAAAACTATCCGCTGCTGCACCAGAACAGCCAGATCGTGATGCTCAACCGCAAGCTCGACGAGCTCGCCCACAAGGGTCGCCCCATCACCGCCCGCGACGGTATCGACAAGCTGGCCGAGCAGCGCATGCCGCGCTACCGCGCCTGGGCCGACTACATCATCGACTCACGCGACTGCGCCGCCAACACCGCCCAAGCCCTCCTCGACACCCTCCCACCCGCTCTCTAATCAAAACCACCACAAAGGGGACAGGCACCTTTGTGGTGGTTTCTCGACTGCAAAGGAAGCAACCATGAAAGCACTCGTCATCAACGGCCCCAACCTCAACATGCTCGGCATTCGCGAGCCGGGCATCTATGGCAGCGACAACTACGACCGCTTAGTGCAGATCTGCCAGGAAGCGGGCGCCGCACAGGGCTTCGACGAGGTCGAGGTCTTCCAGTCCAACCACGAGGGCAACATCGTCGACAAGATCCAGGAGGCCTACGGCAAGGTCGACGGCATCGTCATCAACCCGGCTGCCTACACGCATACGAGCGTGGCGATCCTCGACGCCCTCAAGGCCGTTGCCATCCCTGCCGTCGAGGTGCACATCAGCGCCGTAGAGACGCGCGAAGACTTCCGCCAGGTGAGCTACGCCCGCCTAGCCTGCTTCGCCACCATCACCGGCGAGGGCCTGCAAGGCTACGCCCACGCGCTGGAGCTGCTGAGGGAACGTCTCGAAAAGTAGCCTCGCGAGCAAATCCATCAACGCGATTCACACGCTAATAATGCCAGTGCCGCCAGCAGCAACCTCGCTACTGGCGGCACTTTATTACTGGCATATAATCATTGCAGTCACACAACGTCTGGAGACGCGCATGTTAAGCATCCATCTGGGGGATTACCCCGGTTCCATCTACGATACCGAAACCTATTTTAGGAACTCATACTTGGACTCATGGTTCGAAGACCCTATGGCCGCACAGATTATTAAAAGCGTGGACGGATCAGAGCTCATCGGTCCCCACAACATCGTAAGCAAACAGCTGGGCTCGATCACCCCACTCGAACTGTCCGGCGGCGTTAAGACGCTGCTGCTGGTGCGCAATCTCCCAAATATGGTGTTCAACGCATCCACCTGCGGAGACAACTGTGCCCGCTGGCTACTCAAGATCGGCAAAGAGCAGGATGTGATGGTGACCTTATACCACATCATGAAATTCCCCTGGAAGAGCTTTGAAATCCGCATTGAAAACGATGGCCGCATCGTCAGAAACATGCAGGAGTTTGTCGGCGCCACGAATGACTTTTTGGATGTTGATGAGTAATGAAGGGAACGCATACCGTTGTCGTAGAGCGTGCAAAGGTCAAATACACACTCACGTTTAAGCGCAATATTTCCTTTATACGCGGCAACAGCGGCACGGGTAAAACGACGCTCATCTCGATGATTCGCGACTACAACGACCGAGGACCGGAAAGCGGCGTTGCACTCAGTTGCGACGTGCCTTGCGAAACGCTTTCCGGCAGACGCTGGGAGCGCGAGCTATCGATCATCGAAGATTCAATCGTCTTTCTAGATGAGGGTAACGAGTTTATCTACTCAAAGGACTTCGCCAAAGACGTCAACGGCTCGTCCAACTATTTTGTTCTGATATCTCGTCGCGATGCCAACGAGCTCCCCTACAGCGTTGATGAGATCCTGAAGCTAGTCAACACGACAAGTAAAACAATCAATGGCCGCAAGAGCGACAGGCGCTTCTACTCGGTGACCAAGCCGCTATATGACCACACGGCAAGTATGCTGTATCAGGATCTAAATGTTGGATTCGAGGTACCCGACGCCGTAGTTGTCGAGGATAGCAAATCTGGCTATCAATTCTACGACGCTCTTTGCAACCGACTCGGGATCCCCTGCTATACCGCCACCGGCGTTGCGAATCTAAAACGTACGATTCACGAATGTCCCGAGCAAAACATCCTTGCTATTGGAGACGGAGCAGCATTTGGTCCCTACATCGAAAAGGTGCTCGGACAGCGCGTTTACAAGAACGTACGCTTGTTCCTCCCCGAATCATTCGAGTGGACACTCCTGCAATCTGGCCTCATTCCCAGTAACGATATCTTAAAAATCCTCGAGGATCCCTCAAGCTATATCGAAAGCCGCGACTACCTGAGCTGGGAGCGGTTCTTCACCGATGTGTTGATCAAATACTCGGCAGACACTCGCTACGCCTACAGAAAGGTAAAGCTCAATGAGCAGTACCTGAGGCCGCAGGCGATGAATGCAGTTGCAAACGTCTTGCCCGAGTGCCTGAAGGCAGACTAGATACAGCGGGGAGGGCCAAGTTGGTCCTCCCCGCTTTTGTTACGCCTTCTTGATCACGTACGCCAATCCAATATCGCAGGCACAGCGTACGATTGACGCGAAGAACCACGATGCTGGCAGCGTCATAAGCAGAGGCTTGCTCACGCTCGGCTCCAGCCCCCTTTGGCGCGCCGTATAACCAATCCACATCAGCAGCACAATAGCAGCTCACGCCACGGCTTCGGCCTAAACGTATACCCGGCAAGAACAAAGAACACCGGCATGTGAAAAAGCCCAGACCACCAAGCGGTCTGGGCTTAATAAACGATGGTGCTCCATGGCGGATTCGAACCGTCGACCTTGGGATTAGAAGTCCCCTGCTCTATCCAACTGAGCTAATGGAGCAAATAGCCGCACGCCCAAGCAAGCGCAAGCCTGTCAGGCGCAAGTAATTATAACCTAGTTGAACTGCTCGCGATACGCCTTGCAGACCTCATCAACCGGGCCGTCCATGCGAAGGTCACCCTTCTCAATCCAAACGGCACGCTGGCAGATGCGCTCAACCTGCTCCATAGAGTGCGAAACGAACAGAACCGTCACGTCGCCGCTCTGGATAAAGTGCTGGATACGGTCCTCGCACTTCTGCTGGAAGAACACATCACCGACGGACAACGTCTCGTCAACGATCAGAATATCGGGCTCGGTAATCGTCGCGATTGCAAAGGCGATACGCGCCACCATGCCCGAGGAGAAGTTCTTAAGCGGCATATCGACAAAGTTCTGCAGCTCAGCGAATTCGATAATGCCGTCAAAGTTGGCATCGATGAACTCCTTGGTATAGCCAAGCAGGGCGCCGTTCAGATAGATGTTCTCGCGGGCGGTCAGCTCGGGGTCAAAACCAGCACCAAGCTCAATCAGCGGCGCGATGTTACCGCGCACCTTAACGCTGCCCTCGCTTGGCTCAAGCACGCCAGCGATAATCTTGAGCATCGTAGACTTGCCGGAGCCATTGGTGCCGACCAGACCCACGACCTCGCCACGATGAATATCAAACGAGATATGCTTAAGCGCCCTAAACTCCTCAAAGAACAACTCATGCTTGGCAAGCTTAATGAAGTACTCCTTGAGGTTGGTCAGCGACTCGGACGCCATGTTAAAGATCATGGTGACGTCGTCGACCTCGACAGCCAGAGGCTGCTCGCTGTAATCAACAACAGATTCAGTCATCACAGCACTCCTTAGATGTAGAGGATGAACTTGCGCTCGGACTTATGGAACACGGTATAGCCAATAATAAGCGCAAGAACCGCCCAGGCAACGCACATACCAAACGTCATAAGCGAGGGCGTAGTCTGGAACAGGAAGATATCGCGCATAAACTGCAGGTAGTTGAACATGGGGTTCGCATACATCAAGATACGTACGAGATGCGGCATTTGCGCAATATAGTCAGTCGTCCAGAAGATGGGCGTAATGTAAGTCCACGCCGTAATGACGACGCTCCACAGATGCATAACGTCGCGGAAGAAGACCGTAAGGGCAGAGAGCATCATGCCCAGGCCCATGCAGAAGCACATAAGCAGCAGCAGGCAAACCGGCAGCAGAATCAGGTGCCAAGAAGGCATAACGCGGAACCACAGCATGACGATGGCGACGGCGACCAGCGAGAAGGCAAAGTTGACCAGCGAGAAGAGCACCTTCTGCACCGGGAAGACCCAGCGGTGCACCTTAACCTTCTTGAGCAGAGGGGCAGCGCCCACGATCGACGTCAGGGCCTGGTTCGTAGACTCGGACATGACGGCAAAGGTAATGTTACCCACGATCAAGTACAGCGGGTACATCTCGGGCGTCATTGAGCCATTGCGACCCTGGCCAAAAATCGTCGAGAACACGATGGCCATGACGATCATCATCAGCAGCGGGTTGAGCACCGACCATGCGACGCCCAGAACGCTACGGCGATACTTGATCTTAAAATCCTTGGTAACCAGCTGACGAAGGATAAACGCGTCCTTCTCAAATTCGTTCTTAGCAAACGTCGCAGGCAGACTGCGAGTTTCTTGTTGCTTTGTCTGATCCGACACGGATGCAACTCCTTTACTCGTAATCGTTGACAAACGAACAGTATAGACCCGACGGCCATGCAAACGATTCGCGCAACAAAACTGGAGAACTAACCCACATCTTAGGATGCCAAGCCCAAACGGCTATACTTTCAAGGATTGAACGTATAAGGAGCATTGAGTGAATTCTGAATCCATCGCCGTCATCATCCCCTGCTACAACGAAGCGCCCACGATCGGCAAAGTCATCGACGACTTTCACCGCGAGCTTCCGCAAGCGACGGTCTATGTCTATGACAACAACTCGTCGGACGATACCTCACGCATCGCCACCGAGCACGGCGCCACGGTCCGCTTTGAGCCCCGTCAGGGAAAGGGCAACGTATGCCGCCAGATGTTTCGCGACATCGACGCCGATTGCTACCTGATGGTCGACGGCGACGACACCTACCCCGCCGAGGCGGCCAAGGCCCTCTGCGAGCCCATCCTTAACGGTACGGCCGACATGACCGTAGGCGATCGCCTTTCAAACGGCACCTACGCCGAGGAAAACAAGCGCGCCTTCCACGGCTTTGGCAACAATCTGGTCCGCGCCATGATCAAGTGGATCTATGGCTACAGCTTCGATGACGTCATGACCGGCTACCGCGCCATGAGCCGCCCGTTCGTTAAAACCTTCCCAGTGCTTTCCGAGGGCTTTCAGATCGAAACCGAGCTCTCGATCCACGCCGTCGACCACCGCTGGCGCATCAAAGATGTGCCCATCGAGTACCGCGACCGTCCCGAGGGTTCCGAGTCCAAACTCAACACAGTGAGCGACGGCATTAAAGTCGTTGCGATGATCGGCACGCTGTTCAAGGACTACCGCCCGCTGAAGTTCTTCAGCCTCGTAGCGCTTCTGTTCGCGGTATTCGGCCTCGCCCTGGGCATGCCCATCGTTGTCGAATATTTCCAGACCGGCCTCGTCCCGCGCTTCCCCACCGCTATGCTCGCCGCCTCGTTTATGTTCCTGTGCGGCCTGAGCCTTGCGACCGGCTTCATCCTAGATTCTGTAGCAAAGGTCGAAAAAAAGCAGTGGGAGGTCAACGTGTACAGCAAATACGCCTACGACGACCAGCCCGGCCACCCTACTTCCAAGCCAAGCGAGAGGTAGATCTTCCGCAAAATACTATTGGCAACACTGCGCAGATAGCCACCAACAAGAAAAGCCACCGTTAAAGAACGGCGGCTTTTACTCTCGAAAAGTTAATAGCGCCTAGAGCGTCTTGATGTACTCCCCCAGCTCTTCCTCCCAGTCGGGCATGTGGAAGCCGGCAGCCTCGAGCCTGGACAGGTCGAGCGCGGAGTGGACCGGGCGCGGGGCGACGGGGCCCTCGGCGCTCGCGTAGTAGTCGGCGGTCGATACCGGCACGACCCTGTCCCCGTTGCCGTTGGCGGCCTCGAAGACGGCGCGGGCGATATCGGCCCAGGACTTGACGGTGCCGGAGCCGGTGCAGTCGTAGGTGCCGTAGGGGGCGTGCGTCCCCAGCACGTGGAAGATGGCCTCGGCCATGTCGCGCGTGAAGGTCAGGCGGCCCAGCTGGTCGTCAACGACCGTGACCTGCGTGAGCTTATCCTCCGGGTCGGCGACGCGGTCGGACAGCCCCTTCATGGTCTTGACGAAGTTGTGCCCCTCGCCGATGACCCAGGAGCTGCGCATGACGTAGTGGCGCGGGCACCCGGCCACGGCGATGTCGCCGGCGGCCTTGGTCTGGCCGTAGACGGACAGCGGGCTGAGGGGCTCGTCCTCCGTGTGGACCTCGGCGGTGCCGTCGAAGACGTAGTCGGAGGACACGTGCACGAGCGTGATGCCGTGCCCGGCGCAGGTGCGGGCGAGAAGGGCCGGACCGGCGGCGTTGGCCTTCCAGGCGGTCACGCGGCCCTCGGGGGTCTCCGCTTTATCCACGGCCGTGTAGGCGCCGCAGTTGATCACGGTACCGTAAAGCGACCAGTCGTATTTTGAGTAGGCGTCCGGGTCGGACATGTCGAAGGTGTCGATGTCGCAGAAGTCGAAGTCCTTCGCCACGCCGCGCTCCTCGGCGAGCGCACGCACCGCATGGCCCAGCTGGCCGTTGCAGCCGGTGACGAGCGTCCTCTTGGGCGCCATGGGGACGACGTCCTTGAGCATCGGGTGGTTGAGGTCGGCATCGGAGACGGTGGCCTCGTCGAGCGGGATGGGCCACTCGATGGCGAGCTCGGGGTCGGCGAGGTTCACGAAGGTGTAGGTCCTCTTGAGCTCCGGCGACCAGTGGGCGTCCACCAGGTAGGTGTAGGCGGTGCCGTCCTCCAGGGCCTGGAAGGAGTTGCCCACGCCGCGCGGCACGTAGATGGCCTTCGAGGGGTCGAGCACGGTCGTGTAGACCTTGCCGTAGGTGGCGCTGCCCTCGCGCAGGTCCACCCAGGCGCCGAAGACGCTGCCGCGGGCCACGGAGATGAACTTGTCCCAGGGCTCGGCGTGGATGCCGCGGGTGACGCCGCGGCTGTCGTTGTAGGAGATGTTGTTCTGGACGACGCGGAGGTCCGGGATGCCCAGGGCGCACATCTTGGCGCGCTGCCAGTTCTCCTTGAACCAGCCGCGCGAGTCGCCGTGGACGGCGAGGTCGACGACCTTGAGGCCCCCGATGCCGGTCTCGGCGACGGAGAGGTCCTTCTCGAATGCGATGTCTGCCATGTGGGAAAAGCTCCTATCGAAGAGGTTGGGTAACCGGGGGCGCCCGCGCGGGGCCGCAGGGTCATCCCCATG
>JAHYYM010000005.1:0-60267 GCA_019424985.1 Collinsella sp. | reverse complement strand
GCCCGTGGGAGGCCAGGGCGCCGCTGACCGGTGGACGGCACCGAGCCGTCATCGAGATTGAAGAAGGGGGAGGCCTCGCGGCCTCCCCCTTTTTTGCGTTTACGGGGTGTAAATGACTCAATTACACCAGACGATCTTGTTGTTTTCGGTATTGAGCTTTTATTTAAAGAAAATAAATCGTATAACAAGGGCAACTGCTATGGCCGCAATGATCATAAGCAGGATTGTCAGCTGATGCTGCTTGCGTCGTTTACTTGACGAAACGAAGATTGACTTTCCCTGTTTTGGCGTTTCGAGATAGCGAGCCGAATGCGTCAAGGTTTGCTTGGGTCGAGGCCCTCTTTGTTGATGAGCGGCGGATGCTTTCATCGGCTCATCACTAGCTGCGCTGTTTTTAGATAATGGTGCGTCTTTCAGATATACAGGGTCTCCCGAGGCAACGCCCATATGTTTACGTCCCGTTTGGGCTTCTTCGAGCGTTTGATATCGGTTTCTTGTCACATATTTGGGCTCTGGGCCATTGATGGGCTCTTGCGAGATGTGGGGGCGATGGAATCGAATCGGTTGCGGGCTGGATGCTTCGTCCTGCTCCGGCATAAACGTGTTGTCCTGTTTTTGATCGTCCATGATGCCCTTAGCTCGTCATCAATATCGTGTATGCGCCCATTGTAAGCCAGCCGTCTAGTTTTGATGGGATTGCATACATTATTTAAGCCTTCGTTCAAATTCCGTTTATTAGACAAAACCTGAGTCAACTAGACTTAGATATGCTTATATCAATAGACTCAAAAAACTTTATAGTCGATGTATATATAAGAAGCGGCTGGGCATATATAACAGCGTCAAAAGAAGTCCCAGTCACCTAGAAGATGACTCGGCAGTCCTTAAAAGGAGTGGTAAACATGGCAAGCATGGTTCCTTATCGTTCGGTTTTTGGCGTTCGTCCTTCTGCTAGCTCGCTGTTCGATTTGTTTGATGATATGACCGATCTTGCAAACAACTCGATTGCTTCCAAGGCGTTCCCCGTTGATGTCGAGGACAAGGGCGATGGTTATGAGGTCAAGGCCTATCTGACCGGCGTCGCTAAGGATGATATCGACGTTGAGCTTAACGAGGGTCGCCTGTCGATTAGCGTGAACGTTGTGGAGGACGAGGAGAACGAGGGCAAGAACTTCCTGCAGAAGGAGTTTAGCTCGTACAGCGCGACGCGCGGCGTGTATCTGAAGGACGCTTCGAGCGAGGGCCTTTCGGCTAAGTATGCTGACGGCATCCTGACCGTTACGGTTCCCAAGATTGTCGAGAAGAAGAACGTTACGAAGATCTCCATCGACTAACGATGGCTCTGCTTCAATCGAGAGTATGAGTTAAGGGGGGCTGGGAAGTGATTCCCAGCCCCCCCTTTGTTGTCTTGAGGGGCTATTGAATGGTTGTCGGTTGATACTGGCTTGCAGGGCGTATCGAGAGCTTCCGCGGCCCTTGAAGACGGGTGGCAGAACTGCCGAGTTCATCATCGAGACTTGCATCAAGCGCGTTGGCATAGCTTTTGACGGTAAGGCTTGGACGATTATTGTCCTGGCTGATGTGCATGGCGATGAGTTGTTCGGTGCGATCGGTAACAAGTTCGCGCGCGGCTTCGGCGGCCTGGTTGTTGGAGAGGTGCCCCTTTGTGGACAGGATGCGCTCCTGAAGAAAGCGGGGGTACGCTCCTTCGCGCAACATAGTTACATCGTGGTTACTTTCGAGCGCGAGAACTCGACAGTCTTTGAGGATGCCTATGGCCTTGCTCGATAACTCTCCGGTGTCGGTGGCAAACCCAATGGAATCATCGAGAGCATTAAATCGATAGCCGACAGGATTGATGACATCGTGCGATGTTGAGTAGGTTTGCACGTGGATGCCGGCAATGGGGAGCGTGTCGCCGGGGTCAAATTCCTCTACGGGCAGGTGCGCGAGGTTTTCTTTGCATGAAAGGGTATCCCTGCTGGCAAAGAGGGGACCATGCCAGTGCTTGCACCATACATCGAGCCCCTTGATATGGTCACCATGCTCATGGGTGATTACAAGAGCGGCGACGTCGTCTGCCGAGAGGCCAAGCTCCGCCATGCGTTTAAGTGTCTCGCGGCGGGACAGGCCGTTGTCGATCATGATGAGCCCCTGAGGTCCCTCGACGAGTGCACAGTTGCCTTTTGAGCCGCTGCCGAGGATATGAAGGTGCAGGCGAGACATAAGATTCCAAAGGATACAATGAGTGCGGACGAATAGAGGAGGAAGCGAATGCCAACGGTATCTCAGCACTATGGACATCATGCCGCGCCGAGGACGGATAAGAGCGCCCTGGCAACGCGGCAGGCCGCTGCCCCCGTAGTGCTCATGGTATCAGGCGGTGCGGACTCGACGGCGCTGTTCCTTATGGCTTGCACATCAAAGCTGGATATCCAGGACGGGCGCGGCGTCGCTCCCATTGCGCGCGAGCGATTGCACGTGCTGCATGTAAACCATCATCTGCGCGGGGAGGCATCCGATGGCGACGAGGCCTTTGTACGTGACCTGTGCGCGCAATACGGCTTGCCGCTGTGTGTTGAGCATGCCTATTTTGATGACGAATCGGGCAATATCGAGGCTGCGGCTCGCGAGGTGCGCTATGCCGCGGCACGGAGATATGTTCGCGAACTTTGTGCCGAATCGGGCGCACCGCGGACGGCGGCTCGTATCTGTACCGCGCATACTTCGTCGGACCGCGCGGAAACATTTTTGATGAACGCCATTAAGGGGTCGGGCCCGGCTGGGCTTTCGAGCATTCCCCGTCGAAGGAATATCGTGGTGCGCCCCTTGCTTGACCTAACTCATGGCGAGCTCGTGGGCTATCTACAGGTACATGGTCAGCCGTGGCGTGAAGATGAGAGCAATGAGGATGTCTCGTATCTGCGAAACTACGTGCGCCATAGAGTGATGCCAGTGGTGGCGCAGCGCAATGCGAGCGTCTGCAAGACGATTGGCGCCGCCTGCGAGATCTTAGGCGATGAGGATGCCTTTCTTTCTCAGCTTTCGGCACAGGCGTTTCGAAGCTGCCTGCGCAAGGAAGCGGCGGGCGCACTGGTGCTCGATGCGCGCCGTCTTGCCGCCGCTGAGATTGTGATTGCACGGCGTATCGTGCGGTTGGCGATTAAGCGCATCGATCCCGACGCGCGACCGGAGATGCGGCACGTGGAGCGCGTGCTCGCCTGCGTCGCTGCGGGCTCGGGCTCGGTTACGCTTCCTGCGGGAATTGATGCCCGTGTGGAGTTTGGCATGCTGGCGTTCAAGGCCCCGGCGGCGCGCGAGGGTTTAGTGGCCGATTGGATCTCCGTTCCCGGTCGTCTGCCGCTGGGGGCGGGGCATATGCTGACAGCGGAGCCGATGGCTGTGGAGCCGGGGTGCGATATCGTGCACCGTGCCCGCGAGCTTGCTGCTGCCGGAGAGGTTGCGGCCTTGGTGGATGCGGCGGCCCTGGGGTTTGCCGACTGCGATGGCGAGCGGATGTTAGCCGGCTCGCGCGGGGAGATTCCCACCGAGGCACGATCGGCGCGCCTGTGGGTGGATAGCCCTGTGCCGGGAGACGTGATGTGCCCGTTGGGGATGAACGGCCGAAGCAAGAAAGTGTCAGACCTGTTGAACGAGGCGCGCATTCCTGTTTCAGACCGCTCTGGCGTACCCGTGGTAAGAACGGCTCCGGGAGGTGCCGTAGTATGGGTCGCGGGCGTTCGCGCGGACGAGCGTTTTAAATGCACGGCCGCAACGCGCGTGGCATATCTGCTTCGTGTGGTCGATGCGGAATAGCGCTTCGCGCCAGCTATTCTGTGCGACGTTGACGGTATTCCCGCGCTGATGGCGCACGTGCTGGTAAATATACCCCGTGCGCTGCTAGAATGTGTAGTTCGCGTCCATGCGGCGGTGCGTGGGCGATAAGCACAAGAAAGGGTTGTCATGGCTTCTCAACATCCGGATATCGAGAAGGTTCTGTTTACGCAGGAGGATATCGACGGTATCGTCTCTCGCCTAGGCGAGCAGATTACTCGCGACTACGCGGGTAAGGATCTGGTGCTGATTGCGGTCCTGCGCGGCGCCGTGGTCTTTATGGGCGACCTGATGCGCAAGATCGAGCTGCCGACCAACATCGATTTCATGGCTGTTTCGAGCTATGGCGACGGTGTGAAGTCTTCGGGTATCGTGCGTATCATTAAGGACCTGGATATCGACATCCGTGGTCGCGACGTGCTGATCGTCGAGGACATTCTGGACTCGGGCCTGACCCTCAAGTACCTGATGAAGAACCTCGAGAGCCGCAAGCCCGCTTCTCTGGAGGTCGCCGCCTTCCTATGGAAGGACGTTGAGGACCGTACCTCGGCCGTCACGCCCAAGTATGTTGGAACCCATTGCCCCGATGCCTTTGTGGTGGGCTACGGCCTCGACTATGCCGAGCGCTATCGCAACCTTCCGTATCTGGGCATTTTGAAACCGGAGGTTTATTCGTAAGATGCCCGACGACCGTAACGACAACAATTCCCAGACTCCCCGGGAGCCTAAGATCCCGGGGATGCCCGGAGGCAAGAAGCCCACGCGTACGGGCTGGCTGTATTTTATTTTGGCTTGCGCGCTTCTGGGCTACGCCTTCTTTAACATGGGCTCCGGCTTTGCCAACTCCAGCAATACCGTTAAGCTCGCGACGAGTGAGATGGTCAGCGCCATCAAGCAGGATCGCGTCGAAGATCTGACCTATACGGTTCAGGACGGAAGCGTGACGGGTCATTACTGGAAGACGAAAAAGGACAAGGGCGACACGAGCGAGCTCAAGAGCTTTTCCTCGACCTATGTCGGTTCCGATTCGCTTGCCGAGCTCATGGCGGAGCACCCCGATACCAAGTACATCGTCAACACCAACGATCCCGATTTTTGGGGCGACTTGGCGATGAGTGTGCTTCCGACGATTGCCTTGATCGCCATCATGTTCTACTTTATGCGCCAGATGATGGGCGCCAACAACAGGAACATGCAGTTTGGCAAGACCAACGCCAAGACCAACGCCAAGACCAACGAGGCAACGCGCCCCAAGGTCAAGTTTGAGGATGTTGCCGGTGTGGACGAGGCAGTCGAGGAGCTCGAGGAGATTCGCGACTTTTTGAGCGATCCGGACCGCTATCGCAAGCTGGGCGCCAAGATTCCGCGCGGCGTGCTGCTGGTTGGCCCTCCGGGTACCGGTAAAACCCTGCTGGCCAAGGCCGTTGCCGGCGAGGCGGGCGTGCCGTTCTTTAGCATCTCGGGTTCCGACTTTGTCGAGATGTTCGTGGGTGTCGGCGCCAGCCGTGTGCGTGACCTCTTTAAGGAGGCCAAGTCTCAGGCTCCGTCGATCATCTTTATTGACGAGATCGATGCCGTGGGACGTCAGCGCGGAGCCGGTCTGGGCGGCGGTCACGACGAGCGCGAGCAGACGCTCAACCAGCTGCTGGTCGAGATGGACGGTTTTGAGGAAAGCGAGTCGGTCATCCTGATCGCCGCGACCAACCGCCCCGATATTCTGGACCCGGCATTGCTGCGCCCCGGTCGTTTTGACCGTCAGGTTACGGTCGACCGTCCGGACGTGAAGGGCCGCGAGCAGATCTTGCGCGTGCATGCTGAGAACAAGCCGATGGACGAGGACGTTAAGTTTGAGAAGCTCGCCCAGATGACCGTTGGCTTTACTGGTGCCGATTTGGCGAACCTGCTCAACGAGTCTGCGCTGCTGGCCGCTCGCCGCCATCGTTCCGTGATCTCGATGGACGAGGTCGAGGAGTCGATGGAGCGCGTGATTGCCGGACCGCAGCGCAAGGGTCGCGTGATGACCGAAGCCGAGCGCACCACGATTGCCTACCACGAGAGCGGTCATGCCCTGGTGGGTCATATCCTGGAGCACTCCGATCCGGTTCACAAGATTTCGATTGTCAGCCGTGGCCAGGCTCTGGGCTACACACTGCAGCTTCCGCAGGAGGATCACTTCCTCAAGACCAAGAACGAGATGCTCGATGAGCTTGCCGTGTTCTTGGGCGGTCGCGTTGCTGAGGAGCTCATGTGCGACGACATCACGTCGGGCGCGAGCAACGACCTGGAGCGCGCGACCAAGATGGCGCGCGAGATGGTCACGCGTCTGGGCATGAGCGAGGAACTGGGCACGCAGGTGTTTGGCGAGGCGCAGCATCAGGTGTTCCTGGGCCGCGATTACGCCGATCACCAGGATTATTCCGAGGAGACGGCGCGCCGCATCGATATCGAGGTTCAGCGCATCATGCGCGAAGCCCATCGCCGTGCGGTCGAGATTTTGGATGCCCGTCGCGATCAGCTCGATCTGATGGCGAAGGTGCTGCTTGAGCGCGAGACCGTCGAAGGCGACGCCGTGAACGCCCTGCTCGACAACGAGTGGGATGCTTACCTTGAGCGCGAGGGCGATATCCTGGCGGCCAAGGAGGAGCGCAACGCCAAGGCGGCCGGCATGCCGACCAAGAAGTGCTCGCCTCGCATGAGCGAGGAGGAGCTGGCGGCTGATGCTGCGGCCTTTGCGCAGGCGGCCATGCAGGAGGATGCCGAAGCCGCATCCGATGATGCCGGTGATGGCAATGCTGTCAACGCTGACGGCAACACCGACGCCGACAAATAGTTCTTGTAGCGAAAGCCTCTGCGGGGAAACCTGTGGAGGCTTTTTCTTTTGAGCGATATGTTGATTGGGGACAGACTTAAATGAGCGTTTTCACGCATTTAAGTCTGTCCCCAATCAACATTGTGGCGCTCTAGTTGGCTAAAGCGTACAATAGCGCCTATGCGAAAGGGGAACAGATGATCAACGAAACTATGTATGCTCGCGGTGCGGAAAGCTCCATCATCCGTGAGATCTTTAGCTATGGCCTTGAGCGCAAGGCACAGATCGGCGCGGAGAACGTATTCGATTTTTCGCTGGGTAACCCGAGCGTTCCGGCACCTGCCGCCGTGGCTGAGTCCATTAAGAAGGCCTTGGAGCTGCCGAGCGACCAGCTGCATGGATACACGCCTGCGCCGGGTCTGCCGCAATGTCGAGCAGCCGTCGCCGACTCGCTCAACCGTCGCTTTGGCACGAGCTATGAGGGCAAGGACGTCTTTATGACGGTGGGTGCCGCGGCTTCGCTCACCTGCACGCTCAATGCCGTTACGAACCCGGGCGATGAGGTTGTTGTTATCGCCCCGTACTTTCCGGAGTATCGCGTGTGGATTGAGAAGGCCGGCTGCACGTGTGTTGAGGCGCTCGCCGATGAAGATACGTTCCAGCTGAGCGTGGATAACGTGCTCAAGGCGATTACCGATAAGACCGCTGCCGTCATTATCGACTCACCCAACAACCCGACCGGTGCAGTGTATACGCGCGATACACTGACGCGACTGGCCAATGTTTTACGCGAGGTCAACGCCAAGCGCGATTCCGAGAACCCAATCACGCTCATCTCTGATGAGCCGTACCGCGAGATCGTGTACGGTGCCGGGGTGCCTTGGGTGCCCTCGATCTACGAGAACACCGTGGTGTGCTACTCGTATTCCAAGTCGCTTTCGCTGCCGGGCGAGCGCGTGGGCTGGATTTTGGTTCCCAATACCAATCCGCAGGCTGCTCGCCTGATGCCGGCCGTTGCCGGTGCCGCCCGCACGCTGGGCTTCGTGTGCACACCGGCCCTCTTCCAGCGTGTAATCATCGACTGCATTGATGAACCGAGCGATGTCGAGGCCTATGCGCGCAACCGCACCGCGCTTACCGATGCACTAGCGGAGTACGGCTACACCTATGTTGAGCCGGATGGTGCATTCTACTTGTGGGTGAAGGCGCTGGAGCCCGATGCGAATGCGTTCTGCGAGTGCGCGAAGAAGTACGAACTGCTCGCGGTGCCTTCGGATAGTTTTGGCATGCCGGGCTGGTTCCGCCTTGGCTACTGTGTGAGCTACGAGACAATCGTCAACTCGCTGCCTGCCTGGAAGCAGCTGGCCGACGAATATCGTCGAAAGTAAAGCGCTCTGCTTACAATGTTTTACGTGAAACGGGGTTTGGTTTTAAGCCAGACCCCGTTGTCTATGCCGTTGTGTGATTGGGATGAAGCAGTTTTACGACTGCCGAAAGCTATGCGTACAATGAATATACGCGACGGCCATACTGGACAAGGAGACCCGATGCCCTACCTTCTTTCTTGTGATATTCATACTCATACGATGTTCTCTGCGCATGCGTACTCAACCATCGAGGAGAACATCTATTGGGCGGCGGAGCGCGGCCTTCAGGTGCTCGGTTCCGCCGATCATTTAAGCTCGATGGTTACGCCTTGTCCCAATGACCTGCGCAGTTTCCAATTCTTTATTAACCAGGATATCTGGCCGCGCATTTGGAGCGGCGTGCTGGTGCTGCGTGGTGCCGAGGCTGATATCGTTTCGCTGGACGGCAGCTTGTTTGGCGAAGACATTCCCGTTTCGCTCGATATCGCCGGCGATCCGTATAGTCGTGAGCATTCGCTGTTCGATTTGGTGACGCGTAATTTGGATTATTTGGTGGCAAGCGTGCATAACCCGCAGTTTGCCGAAGGCGCGACGCTCGCCCAAACGACCCAGATGTACATCAATGCCCTGGAGCACCCCAAGGTGTTCATGCTTGGGCATGCGGGTCGTTCGGGCGTGCCGTTCGATATCGATGAGGTGCTGTTGGCGGCCAAGGCCAAGCACAAGATCATCGAGATCAACAACCATAGTCTTGAACACGGTGTCGACACTGAGCATTGGGCCGTATGCCGCAAGATCGCCGAGCGCTGCGCCGAGCTGGGCGTGGGTATTGGCGTGTCGACCGATGCCCACATTGGCATGGCCATTGGCAAGCTCGATCACGCGCGCAAGATGCTCGACGAGATTCACTTCCCGCTGGATTTGATCGTGACGCGCGACCGCGAGACGCTGCTGCGCGAGATGGCGGCAGCCGGCGTGTGTGACCTGCGCAAGGGGATGTAGCGGAGTTCATAAACCAAGCGAAGGGGGCGGTCCAGACGGGCCGCCCCCTTTCTTGTCTCGAAAATCTACCGGGGTGGATTAGCGGCGCTCGAGGACCGCTACGGTTTCGGTGTGGTCGGTATGGGGGAACATGTCGACGGGCGTGATCTTGAGCAGGCGATAGCCTCCGTCGAGGAGCTGGTGCAGGTCGCGCTCTTGGGTCACAGGGTTGCAGCTGATATAGGTGATGCGGCGCGGCTTGAGTGCGCAGGCGGCTTCGAGGAACTCGGGGGTGGAGCCGGCGCGCGGCGGGTCGATGGAAAGGACATCGATCCGCTCGTTGTTGTCGGCGGCGTCCAGGATGTAATCGGTGGCGTCGTCGGCCATAAACCAAGCGCTGCGGGTGAGGCCGTTGAGCTCGGCATTGCGACGTGCGTCGGCAATGCCCGCCGGGTTGCGCTCCACGCCGAGCAGCATAATGCCGATGCCCTTGTCCTGGGCATCCTTCGCGGCGCACAGACCGATGGTGCCGCTACCACAGTAAGCGTCCATAAGAATGTCACCCTGCTGCAGGTCCATGCCGTCAATCGCGAGCTGATAGAGCAACTCGGTCTGCTGCGGATTGGTCTGGTAGAACGCGGTGGGGGAGATATCGAACTCGCAGCCGAGCAGCTGGTCGCGCATGCATTCGGCGCCATAGACGATACGAGTCTCCTCACCCAAGATGGCATTGCCGGGGCGACCGTTGATGTTCTGAGCGACGGTGACGATATGCGGATCAAGCGCCGCGACGGCTTCAAAGAACTCCTGCGCATGCGGCAGGTCGCGCTGAGCGGTCACGAGGGTGACCATAATCTGGTCGGTGCGCCAGCCGCAGCGAACGACGGCATAGCGAAGCAGCCCCAGATGCTTGTCTTCGTTAAAGGCGGGAATATGCAGACGTTCGGCCTCGCGAGCGATGCCGTTGAGAATCTGACGAGCGCCCGGCGCCTCGACAGGGCATTCAGGAACAGCAACGATTCTGTGTGTCCCACGTTCAAAAAAGCCGCAGCGGACAGCGCCCTCTTTGCCGGGGGCAAACGGAGTGGCAGCCTTATGACGAAAACCACGCGGCGCAGGATATTTGCCCGGGTCTCCCAGGGTGACTCCCATACCGCGAATGGGGTCGACGCTAATGCCCTCGCGCTCGCAGAGCTCAGCAAACAGCTCCTCCATAGCAGCCTGCTTGGCCGCCAACTGCTTCTTATAAGGACGATTGAGCGCCGTACACCCACCGCAAGCTTTCATGATCGAACAGGGAGACTTGGGGTCCACAGCCTTACGCGCAGACGAAACCGGATCTTTATGCGAGCGCTTGGAGCGAGTCTGAGATGCCTTGTCCTCGTTCCGACGAGAACTGGGGCGCTTGGCCTTAGCCTTGCCCTTGGCTGACTTACCCTTCGCATCCTGAGACGACTTGGATTTCTTAGAAGATTTTTTCTCCTCCGACCCCTCAGCCGCCTCGATCAAAGCACGACGAGCCCTACGCTCCGCACGAGATTCTGCCATGAATTAACCCCACTATTAAAGAAAAAGAAAAGTCCGAAGCAATTGTACCGTGCCAAGCTGGTGGACGATATGCAAGCGGCCATTTCATGTCAGCGATAAGTCCAACGACGTTTGCCCGGCGCGGGCGGGGAGCGGCGCGGAATTAAGTTTCCTGCTCTACAGCCCTGCGCAAGACGGAAAGCACATTTAGTGCTTTCCTTTGCGTGCGGAACTCGCGATAAACTTAATTCCGCGCCGCTCCCCGCCCGCGCCGGGCAAGCCCTCCCTTGTACTCCATTTCACTAAAGTGTATGATTCTGAACGTTACATGACTCACTTTACCTAACTAAAGTGCTATCGAGGGGGAATACCATGAATAGCGATATGTCTCGTCGTCAGTTTGTTGGTCTAGCCGGCTCGCTCGCCACGGTGCTTGGCCTTGGTCTTGTCGGCTGCGGCGGTGGTGCCGGCAAGGGCTCCGCTGCTGGTTCTGCCGCGGCCAAGGATGTGAAGGGCGCTGCGGAGTCCAAGAAGCTCGTGGTGGGCTTTGATAAGTCCTATCCTCCGTATGGTTTTGTGGGCGACGATGGCGAGTACACCGGCTTTGATCTCGATTTGGCCAAGGCTGTTGCCGATAAGCAGGGCTGGGAGGTCAAATACGAGGCCATCGACTGGGATGCCAAGGATACGCTGCTCAACTCGGGCGCCATCAACTGTATCTGGAACGGCTTTACCATGGAGGGCCGCGAGGACGACTACACGTTCTCCGAGCCGTACATGCTCAATGAGCAGGTGCTCGTGGTCAAGAAGGACGCGGGTATCAAGAGCTGGGACGATCTTGCCGGCAAGACCGTGATTACCCAGACTGATTCCGCTGCGCAGGATGTGCTCGAGGGCGACCAGAAGGATCTGGCCGCGACGTTTGCCACGCTCGATACCATCGGTGAGTACAACACGGCGTTTATGCAGCTCGAGAGTGGTGCGGTCGATGCCGTTGCCTGTGACCTCTCGATCGCTCAGTATCAGCTGGCCGCCAAGCCCGATGCCTATACGCAGCTCGACAAGCCGCTGTCCAGCGAGCACTACGCCGTCGGCTTTAAGAAGGGCGACACCAAGTCGGCCGATGCTGTAACCGAGTCACTCAAGGCGCTCTACGAGGACGGCACGGTCAAGGACCTGTGCGACAAGTATTCAAGCTATGGTCTTTCCTTCGACAACTGGGTGCTCAAATAGCGGCTTTCCCAGGCACCCGATTTTGCCGTTCAAACCGTCGCTTGCGTACATTTAGTACGCGGCGCTCCTCTTTCACGGCAAACTCGGGCACCTGGAAAACCCGCTTTAGCATTGGGTTCGCTGTTCCGTTACTGTGAAAGAGAGCTTGGGTTGTCTATTCAGGTCATGATGCAGATGCTTGGCCAGGGATTCTTGGTCAGCTTGCAGCTGTTTGTGCTGACGCTGTTGGGGTCGATTCCGCTGGGAATTCCCGTGGCGTTTATGCGCATGAGCAAAATTGCGCCGCTTCGCTGGATCGCGCGCATCTATATTTCGGTCATGCGCGGCACGCCGCTTATGCTGCAGATGTTTGCGATCTACTTTGCCCCGTACTACGTGTTTGGCATCTCGCTCACGCCCGATTCCAAATGGACGGCGTGCGTCGTGGCATTCATCATCAACTACGCCGGCTACTTTGCCGAGATCTATCGCTCGGGCCTGCAGTCGATTCCGCGCGGTCAATATGAGGCCGCCGAGGTGCTGGGCTACTCGCGTCTGCAGACGTTTCTGTATATCGTGATGCCGCAGGTCGCCAAGCGTATTCTGCCGGCGATGGGCAACGAGATCATCACACTGGTCAAGGACACGTCGCTGGCGTTTGCCATTGGCGTGGGTGAGATGTTCTCGACCGCCAAGGCGCTGGTCGCCTCGCAGGTGAGCATGGTGCCGTTTGCGATTGCGGCGTTGATCTACTGGGTCTTTAACTTTGTGGTCGAGATGCTGCTGGGCGCTGCCGAAAAGAAGCTGGACTATTATCATGACTAACTCAGTGATGAAAATCGAAAGCGCGCGTAAGGCGTTTGGCGGCAATGAGGTGCTCAAGGATATCTCACTCGAAGTCAAGCGCGGTGAGGTCGTGGCGATTATCGGGCCTTCGGGTGGCGGTAAGTCCACGCTGCTGCGCTGCGCTACGCTGCTCGAGACACTCGACGGTGGCTCGCTTTCGTTTGGCGACCTTGCGGTTGCGACGGATGTGGGATCGGGCGCGGTCTATGCGAAGGGCGATGTGCCCAAGCAGGCGCGCTCGCGATTCGGCCTGGTGTTCCAAAATTACAACCTGTTCCCGCACTATACCGTGATGAAAAACATCATCGACGCGCCGATCCGCGTGCTTAAGCGCCCGCGCGAGCAGGCGGAAGCTCGTGCGTATGAATTGATTGCTCAGATGGGGCTTATGGGCAACGAGAATAAGGTTCCGTGTGAGCTTTCGGGCGGTCAGCAGCAGCGCGTGAGTATTGCCCGCGCCCTAGCGCTCGACCCGGAGATCCTGTTCTTTGACGAGCCGACCTCGGCGCTCGATCCCGAGCTGACGGCCGAGGTGCTGCGTGTCATTAAGGACCTGGCGGCGCAGAATATGACGATGGTAATCGTGACCCACGCGATGCAATTTGCGCGCGATGTTGCCGACCGCGTGGTCTTTATGGACGGCGGTCGCATTGTCGAGGAGGGATCTGCCGAACAGGTTATCGACCATCCGCGCGAGCAGCGCACGCGTGAGTTCTTGAGCCGTATCGAGGGGTAGACTCAGGTATTTACTCAACTATTAATTGAGGCGAAGCCGCCACAGGTCTTACGGTCTGTGGCGGCTTTTTGTTTACATCGACGGGGTTCAATAATTGCCCCACAAGCTTGTCTCTTCCTCTCGCCGCCTGTATTCATACGTGTGCCGAAAGGTATGCATGGACAGCCGTCCGTGAGGGTAGGGTGGTGGCATAGGACATTTGGAGGGTGAGTCGGCTCGGCTGCCGACCATGCTGCTCCCGGGACGGCACCGACCGCGAACTCTCCCCGTTGGCGTCGCGCATTGCGCGCGGCCCTGCAAGGAGGTCATCATGGGTGCTCCCAAGACCGGTAACGTAAGGAACGTGGTGCTCGTAGGCCAAGGCGGGGTGGGCAAGACTTCACTCGCCGAGGCCATGCTCCACCTTTCCGGCAAGACCGCCCGCCTGGGCGGCCACGACGGCACCAGGCCCACGCTCGACTATGACCCCGAAGAGGTCAAGCGTGCATTTTCCATCTCGACGACCATTGCGCCGATCGACTGGAAGGGCGCGCGCATCAATGTGCTCGATGCCCCGTGCTACCCCGATTTTATCGGCGACGCCTTTGCCGCGATGAGCGTCTGCGAGACGGCTCTGTTTGTGGTCGACGCCGAGGCCGGCCCGCAGCCTACGACGGTTAAGCTCTGGTATGCCGCCGAGGACCTGCGCCTGGCGCGTGCGGTGTTCGTAAACCGCCTGTCGCGCTCCGAGGCCAGCTTTGCGACCACAATGGACCTGCTGCAGGAGCGCTTTGGTACGCGCCTGGGCGCCGTGACTCTTCCCTGGGGCGAGGGCGAGGACTTTGACGGCATCATCGACCTGGTGCGCATGAAGGCGCGCCACTGCAACGGCGCCGAGGCCGTTGAGTCGGAGATTCCCGAGGAGTATCGTGCCCAGGCCGAGGAAGCCCATGACCATCTGTGCGAGTTGGTGGCCGAGGCCGACGATGAGCTGATGATGAAGTACCTGGAAGGCGAGGAGACGCTGACGCAGGAGGAGCTTGAAGGCCTGCTGTCGAAGGCGATCGCCGAGCGCATCTTTGTGCCGGTCTTTGCGGGCGATTGCATTAAGGAGCAGGGCGTCAACTCGCTGATGGACGACATTGCCACGTACTTCCCGGCGCCGACCGACTACGGCGAGATGCCGCTTATCGACGGCGATTCGCTTAAGATCTCGAGTGACGATGATCGTCCGGTGGCGTTTGTGTTTAAGACGCTGGCCGATCCGCAGCAGGGTCGCATCAGCTTTATCAAAGTACTGACGGGTACGCTTGAGCCGGGCCTTGAGCTGATCAACGCGCGTACCCGCAAGAGCGATCGCCTGGCTCACCTGTATGTGATGTGCGGCCGCGACATGACCGAGGTCGGTCACGCCTATGCCGGCGACATTATTGTGGCGCCCAAGCTGGCGGCCGAGACGGGCGATACGCTCTCCATTACCGGTAAGGTCGAGGCGGCGGCGTTTAAGTTCCCCAACTCGCAGTACCGCATCGCCATCGAGGCCGAGAATCGCGGCGACGAGGAGAAGCTCTACACGTTTATCGAGAAGGCCTGCAAGGCCGATCCAACCATGAGCATCGACCGCGACGAGGAGACCGGCCAGACCATTATCTCGGCGGTGGGCGAGGCACAGGTTTCGGTCCTGCTCAATCGCCTGGAGGACCGCACCAAGGTCGCTGCCAAGAGCGTGCCGATCCGTATTCCGTATCGCGAGACCATCCGCCGCACGGCAAGTGCCCAGGGTCGTCATAAGAAGCAGACTGGCGGTGCCGGTCAGTATGGCGACTGCTGGCTGCGCGTTGAGCCACTCATTGGGCCCGACGGCACGAGCGATGGCTATGAGTTTGTGGACGAGGTCGTAGGCGGCCGTATTCCGCGCTCGCTGATTCCCGCCGTGGACAAGGGCGTCCAGGAGACCATGAAGGACGGCATTATTGCCGGCTACCCGCTTACGGGCATTCGTGTGGCTGTGTACGACGGCTCGTATCACAGCGTCGACTCCAACGAGATGGCGTTCCGCGCGGCGGCTCGCATCGGCCTGCGCAAGGCATGCGCCGATGCCGACCCGGTGGTGCTGGAGCCCATCGAGGAAATCACGGTGACTATCCCCGAGAGCTACGCCGGCGCCGTGATGGGCGACATCTCGGCCTCGCGTGGTCGCGTGACGGGCATGGAGACCGATGAGCGCGGAGATACCGTGGTCATCGCCCAGGCGCCGCTGGCCGAGCTGACGGATTATTCGACGCGTCTGCGCTCTATTACGCGCGGCACGGGCGACTTTACCATGAAGCCCGCGGGCTATGAGCAGGTGCCTTATGACGTTCAGGCCAAGCTGGTCGAGCGCTATGAGGAGGGCCGCGCCAAGTAGCGTGTAGTTTTGTCTGCAATGTAGGTGCTGACGAAAAGGCCGCCCTGGGTAACCGGGGCGGCCTTATTTGATCCCTTGGGGACGGAGGAAAACGGATCATTTTTTGGGTTACGGGAGGCGCGGTCGGCCCTAGTCTCCCGAGGCCTGATTGCGGCCGGTGGCGTAGTCGATCTGCACATGCGGCTGCAGGTTGTAGCAGTACACGTGAAAGCACAGGGTCTTGCCGTGGTCCTCGATTGATTGTGCTTCCAGGCGAACGCCACGACAGACGAGTTCCTCTTCGTTGTACATGGGCGTGACACGGTAGAGCACGTGGTTGCCCGTGTCGTGGATGTAGCCGAGAATCTGCTCCTCGAAAGGCAGCATACCCGTCTCGTTGAGATAGCGCGTACCGGTGAGGAGATTTTTGCGGTTGGCGTTTTCGCCGCAGAGCGACCAGGCTATAAGGTGGCAGCGGTTATAGAGGCTCTGGCCGGGGATAAAGTCGTAGCGCTGCTGGTGCCATCCGGCGGGGTGGATGCGCGAGATATCGCCGCGCTTTCCCTGTCCGAGCGACTCGGGGCCTACGCAGGCGAGCGCTTTGCGAGTGCGGCCCAGGCTGTCGAGCTTGGAGAATTTCTTAAAGCAGCCCTCTTCGGTGGCGCGATCGTATTCATCGAGTGTGAATGACGGCGTGCCGAGCGGGTGCGTGCTGTTGGCGCGAAGGGCAACGTAGGGGTTGCCGGCGTAGTCGGGAATGCTGCTGAGATATACGCCGCGGGCGCGGTTGAGATCGGGGTTTTCGACCTCGTCGATGGGGGTGGCGGCGCTGTCCGCGGAAGCGCCGTCGCCGGTGTCGGTTGCGGCGGAATCGGAGCCATCGCCAGAGTCTTGGCTATTTTGAGAGTCCGAGGAACTCGCTGTTCCCGATTCGAGCCGGGCAACCAGGTCTGCTTCGTCGTCGGTGCGGTTGGGGCTCTCGCTTTGCTTCTCGGCCAGAGCCGCCGCCTGCTCGTCGCTTTGCGGCGAGAGCAGCTTGGACGCCCCGTCGAGCGATCCCGTAAACAGCGCAAACCCCAGCACCACGGCGGTGCCGATGGAAAGTACTTGCTTGTAGGCGGATTTGCGCGACATGGGGGCTCCTGGGTAGTCGGTTGCGAATCTACCAGTCTAGCAGGAGCCGACAGGGGCCGTTCTGTCGAACAAATACTTAAGATTTGGGACAAACACTCCTGATTTATTTGTCCCGCGGTCTAGATCGAGGTGGAGTCGAGCCAGTTGAGCTTGCACTCGAGAATGCGCTGCTCGCCGGGTTGGCTGCTGCCATCAAGCAAGGCGAGCAGCATCTCGGCCGCCTCCCTGCCTTCCTGGTCGACGGGCTCGATGATGGTGGAGACGGTCGGTGTGGTGAGATTAGTCCAGTCTTCGCAGTTGAGTCCCAAAAGACCTATTTGCTGCGGAAGCAGATGGGCCATGGGTTGGAGGGCCTTGTAGACGCGGGGGAGCGCCCATTGGTTTTGGACAAAGATGAGCGTACGCTTGGCGGGATTAAACTTGAATTTAAAGTACTCGGTAAGCTCGTTGATTGACGGCTTGTTGTGGTCGATGGGAATCGCTTTGTAGAGCTGTCCGTTCGCTGCCAGCGCCTCGGCATACCCCTGAAAACGCTCCATGCGGGTGCGCATCTCGGTCATGTTGGCGGCAATGGAAAAGAAATCTTCGTAGCCGGCGTCGAGGAGTGCCTGTGTGGCGTTGTACACGCCGTCGTAGAGGTTGGTTTTGATCCAGCTGGTGCCTGGGCTGTAGATGGCCGCGTCAAAAAAGACGACGGGCTTGCCGGCGCGTCTAATGCGGTCGTGCACGGCCTTGAAATTTGCCGTGGGCTGGATGATAAAGCCATCGACGCCCAGCGAGAGCATCTTGTCGACGTACATGAGCTCGGTCTCGGGGTTAAAGTTGCTCGTGCAAACGACCGTCTGGTAGCCCGCGGGGAGCATGACCTGCTCCATGCCATTGAGAACGAGCCCCGCCCATTTGTTGGTGTTATCCAAAATGATGATGGCAATGACGTGGGTTTGCTTGCCGGTGAGCGTCTGCGCTTGGGCGTTGGGAACGTATCCGAGTTCCTTAA
This sequence comes from Collinsella sp., assembly GCA_019424985.1. Lineage (GTDB taxonomy): Bacteria > Actinomycetota > Coriobacteriia > Coriobacteriales > Coriobacteriaceae > Collinsella. Next base: position 42,459 of record JAHYYM010000005.1, on the reverse strand, counting down.
TGACGCGCGCGATTTTGTTCTGCGTCTTTTCGCTAAGCTTTTCTCGTTTGTCGTTGAGGTAATACGAGACGCTTGCCGTCGAGGTTCCCGCCTCTCGAGCGACGTCTGCAATCGTAACGCGCTGTTTTGCCACAGCGACTCCTTCCGACAGATGAGCATTTTCCAACATGATGACTTTGAGTCTTGGTGAGGGATGCGCTTCGGTGAGCGGCTTTCTCCTTTCATATGAGTATGCAACAAATGCGGTATACGGGTGGGGTCGAAATTTGTGACCGGCATGCGTATCTGCCGTCTACCGAGAAAATCAAATACTTCTTGACTTTTGAAATCGAGGGTAAAATCGCAGGATTCATTTTTGGTTAAACGCATAACTAAATAGCGTAACCAACGCTCTGACCTGCGCGTTTACCGAAATAAGCTGGCATTAAGAAAATTAAGCACCTATATTGGTCTTGTCGAAAAGACAGCAAGTCCAAACGGCAGGGGATGCTCCGGAGGCCTCCGCAAACGGTGTCTTGCGCACGCAACTCTATGAAAAGAGGGAAGCAATGAAGATCGTAGGCGTTGCCGCCTGTACCGTGGGTATCGCCCACACGTATATGGCCCAGAAGGCGATTCAAGATGAATGCGCCGCCCGTGGCATCGAGTGCAAGGTCGAGGCTCAGGGTGGCCTGGGTATCGAGAATGAGCTCACGCAGGAAGACGTGGACTCCGCCGACCTGGTCCTGGAGTCCGTCGACGTGGGTGTCGAGAACGAGGACCGTTTTGAGCAGAAGATGGCCGAGGGCAAGTTCCTCAAGGTCGGTACTTCCGATGTAATCGCCGATCCGGTCAAGATCATCGACCAGGCTGTTGAGATTATCAAGGCGACGGGTGGCGCCGTTGACGCGCCCAAGGCCGAGGCCAAGGCAGAGAAGAAGGCCGTCTCCGCTGCCCCGCAGGCCCCGACACCGGCGTCCAAGCAGTCTATCTTTGCCGATCCTGGCAAGACGCTGCTCAATGCATTCAATACCGGCGTTTCCTATTTTATCCCCATTGTCGTTATCGGTGGCGTGTTCCTCGCCTTCTCGTTGGCATCCGGTACTGCCGGTGCTAGCGGTATGGAGGTAACCAACCCGTTGATGGTGAGCCTTAATACCATCGGCATGGCCGGCATCTCCATGATGATTCCGGTGCTTGCGGCTTACATCTCCTACTCGATGGCCGGCAAGCCCGCGCTCGCCCCCGGTTTTGTCCTGGGCTACCTGGTCAACAACGCAGTCGTTACCCCTAACGGCAACAGCGTTTCGACCGGCTTCTTGGGCGCCATGATCATGGCAGTTATCTGCGGCTACTTTGTCCGCTGGATGAAGACCTGGAAGGTCAACAACACCATCCAGACCATCATGCCCATCCTGATCATCCCGATTCTGACCTCGCTTGTCCTGGGCATGGCCTATATCTACATCCTGGCCACGCCGCTTGGCTTTGTGATGGACTGGCTCACCGGCGTGCTCGGCAGCCTGCAGGGCGGTTCCGCAGTTGTCCTGGGTCTGGTCATTGGCGTTATGACCGCCTTCGATATGGGTGGCCCCATCAACAAGACCGCTTCGACCTTTACTATGGCCATCATGGCCTCCGGCATCTATGGCCCCAACGGTATGTTCCGCGTCGCCGTCGCCGTTCCCCCGATTGCCTGTGGCCTCGCTGCGCTCATCGCCAAGAACAAGTTCGATGACGCCGATCGCCAGATGGGCATCTCCGCACTGTTCATGGGCTGCATCGGTATTACCGAGGGCGCCATTCCCTTCGCGGTCAAGGACCTCGGTCACACCCTTCCCGGCATCTGCATCGGCTCTGCCGTGGGCGCGGCGCTTGCCGCCTTCCAGGGTATCGACTGCTACGTCCCGCACGGTGGCTTTATCGTCGCCCTTGCCACCAACAACGTCGCGCTGTTCTGCCTGGACATCGTGATTGGCTCCGTGGTCGCCGCTGCAATCCTGATTGCCATGAAGCCTACGCTCGATAAGCAGGCCAAGTAAACCTTTAAGGACTCCGGTTGTGCGGAGGGATGGATTTGACTCCGCACAACCGCCCCTACACAACAAAATCCATCCGTACTGATAGGGCCCGCATCTGGGTCCCAGGGAACTTTTGTCAAAAATCCTCTGGAGAAGGAGAACAAAATGTCCAACCTCACCATCCGCCAGGCCGTTCAGGGCATGCTCAAGCTGCAGGATAGCGGCGATCACGCAACCATGGTCGGCATTGGCCCCATGAGCCCCAACCTGATTCAGGCCGTGTTCGAGCTTGCCAAGGACGAGGATTTCCCGCCCATGTTTATCGCTAGCCGCAACCAGGTCGATATGGACGAGATGGGCGCCGGCTACGTCAACGGCTGGGACCAGACGCGCTTTGCCGCCGACATTAAGAAGGTTGCCGACGAGGTGGGCTACACCGGTCCGTACTACCTGTGCCGCGATCACGGCGGTCCGTGGCAGCGCGACGAGGAGCGTAACGCCCACCTGCCCGAGGACGAGGCCATGGAGCTCGCCCGCAAGTCCTTCGTCGCCGACATGGAGGCAGGCTTTGACCTGCTGATGGTCGACCCCACCAAGGACCCCTATCAGATCGGCAAGGTTATTCCGCTCGACGTGGTGCTTCGCCGCACGATCGATCTTATCGACTACCTTGAGCAATACCGTCGCGAGCATAACCTGCCCGAGGTTGCCTATGAGGTCGGTACCGAGGAGACCAATGGCGGCTTGACCTCTACCGATAAGTACGAGGAGTTCATTTCTCAGCTGCAGCCCGAGCTCGAGAAGCGCGGCTGCCCCATGCCCACCTTTATCGTCGGCCAGACCGGCACCCTTACCCGCTGGACGGAGCAGGTCGGTCACTACAACTTCAAGAACGCTCGCGAGCTTGCCGATATGGCCAAGCGCTACGGCGTGGGCCTGAAGGAGCACAACGCCGACTACCTGGATGACGCGACGCTGCTCGAGCACATCCCGGCTCACGTGACGGCCTCCAATGTTGCCCCTCAGTACGGCACCGAGGAGACCCGCGCTTACCTCAAGCTCTGCGCTACCGAGCAGATTCTGGTCGACAACGGCCTGTGCGACGATCCCTCCGACCTGTATCACACGCTGCTGGTCAAGGCTATCAAGACCGAGCGTTGGCGCAAGTGGATGACCGGCGACGACGTTAACCTGCAGGTTGACGACATCCTGGCCGACGACGAGCTCAGCCTGAAGATTCTGGATGTCTCCGGCCACTACGCGTTCAACGATCCCGAGGTCAAGGAGCAGGTCGAGAAGCTCTACCGCAACCTCGCTGCCCAGGACATCGACGGCAAGCGCTTTGTGATCGAGCACATCAAGCGCCCGATCAAGCAGTACGTCGTCGGCCTTAACCTCAAGGGCGTCACGAGCCGCATCGAGAAGGCTCTCGAGGACTAAGTAGTTTTTCCTACACGACGCCGGGCCTGGGGCATGTCCCAGCTGCAGGCCCGGCACATAGGACAAAGGGGCATCCCCTTTGTCCTTTCTTTTGAGTTTTGGATTCCTCCGAAGGAGTTTGCACCATGAAGTTCTTTATCGATACCGCCAACCTTGACGAGATCGCCGAGGCCAAGAGCTGGGGCTGCCTTGCTGGCGTCACCACCAATCCGTCCCTGTACGCCAAGACCGGCGGTAAGCTCGCCGACTTTGAGCCCCATATGCTCAAGATTGCCGAGCTCTGCGAGGGCCTGCCCGTGTCCGCCGAGTCCACCGCGACTACTGCCGAGGGCATGATCGAGGAGGGCAAGCGTCTTGCCGCCCTCGCTCCCAACATCGTGGTTAAGCTTCCCGTGTGCGAGGCCGGCCTCGCCGCCTGCCGCGCCCTGGCCGACGCAGGCGTGCGCGTCAACATGACGCTTGTCTTCTCGCCGACGCAGGCCCTCATGGCCGCCAACGCCGGTGCCCGCTACATCAGCCCGTTTGTGGGACGCTTCGACGACATCGCCGAGGACGGTATCTCGCAGCTCGACAACGTTGTGACCTGCATCAAGAACTATGACTGGACTGGCAAGAACGTCGACGACACCGTCGAGATCATCACCGCTTCGGTCCGCACGCCCAATCACGTGACCCAGGCGGCGCTGCTCGGTGCCGATATCGCGACCGTCCCCATGGCCGCTCTCAAGAAGTGCCTGCATCACCCGCTGACCGACCAGGGCCTCGCCTCTTTTGAGGCTGACTGGAAAAAGGTCGTCGAGGCGCAGTAACGATGGTTCTGCCGGCCCAGCATTTGTTATGCCGGGTCGGCGTGCTCAAGAGAGGAAACTCCATGACCGATCAGGAACTGGCTAAGATTGCCAATGAGGTTCGCCGCGGTATTGTCACGGGCGTCCACGCCGCCAAGTCGGGGCATCCGGGTGGATCGCTTGGCGCCGCCGACATTATGACCTACCTCTACTTTGAGGAAATGGATGTCGACCCGGCGAATCCGAGCCGCGCCGAGCACGATCGCTTTGTGCTTTCCAAGGGACATTGCGCTCCGGCACTCTATGCCGTGCTCGCCGAACGCGGATTCTTTCCCAAGGAGGAGCTCGAGACGCTCCGTCATATCGGCAGCCGCCTGCAGGGCCATCCCAATATGAATGACACGCCGGGCGTCGACATGTCTACCGGATCGCTCGGTCAGGGTATCTCCGCCGCGGTTGGAATGGCGCTCGCCGCAAAGCACTGGGGTGACAGCTACCGCGTCTACACGCTGTTGGGCGACGGCGAGTGCGAGGAGGGCCAGGTGTGGGAGGCGGCCATGTTCGCCGGCAACCACGACCTGGATAACCTCGTCGCTATCGTCGATCATAATGGCCTGCAAATTGACGGCAGTATCGACGAAGTTAACTCGGCTATGCCACTTGCCGACAAGTTCCGCGCTTTTAAGTGGCATGTGATCGAGCTCGCCGACGGTAACGACATGGCGCAGATTGCCGCCGCCTTTGCCGAGGCTCGCAAAGTGAGCGCCTCGCCTGTGGCCATTATCGCCGAGACGGTGAAGGGCAAGGGCGTCTCCTTTATGGAAAACCAGGTGGGCTGGCACGGCAAGGCACCCAACGATGAACAGTTTGAGCAGGCCATGGCCGAGCTCGCAGCAGCAGGGGAGGAGCTCTAATGGCAGACGTCAAGAAAGTCGCCACGCGCGTTAGCTATGGCGAGGCACTTGTCGAGCTGGGCAATGAGCGCGATGACTTTGTGGTTCTCGATGCCGACCTGGCCGCCGCAACGCAGACCGCAAAGTTTAAGGCTGCGCACCCCGAGCGCTTCTACGATGCCGGCATTGCCGAGAGCAACTTGATGGGGCTTGCCGCCGGCATCGCGACCACGGGTCACGTCGCCTTTGCGAGCACTTTTGCCATGTTCGCCGCCGGCCGCGCGTACGAGCAAGTGCGTAATTCCATCGGCTATCCGCACCTCAACGTCAAAATCGGCGCTACGCACGCGGGCATCTCGGTCGGTGAAGACGGCGCCACGCATCAGTGCTGCGAGGACATCGCGCTCATGCGCACGATTCCGGGTATGACGGTGATCGTTCCCGCCGATGACATCGAGGCTCGCGCTTGCGTACGCGCCGCGTATGAATTTGAGGGGCCAGTCTACATGCGCTTCGGCCGTCTGGCAACACCGGTCATCAACGACCACGAGGACTATGAGTTCAAGATTGGCCGCGGCGTGGTCGTGCGTGAGGGGTCCGATGTGACCATCATCGCTTGTGGCCTTATGGTCGCCGAGGCGCTTGAGGCTGCCGAGACGCTCGCTGCCGATGGCATCGATGCCGAGGTCATCAACATGCACACGATCAAGCCACTTGATGAGCGCCTGGTGGTTGCCAGCGCCAAGAAGACTGGTCGCGTGGTCACTGCCGAGGAGCACTCGATTATCGGCGGTCTTGGCGAGGCCGTGGCCTCGGTACTCGCGGAACAGCATCCGTTGCCGATGCGACGCGTCGGCGTGCGCGATGTGTATGGCGAGTCCGGCCCTGCGGTCGATTTGCTGCACAAGTACGGTTTGGACGCCGACGGTATCGAAGCTGCAGTCAGGTCTGTGTTGTAAGGAAGGTTTCCATGGGATTTGTATCTGCCAACCAAGTGACGATCGGGTATACCGCCGCCTCGCGCGAGGATGCCCTGCATTATTTGTCCGAGCAGGCCATCGAGCTCGGCTTTGCCGATGACGCATCTGCCGTAGAGGCTGCCTTTATTGCTCGCGAGAACGAGGCCGAGACCGGCCTTGTCGCCGGTTTTGCCGTTCCGCATGCCAAGAGCGATGCGATCCATACGCCGGGCGTGGCCGTGCTCAAGCTGTCCGAGCCTGTTGAGTGGCCGAGCTTTGATGGCGTGCCCGTCGATGTCGCGCTCGCACTGTACGTGCCCGCCGGCGAGGCTGGAACCACGCATCTGCGCCTGCTCTCCAAAGCTGCCGTGATGCTGATGGACGCAGGCTTCCGTGACAAAGTGCGCGAAAGCACCGATCCTGTCGAGATTGCCGAGCTCATCAACGCCGGGCTCGAGGGTTAGAACGGGCTCTCCGTTCCATTAATCGATCCTTCTCCAAGGAAAAGGGCCGCGACGCTATAGACGTCGCGGCCCCGTCTGCGTTTCCCCAGATAAAACTTGCCAAAATAAACCTGTCCCTTTTCAGTAGGTTGGCGCGATATGATATATACGTTATATACAAGTTGCAAAGTGGGGGTAGGGTTGCGGTAACGCAAGCCGGCGAAGGGGGCCGATATGATCAAGGCTGTTTTTTTTGACATGGATGGAACGTTGATCGATACCGAGCGCTTGGACATGAAGGCGTGGAAGGTGGGTGCTGCCGAGCTGGGTATCGCGATTGATGACGCGCTGATGCATCAGTTTATCGGCCGTTCGAATGCCGATGTTAAGGGCATCCTTGAGGCACATTACGGCAAGGGCGAAACTGCCGATGCAATTTATGCCCGCAACATTGAGCTTCACACCGAGATGGCCAAGACCGACCTGGAGCTTAAGGCCGGCGCCGCCGAGTGCCTAGACGAGCTGCTGGCCGCGGGCTATCACGTGGGCCTTGCGACGTCATCGCGCCGCATTGCGGCCGAGCGCAACCTTAAAACGGTTGGCCTCTTTGACAAGTTTGAAACGGTGACCTTCGGCGAGGACGTCGCATATGGCAAGCCCGACCCCGCAATTTACCTGCTCGCTTGCGAGCGCGCGGGCTTTGCTCCCGAAGAGTGCGCCGTGGTCGAGGATTCTCGCAGCGGCTGCGTCTCGGGCATTGCGGCCGGCTGCCACGTCTTTGCCGTGCCCGATATCTTGCCGCTGCCGCAGGACGTGGTGGATGGCTGCGAGGCCGTTCTCGATACGCTGTTCGATCTGCCGGCAGCGGTCAGGGCAGTGCGCTAAAGGCATGCGCCGAGGTTGATGACGGTGGCTTCGGCGTGGCCCCGCTTGCGTTTTCCCAGATAAAACCTGCCAAAATAAACCTGTTCTCTTTTGGTAGGTTGGCGACAATTTATGTAGCCCAGGTTGAGCATAAGCGAGCGAGCGGGTTCCGGGTGCGGCAAGGTGACGTGAAACAAGCGGGCGCTGACCTTTTGGTCGCGCCCGTGAAGTTGAACGTCAGTTTGCCGTGCCCGGAACCCGCGCAGCGCCGAGCGGTTACGCCGTTTGTAAAACGGCGTAACTTAAAGGTTCATGTTGCCGTGGATGTAGGGGGTGACCTCGGGGGAGATATGGCCGCAGCCTAGGTTGCGCAGGGCAGATTCGATGGCGGCGGGAAGCGGGGCCTTGCCCTCGTCGTTGACCGCGGTCCTGCCGAGGGCGGCGATCTTGGCGACGTCTGCCGGCGCGGCCTCGATATGCATGCAGCCGCCGACGAGGCGTGCGCGGACCTGGTCCAGGCCAAGGTCGTGCAGGTAGTCCTCACAGGCGCGGATTACATCGACCTTCTCGCGCGTGAGCTCCTCGCCCGTGGGGACACGCGTGGCCAGGCAGGCTCCTGCCGGCAGGTTCCAAACGGGATAGCCCCAGGCGCGCAGCAGCTCGCGCTCTTCGTCCTTGGTAAAGCCGACCTCCATGAGGGGCGAGCGCACGCCGAGCTCCTGGGCGGCGCGCATGCCGGGGCGGTAGTCGCCGCGGTCGCTTGCGTTGCTGCCGTCGATGACGGTGGGAAAACCCAGCGACCTGGCGTGGTTGACGATGGCGGTAAAGCCGGCGCGCTTGCAGTGGTAGCAGCGGTCGGCATCGTTGCAGGCTACTTGGGGGAGCCGCAGCTGATCGACCGAAAGATTGAGCACGGGGAGCTTAAAATGCGGCCCTTCATTGGCCTGCCCGTCAACGGACCGCTCAAACGAAGCCTGCTCGGGCGTGCCGATGAGCGGCGTGGTGAGGTGAACGAGAAGCGTGCTGGCGGGCATGATGCGGGCGCAGACCGCGGCCAAAAAGCTGCTGTCGACGCCACCGGAAAAGCCGATGGCGACGCGTCCGTATGCCAAAAGCAGCTGCTCGAGCGCTGCGAGTTTGTCCTGAAGCCCCTCTGCAGGTGCGGTGGTGTCTGAAAGCATGAATCGATCCTTGCCGTTGAGTACTCGGTCGAAAACTATAATCCTACCGAGCCACTTGTCATAAGACTTCTATCTATGTAACGAAAGTGCAATATGCTATATACGTTATATACAAGTTTACAGGTGCGGTAAAGTTGCGGGAGTACAGCAGCGCGAAGCGATGGGGGACCGATATGATCAAGGCTGTTATTTTTGATATGGACGGAACGCTGGTCGATACCGAGCGTTTGGGTATCAAGGCGTGGAAGGCGGGAGCGGCCGAGCTGGGATTCGCGATTGATGATGCGCTGATCCATCAGTTTATCGGTCGTACGCTGCCCGATGTCATGGGCATCCTTGAGGAGCATTACAACAGCAGCGAAACCGCTGAGGCGATCTATCGTCGTCACAAGGAGATTCGCGACGAGATGGTCAAGACCGACCTGGAGCTTAAGGCCGGCGCCGCCGAGTGCCTAGACGAGCTGCTGACCGCGGGCTATCACGTGGGTCTTGCGACGTCGTCGCGCCATGTTACCGCCGAGCGCAACCTTAAGACGGTCGGCCTCTTTGACAAGTTTGAGACGGTGACCTGCGGCGAGGACGTCGCACACGGCAAGCCCGATCCCGAGATGTACCTGCTCGCCTGCGAGCGCGCGGGCTTTGCGCCCGAGGAGTGTGCCGTGGTCGAGGATTCCCGCAACGGCTGCGTCTCGGGCATCACGGCCGGCTGCCACGTCTTTGCCGTTCCCGATATCGTGCCGCTGCCGCAGGACGTGGTGGATGGCTGCGAGGCTGTGCTCGATACGCTGTTCGATCTGACGGCGGCGGTCAAGGCCGTGTGTTAGCGTTCGCATGTGAATCATTTCAATAGCATTTTAAGGATGCGGCCAACCGCTAAGTGTGGGTGGCCGCATCCTTTTGTTTAGAAGAGTTTTTAACCAAAAAACTACCGCTTACCGATTGATAACAACCGCTCGCCGGACTAAAGTTGACTCATATTGAAATTGAAACGGTTCAAATAATAATGAAAACTGTAAATGAAGCGCTTCAATAAGGGGAGAGCACATGGAGAGTCGCATCGAGTCCAAGCAGTACGCAGCGGTCGATATCGGTGCCTCGAGCGGTCGCGTTCTTGCCGGCTGGATCGAGGACGGCAAGATGTCCTACCAGGAGGTCTACCGCTTCGATAACGAGCAAAAGCGCGTAGACGGCCACGACTGCTGGGACGTTGAGGCTCTGTTCGACCATGTTGTCGCAGGCCTGCGCGCCGTCAAGGATCAGACCGGACAGGCTCCGGCCACCATCGGAATCGATACCTGGGGTGTTGATTTCGTGCTGCTCGATGAGCACAACAAGATCGTCGGTGATACGGTCGCCTACCGCGATGCCCGCACTGACGGCATCTACGAAGTTGCCGACCAAATTATGGATCCGGCCGAGGTCTATGCCCGCACCGGCATTCAGCGTCAGCCTTTCAACACGCTCTATCAGCTGCTCGCCCTCAAGAACGAGCATCCCGAGCAGCTCGAGGCAGCTCGTACCTTCTTGATGATCCCCGACTATCTCAACTGGCGTCTGACCGGCATCAAGGCCAACGAGTACACCAACGCGAGCACTACCGGCATGCTCGACGCCGAGAAGTGCACGTGGGACACCGAGATCCTTTCGCGCTTTGGTATTCCCCAGAGCATCTTCCTGGAGCCGACCATGCCCGGCGCCGTGCTCGGCGAGCTCACGGCCGACATCTCCGAGAAGATCGGTTACTCCGCGACCGTAGTGCTGCCTGCCACGCACGACACTGGCTCTGCCTTCCTGGCCGTTCCCGCCAAGGATGACAACGCCGTCTACATCTCGAGCGGAACGTGGAGCCTGCTGGGCGTTGAGAACCAGCACGCTATCACCAGCGAGTTCGCCCGCAAGCAGAACTTTACCAATGAGGGCGGCTACCTCAAGCGCTATCGCTTCCTCAAGAACATCATGGGCTTGTGGATGAACCAGTCCGTCCGTCGCGAGATCAACGGCGTAGACTATGTCGAGGGCAAGACCTCGCACAAGGCTCTCATGGATCATAAGGTTGGCTTTGACGAGCTCCGTACGCTCTGCCGCGAGGCTGAGCCCTTCGAGGCGTATGTCGATGTCGACGACGACCGTTTCCTGGCCCCCGACTCCATGATCCAGGAGATTAAGCAGGCCTGTGCCGAGGGCGGCGAGCCGATCCCGCACACCGTGGGCGAGATCATGCGTACCAACTACTGCAGCCTTTCGCGCTCGTATGCCAAGGCCATCGAGGGCTTGCGTGAGCTTTCGGGCCACGACTACACGAGCATCAACATCGTGGGCGGCGGCTGCCAGGATTACTACCTCAACCAGATGACGGCCGATACCTGCGGGCTCCCCGTGTTCGCCGGCCCCATCGAAGGTACCTGCATCGGCAACTTTATCGTTCAGATGATCGCCGGCGGCGATTTTGCCGACCTGGCCGATGCCCGTGCCTGCGTTGCCCGCTCCTTCAATGTCAAGCGCATCGACCCCAAGGGCACCCAGGCCTAAACGAGGGCAGGGCCTGCCCCGACTCACCTTTCAACTACTCCCAGCCCCGCGTGCGGCAAACGACTCCTGCCGGGCGCGAGCGGCTCTCTCCGATGACATACGGCGCGGAGGCCCTACACGAAACCATACTCCGCGCCGACGTCAATCGGCTTGCTACGTTTTTCAATTGGACCTGCGGGTCCCGGAGAGGAGACAAACAATGGCAATGGAAGATCTGGCGTTTATCAAGGGCTTCTGCCGCTTGTGCGATGACGGCTTTAAGCAGGGCTGGCATGAGCGCAACGGCGGCAACCTCACTTACCGTATGACCGACAAGGAGGTCGCCGAGGCCAAGCCGTTCTTTGAGGAGCCTCGCGAGTGGGTCAAGATGGGCGTGCGCGGTGAGAATCTTGCTGGCCAGTACTTTGTGAGCACCGGCTCGGGTAAGTACATGCGCAATGTTCTCGAGAGTCCGCATGCCAACATCGGCATCGTCGAGATCAACGAGACCGGTGACGCCTTCCGCATTGTGTGGGGCCTTGCCAACGGCGCCCGTCCGACCAGCGAGTTCGAGAGCCACTACATGAACCACTGTGTCGCCGCCGCCCGTACCGATGGCGCCGACCGCGTGATTTACCATGCCCACACCCCCGGCATCATCGAGATGTCCTTTGTGGTGCCGCTGGAGGACCGTGCCTTCACCCGCATCCTGTGGCAGATGATGACCGAGTGCGTCGTCGTCTTCCCGACCGGCGTGGGCGTGGTGCCCTGGATGGTCCCGGGTGGCCCGGCCATCGCCGAGGCGAGCTCCGAGCTCATGAAGACCTACGACACCATCGTCTGGGCCCACCACGGTCTGTTTGCCGCCGGCCCTGACTTCGATACGACCTTTGGCCTGGCGCACACCGTCGAGAAGGCCGCCGAGATTTACCTGGCCGCACGTGCTGCCAACGGTGGTTCGGATGACTTCCTCAACAAGATTTGCGACGAGGGCCTCAAGAACACCTGCCGCGACTTTGGTATCAAGATCAACGAAGCATTTGTTGACTAGCGCAAGAAAGGTGGATATAGATGCTCGTTAACACCAAGGCCAAGGTTGGCGTCTTTTCTATCACCCTCGGTGCCTATCTTCCGCAGTTTCCGCAGCTCGTTCCCAACTTCGAGCAGCAGTACGAGGACTTTAAGGCCACGCTGCCCACGACAGTCGAGCTTGTTGACGGCGGCATGGTGACCACCAAGGAGCAGGCCCAGGTCGCTGGCGACAAGTTCCGCGCCGAGGACGTCGACCTGGTCATCCTGCAGATGCTCACCTATGCCACGAGCTACAACGTGTTGCCGGTCGTGCGCGACCTGGATGTGCCCGTCGTCGTGGTCAATGTGCAGAAGAAGGCCCAGCCCGACTACGCTAACACCGACATCCCCACGTGGCTGGGCGACCTGTACGCCTGCGGCGCCCCCGGCGAGGTCGTGGCCGACCTTAACCGTGCCGGCAAGCGTCATGCTGTTGTGACCGGCGTTGTCGAGGGCGGCGACCCGGCTGTGGCCGAGCAGCTCGAGCAGTGGTGCCGCGCCGCCCAGGTGCGTCGTCGCCTGCGTCGCACCAACATCGCCCAGATCGGCCGTCCGTACCCGGGCATGATGGACCTCTACATCGACGAAACCAACCTCTACAACCGTCTGGGTCTCTACACCAAGCAGTTTGACTGGGAGAAGATGTGGGCCATCGCCGACAACATCGATGACCAGGCCGCCGTGGACGCCAAGGCTGCCGAGATTCTCGACACCTTCGACGTCGAGGGCGGCGCCAAGGTGAGCGACGAGCCCATCCAGGAGATGGCCAAGTACGTTGTTGCCTTTGAGCAGTGGGTCAAGGACGAGGAGATCGGTCTGGTCGCCAGCCACTACGATGGCTATGCCAAGGGTCAGGCCGGCGTGCTCGACTCCATGCTCATTCCGGCGTTCTCCATGCTCATCAAGCAGGGCACGAGCTGCGCGGTCGAGGGCGATATGAAGGTCGCCATCGCCATGAGCATCCTTAAGACCATCTCTGGCACCGGCCAGCTTTCCGAGATGTACTCCATCGACTTCCCCGAGGACATCGTCATCATCGGCCACTCCGGCTCTGGCGATGCCGACATCTCGACCGCCAAGAAGCCGACGCTCAAGGTCGTCCCCGTGTTCCACGGCAAGACCGGCGGCGGCTACCTCACCCAGTTCTATCCCGGCCACGGCACCATCACCTTCCTGGGCATCACGCAGGACGGCGACGGCAACTTCAAGTTTGTGGTTGCCGAGGGCGAGAACGTCGACGGCCCGATCTTTACCTTCGGTGACACCAACATGCGTATGAAGTTCTCGATCGGCGCCCGTGAGTTCATGGATCGCTGGAACGAGACGGGCCCGACTCACCACATGGCCGCCTGCCTGGGCAGCCAGACCGACACGATTCTTAAGGTCGCCAAGATTTTGAATGTGCCCGTCGAGATCGTCTGCCGCTAGATTAATAGCCACAGCTGGGTGGACCTCCCGCCTGTTTTGATGCGGGAGGTCCACTTGCGCACAGCAGCCTTAGCTGCCCAGCCAACAAAAATGGCCATTTTTGTCGTTAAGTAGGCCCAAAATGGCCTCTTATCAACAGAAATGGCCATTTTTTTTGAAGGGGAACGACGGGTTTCAACCGTTTGCCGCGTAAAAGCCACCGTTTGCCGGTACGTCATTTGAAACGTTTCATCGCAATGGCTATAGTGTAGCCAGAAAGAAAAGCTGCGCCGGAGACAAGGTGTCAGTGGGATTGTTATTCCATTTGGAAGCATGACCGGGTCAGAGGCTCTAGGAGTCCTCTGGCTCGGTCTTTTTTGTGCAGCTATTCTTGAGGTCGATGCAGTGCACGGCAGCGGCCCTATGGATTGGGACCTAAGGAGAGGCGGTTTGCGATGGATGTTCTCGAGACCATCAAAGCCCTGGTCGGCGGCGACACGAACGTGAGCTCGGTGATCGAGCTTGACGGCGGCGTGCAGATCAGGGTCAAAGACGCAAGCGCCGTGAAGCTCAGCGAGATCTGCGCCCTAGCGGGCGTGGAGAGCGCCAAGCTCACGTCCTCGGTCCTCAAATGTACGTTTATCCACGGAAAGGGTAAGCACATGGGTCAGTACCATGAACTCGCCGGCGAGATCCTCAAAGGGGTCGGCGGTATCGAAAATATCAAGAACGTGCGCCACTGCATCACGAGGCTGCGTTTTACGCTCAAAGACGAGAAGATCGCCCAGGACGAGACGATCAGCAACCTTGACGGCGTCATCCAGGTCATGAAGGCCGGCGGCCAGTACCAGGTCGTTATCGGCGCTGCCGTGGACGATGTCTACGAGGAGCTCGTGAGCGAGTACAAGGTCCCGGGCGTGGGCACGGTCGCTGAGGACGATGCGGCCGAGGACGAGGACGAGAAGAGCCGCAACGTCTTTAACATGCTGATGGACACGGTGTCGGGCTGTATGGCGCCTACGCTTATGCCCCTCGCTGCCGCAGGTATGATCAAGGGCCTGCTCGCCCTCTGCATTGCCATGGGCTGGCTCACCGCCGATAGCGGTGCCTACATGATCTGGTACTCCATTGCCGACGGCTTCTTCTACTTCCTGCCCATCATCTTGGGCTACACTGCGGCCAAGAAGTTCGGCTGCAACGAGTTTCTGGGCATGGCGCTCGGCGCGGCGCTCGTGTATCCGGCCATGGTCAACCTGAGCTCCACGGCCGAGGTCGCAGGCACCATCCTCGAGGGCACCGCCTTCCAGATGAGCTACTACAACACCTTCTTCGGCATTCCCGTCATCTTCCCGGCGGCCGGCTACACTTCGAGCGTTATCCCCATCCTTATCGCCGTGTGGGCCGCCTCTAAGCTCGAGGGCGCGCTCAACAAGGCCGTCCCGCAGCTCATCCGCTCCATGGCCGTGCCGTTCCTCTGCTTTGCCATCATGGCTCCCGCGACCTACCTTGTGATCGGCCCCGTGGCCTCCATGATTTCGGGCGTCCTCACCCTCATCACCGAGACCCTCATCAACATCCCCGTCGTGGGCGGCGCTGTGGTCGGTCTCGTCGTGGGTGGTGCGTTCTCCACGCTCGTTATGTTCGGTCTGCACTGGGCCATCATCCCCATCATGCTCAACAACATCGCTATGCTCGGTTACGACCCGCTCATGGCAGCCGGTTCCATCGGCGGCTTCGTGGGCGTCTCCCAGGGCCTGGCCGTGATCCTGCGCACCAAGAGCGACAAGACCCGCAACGTTGCCATCCCGGCCACCATCTCGCAGTTCTTTGGCGTAGGCGAGCCGCTGCTCTACGGTATCCAGCTCCCCAGCAAGTTCCTCTTTATTCAGAACATCGTCTTCAGCGCAGCAGCCGGCCTGGTTATGGGTGCGCTTAACGTCCACGCCTTCAGCATGGGCAGCGCCGGTCTCTTCGGTATCCCCACCTTTATGGATCCCTCGGGCGCCGACACGAGCAATATCGTGTTCTACCTGGGCACCCTTGCCGTGATCATGGTCGTTGCCTTTGTCTTTACCATGGCGACCTATCACGACGACGGTAGCTACCTGGGCAAGAAGCGCGCCGACAAATAATCGTCGGTACAGATTACACCCCAGCCAGAATGGCGGTTCCACGTGGCGGGCCGCCATTCTGTTTATCTCTTGAGAGGTCAGGATGGAGCATACGTTATTGGACGGGGCGCGCTGGATCGCAGGCGCGCCGTTTTGCTACGAGCCCGAGTCGGCTTTTTTTGGCGAAACATATCGAAACCATGTGGTCATGGGGTCGTTTGAGCTTGAAAGCGTGCCCGCACGGGCCGAGCTCGAGCTGGCGGTGCTGGGCTATGCGCGCGTGCGCATCAACGGTAAGCGCGCGGATGGCTCCGAGCTTCTCGGATGGTGGACCAACTTTACCAAAAAGGTCTATGCGCACAAGGTCGACGTGGCGGGCCTTTTGCATGAGGGTGAAAACGAGATCCAGATCGAGCTCGGCAACGGATTTTTTAACCCCTCGCCCTTACGCCTGTTTGGCAAGTACAACCTGCGCGAGCGCCTGACCGAGGTCGGCACGCCCCGCGTGGCCGCACGGCTCGTCGACGGCGAGGGCAAGGTGCTCGTTGCCACCGATGCCTCGTGGAGTGTGCGCGAGGGCGACCTCCTGTTCAATAACGTGTATCTGGGCGAGGTGTTTGACCTGCGCGGGGGTGCTCCCGCGGCAGGCCCGTGCCCTGTGACGGTATATGACGATACTCGCTCGGTCGAGCTCACGCCGGTCGCCCCGTGCGTGCGCGCGGGAAGCATTGCGCCCGTGCGGATCTTTGAGCACGAGGGGGCGACGGTTGTCGACTTTGGCGAGGTCGTCGCCGGATTTTTGCGTATGCGCGTGGCGGCTCACGCGGGTGCGCGCATCGAGCTTCTCTATTCCGAGACCTGGCGCGATGGCGGCCCTTATACAGGGACGGCGGTTGCGGGCTATGCCGGCATGGAGACTCCGCGCGGCGTGTGTCCCGGCGGTCCCGACGCTCCCGAGCCGGCCGAGCAGCACGACTCGGTGCTCTGCCACGAGGGCGTCAACGAGTTTGAGAACCGCTTCTGCTGGCATTCGTTCCGATACGTGAGCGTGACGGGCGCGTCTGCTGCCGACATCGTCGAGGCGGTGGCGACCTATGTGCATACGGACCTTGCGCAGGTGGGTAAGCTTGAGCTGGGCTGCGAGCGCTTTGAGCGGCTGCACGAGGCTGCGATCCGCACCAAGCTCAACAACAACCACGGCCTGTTTGAGGACTGCGCGCGCGAGCGCTTTGGCTACGGCGGCGATATGGTGGCCCTCGCCGCGTCCCAGACGTTCTCGTTTAACGTCGCGGGCCTCATCGACAAGACGCTTGCGGATTTTGCACGCGATCAGACGGAGCGAGGCGGCCTTCCCGAGACGGCGCCGTTCATGGGTATCGGCTCCAACGGGCCCGCCTATGGCGAGGGGTCGCTTATATGGCAGATCGCCTACCCGTATCTGGCGCTTGTTGCAGATCGTGTCTGCGGGCGACGCGACCTGCTCGAGCGGGAGTGGGCGGGCATCGAGCGCTTTGGCGACTACCTGCTCGGCTTTGATGCGGCAGAGCTCGCTCCGCACTGCCTGGGCGACCACGGCAGCCTGATTGCGCAGGGCTTCTCGAGCGGCAGCCCCGACAAGGAGTTTGTGGGCTGGTGCGCAATCCTTTGGGCGCTCGGCCTTGTGTGCGAGGCGGGGGAGCGCTTAGGCTGCGATGTCGAGCGCTTTGCTGCGGCCGCCGCAGAGCTGCGGCCCCGGATCATCGATCGCTTTAAGCACGAGAACGGATCGTTTGGCGACGGGACCCAGACGTCTTGGGCGTTTGCCGCGGAGCTCGGCCTGGGCGACCAGTCGGAGCTGGTGGGCGCACTGGTGCGTGCGATCAAGGCCGAAGGTGGCGTGCTCACCACGGGCATCTTCGGTACCTCGTTTGCCTTTAGGCTGCTTGCGGAGTATGGCTACAGCGAGCTTCTTGAGCGCTGGCTGCTGCGCGAGGAGAACCCGAGCCTACTCGGAATGCTCGCCGACGGCAACGGGGCGCTTATCGAGATGTTCGACGATCCTTTGGCCTCGTGCGACCATGCCATGTTCTCGAGCTACGACCAGTGGTTCTACGAGGGTCTGGGTGGCCTTTTAGTTGCGCGCGACGCGCAGGGCTGCGACAAGCTCACGGTCAAGCCCTACCTTTCGCACGCCACGGACAGTTTTGCCTGTACGTGGAAGACCTGCAAGGGCGCGGCACGCGTGGAGTGGAAGCGCGCGGACGGCGCGGTCACGGTTGCCGTCGAGGTGCCCGAGGGCGTCGAGACGGCCATCGAGTCCCCCTGGGGCTCGGAGGTCCTCTCGTCAAAGACAGAGGGCACGCGTACCGTCATGGTCGTTTCTGAAGAGAAAGGGGGCTGCTAGATGAGCTACCCACATCTGTTTTCTCCCATTAAGCTGGGCGACACGCTTGTGCAGAACCGTATCGTCGCAAACCCCATGAGCGAGCATTACGAGGATCGCTGCCGCGGTGGCGCCGGTGTCGTGATCTGCGGGCACACCATTGTGGAGCCCGGGCGCTCGTCGTGGATGAGCGCCGATGAGCCGTATGCATTCTCCAAGTACGAGCGCGAGTCCACGGTGGCCCGCGCCCGCATGGCGCGCGCGGGTGGTGCGGCGGCAAGTATCGAGCTTGCGCATGCGGGTCAGTATGCGCGCACCGTGGACTACGCCATGGGACCAGACGGCTTTGTGCGCGCCGATGGCATCGAGGTGCGCGCCATGACGCCCGCCATGATGGAGCATACGGCCGCATGTTGGGTGCAGGCGTGCGTTGATGCGCGCCGCGCGGGCTTTGACATGGTGTTTTTGCACTTTGGGCACGGCTGGCTCATGGGGCAGTTTTTAAGCCCGCTGTTCAACCACCGCACGGATGGGTACGGCGGCTCCATCGAAAATCGCATGCGCTTTCCCTTGCAGGTGCTGAGCGCCTGCCGCGAGGCCGTGGGGCCGCGCTTCGCCATGGAGATGCGCATCTCGGCTGACGAGTGGATGCCGGGCGGCATAGAGCTTGACGACGTCATCGCGTTTTGCCGCGAGGCCCAGCGCTACGTGACAAGCATTCAGGTCTCCTGCGGGCTCGATATCGAGCACGAGGCCAACGTGCACACTTCGGCAACTAACCTCGACCCGCATCTGCTCAACCTGGAGCTCGCCCGTGCCGTCAAGGCGGCAGTTGATGTCCCCGTGACGCTCGTGGGCTCCGTCGAGACGCCCGAGGAGGCGGAGCGCGCCATCGCCGAGGGCGCCTGCGACATGGTGGCGCTCGCGCGCGCCCTGGCCGCCGACCCCCTGTGGCCCGCCAAGGCACGCGACGACCGTGCCGAGGATATCGTGCCGTGCCTGCGCTGTCTGCAGTGCTACCACATTTCGACGGACCGCTGGAACGTGGGCTGCAGCGTGAACCCGCGCTTTGCCAACGAGGATTTTGTTCCGCGCACGGTGGAGCCCGCGGAGGTTTCGAAGCGCGTACTCGTGGTGGGTGCCGGCCCTGCCGGCTGCATGGCGGCGATCACAGCCTGCGCGCGCGGTCACAAGGTGGTGCTCGCGGAGCGCGCCGATCGCGTGGGCGGCAATGTGAGGCTTATCGCCCAGGAATCCCACAAGGAGGATATCGCTCGCTACTTGCACTATCTCGAGCACAAGATTGCCGGGCTCGAGCGCGCGGGTGAGCTTGACGTGCGCTTTGGGTGCGAGGTGGACCGTGTCTTTGTGGAGGAGATGGCGCCCGATGCGCTCATCGTCGCCGTGGGCGCCGAGTCGTTTGTGCCTTCCGTTCCGGGTGTCGATGCGCCCGTCGTTATGGGGTTTGCCCAGGCTATCGAGCATGTGGAGGACCTCGGCTCGCGCGTGGTGGTCGTCGGCGGCGGCACGATCGGTGCCGAGCTGGCGCTCGAGCTTGCCGAGCAAGGGCACGAGGTCAAGGTGGTCGAGATGGGGTCTGCGCTCGCGGCGCAGGGCAACTCACTCTTTAGGATTGCGCTCCGCCAGATGTTTGACAGGCAGGGCAAGGCCATCGAGGTGCTGCTCAACACTTCTTGCACCTCGATCGGCGATGAGGGCGTGTGCGTGAGCGGGCCCGATGGGGCCGAGTGCGTGCTCGCCTGCGACAACGTGGTGATCGCTGCGGGCGTGCGGCCGCGCACCGCGCTTGCCGAGGGCCTTGCGGGCGTGGTGCCCCAAACGTATCTTGTGGGTGACTGCCGCCGGGCGCGCGTCATCAAGGATGCCGTGTTTGAAGGCTACTCTGCGGCGGCATCCATCTAGCACATGTGCTAGGTTGTACAGTGGGTCAGAAAGGAAGGATAGGCGATGTGGATCCTCAAGAAGATCAACAACAACTGCGCGCTTGCCCGCGATGACGACGGGCAGGACCTTGTTGTCTTTGGCAAGGGCATCGCCTACCGCAGGCCCCCTTATGAGCTTAAGGACCTTTCGATCGTCGAGCGCACGTTCTACGGCGTGGGCGGGGCGTCGGTTGCCGCGCTCAAGGATATTCCGTCCGATGTGCTGCTGCTTGCGGCCGATATCGTCGATTACGCGAGCGCCAAGCTCGACACGGAGTTCAACCCCAACGCGCCCGTGACGCTCGCCGACCATATCAATTTTGCCTGCCAGCGCGTGAGCCAGGGCGTGGTGATCGAGACGCCGCTTTCGTTTGACGTGATGCGTCTGTATCCGCGCGAGGTCGCCGTCGCCCGCCGTGCGCTCACGCTCGCAAAGAGCCGCCTGGGGGTTGCGCTTCCCGAGGCCGAGGTCACCAACATTGCTCTGCACCTGATCGACGGCGAGTCCGAGCAGAGCAACATGGAGGCTACGATCGAGGCGACGCGCGTGCTTGAGGACCTGACAGAGATCGTGGTGCGGCACATCGGAGCTCTCGATACCTCGTCTTTTACCTATGCGCGCTTTGCGATGCATGTGAGATTTTTGCTCGACCGTATCAAGCTGGGGGAGGACGCGGATGCCGGCTTTGGAACGATGCTTCCCGTTATGAAGGAGACGTATCCGGAGTCGTATGCCTGTACGGCAGATATTCTCGCCTACTTTATTTCCGAGCACGGCTGGGAATGCAGCGAGAACGAGACGCTCTACCTGCTGATGCATGTTCAGCGACTTAAGGCGAGTATCGAAGGATAAGGTCGTTTTATTTGGATGGGCCCCTCCCGGAAGGGACCCGGAGGGTGGCTAGGGTGGAATAAAAGGGGCTTTTTTGCTTTAAACGATCGAGGGTGCAGCCTTGGCAAGGGGTCGGCGGAGGGCTTTGGGCGCTATGAGTTACTCCAGGAGCCAGTCGATCACGTTGCGCTTGCGGACTCCTTCGTAGTTCGCGTCCGCAAACAGCGTGTCGAGCGTAAGAAGCGTCTTGGGGTAGTTGTCTCGGACTTTCTTAAAGGGGGCCAACTCTCGATTGAGGGTAGTTTCGTCGAGCGTTGTGGCTGAAACCTGAAAATAGGCTGTCTCGTCTGACTTTAGGGCAACAAAATCGATTTCCCCGCCGTCGATATCGCCCACGTAGACGTCGTATCCACGGCGTAGGAGCTCGAGATAAACAACATTTTCGAGGATATGACCGATATCGCTGCTTTGGGTTTTGACGAGAGCACCTCTAAGTCCAAGGTCAACGGCGTAGTATTTGCCGTTTGTTGAAAGAAGCTGCCGACCGCGCACGTTATAGCGCGGAGCAAAGTACAGCACAAGGCTGTCTGTTAAGCCTTTGAGGTATTTGGCTACGGTTTTCTGGTCGGTTTTGTTGCCGTTGGACGAGAGCGTGTCGGAGATTTTTTTAATCGAGATCCGGTTTCCAATGCTATGGAGTAGGAACTTGGTGATATCGCGCAGGGTCGGGACGTCCGAGACCTTCAGGCGTTCGATAACGTCGCGTATGACGATGGTATCGTAGAGGCTCATAAGATAATCGCGCGCCTGGGGTCCCTGAATACCCGTCTCGGCGATAAAGGGAAAAGAGCCCCGGGTGATGTACTCGTCAAACAACTGCGCGGGAGCCTTTCCGTCATTGGTTTTTGCCGAGCAAAACTCTTTAAAGGATAGGGGCAGCATCTTGAGCTCTACGTAGCGGCCGGAGAGCAAAGTTGCCAGCTCGCTCGAGAGCAGATAAGCGTTGGAACCGGTTATGTAGAGGTCGACATTGTCCTTGATAAAAAGACTGTCGACGGCTTTTTCGAAATGCTCGACGTGCTGTATCTCGTCCAGAAAAACGTAGTTCATCTTATCGGGGACGAGTCTGGCGGAAATGTAGTCGTAGAGTGCTCTATACGACGTAAGCGACTCGAACTCCAGGTCTTCAAAGTTGAGGGATATAACCTGGTCGCCTGTGATTCCATGATCGCGCAGGTAGCTACGGTAGATTTCGAATAGCTTTGATTTGCCGGACCTTCGCACGCCCGAAACGACCTTGATGACGTGCGAGTCTTTCCACGAAATGAGCCAGTCGAGGTACTGTTTGCGATCAATCAGATTCATGAAACCCCTTTCTTGGCGAGAAAAAACTGGAGCAAAATCAATACTTATAGGAAATATCTAAAAATATGGAATTGAGTCTATTTTAACAAAAAAGTTAATGAAAAATGGATTACATTCCGTAAATATCCGTAGCCGCAGGTCCGGCTAAACGGGGAGGGCACATGGGGCCAGTAAAAAACGCCGCAGCGGGCCTGTTTCCGTTGCGGCGTTTTTTTGTCACAAGTAGGCGCCTAGGTTGATGTCGGTTGTTGGGACCATGGGTTGGCCCGTCGGGTGCGGCTTGGCATTTTGGGTGCTTACGCGCTCGAGCAAGAAGGGACGCACGAGCTCCTGACGGTTAATGTCCTCGCTGGCCGTGACCGTGGTGACGGTGCGCGCGGCGGAGCCGATGCGGACTCGTTTGGTCTTGGCGGCAGGTTTATCCTCGATTTGCTCTATGAGCAATTGAACGCCCTTGCGGCCAATCTCGTAGCCCGGGGGCGCTACCGTAGTGAGCGGGACCGATCCGCTCCATGCAAGGGGGTTGCCGTCGCAGCCGGCCACGCGGACCTGCTCAGGGACGGAGATGCCTTTGTCGGTCAGCGCTGCGATAACGCCCGAGGCCAATACGTCGGTCAGGCCGATGACAAAATCGGGGCGCTTGTCATCAGGGCGCTCGGCAAGCTGGGCACCGATGCTGTAGCCGTCGGCAGCGGTATTCCATTCGCCGGCGTCGATGACTTCGATCTTGATATCGGGATGCAGGGCGAGGGCCTTGTGGATGCCAAGTACGCGCAAGGTGAGCTGCATAAATGCCGCTCTGCCCACAACGGTGATATGGCGTGCGCCACGGGCAACGGCGAGCTCGGCGATAATGCGGCCTTGTGCCTCGTTGTCGGCAGCCACGTAATAACCGGGCTCGGAGCAGTGGATGTCCAGATGGACGATCGGCACGGGCATCTTGGCCATGGCGGGGTGCCAGTCGGGGGACGCCATGGGCTGAACCATGACGCCGGGCATCTGCGTGCCCATAAAATAGCGCAGGTAATGATCCTCGAGAATGTCGTCGTTATCGGCATTGGCGATGAGCAAGTCATAGCCGTGCTTGCGTGCCTCGTTGTGGGCACCGCTGGCAATCTGGAGCGAAAAGCCGTGGTCGAGACGGGGGAGGACAAGGCCAAAGGACTTAGTGGTGCCGCCGGCCAGCTGGCGAGCGCTTTGGTTGGGCAGGTAGCCAAGACGATTGATGGTCTCGTTGATGAGCTTGAGGGTCTCGGGGCGCAGCTTTTCGGGGTGGTTGAGCGCGTTGGATACCGTGCCCAGCGAGACCCCCGCCTCGCGCGCGACGTCGCTGATTTTTACCTTTGCCATAGCGGCCCCTTTGATGCGTTTCAAGTACAAGGCAGATTGTAGCATCGCCCACCCCTAGGGTGTCAAAACCTGCCAATTAGGGACAGGTTTATTTTGGTAGGTTTTATCTGGGCAAACGCTGGAGCCCAAACCACCACAAAGGTGCCTGTCCCCATCGTGGTGGTTTGGGCATGTGTGCATCGAGTGGTATCTAAGTTGAGATACCACTTCTGGTATATCAGCTTGCGCTTGCGTGAGTACAATACTCGAACGTTATACGTCTCAGCGCCCCCTGTGCGTGGACGTCTTGCAGTCACGCGAACGAAGGGATTTATCCTATGTGCGGAATTGTCGGCTACACCGGCTCTGATATTGCAAAGAACATACTGGTCACAGGCCTTAAGCGCATGGAGTATCGCGGCTATGACTCCTCGGGCGTTGCGCTCGAGGTGGGTGAGGGCGCCGCGGCGCACCTCGACGTCATCCGCCGCGTGGGCAAGGTCGCGGGCCTAGAGAGCGAGCTTTCCAACATCGACAGTGACGCTACCTGCGGTATCGGCCACACCCGTTGGGCCACCCACGGCAAGCCCTCCGTCGTTAACGCCCATCCCCACACCAGCTGCGACGGTCGTATCGCCATCGTCCACAACGGCATCATCGAGAACTTCGCCGAGCTGCGCGAAGAGCTGGAGGGCCGCGGCCACCACTTTAAGAGCGAGACCGATACCGAGGTCTTCGCGCATCTGATCGAAGAGGCCTATGCCGAGACGCACGACCTGATGGCCTCCGTGCGCGAGGCTTGCACCCACGTGGTCGGTGCCTATGGTCTGGCCGCCGTGTGCGCTGACGAGCCCGGCGTGATCGCCGTGGCCCGCAAGGATTCCCCGATCGTAGTCGGCGTGGGCGAAACCGGCTCCTATGTCGCCTCCGATGTCATCGCGCTCATCGACGCCACCCGCGATGTCGTGGTGCTCGAGGACGGTCAGTTTGCCAAGCTCACGCCCGCAGGCGTCGAGTACACCGACGAGGTCGGCAACGTTATCGAGCCCAAGGTCACCCACATCGACTGGGACCTGGACATGGCAGAAAAGGGCGGTTATCCCGACTTTATGCTCAAGGAAATCCACGAGCAGCCGCGCGTCGTGCGCGACACGCTGGTCGGTCGTATGACGCCGGCCGGCGAGCTCGACATCGACGAGCTGGGCCTTTCGCTCGAGGAACTCAACGACATCGACCGCGTCTACGTGATCGCTTGCGGAACCAGCTATCACGCTGGCCTCATTGCCAAGAATCTCATTGAGGGCTGGGCTCGCATCCCCACCGAGGTGGAGGCGGCCAGCGAGTTCCGTTATCGCAACCCCATCATTACGCCGACGACGCTTGTCGTTGCCGTGTCCCAGTCGGGCGAGACGGCCGATACCCTTGCCGCCATTCGCGACGCGCGCATCAAGGGTGCCAAGGTCTTCGGCATCACCAACGTGGTGGGCAGCCCCGTGGCGCGTGAGAGCGACGGCGTCATCTACACCAAGGCCAACAAGGAGATCGCGGTCGCCTCGACCAAGAGCTTCATCGGCCAGGTCGTGAGCCTGACGCTGCTGGCTCTGCTGCTAGCGCAGGTCAAGTACCGCCTGACCACCAAGCAGGCGCGCATGCTGTTCCGCGAGCTTTCCGATACGGCCGAGCAGATCCAGTGGATTTTGGATACCCAGACCGAGGCCGTGCATGAGGCCGCCCTGCTGTGCAAGGACGCGCAGTCCGCACTGTTCGTGGGTCGCGGCATGGGTGCCGCTATTTCCTACGAGGGCGCGCTCAAGCTCAAAGAGGTCAGCTACCTGCACGCCGAGGCCTACGCCGCCGGCGAGATGAAGCACGGTCCCATCGCACTGATCGATCCGGGCTTCCCTGTCATCGCCGTGGCCACCAAGAGCGCCACCTACGACAAGACCGTGTCGAACCTTATGGAGTGCAAGGCGCGCGGCGCCAAGGTCATCGTCGTTGCCACTGAGGGCGACGAGGAGATCAACAAGATCGCCGACTGCATCATCCGCGTGCCGGCAGTCCGCGACGTGTTCAGCCCCATCACGGCGAGCGTCCCGCTGCAGTTGCTCGCCCGCGAGGTGGCCATCCTGCGCGGTTGCGACGTTGACCAACCTCGCAACCTGGCGAAAAGCGTCACGGTCGAATAATTGTTGTTCCGCCGTTCTAGTGACCGAGGCCCGGCTCCGTTGCAGCGGAGCCGGGCCTTGTTGCATTTGCCCAGATAAAACCTGCCAAAATAAACCTGTCCCTTTTTGGCAGGTTAGCGGAGCTTACTGGTCTCGAAGTACTCGGGGAACTGGTCCAGAACCTCGGTTTGGTTGCGGAACATCATGTGCAGGTGCTTGCTGACCAAAAAGCTCGCTTCGATGGGGTCGCGACCGGCGATAGCGCGGCGAATCTGCTTGTGCTCGTTCACGATGTCCTGATTGTCGAGAACCTGCGTGGCGGCGCGCAGCCAGCGGAAGCGCTCCAGGTCGGCATTGGTCTCTTCGAGCCACGACCAAACGGTGCTGCGACATGCGATGCTAAAAATCATGTGATGCATGAGGTTGTCGCTCAAAAAGAAGCCGATGCGATCCTCTTCGGCCATGGCCTTTTCCTGCAGCACGATGGCGCGGTCGAGCTGCTCGATGCCGGCCGACGTGGCTCGCGCACAGCACTCCACAATCACCTGCTTTTCCAGATGTTCGCGGATGTAGCAGGCACTCTCGGCAAGGGTGAGGTTGATGGGTGAGACGTAGGTGCCGCTCTGGGGCACGGTGCGCACCAGGCCTTCCTGCGCCAAGCGAACCAAAGCCTCGCGCACGGGCGTGCGCCCCATATCCAGGTCGTCGCAAAGTTGCTTGACGCCCAGCTTTTCGCCCGGCTTGTAGTCCAGGTAGACGATTTTGCGTCGAATGGTGTGGTAGGACTGGTCCTGTAGGCTCGTTTCCTGCTCGCCGACGTGCATCGATTCTTCCATAGCGCCTCGCAACTGTTCTATCAAACTCATATGTCAGTTGTTAATTATGCCGCGAATCAGCTCTCCGCGGTGGGTAATTCGGCTGTTGCCTGAGAACTATTGCGGCATCTTAGTCTGTGTTTGCGCAAGGCTGCGCTCAATGTTGCCGTATCATAAGCCGTCGCAAACGTGAAATAGAAAGAAGGAATCCCATATGCAACTGGCAAATATCGTACGCGAGCGCTGGAAAGGCGTTTTGTTCTGCCTGATCATCGCCATTCCCGCGACGTTGCTCGGCAAACAAATTGAGGTGGTCGGCGGTCCGGTATTCGCCATCCTCTTTGGCATGGTCCTGGCGCTCGTCTTTCCCAAGAATCGTCGCGAACAGCTCGCCGCCGGCGTCACCTATACGTCTAAAAAAGTCTTGCAGTACGCGGTAATCCTGCTTGGCTTTGGCATGAACCTCTCGCAGATTCTGTCCAAGGGCGCCCAGTCGCTGCCGATTATCGTGGCGACAATCTCGACTTCGCTTGTCATTGCCTTTGTGCTCTGCCGCGTTATGAACGTGCCGAGTAAGATCGCGACGCTTGTGGGTGTGGGCTCGTCGATTTGCGGCGGTTCTGCCATCGCCGCGACCGCGCCCGTCATCGATGCCGACGATCGCGAGATTGCCCAGGCCATTTCGGTCATCTTCCTGTTTAACGTTATCGCGGCGCTCGTGTTTCCGACGCTCGGCGGTATGCTCGGGCTGACAGACGAGGGCTTTGGCCTGTTTGCCGGCACCGCCATCAACGACACCTCGTCCGTAACGGCTGCGGCGAGCGCCTGGGACAGCATGCATCCCGGCGCCAATGTGCTCGAGAGCGCCACGGTGGTCAAGCTCACCAGAACGCTGGCCATTATCCCCATCACGCTGGTTCTCGCATGCTGGCAGATGCATCTGGCGCGCAAGGCCGGCGGCGACGCCAAAAGCACGTTCTCCCTTAAACGCGCGTTTCCCATGTTTGTGCTGTTCTTTGTGCTGGCGAGCGTAATCACCACGGTGCTTCAGCTTCCCGCGCCCTTTACGGCGCCCATCAAGGAGCTTTCGAAGTTCTTTATTGTGATGGCCATGGCGGCTATTGGTTTTAATACCGATATCGTCGAGCTGGTCAAAAAGGGCGGCAAGCCCATCGCGCTGGGCTTTTGCTGCTGGATTGGCATTGCGTGCATGAGTTTGGGGATGCAGCACGTGCTGGGAATCTGGTAGAGAAGTAGCTTATTTGCGTGCTGCGTGCCGGTGAGCGCATTCTCACGGTGGAGCGATAGGAGCTCTTGCGGGTATGGCTTGTCCGCAGGTTTATAAGTCCCGAAGAGCTCTTATCGCCCCGCCAGGATGGCGATGCGGGGCAACACCTATACTCGCAGGACGGCGCTTTCTGCCCTATAGTGTTTGGTGAGCAATATCGTTCAATTTTGAAACACTCGGTCGTGCGACCGTCGGCGGCTGCACGTCGCCGCGGACAGGGGCAAATTATGGATAGCGATGCCAAGCTGAACATCTTGACCGAGGCCCTGGCTGCTGCCGGGGCCTCGGCATTGGCAATCGATGTGCGTGGGGACGTCGCGATTTCGACCATGAATGACGCGGCGCTTGAGCGGGATGTGGCGGCTTTTGTCGCTGAGCGCCTCGACCGTATAGGAGACGGCGCGCGTCTGGTTATGGGACGTGCGGGTGCGCGCCTGAGCCTGACTGTTCGCCCCACCGACAAAGAGGGCGGGAGGCTTTGGGTCGTTGTGGTCCGCGAGGTGCGCGGTGCCGCGGCGCATGCGGGCATCGAGTGGCTCAACGCCGACGAAGTTGAGGCCCGCTACGAATCGAGCGCGTACGGCGTCGTTGAGGGTGCCGCTGCGGTAGCTGCACCGGTGGCCGAGAGCTATGCGCGCGGCGTGCCCCTTATGCTCGAGGGCGAGCTGGGCGCGGGTCAGGTCGAGATCGCCAAGCGCCTCTATCTGGACGGTCCTTTTGCCGATCAACCCTTTGTTTCCGTCGCGCTCGATGAGCTCACCGATCGGGGCTGGCGCCATGTGCTCAAAAGCTCCGAATCGCCGCTGTTCCAAACGGGGCTGACCCTTTGCATTGAGGGCTGGAACGCGGTTGGCCCCCAGCGCCTCCGCGAGCTCGTTTCCACGATGGCCGACACCGCGTTGGCGACGCGCTGCCATGTGGTGCTGACAGCGAATGACATGCCGGGCGGCGGCGAAAGTGATCAAGCCGCCTTTGTGACCGAGCGCTTCGCCTGTGCGGTGAGCGTGGCGCCGGCGATTGCCGAGCAAGGAGCCGCGTCGACAAAGGTTGCGCGCTATTTGGAATATCTCGCTGATGCATTTGGGACGGCAGCGCCCACGCTGTCCGCCGCGGCGACGAAGACGCTCGATGCTTACCGCTGGCCGCGCAATTATCTGCAGCTCCGCGAGGTCTCGGAACGACTGTATATATTGGTGGGGGCGGGCGCGGTGGACCGCGCTGTGGCGGAGGAAGTGCTCGCCCAAGAGGACGTGATTAAGACCGCAACCTTTGGCGCCCCGACACTCGAAAGTGACCTGTATATCCTGCGACCGCTGGCCGATACCGAGCGAGATATCGCGCATCTGGTTGTAGATCATCTACACGGCAACCGAACCCGTGCGGCGGAGGTGCTGGGCATAAGCCGTACAACGCTGTGGCGCTTGCTGAAGGACGATGACCGTTGGGCGAGGCGCCCGTGACCGCGCGCGACGCGTGTGATACAGTCCAAAGCGTTATTGTTTCGATTTGGTTACGGCGTGCGAGGGCATATGGCTGAGACTTCAAAACCGAGCCGCAGAAGGCGGAGCGCCGCGCCGGTTAACCGACGCACAACATCGGTGACGTGGGGCAAACACGCTTCGGGGTTTGATGGCTCGTTCAAGCGCACTAAATATGGCTATCCTTCGGCAAGCGCTCGCTTGGCCATGCAGGCCGAGTCGTCGCTGTGGGGCCGCAAGCGCGTGGTGGGCTCAAAGCTCAAGCACGACGGAACGCTCGGTTACATCAGCCGCGGGGCGGCTCGCCGCAGTGGGCTCAATCCTGCTGGTTGGCATCGTTATGTGCCGATCGTGGTGGTTGCCGCGGTAATCGTCATCGCGCTCGCGGCGCTCGGATATGCCGGCGGCGGCGCCAACTTGGACGCAATGTTTAAATCGCCCGAGCTCGCGCATGCAGGCACAGAAGTTGTCGAGGGCGCTCAGACCCAGACGGGCGTTGCGCCCCAGCGCGGAATCGTTGCGGCCACCACCACCATCGCCGATGCTCAAAAGGACGAGGGTGAACAGGGCGACGGCGCCGAAACGACTCAAAAGAACGAAACGACGACAACTCTACCGGCAAGATAAGTTGCGAGCGGGTCCGCCGTTCGTTAGAACGGCGGAACTAATTACTTTACATACACCACGTTGTCGCGGCGGGGTTTGGGCTCGGGTAGCGTGTCCTCGGCATAGCCCAGAATGCAGTGACCGACGCCGCGTAGGCTACCGTCGGCGGGCAGGCCCCAGCTGGCCAGTAGCTCCAGGCCCTCGGGCGAGTCGAAGACCTCGTGTGCGCGATGAATCCAGCACGAATCGACACCCAGTGCATAGGCGGCGTTGAGCAAGTTGCCCATGGCGAGCGAACCGTCTTCCAGATGCGTGGGCACGCTGCGGTCAACCAACACCACCACAACGGTCTTGGCGCCATAGAAGGGGTCGCTGTTGCTGCCCATGACTTGCGCGTTGAGCTGTGAGAGACGCTCGACGGTCGCGGGGTCGGTGACGGCGACAAACGTCACCGGCTGGCGGCCCATGCCGCTCGGTGCATATTGGCCAGCTTTGATAATACGTGCAAGCTTCTCGGCCTCGACGGGACGATCGCTGTATTTGCGGCAGCTGCGGCGGTGAATGAGCGCTTCGATGGTCTCCATGGTGTCTCCTTGTGGTGGCGTTGCAGATGCCACGTTCATACCCGTCGGGCTCAAACGATAGACGGTCAATTGCCCGGCCAAAAGGATAGATTCCAATTGGGAAAGTAGGTTTGCATAAAAGTACCTTCAGAATGTGACAAACAAATGGGATGGTTAAACGTTTTATCCCGTCTACCCTGCGGTTTTTTACCACTTGCCTAAATGACGAACGCATAACCTCTGATAAAGGTTTTACTAAAGGAGTACCAACGTTTATCAATGCGCCGTGGTGGCGCCGGGCCAGGAGGTAACATCATGTTCCAGGCTGGAGATGTCGTCGAGACCGATTTCGAAGGATTTCTGAAGCTGCTGCGTTCCAAGACGCGCGCTTTCGTGTCGATCAACGATCACGAGTACTACATCACGCACACCGATGGCTATTGGCGTGTTCAGGATTGCGAGGCCCTCAACGACAAGGGCCACTTTACTGACTGTTCTGAGTTGGTCAACACGGTCTGCGAGGTCGTCGAGCTGCCGTGGATTGCCGGCAAGAGCCTGCATGACAGCTTCTCGGGCGCTACGGTCTATGAGGCCGTCGCCGCTTAACAGGCAATAAAACCCGATTTTCACGTGACCGCTGGCGCCGCCCCCGCGCCGGCGGTCTTTTTCTGCCGATAGGCCATAAAAATGCACGCATTTGCGGAGAGCCTGTTGACGATAGTCAAAACTCGGACTAATCTAGAGACACATAATTGGTCAAAAATCGGACAATTGAATGGTGGGATAGATGAATAGTGCGGTTACGCTGGTCGACTTCGATCGGTTGCTCAATGGACTCGACCATATCTATTCGGAGTTCTCGCGCGCCTGCGGCCTTTCGGACTGCGCCTATTGGATGCTCGTCGACACTAGCACGGCGGGCAGCAGTATTGCCGTAAGCCGTCTGACAAGCGAATGGTTCTACAGCAAGCAGACCATCAACTCGGCAATTAAAACCTTGACGGCGCGGGGCTTCGCAACGTTGGAGTTTGCCGAAGGCAGTCGTAAGAACAAGGTTGTGAGCCTGACCGAAGAGGGCAGGCGATTTGCCGAGCGTTATGCGCTGCCGGCACTCAAGGCCGAGCAGCGAGCCTTTGGCGCGCTTGAGCCATGTGGGCAGCGCGAGATTATGCGCTTGATCGGCAAATTCTCTCAGGTGCTCGGCGATGAGTGCGATGCCTTTAAGCAGCATATCGCTGCCGAGAGCCAAGCCGAGAATCAAGGTGAGGGGGAGTCGTGCGACTGTTAATGAGGTTTTTGAAGCCCTATCGAGGGCTTGTCGCAGTGACGCTGCTGGTGCTGCTGGTGGATAACGTCGGTACGCTGCTGGTTCCCACGATGCTGGCGAACATGGTCAACACCGGTATTACCACGGGCGATATCGACTACATTTTACGCAACGGCCTATACATGTTTATCGCGACCAGCATGGCTAGCGGCGGCACGGTGCTGGGCTGCTATCTTTCGGCGCGCCTGGCCGCCAACGTGGCTTGCGATATCCGCAATGCCGTGTACGACAAATCGCTCGAGCTCGCGGCCAGCGATTTTGAGCGCTTTGGCACCGGATCGATGATCACGCGCTCGCTCAACGACATCAACGTGATTCAGCAGGCGATTCTGCAGACGATTCAGCTGGTGCTGCCCGTGCCGTTTTTGGCTGTGGCGGGCATCATCTTCGCCTGGTTTATCGATCCCGCCATGGGCACGCTTCTGGGCGTAGTCGTTGCGATTGTGCTGGTGGCGGCGGTCTTTACGGTTGCCAACGCGGCGCCGATTTTTATGCGCCTACAGGGCTTTATCGACCGCATGAACGTGGTGCTGCGCGAGAATATTGTGGGCGTGCGCGTCATCCGTGCGTTTAACAAGGAGCGCCACGAGGAACGGCGTCTGGACGAGGTGTTTAGCGAATACGCCGCCAACGCCATCAAAGTCAACCACCTGTTTGTGGGCCTCGACAGCTCAAGCTTCTTTTTGATGAACATCGCCGAGGTGGCGGTGCTGTGGGTGGGCGGCAACCGCGTAGGCGCCCACGCCATGCAGATTGCGAGTATCTCGGCGGTGCTGGAGTATGCAATTCTGATCCTGTTCTTTGTGATGATGGCCCAGATGGTGGTGCTGACGCTTCCGCGTGCTGCCGCGTGCCTGAACCGTGCGCAGCAGGTGTTGGAGATTGAGCCGAGCATCGTCGATGGCGAGCGCACGCTGGATGACGGGGCGCGCGAGCCCCAAGACGAAGCCGATGCGGTGGCTTGTTCGACCACATGTCGTTTCGCTTTGACGATGCCGACGAGGACACCCTGTGCGACCTGAGCTTTGCCTGCCGTCGCGGTCAGACGACTGCGATCGTTGGCTCGACAGGCTCGGGCAAATCGACGGTGGCAAAGCTTCTGCTGCGCTTCCACGATGCCACCAAGGGCTCCATTCGCCTGAATGGTGTGGACCTGCGCGAGCTTACGCAAGATGAAATCCGCGGGCGCATTGCCTATGTGCCGCAGAAGGCGTGGCTGTTCTCGGGCACGGTGGCGAGCAACCTTCGCTTTGGTAACGAAGGCGCGACCGAGGGCGACATGCTTCACGCGCTTGAGGTTGCCCAGAGCACCTTTGTACTCGACCAACCGCAGGGGCTCGATACCCCGGTTGCCCAGGGCGGTACGAACTTTTCGGGCGGCCAGCGCCAGCGCCTGGCCATTGCTCGCGCGCTCATGAAGCGCGCCGACCTGTATATCTTCGACGATAGTTTTTCGGCCCTGGACTTTAAGACCGATGCGGCCCTGCGCCATGCGCTGCAGGACGAGACGCGCGACGCCGCGGTGCTCATCATCGCGCAGCGCATCTCGACTATTTTGCATGCCGACCAGATCGTTGTGCTCAAGGACGGCGAGGTCGTGGGCTTGGGCACGCATGGCGAGCTTATGGAAACCTGCGAGGTGTACCGCGCCATCGCGGAATCGCAAATGAAGGGAGGTGAGTAGCATGACCGGGGAGCTCAAGAAGCAGGGCGGCGTTGATGACGCCGCTGCCGCGGGACTGGTCGAGGAAACGGCTGCCGCGTCGACCGAGCTGGATGACGCCGCCAAGCGCGAGGCTCGCCGCCAAGCGCTCTACGAGGAAAACGAACGTGCCGAGGACGAGCGCGCCCGCGCCGAGGCAGAGCGTATGCGCGACGTGGACGACGAAGACGAGGACGAGACGCCTCGGGATACCTGGGCGACGGTGCGCCGCCTGTGGAGTGAGGCTGCCGGCGACCATTGGCGCTTCTATATCGTGTTCGCGAGCATTGTGTTCTATGTCATCTTTAACACCGCCGCGCCGGCATATAGCGCCCGCGTGATCGATGAGCTGTGGGGCCACATTCAGGTGGCGTTTGCCAACGACACCACTTTCAGCATCACCTGGGAGAACTGCGGCAAGACCATTTTCGTCTACTTTATGATCTGGACTGCCGCTGCCTCGTTCTATGCGCTCCAGAGCTTTTTGATGTCGAGCGTCGCTGAGCGTCTCAATCTGCGCCTGCGCAACCGCATCGCGCAAAAGCTCAACCGTCTGCCGCTCGCCTATTTTGACGCGCATCGTCCCGGCGAGGTCGTCAGCCGCGCGACCAACGACCTGGACAAGATGTCCGAGAGCATGCAGCGCGGATTGCTGCAGCTGCTCGTGTCGATCGGCACGGTTGTTGGTGCTGTGAGCGTGATGTTCGTGTTCAGCGTGCAGCTTACGCTCGTCTTTCTGTTCTTTACGGCACTGTCGCTGCTGGTGACGAAGGTCGTCTCGCGCCGCACACACGATGTGACGGGCGAGCGCCAGGAGTGGGTGTCCAAGATTACGAGTGCGGTCGAGGAAGGCTATTCGGGCCGTCTGGTGATCCGCGCGTTTAACCGCGAACGCCAAAGTTCTGCCGAGGTGCACCAGGCCTCGGGCGAGCTGGCACGCGTGAGTGCCAAGGCCGACTTTATGATCAATGCCGTCGGCCCTGCGGTGCGCTTTATCGGCCGTTTGGCGCAGATCGTGATCGCGCTGGTGGGCTGCAGCATGCTGGTTGCCGGTCACATGACCGTCGGCGTGTTCCAGGCGTTCTTCCAGTTTATCTACGAGGCGTCCGAACCCATGACGCAGCTGTCGTTTACCTTCAACTCGCTGCAGAGCGCGTTGGCGAGTGCGGAGCGCGTGTTCGACCTGCTCGATGAGCCCGAGATGGAGGCCGATCCGCTGCCGGACGAGGCCGCCAAGCTGCCGGGTCGCGTTGAGGGTCGCGTCTCCTTTGAGCACGTGCGCTTTGGTTATTCGCCCGACAAGCCGCTTATGCACGACGTGTCGTTTACCGCCGAGCCGGGCCAGAAGATTGCCGTGGTGGGAACCACGGGCGCGGGCAAGACGACGCTCATCAACCTGCTCATGCGCTTCTACGAGATTGACGGCGGGCGTATTACGCTCGACGGCGTGGATACGAGCCGCATGGACCGCGGCGAGCTACGGCAGCAGTTTGGCATGGTGCTGCAGGACGCCTGGCTGTTCGATGGCACGATTGCCGAAAACATCGCCTACGGCTGTCCCGAGGCGACGCGTGAGGAGATCGTGGCGGCTGCGCGCGCCGCGCAGGTCGACTTCTTTGTGCGCACCATGCCGCAGGGCTACGACACGCGCGTGGCCAACGATGCCGAAAGCATCAGCCAGGGCCAGCGTCAGCTGCTGACCATCGCACGCGTGCTGCTCAATAACCCGGCGATTCTCATCCTGGACGAGGCGACCTCAAGCGTGGATACGCGTACCGAGCTTGCCATCGGTCGTGCCATGGACGCGCTCATGCGCGGGCGCACGAGCTTTGTGATCGCGCACCGCCTGTCGACGATCGTGGACGCCGACCTGATCTTGGTCATGGATCACGGCAACATTATCGAGCAGGGCACGCATAAGGAGCTGCTGGCTGCCGAGGGTGCCTACGCCGACCTCTATCTGAGCCAGTTCGCATAATGTGACAAAGGGACAGTCTCTTTGCCACATCACAAATAAGGCGCGCCGGGGATGAATTCCCTGGCGCGCCTTTGCGTTGATGCCGATGTCGTTTTGTGCCGCTTGCGTTCCTAGCGTTCGTCCACGAGCTTGGCGACGAGGGCCTTGAGCTCGGCCACCTCTCGCTCGAGTTCCTTGACGCGGCGGGCATTCTCGGTGATGCCCTGGCGGTTGAGGGCGGACTGCTCGGCGGCGTCATCGGGCATGTACTCGCGATGCTGCTTGGCGTCGAAACTCTCCTCGAACACACGGCAGCCGTTGCGCTTGATGATGCGTCCCGGCACGCCCACGACGGTGCAGTTGTCGGGGACGTCCTTAACGACGACCGAGTTGCCGCCGATCTTGACGTTGTTGCCGATGCGGATGTTGCCGAGCACCTTGGCGCCCGTGCCCACCGTGACATTGTTGCCCAGGGTGGGGTGACGCTTGCCGGTCTCGTTGCCGGTGCCGCCGAGCGTGACGCCCTGGTAGAGCACACAGTTGTCGCCCACAATGGTGGTCTCGCCGATGACGACGCCCATGGCGTGGTCGATAAAGAAGTGCTTGCCAATCTGCGCGGCAGGGTGAATCTCGACGCCGGTGATGTGGCGGGTGATTTGCGAGAGCACGCGGGCGAGCGAGCGATGACCGTGCTCCCACAGCCAGTGCTCGGGCACGTGGTTCCACTTGGCGTGCAGGCCAGGATAGGAAAGAAAGATGACCAGACCGTTTTGCGCGGCGGGGTCCTGCGCCTGGACGGTCTTGATGTCCTCGCGAATGGTATTGATAAAGCTCACCGGCCGCCCTCCCTTAGCGCCATGGCAATGCGATTCAATAAAGTATAGCGATTCGCTAGGGATTAAAAAGGACAATCTTGGCGGCTTTGCGCTACAAGTGTCAGTTATGCAAACTTGCTGGTAATGGAGTCATGCTTTTGTGGGGTTGCGCACGAGGGGGCACCGCAACCGTATACTGGTCAACTTGGACGTATCCGCGCCCACAACTGAGAGGTTTTACTTCATGGGTTTCATCAATTTTATTGCCGAGCTGCTTAAGGACCCGCGCACCGCGATCGCCAGCTGGATCGCCGCCGGCCCGCTTATGGCCTACGGCTGCGTGTTCCTGATCATCTTTATCGAGACGGGCGTGGTGTTCTTCCCGTTCCTTCCCGGTGATTCGCTGCTGTTCGCCTCGGGTTTCTTTGCCCACAACGGCGGCTTTAACATCGTGGCGCTTCTGGCCACCGCATGGGCCGCAGCCATCCTGGGCGACCAGTGCAACTTTATGATCGGTCACTTCTTTGGCCGCAAGATCATCGCTTCGGGCAAGGTCAAGGCCATGACGCCCGAGCGCATCAAAAAGTCCGAGGACTTCTTGGACAAGTGGGGTCACCTGGCCATCTTCCTGGGTCGCTTCTTCCCGTTTATCCGCACCTTTGTGCCCTTTATCGCTGGCATGGGCGGCATGCACTGGCGCAACTTTGTCGTCTTTAACGTGCTGGGCGGCATTACCTGGTCGACGGTCTTTACGCTGCTGGGCTACTTCTTTGGCGGCATTCCCTTTGTGCAGGAGCACTTTGAGCTGCTGATTATCGGCATCGTTGCCGTGTCGATCATCCCGACCGTGGTCGGTCTGGTTAAGGCTAAGCTGGGCAAAAAGAACGCGTAGCTCGAGCCAGCGCGCAAACCGTGCAGTTGAGGCCCGTCACCGCTTACGGTGGCGGGCCTCTTTAGTTTCGGTCAAATGAAAATACTTTACTTAGTTAAAGAAAAGCGTTTTATCAGACGCGTACGGGGAGTACAATCTCGTGCATGCGAATCGACGTGCCATCGGCTTTGATGCTGCTCGCGTGTCCCGTCCGGCTCTACGCTCCGGGCGTGCGACGTTGCGACGCGGTCGGCCTCGGTCCTTGCGTGCGGGTTCGCGAGTTTGCAACTGTGTATGTAAGGAGCGACATATGACTGTCGAGAAGAAGGATATCGATTGGGGTAGCCTCGGCTTTGGCTACATGAAGACCGATTACAGCTACGAGGCCCATTGGAAGGACGGCGAGTGGGACGAGGGCGGCCTGACCACCGACCACACCTTGCATGTCTCCGAGTGCGGCGGCATCTTCCATTACTGCCAGGAGGTCTTTGAGGGCCTGAAGGCCTACACCGCCGAGGACGGCAGCATCGTCTGCTTCCGTCCCGACATGAACGCCGAGCGTATGTACAACTCTGCGCAGCGCCTCGAGATGCCCCCGTTCCCCAAGGACAAGTTCGTTGAAGCCGTCAAGCAGGTCGTTTCTGCCAACGCCGCCTGGGTTCCGCCCTTCGGTTCCGGTGCGACCCTGTACGTGCGTCCGTTTATGATCGGCTCCGGTGACGTGATCGGCGTGGCTCCCGCTCCTGAGTACACGTTCCGCATTCTCGTGACCCCGGTCGGTCCGTACTTTAAGGGTGGCCTCAAGCCCGTCAAGCTGCGCGTTTCCGAGTATGACCGTGCGGCACCTCACGGTACCGGCAACATCAAGGCCGGCTTGAACTACGCCATGTCCCTCAAGCCCACGATGGAGGCCCATCGCGAGGGCTATGCCGAGAACCTGTATCTCGACTCCGAGTCCCGCACCTATGTCGAGGAGACCGGTGGCGCCAACGTCCTGTTCGTGAAGGAGGACGGCACCCTCGTCGTTCCTCAGTCGCACACCGACTCCATCCTGCCCTCTATCACCCGTCGCTCGCTCGTTCAGGTCGCTCAGGACCTGGGCATGACCGTTGACCAGCGTCCCGTCGAGTGGGCCGAGGTCAAGGCCGGTACCTTTGTCGAGTGCGGCCTGTGCGGCACCGCTGCCGTCATCTCCCCGGTTGGCGAGATCGACAACAAGGTTTACGGCGCCGACGAGACCGTGACCTTCCCGGCTGGCTACACCGAGATCGGTCCTGTGATGAAGAAGCTCCGCGAGACCCTGACTGGTATCCAGTCTGGTGCTGTTGAAGATAAGCACAACTGGGTCTATACCGTGGCGTAAGCTGCCATAGCTGCTCGGCCCGAGGGCAACCTTCCTTTCCGGCGCGTCCTCGGACATGAAAGAACCTCCGCTGCGCACTTCGTGCGGCGGAGGTTCTTTCGTCCTGCGGAGTGCGCCGGAAAGGAAGGTTGCCCTTGGGCCTGCGTTACCTCGGCGCTGCCGTTACGGGCAATATAGATCTGAATAAAGATGGCGCGCGGCCTTTTGGCCGCGCGTTGTGCGTGGATACGAAAAGGGCCCAAGGTTTGTGCCTTGGGCCCCAAAGGGTTGATGAACTGGCTTAAGACTCGGCCTTGTTGTTTAGAACTTGACGGTCGGTGCCTGGCGGGCGGCTTCGGCGGCCTCGAAGCCCTGGCGCTCCTTAAACTGGAAGATGCCGGCAAAGATGACAGCCGGGAACGTCTGAATGGCGTTGTTGTAGCTGAGCACGCAGTCGTTGTAGCTCTGGCGTGCATAGCTAATCTTGTTCTCGGTATCCTCGAGCGATGCCTGCAGCTGCGTAAAGTTGGTGTTTGCCTTAAGATCGGGATAGGCCTCGGCTACGGCGAAGAGCTGGCGCAGCGCACCGGTCAGCACGTTGTCGGCCTCCATCTTGGCCTCGGGCGTGGTGGCCTTGACGGCGGTGTTACGCGCGCTGATCACGGCGGAGAGCGTCTCTTGCTCGTGCTTGGCGTAGCCCTTGACGGTCTCGACCAGGTTGGGGATCAGGTCGTTGCGGCGCTGCAGCTGCGTATCGATGTTCTGCCAGGCGTTATCGATGCGGTTACGCTTGGTGACCATGTTGTTGTAGATGCCGGCGATGGCGCAGACAATCACAATGACAACAACGATGCCGATGATGACGGTAATCATGATGTCTCCGTTTCGAATGGCCGCGGCGGCATGCGCCAGCTGCCGTTGGTATAACGCTACTAGTATACCCGCAACGTTTTGCCGTGCCGAACTTTCCGGTAAGCGTTATGTTTTCGGTGGGGTTGGCACCGGGGCAAAGCGCGCGAGGTACAGGTGTAAGATATGCGACAGATTGACGAGTGTTGTCTTTGCCCTGAGGATGGCGATACCAGTGGACCTTCGCATTAAGAAAACCTACCGTGCCCTGTTCGATGCTTTCACCGAGCTTCTCGAGGAGCATCGTTTTGAGGACCTGACGGTTGCCATGCTGTGCGACCGCGCCATGATTCGCCGCACGACGTTCTACAAGCACTTTCGCGACAAGAACGATTACTTTGCCTTTTATATCGATGAGCTCATGTCCGGCTTGCCGCAAAAACAGCCCGATGAGGCCGGCGCAGTGTCTGCCGAGGACGTGCGCGCGCTTCGGCACGCGATTTTGGACGATGCCATGGACCTGATTCTGGCCCATGAGCAGCTCATGGACAACATTTTGGCGAGCAGCATGTCGGGAATGCTGGCCAACGTTATTTGCGACCGTATTGCCCGCTCCATCCGCGAGCGTGTGATGAACGTGCTTGCCGAGGATGCCCTGGCCCCCGTGTCACTCGAGACGACGTCTGAGTTTGTCGCCGGCGGTATTATTCGACTTTTCACGATATGGTGGGAATCGGGCCACGATCTTGAGCGTCGACCCGAGATGGCCGACGTGGTCGATGCGCTGTTTGAGCGGACCATGACACCGGTGCATCACTAAAAGTGGCGGAGAGAGGGGGATTCGAACCCCCGGAACGCTCTCGCGCTCAACGGTTTTCAAGACCGCCGCATTCAACCGCTCTGCCATCTCTCCGTGAGTCGTAATGATAGCATCGTTTTGAATTTGCAACAGGGAAGGTGAACGATGACGATCACCGAAATCGACGAGAAGTTCATGCGCGAGGCGTTGGCGGAGGCGCGAGCCGCCGCGGCGGTGGGCGAGGTGCCCATCGGAGCCGTAGTGGTGCGCGACGGCGAGATCGTCGCGAGGGCGCATAATCGTCGCGAGCTCGACCAGGACCCTTCGGCGCATGCAGAGTTCGCGGCCCTGTGCGCCGCTGCCCAGGCGCTTGGCCGCTGGCGCCTTTCCGACTGTACGGTCTACGTGACGCTCGAACCCTGCTGCATGTGTGCGGGGCTTATGGTCAACGCGCGCGTGGGGCGTTGCGTCTACGGCGCGGCCGATGCCAAGGCGGGCGCGCTGGGATCCCTATACGATTTGAATGCCGACTCGCGCCTGAATCATCGGTTTAATGTGGCGACTGGGGTCCTGGCGGATGAGTGTCGTGAGGTGTTGAGCGGCTATTTTAGTGGGCTGCGTGGCACCGATGGTACTGGCTGCGGTTGTGGGGCCGATCTTGAGGCACATGCCGCTCATGCCGAGGCGCTCGCGTGTGCCGAAGATATCGCCGTTGAAGCGGTCGATTTTGGTGCCGCGTGCCGCCGGCCCCGCCGTGTGCTGTTGGCGATTGATTCCTTTAAGGGCAGCGTGTCGAGTGCGCAGGCGGAGGCGGCGGTTGCCGAAGGCGTGCGCCGTGTGTGGTCCGATGCCCAGGTGGCCACGTTGCCGCTGGCAGATGGTGGTGAGGGAACGCTCGATGCCGTTGCCGCGTGCGGCGGTGAGCTTGTGACCTGCGAGGTGGCAGGCCCCTTTGGCGACCGCGTGTCCGCCCGGATGCTGGTGGACGGCGAGCACGAGTCGGCTGTTATTGAGATGGCCGAAGCCGCAGGCATTGGGTACTCGCCTTGCACGGAGTCGTCGGCGCTTGCGGCTTCGACCTATGGCGTGGGCGAACTGATGCTTCATGCGGTTCGCGCGGGTGCAAAGACTATCTATATTGGCTTGGGCGGCAGTGCCACCAACGACGGCGGCGCCGGCATGCTGCAGACGCTGGGCGCGCGTGTGGTCGATGATCGGGGCTGCGATGTCGCCCCCGGTCTTGCCGGCCTTGAGCAGGTGGCGAGCGTTGATTTGGCGCCAGCGCTGCAGGCTTTGGATGGCGCTCGTATCGTTGTGCTTTCGGATGTCGAGAATCCGCTCGTAGGGCGTCGCGGCGCATTGGCGGTGTTCGGCGGGCAGAAGGGTTTGCCGACGGGTGATGCCGAAGCGCTGCGCAGGTGCGACAGCTGGATGGTCGGCTACGGTCGCTTGCTCGACGCTGCGATTGCCGGAGCTCGAGCCCAGGGATTGTTGCGCACACCTGAGAGCGCACGGACATTTGGCTCGGTGCTCGGCGTGCCCGGCGCCGGTGCCGCCGGTGGTCTGGGAGCAGCGCTGTTGGCACTCGGTGCCGAGTTGCGCTCGGGCGTGGAGACGGTGCTCGACCTCGTGGGGTTTGACGAGCGCGTGCGCGATGTCGACCTGGTCATAACGGGCGAGGGCAATATGGATGAGCAGTCCGCCGCCGGTAAGGCGCCGGTGGGCGTGGCCCGTCGTGCGAAGCGATACGGCAAACCGGTGGTCGCCGTCGTGGGCGGTCGTGCCGACAGCCTGGATGCGGTGTATGGTCAGGGCGTCGACTTGGTGCTTCCGATCTGTCGCAAGCCCATGGACCTGGAGCGGGCACTCGATCCGCAAGAAGCCGCAACCAACCTCATCTGCGCCGGCGAAGCAGCCGCTCGATCCTACGACCTCGCCCGCCTCTAAGGCCTATCTCCCTATAAGTTGCGGTGGAATACGGAGTGTTTTTGCCTTTAAGGGGCCAATTCAGTCCGTATTCCACCGCAACTTTGTGAATGGTCATCCGAGGCTGGCCGACATGGGTCTCGAGTCGGACCGTTTGCCACGAAATGCGGCCATCTACTACGTTTAACGGAACACCGTCGATCATCCCGAATTTTGCGAAATTAAAACCGCAGGTAGAAAGCTTGCCGATTTTCGAAAAAGCCGGATATGGTTGACCCCTGCGGCCTAAACGTAGTAGATAGGCCCTTTTCGTGGCACAGCACCAGATCAGTCTATTTAGGACGGGGCCTCCTTGACTACTTTCGCCACCCTGATGCCCCACCAGTCAAAAAGTAGTCAAAAAAGGGTTGATTTCCGATCTCAGCCGAACACATTGAGCAAATAGGCCGTTCCCGCACCT
>JAHYYM010000004.1:0-27027 GCA_019424985.1 Collinsella sp. | reverse complement strand
TCCGCACATGTACGGATGAATGTGGGAGGTGTTCGGATGAAGTTGCCAATCAAGGTCGTTTGAAAAACCATCCCGCCAATGCCTTATCTGTATAGCCCAAATGAGCCGAGCTGCTAGAATATCGAACTGTATGGATAACTATCATTCAACCGTTATGGGAGGATACGTGAACCGCACCAAAATCGCGCAGCTTTACGCCGATGCCGAGTCGCTTGGCGGCCAGACCGTCACCGTCGCCGGCTGGGTCAAGTCCATCCGCGACATGAAGAACTTTGGCTTTGTTACGCTCAACGACGGCAGCTGCTTCCGCGACCTGCAGGTCGTCATGAACCGCGAGGCACTCGACAACTACGACGAGATCGCCCATCAAAACGTCTCGGCCGCACTCATTTGCACCGGCACCGTCAAGCTGACCCCCGATGCGCCCCAGCCCTTCGAGCTTTCTGCCACCTCCATCGAGGTCGAGGGCGTCAGCGCCCCGGATTACCCGCTGCAGAAGAAGCGCGCAACCGTCGAGTTCCTGCGCACCCAGCAGCACCTGCGCCCGCGCACCAACCTGTTCCGCGCCGTGTTCCGCATCCGTTCTGTCGCGGCTGCCGCCATCCACCGCTTCTTCCAGGAGCAGGGCTTTGTCTACGTCAACACCCCCATCATCACCACGAGTGACTGCGAGGGCGCCGGCGAGATGTTCCGCGTGACCACGCTCGACCCCAAAAATCCGCCCCTCACCGAGTCCGGCGAGGTCGACTGGAGCCAGGACTTCTTTGGCAAGCACGCGAGCCTTACCGTGTCCGGCCAGCTCAATGCCGAAAACTTTGCCATGGCCTTTGGCGACGTGTACACCTTTGGCCCCACCTTCCGCGCCGAAAACTCCAACACCACGCGCCACGCCGCCGAGTTTTGGATGATCGAGCCCGAGATGGCCTTTGCCGACCTGAACGACTACATGGATAACGCCGAGGCCATGCTCAAGTACGTCCTTAAGGACGTTATGGCCACCTGCCCCGACGAGCTCAATATGCTCAACAAGTTTGTGGACAAGGGCCTGATCGAGCGCCTGGACCATGTGGCAAACTCCGACTTTGCCCGCGTTACCTACACCGAGGCTGTCGAAATCCTGGAGCAGGCAGTCGCTGCTGGCCACCAGTTTGATTACCCCGTCAGCTGGGGCATCGACCTGCAGACCGAGCACGAGCGTTTCCTGACCGAGGAGCACTTTAAGCGACCGACCTTCGTAACCGACTACCCGGCCGAGATCAAGGCGTTCTACATGCG
This sequence comes from Collinsella sp., assembly GCA_019424985.1. Taxonomy (GTDB): domain Bacteria; phylum Actinomycetota; class Coriobacteriia; order Coriobacteriales; family Coriobacteriaceae; genus Collinsella. The sequence goes on along the minus strand of JAHYYM010000004.1, from coordinate 25,752 downwards.
CATGAACGAGGACGGCAAGACCGTCGCCGCCGCCGACTGCCTGGTTCCCGGTATCGGCGAGATTATCGGCGGCTCCCAGCGCGAGGAGCGCCTGGATCTGCTCGAGGCCCGCATCAAGGACCTGGGCATGAATCCCGAGCAGTACAAGTACTACCTTGACCTGCGCCGCTACGGTTCCTGCAAGCACGCCGGCTACGGCTTGGGCTTCGAGCGCTTGGTCATGTATCTGACCGGCGTGGGCAACATCCGCGACGTCCTGCCGCACCCGCGCACCGTGGGCAACGCCGACTTCTAATCGCCACAGCGCCACCAAACGCGTTCCAGCGCATCACGCCAGCGCCTCTCGGCAAGCCGAGGGGCGCTTTTTTCAACAGTATCCGTCAAGCTTTTGGCAAGATTTTGGTCAGTTGGGCAGGGCTGTTGAAAACTCGACCCGCCGCTTGCCGACGACTACCGACCGCCCGGAGTGTCCTGCACCCCTGGGAAAGCCCCGCGCCCTAGGCTCCATACCGTCGCCACCCAAAACGGAAAGGACGTGGACGCCATGACCGAAACCGCTGTTGAAACTTACGAGACCACGACGAGGGGCGCCGCCTCGATGGCAGCCTATCGCGCCGTTCGCATCCTGCAATTATTAAGCGAAAACACCGGCGAGGACAAGGCCATGCTTTCCGATGAGTTGATCCGGCGTCTCGCCCATCCCGACGACCCCGCCCGCATGCCCATCTCGGCGGCGCGGCGCAGCATCTACACCGCCATCTCCGCACTTCGCCATGCCGGATACGAAATTGAATACAAGCGCGGCGTGGGGTATCGGCTCTTGACCCGTCCGCTCACCGACGAAGAGATCATCCGGCTCCACGGCATGGTCATGCGCAACCGCTCTACGCCCATCGCCATTCGAAAAAGCATGGCGCAGCACCTGGTCGCCATGGCGAGTGCCGACGTTCGCGGCTACCTCGATGCACCCGAGCCTGCTCCAAGCGCAGGCGACAAATCCACCAAGGCCATACGCACGCCCGTCAAGCGCATCGATGCCTGCGAGCTCATCGAGCAGGCCATCGACCACGGAACCACGGTGAGTTTTGATATTTCGAGTGTCACGGCACGCGGAGAGGTCGAAGTGGCGCGGATGACACTCCGGCCCTTTGCCATCAAGCAACGAGACGGCATCTCGTATTTGCTGGGAACGGTCTATGACGCGCGAGGCGCCGACGACACGCTGCGTACCGTTGAGATCGGCCGCATGAGAAACGTCACCACACGTCTCCTCGACGGCAAGAAGCTCTTCGCCGTCCTGGACGAGGACGATGCCTCCTCCGCCGCATAAGACCCTCCGCCGCCCATTCGACTACCCGTACCGCCCATCCGATTCTGTATTAAAAAACCCGCCAGGCTGTTGTAAAAATGGACATCAGCGCTACTATAGTTCCACTTGCACTTTGTCCCAGTGCAGTGTTTCCAGCCATTTTTATACTGGGGGTAATGATATGAAGGACATCACCATCAGCCGCAGGAGCCTTCTGGTCTCCGCCGGTCTGCTCGCGCTCGCCCCGCTCGCCGGATGCGGCGGCAACTCTGGTTCCGGCTCTGCTGCCGCCGGTTCCGACTACACCATCGGCGTTCTGCAACTCACCGAGCACTCCGCACTCGATGCCGCCAACGACGGCTTTGTCAAGGCCATCAAGGAGAGCGGCCTTAAGATCAAGATCGACCAGAAGAACGCCCAGAACGACCAGTCCACGTGTAAGTCCATTGCCGACAAGTTTGTGGGCGACAACGTCAACCTGATTTATGCCATCGCCACGCCCGCCGCGCAGGCTGCCGCCGGCGCCACGGCCGATATCCCCATCGTGGGCTGTGCCATCACCGACTACGCCGCCTCCGGCCTGGTCCAGGACAACGACAAGCCCGGCACCAACGTCACGGGCGCTTCCGACCTCACCCCAGTCGCCGAGCAGCTCGAGATGATGCAGAAGGTCCTGCCCGACGTTAAAAAGGTCGGCCTGCTCTACTGCACCGCCGAGTCCAACTCCGACGTCCAGATCAAAGCCGCCAAGAAGGAGCTCAACAAGCTGGGCCTCGAGTACACCGATTTCACCGTCTCGAGCTCCAACGAGATTCAGTCCGTCGTCGAGTCTGCCGTGGGCAAGGTCGACGCGCTGTACTCCCCCACTGACAACACCATCGCCGCGGGCGCTTCGCAGGTCGGCCAGATCTGCAAGGAGAATAAGCTCCCCTTCGTGACCGGCGAGGAGGGTATGTGCATGGCCGGCGGCCTGTTCACCCTCTCCATCAACTATAAGGACCTGGGCTACGCCGCGGGCGAGATGGCCGTTAAGATCCTGAAGGGCGAGGCCAAGCCCGAGGATATGCCGATCAAGCACCTCTCGAGCAAGGACCTGGTCGTCGTCAAGAACGACGAGATGGCCGAGGCTCTGGGTATCGACCTTTCCGCTCTGGACGAGTAGCGCCGTGCGCGGTAACGCGTCTAGGGCCCGCACGCGCGCCACAGCCGCGTTATTCAATATCTGAGTCCTTGGGGCGAACGCTAAAGACCGGCGTTCGCCCTGCTTGTTTCGGATGAGACAAAACATCCGTCCGCAGCTCTTTTATGCATTGGTACCGCTATTATGGAAAATCACGTGTCCACCCTATCCTAGGAGGTATGAAGCATGCTCATTGCATTGCAGGGCGCCGTTTCGCAGGGCGTCCTCTGGGGCATTATGGTGCTTGGCGTGTTTATCACGTTCCGCCTGCTCGACATCCCCGATATGACCTGCGACGGCAGCTTTGCCCTCGGCGGCTGTGTCTGCGCCGTACTCATCGTCAACAATAACGTCGACCCCTTGCTCGCCGTGCTGGCCGGCATGTGCGCCGGCGCCATCGCGGGCGCCGTCACGGGCATCTTGACCACCGTCTTTGAGATTCCCGCAATCCTCGCCGGAATCCTTACGCAGATCAGTCTGTGGTCCATCAACCTGCGCATCATGGGCAAGTCCAACACGCCCATCCTTGCCAAGGGCACTATCTTCTCATCCGTCAGCAACATGACGGGCCTGCCGCAGTCCACTGTTGCCATTATCCTAGGCATTGTGCTGGCCGTGGCCATCGTCGCCATCCTGTACTGGTTCTTTGGCACCGAGATCGGCTCGGCGCTGCGTGCCACCGGCAACAACGAGTACATGATCCGCGCCCTAGGCGTCAACACCAACTCCACCAAAATGATCGCCCTCGTGCTCTCCAACGCCCTCATTGGCCTTTCGGGTGCGCTCATCTGCCAGAGCCAGAAGTATGCCGACATTGGCATGGGTACCGGCGCCATCGTTATCGGTCTTGCCGCCATCGTCATCGGCGAGGTGCTCGGCCGCCTGCTGCCCGGCGGTCTCACGCAGTTCTCCGTCCGTCTGGCCTCCGCCGTCTTTGGCTCCGTGGTGTACTTCCTCATCCGCGCCATCGTGCTGCAACTGGGCATGGACGCCAACGACATGAAGCTGCTCTCCGCCGTGATCGTCGCCGTGGCCCTGTGCGTGCCCGTGGTTTGGGAGCGCTATAAGCTCCGCAGCTCCTACACGAAGGGAGATGAGGCAGATGCTTAAGCTCTCGCACGTCAAGAAGACCTTTAACAAGGGCACCGTCACCGAGAAGCGCGCGCTCACCGACGTCGACCTCACCCTCAACGATGGCGACTTTGTAACCGTGATTGGCGGCAACGGCGCCGGCAAGTCCACGCTGCTCAATATGATCGCCGGCGTGTATCCGCTTGATTCGGGTGTTATTGAGCTCGACGGCACCGACATCTCGCGTCTGAGCGAGTCGCAGCGCGCCAAGTACCTGGGCCGTGTGTTCCAGGACCCCATGCGCGGCACCGCAGCCGACATGCAAATTGCCGAAAACCTGGCCCTCGCCAAGCGCCGCGGCCAGCGTCGCGGTCTTTCGTGGGGCGTCACCAAGGCCGAGAAGGACGAGTACGTTGAGCTGCTCAAGCGCCTGGACCTCGGTCTGGACACGCGCCTCAACGCCAAGGTCGGCCTGCTCTCGGGCGGCCAGCGCCAGGCACTCACCCTGCTGATGGCCACGCTCACCAAGCCGCGCCTGTTGCTGCTCGACGAGCACACGGCGGCCCTCGACCCCAAGACGGCTTCTAAGGTGCTCAATCTGACCGAGGAGATTGTCGACGAGAACCACCTGACCACGCTCATGGTCACGCACAACATGAACGACGCCATCCGTCTGGGCAATCGCCTGATCATGATGCACGAAGGCCACGTGATCTACGACGTGGCCGGCGATGAGAAGAAGTCGCTCACCGTCGCCGACCTGCTCCAGAAGTTCGAGGAGGTCTCGGGCGGCGAGCTCGCCAACGACCGCATGCTGCTGAGCTAACGACCTAGAAAACCACCACAAAGGGGACAGGCACCTTTGTGGTGGTTTTCGTTAACCCTTATATCGAGCGCAGAAGCCCGTCCAATGTGATCGGACGGGCTTTTTGGTGGGTATCATGGTTGGACGATCATTAGGAGGTTTCCCTACATGGAATTGTTTGAGCCAATTCTTCATTTCTTTGCACAACGATGGGTCCACAACATCATCTGGGCAGGTATCTTGGCTATCGGAACCGCCGTTGCCGCCAAGGTCGCGTCCAAGACCCTGCGCCACCTGCTTAACCGCGACGATAACCCACTCCCTTCATCCAGCATCTTCATCAACATCGCGCGCGCCGTCATATGGACGATCGGCGGCAGCTTTATCCTCGACAACTGCTTTGGCATTAACGCAAACGCCCTCGTCGCCGCTCTTGGCGTCGGCGGCATCGCCATCTCGCTCGGCTTTCAGGACACGCTGTCAAACCTCATCGGCGGCATGCAGGTGACGTTTATGGGCATTATCAAACCCGGCGACAATATCGAGGTCGGCGGCGTGTCGGGCGTGGTCCAAGATATCACCTGGCGCCATACGACCATCGAGGACGCCTGCGGGCAGACCATCATCGTCCCCAATTCAAACATCTCCAAGAACACGCTCGTGCACTTGATGCCCTTTGGGCGCGTTACCGTGCCCGTTGCCGTAAAGGACACGTCCAAGTGGGCCTCGCTGGATGCGCTGGCAGATGAGCTTACCGACGCCACCAAGGCCGCGGTGCTTCCCATCTCTGGCTTTGACAAGGAGCCGTACGTGCTCTTTAGCGAGATCGGCGACTTTGGCGTCAAGGGCAAAATCATCTTTATCGTCAGCGACGATAGCACCACCTTCACGGCAGCCGACGCCTGCATCCGCGCCATCGCCCCCATCATCGCCTAAAACCACCACAAAGGGGACAGGCACCTTTGTGGTGGTTTCGCATCGTGGTACCATGGTTCATATCGTTGTTTAAACGACTAAGGGAGTAGACACCATGGAAGAGGCCTATCGTCAAGCACGCAAGCGCGGCGAGCAGGGACGCCGTCACGCCATCAGCCAAAGCGAGCACCCGTACCTTACGGACCTCGATAGCCTCGTTGCCCAGCTCCCCTTAGGTCAGCGAGAGAGCGTCGGCCTAAGGGACATTCCGCTCGAAATGGTCGTCGGCACGGTTACCAAGGGCCGTCAGTCAGCCTTTTCGTGCAACTTTATGCCCCTGTTGCCATTTAGCACCGAGTTCGCCCGCAAGTGGTCCAACCTCTATGACATCCAGGTGACCGAGGGCTATCGCGACCCCATCATCGTCACCGAGTTCATGCATCGGTTCTACGTCCAGGAGGGCAACAAGCGCGTCAGCGTCCTCAAATTCCTGGACGCCCCGACGGTTTCGGCCAAGGTCACCCGCCTCTACCCCGGCACATGGGATTCCGTCGAAAGTCGCCTGTACGGCGAGTTCTGCGCGTTTTGGCGCGTCTGCCCCCTATACGAGATTGAGTTCTCGCGCGAGGGAAGCTATGAGACGCTCGCCAAGATGCTCGGCCAGGACCTTGTCGAAAAGTGGCCACAGAAAAAGGTCGACTACCTGCGCCATACCTTCCTACTCTTTAAACGAGCCTACCTGCGCGCCGGCGGCGACCATCTGGACATTACGCCCGCCGACGCTATGCTCGTCTACCTCAACGTGTACAACCAAGACCGCCTGCTGGATACGCCGACTGATATCGTCGTAAACCGCCTGTGCAAGATTTGGCGCGAGCTGGTCATTGCCGGCAAAAATGACGAGGACAAGGTCGATCTTGTCGAAGCGCCGAGCGTCGATGAGGAAGAGGCACCCGCCAAGCCCACCTCCGGCGTGCTCAACTTCTTTATGGGCAAGACCGTCTATTCAGCAGCCAATCCCCTGCGTATCGCCTTTATTCACGAATACCCGTGTGCCACGTCGAGCTGGGATAGTCTGCACGACCAAGGGCGCCAATATCTCGACGAGCACTTTGGCGGCATCGTGCGTACCGAGGCGTTCGAGGACTGTCACGATCCGGACGTGTTCTACGCCGCCGTGGAAACGGCTGTCAAACATGGAGCAAACGTCATCTTCTCGACCTCGCACCGCCTGATGGAATACACGCTCAGGGCTGCCGTCGAGTATCCTCAGGTGCGATTCCTCAACTGCTCCATCGGCCTTCCCCACCAAAGCGTCCGTTCGTACTTTGGCAAGATGTACGAGGCCAAATTTCTCTTGGGCGCCCTTGCCGCCAGCATGGCGGACAACCACCGCATCGGTTACCACGCGTCGGTCTTCGCCTCGGGCGCGCTCAGCGAGATCAACGCCTTTGCGATTGGCGCCTCGCTGCTCGACCCCCGTGCGCAAATTATCCTGACCTGGGGCGATGTGCCCGCTGGAGGCCTTGCCGAGGCCATGTGCCGCGAAGGCGCGAGCGTCATGACCGGCGCCGACATGTCAAAGTCACTCGAAGACCCCACGGCCTACGGACTCCACCGTCTGGTCGATGGCAAGGTTGTCGGCATTGCCATGCCGGTATGGAACTGGGGCCGATACTACGAGCTTATCGTGCGAAGTCTGCTGCACGGCACCTGGGATGAGACCAGTGACGACAGCCAGGTTCGTGCCGTCAACTACTGGTATGGTATGAGCTCGGGCGTCATCGACATTCGCTACGCTCCGGGCCTGCCCTATCAGACGCGTAAGCTTGTTCAGCTGCTCCGCAATGGCATCGTCGAGGGCTCCATCAATCCATTTGGCGGCGAGCTCCATAGCCAAGACGGCGTGGTGCAGATCGAGGGCTTTCCCCCGCTGCCGAGCACGCAAATCGTCGAGATGGACTGGCTGGCCGACAACGTGGTGGGCACCATTCCGCAACTCGACGATGAGCCGAAGGTCCGCGCCCTATGAAAATCCTTGCCATAGCCGATACCGAAGAACGATGCCTATGGGAGTGCTTTCGCAAGGAGCGCTTTGAGGGTATCGATTTGATTTTATCCGCAGGAGATCTGGACCCGGATTATCTTGAGTTTTTGGTCACGGTCATCAACAAACCGCTCATCTACGTGCGTGGCAATCACGATGACCGCTATGCGCGTCATGCACCGGGCGGCTGCATTTGTGTCGAAGACACCGTGTACGTGTATCGCGGCGTCCGCATTGCGGGGCTTGGCGGCTCCATGCGCTACCGAGACGGTGCCAACATGTATACCGAGCACGAGATGGCCAAGCGTGTGCGCAAGCTGTCCCGCAAAGTGAGGATGGTCGGCGGCTGCGACATTCTGCTGACCCATGCACCCGCCGCCGGCGTGGGCGATCTGGATGATCTGCCGCATCGAGGATTCGAATGCTTTAACACAGCACTCGAATCCTGGAATCCCGAGTACATGGTGCACGGGCATGTGCACCAATGCTATGGTCGCGACTTTCAACGCGAACGTCAGCACGCATGCGGGGCAACGATCATCAACGCCTGTGGCTATACGCAGTTTGAGCTGGACGAAGCGAGCTACCCCATCCGTGGCTGGCAGGCAGCTTGGCTCAATTCGCAAACCATGCGCCGCGAGCTCAAGCGCCACGAGGCAATCGAGTCCTCTACCGCCAGAACACCCTGGTAACCGTCACAAAGGGGACAGGCACCTTTGTGGCGGTTTTGGCCCGAGATAGCAAGAAACCCGGTCCTGCACGAGGCAGAACCGGGTTTCTTTAGCAATGCTTGCTTTGCTCAGGCAGTAACTAAAAGTTACTCAGCCAGGAAGTCACGCTGGACAGCGGGATCGACCTTGACGCCAGGGCCCATGGTGGAAGACACGGAGATGGACTTGACGTACTTGCCCTTAGCAGAAGAGGGCTTGACGCGCAGGATCTCGGTGTACAGGGCAGCGTAGTTCTCGACGAGCTGCTGCTCAGAGAAGGACTTCTTGCCCAGGGGCACGTGGCAGATGCCGTAACGGTCGGCGCGATACTCAACGCGGCCGGCCTTGAGCTCGGAAACCATCTTGGCAACATCCATGGTCACGGTGCCGAGCTTGGGGTTCGGCATGAGGCCACGGGGACCAAGAATCTTACCGATGCGGCCAACCTTGGCCATCATGTTCGGCGTAGCGATAGCGGCGTCGAAGTTGATCTCGCCCTTCTGAATCTGGGCGACAAGCTCGTCGGAACCGATGATGTCGGCGCCGGCAGCCTCAGCCTCGCGGGCCTTCTCGCCCTCGGCGAAGACGGCAACACGAACGGTCTTGCCGGTGCCGTGGGGCAGGGAGATGGAACCACGGATGTTCTGGTCAGCCTTACGAGTATCGATGCCCAGACGGAAGTGGGCCTCGACGGTCTCGTCGAACTTGGCGGTGTCGAGCTCCTTAATGAGCTTGGCAGCCTGAAGGGGGGTGTAGAGCGTGGCGCGGTCGATCTTCTCGGCAGCGGCGTTATAGCTCTTACCATGCTTAGCCATGTGCATTACCTCCTGTGGTCAAACGGGCGTGAGCCCTCCCACATCGTATCGTGTGCCCTATTGCACACATATAACGGGCGCCCCGGTCGGAGCACCCGTCATTACCTAAAGAAATCGCTACTCAGCGATGGTGACGCCCATGGAACGGGCGGTACCGGCGATGATCTTCTTGGCGGCGTCAATGTCGTTGGCATTGAGGTCCGGCATCTTGATCTCGGCGATCTTGGTGAGCTGCTCCTGAGAGAGCTGACCAACCTTGTCGGCCTGGGGCTTAGCGGAACCAGACTTGAGGTTCAGCTCCTTCTTGATGAGGTGAGCCGCCGGCGGGGTCTTGGTGATGAAGGAGAAGGACTTGTCCTCGTAGACAGAGATCTCAACGGGGATGATGTCACCCTTCTTGTCCTGCGTCTCGGCGTTAAAGGCCTGGCAGAACTGCATGATGTTCACGCCAGCAGCGCCCAGGGCGGGGCCGACGGGAGGAGCGGGGTTAGCTGCACCAGCAGGAATCTGGAGCTTAATGACGTTGGCAACCTTCTTCTCAGCCATGGTCATTCCTTTCGAATCACGAGTGTGAAGTACTTGCTATATCGTAAGCACGCACGTGTTAGAAGCACTCCTGAGATGAGCAGTCACAGAAGAAGCACGCTCGCGCGAACGGACGAAAACTTAAGCGATGACAGCGACCTGGTTAAAGTCGAGCTCGACCGGCGTCTCGCGGCCAAAGATCATCAGCGTGACCTTGAGCTTGCCAGCCTCGGTGTTAACCTCGGAGACCTTGCCATCAAAGTCGGTAAGCGGGCCATCGGTAACGCGGACGGACGTGCCGACCTGAATATCGACCGAAGTACGCTTGGGCGAATCGCCCTTACCGGGACGACGAGTCATCTTGTTGTACTCGTCGCGGGAAAGCGGAGCGGGCTTGCCGTTGCCGCCCAGGAAACCGGTGACGCCAGGCGTGTTACGAACGCACGTCCAAGCATCGTCATCCATCTCCATGCGGACCAGGACATAACCCGGAAAGATCTTAGAATCCTTGGTCTCGCGCTTGCCACCCTCTTTAATCTCGGTGACGCGCTCCATAGGAATCTCGATATCAAAGATACGGTCCTGCATGCCCATAGTCTCGATGCGATGCTCGAGATCGGACTTAACGCGGTTCTCGTATCCAGAGTAAGTGTGAACGACGTACCAACGCTTAGACATGGTTTAGCCCCTCAATCCAGAGAACAGAGCAAGAGCCTCGCCAAAGCCAGCATCGAGCAGAGCGATGACGACGCCGACGACGATCAGAGAAGCGCAAACGACGACCGAGTAGTTCACGAGCTCCTTCTTATCGGGCCACGTGACACGCTTCATCTCGGACTTCACCGAAGCGAAATACTTCTTGGTGCGGGCGAAGAAACCAGGCTTCTCGTTCTTCTTGGACTTCGCAGCCTTCTCGTTCTTCTTGGCAACGGCCTTCTTGGCCTCAACCTTGGAGTTGGCGGCAGCGTTATTGGCAGGTGCCGACTGCTGAGCCTTCTTCTTGTTCTTCTTGTTGGCCATTTGGGTTACCTCCGCGCAATGCGCTTATACATGAGTAAACCGTAAGCCCCCAATTGGGAGCTTACGGAATAATGACTGGCACGCCAGGAAGGACTCGAACCCTCAACACTCGGTTTTGGAGACCGATGCTCTACCAATTGAACTACTGGCGTATGTGACTAGAGACTAACGAGTCTCTTTGTGCAGCGTGTGGTGACGGCACCAGGGGCAATACTTCTTGATCTCCATACGATCAGGCATGTTCGACTTGTTCTTGGTGGTCGTATAGTTGCGGCGCTTGCACTCAGTGCACGCAAGAGTAACTAGAGTACGCATTTATCCTGAACCTTTCATTTCCGCCCCGTACGGGCACGAGTTGGTACTTTACCAGCTCTATGTAAGTGCTGTCAACGAAAACCTCGAGTCAATTGGTTCTCGGTGGATCCATTCATATTTGGAACACATCAATGAAGCCATCGAGAGCTAATCGACGGTGCGCCCAGGACCATTATCGATCCTCTCGACACCAGCAACGGCTCAATATCCATTGCAGAAAAGAACCCGGCACCCATATAAGTGCCGGGTTCTCTAAGTCAGCTATATCAAAGAGCTAATTTACTCAATGATCGTGGAGACGATGCCCGAACCGACGGTGTGGCCACCCTCGCGGATAGCGAAGCGCAGGCCCTCCTCCATGGCGATCGGGTGGATGAGGTCGCCCTCGATGGTGATGTGGTCACCAGGCATAGCCATCTCGGTGCCCTCGGGGAGCTTGACCGTACCGGTAACGTCGGTGGTACGGAAGTAGAACTGAGGACGATAACCATCGAAGAACGGGGTGTGACGGCCGCCCTCCTCCTTGGTCAGAACGTAGATCTCGCCGGTGAACTTGGTGTGCGGGGTAACCGAACCGGGCTTGCAGAGAACCTGGCCGCGCTCGATGTCCTCGCGCTTGATGCCGCGGAGCAGCAGACCGACGTTGTCGCCAGCCTCGCAGAAGTCCATGGACTTACGGAACATCTCGATACCGGTAACGACGGTGTTCTGGGTATCCTTGATGCCGACGATCTCGACGGGCTCGTTGAGCTTGAGCTCACCGCGCTCGACACGGCCGGTAGCAACGGTACCACGGCCGGAGATGGTCATAACGTCCTCAACGGCCATCAGGAACGGGAGGTCGTTGTTACGAGCAGGCGTCGGGATGTACTCGTCGACGGCGTTCATGAGCTCGCGGATAGCGTCCATCCACTTGGCGTCGCCCTCGAGAGCGCCCAGAGCGGAACCACGGATGACGGGGATGTCGTCGCCGGGGAAATCGTACTCGGAGAGGAGCTCACGGGTCTCCATCTCGACGAGGTCGATGAGCTCGTCATCGTCAACCATGTCGCACTTGTTCAGGAAGACGACGATGTAAGGAACGCCGACCTGACGGGCGAGCAGGATGTGCTCGCGGGTCTGAGCCATGGGGCCGTCGGTAGCGGCGATGACCAGGATAGCGCCGTCCATCTGAGCAGCACCGGAGATCATGTTCTTGACGTAGTCAGCGTGGCCCGGGCAGTCAACGTGAGCGTAGTGACGGGCAGCAGTCTCGTACTCGACGTGGGAGACGGAGATCGTAATGCCGCGCTCGCGCTCCTCGGGAGCCTTGTCGATGTTCTCGAACGCAGTGAAGTCAGCCTTGCAGCCCTCGGTCTCGGAGAGAACCTTGGTGATGGCGGCGGTCAGCGTGGTCTTGCCGTGGTCGACGTGACCAATGGTGCCGATGTTAACATGCGGCTTAGTGCGCTCAAACTTCTCTTTGGCCATAAAGCCCTCCTCTAAACAGGTCGTCCCCGGACGGGACTTTGCCTTTATACCATAGTGGCCTCTCAACATACTATTGAGAAGCCACCGTGTTACCTATGGTAGCGGTGACTGGATTCGAACCAGTGACGCCACGGGTATGAACCGTGTGCTCTAACCAACTGAGCTACACCGCCGGATGGAGCCTGCAACCAGACTTGAACTGGTGACCTCTTCGTTACCAACGAAGTGCTCTACCGACTGAGCTATACAGGCACTTGACGGGTGGGAGCTATAGGATTCGAACCTATGTAGGCAGAGCCAACGGGTTTACAGCCCGTCCCCATTAACCACTCGGGCAAACTCCCAATCGTTCAAGTATCCGCAGGTCCTTTGGTCTTTTGGACCGCCGCCCCCGCGAACGAAAAAGATAATACGATGCAACCTTGGGGGCTGTCAACGAAAACCTCTAGATACACGGTGCCGGGCGTCTCTATATAGCCGTGACCTGCGGTTTTGCCGGGTTTGGATATGAAGGACGCTGAATTTGCATGTAGCGGTGACATTTCCCGAGGGAACACTTTGGCACGGTGGAGTACGCCTACAGCATCGACCTTCGATAACGGCCCTTTTGCACTATTACATAGGTCGCGATCGGGCTTCCCCGGCACGATCGAGCGTGGATAATCTCCCGCTCTTAGCGCGGCTCTAAGGCCAAGGTGGCAGATTATCCACGCTCATTCTCCAGGCGGGAGAACTATAGAGCCGCAACTACTCGGGCCAGGCCAAAGTAGACCCATAGAGCGGCTCACCCTTGGTGCAGGGGTAGCGACTCAAGTAACACGACGATAGCAAGTCGAAGAAATAAGTCATGGCATATTTCGAATAAACGCCGAGTCGGTCAATTCCGTTTCCCGCATTACCAAGACGATATATACGGTCAAAAGACCTTGATTTGTCATCGTTGCTAAACGCAGTAATTAGAATCTTCCTGCCCGAACGGCAATCAAGATACTCACGCGCCTGTGACGCAAATAGCCCGGAGACCGATACGAGAATTATCAATGACTGCGAAGCGTCTCCCATGTTTTTCAATTCCGCGACGTTAGCCCCAGCAACTATGCGAACTATCTTGCCCGCATAAAACATTTCCTGCTGAAATCGTACGAGATTGGCGCTCACATTATTGGTGCACCAGATTTCAACGTTTTTATGGCCATCAATTTCGTCGGCAAGGTGCTTAATAGCGATATCGGACACGCCGCTTTCAACCTCAGCGAACATCTCGATCATGCGAACGTCGAGCTCTGCCCTGTACTCCTCGTAGCCAAATTCCTCCTCTCGATGGCTTAAGTCGCTTGGAAAGACTGATTGAGTAAATGATTCTTTCAAATCGCTAAGAGACTGGTAGCCCAATCGATTGCAGAAACGACGAACAGCGGAACGGGTCACGAATGCATCGCGGGTTATTGCGGCAACATTGATTTCGCTCGAACGCCTAATGTGAGCGATGAGATATCGAGCGATGGCGGCATCGTTTGACCCAAACTCGCTGTTGATGATGGAGCTAATGCGATTGAGCACATCGAAGTCATTGATATTCACGTGATCCCTCTTTCCGCTCTCCTCGAAATCATGGTTCATTTATTGAATCAAACAGCTTTGGTCGTTCTCCTATGATTCAAATCAGTTGACGTCATCTTAATCGTAATTCCGCCACACGTATCCACCGTGTTGAATGATGGAAAGGGGATTCATGGGCAACGTGAACAACATGCCGTTTCTCTGGGGTTCCGCCACGGCGTCTTATCAGTGCGAGGGTGCCTGGAACGAAGACGGCAAAGGCCTTGGCGAGTGGGATTTCTTTAGCCACACAAGCAATAAGAACATCAACCATGTTGACGGTGATGTATCTTGCGACTTCTACCATCGCTATGAAGAAGATATCCGCATGATGAAAGAAGGCGGACAAAACACCTATCGCTTCTCTCTTTCATGGAGTCGAATCATCCCCACGGGTATCGGCGAAGTGAATGAAGAGGGTATCGATTTTTATAATCGGGTCATTGATTGCTGCCTCGAAAATGGCATAGAGCCCAACGTTACGCTGTTCCATTACGATCTGCCATTCACGCTTGCTTGCAAAGGCGGATGGCTGAACAATGACATGGCAGAGTGGTTCTGCAAATACGCCAAGATTTGCTTTGAGCACTTTGGAGACCGCGTCAAAATCTGGGCTACCGTTAACGAGCCGCATTTCTACAGCTACTGCGTAAACATGTTGGGCAACTATCCCCCCAATCGATCGCTCGACGTTCAGTCGTACATGCAGTTTCAGTACAACCTGATGCGCGCAAGCGCACTCGCAGTCCGAACATATCGTCAAATGGGCTACGACGGCATCATCGGCGCCGTCCACGATGGCGGCGTTGTCGAACTCGACCCGGCAACCGAGCACCCTGATGACGTATTTCGATACGCAGACTTTTTCGCCAATCGCATGATTCTGGCACCAGCGCTTCAGGGTCAACTGCCGCCAGAAATGGACGAAATCCTTGAAAAACTTGGCGTCTCGCTCTATCGATCCCCAAATGACGTAGAAGAATTCAGAGACGGTAAAGTCGATTTTATTGGACTCAACGTGTATTGCCGAGAGTATGTAACCGACTGGCACGGTGGAGAGCTTGCCGTTTCGGCGAACAATAAGGGCGGTTCGAGCAAAAAGGTCGAAGGAAAATGCATTGCGCCCTTGTTTGAAAGCGCCCGCGACAGCAATGTTCCCCGCAATAAATGGGGCCGCGAAATACTCCCAGGTTGCATGTATTCAACCATCATGGATGTCCACGAGCGCTATGACGCGCCCCGCATCTTTATTACGGAAAACGGACATGGCGCCTATGAGCAACCAGACGCAGACGGAATGATCCACGATGATGACCGCATCGAGCTTCTGGGCCAGTTCATCGAGCACATGATGAGGGCCAAGCGCGACGGCGCGCGCGTTGAGGGCTACTACCTCTGGTCGACGATGGATCTGTATAGCTGGATCAACGGCTACGAAAAACGATACGGACTTGTCCATATCGACTTCGAGAACAATCTGGAGCGCACCCCCAAAAAGAGCTGGTATTGGTACCGAGACCTTATCTCGGAGTATCAGGAGCAGGAAGGTTAGGAGAAAGAGATGAAATATCAGGCAATGTCCGAAACTGTCCTAAAGGCTGTTGGCGGCAAAGAGAACATTGCATCGGTAACTCATTGTGCGACGCGCCTTCGCATCGACGCACGAGACACCTCGATCATCGATCTCCAGCTCGCTAAATCGGCCGATCAGGCGCTCGGGGCAGTAGTCAGCGGTGGCCAGCTTCAGGTGATCATCGGCCCCAACGTCACCGAGGCTTACAACGACTTCCTCGACTTCGCGGGAATCGAAGTCGGCGGTGGCACGGTTGCCGACGATGCCCAAACTGCCAAAGACCTTGCAGAAGGCATTAAAAGCGGTAACACCGCCATGGGCTTGATTGAGAAATTCGGGAACGTCTCTGCACAGGTATTCATGCCCATCGTCCCGGCGCTCATC
This sequence comes from Collinsella sp., assembly GCA_019424985.1. Classification (GTDB taxonomy): domain Bacteria; phylum Actinomycetota; class Coriobacteriia; order Coriobacteriales; family Coriobacteriaceae; genus Collinsella. The sequence goes on along the minus strand of JAHYYM010000004.1, from coordinate 10,014 downwards.
GTTGGCGGACTCATTCTTTCGATCAAGAATCTCCTGGTCAATTATTGCGGATTGAGCACCGATAGCGGAACCGCCCAGGTCCTGTTGGCGATCTTTAGCGCTTCGTTTAGCTTCTTGCCCGTTTATCTTGGTTATCAGCTCGCAGCCGTCATGAAGATGCAGCCCATCATGGGCGCATTGCTGGCCGCGATCATGATCAGCTCGTCCATTAGCGGTGCTGAGGGTCTCGACTTTCTTGGCATCCCCATCCCGACGAATGACTACTCGAGCACGGTGGTGCCAATCGTACTGGGCGTCGTGTTCATGTACTTCGTCGATCGCGGTCTTCAGAAAATAATCCCCGACGTTACCAAACTGTTCTTGAAGCCGCTGCTCACCATGATCATCGTCGTGCCCGTCGAGCTGATTATCCTTGGCCCCGCCGGCAGCATGATGGGCTACGCGCTGAGCGATGCCGTCACGTGGCTTATGGACAACGTGGCATTTATCGCTACTCCGATCCTGGCAGCCCTTAACCCCTATTTCGTCATGCTCGGTCTCGATAAGGCTTACATCGCAATCGAAGTTACGAGCCTGGCGCAGCTCGGTTGGGCACCCATTATCTTTGGATTCATCTCGAACCTCTGCATTGGTGGCACGAGCCTCGCCCTGGCAACTGCCATGAAGGGAAACAAAGAGAAGAGGGGTATGGTCACCACGGTTGCCGTCACCGCACTCTGTGGCGTAACCGAGCCCGCGTTCTACGGTTGCCTCATCGAGCGTCCCCGCCTGCTTGTCGGCACGGCAATCGGCGCGCTCTGCGCTGGACTCCCTGCAGGTATCTTTGTTCTGAAAGAGTATGTTGCGGGAGCATGCCCCGGCCTTCTTTCGGCACTCATCTTTATCGCTCCCGATGGGTCCATGGGCAACTTCGTGCTGGCATGCGTTGTCGCCATCATCGCCATCGTCGTCTCCTTCATCGCTGCACGCGTGATCATCAAGAAGAACCCCAGCTATATTGACTAGATGCCCGCTGTTTGCATTGGAGACATCCTCGGCAGACCATTAGCAAGAACCCAAGAAGTTCCTTAGGAGCTCGATTAATCCATTCGGATTCCTGAGGCACAAACGGCCCCGATTCCACAATGAAATCGGGGCCGTTGTTTCTAAAGCCGTCGATAGACAATCGGTGTTTACCTTAGCTCCCTATCCAAGTTAATTAACCACGCTCGTTCTCCGATCGGGAGATTTTCTTCGCTCGCGTGTCCAGAAATCCACGCTCGAGCAGGACCCCATGTCCGCACCCGCCCTTGTCTCGATCTGTAACAGCAAGAGGCCTATTCCGCTTCTACATGTTACAGATCAAGATATTCCTAAAACACCCTAAGTTTCATCTCAATCTGTAACAGTTAGATGCCGAATATCGGTCTTGGTGTTACAGATTTAGACAAACTGGAGGACGAGACAAACCAAAAACGGGATGGGCGCTAACCCGATGGCGCACCACCTAAATAGAAACGAGCCCTGTCCCACAAGGAACAGAGCCCGAAACTCCCATGGAGCCAGTGACAGGAATCGAACCTGCAACCCACTGATTACAAATCAGTTGCGCTACCGTTGCGCCACACTGGCACACTTGGCGCTTTCGCGCGAAGCCTGTTAAGGATAAAGGAATTGAGGATGGGGCGCAACAGGCCCTTTGACCGACCACATCTCAAAACCCTTCGTCAGAACGAATAGTTTTATCCGTTCGCCAAAACCAAAAACTATTCGTTTTGGCGACGGCAACCCACAGTCCGTTGATTACAAATCAACGGGCGGGCCAATTGGGAAACGGGTCTCTATGGATAATCCCCTACCTCCCACGAAGGGCCTTGAGCTTGGCCAGAGCATCGGGGCTCAGGCGACTGCCCAGAGTCATCTTGATCTGCGGAGCTTCCTCTGCCTCGTGAACGTCGTTATCGATCTGTTTGATCTCCTCCACCAGCATACGGCTCGAGATGCGCGTAACGCCCTTGCCCATGACGACGGCCTGGATCGTGCCGTCACTCGACACCACGGAGCACGCGCGGCCTTCCTCGCGCGCCTCGATGCAGAGCTTCTGCACCACGGTATCGGCCGATACGCCCGTCGGCGAGAACTCGATACGCACGCCGCGGGCAGGCAGATTAGGGCGCTCGCTGGAGATATTGCCCGCGCCGTCGAACACGATTACGGCCTCGTAGCGGCCCTGGGCAAACGCCGCAACATCGTTGATGAGCGCGGTGCGCGCCATATCGTGGACATCGCTGGAATACGGATCGTCGGAATGGTCGTAGACAAGCTTTTCGTAGCGCGGCGTGCAGTGAATCACGTTGTAGCCGTCGACCACCAGCAGCTCGGGCTTATTGGAGTGCACCGTCGAGACCGGATCGGCGATAGCCTGCGCAAACGCATTGCCGCCCACGCCATAGGTCGCGGCCGAAACAATCGGCTTGGCCGAGCCTTCGCCAAAGCGCTTGGCCTTGGACTTGGCGCGGTTCTTCTTTGACATGCGCTACTCCTCCCCCATGAGCTCGCCGGCATTGCGGCGCAGCCACTCAAAGCACAGCGCGGTGGTCGCCTGGGCCACGTTGAGACTCTCGGTCATGCCGCGCTGGGGAAGCTTGGTCAAAAAGTCACATTTCTCGAGCACCAGACGCGAGATGCCGTCGCCCTCGGAGCCCATGACGAGCGCAACGCGGCCCTCGAAAGGGGCATCCCAGCAGCTGCCCTCGGCGTGCTCGGAAGCACCGCCCACCCAAAAGCCGGCGGCCTTGAGATCATCGAGCGCACGGGCGATATTGGGAACCTGCGCGATAGGCAGGTGCATGACGGCACCAGCAGAGGTCTTGTAGCTGCCCACGGTCACACCGGCGGCGCGCTTGTTTGCAATGATGACGCCCGCCGCGCCCACGACCTCGGCGGAGCGCACGATCGCACCAAAGTTGCCATCGTCGGTCACATGGTCGAGCACGACGACGAGTGCCGGTCCGTCACCCGCGCGGTCGAGAATATCGGCGATATCGGCATAGGGGAAACTTCCAACCTCGAGCGCAATGCCCTGGTGAGCGCCATGGCTCGACAGCGCATCAAGCTGCGCGCGCGACACATACTTAATGCGGACGCCCGCGGCGTTGAGGTCGTCGACCAGACGAGACAGGGCCGCATCGCGCTCCCCGCCCTCGGCAATGAGCGCGCACTTGATGGGAAAACCGGTGCGCAGCGCCTCGGCGGCAGCACGACGGCCTTCGATAAACTCGCCCCTGGGAGCCTGGACAGCGTCGCGGTTGCGATCGCGCTGCGGACGTGCGGGCTGGGTGCGATCGCGCTGGCCCTTGGGAGCGGCAGCGCGGTCATTGCGGCGAATCGGGCGCGAGCCAGAAGCAGCCTGTTTGCCACCACGAGACGCACGCTTGCGATTGTCGGCCATAAAGCGACCTCCTAAATACAACTATCAAACGAAACAAATAGACCGACCGCCCGAGGTGCGGCAGATTGCCTTGAAAGAGGAGGGCATAGACCTTGAGGTCATGCCCGACGATTGAAAGGCAATCTGCCGCACCTCGAACGGTCGACAAATACTAGAGACTCTTAATACGGGTGCCAGCGGCAGTGTCCTCGATCGTCAGCCCGAGGTCCTTGAGCTGGTCGCGGATGGCGTCGGCCAGACCCCAGTTCTTGGCGGCGCGGGCCTCGGCGCGGGCCTCGAGAATCTTGGCAGCGGCCTCGTCCACGTCGTCACCCGTGTAGGCGACTAGGCCGGCGGCAACGCCCAGCAGGCCCAGCGGCAGCTCGACCTTGGGCTCGGGAAGCTCAACGCCAAATGTGTCGAGCAGCTCGACCAGCGTATCGGCGGCGGCAAGCGCGGCGGCCTTGTCGGCAGCGTCGCCCGCCTGCTCCAGGTACTGGTTGCACTCGGTCACAAAGCCAAAGACGGCGCCCATGGCGCCGGCGGTGTTAAAGTCGTCGTCCATGCACTCCTTAAAGGTGGCACGGGTCTCGGCGGCCTTGGAGGCAAACGCCTCGGATGCTGCCTCATCGGCGTCGGCCGTCGCATGGTTCGCGGCCCAGCGCAGGTTCTCGACCGTACCGGCGATACGCGTGAGCGAGTTCTCGGCACCCTCCAGGCGCTCCCAAGAAAAGTCGAGCGGCGAGCGATAGCTCGTCTGCAGCATCAGCAGGCGCAGGGCGGCAGCGGAGTGCTGCTCGAGCACCTCGGCCAGCGTAAAGAAGTTGCCGAGCGACTTGGACATCTTCTCGCCGTCTACCAGCAGCATGCCCGTGTGCATCCAGGTGTTGGAGAAGCCCTGGTGCCAGGCGCAGGTGGCCTGGGCGCACTCGTTCTCGTGATGCGGGAAGGCAAGATCGGAGCCGCCGCCGTGGATGTCGATCGGGGTGCCCAGGTAGCGGTGCACCATGGCGGCGCACTCGGTGTGCCAGCCGGGACGGCCCTCGCCCCAGGGGCTCGGCCAGCTGGGCTCGCCGGGCTTGGCGGCCTTCCACAGGGCAAAGTCGAGCGGGTCGTTCTTGTCCTCGTTCTCCTCGATGCGCGCGCCAACCATAAGGTCGTCGATGTTGCGGCCCGAGACCTGACCATAGTTGGGATCGCTGCGCACGGCAAAGTACACATCGCCGTTATCGGCTGCGTAAGCGTGGCCCTGCTCGATAAGCGTCTTGATCATAGCGATCATGGGGCCGATCTCCTTGGTGGCGCGGGGGCGCACATCGGGATCGAGCACGTTGGCGGCGCGCATGACGCCGATGAACTTGTCGGAGAACTCCGTCGCGACCTCGGCGGCCGTTCTGCCCTGCTCGTTGGCGCGCTTGATGATCTTGTCGTCGACATCGGTGAGGTTCTGGGCGAACGTGACCTCGTAACCGCTCGCGATGAGCCAGCGGCGAATCACGTCAAAGCTGATGAACGTGCGGGCGTTGCCGATATGGATGTTGTCGTAGACCGTGGGGCCGCACACGTACATGCGAACCTTGCCGGACTCGATGGGCTGGAACTCTTCCTTTTTATGGGTAGCGCTGTTGTAGATACGCATTCGTTACTCCTTAACGGTTTTCTGTAGCAGGCAGACGGCCCAGGCGCCAATTCCCTCGCCTTGGCCTTCCCAACCGAGCTTTTCGGTCGTGGTGGCGGCGACGCCCACGTTTTCCACGTCGACGCCCAGGGCATGGGCAAGGTTGGCGCGCATGGCATCGCGGTGCGGAGTGATCTTGGGTTGCTGACAGGCAATGGTGCAATCGGCATCGACAAACTCAAAGCCCAGCTCGCGCGCATAGTCCATCACGCGAGCGAGCAGCACCATCGAATCGGCACCCTCGTAGGCGGGATCGGTGTCGGGGAATAGCTTGCCGATATCTCCCCCGCGGCAGGCGCCCAGAATGGCGTCGGCCAAGGCGTGCGCGAGCACATCGGCATCCGAGTGACCCAGCAGGCCGCGCTCGTAGGGAATGTCGACCCCGCCGATGATACATCGACGCCCCTCCACCAAACGGTGGACGTCGTAGCCGTGGCCAATGCGCAGGTTACTGAACATGGGGAAGGTCCTCTCCCTCGGCCATGCGGCCAAGCAGAATCGCGGTTACGGGGCGCAGGTCCTCGGGCACCGTCACCTTAAGGTTATCGCGCGGGCTCTGGACACAGCGGACGCGCCCACCCATGCGCTCGACCAGTGACGAATCGTCCGTGCCGATAAAGCCCTCGGCAATCGCCGCGGCATGGGCGCGCTTCATGGCGTCGACACTAAAGATCTGCGGCGTCTGCGCGGCCCAGTAGAGCTCGCGCGGCGGCGTCTCGACGATGTTGTCGCCGTCGACAATCTTGAGCGTGTCGATCGCGGGTTGACCGCACACGACACCGTCGAGCGAGCGGTCGCCCACAAGCACGTCGATCGCATGATCGATGGCCTCGGTCGTGATGAGCGGACGGGCGCCGTCGTGGATGGCGACATATTCGAAACCCGCCGGTACCGCATGCACGCCGGCACGGGTGGAATCCTGACGGGTATCGCCGGCATCGGCGAAGCTGATGGGCGTGTCATAGTCAAACGGATCGATGGCCAGGCGGCGCATCTCGGCGCGGCGCTCGGCAGGACACACCACCACGATGTGGCCGACCTTGTCGCTCCGATCGAACGCGCGGATAGACCAGCTCATGAGCGGACGGCCCGCCACGTTAACGAGCTGCTTGCCGCCGGGATTTCCAAAGCGCTGGCCGCTGCCGCCGGCAACGACCACGGCGCATACGGGCGCCATTATGCGTTCCCCTGTTTGGTGCCCTTCATGCGGTACAGCGAGTCCGCAAGAATGGCAGGGTTGTTGACGCCAAAGTCGCCCAGGCGCTCCGGATCCTCGCTGATGTCGTCCATGAGCTCCTGCAACGAGCCGTACTCGTCGACGATCTTCTCGGCCACGCCGTCGCGCACGACGGACACGCGCGAAAGCGTGCGCAGGCCCAGTGGCGTCATGACGGAGTCCTCGTCCAGGTCGTCGTAACCCAGAACCGCCGCCACATGCTGTGGGTCGGACAGGTCCTTAGGTGTCATACGGCTTAGGTTGGCGCGGATCTTCTCGGCGTTGGCCTCAGAGGAATCACTTGCGTAGTCGCGGATCATCAGGTCATACTCGGTATCCATGCTGGAGCCCGCGAGCTGCTCGAGCTGCATCTGCACGAGCTTGCCCTGGTTGCCCAACTTGACGATGCAATCCTTAAGCTCGGTCTTTGCCTGCTGCATGATCTCGAAGCTCGAGAAAATACCGGTAATGTCGGCGAGCGTAACGTAGTCGTCGAGCTCGAGGGCCGTCAGGCGCAGCAGGGAGCGGTCGAGCGACTGACGGGTAGTCTGGAGCGTGGCGACGAGCTGGTTGACCGAGCTCATGATGGTGGTGACGGGCTGGATCTCGTAGCTCTTGCCGTGAACGTACACGTTGACGACGGCACGACGGGCCGAGACCGAGATCACAATGGCATCGGTAAGCACCGACATGCGAGCGGCGGTGCGATGACGCATGCCCGTCTCGCTCGTGGCAAGCGAGGGATCGGGATTGAGATGGAAGTTGGCGCGCAGGATCTGGGTGAGGTCGCCGTCGATGACGATGGCGCCGTCCATCTTGGAGAGCTCGAACAGACGGTTCGAGGTGAACGAAATGTTGAGCGGGAAGCCGTCGTTACCGGCAGCGAGCACGTTTTCGGTGTCGCCAACGCAGATAAGGGCGCCCAGGTGACCGGCGATGATCATGTCGAGGGCAGTGCGGATCGGCTGACCAGGTGCCGTCAGACGGATGGCCTGTTCCATACGCTTTTGCAGCTCGTTCTTATCCAAGGCATCGCTCCCATCGTATACGCTCCATAAACGCTAAATAGTTTCTCACGGTTTGTCCCCGCGGCGCTCGCGAAATCCGATGCTTACAGAATGAGCGAACACCGCTGGGGTAGTCAAAAGAGCCCCAACCCAAATGAGCTGCTTATGTGGTAGCATCGGGATTCACATGAATGAGGGAGTAGTCGCGTGACCGGGTTCGCCTCCGGTGGCGCGGTAAGTCAACACACTGGCCGATGCGGCCTGGCTTGCCTTAATGAACGAGACTCGTGGCTGTGCGCGCAACGCGTACGCCACGGGTCTTTTTTGTTACTCCCCCAAGAGGTACACGCGGGCCCGCCCGCAGAGAGGGAGTCAGACTATGGGACTCGCAGAGCTCGTGCTGCTCGCCGTTGGCCTTTCGATGGACGCCTTTGCCGTATCCATCTGCAAGGGCCTTGGCATGAAGAAGATCGACCTTAAAGTCGCCGCGGTGCTCGGCCTGTTCTTTGGCGGCTTTCAGGCCGGCATGCCCGTAATCGGATGGGCGCTTGGCAGTCAATTCATGGGCATCATCGGACCCATCGACCATTGGATCGCCTTTATCCTTTTGGCCTTTATCGGCGGCAAAATGCTGTGGGAAGCCTTTACCGAGGACGAGAATGAAGGCGACGGCAAGGATGCCGAAAAGATTGACCTGGGCGAGTACCTGATCCTCGCCATCGCCACCTCAATCGACGCCCTAGCCGTAGGCATCTCATTTGCGGCGCTCTCGGTTGACATCGTTCCCGCTGTATCGCTTATCGGCGTCACAACGTTTATCTTCTCCATCGCCGGCGTAGCGATCGGCCACACCTTTGGCGCGCGCTACGAAAAACCTGCCACCATCGTGGGCGGCATCGTGCTCATCCTCATCGGGCTTAAGATCTTGCTTGAGCATCTGGGGATTTTGGCGCTGTAACGCCAAACGCAATCGCTCAAAACTCAACGCCAGTAGCATCACGAATAGTCCCCGCCCAACGGGGTTCTCCCCTCCGCAGGCGTTTCGAAACCCGCCCCCATCCCGGATTCCCACGCAGCGGCCGCGTTCACCGCCGACACGGGGACCCCTAGCTCCCCCGCGACGCGGCAGACCCTCGGCTGCCCCTCGTAAAGGATGCAGAAGACACGGTCGAGGTCCGACGGTTCGACCAGGCTGTACCGGCAGTCCGCGTACAGTGCGCAGCCCCTCCCGCGCGGGTCGCCGTCCGAGTCCTCATCCGGCTCATGATGGCGCACCTCGACCCAAAGGCCCTCCAACACGTCGTCGAACCCGAAATCGAGCTCCGCCTGGACGCTCTCGCCGAGCGCATCGCCCAGGGCGAGCTCCGGCACTTTCGTCACACGGCCGTCCAGCCACTCAATCTCTGTCATCGCGCGCATGGTGCAAGCCCCTTCCGACACAGGATTGTCAGCTCAACCCGACCCTTACCCATACGGACGAACATAACTCGCCAAGGGAAGCCCCTGAAGGCCGTGCGCCACAACATGAGGCCGAATCCGCCCCCGGCTGGACAGGCCAACAACGAAGGAGCACACGGAACCGGCGCGGCGTTACAACCGTCCCGGCAAGCATGTCACTTGGCCAAGTCATGATGCCGACAAACCCGGAAATGCTCCAACGGAGCGCCGAACGAGCGTAACAATAAAAAGCCGTGCAACACGCGTTGGACGACCAGAACATCCCAAACAAAGGCCTGTCGGTCCCACCTTCAAGCCCAATAGCAAAATGTGCATCAGCGGATTTGCAGCGATACAAGTCTCAACCGTCACCATCACACCGCAGCGCGCCTAGTCCCACTCATCCTACTGCAAATGTCCCAGAACGAGAAAACGACCAGCTTAACATGCCAACCTTTATATCCGCACGCGCGTAATTCAACTCATAAGGACCGGTTATCCCTTACCTGTGACACAATCTCAAACGCACAGAACAGAATCATCAGTCCAATCATCGCATAAGAGGCAGCCGAACCTTCAAACACTATTCCACAAAGAACAATCTCCGCGCCGCCAATAAGAACTGTTATCAGGCGCTCTGCCTTTTTGCTCTCGCCGCTCGCATAAAAAGGCGGCAAAGCGCACAAGATCACATATAGCCCGGGAAGGGAATACAGGATCGATAGTCCAAGCCCCCCATCAACCGCAGTGTTTTGCGTAAGAATCAACTGAACCCAAACGGCAATTATCACTGAGCAGGTTGTCGATAAAAGAAGGCTAGAAATATAGCACGCAAGAAAGTCCCGTCGCATTCGAACAGAGAAATCCGCGAACTCTCTTCGCCGCGTGGAAACAATAAGGTACACAGAAATTGCAATAGAACCAATCAGAGAAAACAGCGGAACAACCAGCAATTCAAGCTTATTACCCCATCGATCAACCACACCCCCACTCCAATGAGCGGGAATTGTATCAGGGAGGGCTGACCAAGCCGCCCATAGAATCAGAAATGGAAGAATAGAGAGGATGAAAGATGATAACACTGCAGTAATTTTTTTCGAGGCTCTCATCGATTCCGCATCTCCTTGTGCGCTCACATTCCACTCCGTCTTAAATCAAGTAAAAATAATAGCTTGAATGCAAATTTGTTTTAATTATTGGTTGATCTCATTTCGGTTGATTTTCAATCTCAACGCAACAGCCTGAACGGGCCCCGCGTTTCCGCAGC
>JAHYYM010000003.1:0-104934 GCA_019424985.1 Collinsella sp. | reverse complement strand
GACGGAAAGCACATTAAGTGCTTTCCTTTGCGTGCGGAACTCGCGACAAACTTAACCCGCGCCAGCCGGCCCCGGAGACCCTCCCTGCCGTCACATTGTTCAACCAGTTTTGCGGGCGTGCGCCGCTGCGCGGCTAGCCCGCGTGCTCCGCGGCGGGGTTGGCCTGATGGATCTTGTTGAACTTCGGCCTTTGGCTCAAAGAAAAACGGGAGACGCGATCTGCATCCCCCGTTTTTGTTGCGGTTAGTCCAAGTCAATAAACTTGGTGCTCAGGATCTTGCCGTCTTTGACGAGCATTCTGGCCATGGTGGGGCCTCGGCTGCCTCTGGGGTAGCTGGCGCTGCCGGGATTGAGGACCAGGCAGCGGCCCACTTGGGCTTCTTTGGTTACGTGGGTGTGACCGTTGATGGCTACGTCTACGGATCCCACGGGCAGGTCTTCGCGGTAGTGGGCTACAGCGAATTTGAGGCCTTCGTAGGTAAAGAGGGCCAGACGGTCAACATCCGGGCCGTAGTCGCGGTAGTAGTCGTTGTTGCCTAGGACCGCTCGCACGGGGGCGATGGTGCATAGATGCTCGTAATCCATCTCTGACGTGAGGTCTCCGGCGTGGATGATTAGATCTGCGCCCTTGAGCTCGTCCAGAAGCGCGGGCGAAAGATAGCCGTGGGTGTCCGAGATGATGTCGATGCGCTTGGCGCCTGCACTGTTCATGAGATCCCTTCTGCAAAACCGATTCGGCGTATATACAAAAAGCCCCACGGCTCCGCAGACAATTGGTCTACAGGGCTGCGGGGCCAGTGTGCTAGAGGCTCAGGGCCTTCTTGAGCGGCACAACGCGGCGGCGCGAGACCGGCACGCGTTCGTCGACGCCCGTAATACCCAGTTGGATAGCGCCCGAGGGCACCGTCTCGACATCCGTGACGCACGCCAAGTTGACGATATAGCGGCGATGAACGCGAAAGAAGCCAAAGTCGCAAAGCTTGGCCTCGAACTGCGCCAGCGAAGTCGTCGATAGAAAACGATCATCGACGGTATAGATACAGGAGTAATCGTCCTTGGCCATGATGAAGCGAATGTCATCCACGGGAATGAGGACCTTACGGCCGCCCTTTTCCACCGGAATGCGCTCGATGGTGGCCTTGCTGTCCGTGACGGGCTTGGCGCGCTGCATGACCTTCTCGATCGCGCGATCCAGGCGCGCCTCCTCAACCGGCTTCATTAGGTAATCGACGGCATCTACGTCGAACGCCTCGACGGCATGATCGCTATACGCAGTCACAAACACAATCGCCGGCGGATTCTTAAGCTTATGCAGTGCCTCGGCAAGCTGCAGACCAGAAGCACCGGGCATCGAGATATCGAGAAATACGACATCGACGCGGTTTTCCATCAACATCTCAATGGCGGAGCGGACGCTCGACGCCTCAGTGATCGTGCCGATCTTGCCCGTCTGCTCGAGCAAGAAGCGAAGTTCCGAACGGGCCGGGGCCTCATCATCCACAATCATCGCACGCAGCATAGGGATTAAACCTTTCGTCAACAAACTACGCCGGGCATCCGCCGCTTGGCGTTGAGCCCATAGCCTTTTATTTTACTCTTGAATGTCAAAGATGCTCTCTGACAAATCAAGGTGCAGGAGCACTTTGGTGCCCTTGCCCGGCGCCGATTCGACGCGCGTATAGGAGTGCGGTCCATAAAAGCGATGGATGCGCTCAGAAATATTGTGCATGGCCACACCGGCGCCGCCGCCTTGCGGGGAACTGGCATCGGGGCGGGCAGAGCGCTCATCAAACAGCCTGGCGGCGGTGCCCTCGTCCATGCCCACGCCGTTGTCGGCTACGGCAATCAGGATTGCGTCGTCGCCGTCTTGATGGACGGTCACGTCGATCCGCAGGGCATCGTCATCGCCCATGCCATGCCGCACGGCGTTCTCGACGATGGGCTGGATTACAAAGGCCGGGACCAACGTGTCCTCGACATCCTCGGAGACATCGAAGGTCGCCAGTACGCGGTCCTCGCCAAAGCGCGCCTTCTCAAACGTCAGGTAGCGCTTGGTCTGGGCAACCTCGCGCGAGACCGGGATAAGCGACCCCGAGTTGTCGAGCGTGGCGCGATAGAACGAGGAGAACTCGCGCAGCAGCTCGCGGGCACGCAGCGGATCGGTGCGTGTAAACGACGCGATGGTGTTGAGCGTGTTAAACAGAAAGTGCGGATTGATCTGCGCTTGCAGAGCACGAACCTCGGCACGGGCCGTGAGCTCCTTTTGCACCTCGAGCTCGTGGATGGCGAGCTGCGTGGACAGGATCTCGGCAAAACCCGAGGCGAGCGCATACTGGGTGCGGTCTACGGCGCGCGGGGTCTTGTAGTAGAACTTGAGCGTGCCGACGGTGCGATCGCCCACCTTGATGGGCGCGATGATACCGGCGGGAACATGGTTGTGCGAACCGTCCGAACCCACCACGTCCACCACGCGGTTGAACGACTGCACGATGCCGTGCTCAATGACGTAGCGCGTGGCAAGCGTGTGGATGGGCGAATCGGGCAGCAGCTTTTCCTCGAACTCGCCCGCGCAGGCCAGCACGTTGCCCTCATCGGTGATGGCAACGGTCATGGCACGCGTCTCGGGCAGGATACGCCGGCACACCAAAAGCGCCGATTCTTGCGTCAGACCGCCCTTAATGTCCTCGAGCATGGCCGAGGCAACCGAGAGCGTCTCCTCGGTGTACTGGGAGCGTACCGAATCGGGATTGAGCGTCAAAAAGATAAAGATGCACAGGAAGATGCACAGCAGCGCACAGGCAATCACCGTGGCAATCGGCTCAATGCCAGTCACCAGGGCAAAGATAAAGTACGCCAACACGCAAACGGCGCAGACTACGGCGATGATGCGAAAGATTGAAATTGAATTATCGCGCTGGGCGCGGCGGTCGATCATTCAGCCCCCTCCAGGATGCTAATCAGTTGTGCGTCGCGCCAAAGTTCGTCCATGATCTTGGGCCAGAAACTCTGAAAACGCAGGTAGCTTGCGGCGTTTTGGCGGGCATAGGTCTTGGCCTCGTCAATACCATGACGCCAGATGCGCAGATACCCCTCGTGCTCGCGGGTAAACATGCTGCGAACCATGGCGGTCTTGCGCACGCGGTCGTCGAGCTCGCGCGAGATCCACGGACCCGGATAGGGCATGAGTGATGCGGCCGTAACCGGAATGAGCTCCTTTTGGTGCGCGGCGAACGTCAGCTTGGCCCGCTCGTAGTACCAACGGTACACGTCCTGCATAAAGCGCGGCGAGCGCTTCTCGGACTCGGGCGGCAGGTGGCGCACGGCCCACTCGTTATCGAACCACACGTCATAGCCGAACATGCGCATGTTAAACAGGTAGTCCAGATCCTCGCCGCGGGTGATAAACGGGTCGAAGGCCACACGCGTAAAGGCGCGGGCGTGCAGGGCCATCAGGCCGCCGCATACGTAATTGGAGCGCGAGATGCGGGTGCCCGAGAGCGCCTTTTTCATCCAGCGATTGAACTCGATACGCTTGGTCCACCAGCGATGGCAAATGCCCACTTTGTCCGTGGGAGCCAGCGGCGACCCGTCGCGATCATAAAAGTATCCGCTCTTGACTAAAATCGGCAGGCCCTGACGCGTCTGCTGGCCCAGCGCATAGGTCGCACGCTTCATAAAGTCGGCATCGATGACGGTCTCGTCGTCATCCAAAAACACAACCGCGTCGTGCCCCAGCACCGCCGCGCAGGCAAGACCCATGTTGCGGATGGCGCCGTAGCCGCGCAGGCTCACGCACTCGCCCGAGCCTTTGGGCGCAATCTGTGCCACGCGGTCGGCAACACGCGAAGCCTGAGTATTGGTAACGACGGTGACCTTAAGTGTGGGATGCGCATTAACGATTTCGTGCACGCGATGGGATACGTCGGCCGTGGCAGAAACCGGACAGACCACCAAGAGAATGATGCGCGGAATGTCGCGCACCTGTTCGAGTGAAGTCAGGCAGCGATCGAGTTCCGGGTTGGCGGCATTGAGCGACGTCGAGTGATCGTAGGTGCCGGGAGCGTTTGCTTGGGTATCATCGCCCGCCCAATATGTTGGGATCACAACCGTGGCGTTCATACCTTTACCCTCCTTGCAACACAAAAACGGGGCGCCGCCAAACACAGGCGACGCCCCGCGACCTAGCTGATTCCATCATACCCACTTGGGCTAAACATTGCTCGGAAGTCAGAATGATTTATGCGGCTACTTCCAAAAGAGTACTGCAGATAGGCACAATTGCTGTACTGAGCCCGGTTGCCTTACGCCGCCGCCTGAGCCATGCGGGACAGACGGACCAGCAGCACAAAGCCAACAACCAGCAGAACGCCAATAGAAAGGACGCCCAGCGACGGGTTGCCGGTCAGCGAGGTGACAACCGACACCAGGAAGGTGCCCATGACGCTTGCATAACGACCAAAGATGTCAAAGAAGCCATAGTACTCGTTGGATTTTTCTTTAGGGATAATGCGGCCAAAGTAGCTACGGCTGAGCGCTTGCACGCCGCCCTGGAACAGGCCGACCATAATGGCAAGCACCCAGAACTCAAAGGCGGTCTTTAGGAAGAACGCGGCGAACAGCACAATGCCCATGTAGGCGGCGACCGCCACCAGAATCATGTTGAGCGTGCCCGCGCGTCCGGCGAGCTTGCCGTAGATGATGGCGGACGGAAAGGCCACAAACTGCGTGACGAGCAGCGCCAGCACCAGCTGGGTCGAATCGATACCCAGAGCCGAGCCGTAGCTGGTTGCCATGGAAATGACCGTGTGCACACCATCGATGTAGAAGAAGAACGCGATCATGTAGACCAGCACGGTCTTGTTGTGGGCGATTTCGCGCATGGTATGTCCGACCTCGGAGAACACGCCGCCCACGATGTGGCCGATGGTGTCCTGGGGACCGCGCTCGCGACCGTACTTTTGCTTATAGGTGCGAATGAGCGGCAGGGTAAAGATGAGCCACCAGGCACCGGTGATGATAAACGACAGACGCGTTGCCAGCATGGTGGGGACGCCAAGAGCGGGGCCACCCATGATAAGCGCCAGGCAGATGATGAACGGCACGGTGGAACCGATGTAGCCCCAGGCATAGCCCGAGCTGGACACGGCGTCCATGCGCTCGTCGGTGGTAATGTCGGGCAGCATGGCGTCGTAGAACGTCATAGAAGAGTTAAGGCCGATGGTGCACAGCACGTACACGGTCAAAAATGCCATGGCGGACATGGGGATAGCCTGCGCCAGGCAAAGGACCAGGCCCGTGAGGAAGAAGCCCAAGAAGAACTTGATCTTGTTGCCGGCGTAATCGGCAAGCGCGCCCAGAATGGGCATGAGCATGGCAATGACTAGCGAGGCAATCGTCTGCGCGTTGCCCCAGGCGACCACCAGGTCTGCCGAGGAAGCACCGGTATTGATGGCGTTAAAGTAGATGGGCACCACCGAGGTATTGAGCAGCACGAGGGCCGAGTTGCCCACATCGTACATAACCCAGTTACGCTCGAGCTTGGTGTATTTCATGGACAGGGCCCCTTCGTATTCGCCCGATATACAGTTAGTTCATCGTACCCCAATTGCACAGAGGCACCGGTAAGGATTCGGCAAAGGGACAGGCACGGACCCTATTCCTCGCGGTCGAACTCCTCGTCGGCACCGAGCACGCGGCCGCTGTAGTTGACGTGACCGGTCACGGCTTCCATATCGCCGGTCTCGATAAAGCGGGCGACCGTGCACTCGTAATCGATCAGCGCGCGGTCAAAGACCTCGGGGAAACTCTCGTTCGAGACCTCGTCAGTAAAGGGGTTCTTCCATGCCAAGTGGCCCAGGTTGCCGGTACGCTCGGGCAGCTCGGTCGTCACACGGTGCGCAAGGCCGTCGAGCAGCGAATAATCGTGCACCAAGCCCTCGAGCAGGGCAATCGCGCGCGTCTTGGCCGAACCGGCCGGCTCGATAGTGCGGTAGAGCAGCTGCATGTCGGCTACGGCGCCGGCGTACTCCCCCGCCGGGATGTCGATACCGTACACGCGCCCGGCGACGTAGCTCATCAGCACACCGGCCACGCGATTGATGCGGTCGGTGGTGACGATCTCGCCCGCCGGCGGATAATCCTCGACCGTGGCCCCGTCACGTTTAAGCTGCAGCATCAGCACGTCCAGGTCGCTTTCGAGCACGGCGTGAACTTGACTGCCCGAAGCCTCGAGCTCGGGGTCGGACTCAACAATGCCAAACTGCTGCTCGTAGACAAAGGGGTGGGCATTGCGGTCGAGCACATAGTGCGACAGCAGGCCCAGCGCAAAGGCGCGGCCCAGATTGGCGTCGCGCGGCTGCAGGTGCGACACGCCGTCGCGCAGGCATGAGAACTGGCGCGACATGCGCGAGCGGTGCATGACCTGAGCAAGCAACGTACAGTCGGAAATGCGCGGCGTGAGCATGTGGAAGAAAAACGGGTCGGGACCTTGGTTTCCCAGGATAAAGGCGATGCGCTCCTCGTCGGACGTGATAACGCCCTGCGGAAGACGGTCGATACTTTCTTCGCCAAACAGATGATGCGTAATGAGCGCGGGCATAATGATCCTTTCGATTTCATTCGATGTCACCCATTATGCCCACCGTGCGGTCATGCCAAACCTGCGGCGATAAACGATGGCATGCAGACCGCCTACGCAAGTCCCAAGTGCGCCTTGACCTCGGCAGCGCGACGGCGGGACACGGGCACCGTCGAGCTCACGCGGTCGAGCCTGAGCTCCATCAGGCCCGTGGAGCCGATCTCGACATTATGCACGTCTTCCAAATTGACCAGATAACTGCGGTGGACACGAATAAAACCCTCGGAGGCCAGACGCCGCTCGAGCGAGGAAATCGACTCATTGATCAGGTATGTTCCCTCGGCACAGACCGCATTGCAAAAATCGGCGCGCGCCTCAAAGTAGCAGACATCCGCCACGGGAATGAACACCCTTTTGCCCCCGCGATCCACCGTCAGGCGCAAAGGCTGGCGCGGAGCATGGACGACACGGCGAGCACCCAGAGCAGTCTCGATCTTGTCGAGTGCCTTTGACAGGCGGGCATCCTCGACCGGTTTGACGACGTAATCGACGGCATCGAGGTTATAGGCATCGGCCGCGTACTCGGCAAATGCCGTCACAAACACCACGACCGGCGGCGTCTTTAGGTTCTGCAGCGTCTCGGCAAGCTCAATTCCCGAGCGACCGGGCATGGTAATGTCTAAAAACAGCACGTCGGGCTTGTTCGACAGAATCGACTCCACGGCTTCGGTAACATTGCCCGCCTCGGCAATCTGGCCCACACGCATATCCTTTTCCAACAGATAGCGTAGCTCAGCCCTAATTGGAGGCTCATCATCAACCACCAGGATGTTCCAGCCTTCGGACATATGCGCTTCCCCTCTTTTTCTCTCAATCCAACCGCGTGCTACACCGTTAGCGGCGCCGGCTCATGCGGCTCGCCGTTCAACTCAACGATGACCTGCGTTCCCACGCCCTCCTGGGACTTCACGCGCATGCCGGAATCTTCTCCGTAAAAGAAATGGATGCGCTGAAGCACGTTGAAGAGCGCCAGGCCGCAACCTCGCTTGACGGAGCCGTCGGCGGTAATGCTCTCGGGCTCCTCTCGGCGATGCTGCTCAAACAGATGCGCGCAGACTTCTTCGCTCATACCGATGCCGTCGTCTTCGACGATGATCTCCAAACCGTCATCGGTCTCGAAAGCCCTAACACGAATAGAAAGCGGCTCGGTCTCGCGCTGCGCGTGCTTGATACAGTTTTCGAGCAGCGGCTGCAAGATAAACGGCGGTACCAGGCTGTCGCGCACCTCAAAGTCGATGTCGACCGAGACGCGCAGACGGCCGTCGCCATACCGGGCCTGCATAAGATTGATATAACGAGTGCCCTGTTCCACCTCGTGCTCGAGCGTGGTGAGCGTATCGGAGTCAGAAAGCGTCTGACGATAGTAGTTGGAGAAGTCGATCAGCAGCGATCGTGCCTTGTCGGGCTCGGTTCGAACGAGCGACACGATGGTGCTGATGGTATTGAATAGAAAATGCGGGTCGACCTGCGACTGCAGGGCGCGAAGCTCCACGCGGGCCGTGAGCTCGTCCTGGCGCTCGAGCTCAAAGCTGGCGAGCTGCGTGGAAATGAGATCGGCAAAGCCCGAGGCCAACGCCGTCTGGCGCATATCGATGCTGCTCAGGCGGGGGTAATACAGCTCGAGCGTGCCCACGCAATGCCCGCGCACGGTCAGTGGCGCGACAATGCCGGCGCGCAGACGGGGAAAATAGCCGCCCGTCTCATTGGAGGCGTCACGCGAAAATACACTCTGTTCGCCGGACTCGATCACGTTGAGTGTGGTCTTGAGCACAACCGGGGTGCCGGCGGGACACTTTGTCGAATCCTCGCCCCAACTTGCCAACACCTGTTTGCCGTCGGTAAAGCAGATGGCCGACGCGATGGTCTCGGACAGGATGATTTTGGAAGCACCCAGTGCCGCTTCGGGCGTAAGGCCGCGCGACGTGTAGGCGAATATTTTAGATGCAATGGCGAGTGTACGGTCGGTTGCACTCGATGTGAGGTCGTCGGGGACCACAAAGACATACGAGAAAAAGAAGCACAGCATGACCAGGCCGGCAATAACGACAACGCCCGGAACGGGATTGGGATTATCGGTTAAATCCCAGATAAGCAGCAGGATAAGCGCCGGAACGACAATACCGAGCAGGATGGCCTGAACCACATGCTGGGCCGTACGAAAGACCTTGGTAGAGTTGTAGCTCTTGCCCAGAATCAGCCTGTTTAAATCCACCGTCATCCCCTCTTGTCCGTAGCACCCATAGCAATGGAGAGGGCCGCAAGCGACCCTCTCCATTGCATTATGCAATCAAAAACTGTGTTTTACATCAAGCCATCGACAAACGGTATCTTAGGCGCTGTATTTGTTAGCCTCACCAAAAGTGCCGGCCTCGACGATCCAGCCGTCCTTCATGATGACGTCCATGTTGTCGGTGTTGAGCACGTGGATGTCGGCGGCGACGTCACCGTTGACAACCAGCAGGTCGGCGCACTTGCCGGCCTCGATGGAACCGGTCTCGTCCTCGATGTGGCACATCTTGGCACCGTTGAGGGTGGCGCAGGTGATGGTCTCGACCGGAGTGAAGCCGATCTTGTCGACGAACTCGTACATCTCCTCGATGGAGCAGGTGCCGTACGGGGTGACGAAGGAGAAGGAGTCGGAGCCGATCGTCATGACGACGCCGCGCTTCTTGGCCTCGCGCAGGCAGTCGTAGTTGCGCTGCAGCTCCTTCTCGACCAGGGTGCCCTCGTACTTGTCGTGCAGCTCGGGGACGTAGACGGGCGGATAGGTGGCGTACCAGGTGGGCAGGAAGGCGATCGTCGGGGTGAAGAAGGTGCCCTGCTCGGCCATGAGGTCCATGGTGCGCTCATCGATATCGAAGCCGTGAATCAGCTGCTCGCAGCCAAAGCGAACGGAATCGTAGGCAGCGGCGTGGTTGTTGTAGCAGTGGCTCCACACGGGGATGCCGACCATCTTTGCCTCTTCGACCACGGCCTGGATCTCCTCGGAGCAATAGTGCTGGTCGCGACCGGAGTCCCAGCGCCAGATGCCGCCACCGGTAGCCCAGATCTTGATGGCATCGGGGTTCTCACGCAGGCGACGACGGACGGCCTTGCGCAGATCCCAAGGACCGTCGACCTGGTCGCCCCAGGGGTGGGATTCCTTGTTGAGCTCCTGGGTGCAGTGGTGGGAGTCACCGTGGCCGGCAACGCGGCAGAAGCCCAGACCGGTGGCCAGAACGCGCGGGCCCTTAAAGACGCCCTTGTCGATGCAGTCACGGATCTGGATACCAAAGCGGCCGATCTCGCAGACGGTGGTGAGGCCGTGGGTGAGGCAGTCGTAGGCCTGCTTGACGGCGACGGCCTGCTTCTCGAGGAGCGGCTGCATGACCCAATCGGTGTCATCGTCGGTCAGGTTGCCCGAGAAGTGCAGGTGGGTGTCGATCAGGCCGGGAAGGACGGTCTTGCCGGCGGCGTCGATAACCTCAACGCCCTCGGGAAGGTCCTGCATAGTGCCGGCGTACTCGATCTTGCCGTTGTCGTCGACGAGAACGAGGGAGTTCTCGACCGGCTCGGCACCGGTACCGTCGATGAGCTTGCCGCCAACGATTGCATACTTAGTGGACATGGTTCCTCCTTATGGATCCATATAGTGGGCGAGGCCGTGTTGGGTTAAGGCCTCACAAAACTACCCAAGTGGTGCCGGGTTCGGTGCGCGGGAGAGAGGATCCCGCGCACCCGATCCGCCCCGGCTAGGCGTTACTTTTTGCGGGAATTGGTGAAGGCCATGAGGGCCAGGCCAATGGCCAGCCAGCCGATCACGATGCTCCACTCCACCATGTTGAGGGAGGCGGGAGAGAACGGGATCACGAGCAGGCCGATGATGACGGCGCAGGCAGCGACAGCGAGGCAGATGCCAAACTTGCCGCCGGGCACCTCGTAGGGACGAGGCAGGTCGGGCTCGGTGAAGCGCATGCGCAGGCAAGCGAGGGCGACCATGCCGCAGGAGAAGATGAAGGCGAGGGCCGACACGTTGGTCAGAGGAATGAGCATGTTCTTGCCCAGGAACGGACCGATGACGGTGATGACGCCCAGGACGACGCAGGCGAGCTTGGGAGCGCCGGACTTGGGATCGACCTCGGCGAATTTCTCGGGCAGCTGGCCCTTGCGGCCCATGGCAAGCATGATGCGGCTCGTGGCGCCGTAGAAGGAGTTCATCGGGCCCATGGGTCCAAGCGTGGCGATTACGAGCATGGCCAGGTACAGAAGCATGTTGATGCCCTTGAGGCAGGCAAGCGCGGGAACCGGGCTCTTAACAAACTCATGCCAGTCGAGGATGGTGCCGAACGAGTAGATGCAGACCATGTAGAAGCCGCCTGCGGCCAGCAGGGCTAGGGAGATGATCTTGCCGAACTTGTTCCAGTTGAGGCCCTCGGCTGCTTCCTCAGCCTGCTGAGGAATGGTGTCGAAACCGGCGTAGAAGAACGGGGTCAGAACCAGGACCGACACGATGCCGGCGAACAGGCTGGTGCCCTCGGTAGCGGGCTTGCCGCCGCCAGCGCCGGTGACCTGGGAGAACACGGGCATGGCGTGTTCCGGCGAACCGGTGAACAGCGAGACGCCCATGGCGAGCAGCATGCCGCAGAGCAGGGCCTTGGTCAGGAAGGCCTGGAGCTTGGCGGCCGAGCTGGCACCGCGGAAGTTGAGGAAGATGACGTAGACTGCAAAGCCGAGCGCGATCAGCGTCGGGAACAGGTAAACGTCGGCGCCCAGGATGGTATAAAGCTTGACGGCACGCAGCCACTCAAGACCGGGCAGGCTGCCGAACATCTCGGACACGAGGGTCGAGATGGCGATTGCCTCCCACGGGCACAGGATACCGTTGCCCAGGGCCAGGAGCCAACCGGTGATGTAGCTCAGCGTACGGCCAAAGCTACGATCGACATACTCGACGATGCCGCCCGAGATGGGGATAGCAGCCGTGAGCTCACCGAAAACAGCTCCGACGGGCACGAGGAAGATTGCACCCAAGAGGAATGCGATCATAGCGGGAACGGGACCGCCGCCCACGACCATCCAGTCGCCGACCTGCAGAACCCAACCGGTACCGATGATGGCACCGAAACCGATGGTGAAGAAGTTCCAGAGCGAAAGCGTTTTCTTCATGCCACCGTTACCTTCGACTGCAACTTCTGCGTTCTTGTCCGCCATTGTTCCCCTCCTTTCCTTATTGACGCCTCTTTGGCGTCACCCCTTGCGCGGTCTGTTTTGCCGCGCGCTTTTATTTCGTGGCTTTAAGATACGGCCTTGGCACAGCAGCGCCGCTTGTGGCTCGACCGAAGGCAGAACTGCAAAACGAACGGCGCCGTTTTTGGGACGAACGGCGAGGGGCGTCACTCGGTGCGAGCGTCCGTTTTGATGGCGCGATTCAATCGCTCGCGGAGGGCGTCGTTTTATGGCGCCAGGCTCGCTCCCGTCCATGCCGCTTACCGAGGTTTTGGCGTATGTCCTCATTTGCTGCACGTCTTTTTTGTAGGATGGACGGGTTATACATGAGACGAGGCGGTACAAATGGCATACGAATACAATGACGGCGAACGGCAGCGAAACGTTCGCCTTGCCGGGCGTACCACGCCGACGCCCAGAAGTGCCACGAGCAGCAATCCGCAACGCCCTCAAGAGCAACCCAAGCCTTCGTCTCGGCAGCAGACAAACAGAACACGGCAGAGTGGCCGTCCGAGCACGGGCACAAGCGCACAGCAAGATAGCCGCTTGGGCGCGCGCACTCGACAGCGCCAAGCCGAGGTTCCGCAACTGCGCCGCAACGGCGCACGTCAGCCCGGAAGCCATATCAACCGCTTCTTTTCGCATCCCCAAGGCGGACGCGACGGCAAGCCCTACCGCTCGACATCGTTCGTGAATGCCCCCGCCCTGCCGGCTCGTCGGCTTTGCCTCGCACTGTGCTCTATCCTCATCTGTCTGGTCTTTGTGCTTATGAGCTCCTGTATGTCCCACGGCTCGGCCGGTCTCGAGCCCACCGCCGAGGACAAGCTGCTCAAGGCCCCCGTCGCGCCCGGTTATTCTTTCGCCTTTTCGACCCCGCGCTCGCAATGGCAAGCCGGCACGATGCCCCATATCTATCAGATCGACCCTGCATGGTCGGAGCTGCCTTACGCCGGCGGTACCATCCGCCAAAATGCTTGCGGGCCTACGTGCCTCACCATGGTCTATATCTTTAAGACGGGACGCACCGATATGACTCCCGTCGATATGTGCGCGCTTTCCGAGGCAGGCAATTACGCCCCCACCGGTGCAACCGAATGGTCGTTTATGACGAGCGGTGCGTGGCAGTTGGGACTTAACGGAACGGAGCTTCATAACGATCGCGACTCGATGACTCAGGTGCTGCGTTCGGGAGCGCCCGTCATCGCCGCCGTTCGGCCGGGCACCTTTACCAACGTGGGCCACTACATTGTACTTTACGGTATTGACGACGCCGACCAGATTGAAGTCTTCGATCCCAACTCGGCCAGCCGCAGCGCCCGCCGCTGGGGCGTCGTAGAGGTCCTCAACGAAGTCGAAGCCATGTGGGCCTACTACTAGTCATTGGGCACTCATTGGGGACAGACTTAAATGAGTGGTCGTCGAGGACAGTCTTACGGACGCCGGCCGAGAGCAGACGAAAAGGGCCATCCCGAACTGCTTGGAACTGCCAGCACGGAAAGCGCATCCTGCTTTGGGGCCCAATAGCGGGATGCGCTTTCCGTTAGCGGCCCGTTTGGGAAACTAGGGACCGCTTTTCGACAAAAATCCGGGATGCATTTTCCGATTGAGGGCCTCAAGGGAAACCGCACCCCATGTTGGACGCTCATTCTGGGATGTGCTTTCCGCAGTTGATCGATGCGGCCTTTAAGGACTGTCCCAAACTGCCGGCAGGAAAGGAACGTCCCCAAGTGCCGGGTTTCCGCAGCCTGCAATGCTCCTCATGAACAGCCGCCTCAATAACAAAAGCCCCCGCGGCCGAAACGGGCCACGGGGGCAGCAGGCTTGCAAGGGTTAACTCAAGTCCTCGCCATTTGATGCAATGACCTTTTGATACCAGCAGAAGCTGTCCTTTCGGTAGCGATCGAACGTGCCTTTGCCCGTATCATCGGCATCGACATAAACAAAGCCATAGCGCTTCTTCATCTGCCCCGTCGAGGCCGACACCAAATCGATACAGCCCCACGGCGTGTATCCCATCAGGTCAACACCGTCCTCGACAATTGCATCGCGCAGCGCAAGAATATGCCTGCGCAGGTAATCAATATGATACGCATCGTGGACTTTGCCGTCTTCCAGCGCATCGAGTCCGCCCACACCGTTCTCGGCGATAAAGAGCGGAAGATGGTAACGATCGTGGTAGCCGGCAAGCGTCACGCGCAAACCCAGCGCATCGATCTGCCATTTCCAGGCAGTCTCTTTATCCTTGAGGTACGGATTGCGCAGCGTCGGGAACACGTTGCCCTCCGCCTTCTCAGCGATCACCTGGTCATCGGCGCACACCAAGCGCGAGCAATAGTACGAGAACGAAATGAAGTCGACGGTATGCTCGGCCAGATACTCCGTATCGCCCGGCTCAAAGGGCACGTGAACACCCTCTTTCTCGAGCGCACGCAGCTTCCAAGTAGGATAGGCGCCCGCAGCCATCACGTCAGTGTAGAAGTAGCGGCCGCGGTCCTCCTCATACGCAAGCCATACGTCCTCGGGCGCACAACGGTACGGATAGGTCGCACCGGCAGCGATCATGCAACCCACCTTGTTTGCGGGATCGATCTTGTGCAGGATCTCGACAGCGCGAGCGCTCGCCATAAACATATGGTGCGAGAACGCCGCGGTCACGGCTGCACGGTCACGCTCATCCTCGAGCGTGACGCCCGCGTTGAGATAGGACAGCGCCACGCTGTTGATCTCGTTGAAGGTGAGCCAATAACGCACGAGGCCCTGGTACGCACGTCCGACGGTCTCGACGTAGTGCGCATACCGCTCGATCATCTCTCGGCTTTGCCATCCACCATAACGCTCGACCAGAGCCAACGGATAGTCGTAGTGCGACAGCGTCACGAGCGGCTCGATTCCGTGCTCGCGCAGCGCCTCGAATACCTGACGGTAAAACTCCAAGCCCTCACCGTTGGGCTCGGCCTCCATCCCTGTGGGAAAAATACGGCTCCAACAAATTGAAAGACGCAGGCACTTAAAGCCCATCTCGGCAAAGAACTCGACGTCCTCGCGCCAATGATGGAAGAAGTCGTTGCCCCAACGGCATGGATACAGCCTGTCCGGATCATCCACGGGCTTTTGCCTGCCAAACATCACATCCCAGCGGTCGGGACCCTGTGGAATCAGGTCGGAGTGCGACATACCGCGGCCGCCCTCGTTCCAGCCCCCTTCGGCCTGGTTGGCAGCGAGCGCGCCGCCCCACAAAAAGCCCTCGGGCATACCGGCAGCAGACGTTCTGTCAAAGTAACCCATGCTACTCAGTATCCTTGGCAGAAGCTGCCGCGGCGTTCTCCTGCTCCTGTGCCAGGAGCTGGTTGTCGTACACCTTAAAGAACGGGTACCAGACCACAGCCATGACCACGATCAAAACGATCGTAAATACCCAGATACGCGGGTCGAGGCACTGGATAAAGCCCTGAACGAAGATGGGGAACGTGCCGCTCACCAAGATGTAGAAGTTAGAGACAAGACCCAGTGAGATTGCACCCCAATACAGCAGGGCCGAAATCATACCGCCCAGCACAAACGGAATCATGAGGATCGGGTTGAAGATGATGGGTGCGCCAAAGATCGCGGGCTCGGAGATACGGAAGAAGCTCGGCACGATCGATGCCTTGCCAAATGCCTTGAGCTGCTGCGACTTTGCCTTAAACGCGCAGAGCGCCACAAAAGAGAACGTATTGCCCGTGCCGCCGATGAGGTTGATGACCATCGACATGAGTACCGGGTGGAACTCAAGCGGCTGCCCAGCAGCGTAGAGCGAGGCGTTGGCAGCAAAGGCGGCAAGCGTGACCGGGGCGGTGATGGGCATCACGATCATGTTGCCGTGGACGCCAAAGCACCAAAACAGCAGCGTCATGAAGCAGATAAGCAGTGCGCCGGGCACAGAGTCAACTGCGACGGAAAGCGGGGCAGCGAGCAGCTTCTCGATAACCGAGGGGATGGACAGCGTGGGATCAATCATCTGGATCAGCAGGTTGCCACCAAAGAAGATGAGGATGTTGGCGAGCATAGGCACGATGGCGCCAAAGGTTTCGGACAAAAACGGCGGCACGCCATCGGGCATCTTGATGGTGATGCCCTTGGTCTGGCAGAAGCGCGTGACCTCGACGGAGACCAGGGCAACGATGATGGCGGTAAACAGGCCCTGCGCACCCAGATAGGTGCAGGGGACCGCCTGGAGCACGGACTCGTCGGCAAGCTGGTAGTAGGACGACGGCGCCGCGGCGATCAGGAACATCACCAGCGAGGTCATACCGGCGTTAAGCTTGGGCATCTTGTAGGTGCCCGCCAGGTTATAGGCGATTGCGAACGTCACGATCACCGACAGTATGCCCATCGTCATGTTGAACGGGATGAGCAGCGTGAGCTTATTGGCCGTGGCAAAATCGAGCCAAGGGCCAAAGACGGACCAGAACCCGCCCTGCGCCACCAGGTCGGCCGTGACCGGCGGGTTGGCGATGATCATAAAGACGGCAGAGACCAAGATGAAGCTGATCGCGCTCATAAAGCCCTTTTGCATGGAGGCAAAGTGGCGCTCGGTGCCGCAGAAATTGGCAATAGGGGTCAGTTTTTCCTGAAGCAGGGTCATGAACTTTTTCATGGTCGCCTCCTAGCCCAACAGCGACTGGGCGAGTGCCAGCACGTTGGCGGCGTTGCCCATGCCGTAGTCCTGTGCGGGGATGACCGCGGTCGGCTTACCGCTCCCCTGCTTGACGGTGTTGAGCTGGTAGGACACCTGCGGCCCCAAGAGCAGCACGTCATAATCGGCGCAGGTCTCCTGATACTCGCCGATACCCACCGCATCGATATCGAGCTCGATGCCGTTTTGCTCCGCGTATTTCTCAAGTTTCTTCATCAGAATGCTTGTAGACAGGCCAGCTGCGCAAACAAGAAGGATCTTCATAAGGGATTCCCTTCGCATTGATTGGTTGGATAGTCGCCGCACGCCGTTAGGCGTTCTTGACTGCAGTGCGCTCATACAGGCAGATCAGCTCCTGCACGAGCTCCTGAGCAAGCATGGAGCACATGAGGTGGTCCTGAGCATGGACCAGCAACACATCCACCGACAGATGCTCGCCCGCCGCCTCGGTCGAAAGCAGCTGCGTTTGGATGTGGTGAGCCTTGATTCCCGCATCCTTTGACTGCTTCATGAGTTTGGCGGCAGCGTCAAAATCCCCCGCCTTTGCCTTTTCAAGGGCTTCGAAGGCAAGGCTGCGTGCCTCTCCCGCTGCAGCGACCAGCTGAAACGAAACCATCTCGGTTCCCTGATCGTCCATAACGATCTCCTCTCCCGTGATGTTTGGTTTGTACTTGAATATTCGAAACACCTATCTCCCGCCCGCAATCCTCGAGGTTTATTGCAGGTAGATTGACAGGGTCATCGACAAAAGAAGTCTTAAGCCGTATGCGCTTGCACAAGCGCCATCAGCTCATGCCAGGACCGGCGCTCGCGTAAGCGCTCGACCCCCTGGCGGTCCATAAAGATCTCAGCGAGCAGCGAGCTCAAGATCCGCGCCTCATCGCCGCCCGACCGGGCAAACGACACCATAAAGACGATATCGACCTCATGGCCGTATTCGTCCCAAAGAATGGGATGTTCGAGCAGGCCCACGGTAACAAAGGCCTCGGCGCTCAAAGGATGCATCCCATGGGGCATGGCCACCCCATTGCCAAACGAGGTGGCACTCGCGCTCTCGCGCTCGGCAACCTCTTGGGCAAACTGGGCATCGACACGGCCGCTCTCGACGGCGCGCTCGGAGAGATATCGGAGAACGGCCTGCTTCGACGACGCCTCAACGCGGTTGAAGAACAGGGCACGGCTAAAGAAAGCGCTCAGGGAGTCCGATTGCGCAGCGTCATCACTCAGCACCTTGCGGATAGCGTTGACATCGCTCGTCTCCAAGAAGAAATCGACCTCGCGGACGGGCACAGGCAACTTGACGTTGAGCGGCACCGTTGTGAACACGTAGTCGATGTGCGAAAAGTCGAGCGTTCCCACGCGGGCGACGTCGCATGTCTCAATCGACTCGATATACATACCAAACTGCTTGCGGTACTGGTGCTCGAGCATACGGGCGCTTCCCGCTCCCGAGGCGCACACGATCAGGATGCGTTTGCGACGCGGCTGGTCGGCTTGCTGCTCGAGGGCCAGGGCAAATGCCATGGCGATGTAGCCGAGCTCCTCATCAGAGGGCTGGCTGCCAAAATGACGCTCGAGTACCTGCGAGGTGCCGGCCGCCATCGAATAGGCCAACGGAAACCTCGTCTTGATATCGGGCAGCATGGGGTTATCCATATGCATGTGATATTCAAGGCGATAACCCAGAGGGCCAATATGCCGAGCAAGGTTCATGCGAAGTTCAAGATCGCTGCTAAAGTCAAACCTAAACTCATCGTTGACCGTACGTACCATCTCGGAAGCAATCTCCCACATCTCGTCCGAGATAACGGCAGAGCCCTTCTCGGGCACGCCCGTGCCCCTGCCGAGCAAATGGATTGCGATAAAGGCAACCTCTTCTCGGGGCATGCTCACGCCCAGGGCATCCTTGATGTTTGCGGCAATCTGGAAAGCCGCGGCGTATTCGCGCGTTCCCTCCAGTTTTTGAACGTCCGATTCTGCAGCTGGGACATAGCAGCCCTGCTCGATGCGGCCAAGAGCGATGTAAAGATGCATGATGAGATTGCGGGATGCCAGCGAGCTCACCGTGACGGGCGAGGCCGTCAGAGCATCGTCCACACATGCGGCGATGGACCGCAGGTGCTCGGCGAGCTTTGCATCGTCGGTGTCGGGCAACACGGGCCTCACCAGCGAGGCCAGGCACAGGCGCCGTTGCGACTCCCCGCCCGCAACGCGGATTCCGTAGCGTGGGCGCTTTTCAAGCGTTAAGTCAAATTGGGCGAGTTTCTGCTCTACCAGACGCATGTCATTGGACAGAGTCCGCGCCGAAACGTAGAGTAAATCCGCATACTCCTCAATCGTCACCCACTGGGACCGCATTAGGAGGTCGTTAAGAAGGAAGGACACACGGCCGTCGCGCGTATCAGGAATGCCCGGATGGGCCAGAGCCGCACCGTCTAGCAAGCGAGCAAGCTCATCTGCACGTGCAACATCGATACGATACTGCCCCTTGCTGCCAACGATGCGTGCAACCCCTGCAAGGTTGTCGTTTGCGCGATGGATATAGTTTCTCACGGCGCGCTCGCTTACCTCGAGACGCTTGGCAAGTACCGCGACAGCGACAGGCTGAGCGTCCTCGATCATATTTACAAGCTGCTTGACGCGAGCATCCATGTCCTCCTCCTTTCCCTGCGTCTAGTCTAACGCGGTAAAGAATGACACTCCACGTCGCGCTCGTTCCGCCAACTCGGAACAGGTTGCGGGGAGTCCAGCTGAGCTATGGAGAGCCTGGGGAAAGGGCCCGAAGGCAATGCGTCGGTGTGGGATGCGCCTTCCCAGCCATTGTGCAGTCATTGGGGACAGACTTAAATGAGTAGTCATTGGGGACGTTCTTGTTTGACTAGTCGTTTAAGAACGTCCCCAATGACTATTAAGGACTGTCCCAAGCTGCCGGCAGGAAAGGACCGTCCCCAAGTGCCGGGTTTGTCCCCAATGACTAGGTGAATAGCAAAAGCCCCGCAGTCGGAGCGGACTGCAGGGCTCATGAAGAGAGGCTAGTTTGTGGGCGCTTTGCCTGGCGCCCACGAGAGAGGCAACAGAGTAGAGACTACTCGTGGATGCGGGTACCGGAGAGGCCAGCCATGGTCTCGGCGGCCTTGTCCAGGGCGCCGATGATGCAGGTGCGGCCCTTGCGGGAACGGGCGAACTTGATGGCAGCGCGGACCTTGGGCTCCATGGAACCCTTGCCGAACTGACCCTCGTCGGCCAGGCGCTCGGCCTCGTCGGCGGTGAGGTCCTCGAGCTCCTCCTGGTTGGGCTTGCCGAAGTTGATGGCGACATGCTCGACGGCGGTCAGCAGGAACAGGACGTCGGCGTCGCAGTCCTCGGCCAGCAGCTCGCCGCCCAGATCCTTGTCGATAACGGCGGGAACGCCCTTGTAGCAGCCCTTGTTCTCGTAGTCGCGGACGACGGGGATGCCGCCGCCACCGCAGGCGATGACGATGAACTCGTTGTCGAGCAGGTTGAGGATGGAGTCAGCCTCGACGATCTTCTTGGGATCGGGGGAGGCGACGACGCGACGCCAGCCGCGGCCGGAATCCTCGACGAAGACCTTGGAGGGATCCTCGGCCATGAACTCCTTGGCCTGCTCCTCGGTGTAGAAGGGGCCGATCGGCTTGGTCGGGTTCTTG
This sequence comes from Collinsella sp., assembly GCA_019424985.1. GTDB lineage: Bacteria > Actinomycetota > Coriobacteriia > Coriobacteriales > Coriobacteriaceae > Collinsella. The sequence continues at coordinate 84,749 of JAHYYM010000003.1, read as the reverse complement.
AACGCGGGATCGTCGGGATCGCACTCGATCTGGGTGACGACGGTGGCGGCGTGCCAACGCTTATAGCGCTTGTGCATCTCGCGGCCGATGCCCTGCTGCAGGTGGTAGCCGATGTAGCCCTGGGACATGGCGCCGCACTCGGGCAGCGGCATCTCGGGGGTGCCGATGGCGTCGTGGGCGGCGGCGAAGGCGTTCTGGATCATGCCGACCTGCGGGCCGTTGCCGTGGGTGATGATGATCTCGTTGCCCTGCTCGATGAGGCCGAGGAGCGCGTGGGCGGTGTTGCTCACGGCCTCGATCTGCTCGACGGGGTTGTTGCCGAGGGCGTTGCCGCCGAGGGCGACGACAATACGATCGGGCTTTCCGTACGGTTTACTCATAGTGTTCGTTCACTTCCCAGCTACTAGCGAAGCGTCGCGTACATCATGGCCTTAATGGTATGCATGCGGTTCTCGGCCTCCTGGAACACGCGAGACTGCGCGCTCTCAAAGACCTCGTCGGAAACCTCCATCTCGGTCACGCCGAACTTCTCGGCAATCTCGGCGCCGATGGTGGTCTGCGTATCGTGGAAGCTCGGCAGGCAGTGCATAAAGATGGCGCCGGGGTTTGCCTTGGCCATGACCTCGGGCGTTACTCGATAGGGAGAGAGAAGATCGATTCGGCTCTTCCACAGCTCCTCAGCCTGGCCCATACCGACCCAAACGTCCGTATAGATCACGTCTGCATCCTTGACGCCCTCGTCGATATCCTCAGTGAGCTGGATCGTGCAGCCATTCTGAGCGGCGATCTCCTGGCAGCGCTCAAGAAGCTCGGGATCGAAGTGCGTGGCGCCCTCGACATCGCCCTTGGGTCCGCAGGAGCAGAAGTTAATGCCGAGCCTGGCGCAGATAACCATCAGGGAGTCGCTGACGTTGCCCTGCTCCTTGCCCATATAGGTGAGCTTCATGCCGCGCGTGTCGCCAAACTCCTCACGCATGGTAAGAATGTCGGCAAGGGCCTGGGTGGGATGGTACTCGTTGGTCAGACCGTTCCAGACGGGAACGCCAGCCTTGGCGGCAAGCTCCTCGACGATCGACTGGTCGGAGCCGCGATACTCAATACCGTCATACATGCGACCGAGCACGCGGGCGGTATCCTCGATGGACTCTTTCTTGCCCATCTGCGACGAGCCGGGGTCGAGGTAGGTCACGCCCATACCCAGGTCCATACCGCCGACCTCGAAGGCACAGCGCGTGCGCGTGGAGGTCTTCTCAAACAGCAGGACAATGTTCTTGCCCTCGAGAAAGCGGTGCGGATACCCGGCGCGCTTCATATCCTTGAAGTTCTTTGAGAGGTCGAGCATGTACTCGATTTCCTCGGACGTAAAGTCAAGCAGGGTAAGAACGCTTCGACCAGAAAGATTAAGAGCCATGATTTGAGTCCTTTCGATTGTTGGAACACACAAGGAGGGATGGGCGGCGCAGACGCACACGCGCCGCCCAGATACGCTAAAGCTGATTAGATTTCCTCACGCCAGAACGGCATGGTCATGCAGCGCGGGCCGCCGCGACCGCGAGAAAGCTCCTCGGAGGGAGCGACGAGCAGCTCGACGCCAGCCTTGTAAAGAGCATCGTTGGTGACAACGTTGCGCTCATACACGCAGACCTTGCCCGGTGCGACCGCAAGAGTGTTGGAACCATCGTTCCACTGCTCACGGGAAGCCTCGATCGGATCGCCGCCACCGCACTCAATCATGGTGATATGGTCCATACCCGTCGCAAGCTCGAGGATATGCTGCAGGGTGCCCTCGAGTTCCTCGATATGCACCTCCCCCTCCGAATCGCCCTTGGTCAGGCGGTAGGCACGAAGCGTCTGGTAGATGCCGGGATAGACCGTGAACTTATCGCGATCGACCTGCGTGCAGACGGTGTCGAGGTGCATGTAGGCATAGCCGTGCGGAATCTTGATGGCATAGATGTTCTCGATCTCGGCCTCATCGGAACCCCAGAACATATTCTTGGCGAGCTCATCGATGGCTGCAGTCTGGGTGCGCTCGGAAATACCGATGGCGAGCGTCTTGGCGTTGATGTTGAGGATATCGCCGCCCTCGATATGCCACTCGCTGTTGTGGTCGTACCAGATGGGGCTACCGGCGTAATCGGGATGGTTGCGCAGCACCGTTTCGTAGAAGATTACCTCGCGGTTGCGCTGATTCCAGTACATGCGGTTCATGGTAGCGCCCTTGCCCACGACAGCCAGAGGGTCACGGGAGAAATACGAGGCCGGCATGGGGAACAGCACCATATCGTCAGCCTTCAACTCCTCGCCGTCCATACTGGCAAGAGAACCGCCAACCTTGGGGATCTCGAGGTCGCGAACGTAGAGGCCGCCCATGGCAGCAAGGACAAACTCCTTGTTGTCCTTAATCGAATCAAGCTTCTCGACAACGGCCTGGCGAAGGGCCGCGTTGGAGATGCCGGACTCACCCATGAACTTCGTCATGAACTCTGCGCGAGTGCCCTCGACTTTGTCAAACGTCTCAGCGAGCAGCTCTTCCATATAGACGACCTCGGCGCCAGCGCCGCGAAGAAGGTCGGTAAACTGATCGTGCTCTTTCTGGGCATAGTCCAAATAGAACGCGTCGTGAATCCAAACGCGGTCGAAATCCTCCGCCTTCATGTTTACAAGATCCATACCGGGGCGATGGACGCACACCTTCTTGAGGGCGCCAATCTCGCTATGAACGTTCAGTCCTTTGTTCATCTCTATCCTTCTTTCTCACAACTTGTATGTGGGGTTTTGCATTTACGGCAGGGGGATAAGACCCGAAACCGCAGTGAATGCCATGCAGATAACGCTTACGACCAGGAAGAATTTCCAAGCGACCTTCCACCACTGGCCTAGCGGAATCTTGCAGACGCCAAGACCGGCAACGAGCATCGCGCTTGTTGGCGAAATGAGAGACATGGCCGCGCTGCCCATGGAAAGACCAGTAACTGCGGCCTCGGGGTTTAAGCCCATCAGCTCAACAAGCGGGCCGAAAATGGGAATCGTAAGAGCAGCGATGCCCGAGGAGCTCGGAACGAGGATCGACAGAAGGTTATCCACGACATAGAGAATGCTCGTAAAGATAACTGCCGGAACTCCGGAGAGAGCCGTGGCGAGCGTGTTGAGAATCGTATCGATGATGAGGCCGTCATTGGCGATTACGAGGATTCCGCGGGCGAGGCCAACAACGATGGCAGAGAACGCGAAGTCTGCAATTCCCTTAACGAACTCGCCAGCGATCTCCTTCTCATTCATCCCGGAAACAACACCCGAAAGAAGGGCCATGGCCAAGAAAATCGCAGAGATTTCGTTCATGTACCAGCCCTGGGCCACCAGACCCCAAATGATGGCGGCAAGTCCAAGCACGAAAATAACCATAACGGCTTTCTGCCTACCGGTGAACTCGCTATCGAGGAGATTCTCGTCCGCACCAAACTCTTTGCGCTTCTCGATATCATCGTGGAAAGCTGGGGATGCCTCGGGATTCTTCTTAACCTTGAGGGCATACATCACAACCCATGCGATGGCAACTGCAGTGAGCACGGCAAGGGCAATAGTACGCAACCAAAGCTGGGGGTTGCCCTGGATACCGAGGATGCCCTGGGAAATCAGGACGTTGAACGGATTGACGGTAGATGCGATGTATCCGATACGGGCACCCACAAACACCGTCATGAACGCTGTAATTGAGTCGAAGCCCATGGCCATCATGATCGGCATAAGAATCGCAAAGAACGGAAGCGTCTCCTCTGCCATACCAAAGGTGCTGCCGCCCAAGGCAAAAAGCGCCATTAGGATCGGAATGATGAGGACGTCCTTGCTCTTGAACTTCTTCACCACTCGGGCGACGCCGCTCGTGATGGCTCCGGTCGCCGTGATGACCTGGAAGGAACCTCCCACGATCATAATGAATGCAACGACCTCGACCGCTTGCTGGATGCCGATCGCAGGGGCCTCAAGTACTTCGAAGATGCCTTGGCGAAGATCGACCTCGTTGCCGTCCTCGTCCGTATAGACCTTATCGACAGGCTCATAGGTGCCCGAGACCGTTACCTCGCGACCGTTAACCTCCTGGCGCTCAAACGAACCCGAAGGCACGACCCAGGTCAGAACGGCAAATACGGCCATCAAGACGAGAATGATGGTGTACACGTGCGGGACTCGAAGAGTGCGCTTCTTTTCTGTCTCTGCCATCTCTCCTCCTTAATTCAGGGGTTTTTCGTTGCCGGCAAAGCCATTGTGTCATCGCGCAAAACACCCTTCCGTCTCTTCGCCCGCCAACGAAGCGCATCGACCCGTAAACGGACTTTAGATTGAAGTAATTTGTCAATTTGCTTTCTAGATTGATGTTTAACATCAATTACTAAGCCGGTTCGTGCCATTCACCTGTGACAGATATGATGTAAATTGCATCGAACTCGTAATGTGCCACTATGGAAGCAATCAATACTCATCGCCAAAGCGAGGTCTTATGTCCGCACTACATGTTCAAAACGAAATAGGAAAGCTAAAAAAGGCCCTCCTGCACTGCCCCGGCCCCGAAACGCGCAACTACCCCGACGGGCAGTTCAATCGGGTCTTTACGTTGCGTCCGTCTAGCAGCTCATTCGATCTTGATAAAGCCCTTAGGGAGCATCATGCTTACTCGGCGATGCTCGAGCACGAAGGGGTAGAGATTCTCTATCTTGAAAACCTTCTTACCGAAGCCCTTGATGCGACAGAGCAAGCGCGTCGCTCTTTTATCGATAGCTACATTTCAGAATGCGGCGCGCGGGGCATTGAGCTCGAGTCTGCCATTCGCGAGTATCTTGAGCATATCGAAGGTTCCCGCGACCTGGTCCAGGCAGCCGTCAACGGCGTTCGCTACTCCCAGGTCTTCGACACGAACAAGGAGGTGTTCAGCCTCTCAAAGCTGACGGGAGACGCATACTCACCCGACGACCTTCTCATAGCCCCCCTTAACACCATGTGGTTCACGCGCGATCCAGCAAGCGTCATCGGCGAAGGTGTCACGCTCAACCATATGTACTGGCCAGAGCGCAACCGTGAGGTTATCGCCTATAAAACGATTTTTAACTATCATCCGGATTTCCGCGAGACTCCTCAGTTCTTCAAGCATGAATCGACTTACCACATTGAAGGCGGCGACCTTCACAACCTCAACAGCGAAAATGTAGCCGTTGGCATCTCTCAACGAACCGAGCCAGCAGCTATAGACACCCTAGCGAATAACTTGCTCTGGGACGAGAACTCGACTATTGAGTCCGTATGGGCCATTGAGGTTCCCTACGATGATCTCTGCATTCATCTCGACACATACTTTGCTCGTGTTAACTATGAGACATTCCTCATTGACCGGGAGCTCCTGGACCAAGCGCGAGTCTACTGCATTACACGAGGCAGATCGGAAAGGACAACCCGGGCGCGTCATGTCGAAGGCGGACTAAAAGAAGCGCTGGGATTAGCCCTGGGTTTAAGTTCACCGCAATTTATCCCTTGCGGCGGCTCAAATCCCGGAGCGGCAGAGGTCGAAAGAACCAACAATGCCATAAGCACCCTTTGCCTGGAGCCCGGCAAGGTCTGCGTATACGAAGAGAACACCGAGACTAACAAGGCACTGGAGCAGGCCGGTATTGAACTTGTTCCCATCTCTATCTTTGAGCTGACAAACGGCTTTGGCGGCCCCAACTGCCTCTGCCTTCCCCTCGTCCGCGCTTCATAACATGGGAACGGGTCAAAACATAAAGGCGCTTCGCAAGCGCGACCAGCTCACGCAGGAGGAGTTCGCGGCACTTGTCGGCGTCTCCAAAGAAACGGTATGCCGTTGGGAAAAGGACCGCTATGCCATCCGCCGGTCGACACTGCTCAAGATCGTTTCGAAATTCAATCTGCAGTTTGACGACCTCGCATCGGAAACCGCAGGGCTTGCCGCAAAGCTCGACCACGAGGGGCGGAAGGGGGAATCCAAGGAAACTACTACTGACTCCCTTTGTGATGTATTTAAAATTCAGATGAATGGAGGCAGAACGGGACTCAAGCAGACCGGAACAACGGCGCTCCCCTCATCCGTATTCAAAAACCATCGCGGGTGCTTCTTTGTTCAAATGGACACATCTGCCATGTCCAAATGCTATCCGATAGGATCCCTTCTCCTCGTGGATCCAAACCTGAAACCCTGGAACGGATGCTCCGTCCTCGCCTTGGCCGATAATTCCAGAATGGTCATACGGCGATATAGCACCGGCACGAACACCGTGATGCTGTCATCCTACTCATATCGCACGTCGGAACCGGATATTGTGCTGGACAAACGCCGAATCAGGATTCTCGGAGTCATCGTCTGGTTTCAGGCATCCCATGACCTGAGCATCTAACCAAATTTGCTCTTGTTTACCCCCTGCACACATCTCAAACAGCAAAAGCCCCGCAGCCGGAGCGGACTGCGGGGCTCGTGAAGAGAGGCTAGTTTGTGGGCGTCTTGCCTGGCGCCCACGGGAGAGGCAACGGAGTAGGGACTACTCGTGGATGCGGGTGCCGGAGAGGCCGGCCATGGTCTCGGCGGCCTTGTCCAGGGCGCCGATGATGCAGGTGCGGCCCTTGCGGGAACGGGCGAACTTGATGGCAGCGCGGACCTTGGGCTCCATGGAACCCTTGCCGAACTGACCCTCGTCGGCCAGGCGCTCGGCCTCGTCGGCGGTGAGGTCCTCGAGCTCCTCCTGGTTGGGCTTGCCGAAGTTGATGGCGACATGCTCGACGGCGGTCAGCAGGAACAGGACGTCGGCGTCGCAGTCCTCGGCCAGCAGCTCGCCGCCCAGATCCTTGTCGATAACGGCGGGAACGCCCTTGTAGCAGCCCTTGTTCTCGTAGTCGCGGACGACGGGGATGCCGCCGCCACCGCAGGCGATGACGATGAACTCGTTGTCGAGCAGGTTGAGGATGGAGTCAGCCTCGACGATCTTCTTGGGATCGGGGGAGGCGACGACGCGACGCCAGCCGCGGCCGGAATCCTCGACGAAGACCTTGGAGGGATCCTCGGCCATGAACTCCTTGGCCTGCTCCTCGGTGTAGAAGGGGCCGATCGGCTTGGTCGGGTTCTTGAACGCGGGATCGTCGGGATCGCACTCGATCTGGGTGACGACGGTGGCGGCGTGCCAACGCTTATAGCGCTTGTGCATCTCGCGGCCGATGCCCTGCTGCAGGTGGTAGCCGATGTAGCCCTGGGACATGGCGCCGCACTCGGGCAGCGGCATCTCGGGGGTGCCGATGGCGTCGTGGGCGGCGGCGAAGGCGTTCTGGATCATGCCGACCTGCGGGCCGTTGCCGTGGGTGATGATGATCTCGTTGCCCTGCTCGATGAGGCCGAGGAGCGCGTGGGCGGTGTTGCTCACGGCCTCGATCTGCTCGACGGGGTTGTTGCCGAGGGCGTTGCCGCCGAGGGCGACGACAATACGATCGGGCTTGCCAAGAGGCTTAGACATTGCTGGAATCCTTTCTGTAAAAGGCCTACAACCCATTAATAACCCGCGTCCGTGCGATACGCGAGTTTATTAAGGTTTATATTCTCTTTATCGCTCATTTTATTCATTTTGAAAACAGTTGAACGGTGAACGGTCGTTTTTACCCGCTCAGCGTAAGGAATCCCAGCTCACGCATGTTTACGTCATCTACGTGCGACTTTATTTAATTAGAGCAGAGATTAGGCTGGATTATGCAAACTATATCTTTGCTAAACACATAACCGACACTGCAATTATTTACTCGCACTATACGAGATTCTATGCACTTGCAAGACAAGTATGCACCCCTGCAATAACACGGGGCTTTTCATCCAACAAAAGGGATAGCCAATCGCGCTTCACTTTGCGGCAAGCGATTGTGAGTTCGCAGTATGGAACTTTACCGTCGGATACTGCATGAACGCCGTCGACGCCCTCTCGCTCCTGCGCGCCCAGGCAATCGAGAACATCAGCGGCGTCCCCAGTCTTTTTGCATGGCACCGCGCCGGCTCGATGGCTCTGGGACCTAAGCGAATCTTTGCTATCTGCCAATTTTTGTATGATTTGGGTCATTCCTATCTGCCAATTTTTGTATGATTAGGGGCAAATCTATTTGCCAATTTTGTCATTGAGGGGTTTTATGCTACGCCGTAAGGTCACTGACAGGCTTTTGAGCTGGAAGAACAACTCCAATAAAGCGTTGCTTGTTACTGGTGCGCGTCAGATTGGCAAGAGCTATGCGATTCGCGCGTTTGGTAAAGACAACTACGCGTCGTATTTTGAAGCCAATTTGCTGCTCGATGCCGAGGCAAGAGATGTGCTCATTGGCGCTAAGAACGCCGTTGACTTTATCAACCGCGTGGCCCTTCTTGCGGATGCACCGCTTGTTGAGGGAAATACGCTTATCTTTGTCGATGAAATACAGGAGTATCCGCAGATCGTCACGCTCATGAAGGCGTTGGTCGAGGACGGGCGCTTTTGCTATGTCTTCTCGGGGTCTATGCTTGGGACTGAGTTTAAGGGGATCTCTTCTTTCCCGGTGGGGTATGTCGAGCACATTGTTATGCGGCCAATGGATTTTGAAGAGTTTTGTTGGGCAAACAGCATCAGCGAGAATGTGCTTGCAGACATCCGCAGCTGCCTTGTCGAAAGGCGTCCCGTCGAAAACTATATTCATGAGGCGATGCTCAAAAACTTTAGAGCTTATATCGTTTGCGGCGGCATGCCGGAGGTCGTACAGAACTATATCGATTCGGGTTATTCACTCGTGAGGACGCGTGAGCTTCAAATTCAGCTGGTCGATCAGTACAAAAGTGATATCTCTAAATATGCATCGACTCGAGCGTTTAATGTTCGCGCGATTTTCGAACAAATTCCCGTTCAGCTTGAGGCGGAGTCCCATCGCTTTGTTGTTTCATCCCTGGGCGAGGGGGCTCGCCTTCAAAAATACGAGCAGGATTTCCTATGGCTGGTGAACGCGGGCGTCGGTTTGATGGTCGCCCAGGTGACGGAGGCCCGGAGTCCTCTTAAGAGGACAGAGAAGGCGACCGCCTTTAAACTATACGAGTCTGATACAGGTATGCTCGCATCACGGTATCCCGGCAGCACGGCACGCGCTGTCTACCTTGATATGAAAACCCCCAACCTCGGCGGTCTCTATGAGAACGTGGTCGCGCAGGAGCTTGTCGCCCTTGGAACTGATGCATGGTACTACCAGACACGCGAGGTCGGCGAAGTTGACTTTGTGATCGAAGGCACCCGCGGGCACGTTGTCCCAATCGAGGTCAAATCGGGCAAGAAGGTTCGAGCCCATGCGGCCCTCGACCGTCTGATGAGCGTGAGCGAGTACAAAATCCCCGAGGCCGTTGTGCTAAGCCACGAGAACCTCAGCAAAGAGGGCAAGGTTCTGTACGTTCCAATCTATATGACATTCTGCCTCGATGAGTTTATGGAAAAGGACGACCCCAACAACGATTTCTCGTTTGCACCCATATCCCTCTAGGCCATCTGGGTCCGCAACCAAATCCCCCTCTATGCCCAAAGTGGCGCGTGGTTTCGCGGCAAAGGCGCGAAACAGCGACCGGGACAAGGCACCCCACCAACCACGTCCTTCATCAGCCCACACAATCCGAGGACGTAGTCGTAGCAGGATCTGAGGGCTAACCTTCGCGGACACTCCGCAGGACGAAAGAACCCCCGCCGCACGTAGTGCGCAGCGGGGGTTCTTTCATGTCCGAGGACGTCCGCGAAGGTTAGCCCTCAGATCCTGCGGTGAGAGACTTAGGCCTCGTTGTACACCGTCTTGAGCTTCAGCAGGTGCTGATAGCGATCCATAGCGGCCTGCTCGTTCTCCTTGAAGAGCTCCTCGGCGCGCTCGGGGAAGGAACGCGTCAGCGAAGCGTAACGGGCCTCGTTCATCAGGAACTCCTGATAACCGCCCGCGGGCTCCTTGGAATCGAGCGAGAACTTCTTGCCGGCAGCAGCCTCGGGGTTGAAGCGGAAGAGGTTCCAGTAACCGCACTCGACAGCCTTCTTCATCTCGGCCTGGCAGTTCTGCATGCCGCCCTTCTTGATGGAGTGCATCTCGCAGGGGCTGTAGCCGATGATGAGGGACGGGCCGTCGTAGGCCTCGGCCTCGTGGATGGCCTTGAGGGTCTGAGCCGGGTTGGCGCCCATGGCGACCTGCGCCACGTAGACGTAGCCGTAGCTCATGGCAATCTCGGCCAGGGACTTCTTCTTGGTCACCTTACCGGCAGCGGCGAACTGAGCGACCTGGCCCAGGTTCGAGGCCTTGGAGGCCTGACCGCCGGTGTTGGAGTAAACCTCGGTGTCGAAGACAAAGACGTTGACATTGTGGCCGGAAGCCAGGACGTGATCCAGACCACCGAAGCCGATGTCGTAGGCCCAACCGTCGCCGCCGAAGATCCAGAAGGACTTCTTGGTGAGGTAAGCCTTGTCGGCGAGGATTGCCTTGGAAGCCTCGCAGCCGCACTTCTCGAGCTCGGCAACGTAGGCAGCGGCAGCGGTCTTGGAGGCCTCGGCGTCGTTGACAGAGTCAATCCAAGCCTGGCCGGCAGCCTTGAGCTCGTCGGACGGACCATCGGCGGCGATGATCTCCTGGGTGGCGGCAATCAGCTTGTGCTGAACAGCCTCATAGCCCACGGCCATGCCCAGACCGTGCTCGGCATTGTCCTCGAACAGGGAGTTGTTCCACGCCGGGCCGTGACCGTCCTTGTCCTTGCAGTAAGGAGCGGTGGCAGCGGGGTTGCCCCAAATGGAGGAGCAGCCGGTGGCGTTGGAGATGAACATGCGGTCGCCGGCGACCTGGGTCACCAGACGTGCATAGGCGGTCTCGGCGCAGCCGGCGCAGGAGCCAGAGAACTCCAGGTAGGGCTGCTTAAACTGGCTGCCCTTGACGTTGGCCGCGATGAGCTCCTTCTTCTCGGAGACGTTCTCGACCATGTAGTCCCAAACGGGCTGCTGGTCCATCTCCTGCTCGGTGGGAACCATCTCGAGGGCACCCTTGGGGCAGACCTTGGCGCAGTTGGTGCAGCCCATGCAGTCGAGCGGGGACACGGCCATGGTGAACTTCATGCCCTTGGCCTTGGGGCCCATGGCGTCGAGCGTGCGGGTAGCCTCGGGCGCGGCGGCAGCCTCGTCCTCGGTCATCGCGAACGGACGGATGGTGGCATGCGGGCACACATAGGCACACTGGTTGCACTGGATGCACTTGGTCTCGTCCCAGTGAGGAACGACCACGGCGACGCCGCGCTTCTCGTATGCGGAGGCGCCCAGCTCAAACTGGCCGTCGGCGCAATCGACAAAGGCGGAAACGGGCAGGCTGTCGCCATCCATGCGATCGATGGGCTCGAGCAGATTCTTGACCTGCTGGGCGATAGCGGACTTGGTCTCCTCGGAGAGCTCGACGGGAGCGGCATCCTCAGCGGTAGCCCAGTCGGCCGGAACCTCGAACTTACGGAAGGCGGTAGCGCCGGCATCGATGGCCTTATGGTTGGCGTCGACGATGGCCTGGCCCTTCTTCATGTAGGACTTGGTAGCCGCGTCCTTCATGTACTGCAGGGCGTCCTCGGCGGGCAGAACCTTGGCCAGCGCGAAGAAGGCGGACTGGAGCACCGTGTTGGTGCGCTTGCCCATGCCGACCTTGGCGGCCAGGTCGATAGCGTCGATCAGGTAGACGTTGACGTTGTTGTTCGCGATGTAGCGCTTGGCCACGGCGGGCATGTGCTCGGCGAACTCCTCGTCGCTCCACTGGCAGTTGACCAGGAAGGTGCCGCCCGGCTTGACGTCGCGGACCATCTTGAAGCCCTTAACGATGTAGCTGGGGTTGTGGCAAGCGACAAAGTCGGCCTTGGTCACGTAGTACGGCGAACGGATCGGAGAATCACCAAAGCGCAGGTGCGAAACGGTGACGCCGCCGGTCTTCTTGGAGTCGTACTGGAAGTAGGCCTGAACGTACTTGTCGGTGTGGTCGCCGATGATCTTGATCGAGTTCTTGTTGGCGCCGACGGTACCGTCGCCACCCAGACCCCAGAACTTGCACTCGATGGTGCCGGGGGCTGCGGTGTTGGGCGCATCCTCGGCCTCGGGCAGGCTCAGGTTGGTCACGTCATCGACAATGCCGATGGTGAACTCGCGCTTGGGCTCGTCCTTCTTGAGCTCCTCGAAGACGGCAAACGCGGACGCGGGAGGCGTGTCCTTGCTGCCCAGGCCGTAACGGCCGCCGACAACCTTGATGCCCGTCTTGCCGGCCTCGTAGAGAGCGGAAACGACGTCCTGGTAGAGCGGCTCGCCGATGGAACCCGGCTCCTTGGTGCGGTCCATGACGGCAATCTTCTTGACGGTCTCGGGAAGAACGTCGACAAAGTGCTTGATGGAGAACGGACGGAACAGGCGAACCTTGACCAGGCCGACCTTCTCGCCGTGAGCGTTGAGGTAGTCGATGACTTCCTCGAGCACGTCGCAGAAGGAGCCCATGCACACGACGACGCGGTCGGCATCGGGAGCGCCGTAGTAGTTGAACAGGCCGTAATCGGTGCCGAGCTTCTCGTTGATCTTCTTCATGTAGCCCTCGACGACGGCGGGAAGCTCGTCGTAGACCTTGTTGCAGGCCTCACGGTTCTGGAAGAAGATATCGCCGTTCTCGTGGCTGCCGCGGGTGTGCGGGTGCTCAGGGTTGAGCGCGTGGTCGCGGAAAGCCTGGACGGCGTCCATGTCGCACATCTCGGCCAGATCCTTGTAGTCCCACATGGCGACCTTCTGGATCTCGTGGCTGGTGCGGAAGCCGTCGAAGAAGTTAAGGAACGGGGTCTTACCCTCGATGGCGGCAAGGTGAGCCACCGGCGAGAGGTCCATGACCTCCTGGACGTTGCCCTCGGCGAGCATGGCGAAGCCGGTCTGACGACAGGCCATGACGTCGGAGTGATCGCCAAAAATGTTCAGGGCGTGGGAAGCGACGCAACGCGCGGAGACGTGGAAGACGCCCGGGAGCTGCTCGCCCGCGATCTTGTACATGTTCGGGATCATCAGAAGTAGACCCTGAGAAGCCGTGTAGGTGGTGGTCAGAGCACCGGCGCCCAGCGAACCGTGAACGGTACCGGCTGCACCTGCCTCGGACTCCATCTCGACGACCTTGACCGGGGTGCCGAAGATATTCTTGCGACCCTGGGCCGCCCACTGGTCGACATGGTCGGCCATCGGGCTGGACGGCGTAATGGGATAGATTCCCGCTACCTCGGTGTACGCATACGAAACATATGCGGCCGCCTCGTTGCCGTCCATAGACTTAAACTTACGCGCCATATACCCCTCTCCTCTCATATAGGTATACAGGCCCCGGCGATCGCCGGGATATTGGCGTGATGGGATTTTCGCTGTTGCTTCCAATCATCTGGCAGGCAGGCTCAGCAGCAGGTACATGGCGTGGAGAGAAGGCATGCCGAGGCGAGGAGGGCTGCACGCACTCCACAGGCCCAGCTGCCCGTCTTGCACATGACCGAGCGCCGCAAAGGCCGCATGCCGGATGCTCCCGGGCACGCCCCGGCGATGGGAGGCACCCGCAACGGAAATCCGCATGCGGGTTTATTGTACCCCGCCGCCAAGTGTAATTTCGACAAATATAGGTGGGCGGTAAAGGTTTACCTCGGGTGACCGCCAAGGGCCAAAATGAACGCTTCGTCCCCGGGCGATTGGCCCTGGCGCGCCATGGAGTGTCCCGGAGTGCCGGCATAAAAGGAACGTCCCCATCTGCCGACTAGAGGGCGCCGACGCCGAGGAGGATAGCGTAGGTGGTGGATTCGCCAAGTCTGAGCTCGTCGCCGGGGTTGAGCTGAGCGGAGCGGCCGGGCTCGACCTGGATGCAGACGTTCGTCGCGCCGTTTACCACCATGGTTCCGTTGGTGGACGACAAGTCCTCGACGTGCCAGATATTTTGAGCATCGCACCAGATATGGGCATGGCGGGCCGAGACGTCGTCGGTGATGCCGCCCTCCCCCGTTGCCAGCGCGCCGATCTCAACGCCTTCCTCACTCGGCTGAATCCAGCGCGGGACGCTCACCACGTAGCCGTTTTGCACGCACAGCAGTCCCAGCGGATGCGCCGGCGCGACCTCGTGCTCGCCCGCGACCGAAGATGTGCTCAGCGAGCGCGGCGTCGACGTGTCGCCGCCACGGGTCGCATGAGCGCGGCGGCTCGCCCGACTTGGAACTAAGGCGGGCGTGAGAGCAAACGGCATAGGGAACGAATCTTGCGGATGTACTCCTCGACGTCAGGCAGGTAAGCCCCACGAAGTCACCGGGGAGGCCCAAGCGGCCCGGCACCACTTCCAGATTCTGACCAGGGCGAGTCGTTCGCCGGTGGCTGAAGGCTCGCTCCCACCCAAAAGGGGAGATTCGCGTTGTTCCCCAATCGCTCTCGCATCTTTCATTTTGCTCGAGGTGGGCTATAAAAACTTTCCTGGTGAAAGGCGGCGATTGGTTTCCTTTCTTTCTAGAGGAGCGCGCCTGTAATCTGTTTTCATCCTAAATCAAGTTAAGATCGGACCTTCCAGAGGCAAGTCGACTCAAACTGCGAGGCTCCATGTTGGAATAAAGAGCGCTGTCGAAGTGCCAACAACACAAAGCTTGCCAGTCTCAAATAGAACCTTTTGGGAGTCCGATTGGGCCGCACACCGAATCCCCGCTGGTGGTTTTTTATAGCTGCGCAACAATAAACAAGGTTAGTGCCAGTCCAGCATGAAATTGAGGAACGTATGCATTTTTTCTCAGTAAGTGATCGTCGTTACTGCTTCGATGAGGTCACTCGCAATTGCTTTCAGGTTGACCAAGCATCAGAAGATGCGCTTCGCATATTTGAAGCATCGGGAAGAACGGTCAACTCGAAGTTGCTAACAAAGTCACTTGCTGCGAAAGGCTACGACCAAACGACCATAGCAGAACTTGAAGACGACATTGATGAGTATCAACGATTGTCTGAGCGGACTTTCTTAACAAAAGACACGCCTCGAAAACTTAGATCCATCGAAATCCACGTTTCACATGCATGCAACCTTGGTTGTAGTTACTGTTTTGCCGGTAAAGGAGATTATGGAACGTCTCCTCTGCTGATGACAGACGAGATAGCCTTCAAGGCGGTCGACTACCTCGTCGCAAGTTCATCGGAAAACGAAACGCTTGCGATCGTCTTTTTTGGTGGGGAACCCATGATTAACGAGCCGCTGATATGGAAAACGGTCGACTATTCAAAAAGAATATACCCCAATAGAAACTTTACCTATTCTATTACGACCAACGGAACGCTTTTGAATGACACTGCTGTGAATTCTTTCAAGGAGCACGGGTTTTCTGTTCTGATTAGTCTCGATGGTACAGGATGCAAGCACGATGCATCGCGCCCGTACAAGACGGGAGGCGGCTCTTTCTCCGATATCGACAAAAACGTTCGTCGTTTTTCCGAGTCGTTCCCCTTCGGCGCAAGAGCGACCTTAACAAATAATAACTGTAACCTTGTTGAAGACTATCTTCAGTTTAAAGAGATGGGCTTCAGAAGGATTTACTTCTCGCCCGTGAGCTCATTCGATGAGAATATCAAACTCGACGAACACTCATTAAACAAAATCAGGGCGGGCCTAATAGATTTGGCGGATCAATATCTCAAACAGATTGATCAAGGGGAAAAGCCCTTGTTTAGAACATTGAAAACTGCAGTTGATTTGATTATGAGCAACAGGATCGCCTTTGTCGGATGCGGGGCTGGCAGGCGTTTTATTTCCGTGACTCCCGAAGGGGACGTATACCCCTGTCACAGGTTTGTCGGGATGATGCGATTCAAAATGGGCAACATCGTCACCGGAATTGACGAAACTAGGTATATTGAAAACTGGAGTCAGGGTGTCGAAAAAAGAATTGACTGTACGGACTGTTGGGCTCGGTCTTTCTGTGGTGGGGGCTGTAGCTGGGAGGCTGCAGGCGAGCACGGCTACTTGCCCAAGAGTCTACACCCTGCATCATGTGAATATAGAAAAATGTGCTACGAGATGGCTTTTGACCTTATTTCCCGCCACTCATCTTCGCAGGAGAAAAATCAACGAGAAGCTACTGTATCGGAATAAGCGGTTCAGCGCATTGCTGTCACCATTGTGGAGGTGTTCGTTCTTCTGATTACCGTCTGCGAAGCTTATTGCTACGTTCGCCGAAACCATTCTAGAAATATGGTGAACTAGACATCTTGGTTTGTTATACACAATATTGAGGTTTTTCTGCACTCAAAGGGAGGTAGTCGTGAAGCATATTCATCCGATTAATCCAGGAAGTGGCGACGAGGCAGGCGTGAAGCCGATGTCTTTTGACTGCCTCTTGGGCATTACTGACATCTGTACTGTTTATGATAAAGCAGATGGCTGTGGTGCATACGATTACTGCGACTATGACATGGATGGCGGCAGCATCTGCGTTGTAGATCACTGTGGCATTGATCAAACGTAGTCTCTAATTGGATTAAGGTGAGGAGCTGTTATGAAGCATATCCATCCTGTTGGTTCAAATGAACATCCTCCCGTTGAGCCTTGTTGTCTTGGAGTTGATATATGCAATTTTTACGACATCGCCGAGTGCCCTGTTGCGGATTGGTGCTATGTCGATAAAGAATCAAGCTGTGTTTTGCCAGCAGATTGGTGCGATCCAGTTGACGAGTAGTTTTGTGGCTAGGAACTATTTGGTCCAATTCAGAATAAGATGGGAACAAATACCAAAATCTCGTGTCTGGGAGGAGTTATGCCATTATTGCAAGGTCTCGTTGGATTAGCCTTTATACTTGCGTTATATCTGGCACCTTTTTTAATTCTATTCTTCATTATCCGACTCTTTCTTCGGAGAAAATAGGAGTGTCACGCAAACATTAGCGTAGCTTTCTTCCAATATGAGCCGAGCATTGGCAAGTGGAATAAGAAGCCCGACCGTTCGCCACATGAAAGTGATCGGACGGGCTTCTCTATTTAACCCGGGCCGCCACCCATAGCGGCTTTCCAAGCGTATTCTCAGTGCAAAGCAATCGTCAGTTTAATCCTATGCGCTGATACCGCATTTCATTTGTTCGGCTCGAATTCTACGGCCTGGCAACCCTCGCACTCTCCGGCAAATGGATTGAACGCGAAGGCAGAGATGATGTGTGCGTGGACATCGAGGCTGCTGTAGGCAACATACTGGGACATGGACCCCCGCTGCGCGTGGTATGCGGCCCGGCATATTCATTGCCGTCCAACCCCGTGTAGTTGCAGCAAAGGGTGGAACCTCAATGCTCAGCTCATGTTGTCCGTGGGACACGAGAATTGTAAGTACACTTTGGTGTGATTCTCACGATGATACTGAGCCACCTGGAATAAGATACGTCGCGACAACACTTCGCTTCACCTCTGTCTCGACAAGACAACGTAGACTAAAGTTTCCTTTAGTAAGAGAATGAGAACTATATCTGAAAGCGTTGCGATGGCGTGAAGGCACCGAGTCCGAACCGACTGAATGCTACGTGCATCTGCATCGCTTTTTTGTTATCTCTGTCAGTTGGGTAGCACTACACTTGTCAGCATTTACCCCGGTACATGCTGCCTAAATCCACTACCCCTTCTACCGCGCCGACCATCTCGTCATCGTGAGAGACAATGATGATCAGCTGGCTTTGCTTGTTGCGCTTAACATAGGCCGCAAGCTCGGCGCGGCTTACAGCGTCTAACCCAGTCGTGGGCTCGTCGAGTACCAAAACTGACGACTTGCGTGAAATCGCCGACCATAAGTACACTCGGCGCAGCTCACCGCCCGAAAGCGCGGAGCAACGTTTCCCGAGCAACTCCTTCACGCTGTTTTCCAGCGAAAGTAGGCCATCTACACCCCGGTGATAGGAAGAAAAGGGCGTGTCGAAATACTCTAACAGCTCTTTCACCGTTTCGTCCGGCGCGAAGCACGACTGTGGGCAGCACGATATCTCTCTCGCACGTATGTAATCCAAGTCGCATTCTTCGATTGGCACGCCGTTGTATTTTACTTTGCCTTTCGATGAGTATAGCCCGAGCATCAAGTAAAGAAGTGACGTCTTGCCTCTTCCGTTTTCCCCAACTATGCAATATGTACCAGGACCGGAAAACTTGAAAGAAAACCCGCCGAGGACCTCTCGGACAGATCCGTCTGGAAGGGCAACCGAGAATTCCAAATCAGATACCGAAATGTCATTTATTTCATCGAGTTTAGCTAAATCGGTCCGATTCCACCCCGATCTCTCCTTTTCTCTCGTCGCGATAGCCGTCCTATCCCATGATGCTTTGGCATCTTGATAGGATTTGAACAATGACATCATACTTTTCAAAGTCTTAAAGAGAACCGCGAAGTATGCACCGATGATAGTGTACTCGCCTATTGACATAGTTCCGTTAATGATTCGTACTCCGGAAACAACAAGTATCACCGCTTGAAACAACGCTGCGAAAAGACCATCGAGCGATGTCAGAGAATATGATAGCTTTCCGGAGCGCAAAACTTTGGGAAAATAGCTCTTAAACCCAGCGTCGAGCGCTTGTTCGCTCTTGCCGTACGAAGATGTCAGTTGAATGTTGAGAATCTGATTAAGCTGCGATGCAATTGCGGCGTAAAAGGCGCTGTCCGCCTCTTTCTTCTCATACGTGACCCTATACAAAAGTTTCCTCAACCCAGTAATTACACAGAAATACACGATGAGGAGAATGATGGAAAACACCGCGAGAGTTGAATCAATTGACCATATGATAAGCAATACGATGGGAATGGCTACAATGGACAGCGGCGCACTGATAAAATTCGCCAAAACGAAGGATGAGACCACGCTAGAGTCGGAAATAATCCGTTGCGTTGTATAGGCTGGATCGATGGTCCGACTCACCAAGTAATCGTCTCTTTCAAAACGCAAGACGGCCTCCCTGAGAAGATCAAAGGAAAGTCTCGTGGTTATGCGAATGGAAAGTGTTCCTGCAAAATAAGTAAAGAGGGTGGAGAAAACTCCTATTGACGCAACCAGGAGCGCGAAGAGTACGGCGTCTCTTTCGCTGCGGTTACCGAGAAGAAAATCTAAGAATTTCCCGTTCACGTATGGCATGGCATAGGAGAGAGCGGTTCCAATCACCGTGATAGCAATGAAGACGAAAGCCCCTTTTGCTCTGATGAACCTCGAGAGAACGCATCGAATCAAGGAAGGCCCCAATCTACCCGCCACAAAACATCAATCACTGATACCTTACACCTCAACACAACAGGAGCGAAGATTTGCCAATGAGACTGCTTTAAGATTGCCTTGGGCCAATACGATCTCAAGCTCTTCCTACAAGAGAGTCGGAATCGGACATCTCCTCCGACGAACCTGGCGATCAGGCGGTTGAAATATCTTTTTCAACCGCCCGATTGCCACAATAGATTTGAGCATCCGCCCACAAACGTCCGCGTTTTATACCCATCAAATCCTTTGCCTTTTGTCGTCTAGACTAGAAAAATCGCTCGAAATAACGCAACCGGCCTGCTCGCTTGAAGAAACCTAAGCCCGTAACGTAGATGTGCAAACTTCCGAAACGCCTTGCGCGGCATAGTGCGTATAAACTTCGTCAACCGCCTCAGAAATATCTGAGTATCGCGCCGGGTCAAAAGCATACGATGTCGCAGCTATACCCTGCACCCATTCGGAACGCGGATTAATTGAATAGCCACACAGCATCATCATACATGCATCTAGACCTGATTTCCCAAGTATCCGACGTATTGATGAGAGCATCGCGGGTCGCCCCCGCACCATCGTCGTCACCCCTATTAGCAGTATTTACCGTTTTTCTCTAAATGCGTATCGCCACCCTTAAGAATACGAAGTGTTTTATCCAGACCCGATTGTCCTCCATCTCAAACGAAGGGATAAGGAATCTCATCCGGAATCGGCAGTAACGGAGGATTCACAACGACAAGCGAAAAACATGAGTCATCTCTCAGAGGGGAGTAAAGGCTCCCCTCAAGCACCCTAGTTTCGTCATCCAAAGAGTTGATGGCAGTGTTTTTCTTACAAAGGTCGACAACAAAAGGGTTGATTTCTACAGATGTTACATCCATGCCACAGTTGGTAAGTATCAGGCCCTGTATTCTGGGGCCAGAACACAAATCGAGAGCCTTCCGTGCGCTCTGCGGTGTAAGGCGCCAATCTCAGCAAATCTGTCCCACAATACTGCGCTGAAGAACAACACGGAACCCCTGAGCCAAACTCCCCTATACCTTATTAAGGCTAAGACAGGCAAGTTCACGCACCCGGCATATTCCAGAATAACATCCTATTGTTTTAGATGCTCTACAAGCATGAACAGCCGCGAATCGGAAAGATCTTCTAGTTTCGCCCCGACTGACCGCCAAGGGCCAAAATGGCCCCTCCATCCCCGGGCGACCGGCTCTGGCGCGCCGAGGAGTGTCCCCAAGTGCCGGCAGAAAAGGAACGTCCTTAACTGCCGGCTAGAGGGCACCGAAGAGGATGGCATAGGTAGTGGATTCGCCGAGCTTGAGCTCGTCGCCGGGATTGAGCTGGGCGGAACGGCCGGGCTCGACCTGAATGCAAACGCGCGTGGCCCCGTTTACCACCACGGTTCCGTTGGTGGACGACAAGTCCTCGACGTGCCAGATATTTTGAGCATCGCACCAGATATGGGCATGGCGGGCCGAGACATCGTCGCCGACGTCGGTAATATCGCCCTCACCAGTGGCCAGCGCGCCAATCTCAACACCCTGCTCACTCGGCTGAATCCAGCGCGGGGCGCTCACGACAAAACTGTTTTGCACGCGCAGCAAGCCCAAAGGGTGCGCCGGGGCGGGTTCGCGTTCGCCCGCAGTCAGCGACATGCCAAGCGAACGCGGCGTGGATGTGCCTCCGCCGCAGGTCGCGTTTGCGTAGTCGATGGCATAGTTCACCGAGGACCGCACATCCGCCGAACAACCGACGGCGACAAACAGCACCAGCACGACCTCGGCGCGCTCGGCGGGCATGAGTTCCGCCGCCTGGGACAGGCGATCGAGCGCGTTGCGATAGAGATTCGTGTCCTGGTGGCACTCTTCGAGCGCGCGTACCATCGGTTCACCTGCAGGACCGCACACCATATTGATTACAGCCGTGGAGTCCATGGGATTGCGCTGGCGCAGGGCCAGTTGCGACATAATACGCGCAGCCGAGGTACCGTATTCGGCAAAGTAGCGCTGCTGAAGCGTGCCGACCGGCGCGCGAACGATAAAGCGGGAAACCCAAGAGCGATCGGCGGCTCGGCTCTGCGGGCTGCGGCCGTCGGCGAGCGGACGGGACGAAAGCACCAAGCCGCACAGCTCGATATGGCTCAGATGCGCTGCGCGCTTAAAGATGTCAAACATGGCCCCGCATGGGGTGAGCTCAACTTGAGATGCCATGACCTAGGCCTCCTTGGTCGTAGAAATAGAATCGGACGATACTTCGACAGGTCCGCCAAAAGTACGGGCAGCTGCGGCTCCACCGGCAAGCGGAGTCGCCATCTGGGCTTTTGTGCGTCGCGGTGCCGAAACGGGAAGTTCAAAGGCAAAGCCCATCGCAAGCAAAAACCACGTAAGCGTATAGGTTGCAACCAAAGCGGCAACAAGGCCGCCCATCACGGCGCGTTGGGAAAATACGCTACATGCAGCCACAGCCAGTACCGGAACCTCGCAGGCAGAAAGCGCAAGCACACCCTGCAGGAACCCCGAGCGTCGATCGCGCGCAAGTGCCCCCGCGACAACGCCGGCCATGCCTGGCAGCGCCAGCGCCAGTGCGGCAATAACACCCGGTAGCGACCCAGGCCACACGAGCGATCCCAAAGTCGCCGTCACGCGAGCGCCCGACGCCAGCAGCGCGGCCGAAACCACGACCGCAGCCCAAACCACGCCACAGACGACCGCCGCGCCGACCATCAGCGCGCGACGAACCGCGCGGCCGGACGCATCCATGGGGCACGGCGTGAGCGGCTCGCCGCGGAGCGAACGACCGACATTTTGCGCATAGTGGTCACAAAACGCCGAGAGCGCCGCCTCGACCGCCGCCGGCTCGGGACGATCTTTTTGATGGCTGGACAGACAGGCCATCACCACGTTGAACAGCTGGGCATCGACAAACGCCAGCGCATCGCGTAGCTCCTCGGAATCCGGCTCAAGCCCCAGCTGCTGGGCCTGCTCGGCCGCGGCGAGCGCCACATCGGGCTCGCGATGAAGCAGCTGCGTCAAATCGCAACCGGGCGCATGGGCACCAATGGGATAGTCGGGCCGCGTGTCCATCTTGAGACGGTAGGGGCTCGCGATGTCGCGCGTCTTTTTGCGCGAACCCGAGGTGCCCGAAGTGCTCGGCGCGGCTTCGTATGGCGCGATGCCGGCAATGAGCTCGTAAACCGTGCTTGCCGCGGCATAGACGTCAATCGCCGGCGACATACGCAAAGCGCGCAGGTCGGGAATATCGTCGGTGAGCATCTCGGGCGGGGCATAGGCAACCGTCGCGCGACGCAGCGTGGCATAACGCTCCGTAAACGACGCCTTGCCGCCGGTACCGGCCACGGCCGACGCAGGCTCAAGCGCCAGCGACGAGCCAAAGTCGATCAGGCACAGGTCAAAGGTGCCCTCGGCAAGCTGCCGGTCAAGCGGTAGACGCGCCGTACGCACCATAATATTAGCGGGCGAGATATCGCGATGGACAAAGCCCTCGCCCACCAGGCTCATACGGCAGAGCAGATCGAACAGGTCGCGACCCAGACGCGCCGCCACAAGCGGCGACAGGCGTCCGGCATCGTCCACGGCAAGTCGCGAACGCAAGCGGGCAAGCGTCTCGCCCTCGACCCATTCCATGACAATTGCAGGCACACCGTCGACCTCGCCCCAGCCATAGAGGCGGGGAAAGCCCTTAAGGCCCGAAAGGGCGCGATGGCATTCGTATTCCTCGCGAAACGCCGCCTTGAACTTGGCGACCAGCGCCTCGTGAGCGGCATCGTCGTCAAACTCATCGCGCGTCGGCAAGATGAGCTGTTTGAGTGCCACGGCCTCGCCTTGGGCGTTGACGGCACGCGTCACGCGGCCGATACCGCCACGGCGCATGGTGGCATCGTCGGCAAACAGCATCGTAAAACGACGCAGATAGGCAGGCAGTTCGCCCTGACCGAGCGCAATGGCCGGCTCAAACCCGTCGACACGCGCCAGGCGCAGGCCGACCATGGGATCGCGACCGAGCGATTGTGGTGTGGTGGATGCAAGATCGGTCATCATAGGGCAAGCGCCGCCACGTTATTGTTGAAGTTACCGAGCGCGACGTCATCATCGCCGTAATGGCCGACCCATTGACATAGGTTGGTGTAACAGCCCCACAGATTGGCATACTGCTGATACCACTTTGACCGGGGCGAGAATGTCTGACGACCGAACTCGGCTCGAATGACAAACATCTCCCCGACCAGGCTGTCGCACGGCCTGGGATCTCCCGTAAAGTTATAGGTCGAGACCACGTCATTGGCACGAGAAACATAGCCGTCGAGCATGTTGTACTTGGTCACAAGCCAGCTGTGAATGCTCTCTTCCTCAGCAGCGGAAAGGCCACCGGAGTTTGCATCGTTGTCAGTGTTGCCGCCCGTCGAGCCGCCGTTTCCAGACCCTCCGGCAGAGGAACCCGACCCAGAGCCACCGCCCGAACTCGACGAATCCGAGCCGGAGCCAGAAGTATCCGAGCTACCGGGCTTTCCGGACTGCTGGGCGTCCTGCTCCTTCTGCTGCTCGACCTTATTCACCGTTGCCGCCACGCTATTGTTGGACAACCGATCGATGATCTTGGTGTTGGTGAGCACGATGGTTTTGCCATTGGCAAGCGTGACTTCGTTGTCCGGGGCCTCGGCGCCGTCCGCGTCGCCGGTGCCAAACACAATATGCGCGACCACACTTGCCCAAGCATATCCAGTCGTGGTCCCCAGGTCACTTTTGACCTCATGCCCCACGCGCGGTTCGCGCGCGGCATGTGCCTGCATCATGGACGGCACGGTCATGCCATAGGCAGAAACGCCAGCTATGACCAGCACCAGCGAGCAAGACAGCAGTGCGTACGCCCGCGGCGCCAAGCCCAGTCGGCGTCGCATGCGCACCGCGGCGCCGCGCTTTGTCTGAGTGCCACCGGGCCGCATGCGTTCTCCTCCAACAAAAACACGCCGCTCGGGAGCGGCGCATTCATTCGAATCCATATTTGAGTGTATCAGCGAACCCAAAAGGTTGCGCAACGAATGGGCAAATTAAGGATGCGAGTGGAAGCATCCATGCGATAAGCGGATACAAAGCATCTTTGTTGCACAACAAACTTACAGTCGCACGGGGAAATTATGGCTACCCCGTGCGTCGCGATGAAGACATACGGCAGGAGCAGGCTCGCCACCTAAATCGTGCGACGGGCCTCGATGGCGCGCCCAAGCGTAAGCTCGTCGGCATACTCCAGGTCGCCGCCCACGGGAAGGCCGCTCGCCAGACGCGATACCTCAACGCCCAGCGGCTTGATAGTGCGGGCCAGGTAGCTCGCCGTGGTCTCGCCCTCGATATTGGGGTTGGTGGCGATGATGACCTCGTGGATGTCCTCGTGGCCCAAGCGTGCCAGCAGCTCACGAATGTGCAACTGCTCGGGACCAATCTTGTCCATGGGACTGATCACGCCGCCCAATACGTGGTAGAGACCGTGGTAGCTGCCCGTGCGCTCAATCGCCTGGACATCGCGCGGCTCGCCCACCACGCAAATGCGAGTGGTATCGCGCATCGAATCCTGGCAGATGGAGCACTCGTCGGCCGTGGCGTAGTTAAAGCAGCGGCTGCAAAAGTGAACCTCCTGCTTGACCTCCAGGATAGCCTCGGCCAGGCGGCGCGCCTCCTCGGCATCGGCCTCGAGCAGGTAATAGGCGATGCGCTGGGCCGACTTGGGACCAATGCCCGGCAGACGGCCCAGCTCATCGAGCAATTTTTGCAGACTATGGTTGGCACTCATATATATGCGTGTCTTAGAACGGCATGCCCGGGATGTTGAGGCCGCCGGTGATGGCGCCCATCTGCTTGTTGGCGAGCTCGTTGACACCGCGGACGGCCTCGTTGACGGCAGCCATGATCATGTCCTGCAGCATATCGACGTCCTCGGGATCGAGGGCATCGGGGTCGATGGTGAGGTTGACGAGCTCCATCTCGCCGTTAACGGTCACCTTGACCATGCCGCCGCCGGTAGAGGCGTCGACGGTCTGGGACTTAAGGTTTTCCTGCGCGGCGGCAAGCTGCTCCTGCATCTTGCGAGCCTGCTTCATCATTTGCTGCATGTTCATACCGGCCATGATGGCTCCTTTACGTGCGGCCGCGCGACAAGCTGCAAGGGCAGCCGGAGCGCGACGGGACTTTCAAACTCAAAAATCGTACCACGGCGCGGGGCAAGCAAGCGGGGCGGACACGCTACCTCAGTCGATATACATGTCCTTGAGCGTGACGCACGCCCAAGATTATGCAAGGTCGAATTATGCAAGGTTGCATAATTATCTCAAGCTACATCTAGCAGAGCTGGAACCAGGCAGTTTATGCGTAGGGCTACAAGGCTACATGGCAAAATGCCGAGCCGCTGCTCGAGGCGGCACGCATGGCGGCTGGGTATAATTTGATTGTCATAGATGACGATTTGGAGGTGCCCTCGTGAATGTCCCAGCCGTACTCCAAAACATCCGCTCAAAACACCCCGTTGCATATGTGGTTCTCTATCTCTTTGTCGTCTGGGTATTACTGGTTATCATCACCCATGCCATAGCTTTTGGAGCAGAACTGCTGATAGCCAGCTCGGACCAGCCCGTCGTCAAATGGGAGACGACCGATGAATGCACCGACGGAACCCGAACCATTTACTACAACAGCCCGTCCCTCTACCAAGAGTTCAAGGTCAAGATAAAGGACTCCAAGATTGTCGATGCCGAACTGGGCTCTTTATTTACAATCGGAGCAACCGTCAACGCCGAGCAAGTCGAGTACACGGACAGCCATGCGACGTATCGTATCGACCTCAGCATCCTAGGCCGACCGTCACGCGCCTGTCTGCTCGAATGCGATATACGCGGCACCACGTTGCACATGTCCGAAATACAGATGCGCCCGGGCAAGGGGTTCTCTTCTTGAGCAGTATACCCGCCTGCGCAGCTACTCCACCGGCTTGAAGATGGTGGACTGGCCGAAGACGCTGCGGATGAGGGCTTTGGCCTCGTCCTCGGTCTGCGGGATGCTCGGGGCTGCACCCTGATGGCCGAAGGGGCCGCCCGCACCGGAGTTGGACTCCCAGGGAGCTGCAGGAGCGTCCTCCTCTTTGGGGGCAGTTGCAGCGGACTTGGGCGCGGACGCCGCACCCGGCACGTCGAACGGAGGCAGATCGTCCCCACCAGCATCGGCAACAAAACCGCCAACCATGGCATCGTCGTAGGGAACCTGCTCGGATTCCCATGGCGCAGACGGCGCGGCGGGCTGAGCCTTGGGAGCGGACGCGCGCTCGGGCGCTCGGGGCGCGGGCTCGGTCGGGAGCTTGCCCGTGGCAGGAGCGCCGGCGGGGTTGTCGGAGCGCAGCCAGGGGGCTTTGCCCAGGTCAGACGACTTGGGCGCGGGCGAGGCAGGCTTGGGCGCGGGTGTCGGAGCAGCCGGTTTGGCCATGACGGGCTTAGGCGCCGACGGGGTCGGCGCCGCTATCGGTGCTGCTTTTGGCTGCGTCGCGCTGGCGCTCGAGGATGCAGGGGCCGCCGAGGACACGGGTTGCGGGTCCGCAGATACCGCAGCCCGTGCAGATGGAGAATGCTCCTCATGTTGAGGAGCCGGCGTGCCACCCCCATCCAGGACATAGTCGACGGTACGACGACCGAAGACCGCACTGACTGTCGGCAGGACCACCGACTGCGTGTCGGCGCGTCCAAGCATCTTGATGGCAAAGGTCGAGCCCGCGGGGAACGAGACCGTGAGCCTAGAGCCGTCGTCAGCCGTGGCGCGGGCATTGAGCAAAAGCCCCGCGTAGGAAGCCTGACGCGCCTTGACACGCTCGACAACCTCGGCCCATTTGCGCTGCAGCTCTCCGGCATCCTCGACCGCGGGCGTCTCGGCAGTACCGGCGGCGGCAACCTGGGCGGCATTGTTGGACTGGGGCTTAGGTGCCGGAGCGGTGGCAGGCGCGGGAGCCGCAACGGGCTGAGGCGTCGGAGTCGGCGCAGGCTGAGGTGCAGGCGCTGCAGGCTTGGAAGCTGACACGGACGCAGAACGGGACGCAGGCTGGGCAGCCGGAACAGCAGCACCACGGTCCCAAGGCATACCGCCCTGGCGCGCGGACGTAGCAGCGGGGGCAGCGGATGCCGCCGGAGCGGCAGCACGAGCGCCCGAAATTAGCGTCGGCTGTTGGGCAGCAGCGGGTACGGATGCTGCAGGCGCGGCGGCCTGAGCAGCAGCCACGCTCGCCGGCACGGCGCCGTTGGCAACCATGGCCTCCAAGCGGGCCACGCGCTCGGCCAATGCCTCAATCGTTAAATCGGCCTCGGGACGTGCCAGGCGCGTGCAGGCGATCTCGAGCACCAGGCGCACGTCGCTCGCGCCCCTCATCTCCAGTGCGGCATCGTCGAGCACCGTCAGCACACGGGCCAGGCGGTCGGCAGGATGCTCGCCAAAGGCAGCGGCCTCGGCAGCAAGCGCCTCGGCCTGCTCGGAGCCGCCCTCAAACAGCTCGGCACGGGCACCGGCAACGCAGGCAACGTACACGTCACGCACATGCGCCACCAGGTCGCGCGTCAGCTCCAGCAGGTCGTTTCCTTCCTCGACCTGCGCACGGATCAGTCCATAGAGCTCGGCAACATCGCGATCGGCAATGGCGCGGGAAAACTCGCCCAGAATCTGGTCCGAAACCTCGCCTAAAAGCGAGCGGGCGTCGTCCGCATGCACAGAACCGTTGCCAAAGACGCTCAGCTGCTCCAGCGTGGACAGCGCGTCGCGCATACCGCCCTTGGCATGGCGCGCCACGATAGCCAGCGCCTCATCGTCGTAATCGAAGCCCTCCTGCTCGCACACGTATGCCAGGCGACGCTCGATATCCTCGTTGCCGATGCGATGGAAATCGAAACGCTGGCAGCGCGAGAGGATGGTCTCCAGAATCTTTTGCGGGTCGGTGGTGCACAGCACAAAGATCACGTGTGCCGGCGGCTCCTCGAGCGTCTTGAGCAGCGCGTTGAACGCCGCCGTCGTGAGCATGTGGACCTCGTCGATGATATAGATCTTGTACTTGCCGCGCACCGGGGCAAAGTTGACGGAGTTGATGATTTCCTCGCGCACATTGTCCACGCCCGTGCGGGAGGCGGCATCGAGCTCGTAGACATCGGGGTGGTTACCCTCGGCAATGAGCTCGCACTCCTCGCAAGTACCGTCGGGCATGCAGCCGCTTGCACCCTCGGCGCGCGCCGCCTCGGCATTGCGGCACAGCAGCGCCTTGGCCAGAATGCGCGCCATGGTGGTCTTGCCCGTGCCGCGCGGTCCGCAGAACAGGTAGGCGTGGGACAGGCGCCCCTCGGTGATGGCGTGCTCGAGCGTCGAGACGATATGCTGCTGGCCCACCACGGAGTCAAAGGTGAGCGGGCGATACTTTCGGTACAACGATTCCATGGGTGCTCCCCCGGGTATACTGAGTCTTGTTGCCGCGGCGGCCATGCGGTCGCACGGCATACTGCATTCCATAATAACCCGTACGGCGAGCCCGCCGCGATAGGAGTCCAAAGAGCATGGCAGACGCAGAGAGCAACCTCGTTCCCTCCGAAGCAGCCGACCAGGTCGAGGTCGCGCTCGAGGAGCAGGCCGCAGCCGACGACGGCATTCTGTACCTCAACGAGCATCAGTACGAAAACGACCTCGTCACCGACTTCGCCCGCCTGGTCGCCTCGCCCAGGCGCCGTGGCTCCCTGTACGTCGCCGCCGCGATTGCCGTGCTCATCGGCATCGGCATGCTGGTGGCCGGCGGCAGCTGGATCAAGTTCGGCGTCGTGCTGATCGTGTTCGGCGCCTTTTTGGCCTGGTGGAGCAAAAATCTGCACCATACGCTCGCGCGCGACTTTATCGATGCCGTCGAGGCAGACGAGTCCATGGGCGGCCGCTACCGCCGCGTCGCCGCCAACGAGGACGGCCTGATGGTCTGGGGCAAGAGCGGCAAGTCGCAGTTCTTCCCGTTTGAGAAGCTCGACCACGTGCTCGACGGCGAGCGCATCTTTGTGGCCATGTTCGCCGACCAGGGCGTGACGATCCCTAAGGACACCTTTATCCGCGGCGATGCCGAGCAGTTTGGCGCCTTCCTTAAGGCGCGCATCAACAAAAAACTCCGCATCGAGACCAAGAAGAAGAAAATGAAGGCCGAGAAGGCCGCCGCCGAGGCCAAGCAGGGCGACAAGCCCCAGGAGACCAAGCGCAAGCAGAAGAAGAACAAGAAGAAGCGCTAAGGCCAAGCCAGACAGGCAACCTCGCATCCCGCTATCCTCCCCATGCACCCGAGCGTGCTACACTAGCAGCATCTATGCCACCGCGAACGGCTCGGCTCCGCGCCCGCCACTCGCAAACGAACTTTAAACGCACGAGGGTTGGCCATGCCGCTTTTCTCGCAACATACCGCCCGGTTCTCGCCGGACGTTCCTTTGGAGGGCACCAGCTCTCGCGAGCTGCTCAAGCGGTACCAGCCGCTCGAGACACTTGCGACCGGCGGTTTTGGCTCCATCGAGATTTGCCGCGACACGCACCTGCGCCGCCGCGTCGCCATTAAACGCATCCCCCTTATCAACGGTGCCGGCATGCCCGCTAGCGACATCATGGATGTCCTGCGCGAGGCGCACACTGCCGCCATGCTTCAACATCCCAACATCGTGCAGGTCATCGACTTTACGCACGACACAGCCTATGCCTACCTGGTTATGGAATATGTCGATGGCATGTCGCTGGCCGAGTTTTTGCACCGCGCGGACGGCCACTCACTTACCTTTGACGAGGCCGCGGCCATTGCCGATGCCCTGGGCCAGGCGCTCACCTTCGCCCACAGTAATGGCGTACTCCACCTGGACATTAAGCCCGCCAACGTGCTCATCGACCACTCGGGCAATGTAAAGCTCACCGACTTTGGCATGGCGCGGCTGTCGTCCGCCGGTGGCTTTGGCGGCTCACGCGGCGGCACCATCGGCTACATGCCGCCCGAGCAGCTCGATATCGAGACCGGCACGGTCGACGAGCGCGCCGATGTCTTTGCCCTCGCCTGTGTGATCTACGAGGGCCTGTGCGGCAGCGCTCCTTTTATGGCGGCCACGCCCGCCGACTCGCTCGGCCGCATCATCGGCGGCGCCACCTATCCCAGCGAGCTGATACCACACTTTCCCCCGGGAGCCGAGGCCGCGCTCATGAGCGCGCTCTCCCCCATGCCGCAGGACCGCCCCAACAGCATCGAGGCATTTTGCGACCAGCTCCTTGCCGGTCTGGGCAGCGTGCGCGAAGGCCGTCGCAGCCTGGAGCAAATGGTTGGCGAACTTTCGGATGACGAGCAGGAGCTCGACGATATCGAGCCGTCGCACTACGAGGACGACACCATCGAAGTCGACCCCGCACTCGGCTGGGCAGGCACGCGCTGGAGCCATGCGCGCGACTACGCCATGCACGCTATCTCGGCGCTAACGTGCGGCGCCTTTAGCTTTTTGCTGATGCAGACGGCCGGCGTCGCGGCGCTTCCCGGCCTGGTCATTGCGGCTATCGCGATCGGAGCGGCGGCCGGCCTGGCCCCCCAGATTGGCTCGGCCATCTCGGCTGTGGGCTTTTTGGTGCTCATGGCAAACGCCACCATGCAGGCACAGGGCGTCCTGTCGATGTTGCCCGTCGCGGTGATCTTTGCCGCCGCCATGTCCGGTTGGTGGATCGCCTGGGGTCGCACCGAGGCTGCCGCGAGCGCCGCACTCACCTGTGCACTCGCGCTTGGCTGTCTGACCGGCAATACCTTCCTGGCAGCTGGGGTCACCGCCGGCGTCGCGTCATTTTGGCTCGGCCCGGCAAGCGCCGCCGCGGCAACGGGCATGGGCGCACTTTTTTCCCGTCTGGCCACGGTCGCGCTTTCAGCCGGAGGCGTGCTGGGGCTCGGTAACGTTGCCGCAGCGCTGGGAGACCCACTCCTTTGGGCTGCCTTTGTGCTGGTAGCGGCAACTGCCGCGGCGTCATCTGCGCTGCTCAACGCCCATGCCAAGCGTGCCGATCAGGGCTCAAACCTTGCCGTAATCGCCGCCATCGCTGTCGCCGGCATCGGCTGCGCAGCGGCGTCCTGTCTTGCACACCATATGGAAATTGCCAGCCTTGCAGCCGCGGTCGTCGCCAAGGCGGCGGTTGCGGGAACCCTATCCTCTATAATCGTTGGGATATGCCTATATTTGCTCGGATACCAAAGAACCTATACGGAGAGTGATCTTTCGTGAACTTCCTGAACATCTTCGAGGACCACGTGGCCGGCATCTTCGGTGCCACCCGTGCCCCGTTCTCCTTTAAGAAGCTTGCCAAGCAGGCCGCTCGCGACATGGAGGATCAGACTCTGGTGATCAACGGCGTCAACACGGCGCCGGCACTCTATACCATCCTGATCGCCGCCGACGACGATCCCATGCTCGCCCCGTTCTACCCCGAGCTTTCGCGCGAGGTCCGCGAGTTTGTGAAGGCGCAGGCCGAAAAGCGCCGCTATGTCTTTGTCGGCGAGCCCCTCGTGCGCTTTATGATCGATCCGCAGCTGCGCGCCGGCAAGTTCTCGGTCTTTGCCGAGAACGTCGATGCCCCCACGCTCGGCCGCCTGTACGAAGAAGAGCGCGCCTATCAAAACGGTCTGGGCCAAAACAACTCCGCGGCAAGCCGTGCCGCCAGCGCCCCGCGCGCCGGCCAGCAGCAGTTTGCTGCCCCGCAGCAGCAGCGCCCCGCCGCCATGCCCCAGCAGCAGCCGACGCCTCGCGCCGCCGCTCCCGACCCGCTTGCCGTGGCAGACCCCTTCGCGCCTAGCGTCCCCGACCCCGCCGCAGCACCCATCCCGGTGCCGCAGACCGTCTCGCGCGACGCGCTTGCCGGCATGGGCGGAGCCGCCGCGACCGGTGCCGCCGTGGGCCTAGGCGCCGCAGCCGGCATCGCCTCCAACATGGCGAGCACTCGCGCCCCGCAGCGCCCGCTCGCCCAGCTCGTCGACGTCGTGAGCGGCGAGAGCCATAGCATCACCTCCGCACAGGTGACTATCGGTCGCGAGCGCTCGGTTTCCGATATTGCCCTGCGCGACCCCAACGTGTCGCGCCGCCACGCCCAGCTCACCTTTACGGGCTCGGATTGGTCGATCGAGGACCTCAATTCCACCAACGGCACGCTCGTCAACAACCGCCGCATTACGCGCTGCCCGCTGCGCAACGGCGATCTGCTGACGTTTGGCCTGAGCACCTTTGAATTTAGGGGATAGTCTCTTATGAACATCGATATCGTCCTTTTTGCAGGCCGCATCGTCCTGGTCGCCCTGCTCTATATCTTCCTGTTCGCCGTCATGAAGACCGGCGTGGGACTTGTGCGCGGACAGCGCCGCGACTCGGCTATCTGGACGATCGATGTGGACAAGGGTCCGCGCGGTATCCGCGGCATCCACGTAGACATGCTCGGCCCCGTCATCGTCGGTCGCTCGCCATCTTCGGACATCTGCATCAACGAACCGTTCGTCTCGGCCTCGCATGCGCGCTTTTCGCTGCAGGGCCCGGCGCTCATCATCGAAGACCTCAACTCGCTTAACGGCACGCTCGTCAACGGCCGCCAGCTTGTGGAGCCCGCAACGCTGCGCGAGGGCGACGAAGTCCAGATTGGCGACGTGGTCATGAAGGTGAACCGTCGATGATCGACGAGGAGAACAAGTCCGCGACTATGACCGAGGCACCGGCTGCCGCCACAGCTGCGCCGGCCCACGCCGCTCCGGCGGGCTCCGCACCCGTGGAACCCGAGGACACCGTGTTCTCCCTGCCTCTTTCGCATGTAACGCATGATATTTCGGATCTCGCCGATAACGAGGACGAAGAGGATACCGTAGCGGCGCCCATCGGCGCACATGCCGCGGAACAGCCCACAGCGCCCGAAGCAACCCCGGCGCCAGCTCACTTTGCAGAGCCTGTCGCCGCGGCAATCAACGAGAGCGCTGCGGTGTTTGCGGCACCCGAGCCCGCCGCGCCGGCGTTTCCCATAGCCCCGGCATCCGAGGTTGCGCCCGTGTCTACGCCGGCGCCCGAGCCTATAGACGTCAGCCCGCAAGACGACGAGTCGACCGCCCGCGTGTCCGAGGAGCCCGACTCCCCGGACACCGGCGATTCCGAATCAAACGCCGAGACCGACACCGTCTCTCCCGGTGACACAGCCGAGATCGACGTAGCCGCCGTTGAAGCCAAGCTCAAAGACCCCGGCTCGACCATGAGCTTTGAGCCCCTGACCGAGGAGCGCATCGAGACCGACTCGACCTATGATGCCGGCACCACCACGCAACTCATGTGGGGTGCCCGCTCCGACGTTGGCTGTGTGCGCCCGCACAATGAGGATTCCTACCTGGTGCAGTCGCCGCTCTTTTGCGTATGCGACGGCATGGGCGGTCACGCCGCCGGCGAGGTAGCCTCTTCCATCGCCGTCGAGACTATTGCCAAGACGGCCCCGCAGTCCGCCGACGCAGCACGCCTGGCGGCAGCCGTCGAGGCAGCTAACGCCGCCGTAATCGAGGCGGCCCTGAACGGCCTAGGCAAGCCCGGCATGGGCTGCACAGCCACTTGCGCCTATATCGAAAACGACACGCTCGCCATCGCCCACGTGGGCGACTCTCGCGCCTACCTGCTCCACGAGGGCACGCTCATCCGCGTGACCCGCGACCACTCCTACGTGGAGGAGCTCGTGGACGCCGGCGAGATCACGGCAGACGAGGCTCGCGTCCACCCCAACCGTTCGGTCATCACCCGTGCGCTGGGCTCAGACCCCGCCATGTATGCCGACCACTTCACTCTGCATATCGAGGAAGGCGACCGCCTGATACTGTGCTCTGACGGCCTTTCGAGCATGATTCCCGATAGCGATATCGAGAACATCGCCACGCAGTCCTCAACCGCGCAAATCTGCGTTGACAACCTAGTGGACGCGGCGCTTGCCGCCGGCGGCCACGACAACGTGACCGTAGTAGTCGTTGACCTGGTTGACGATGGCGTTATGCGCGAGGCGCAACGCGTGCGTCGCCGCAACGTCACCATCGGCGTCGTCTTAGGTCTCGTCTTGGTGCTGGCGGCTGCCATCTGGGCCTACACGGGTGTCACCGGCTCGTACTACCTGGGTACCTACCAGGGCAATGTCGCCGTCTGGCGCGGCCTTCCCGGCAAGCCGCTCGGACTCAAGCTTCACTGGCTCGAAAGCGAAACCAGTATCAAGCTGTCCGACCTGCCCGAAGACACGCAAAACCGCCTCAAGGCGGGTATTCCGCAAACAAGTGTCGACGATGCGCAGGACACGATATCCAAGTACCGCCACCAGATCGACGAGGAGCAGACCCGCCAGGTGATCGACGCGCAAACGATTCGCGACAACACCGACCAGAGATCGACCTCCGAATCAGATTCCGAGAAAACCGCCGAACAGTCCGCCGAGGCCGAAGCCTCCGATAAGAATTAGAAAGGGAGTGCCGCTTATGAGTCGCCGCAACACCGAACTGCTCTTGCTCATCGCCTCGGCGTTCCCCGTCATCCTGCTGTATGCGATGTACGTGCTCACCGCGGGCGCCGCCATCTCCTTTGAGACGCTCGCCGTGCCGATCGGCCTCTTTGCCGCCTTCGCCGCGGCACATATCGCCGTGCGCATCTTGGCGCCCGGCGCCGACCCCGCCATCCTACCCATCGTATTTATACTTTCGGGCATCGGCATCACGTTCGTGACACGCCTCGCCCCCGCTCTCGCCATCTCACAGCTCATCATCCTGTTTGTCTCGGTGGCCCTGATGGTGGGAACGCTCGCACTGGTCAAAAACCTCGACGTGGTCATGCGCTACAAGTACACCTTTGGCATCATCGGCATCATCCTGCTGATGCTGCCCATCTTTATCGGCACCACGATCTCGGGCTCCAAGCTGTGGATTCGCATCGCGGGCTTTACCATCCAGCCTGGCGAGTTCGCCAAGGTCTTTATCGTGCTGTTCCTGGCCGGGTACCTGGCCGAGAACCGCGAGCTGCTCTCCATCTCCAACCGCAAGATCCTGGGCTTTAAGATCCCTCGCCTGCGACTGCTGCTGCCGCTGTTTGCCGTGTGGGGTGTGTGCCTGCTCGTCGTCGTCTTCGAACGCGACCTGGGTTCGGCCGTGCTGTTCTACACCATCTTCTTGCTGATGCTCTACGTTGCCACGGGGCGCTTTTCGTATGTCGTTATCGGCCTTGCGCTCTTAGCCGTTGGAGCTGTGGGCGCCTACAAGTTCCTGTCTCACGTTCAGGTGCGTTTCCAGGTTTGGGTCGATCCGTTTAAGGACGCCCAGGGCCAGGGCTACCAGATCGTCCAGTCGCTCTTCTCGCTTGCCGATGGCGGCCTGGTCGGTGTTGGCATCGGCAACGGCATGGCCAACAACATCCCCGTCGTCGAGTCCGACTTTATCTTTTCGGCTATCGGCGAGGAGATGGGCCTTTTGGGCGGCGGCGCCGTGCTCATCCTGTTTATGCTTTTTGCCGTGCGTGGCCTCACCACGGCTGCCCGCGCTAAATCCGACCTTGCCGCCTTTAGCGCCACCGGTCTTACGGCAGCCATCAGCTTCCAGGCCTTTTTGATCGTGGGCGGCGTAACCCGCCTGATCCCGCTGACCGGCGTCACCCTGCCCTTTATGAGCCAGGGCGGCTCCTCGCTGCTGGCAAGCTTTATCATCGTCGCGCTCCTGCTGCGCGCCGGTGACGAGGCGACCGGACGCGAGGCCGAGCTTACCGGCACCGGCACCATGGCCGCCATCACCGATGATCAGGTCGCATCTGCCGCCGCCCCGACGGGCACGCGCTTTGCCACCTCGTCTTCCTACGGCAGCGGCAGCCATTCCGTCGGCTCGCGCATGCGCCGTCGCC
This sequence comes from Collinsella sp., assembly GCA_019424985.1. GTDB lineage: Bacteria > Actinomycetota > Coriobacteriia > Coriobacteriales > Coriobacteriaceae > Collinsella. The sequence goes on along the minus strand of JAHYYM010000003.1, from coordinate 48,551 downwards.
TGCTCGACACGCCTGAATCCGGTGTGCTCGGCCGCGTTGCGCTCGCCAACCGTCTAACCCGTGCGGTGCTCGCCTTTACGGCGCTGTTCGCCATCCTTATCGGCAACCTCACCTATGTCCAGGTCATTAAGGCCAAGGACTACCAGGACATGCCGACCAACAACCACACCATCGCCCGCTCCAAGTACATCCAGCGTGGCTCCATCATCACGTCCGACGGCGTGACGCTGGCCGAGTCGCTGCAGCAGGAGGACGGCACCTACGCCCGCTCCTACCCCAACGGCAATATGGCCGCGCACGTGGTGGGCTACGTGAGCCAGCAGTATGGCACCGCTGGCATCGAGAGCGTCATGAACGATACGCTCACCGGCTCCAAGGATTACTCCAGCTGGAACAACGCCATCGCGTCGCTCGCGGGGCAGACGCAGCCGGGCAATACCGTCAAGCTCACCATCGACTCGCGCATCCAGACGGCTGCCGAGCAGGCGCTCAAGGGCTTTAAGGGCGCTGTGGTGGTCATGGATCCGCGCACCGGTGCGGTCCTTGCGTGCGCGAGCTCGCCCACCTACGACAACACCAATATCGATGCGCTGCTCCAGTCGGGCGGCGGCGAGGACGGCTCCATGTACAACCGTGCCATGGACGCGCTGTACACCCCGGGCTCGACCTTTAAGGTCGTCACGCTCTCCGCGGCACTCGAAACCGGCACCGCTAGCCTTACCAGCACGTACCAGGCGCCCGGCTCCATGGACATCGGCAACGCGCCGGTCACCAACTATGCCAACGAAAGCTACGGCACCATCAGCCTGCAGCAGGCCTTTGCCGTGTCGTCCAACGTCGTCTTTGGCCAGGTGGCAAACGAGATTGGCGCCAGCTCGCTCGTCCAGTTTGCCAACGCCTTTGGCTGCGGCCAAAAGCTCGGCCAAGATCTGACCTCCGCCGCCTCCATCATGGCCGACCCGTCGCTTATGACCGAGTGGGAGACCGCTTGGGCAGGCGCCGGCCAGCCCGTCGGCATGGACCACACGCCTGGCCCGCAGACCACCGTTATGCAGAATTGCGTGATCGCCGCCGCTATCGCCAACAGCGGCGTGGTCATGGACCCGTTCTTTGTGTCCCAGATACTCGCCCCGGACGGAACCGTGGTTAAGACCACGCAGTCCCGCTCTCTGGGCCAGGCTGTCAGCTCTGCCACGGCCGACCAGGTCAAGCAGGCTATGCTCGCCGTCGTCCAGTCCGGTACCGGCACCGATGCCCAGATTCCGGGCGTCAAGGTTGCCGGCAAGACCGGTTCGCCCGAGACCGGCGGCGCCAACGTCAACTCTACGTTTGTTGGCTTTGCACCTTACGATTCACCCACGGTTGCCATCTCGGTGGCCCTGGAGGATTACGACAAACACGACGTCAAGGCGGCTAAGATTGCCGGTATCGTCCTGACCGCGGCGCTCGCCGCACAGGGAGCGTGATGCCCGTGATCAAAGCGGATACTTGGGATGCGCCACGGCCGATGAGCTAGCGGCTACGCGCCACGCGGCCCCAGCGGCCACACATTTGGTACTACACACATCGTTGAGCGAATAGTTATGTTAGGAGCAGGAATGGAACAGAGGGTCCTCGGGGGAAGATACCTCCTCAAGGATAAGGTGGGAACGGGCGGCATGGCGACCGTCTACCGCGCACAGGATCAGGTCCTCGACCGCACGGTTGCCGTCAAGATCATGCTGCCGCAGTATGCCGGCGACGCCACCTTCGCCGCCCGCTTTAAGCAGGAAGCCCAGGCAGCTGCCGGCCTGTCCTCCCCCTATATCGTGGGCGTCTACGATTGGGGCAAGGACGGCGACACCTATTACATCGTCATGGAGTACCTGCGCGGTACCGACCTTAAGAGCGGCATCAAGAGCCACGGCGCCCTCGACCCCAAGAAGGTCGCCCAGATCGGCTCGCAGATCAGCTCCGCGCTTTCGGTCGCTCACAAGCATGAGATCATCCACCGCGACATTAAGCCGCAGAACATCATGGTGCTGCCCGACGGCAACATCAAGGTGATGGACTTTGGCATCGCGCGCGCCAAGAACAGCCACCTCACGCAAGACAACAACGTGCTGGGAACCGCCCACTACGTCAGCCCCGAGCAGACCCGCGGTCAGGACCTCGGCCCCACCTCGGATATCTACTCGCTGGGCGTCGTGATGTACGAGTGCGCCACCGGCCGCGTGCCCTTTGACGGTGATGACGCCATCTCGGTCGCACTCAAGCAGGTCAACGAGCTGCCTATTCCGCCGAGCCAGATCAACTCCGGTGTCGACGCCGACCTTGAGCGCATCATCCTCAAGTGCATGGAGAAGGACCCGGCAAACCGCTTCCAGACCGCTGACGAGCTGCGTCAGGTGCTCAACAGCTACCTGTCCGGTCGTGCCGTCAACATCTCGGAGCCCACGCGCATCATCGGTGCCCCCGGCGAGCTTGGCGCCACCAAGACTCGCGAGCTTTCCGATCAGACGCGCGCCATGGTGCGTCCCGTCTCGGGCGTGAGCGGCCAGAATACCGCCCGTAGCTCGGTTTCGGGTTCCACCGGCTCCTACGAGGTCGAAAAGCCCAAATCCAACAAGAACAAGATCATCGCCGCCGTGGTGGCAGCCGTTGCCGTCATCGGCATCGTGGTGGCCTTTGCCACAGGACTCTTTGGCGGCGAGCAGGTCACCGTTCCCGATGTACTGGGCAAGGACCAGCAGACTGCCGTCGAACTGATCAAGGAAGCCGGCCTCGAGGTCGGCACCATCGACCAAAGCTACAACGACGATGTCGACGAGGGCAAGGTCGCCGAGCAGACGCCCAACGGCAACACCAAGAAGGCCAAGGGCACTAAGGTGAACCTGGTAATCTCCAAGGGCCCCAAGCCCTCCGAGAAGGTTGAGGTTCCCCGGCTTGTCGGCCTGACCAAGGACCAGGCAGAAGCCGCGCTGGCAAGCGTTGGCCTGAAGGGCAACGCCTCCGAGGAGGCCAACGAGGCCGATGAGGGCCAGGTCTTTGAGCAGGGCACCGAAGCCGGTAAGGAAGTCGCGAAGGGCACGACCATCTCGTACAAGGTCTCCAGCGGCCCGGATACCACGTCCGTCCCCGACCTGACCGACATGACCGAGGCCCAGGCGCGCAACGCCCTCGATATGGCAGGCTTTGGCGTCGACGTGAGCTACCAGGAGAACGACTCAGTTACCGAGGGAACCGTGATCAGCTGGAACCCCAGCGGCAAGCAGAAGCCCGGCGCCACGATTACCGTCGTCATTGCCAAGAAGTCCGGCAAGGCCAGCGTTCCGGGTAACCTGTACGGCAAGAGCATCTCCGCCGCCGTCACCGCGCTCAACAACGCCGGGTTCTACAACATCGCGTTCTGCGACCAGAACGGCAACCCCGTGAGCGGCAACGAAAACGCCACCGTTACGGGCGTCTCCCCCACCGGCAAGCAGTCCACCGACAACACGATTACGCTGACGGTTTCGATTTCTGGCTCGGGTTCGGGCTCTGGCTCGGGCACGAGCACGGGCGACGATTCTGGTACGACCAACTAGTCGCCGCCCCACCGCCCATTACGGCTCCCGCCGCAAACATATTCGCTCACAGGCGCCCGCTTGCTCCCCCAGCAAGCGGGCGCTTCGTTTTTGACATGACATGAACCAGAAGAGCCCGGTACCGTGGCGGTGTACCGGGCTCGACAAATCTCTGGTGCCCCCGGGCGGATTCGAACCGTCGACACCCGCTTTAGGAGAGCGGTGCTCTATCCCCTGAGCTACGGAGGCATGTTGTACTAGTGTAGCAGATTTACACGTTGTGATGCAGCGTGTAGCCACTCTTCGAAGTTGCGGTGGAACAGCCCTCCGGAAAGTGCGTCCCACTATCCAGGCAAATTCTGGGTCAGACTTTCCCCATGGGACCTCGCTGGGAAACTGTGTCCCAGAATTTCGACTCGAAACGGGACACGGTTTCCCAAACGGGCCCGTTCCGGAAACTACATCCCGCAATCGGCACTCGAACCGGGATGCACTTTCCCGATCGAGCCTCATGGGAAACCGCGTCCCACTTTAGGGGGGCGCTCTTTAATGGCTAGTTGCCTTTGTGGAAAAGGTTCTTGATGACGGAGGGGATGCTCTTGGCGCCCTTGGCCGTCACATCGATAAAGTCGGGCGAACGAACGAGCTTGTCCTCGTCAATGTACTTACGCACCGCGCGAAGCGTTTCCTTGTCATTGCGCGTCGAAAACGTAAAGTGGCCATTCTCTTTGGTAAAGATGGCAAAACGCGTAATCTTCTTGGTGCCGCGCAAAACCTCGGCGGCAATATAGTCGACCTCGTCCCACGGGATTTGGATATAATCCTCGGGATTGCGCTCGTTATAGTACTCAAACGCCTTATTGCCCACCATCACGTTACCGTGACTGGTAAGCCCCATCAGGCAGGTTGCCGGCGTTGCCAGATCGACCGTGCTGTTCTGAGATTGCGCCATACGCGCCTCGCCCTCCAAATAAAACAATCGGACCGCATCCAGTGTACCCACCGGGTGCGGTCCGTTTCAATGGCTCAAAAGCCCTTGCCTAGCAACTCTCGGTCTTAAGCCGAAGCGTGCTTACATGAAGCCGCAGACGCGACCGATGATGCCGACGGCGAAGAGAGCCAGGATGATGACGATCGGGCTGACCTTCTTCTTGAGGAGCTTGCAGACCAGAAGGGTCAGGCACACGGCGGCAAGGCCGGGGATGAGCTGATCGAGGTTGGCCTGAAGCGTGGTGACCTTCACCGGGTCGAGTGCGTTGGCACCGACAGAGCTGTACATCGTCAATGCCTGCTTGATGCCCTCAGAACCGGCGGGCAGGTTGGCCCAGTCGATATAGGCGCCAGCGGACTGCGTGACCTTGGAGACGACCGGGGTGAAGGAGATGGACACCCAGCGCTCGACCAGGGCGCCGATGATGAACATACCCAGGATGGAAGCACCCTCGGTGACCTTGCCCATCAGACCGCCGGAGAGGTCCTTGGCGATGGAGGAGCCGACCTTGTAGCCAAACTCCTGCGTGTACCACAGGAAGGCGTAACGGATGATGTTCCACGCGAAGAAGAACAGCAGCGGACCGGCGATGCTGCCGGACAGGGCCAGGGAAGCGCCCAGTGCACCCAGAATCGGGCGAAGGGTGAACCAGAAGGCGGGGTCGCCGACGCCGGCGAGCGGGCCCATCATACCGACCTTGACGCCCTGAATGGCGACGTCGTCAATCGGAGCACCGTTGGCGCGCTCCTCCTCGAGGGCGAGGGTAACGCCAATGACGGGGGCGGAAACATAGGGGTGGGTGTTATAGAACTCCAGGTGGCGCTTAAGAGCGGCAATCTGGTCATCCTTGCTGGTGTAGAGCTTCTTGATCGCAGGGATCATTGCGAAGCACCAGCCGCCGTTCTGCATACGCTCGTAGTTCCACGAGCCCTGAAGGAACTGATGACGGAAGCAAACCTTCTTACGGTCAGCCTTGGTGAGCTGAATCTTGTTCTCTGCCATATGTATCACTCCCCTCCTACTCGTAATCGTTCAGAATGTCGCCGAGCGGGTCACCGGAGCCACCGCCCATGCCGCCACCCTGCTTGGCCAGATCCTTAAGGCCAAGGTAGATGAGGGCAAGGGAGATGCCGATGAGGCCAAGGGCGATCAGCGTGAGCTGAGGGATGGCAGCAAGGACAAAGCCGAGGATGAAGAACGGCCAGGTCTCCTTGGTGGCCATCATGTTGATGACCATGGCGTAACCGACGGAAGCGACCATGCCGCCGCCGACAGCCATGCCGCCGGACAGCCAATCGGGCATAGCGTTAAGCGCGTTGGTAACGGCCTCGGCCGGGATGATGCACAGAAGTACTGCCGGGATGGCGATACGAACACCCTGCATGAGGATGCCGGCGTACTGCCAACGCTCGATGCCGGCGAAGTCGCCCTTCTCGGCGCAGGCGTCCATGGCGTGAACCATAGCGGTAGCCAGGGTACGGCAGATCATGGTCAGGAACAGACCAGCGACCGACAGCGGGACGGCGACGGCGATGGCGGCGGTAACGGCCTTGGCCGAATCGGTGGCGCCACCGTTGAGGGCGAGCACCATGATGATCGAAGAAGCGACCGAGGCCAGAGCGGCGTCAGGCGCGACGGCGGCGCCGACGTTAGCCCAGCCAAGGGCCATCATCTGGAGCGAACCGCCCAGGAGGATGCCCTCCTGAAGGTGACCGGTTACGAGACCGATAAGCGTGCATGCCACGAGCGGCTGATGGAACTGGAACTCATCCAGAATGCCTTCCATACCGGCAAGCAACGCGACAATCGCAACAAGCAGAATAGTGATTGCAGACATGTATCGGACCCTCCTTTACTATGCTTGAGCGGCCAGTTCGGCCTTAGCTTTCTTCAACATGGCGTCGAGATCCTCGGAGGAATCCGAAGGAACCTTGCGGACCTCGAACTTGACGCCCTTGGCCTTGAGAGCCTCGATGGTCTTGACATCGTCATCGCCCATAGCGACAGCGTTAGTGACGACGACCTTGCCCTTGGAGTGGGCCATGGAACCGATGTTGGCTTCCTTGATGTCGACGCCGGCCTCGATGGCCCTGAGCAGATCCTGCGGGTTCTCGAACAGCAGCATCGCCTTGGTGTCGCCAAAGCGCGTGTCCTTGACAACCTCGGCCATCTTCTTGATAGGCACGACGTTGGCGTGGACTCCCGGAGGGGCAGCCTGCTCGATCATGGTCTTGCGGAGCTCGTCGTGAGCAACGCCGTCGGAGACCACGATGATGCGGTTGGGGTTGATCTGCTTGGTCCACGTGGTGGCCACCTGACCATGCAGCAGGCGCGTGTCGATACGGACGTGGGCGATCTTGATGTGCCCGTCGCCGATCACCGTTCCCGGAGGAATGGCACCCGCAGGAGCAGCGGCGGCCGCAGCCGGCTTCTTCTCCTCGGGCTCCAGAGACTCGGGCTTGACGCGCACGCCGGCCTTAGCCTCAGTCACGAGATGTTTTGCGATCGCATGTGCAGTGTTCTTTGCGTCAAAGCGCTGCGAATATGCCTCGATGAGCATAGGCAGGTTGACACCGGTGACGATAGCCCAGGAATCGTGGCCCTCGATGAGCCCGCTGATCTGGTTGAACGGCGTGCCGCCCCACAGATCAACGAGGAAGAGCACCTGCTCCTGGTCCTCGAAGGAAGCGATTGCCTCCTCGACCTTGGCACGGAAGTCGTCGGGGCCCATGCTCGGCTCGAGCGAGACCACGGCAACAGACGGCTGATCGCCAAAGACCATCGAGCCCGTCTGCTTGATTCCAGCCGCCAAGTCACCATGGCTAGCAAGAACAATACTTACCATCACATAACCTCCTTTTTGTCTACGTAATTCCTACACGACAGTTATGGAGTATAGCTGCAAATACAGCAGAATTGTTTGAAAAACTGCAAAAGGTAGCATTATTTGTTTAAACGTCTTGTTTTGTTACAAGCTGATTACATTCCAGTATTTTGGCTGATTTGCTGCTGAGGATTGATAGCTGATCTATTTACATGACCGAATTGAGCACGCTGTTCATTATTGCCGGTTTTAAACAGACACAAATGTGCTCGCGTTGAGGCTATTTCGTTTAAACAGATGGTGCTTGACTAATGGTAAGAAATATGCTCTAGCAAAGTAGTCGTTAGGGACGTTCTTTAATGACTAGTCGTTTAAGAACGTCCCCAACGACTAAGTTAGGCGATGTGGAGGGGGTTGGCGGCGTCGACGGCATCGGGGGCATCGGATAGGCCGTCGGGGGCAGCGTCTGTCGGGTCCTCGTCGGGGGTCTCGATCTGCTTGATCATGACCTCCTGGCCCTGCAGCAGATAGGTCTCGCCGCTACCGCAATGGGGGCAGGTCTTGCCGTGCTCGACCGTCGCGTAGTCGCAGCCGCACGCCTCGCAATGCGTCACGGCCTCGACAGGCTCCACAATAAGCTCCGCGCCCTGCGTGATAGGCTTTTTATCTGCCGCCCAGCGCCAAGCATCAAGCAGCAGATCGGGAACGACGCCCGAGACCTCGCCCAGGAGCAGCGTCACGCTCGAAACGCGACTCACGCCATTGGCGCGCGCCACATTCTCGACATCGCGAATGATGTGATAGACGATTCCTAATTCATGCACTTTTTCTTCCGCCGTTCTAACGAACGGCGGTCGACTTGACGCTGCGCGAGCCCCAGACGGACGATCTGCCTTTCAATCGTCGGGCATGGGCAAAAGCCCTATGCCCTCCTCTTTCAAGGCACCTCGCCACGCCTGGGACTCGCTCGCTGTCCAACCGTTCTCTACGCCGTTCTCTTGTTTGTTGCGTTTTTTATTTCTTCCCAAATTTGATTTTGATCGCACGCTTCAAAGCGTACTTGCCGAGGCTGGGGAGCTTTTGCTCGTATTTGACCATCGTGGAGCACTCGGGGCGGTCGCGATCCAGATGGATGGCGTCAAACGCGCACTTGGTGGTGCACAGGCCGCAGCCGATGCACTTGTTGGGGTCGACGATCGAGGCACCGCAGCCCAAGCAGCGAGCGGTCTCGGCGCGCACCTGCTCCTCGGTAAAGGTCTCAACGTACTCGCTAAAGGGCGCAGCCTTCTCGCGCTCGCGGTCGACACGTGCCACCTCGCGGCTTGCGTTGTCATAGCTCTCAATCACAACATCGTCGCGGTCAAGCGCGGTGTAGCGGCGCTGGTTGCGGCCGATGGTGAGCGTGGAGCCCGGCTGCACAAAGCGATGGATGGACACGGCGGCCTCGTGACCGGCGGCGATGGCGTCGATAGCAAAGCTGGGACCGGTGTAGACGTCGCCGCCCACAAAGATGTCGGGCTCGGCGGTCTGGTACGTCTGCGGATCGGCAAGGGCACCCTGGCTGCGGCCGAGCTCCACCTTGGAGCCAGCCAGCAGGTCGCCCCACACGATGGACTGGCCAATCGACATGACGACACGGTCGGCATCGACACGGCGCAAGTCGTTCTCGTCATACTCGGGCGCAAAACGGCCCTCGTCGTCAAAGACACGCGTGCAGCGCTTAAAGGTGATACCGCACACACGACCGGCCTCGTCCAGGTGAATCTCCTTGGGGCCCCAGCCGCAGCTAATGTGCGCGCCGTCCTCAATGGCCTCGCGACGCTCCTCCTCGCTGGCAGGCATCTTGACCTCGCTCTCCAGGCAGAACATCTCAACGTGCTCGGAACCCAGACGGCAGGCGTTGCGCGCGACATCGATGGCCACGTTGCCGCCGCCCACCACGATGGTGCGCCCGGGCAGCGCGTCGATCTTGCCGCTGTTGACCTCGCGCAAAAAGTCGACGGCCACGGTCACGTCCTCGGCATCCTCGCCCGGAATACCGGCAAGGCGGCCACCCTGGCAGCCAATGGCCACGTAAAAGGCTTTAAAGCCCTGCGCGCGAAGCTCGTCGAGCGTCACATCGCGACCGACCTCCACGCCATAGCGGAACTCGGCGCCCATCAGGCGAATGACCTCGACCTCGGCCTCGATAACGTCCTTCTGCAGCTTAAAGCTGGGAATGCCGTAGGTGAGCATGCCGCCCGGGCGCTCGTTTTTCTCGAACACGACGGGCTTGTAGCCCTTCTCGGCCAGATAGAAGGCGCAGGACAGACCGGCCGGACCGGCGCCGATGATGGCGATCTTCTGGTCGAAGCCGCCGGCACGCGTCGGGGTCACCACAGGTGGGACATAGCGAGTCGCGGCATCCAGATCGCGCTGGGCGATAAACTTCTTGACCTCGTCGATGGCCACGGCCTCGTCCACGCGACCGCGGGTGCAGGCATCCTCACAGCGGCGGTTGCACACACGGCCGCAGATAGCGGGCAACGGGTTCTCGCGCTTGATGAGCGCCAACGCCTCGTCATAGCGGCCCTGCGCCGCGAGCTTCAAATAGCCCTGAACGGCAACGTGCGCGGGGCAGGCCGTCTTGCAGGGAGCGGTGCCGGACTCATGCGTCTCGATACGGTTGTCGTTGCGGTAGTTGGGCGACCACTTGGTGTGGTCCCACTTGGTGGCATCGGGCAGCTCCTGGCGCGGATACTCGGGCACCTGTCCGCCAGCCTTTTTGCTACAGAGCTTCTGGCCCAGTTTGGCGGCACCGGCCGGACACACCTCAACGCAGCGACCGCAGGCCACGCACTTGTCCTTCTCGACCTTGGCGACGTAGGCCGAGCGCGACAGGTTGGGCGTGTTGAACAGCTGCGAAGTGCGCAGGGCGTAGCACACGTTGACGTTGCAGTTGCAGATGGCGAAGATTTTGTTCTCACCGTCGATGTTGGTGATCTGGTGCACAAAGCCGTTGTCCTCGGCCTGGCGCAGGATGTCGTAGACCTCCTCGCGCGTCACATAATGGCCGCGGTCGGTCTCGACCACGTAGTCGGCCATATCGCCCACGGCGATGCACCAATCGGCCGGGTCGTCGGCGCAGCCCTCTCCCATCACGCGACGGCTCGCGCGGCAGCTGCAGGTGCTAGCGGCATACTTACCTTCGTATTTGTCGAGCCAATGCTCGATATGCTCGATCGGCACCGAGGTGCTCGCGGCATCGATGGCCTTCTCGACCGGAATGACATGCATGCCGATGCCGGCACCGCCGGGCGGCACCATCGGCGTGGCCTTGGACAGCGGTCCCTTGGACGCCTGCTCAAAGAACTTGGCATAGACCGGATGCTCCTCGAGCTGGCTCACGCGCATGTTGAGGAACTCGGCGGAACCCGGCACCAGCATGGGCAGCACCCACTGCTTGGCGCGCTCGGGGTTTTCCCAGTTGTACTCGAGTAGACCCGTGTAGCTCATGTCGTCGAGCATTTTTTCGATATCGGCCTCGGGCATGCCGGTGAGCTTGACCATCTCGGGCAGCGTATAGGGACGGCGCATCTTCATCTTGCAGAGCACTTCGGCCTGCTCGTCGGTTGCGGCCTCGGCAAACGACCAGTACTCGTAGCCCAGCAGCTCGTCGCGGTGCAGCAGGCGGTTGGTGCAGTGCTCACACAGTTTGACGATGGCCTCGCGCGGATGCTCCGGTATCGGCGGCACGAACTCCGCGCCGATATCGGGCTCGGTATAGCTAATCCCCGGTCCGTTGAGAATCATAGTCGTCCCTTCTCTTGCCACAGCCCGGCGAGACCGCGGCGCCCCTCTTTGTACGGGTTCGACATGCCCCCATGCCGTTCACCCGCTATTGTTGACATTGTGTCAAAAACAGTATTGACGAACCGTCAACAATATTCAAGACTGTTAGGCGAACGGTCAGGCAAAAGAGGATGAAAGGCGGCAAAACATGGGCAACAACGCAGCAGATATCTCTGTGGTCGATGCCGTCCCCGCATCCGATAGCGCGGCAAAACGCCTGACGGGCGACGAGCGCCGTCGCGAGATCCTCGCCGCTGTGCGCGCCGTGAGCGCCGAGCTTGGTGTGTCCCATCTTTCGGTATCGGCCGTGACCAAGCGGGCTGGCTGCACGCGTTCGCTGTTCTACCACTACTTTGCCGATATGGATGCCGCCGTCACCGCCGTTATGGACGAGGCAATCGACGGCTTTATCGCCGAGCTCGAGCAGTGGAACGCCAGCCGCACGGTTGGCGACATCGAAGGCGCACTCGACACCGTTGCTCCGCTCTTTAAGCGCCTGGTCGTGAGCGGCCACGAGTTGCCGAGCACGCTCACCTCGAGCAGCGGCGCGCTCTACGGCGGCTTTTTGCACAACGTGGTCCAGCGCGTGGCGCAGTATATCTGCGATACCACCGTGGTGGATTTTGTCGCCCATCACGAGCTACGCATCGACCATGTCTACGAGACGTTCTACACCCTCATCATGGGGCTGCTGATGTATATCCGCACGCACCCCGATGTGCCCGACGAGACAGTCAAGGAAATCATCGCCTCGACGCTCCATATCGAGGGCTATACCGCCAAGTATCAGGAGCGCAAGCCCCAGAACTGACGACATTTGGCCAAACTGCCCGCGATCAGAAGAGGGGCCGCGGGCGCATGAAAGGAGAGCAGCATGCTGTTCGATGTCTGGGGTAGCGATACCCTATCCACTGGGTCGGCTGGGCGATGGTCTTTATCGGCCTGATCGTGCTCAACGAGGTCGGCCGCCGCACCAAGCTGGGCGCGGCAATCATCTTTGGCGTAGCTCCGCTTGCCATGACCATCTACTGCGTCGCCATCGCCATCGGCGTCTCACAGGGCGCCGAGTGGGCGCTCACCAACCCCACCCATGTGTACCAGAACAGCTGGTTCCACTACGCCAAGGTATACGCGGCGCTGGCCGGTTGCTGGGGCTTCATTGCCATTAAGTACCAGTGGGGCAAGATCGGCAAGGCGCATTGGTTCCGCGCGTGGCCGTTTGTGATCGTTGCCATCAACATCATGATCGCCGTCGTATCCGACTTCGAGATCGCCTATCACTTCTTTGTCCTGGGCGAGTCCACCTGGGTCACCTCCGAGGGCGCCACGCAGCTTGCCGGCTGGAACAACGTGTTCAACGGCATCGCCGGTATCATCAACATCTTCTGCATGACCGGTTGGTGGAGCGTCTACGCCTCCGAGGATCAGACCGACATGCTGTGGCCCGACATGACCTGGGTCTACATCATCGCCTACGACATCTGGAACTTCTGCTACACCTACAACTGCCTGCCCACCCACTCCTGGTTCTGCGGCTTTGCGCTGCTGCTGGCGCCCACCGTCGCCGCCTTTATCTGGAACAAGGGCGGCTGGATCCAGAACCGTGCCTTTACACTGGCCATTTGGTGCATGTTTGCCCAGGTGTTCCCCTACTTCCAGGAAGAGTCCATCTTTGTGACCCACTCCACGCTCGACCCCGGCGCCGCTACCGCGGTCTCGATTGCCGCACTGGTCGCCAACGTCGCCGCGATCATCTACATCGCCTACCGCGCCAAGAAGCTCGGCCGCAACCCCTACAAGCAGGATGTCTTTGAGGGCACCAGCGATTGGGAGAAGGCTACCGCTCGCCGCGCCAAGGTTGATTACGCGCACGCCGAGTAACGTGCTGGTCGCTGTTGGCACTTGAGCATAGGCCCGCCCGCCAGGATTTTCAATCCAATGTCTCGCAGAGCCCCCGGAAAGCGTTTCACTCGCTTTCCGGGGGCTTTTGTCGTTGCGTCTTATTCATCTATTCAAAAACATGCGCATATATAAAATCGGATTTCAAATCATACGGCGGCTCTATGGGCTCCCGTTTTTGGGTACAGTGTTGTCCCGATATTGAGCTTGGGGGATATATGAAAGATGAGACGATGGGTCAAGAGGATGCGGCCCAAGATGCAGAAGCTTGCGCTGAGGCCTTGGAGAGCTTAGACCGAATTTCACTCGATGAGATTGCGTTTGACGATTCGAGCGTTGATGTGCAGGATGAGCCGGAAGCCGGGGGGCAGTCCGATGGTAAGGATGCAGGCGACGTTGAGCCTACCGAAGATGAGGTGGATCACGAAGACACCGAAAGCGAGGCCGGCAACCAGCCCGAATCCGACACAGGCGAGGAAACCATCTTGCTCGACAGCTTGCCGGCCGAGGATTCGCTGACCCGCGAGCTCCCCGGCCTAGGTTCTGCTCCTGTCGTCGATGAGACCATCGCCATGGGCGATATTCCCCTGCCGTCCGTTCCCTCGGCACGCGAAGCCGAGGTCCGCCATCGCAAGATGTCGCCCAAGCGCCGCAATCTAATGGTCGCCGGCGCTGTGGCCGTTGCGCTTGTCGCCGGCGGCGCAGGCTACGCAGCCTGGAACGGATACCGGCAAGAGCAGGCTGCCATCGTCGCCGCCAATGCCCACACGATGATGTCGGTGCAGATTGGTGTACATGCCGCGGGGCTCGACTGTTCCTCCGGCTCCAAGATTCCCGTACAGGTGAGTGGCCAGGATTCTGACGGATCCTCCGTGAGCGAAACGCTCTACGTTGACGAGCATGGTCGCGGCATTAAGCTGCTGCCCGGCGATTACACGCTCTCCATCGCCGCCTCCCCCATCGCGGCCGACGGCACCATCTACACCGTCCCGACCACCAAGGCACAGGTTACGGTCAAGAGCGATGGGCAGGACCTGCGCGCTCAAGCCACCTTTAAACTTAAGGTGCCCTCGGCCGACACAGTGACCGACGACCAGATCGATGCCGCCGCCAAGTATGCCGAGGAAGGCGGCGCGAGCTCTGCCGCGGCTGCCAAAGTGCTCCAGCAGGCGGCAACCGCGCGGCGCGACGCCGCCGTCAATGCCGTGAGCGCGCAAAAGGCACAGGCAGCCCGCGATGCTGACGCTCGCCACAAGGCAACCGACCTCTACCAGCTCGATATCCCCGTCGAGTGGTACGGCAAGGTCGAGACTTGGCAAAATGGCAGCACGCTATGCATCTATCTTGCCGGCGACAGCGATACGCCGATTGTGACGCTCGTCGCGGTGCGCGAGGGCAAGAGCTTTACGCCCGATGAGGGCGATACGGTTTTGGGTGCGGCCAATCTAGGCAACGGTTATACCGTCTACGCCAGCGGCCCCGTCTATCCGTACGTGGTGCCCCAGACCATCAACGGACGGACGCAGAATCCCGTGTCAACCTACCCCATGGACACGGCCATTGAGCTTGTCGAGCTCACGACCGGTAACCGCTACACCTATAGCCAGATCAAGAACGTACTGGTCGGCAAAGACGGCAAGGCAGACGCCGCGACCAAACTCGAGACCGACTACCTCGCCCAGATTCTCCTGCCGAGCATCAAGGCCCAGGACTAGCGGACCATGACACCTGAGTCCTGGCCTCGCAAATCCATAGACGATTAGGAAAGGAGCCACTTCCATGCGGGCACAGCATGTACCACGCCGTGTTTGCATGGAATATCGGCCTGCTCATCCATGGTAACGATTACCGACTCGCCAAGATCAAACTGGGCCATCGCGGCATCGAGCGCGGCAATTTCGCGCTCGCGCGTTTTCTCGCTTGTCATATCCACGCTTACCTGAATCAGGCCGTAAGCCTGCATGAGCAGTGCATCCCCAGCCACAAAGTCCACCTCATGGCTTTTATTCTTATCTTTAATCAGCAGGCGGCAAACCGAACCGGGCCGCACGGCGGGGGTCCTTCTTCTGAGCGCATTGAACACCGCGGTCTCGAGCCTCTGACCATGATCCAATGCCGATGCGGGGGAGAACGCTCCGAACATCGCAGGATCGACGGCGTAGACCTTAGACGCAGACCGCGTATTATTTGCAAGCGAACGCGTGAACTCCGGCACCGAAAACAGCAGGTAGGCGTCCTCGTAATACTCAAGTAAGTCGCTGAGCGTATTTCGACTGACGGATATCTGTCTGCTCTTGAACTCGTTGTACACTTTGTTCACTGACAGCTCTCGTCCCGAAGATGCCATGCACCGCGCCAGAAACAGCGAGGCCAAACGGGGGTTCTTGACGTCGTAACGTTCAACGACGTCCATGGCGACCGTTCGCGACGCATATTCCTGTAGCAGCTGAATCGCGTCTGCGGGCGTCTGCTCAAGTGTCGCGATGAATCCCCCTCGCTCGAGATATCCGACCAGATGGTGTCGGAGCAACGCTGCAGCGCTTGAGGAGAAGGGCGCGTTCGACTCAGGAACGCTCCCCGTCTTATATCGGACGTATTCCGAAAAACTCAACGGAAAAAGCTCTCGCACAAGAGAACGGCCCCTGAACTCGCTCTTAAGTTCTGAGGACAGCATCTTAGAAGAAGATCCCGTCACGTAAACGGTCGCCTTCTCCGTATCGACCACGCGTCGCAGAAACGCACCCCATTCGGGTATTTCCTGGATCTCGTCAAAGAAAAGGTAGGCGCCCTCGCCTCGAGCAGCAGGATATAGTGCATAGAATGTATCGAGCACGTCCGCTAGTAGCGATGGCTCATACGGACGCAAGCGCTCATCCTCAAAATTGAAATATAGCATCCGGTCAAGCTCGACGCCTTGGCCCTGAAGCCGCCGCATCTCCTGATACAGGCGATACGTCTTTCCACAACGACGGGCGCCCACAATCACATATACGATGTTGTCGCGCTTTGGCTCCTGCGGGTTGCCCAGATCAAGGTCGCGCTCAAAGACCTGCGGAATCCCCTGTTGCTCAAAGTCCTTTATTTTTTGAGCCACCAAGTCGTTGAATGCCATAATTCTCCAATCTTGCTCTCCTGCTAATCAAGATTATAACGATTCTTGATTAGCAGGAGAGCAAGATTGTGCGTATCTTGATTAATGGATAAGCAAGTTTTCTATTAGTGGCCCCTCCCGGAGGATATCGAGCGGCCGAGGGGGGCAGGCATGAACGCCTCTAGCCGAAAACAAAGTAGCTAAAAAGCCCCGTCCCAAATGAGCTACTTAACGCCAGGGGTCAGCTTCGAAGAGGGGCTCGCGCTCGGGGCGGCGATCGCTGTAGGGATCGTAGCCGTCATCGTCCTCGTTCTCGGCACGGATGTAGGGGTCGCGCGGCTTGGGCGCCGGCTTGGACGTGGGCCTGGGCGCCGGCGCGCTTGTCTTGATCTCGTCTTTCATCTGCATAGCTCCTTACATCGCATCCGTTCGGCATCATCGATTGTCGCACGAAAAAGGGCGGCGGACCCAATGGATCCGCCGCCCTTGGCGTTTAGAGACGGCTGGTAGATTTTAAGGCATATCCCAAAAATCTACTCGGCGTCGGGGACCTCGTAGGTGGCCGCCGGCGTGTTATCGCACACGACGGTAAAGCCGCCGTCCTTGTCGACATCGACTGTCACCTGATCGCCCTCGCGCACCGTGCCGTCGATGATAGCGGCGGCGATGGCATCCACGACCTCGCGCTGAACCAGACGCTTGAGCGGACGGGCGCCAAAGACCGGGTCCAGGCCGCCCACGGCGAGCATCTGCTTGGCCGCCGGGGTGATGGCAAGCGTCATGCGCTCCTTGGCCAGACGCGCGCGGACGTCGGCGAGCTGGATGTCGACGATCTTCTCGATCTGCGCCATGCCGAGCGGATGGAACACCACGATATCGTCGATACGGTTGAGGAACTCGGGGCGGAAGGTTTGAGCCATGGCCCCGTCAACCTGATGGCGCATCTCCTCCTCGTCCTTGCCGGACAGATCGGCGATAGCCTTGGAGCCCACGTTGGACGTCATGATGATAATCGTGTTCTTGAAGGACACTTGGCGACCCTGACCGTCGGTCAAACGGCCGTCGTCGAGCACCTGCAGCAGCACGTTAAAGACATCCGGATGAGCCTTCTCCATCTCGTCGAGCAAGATCACGGAGTAGGGACGACGGCGCACGGCCTCGGTGAGCTGGCCGCCCTCGTCATAGCCCACGTATCCCGGGGGCGCACCGATCAGACGCTGGACGCTGAACTTCTCCATATACTCGGACATGTCGATACGCACGAGCGCGCGCTCGTCATCGAACAGGCACTCGGCCAGCGCCTTGGCGAGCTCGGTCTTGCCTACGCCGGTGGGGCCCAGGAAGAAGAAGCTGCCGATGGGCTTGTCTGGGTCGGAGAGACCCGCACGGCTGCGACGCACGGCCGCGGCTACAGCGGAGACGGCCTCGTCCTGACCGATAACGCGCTTATGCAGCTCGCCCTCCAAGCCCTTCAACTTGTCGAGCTCGCCCTGCATCATCTTGGACACGGGCACACCGGTCCAGGCGCTCACGACCTCGGCGATCTCGTCGGAGGTCACCTGTTCGTTGAGGCCCTCGCCGTCCTGCTGCTTTTGCGCCTCGAGCGCAGCCTCGGAATCCTGAATCTGCTGCTGCAGACCCGGGATCACAGAATAGCGAAGCTCGGACGCACGGCCCAGATCGCCGTTGCGCGTCGCGCGCTCCTCTTCGCTCTTGGCCGCGTCAAGCTGGCCCTTAAGCTCCTGCACGTGGTCGATGGCGTTCTTTTGGTTGAGCCAGCCGGCCTTTTGCACGTTGAGCTTTTCCTGGACTTCGGCAATCTCTTGGCGCAGAGCCTCCAAACGCTCCTTAGAGGCGTCGTCGGTCTCTTTCATGAGCGCCTGTTCCTCGATCTGCAGCTGGGTGAGCTGACGCGTGGTGGCGTCGATCTCGACCGGCATGCTGTCGAGTTCCATGCGCAGGCGGCTCGCGGCCTCATCGACCAGGTCGATAGCCTTGTCGGGCAGGAAGCGGTCGGCGATGTAGCGGTCGGAGAGGTCGGCGGCAGCCACGAGCGCGCTATCGGTGATGTGTACGCCGTGGAAGATCTCGTACTTCTCCTTCAGGCCACGCAGGATTGAAATGGTGTCCTCGACGGTAGGCTCGCTGACCATCACGGTCTGGAAACGACGGGCGAGCGCCGCGTCCTTCTCGATGTACTTGCGGTACTCGTCGAGCGTGGTCGCGCCGATCGCGTGCAGGTCGCCACGAGCGAGCGCCGGTTTGAGGATGTTGCCGGCGTCCATGGAGCCCTCGGTGGCACCCGCGCCCACGATGGTATGGAGCTCATCGATGAACAGGATGACCTTGCCTTCGGATTTTTGCACTTCCTTGAGCACGGCCTTCAAGCGGTCCTCGAACTCGCCGCGGTACTTGGCGCCGGCGACCAGCGCGCTCATGTCGAGCTCGATGAGGTCGCGGTCGCGCAGGGTGCTCGGTACGTCGCCGGCCACGATTCGCTGAGCAATGCCCTCGACGATGGCCGTCTTGCCGACGCCCGGCTCGCCGATAAGCACGGGGTTGTTCTTGGTGCGGCGGGACAGAACCTGAATAGTACGACGGATCTCGTCGGTACGGCCGATGACCGGGTCGAGCTTGCCGGCGCGAGCCAGATCGCAGATGTTGCGACCGTACTGCTCCAACGCCTCAAACTGCGTCTTGTCCTCGGCAGACGTCACGCGGTCATCGCCGCGCAGTTCCTCGTAGACTTGCTCGATGCGCTCCTTGGTCACGCCGGCGTCACGCAGCACGCGACCCGCCTCACCCTTGTCCTCGGCAAGTGCCATCAGCAGATGCTCGGTCACCACAAAGCTGTCGCCCATCTTGGTGGCCTTTTTCTCGGCCTTCTCGATCACGCGAACGAGCTCGTTGGACAGGCCCATCTGCTGACCCTCGCCCGACACCTTGGGCGCATGGTCGATGGCATCTTGTGTGGAGCGTGCGAGCTGAGCCGGGTCGGCACCGATGCGCTCGATGATCACGGAGATATTGCGCTCGCCGGCACCGAGCAGGGCAGACAGCAGGTGGATCGGCTCCACCGCGCCGGCCTGTGCATCGGCAGCCGTGCTCATGGCGGTCTGCAGCGCCTCGCGCGACGTCATTGCTAGCTTATCGATTCTCATGGAATCACCTCTCTTGGGGCGGCCGCCCTACGGGGCGGCTTCACGTTGTTCGAGAAGTATTGTTGCCAGCTTTGCGCGATCTTATACATAAATCTAAGTCTCTATATATAAGATTTTCTGAGTGTTCCCACGACATGCAAACCACCACAAAGGGGACAGACACCTTTGTGGTGGTCGCGGTCTCTACTCCTTCGCCGGACCCGTACTTCCCGATTCGACGGTCCAGGGCATCTCATCCTCGAACAGCCATGTACGGGCAGACCCACTATCGCGTGCAGTCTGCGGGTCAGGCAAGCAGGTCTGTTTATAGGCATCTT
Organism: Collinsella sp.; assembly: GCA_019424985.1. Lineage (GTDB taxonomy): Bacteria > Actinomycetota > Coriobacteriia > Coriobacteriales > Coriobacteriaceae > Collinsella. The sequence continues at coordinate 28,892 of JAHYYM010000003.1, read as the reverse complement.
GGATACACTGACCCATAAAATCGTTGAGCTCGCTCTGGTCGCCCTCCATGACATAGGCGACATCGCCGTCCATGATGTAGATGCCCGGACCCTCATTGCCCTCGTAGCCCGGATCGTACGAGACATCACATAACTTTGCGCCGTTTGCAGTGTCCAGCTCGATGGACGAGTGGCATCCGCCAACCATGTCGTTCGCTTTTGCCCGATAGGACGCATATCCGTACCAACGCTTAAATGTTTTGCCCTTGAGTAGCTCGGACGCCCTATCGATCAGGCTTGTATCCGTGGTATAGCGCATGGCCCCAAGCTGAATATGTGGATAATTACTAATGCCCAGCGCAGCCGGTTGCTCATCAAAATCAACGGTAATGGTCTCGGGCTTGTCGTCGCCGGTCAGAAGTTCGACAGATTGAGTCACAGGCTTGACCACCGGCTCCGTCACCGCAGCAGGTAGAAACGCCATGCCGACAGTGCCCACGCCAACCACGGCAATCGCAAGCGCCAAAACAATCAATCCAATACGGGCAGGACTTCTCACAGCAAAGCACCTCGCAACGCAAACCTTCGCTACCTGCACTAATGATATCGCCAGCCAGCACTATTACCAAAAGAAGCCGCGCGCTCCTCACCACCACAAAGGGGACAGGCACCTTTGTGGTGGTTTTAGACACTAACGGTCGACCATCTCGCGCCATGAGATTAAACTTGAATTGTTCTCTGAACATATCTATTTCTGCCTATCCTCAACAGATCTTTGTCTCGAGGAGCGCATATGAAGCCGCCTCATTCCACCGGTCGCAACGTCATCGCCATTCTCGCCATACCCATCGTGATGCTCTTCCTTATCGTCATCACGCCCTTTTCCCTTGGTATCACCTCGCCCTTCGATTTATGCGGAATGGTCGACGCCGGCTCACGTGCCACCTCGCTCTCCTTTATCTGTCGCGGCGTGTTTTACGAAGATGGAATTCCCACCGGAATTTGGCAGTCAAAGTTGCCACTGCTCGGTCAGATCGACGGATGCTCCCCCTATTTCTGCCTTGGACCTCAGGCGCTAAACTATCTAATCGACGACCAGCCACTCGACTCCATCACCCTCGCCTACGACTACGCACCAAACACCGATGAGCGCCACATGAACCAAGTCCTCGACAAGATGCTTGGACAGTGCGGGCTCACCGAGGAGGCCGGTCGAACCATCTATAGCAACCAGAAATTAAAGCGAACAGAACTCCGCCGTGTCGGAAAAATCAAAGGGCGAAACGGGGCCGCCTACTGGGATGCCTGGGCAACACGCGACAAGGGCGAATTCGGACACAGCACCTATATGGTCACTGTCTACACCAAAGACGGAATTAAGGACAATGTTGACGATTTCGCGTCATCCAAACTCGGCATCCCCAAAACAACCAAACCCGCCAGCCCAGATGAAATTCTGTAGAGCCGCCCATTAACATGCCGCTCAACGATCACAACAGCATCGAGCTCGTCCCCACCACCACAAAGGTGCCTGCCCCCTTTGTGGTGGTTTTCAACAAAAAGAAGCCGCCCCGATAACAGAGGCGGCATCAAGCAAGTCTATTTATTAGCGTCCCTCAAGACCCAACGAAAACGCAGCGATGGAATCGAGAACCGACAATAGCCCGTTCGCACAGATAGAGGCGGAGATTCAAGGTCAGAGTCCGGCTTAAACGGCTTAGCTATCGCACGTCACAACGTTCTCGTCGTCCTCCCTATCGTATTTATAGTGCTTACTGTGAAAATAGTGAGTTTAGTGAGAATAGTATCGCTCAAGACTCGTGAACTGAATTATTGACCTCTCGCCCAGAATGAGTGGGGCAAATATTCCTATTAGAGGTCAAATCGAAGCCCAATAGGGCCTTTTCGCCCCGTCATTTCGACCGATCGCTTTCTTTTGAATATTGTCGTAAGCTGGTATCACTTATCTTAATGAATGCATACTGTTTGCGAGGTACCCGCCGTGAAACGCTCCACCTATATCGGCCTGCTCGTCTTAGCGTTTGCGATTACCGCAGTCGGCGTAGGAATTATCTATCTCGCATTTCTCCCTGCCTCGGCAACGCAGGCGGCGGTTGAAACCGTAAGCTACCCCATCGAAATCCTCACCGATATCGTCAAACCCGATTCGATCACCGTCGATTTCGACGGTACGCCCGCAGCGCTTGGGGTCAGTAACTATCCCCGAATCGAACTTGGAGCCACGCGCTATACCCAAGATGAGCAGCTTATCGGTAAGGCAACCAGTTTACTCAAAGGCAAGACGTTTAAGCGGTGGTACGGCGCCGCAACATATCGAGCCAAGAACGGCCAAATGGTTGGCGGGTATCATTCGACCCTTGAGCTCGATGCGGCAAACGGGAGCAAATTGTGCAACGTCTCATACGACCCCGGCTGCGTGGACAATGAAGGACCGGGGGTCTATATCTCAGATGGCGACGTAATCTACGTCATGGAGGGCGACCAGACGGCAGTCGTCGATTTTATGGATCGGTGTACCGAGGATGCCTACGAACAAACCTGCGAGCCCGATCCGCAGACAGCGCGCAACAGTGGCTCGGCACGCACTTGGCTATTTGACGATGAAATAACCTGGACCCCATCGAAATAAGGACCCGCCGGGCAGGCACCTTTGTGGTGGTTTCGGCTCCGATGTTCCACTGTCTCGATCTGTAACATCTAGCGGCCCTTTTCGATCCTAGATGTTACAGATTGAGATGAAATGATCGGCGGCGATCGTTTGTCTCAATCTGTAACAACCGCTCGTCAAATAGGGGCCCAGATGTTACAGGTCGAGACAAACGGAACCACCGCAAAGGCGCCTACCCCTTCATGGTGGTTTTCGACAAAAGAAGCCGCCCCGATAACAGAGGCGGCATCAAGCAAGTCTATTTATTAGCGTCCCTCAAGACCCAACGAGAACGCAGAAATGTAGCCCGGGGCTTACCCTTTCCCGAACGCGACCCTCGCGAAGCGCGTGAGCGGGCGGGAAAGGGTAAGCCCCGGGCGGACAATTAAGTGCGTTACTCGGCAGCGGCCTTGAACTTGTTGTAGTTGATCAGGCAGCCGGCCTTGACGATGGCACGCTCCTCTGCCGTCATATCGGCAATGTAGAGCTCAATCTGCTCGACCGCACCGTCGGCGCGCACCACGTAGGCGGCGATGTCCTTTAGGTCACCGTCGAGCGCGGCACGGATACCCGGCACAAAGACATAGTCGCCCACCTCAAAGCTGGGCTCGGCCTCCATCTGGAAGGGCACCATACCCCAGTTCATCACGTTGGAGCGATAGCGCTTGGTGGCGTACTCGTGGACGATGTTGGCCAGACCGCCGATCACGCGCTGACAGCTCGCGGCCTGCTCGCGGGCGGAACCGTCACCGGGCTTCTTGGCATAGAGCATGGAGCCGTACTCAGTCGCCTTGGCATCGGCCGCGACACCCGCGCCGACCAGCGCCTCAAACACGCCCGCAAGCTCGGCATCGAGTGCCGCCAGATCGCCTGCTGCCTCGCCGGCAACGCGGCGCTTCTCCACGGCGTCGACCTCCTTGGAGCGACCCACGTAGGCCGGATCGCGACGGCTGAGCGTAAACTCGGCCAGGCCCAGCGGGTTGGAGCGGAAGGAGCTCGTCTCGCCCGAAGGAATGAGCTCGTCGGTCGTGGTGACCGGATCCATGATCTTGGAGCACACCTTGAGCAGGATATCGTCGCCGAGCGGCTCCATCGCGGGCCACGGCTTGATGTTGGGACCCTCGACCAGCTCGTCGGCAGGCTCCGCCTTGCCAAAGCCCCAGTACACGCGCTTTTTGTACGGCGCGTCGTCAAAGGTGTACTCGCAGGCCTCGTCCCAAGTCTCCTCGGGCAGGTCGGTCGCCGGCGTCAGGACGCCGCCGTTGGCAGCCGTCGCCGCAATGGAGCGGGCGTCCATCAGGGCCACGGCGCTCAGCTGGCCATTGCCCGGCTTGGAACCCTCGCGGTTGGGGAAGTTGCGCGTAGTGTGGCGGATCGAAAGGCCGTTGTTGGCGGGCGTGTCGCCGGCGCCGAAGCACGGGCCGCAGAACGCCGTGCGCACGATCGCGCCGGCCTCCATGAGGTCGTAGATGTAGCCGCGGCGTGTAAGCTCGAGTGCCACGGGCTGGCTCGTGGGATAGACCGACAGCGAGAACTCGCCGCAGCCGGTGTTGGCGCCCTTGAGCACGCGGGCAGCCTGGACCACGGAGTCGTAGTTGCCGCCCGAGCAGCCGGCGATAACGCCCTGCTGCACGTGCAGCTTGCCGTCGACGATCTTGTCGAGCAGGCTAAAGTGCGTCTTGCCCTCGCCGATCTTGGCGGCCTCGAGCTCCACCTCGTGCAGGATGTCCTCGAGGTTCTCGTTGAGCTCGTCAATCTCAAAGCCGTTGGAAGGATGGAACGGCAGCGCGATCATGGGCTTGATGCTCGACAGATCGACCTCGACGCAGCCGTCGTAGTAGGCGACATCGGCGGGCTTGAGCTCGCGGTAGTCGTCGCCGCGGCCGTGCATGGCCAAAAACGCGTGTGTGTCCTCGTCGGTGGCCCAGATGGAGGAAAGGCAGGTGGTCTCGGTGGTCATGACGTCGACGCCGTTGCGATAGTCAGTCGTCATGCTCGCGATGCCGGGGCCCACGAACTCCATGACCTTGTTCTTGACGTAGCCCTTGGCAAAGACGGCGCGGATGATGGCGAGCGCCACATCGTGCGGGCCGACGCCGGGGCGCGGAGCGCCCGTGAGGTAGATGGCGACGACGCCGGGATAGGCGACATCGTAGGTGTCGCGCAGCAGCTGCTTTGCCAGCTCGCCGCCGCCCTCGCCCACGGCCATGGTGCCCAGGGCGCCGTAGCGGGTGTGCGAGTCGGAGCCCAAGATCATCTTGCCGCAGCCGGCGAAGTTCTCACGCATAAAGGAGTGGATGACCGCAATATGGGGCGGAACGAAGATGCCGCCGTACTTCTTAGCAGCGGAAAGGCCAAAGACGTGGTCGTCCTCGTTGATGGTGCCGCCCACGGCGCACAGCGAGTTATGGCAGTTGGTGAGCACGTAGGGCAGCGGGAACTGCTCCATGCCCGAGGCACGCGCCGTTTGGATGATGCCGACAAAGGTGATGTCGTGGCTCGCCATGGCGTCGAAGCGGATCTTGAGCGCCTCGGGATCTCCGGACGTATTGTGTGCCTGGAGGATCGAATACGCGATGGTGCCACGCTTGGCATCCTCGGGCGTCTGCGTAATACCGCGCTCGGCAGCCTCGGCCGCAGGCACAACCTCGCTGCCGCCGCGCAGGTAGATGCCGTCCTCGTACAGCTTGACCATACTGTCTCCCACTCTGCCCGAAAGGCTCGGGCGCATAGCATACATTCATTCAATATCGTGCCATAGAACAGTTGCGAGTGGGTTGCGAATCTGCACGTTCACTTTATCTCGGTAAAGTAAAGGACGAGCCCCTTGCATCACTCTCCTAACAAGGAGTGTCCCAAAGTGCCGGCACAAAAGGAACGTCCCCAAGTGCCAAATGCCGCAAGAATGTCCCCTTTGACTAGTCATTTAAGAACGTCCCCAATGACTACCCTGCCGTATCCGGAGCAAGGCAACGCCGCAGGTAGAGGACGGACAGCGAGCGACGTCCAGAGCGAACAAGTTGGCATGAAAAAGGCAAGGCATAGACCTTCTGGTCATGCCTTGCCTTTTGAATGACAAATTGTCGCTCTGGACGTCGAGCAGCGTCGGCCCGTTACGCGGTTTGGTAAAACCGCGTAACTACAAATCCCCGCCGGCGCCCAGCAGCTTGCGCATGACTTGCTCGGGGTTAACTGAGCCGTCGCGCGGGGCCAGGGCGGTGATCTTCTTTTGCATCTTGTACTCGTGCAGCTCGTCCTCGAGCTGGCGTACGCGGGCGCGGAGCTTCTCGTTCTCGCGTTCGCGCTCCTCGGCACGCTCCTTCATATCGAGGATGCGCACCACGCCGGCGAGGTTGATGCCCTCGTCGGTCAGTTGGTTGATGAGCTCCAGGCGCTCGATATCGGCACGCGAATACAGACGCGTGTTGCCGCCCGAGCGCTGGGGATTCACCAAGCCTTTGGACTCGTAGACGCGCAGAGTCTGCGGGTGCATGCCGGTCAGCTCGGCCGCCACGCTGATCATGTACAGCGGTTTGTTCCTATTGTCCTCGGCCATGCTACCTGACCCCTTTCCGTCTCGTTATCGTCCATCATAAGCCCGTGGGCGCGGGCGTGCGCCGCGACCGCCCTAGTACGTCGCCTTGTAACGGTTGACCTTCTCGCGATAGTCGCGTGTGTCGGTCTCGCGCAGCTTGGTCATGGCATCGCGCTCGTCATCGGATAGGTTCGTGGGGACCTGCACCTTGATCTCGACGAGCAGCGCGCCTGTGCGGCCACGGTGCTTAACGTCGGGCGCCCCCATTTCCTTAAAGCGGAACTTCTTGCCCGTCTGGGTACCCGCGGGCACCTTCAGACGAACCGTCGCACCGCCGGGCGTCGGCACGTCCACCGTGCAGCCGAGCGCCGCCTCGTAGACCGAGACCGGTACCTCCATGGTCACGTCGGCACCTTTGCGCTTAAACAGCGGGTGCTCCTCCACATGCGTGGTCACGACCAGGTCGCCGCGCTCGCCACCCGCAACGCCATACTCGCCGCGACGCTTGTAGCGCAGCTTGCCGCCGTCGACCGCACCCGCAGGCACCGAGACCGTAATGGTCTGCTGCTCACCTGTCGAGGGAATGCGATAGGTGACCTTGTGCGTCACACCGCGAAACGCGTCCTCGGCCGTCACGTCGACAGTCAGCGACAGGTCGCCGCCCTTGCGAGCACGGCTGCGACCCGCACCGGCACCGGCATTACCCGCAGCCCCGGCAAAGCCCGAGCCCCAATCGCTGCCCCAGGCGCCGTTGCCGCTAAAGATGCTGTCGAAGATGTCGCCCCAGCCGCTGGCACCCGCGCCGGCACCGTAGCCGCCGCCATACGCGCCGCCCGCGCCCGGCATACCGCCAAACATGAGCATCTGGTCGTACTCTTTGCGCTTCTTCTCGTCCGAAAGCGTCTCATAGGCCTCGCTGATCTCCTTAAACTTGGCCTCGTCGCCGCCGGCATCGGGGTGATATTTTTGCGCGAGCTTGCGAAACGCGCTCTTGATCTCTTTGTCGGAGGCGCTCTTGGATACGCCCAGGATGTCATAGAAGGTTTTGCCTGCAGCCATCGTAGCTCCTCTCCTGTTACGTCCGCCGTCCATGCAGACGACGGCTCATGCTTTCATATGGCACTAGGCCAGAAAGGGCCCCGGGTGTTGCCCCGGGGCCCTTCTCAATTACTCCTCGGTGCTCTCGGCCGTATCGGCCGCAGCATCCTCGGGCGCCGCTTCGGGCTCCGGTGCGGGGCGCTTCTCGCCACCGTAGGTCACCGTCACCATCGCGGAACGCAGGATGCGGTCCGCCATGCGGTAGCCCTTCTGGTACACGTCGTTGACGGTCTCGTCGTACTGCGACGCGTCCTCGACGCGACCCACGGCCTGGTGCTCGAGCGGATCGAACGCCTCGCCCTTGGGGTCGATGGGCTCAACGCCCTCGTGCGCAAACACATCGAGCAGCTTGGCATGCACCGCGTCGACGCCGTCGACGAACTGCTTAAAGTCGTCGGCAAGCTCCTGGCTGCGGGCATGGTCGATCGCACGCTCGATATCGTCGACCACCGGCAGCAGCGCGGTGACGAGCTTCTCGGTCGCGCGCTCGCGCTCGGCGATACGCTCATTGGCGGTGCGGCGACGGAAGTTCTCCCAGTCGGCCTGAAGACGGGCGGTACGCTCAGTGGCGTCCTTTGCCTTGTCCTCGGCGGCCTTCTGAGCCTCTGCCGCAGCATCGAGCTCATTGCGCACGTCGGCGAGCTCCTTTTGGGCCTGCTCGAACTTGAGCTTAAAGTCGTTGTCGGCGGCTTCCTCACCGGCGCGGATAGCGGCTTCCACCATCTCGTCCTCGGTCATCGTCGCCTCCTTGTTGGAATCCTCTACCTGGTTCTCGGCAGCCTCGGCGGCCGCGGCCTCGTTGGCCTCGGTATCGTCGACGGCCTCTACGGGAATCTTCACGTCCTTCTCCTCAGAGTCAACGGGGGCGGCACCAACGGCGGCCGCCTCCGTGCGAGCTTTACGGGCGGACATGATTACTTGTCCTCGTCGTCCACAACCTCGTAGTCGGCGTCGACAACGTCATCGTCGGCAGGCTGGGCGCCGGCGGCACCGTCGGTCTGCTGCTGAGCGTCGGCGTAGACAACCTGGGCCAGCTCGTAGGCCACGGACTGCAGGGACTCGCCGGCGGCCTTGATGGCCTCGACGTCAGAGCCCTCGAGCGCCTTCTTGGCGTCGGCGATAGCGGCCTCGGCCTTGGACTTCACGTCGGCGGAAACCTTGTCGCCCAGCTCGTTGAGGGTCTGCTCGGTGGAGTAGCACAGGCTGTCGGTCTGGTTGCGGACCTCGACCTCTTCCTTCTGCTTCTTGTCCTCCTCGGCATGAGCCTCGGCGTCCTTGACCATACGATCGACTTCGTCGTCGGAAAGCGCGGTGGAACCGGAAATGGTGATCTGCTGCTCCTTGCCGGTGCCCTTGTCCTTAGCGGAGACCTTGACGATACCGTTGGCGTCGATGTCGAAGGTGACCTCGATCTGCGGCACGCCGCGGCGGGCAGCCGGGATACCGGTCAGCTGGAACTTACCGAGCGACTTGTTATCGCGGGCAAGCTCACGCTCGCCCTGGAGCACGTTGATCTCGACGCTGGTCTGGTTGTCGGCAGCGGTGGAGTAGACCTCGGTCTTGGAGGTCGGGATCGTGGTGTTGCGGTCGATCATCTTGGTCATGATGCCGCCCATGGTCTCGACACCCAGCGACAGCGGGGTAACGTCGAGCAGCAGGATGCCCTCGACGTCGCCGGTGAGCACGCCGCCCTGGACGGCGGCGCCGTCGGCAACGACCTCGTCGGGGTTCACGGACATGTTGGGCTGCTTGCCGGTCATAGTCTTGACGAGCTCCTGGACGGCGGGCATACGGGTGGAGCCGCCGACGAGGATGACCTCGGTCAGATCGGAGAGCTTAAGCTTGGCGTCGCGCAGGGCGTTGGTGACAGGCTGCTTGCAGCGCTCGAGCAGGTCGCGGGTGATCTTCTCGAACTCGGCGCGGGTCAGCGTGTAGTTGAGGTGCAGCGGGCCGGACTGGTTCATGGTAATGAACGGCAGGTTGATGGTGGTCTGCTGGGCGGCGGAGAGCTCCTTCTTGGCGTTCTCGGCGGCCTCCTTCAGACGCTGCAGGGCCATGGGGTCCTGACGCAGGTCGACACCGTTCTCCTGCTGGAACTTATCGGCCATCCAATCGATGACGCGCTGATCCCAGTCGTCGCCGCCCAGGTGGTTGTCGCCCGAGGTGGACAGAACCTCAAACACGCCGTCGGCGAGGTCGAGGATGGAGACGTCGAAGGTACCGCCGCCCAGGTCAAAGACCAGGATGCGCTGGTCGGTGCCCTGCTTGTCCAGGCCATAGGCCAGAGCAGCAGCGGTCGGCTCGTTGACGATACGCTTGACGTTGAGGCCGGCGATCTTACCGGCGTCCTTGGTGGCCTGACGCTGGGCGTCGTTGAAGTAGGCCGGGACGGTGATGACGGCGTCGGTGACGGTCTCGCCCAGATACTTCTCGGCGTCGGCCTTCATCTTGGCGAGCGTCATGGCGCTCACCTGCTCGGCGGTGTAATCCTTGCCCTCGATGTCGACGACGGCACGGCCACCCTGGCCCTCCTTGACCTCATACGGCACGGTCTTGATCTCGGAGGTGCACTCGGAATACTTGCGGCCCATGAAGCGCTTGATGGAGAACACGGTGTTCTTGGGGTTGGTGACAGCCTGGTTCTTAGCGGCCTTGCCCACGACGCGGTCGCCGTCGGCACGGAAGCCCACGACGGACGGGGTGGTGCGGTCGCCCTCGGCGTTCACGATAATGGTCGGAGAACCGCCCTCGAGAACGGCCATTGCGGAGTTAGTAGTACCAAGGTCGATACCAAGAATCTTACTCATTAGAAATTCCCTCTCTCTTTTGCGTTCGCGCCGCCTCGACGGTCTGTCGCGCGGCGCTTCGGCTTGTCTTTCAGGATGTAGTGTATCCCCTTATGGGCCGGAATATACAAAATCTAAGTCAATTCATATAAGATTTCTTATCTCTGAGAGTTTAGGTTCTCAAATGCGCAGGTAGATGCACTGTTTGAGTTCTCGGCAGATCTATTGAGATCTATGTAGAGATGGCTGAGGTTTGCGTCCGGGGGTGCCTGGGGGCCGTCTTGCGGAAAGCTCATCCCGGTTTGAGCGTGGATTCCGGGTCGCAGTTTCCGTCTGAAGGCTCAACCGGAAACCGTATCCCGTTTTGAGAGCTGATACCGGCTCGCATTTTCCGCTAGCGGGCCTAACCGGAAACTGCAACCCGTTTTTCGACAAAATAATGGGATGCGGTTTCCGCAAGCACGCTCAATCGCCCTATATTTCAAGTCACCTTTAGCTAACATTTACGCAGCTCAACGGCCCCACCTGCGTGTTTTTTAGTAAACCTTGGCATACTCGGCGAACGGTATGAAGATGCCGGCCAGAGGGTATTGCAAACGGTCGCTCCCGTGGTATGTTTTTGCCCGAATCAAACCGACGCGCATCGCCTGTAGCGTCGGTCAACAGAGAGGAAACTACCATGGCTCATCCCGTAATTGATGCCGACGAGTGCATCGCTTGTGGCGTTTGCGTCGACTCCTGCCCCGCTGGCGTTCTGGAGCTCCAGGACGTCGCTACCGTCGCTGACGAGGACTCCTGCGTCGCCTGTGGCGCTTGCCAGGACGCTTGCCCCGCTGGCGCGATCACCGAGATCGTCGAGGAGTAACAACTCCCCACTTGCACACTCAAAAGTACACCGTGCACAAAAAAGGAGGCTTCCGCATCGCCGCGGAGGCCTCCTTTTTTGTGCGGATAACCAATTAGGCACCGTCGCAGGTTGAGCTCACGTCAGCGAAAACGTCCCTAAGCGAGCAAGGTGACGTGAAAGAGGAGGGAAGCGTACTTTGGTACGCGACCGACGATTGAACGTCAGATTGCCGCTTAGGGACGTTTGCAGCATCGGCTACGACAGATCGTCCTCGTAGGGCATCAGGTCTGCCAAGTAGCCCTTCTCCTTGAGCATGGTCTCGATCTCGTCGAGGGTTTGCTCGTCCTCTGCCGCAATGCGATGGAAGTGATAGCCGCTCGTCACCGTTAGGAGTGGAAAGCTCTTGCCGCTCTCGATATCGTGCAGGTAGCGCTCAACATCGCGACGATTGCGGATGTCCAAGTCGGCCGTAATCTTGCCGTACACACGATGGTTGACGATCACGTTGAGCACGGCGCCACCCGCGTCGACGATACTCGTAAGCTCATCGCCCGCCTGCTCCACACTGTGGCGCACCTTAACGAGACGCGTGGGCACGGCAGGGCTGCTGGGGGCCTCCTGCAGCACATAACCACGGTTGGTTGCCACGACATCGTGCCCATCGGCACGCAACAGGGCAATATCCTGCACCACGACCTGGCGACTCACACCCACCTCACGGGCAAGTGCGCTGCCGGAGACGGGGCCCTTGGCTCCCTCGAGCACGGCCATGATGGCACGGCGACGCTCGCGGGCGTTCATTATTTACCGTCCAGCAGACGCAGGTGCTTAAGCGAGAGGTCGAGGATCGGCGCAGAGTGCGTCAGCGCTCCCGAGCTGATAAAGTCGACGCCCAGGTCGGCAAGCGCGCGAATATTGCTCGCGTCCACGTTGCCCGAGCACTCGGTCTTGGCGCGGCCGGCGATAAGCTCGATCGCGGCAGCCATGTCGCCGTGGGTCATGTTGTCGAGCATAATGATATCGGCACCGGCCCCCACGGCCTCGCGCACCATGTCCAGGTTCTCGCACTCAATCTCGACCGTCGTGGTAAACGACGCGTGGGCGCGAGCCATCTCGATCGCGCGTGCCACGCCACCGGCGGCGTCGATATGGTTGTCCTTGAGCATGACGGCCGTCGACAGGTTGTAGCGGTGGTTGCTGCCGCCGCCGATCTCGACCGCCGCCTTCTCAAACACGCGCATGCCCGGTGTGGTCTTGCGCGTGTCGACGAGCACGGTCTTGGTGCCCTCGAGCGCCGCGGCCATGCTGTGCGTGTAGGTAGCGATGCCGCTCATGCGCTGCAGGTAGTTGAGTGCCACGCGCTCGCCCGAAAGCAGCACGCGCGCGTCGCCGCGCACCTGACCCACATGGTCACCGGCGTGCACCTCGTCGCCATCCGAGACATCGAACAACACGGAGCTCTGCGGATCCAACAGCTCAAAGGTGCGGGCAAACACATCCAAGCCGGCGATGATGCCGTCGGCCTTGGCGATAAGCTCAACGGTAGCGGGACGCGCCGTGGGGCACACGCTCGCCGTGCTCACGTCCTCAAACGTGATGTCCTCGCGCAGGGCCTGCATAATCAGATCATCGACGACGAGCTTCATGGTAATAGGATTCATGGTCTACTCCTCCACGGCCTGCGTGCCGGCGGCACGGGCCAAATCATCGATTGCCAGGGTGTCGGCGCTCAGGGCGCGATGGCGGCCATCGAGCGCAGGATCGCCCGCCTGCTCCACGGCCAGCGACTCGCCGGTACGCATGTACCAGGCGGCACGGCGACCCCAGACCAGCGCCTCGAGCAAGCTGTTGGAAGCTAGGCGATTCTTGCCGTGAACGCCGTTGCAGGCTGTCTCGCCCGCGGCATAGAGCTCGGGCATCGAAGTACGACCGTCCTTATCGACCCACACGCCGCCCATAAAGTAGTGCTGCGTGGGCGTAACGGGAATGGGCTCGTCCAAGATGTCGCGGCCGTCCTCCAGGCAGCGCGCGCGGATGTTGGCAAAGTGCCCGGTCACCACATCGCGCTCGACGGGGGCAAAGCTCAGCCACTCGTGCTCGGTACCGTCCTGCTTCATCTGCTCGCGGATGGCGGCAGCGACAACGTCGCGCGGCTGTAACTCGTCGGTAAAACGCTCGCCGGCGGCGTTGAGCAAAACTGCGCCCTCGCCGCGGCAGCTCTCACTGATCAGGAAGGTGCGGCCCGGCTGCGGCGAGAACAGTCCCGTGGGGTGGATCTGCACGTAGTCCAGGTGCTCCATCTTAATGCCATGCTCCTGAGCGATATAGCAGGCATCGCCCGTGAGCTGCGGGTAGTTAGTCGAGTGGTCGTATACGCCGCCGATGCCGCCCGTTGCCCACAGCGTATGGCGGGCGTGGATCTTAAACGGCTCGCCGGCATGCACGCCCTCGGCAGCATTTGCCAGCTCGTCGGCAGGACGAACCGAGTTGTCCTCGTCCACGGAAACGGCGACGACACCGGCACACACCGTGGCGCCGTCACGCTCGCCCGTCAGGATATCGGTCATGGCCACGTGCTCCAAAATCTGCACGTTATCCAGCTTGCGAACGGCCTGGAGCAGCTTGGTCGTAATCTCCTTGCCGGTGATATCGGCATGGAAGGCAATGCGCGGACGGCTGTGCGCGCCCTCGCGGGTAAAGTCGAGGCTGCCGTCGGCCTTGCGCTCAAAATCCACGCCCAGCGCTAGCAGGTCGTTGATGACCGAACGGCTCGAGCGGATCATGATGTCGACGCTCTCACGGCGATTCTCGTAATGACCGGCGTGCATGGTGTCCTCAAAGAAGGCATCGTAGTCCGATCCCTCAGGCAGCACGCAGATGCCGCCCTGCGCGAGCATCGAATCGCACTCGTCGACAGCGCCCTTGGAGAGCATGATCACACGCGTGCTCGTCGGCAGATTGAGGGCCGCGTACAGGCCTGCCACGCCGCAGCCGGCAATGACGACGTCGCACTCCATATCGGGGTATTGCTTGGTTTCCACAGGAATCCTTTCCCTTGAATGTGACAAAGGGACTGTCCCTTTGTCACATTGTTCTAGCGCGCTGCGTACTCGAGCATGCGGTCGAGCGTGAGTTTGGCCTGGTCGGCAGCCTCGTCCGACACGCCGATCTGCACCTCGCCCTCGCCCGTCTCCAGGCAGCGCACGAGCTTTTCGAGCGTGATGAGATCCATGTTGACGCAGGTGGGCTGCACCGCGGGGAAGTAGAACTTCTTGCCGGTGCCCCGGCAGCGGCGCTCGAGCTCGTAGAGCACGCCGCGGACCGTCACGATAATGAACTCGCTCGCGTCGGACTCCTCGGCATACCTGATGATGCCGGCGGTGGAGCCGATGTAGTCGGCCTCGGCCAGAACGTCGGCCTTGCACTCGGGGTGCGCCAGCACGAGCGCGTCGGGGTGGGCCTCCGTCGCGTCGACGATCTGCTCGACGGTGATGATGTGATGGCGTGGGCAGTAGCCGTTGTTGAGGATGACGTGCTTTTGCGGCACCTGCTCGGCTACGAAGCGTCCCAGGTTTTGGTCGGGAATGAACAGGATATGCTGCTGCGGCAGCTCGGACACGATCTTAACGGCGTTGGAACTGGTGACGCACACGTCGCTCCAGCTCTTGATCTCGACCGTGGAGTTGACGTAGCAGACCACGGCAAGGTCGTCACCGTACTCGGCGCGCGCCGCGTCGACCGTCTCACGCTTGACCATGTGCGCCATGGGGCAGTCCGCGCCCGGCTCGGGCAGCAGCACGGTCTTGGTGGGGCTGAGCAGCTTGGCACTCTCGCCCATAAACTCCACGCCGCACAGCACGATGGTCTGCTGCGGCAGGCTCTTGGCAAGCTTTGCCAGGTAAAAGCTGTCGCCGACGTAATCAGCCACGGCCTGTACCTCGGGCGCCACGTAATAGTGCGCTAGGATCACCGCGTCACGTTGGGTTTTTAGTTGTTGAATGGCCTCGACAAGCTCTGCGGGCACCAGTGCCGCGCGCTCCGTTGCCGTCGTTGCCGATGCTAGGCCGGCCGCGATATCGCGTGCAAGCTCCGACGCATCCATGTTCGCGCTCTGTGCCATCAAGGCCCCTCTCTTTTGGCGAATCTTGGGGCTTTAGTATGACACCTAGGTTTACAGCTGACAAGACAGCTGTAAACCTAGGTGTAAAGTTGGAATAAAGATTCAATCTTGGGGCGGATCCATTTTCGAACTGGCAAGCTGAGGATAGCCGAAAATGGACCCGCCCCAAGATTCGAGCGGCCCGTTTTGTCCTGGGCCAAGGGGCGGTGGTCAAAAAAGGCCAAATATGAGTACTGTCACCAAATTAGTAGCAGCGATTTTCCGGTCCAGAGCAGCAAAATCGCCTTGTTTGGAGCCCGATCACGACTCTGAAGGACGAAAATCGATGCACTTTTGGCCGCTGGCACCGATTTTGGAGGCCATTTGGCTGCCACTAAACTGGTAACAGTACTCATATTTGGCCTTTTTTGACCACCGGGTTTCCGGCAAACCCCAAAAGCGGGTCCGGATCGCTCGATCCGGACCCGCTGGGGGTAGCGAGCACAATCGAGGTGTAAGAAGCAAGAGAGGGCCATCGCCTAGAATCGTCAGCGCCTAGATATTCAACGAGAGGAAAGACAATGGTCCGCAGCGACATGCTACCCCAGCCGGACCGGGGGCTCGGCCTCGACCGGCCCCAGACCGAGGCATTTCACCGACGAGTTCAAGAGGAAGATAGTCGATCTCCACAACGCCGGAAAGCCCAGGCGCGAGGCCATGGACGAGTGCGACCTCGACAAGAGCACCGTGGAGAGGCGGGTCAAGTCGATAAACGAGACCGGCTCGCCGCGCGCCGCCGACAACCGCACACCCGAGTAGAACCGGATCCTGGAGCCCGAGCGCGAGAACCGTAGGCTCCGGATGGAGGTCGACGTCTTAAGACGAGCGGCGCCAGCATACGCTCGGAAGTCAGGGCCATGGCGGCCAACGGGGGGGCCGCTGCCCCATATCGGCGCAGCGCTGGCATCGAGGCCTTCTGACCTGTGTCAAGATTTCGGACACGCAAGCTCGAGGAATCAAGCGGCCATAGGCATGGCCTCGGGCTTGGGCTCGGTTCTCTCGAAGAAGGCCGCCATGGCCTCGGCCGGCACCTTGTAGCCGATCGTCGAGCGGGGCCTTCGGCGGTTGTAGTACGCCTCGATGAACTCGACCACCGCGTGCTTGGCGGAATCCCTGGTCGGGAAGCTGCGCCTGTAGTACATCTCGTTCTTCAGCGTGGCGAGGAACGACTCGGCCACCGCGTTGTCGTGGCAGTTGCCGGCGCGGCTGCAGGACAGCCGCACGTCGTTGTCGCGCGCCCATTCGGCCAGAAGCCTGCTGGTGTACTGGGCGCCGCGGTCGGCGTGGAATATCGCGTTGCCGGCCACGTAGCCGCGCGATTTGGCCGACGCCAGCGCCGAAACCACGATGTCGGCGGTCATGCGCTCGGAGAGCGACCAGCCCACCACCATGCGGGTGTTGAGGTCGATGACCGTCGACAGGTACAGCCATCCCTCGCCGGTGCGCAGGTAGGTGATGTCGCCCACGAGCTTGCAGGTTGGAACGGGACTGGTGAAGTCGCGGCGCACCAGGTCGGGCCGGGGCCTGGCCTTCGGGTCGGGGATGGTGGTGCGCTTCCTGGCGTTGGGCGTGCAGCCGCGTATTCCCAGCTCGCGCATCAGCTTGCGCACCCTGTACAGGGTCAATCCGGAGAACTCGCCGGGCAGGAAGCATTTCACGAACCGGAAGCCGAACCTGCGGTCCGACTCCAGCCACACGCGCCGGACCGCCTCGCGCTCGGCCGACCAGTTTTCTCGCGGGCAGCCGTTGGAGAGCCACGAGTAGAAGCCCGATCGGCTCACGCCGAGCACGCGGGCCATCATTTTCACCGGGAATTCGGCCTTCTCCGCCAACATCATCCGGTAGCATGCGGCTACGCCTGGCTTTTGGCGAAGAAGGCCGCGGCTTTTTTTCAAGAAGGCGTTCTCCATCTCGAGCTCGCGCATGCGCCTTTTCGCCTCGCGAAGCTCGCGGTCCTCGGCCTTGGGGTCGGGCCCGCCGGCAAGCTCGCGCCGGCGGTTCTGCACCCACTTGTTCACGGTCTTGGAATTCAGGCCCAGTTCTGCGCAGCATTCCGTTATCGGCCTGCCCGTCGAGATGATGTAGTCGGCGGTCTCGCGCCTGAACTCGTCGGTGTACTTGGCGGCTGGGTTGGACATAGCATACCGTCCTCTCGGTCGTCGATGAATGCATTCTAAAGGATTGGGCCTCTAGCATGCGTGTCCGAAAAGACGATACAGGTCAGACAACCCAATCAGACGTCGTCTCGAGCGCGTCCTCTGCACGGTCGACCGTGCTTCTGGCCTTGGCGCCCTGCTTGAACCACGAGCGCAGGTCCTCGAGGGTGCTGCCCGCTGCATACACCTTGATTTTTCGACCGCCCTTCGTAGTCACCGTGCAGCGGTCGCCGCTCTCGCTGTTCTCGTGCGCCGTGACCTTCTTGAGGTAATCGCGACGGAACGCCACGACGCGGGCATTGCTGATCTCGATGAACCAATCATCGTCGACAAGCGAGGTGCCCGTGGTACCTCGACTTGCCATCTCCTCGGCGAAGGAGAAGCCGAGTTCGCGCTCCTGCCTGCCGATCTCGAGGATGCCGCGGGCGGGCATGCTGAGCATGAGCAGGGGCAGGAGTCCCCCTATGAACAGGAAGAGGCATGGGACGAGCAGGAGCAGACGAGCACCGGCGTCGGTGAAAACAGCCATGAAGGCGATCACGAGCGAGAAGACGAGCGCCATACCGTTGAAAACAATCGTCAACGGCTTGATGGCAGACCAACACAGACCCGCCTTGGTCATCGGGCCGTCGACGGCGTCCGAGACTTCGATGCCCTCTTCCTCCAGACGGGCGAGGAGGTTGAGCGAGCACACCCCCTCGAGGCTTATCGAGCAGAACTTCCGGTCGCCCTCGAACAGGTCGATCCTCATCATCTGCGTGTGAAGCGTTGCACGGGTGATGTGGCCAAACGTCGTCTCCTTGCGGATGCCGAAGGCGTTACGCGAGAGAATTCGCTCACCGTCCACGTCGATGCGCGGGATGCTCAGCAGGGCCCAGATGGCCATGCCCGCGAGCGCCATGGCGTGACCGAACCACACAAGTTCGTGGTCCCACTCGCCCAACGAGACGCCCTGCCAGACGTAGACACCCAGCATGAGCAGTTCGAACGCGACGGCGCAGCAGGCGATGATCGTGCGAATGGCAGCGGGCATGCGCACCGTGAAGCGATCGAGGCTGTCCGTCGCCTCACTGCGCTCGCGCGCGCCGCGACGGGCGACCCATGCAGTGAGCGGACCGACGATGAACACCACCATCGCCACGCGCAGGAACGATTCGAGTATGTCGCCCATATTAACCACCATCCCAATAGAGAACTTGAATTGGAGAGACTATAGCAAAGCAAAGCGGTCCGCACGGCATCGCCCGGGTGTTTTCGGCATACGGCGGAAACCAGCGGCAACGGACGTTGAGAACTCACCCAAAAGACGCGATTCGACCGAAGCGATTCTTCTTGACTTGGTCTCAATGTGATACGACATACGCCACTACCTGCGCGGTCTTGCGGCCCTGATCGAAGAGGGTCACACCGATGAGGCGCTCGAGCGTATCGACGCGCTTTGCGAGACCAACGACCGCACCGCTGTGCGCCGCTACTGCGCCAACGAAACGGTCAACATTGCGCTCTCGTCGCTTTCCGCGGACATCAACGCGCACGGCATCACCGCCGACCTGCGAGCCGCCGTGCCCGAAACCGTCCACGTGGGCGATGCCGATCTGTTCAGTGTGGTATCGAACGCCCTGGACAATGCCATCGACGCGGCGAGCACCGCCCCCGAAGGCAAGCGGTTTGTCGACCTGGACCTTCGCTACGAAGACGGTCAGCTTCTATTGCTGGTTTCCAACACGTTTGGCCGTGCGCCGCACATGGTCGACGGCATGCCCGTGGCTCAGCACACTGGGCACGGCTTTGGCACCAAGAGCATTAAGCTTGCCGTCGAGCGCATGAACGGCAACTGCCAGTTCCGCATTAACGGCGACCGGTTTGAGCTGCGCGCTGTGATGTAAGGGCGCGGGCGCGACGGATTTGCGTTCCGCGGGTACGGCTCGCCCGCTCGGGGTCGTTTGTCGACGCGGGCTCGCTACAGCGGCGCGGCCGCCGGAGTCAGCTGCTTGATGTAGGCCCACATGCGCTGCTTAGCGGCCTTGTCGGTGAGCGCCGCCTCAAAACCGTCGAGCGCCAGCACGCGGCGCCCCTGCACATGGGCGACCAGGCCGGGCTTGAGCATGGCGGTGTCGAAGTCATCGATCGCCACGAGCATATCGGCGTAGGTCTCGCGCATGGCGTCAGCCGCGTTGTTGTCGAGCAGTAGCACCGCCTCGGGGTCCAAAGCCTCAAGCGCCTCACGGAACAGCTCGCACGGCAGCGTCTCGCCCACCGCGACCGCTCCGTCACCTGCGCCGGCGACGCTTGCCAGCACGCAAAAATCCTCGGGCGCGTAGCCGATGGCCCCAAGCGCCTTGCGCAACGCCGCGCCATCCGGGCCAGCGGCAAGCTCGCCACCCGAACGCTCGGCCTCGTCCAAATCGCCTTTGACCAGCACGATCGGCGAGCACGCGTTGCCCGCGATACGCACGCCACGGACCGCAAGCGATGTGAGCTCCTGCTCGGCCGCCTGGGCGATGGCTTCTTTTTTCTGGCTTTGTGACGTGGACATGCGCTCTCCAATCGTTTGCGTGCCCACCATTATATAAAAGAGCCGCCTGCGAGTGGTTGCTTTGCGGGCGGCTGGGTATAAGCACGGTCGTACTGAGTTTTACGCGGCCAAGCCGCGTCACATTATGGAGGTCACCATGGCTGACATTAAGCAGATTACCCCCGAGAACTTCAATTCCGTCGTTAACGACAGCCTGCCCGTGCTGGTCGATTTTTGGGCACCGTGGTGCGGGCCCTGTCGATCCCTCTCGCCCATCGTTGACGAGGTTGCCGATGAGCTGGCGGGCAAGCTTGCCGTTGCCAAATGCAACGTCGACGACAACCAGGACCTGGCCATGAAGTATGGCGTCATGAGCATCCCCACGCTGATTGTGTTTAAGAACGGCGAGGAGATTGACCGCTCGGTTGGCGCTCTGCCCAAGGCGAGGCTGCAGGCGCTGCTGGAGAAGCATCTGTAATACGCTTGTTACTTACCCGCCGTCCATGAGCGGTTTCGCACCGCTCACCGGAGTGCCAAACGCAAGGCATGCGACCACGGATAGTATGGTAAACACAAACAGCCCCCAGTGAACGGGTGCGGGTCAGACGGACTCGCGCCCGTTTTCTTATGCGGCGGCGCCCAAGGCGGGCGTAGTAGAATCTGAACCACCATATCGCCCCGTACAAAAGGAGACTCCCCATGCATGACGTCGGAATGAACATGAGCCAGCTTGCCATGAGCGTCAAGCAGGTCGACGACACCATCGAGCTCGCCCACGAGTGGAGCCATCAGCTGCTGCATGCGACCGAGAACTTTGATATGGAGCGCATTGGCGCCAAGCTCGAAGCTGCCATGGCCGCACTGCACGAGGCGCATGACGCGCTCGAGGGCTACGAGGAAGCCATCGAGGCCGACCACAACTCCGTCGGCTCTGTGAAACTGGTGTAACGTGGCCGAGCACGAGCACGCGCACGGCTGCGGGCACGACCACCATAACGGCACGGGCGATGAGACGAGCTGCCGCTGCGGCGGCGGCTCCGAGCTGGTCCGTTTTTCGGTCACCGCGCCCGATGACCTACTGCGCCGCTTTGACGAGCAGATCGCGCGCCGTGGTGACGTGGCTAACCGATCCGAGGCCGTACGCGATCTGATTCGCGCCTCGATCGCCAAGGAACAGATGCGCACGCCCGACGAGCAGGTCATCGGTTCGCTCACCATGATCTATGACCACCATACCGGCGATCTGACGCGCCGTCTGGACGAGGTGCAGCACGACTACACCGACGAGATCGTCTCGACCATGCACGTGCATCTGGATCACCACAACTGCTTAGAGATTCTGGCGCTCAAGGGTCGCGGCGAGCGCGTCTACGAACTAGCCGACCGCCTGCTGGGCCTGCGCGGCGTTAAGCACGGTGAGCTCACGTGCGCCGCCACCAAGCAGAGCCTGGGGCTGTAGCGCACCTGTCCCTATTTGGTCGGCTTTGATGAGGGGTGTCGCATGCGGCATGTGCATATTCATGTAACGGGCATTGTGCAGGGCGTTGGCATGCGACCGTTTGTGTATCGCGAGGCCATGGCGCATGGCATTTGCGGCTGGGTGCTCAATGCGGGCGACGGCGTGCACATCGAGGCGCATGCTCTGGCCGATGCGCTCGATGCTTTTGTTGCCGCGCTTTCTGAGCATGCGCCTGCGGCAGCCCGCGTTGAGCAAGTCGATATTGCGGATTTGGGGCCTGGCGGTTGGAGCGCTGCCGGTGAGCAGGGCTTTCGCATTGTGGCATCGCAGGATCAGACCGCGCACACGACGCTCGTCTCGCCCGATATCGCTACCTGTGACGATTGCCTGCGCGAGTTGTTCGATCCCGCCGACCGACGCTATCACTACCCCTTTATCAACTGCACTAACTGCGGGCCGCGCTTTACCATCATCCGCTCGCTGCCTTACGATCGAGCGGCCACCTCGATGGATTGTTTTCCCATGTGTCCCAAGTGCGCCGCGGAGTATGCCGACCCACTCGACCGGCGTTTTCACGCGCAGCCCGATGCCTGCTTTGATTGCGGGCCGCATATTACGTGGCGCGAGGCTGTGAACGGCAATGCGTGCGGGAATTCGTCCGCGACACCGGCCGTCGGCACCACACGCGAGGCCAGCGACGCCATTATCGACCGCTGTGTTGAGTTGCTGGCCAACGGCGGTATCGTCGCCATCAAGGGGCTGGGCGGATTTCACTTGGCATGCGACGCCTCCAACGAGCAGGCGGTAGCCGAGCTTCGCCGCCGCAAACGCCGCAGCAACAAGCCGCTTGCCGTTATGGTGCGCGACCTTGCCGACGTTGAACGCCTGTGCCATGTCAGCGACGTTGAGCGCGGCTTGCTGACCGGCAGCATTCGCCCCATTGTGCTGCTGCGCCGACGTGCCGTTTGCGAGAGTGGAGATTCCCCCGACGCCCTCGCGCTCGCGCCGTCCGTCGCGCACGACCTTGCCGAGCTCGGTGTTATGCTCCCCTACACCCCGCTTCAGCATCTGCTGCTTGCCGCGGCAGAAGTCTGCGGTATGCACGCGCTCGTCATGACCAGCGGAAACCTGAGCGAAGAACCCATCGAGACCGACGACGACCTTGCCTGGAAACACCTCGTTGCCGCCGGCATCGCCGACTCGTTGCTCGGTAACGACCGCGCGATCCTCTCGCGCTACGACGACTCTGTAGTGCGCGTGGTCGACGGCGCCGTTATGCCCGTGCGCCGCGCCCGCGGATACGCTCCGCAGCCGTTACCGCTGCCGGCATGCGACGGCACTGTACCCTGCATCCTCGCCTGCGGCCCGCAGCAAAAGGCGACGATTGCGCTCACGCGTGAAGGGGCGAACGGCGAGGCAACCTGTTTTGTGTCGCAGCATATCGGCGATGTCGAAAACGGCGCGACCTTCGATGCCTGGAGCGCCGCCCGCGCACGTCTAGAAAACCTCTTTGACCTGACGCCTGCCGCCCTGGCATGCGACATGCATCCCAACTATCTATCGAGCCAGTGGGCGCGTGAGCGGGCACGGGAGCACAGTCTGCCGCTTATCGAAATCCAGCATCATCATGCGCACATCGCGAGCGTAATGGCAGAGGCGATTGTCGCTGGCCGGCTTGCGCCTGATGCACGCGTCCTCGGTATTGCCTTCGATGGTACGGGTGCCGGCACCGACGGCACCATATGGGGCGGTGAATTTCTTATCGCCGGCCTTGCCGATTTTGAACGCGCCGCGCACCTGCGCACCTGGGCGCTGCCAGGCGGTGCCGCATCCGTGCGCGATGCCCGGCGCAATGCCTTTGCCCTGCTGAGCGAGCTCGGCCTGCTCGAGCATCCGGGTGCCGCGGGGCTATTGGGCACCCTCGACGAGCAAACACGCTGCGTGACAGCCACCATGATCGAGCACGGCATCAACAGCCCGCGTACCAGCAGCATGGGGCGCCTCTTTGATGCCGCGGCAGCAATTCTGGGCATCTGCGACAAGGCAACCTACGAGGGCGAACCCGCCATAGAACTCGAAGCCGCCGCCTGGCGCGCGTTCAGCAGTGAAAGTGCCTGCCCCACCGGCAATATGGCCAGCTTTTCCGTAACCGAATCATCCCGTCCGGACGACTGCCATGTTCTGAACTCCAGGCCGCTTTTTGAGGCGCTTTTGGAGGGAATCAGGACCGGCGTGCCCGCCGGCAAGCTCGCGCTCGACTTCCATGTCACCATCGCACGCGCGTCGGCCCGCATCGCAAGCGAGATCTGCGTCCGTGAAGACCTCGACACCGTCGTGCTCTCGGGCGGCGTGTTCATGAACCGACTTTTGCTTCGGCTCCTTACCCACGAACTCAAAGACGCCAGTCTTGCCGTCTTGGTCCCCCGCTCCGTGCCCGTCAACGACGGCTGCATCGCCTACGGTCAGGCCGCCATCGCTCGCGCTCACCTCGCGCAGACAGCATCGCGATAGGCTGTTTTGCCAGCCTGCGCGCCGCCGTCTCACAGGTGTAACGCATTTGCTCGTGACTCCCGCGAGCGCTACCATCAACTGATGGGTAATTAGGCGCCTATCCAGCGCAAAACGTATAAAAGGGGAACATTATGTGCCTTGCCGTTCCCGGTAAAGTGGTCAAACGCGACGACGACCTTAAGGCGACCGTCGACATGATGGGCATCGAGCGCCCCGTTTCGCTGCGTCTCGTGCCGACGGCACAGGTAGGCGACTATATTCTCGTACACGCCGGCTTTGGCATCCAGATCGTCGACGAGCAGGAAGCGCAAGAAACGCTCGAGCTCGTTAATGCCATGACCGAACTGGCCGAAGAAGACCAACTGGCCAGCAATCCGGCCGAGGCATACTAGTGGCGGCCGGACAGCCGGCGCGCTCCGGTATCGACTTTTCGGCATTTCGCGACCCCAAGCTGGCTCGCGAGCTCATCGATCGTATTCATGAGCTTGTCGGCGACCGCGCCATCAACCTTATGGAAGTCTGCGGCACGCACACCGTGAGCATCGGTCGCTATGGCTTTCGCTCCATTATGCCTGCCGGGCTCAAACTGCTGAGCGGTCCGGGTTGCCCCGTCTGTGTTACCGCCAACCGCGATATCGACCATGCAATCGCGCTCGCCAAGATGGACGGCGCCATCATCACCACCTTTGGCGACATGATGCGCGTGCCCGGGTCGTCTACCTCGCTCGCCGCGCAAAAGGCGGCGGGGCGCGATATTCGCATTGTGTACTCCCCGCTCGATGCACTCGGTATCGCCGAACACAACCCCGATCGCCCGGTCATCTTTATGGGCGTCGGCTTTGAGACCACGACGCCCACCATCGCCGCCGCCATTTTGGAGGCCGATGCACGCGGACTCCAGAACTTCTCGGTCTATTGCGCCCACAAGACCACGCCGCCGGCGCTGCGCGCCATCGCCAACGATCCCGAGACCACTATCGACGGCTTTATCCTTCCGGGACACGTCGCCACCATCACGGGCTTAGCCCCCTTTGACTTTTTGGTCGATGAGTTTAAGACTCCAGGCGTGGTAACGGGATTTGAGCCGGTCGACATCTTGCAGGGTATCTGCATGCTGGTCCAGATGGTTGTTGAGGGGCAGCCCGCAATCGACAACGCCTACCGCCGTGGCGTCAATGCAGACGGCAACCCCGTGGCGCGCCAGCTGGTCGAGCAGGTGTTTGAGCCGTGCGACACCACATGGCGCGGTCTGGGGCCGATTGCCGGCTCGGGTCTTTCCATCCGGCCCGAATTCGCGCGCTTTGATGCCGGCGTCCGCTTTGACGTACCCGTTGAGGCGACAGTCGAGCCGCGCGGGTGCCGCTGCGGCGACGTGCTGCGCGGGGCCATTACGCCGAGCAATTGCCCGCTCTTTGGCCGCGCATGCACGCCCGAACATCCCGTCGGCCCGTGCATGGTGAGCTCCGAGGGCAGCTGCGCGGCGTACTACCGCTACCGAGGCTAATGGGTTCCGCCGCTCTAACGAACGGCGGGCCGGTCGACGCTGCACCTCACCCATATAATTCCGTCCTCGATTGGAGTTTTCGATATGTCCCGTACTGCCACCGATAGCACTGTCCTGTTGGGCCACGGCTCTGGCGGCCAGATGATGAAACGCATCATCGATGAGGTCTTTTTGGATGCCTTTGGGTCGCCCGAACTGCTCGAGGGCAACGATGCCGGCGTCGCTGCGCTGCCCGCGAGCGGGCGCATCGCCATGTCGACCGACAGCTTTGTAGTCTCGCCGCAGTTCTTCCCCGGCGGCAATATCGGCCGACTCGCCGTGTGCGGAACCGTCAACGACGTCGCGACCTCGGGCGCTAATGTGCGCTACCTCTCATGCGGCTTTATCCTCGAAGAGGGCTATCCCATGGACAAGCTGCGCCAGATTGTGCAGACCATGGCCGAAACGGCACATGAGGCAGGCGTGAAGATTATCACCGGCGACACCAAGGTGGTCGAGCGTGGCGGTGCCGACGGCGTCTACATCAATACCGCTGGCGTAGGCGAGGTGCCCGCAGGCGTGACGCTCAGCGGTGCCAACTGCCGGCCCGGCGACGTCATCCTGGTGTCGGGCACACTCGGCGACCACGGCATCGCCATCATGAGCCAACGCGAGGGCCTGGCGTTTTCGAGCACCATCGAAAGCGATGCCGCGCCGCTCAACCACCTGATTGCCGATGTGCTTGCCGCAGCACCCGACACACACTGCTTCCGCGACCCCACGCGCGGTGGCCTGGCCTCGACGCTTAACGAGTTTGCGCAGGCCAGCGGCGTTGCCATGGAGGTCGACGAGGATGCCGTGCCCGTGCGCCCCGACGTGCAGGCCGCCTGCGAGATGCTCGGCTACGATGTGCTGCAGGTGGCAAACGAGGGCAAGATGGTTGCCGTCGTGCCGACCGAGCAAGCCGATGCCGCGCTGAGCGCCATGCGCGCCGCCCGCTACGGCGAGAATGCCGCCATCGTCGGTCGCGTGCTGCCACTTGCCGAGGGCGCCCGTCCCGCCGTGCGCGTACGCACCGGCTGGGGCTCGACCCGCATCCTCGACATGCTCGTGGGAGAACAGCTGCCGAGGATTTGCTAACGACAAAGGCTCAGGGCTATTAAAGATATTCAGATTCCAAACATGCCCGGCACGCATGCCCAGTATCATGGGGTGCGTTTTACAACTCAAGCGGCAGGAGCACCCATGGCAGCAGCTTTTTCCCATGTGATCTTTGACCTGGACGGCACCATTCTCAACACGCTCGAGGACCTGGCGGCCGCCGGCAACCATACCTGCGAGACGCACGGCTGGCCCACGTTTGCCGTTGACGAGTACCGTTACAAGGTGGGAAACGGCATGCTCAAGCTGGTTGAGCGCTTTATGCCCGCCGAGTACGCGGGCGACAGCCGTATGTTTGAGCAGACGCTTGCCGAGTTTAGGGCTTACTACGGCGAGCACAAGGAGGACCACACCGCACCGTACGCCGGCACGATCGAGATGCTCGACCGCCTGCGCGCCGCGGGTGTGCAGCTTGCCGTGCTCACTAACAAGGACCACGTCTCGGCCGCTCCGCTTATCGAGAAATACTTTGGTTCCGAGCGCTTTGCGCTGGTGCAGGGCCGCGTCGATGCGCTTCCTCCCAAGCCCGAGGCGCCTGTTACGCTGCATGTGATGAAAGAGCTAGGCGCCGACCCGGCAACCACACTCTATGTGGGCGATTCGAATGTCGATGTCCTGACCGGCCACAACGCCGGCCTTAAGAGCGCCGGCGTCAGCTGGGGCTTCCGCGGCCGCGCAGAGCTGGAAGCCGCCGGCGCCGACTACGTGGTGGACACCCAGGACGAGCTCGCAGCGCTGATTCTGGGCGAGTAACGCTGGTGCTGCTCAACCCAGCCGCCGCAATACCGTTGCGCGGAAAGTAGTCGTTGGGGACGTTCTTAAACGACTAGTCAAACAATGGCAACGTCGCAGGTAGAGGACGGACAGCGAAAACGCCCCTAAGCGAGCAAGGTGACGTGAAATGAAAGGGCGCTGACCTTCTGGTCGCGCCCTTGAAATTGAACGTCAGATTGCCGCTTAGGGGCGTTTGCAGCGTCGAGCAGTTGCGGCGTTTGGTAAAACGCCGCAACGAACTACCGCGTAACTCCCCTAGTTCATCATTGCATTCATCATCTCGGTGGTTGCGGAATCGTCAGCAGACCACTCGCCATCGTCATTGGCGGTGTACTTGAAGGTAACCTTGGTGTCCTTGGTCTTAGCGGCCTTGGTCACGTCGACCATGACCTGGCCGGCCATCTTGTACAGGTCGTCCTCGGAAGGCATCGTATCGAGCGCCGCGATCTTCTCCTGATACTGGGTGGCGAAATCTTCAACGATCTTGTTCATGGACTTGCAGGTAATGGTGACATCGGCAGTCGCGGTGCCCTTGTCCTCGTCGACCGTCACATCGCCGATCTTGTAGTCAAAACCCTCGAGATAGCTCTTGGCGTACTCCTTGGGATCGATGCCCAGCTGCTCGAACTCGTCGCCCGAGGCCTCTTCCAGGCCGGCGAGGAAGTCGTCGCCGCCGTTCTTGACCTCGTCAAACTGCGTCGTAAGATCCTCGGTGATGAGCTCCTCAACCGAAGGACCTCCGCAGCCGGAAAGCACAACCACGCACGCGACCAGAACAGCCATCAGGGGCGCAAGCAGCAGCTTCTTCTTCATGACATTCCTCCCAACAAGCGGCACCGCGCTTCCCGACGCGGTGCGCGTCGTAACAATAAGGCCATACTAGCCGATAACGAACACCCCCGGCAAAGCAAAGGCGCAGTCGGCTCGATTTAACGTCCGAACGGTTTGCAAGCCCGCCCAACGTGCAATAAAACGCTTCCCCACGGTGCAATAAAAAAGGTGGCCGGAAAACCCGACCACCTTTGCACATCCTTTGGATGCCGCAGTTTACTTGCGGACGACCTTAACGATGGCGTCACCGGCGGCGACAGCGGAGTCGGCCTCGACGGCGAGTTCGACATCGGCAAACTCGGCGGTGTTGGACACGGCCACGACGACGCAGTCCTTGTAACCGGCGGCAGCGATCTTGGCACGGTCGATCTTGAGCATGGGCTGGCCGGCCTTCACGACGTCGTCGGCCTTGACGAAGCCCTCGAAGCCGTCGCCGTTCATGTTGACGGTATCGACGCCAACGTGCACCAGAACCTCGATGCCGCTATCGGACTGCAGACCCACGGCGTGGCCCATGGTGACGGTCACCTTGCCGTCGCAGGGAGCGTAGACCAGATCGTCCTCGGGCCACACGGCGCAGCCCTTGCCCAGAACCTCGCCGCCAAAGACGGGATCGGGCACGTCGGCCATCTTGATGACCTTGCCCTTGACGGGCGAGCACAGCACGTCGGCGCCGGCAGAAGCAGAGATGGAGGACGGAGCAGCGGCAGTCGCGGGCTCAGCCTTCTTCTTGAACATGTCAAACAGACCCATACGTTTTCTCCTCTTGATTAAGCGCAACGTTGTGCGCATGCCTATGGTGATTATAGTGCCAAATGGTTCAAATGCTAAGGTGGGGACTCGAATCGCGAGCCCATCCCAACGCTTTTCCCCGGTGCCTTGATTCTCATTTTCATTGCAACAGCCTCAGGACTCAGCGCAACGCGTTGC
>JAHYYM010000002.1:0-64811 GCA_019424985.1 Collinsella sp. | reverse complement strand
TGCGGCTGATCCGGTCCGACCGGGCCGCGCGGCAAGGAGATATATTGCCAGACCGCGAAGCCCTGTGGGACGTCAATTCCACTCTTCACAAGTCCTACACAACATATTGCTTTCTATAGGTAATAGAAAGACTGGTGCGGATCTTCCGCACGTATCAGATGATGACCCTTTGGTTCAGGAATATATAGAGATCGGTCACCTGTAAGTGTTTATCTACCCGCGCTTTTAGCAATGTAAACCGCGCTTCAGATAAAAAGAGGGAGCGCCGCGCACAACGCGACACTCCCCTAGCGATTCAAGAGAATCTATTAGGCCTCGAGAGCCTTCTTGGCGATGGTAGCCAGCTCGTTGAAGGACTCAATGTCCTCGTATGCCATCTGAGCCAGGACCTTACGGTCGAGCTCGATGCCGGCAACCTTCAGGCCGTGCATGAACTGAGAGTAAGAGATGTCGTTCAGGCGAGCAGCAGCGTTGATACGAGTGATCCAGAGAGAACGGATCTCGCGCTTCTTGTTGCGGCGATCACGATACTGATACTGCAGGGAGTGCTGGACCTGCTCTTTAGCATGCTTGTAAGTACGCGAAGCGGCACCGTAGTAACCCTTCGCACGATGCATAACGGTACGGCGCTTCTTCTTGGCGGCAACAGCGCGCTTAATACGTGCCATGTTCTATCAACTCCTAGACGGTAAAACGAAAAACGGGAACGCGAACTTAGGCGAGACGCGACTTGATGACCTTGCGGTCGGCAGCGGCGATCTCGGTCTCCTGACGGAAGCCACGCTTACGCTTGGTGGACTTCTTGCTCAGGATGTGGCTCTTGAAAGCCTTGGCGCGCATAAGCTTGCCGGTACCAGTCTTGCGGAAACGCTTCTTGGTGCCGCTGTGGGACTTCATCTTAGGCATGAAATACTCCTTAATCGGTTACAGAACACTAGTTACTTGGTATCGCTTGCCGCTTTATCCTCATCGAAGGCGCCCTTAATCGGGGCGAGCAGCATAAGCATGTTACGGCCTTCCATCTTAGGCTTGGACTCAACCGTAGCGTAAGGCTTGAGATCCTCGGCAAGACGCTCGAGAACGTTAAGACCCTGCTCCGGGTGAGCCATCTCACGGCCGCGGAACATGATGGTGATCTTAACGCGTGCGCCCTTCTTGAGGAAACGCAGAACGTGGCCCTTCTTGGTCTCGTAGTCGCCAACGTCGATCTTGGGTCGAAACTTCATTTCCTTGACCTCGACCTTGGAC
Organism: Collinsella sp.; assembly: GCA_019424985.1. Lineage (GTDB taxonomy): Bacteria > Actinomycetota > Coriobacteriia > Coriobacteriales > Coriobacteriaceae > Collinsella. Next base: position 63,563 of record JAHYYM010000002.1, on the reverse strand, counting down.
TGGTTCTTACGAGCGGCCTTGGCCTTCATGGCCTGCTGGTACTTGAACTTACCGTAGTCCATGACCTTGCAGACCGGCGGCTCCGCGTTGGGAGCGATCTCGACCAAGTCGAGACCCTGATCGTCGGCGACGCGCTGTGCATCGCGGATGGCGAACAGGCCGAGCTGAGAGCCATCGACGCCAATCAAACGGCACGAAGATGCAGTGATCTCGTCGTTGATGCGGGTGTCATCAGACTTAGCTATTTTCCCTACCTCCATTCATAAAAAAATAACCCGGCGCTTCTCAGCAACCAGGTCGTACACATAGACATCCTCGCAATGAGGAAGGGAATCTAAGTTGTATGACCAGTCAGCTGCTCATTGGCGCCAAAAGGTGGGAACCCTCGGGTTCCTCTTTAGGGCATTGCGGGAACAACGCCTTGCGAATAATAACACGTACAGCGCGCTATCACATTACGTACACGAAAAAGGGGCCTTGACCCCCCTTGAACGCTCGCTTGCTATGGTGCCCGAAGCGAGACTCGAAGGGCCTTCGCTTCGCGAAGCCCCGGGCTTCGGGCGCGTGGCGCCCTCGCCACGCTCCGCTACAGACAGGCCACAGGCCTGTTTGCTTAACGCTTCGCGCGCTCACGCGAGTTCGCACGAAAAAGGGGGCCGCAACCCCCTTGAACGCTCACTTGCATGTATGGTGCCCGAGGCGAGACTCGAACTCGCACGTTGTTGCCAACGGTGGATTTTGAGTCCACTGCGTCTGCCAATTCCGCCACTCGGGCACGTAATGCGTGAGTTAGTTTATCACAGCTTTCTGTTGATTAGTCCGAAAATGGAACTTCGCGCATTTCGATGAGTTCGACCGAACGGAGCATCTCGCGCTGGCGGCACCCGCGTCCGTTAACCGAGGCTTCGCCCATCTGGTTGTCGTAGGGATCCTCGCGCATGCCGTCGAAAGCAGGCACAAACTCAGCCTGGAATCTATCGTTGGCCACCATACGCCACGGGTCGAGATTGCCAAAGTAGTGACGGCGGCGCCACTCCTCCCCCATCCTGCGAGCAGAAGATCCAAATGACACGTCGGCGTTGAGCCAACCGGTCTGTGGCGTATAGAACTCAGCCCAATCGTGCGGCCCCACCGAATCGGGCGCAACATACAGGCCGCTCTGCCAACGGGCGGGCACACCGGCAATGCGGCACATGGTGATAAACGTGAGTGCCATAACGCCGCAATCACCGCGAAGCGAATGCGCGCAGTCATCGGCGATGGAGCCCAGAAGCAGATACGGCGGCTGATAGCGATAGTCGATATGCTGTGTCAGGTAATCATAGATAGCATGAGCGCGATCGAGCGGATCCTCGAGCCCATCAATAACACGCTCCGTCAACTGTCGCAGGTACGGCGTAAACGCAATGTGCGGACGTTCCTCGGAAGTGTCCTCGGGCAGCGGCGCGTCCATACACGGATGCGCCGGAAGCGCACCTCCATAGATATCACGATAAGCGGCATCGATTTGGTAACGATAGGTCACCGAGAACGATCGGTCAGTCGAGGATACCCACGAGGCAGTACGCGCCGAGGCGTTCACAGGAGCAATGGACCCCTCCGGCGTCATATCAAGTATCTCGATCTGAGACTGCTGGCGGCAGGTGGCGGCAACGGGAAGCCAAGCGCGAACGGTCTCCCCCTCCAAAGCACCGGGGACAGACACGGACGCCTTAAGCGTGATGGCGCGAGACAGCCCGCCCAGCGACTCCATATCCTTGAGCATCTGGTTGCGCAGCGCAATTCCATCCGTAGAATCGGGACGCAGACCCGGGACCTCCTTGGGATACACACGCAAAGAATCGAGAAAGTTGTCGAGAACGAACAGCTCGCCATCGATAAAGCGCCAGTCAATACGCTTACGGTCAATCAGATCGTCAAAGCGCTCCTCGGTAAACTCAGGCCACTCCTCACGAATCATCGCAATAGCCCGATCGCGCGACGCCGAAAAATGAAGCGGCGTCTCGAGCATGCGATACCGCTCGGCACGAACACAAGCAACCAGCGAAGGCTCGGGGTTCTGCTCCAAAAGGCGATCGCAGGCAGCAACAGCCTGCGTCAAATACCCGGCATCCTTAAGACGAAGAATCTCGGGTGGCAGTCCAATATCGAGATGGCGAAAATCATCACTGCAAACATCAACAGAGCAGCCAACAGGACCCTCGTCAATAACCTTCCCATCCGAAGGCAGCACATTAATAACAGCCATACCAAAACTCCAAGTCACTAGAACGCTTGAAGCCCATTGTAGCGAGATAAAAAAGAAAGCCCCAATTAAGGAGCCCCCAACACTGATAAACGGTGCCTATAAAAAATGAATTCAGCCCAGTAACCCTGCGGCGTTAAACGAAGGAAGCCCCGTCCCCCGGAGCTGTTTCCTTGGCGCGACTTCTGGCAAAGCCAGGTGAGCGCAAAGGAAACAGTGTAGGGGGACGGGGCTTCCGGTGGGAAGTTTAACGACGCTTACGCCTTGTTGACGGAGCCAAACTCCTCCATGAGCTCCTTGGTGCGGGCAACGATGTTGTCGCGACCAGGCTTGAGGAGCTTGCGGGGGTCAAAGCCCTTGCCCTGCTGATCCTTGCCAGCCTCGATGTACTCGCGGACGCCCTTGGCGAAGACGAGCTGCAGGTCGGTGTTGACGTTGATCTTGGAGATGCCCAGGGAAATGGCCTTCTTGATCTGATCCTCGGGGATGCCGGTGCCACCGTGCAGGACGAGGGGCAGGTCGCCGGTCTGAGCCTTGATCTCGCCCAGACGCTCGAAGGAAAGGCCAGCCCAGTCGGCGGGATACACGCCGTGGATGTTGCCGATGCCGCAGGCGAGGAAGTCGACGCCCAGGTCAGCGATCTGCTTGCACTCAGCAGGATCAGCGAGCTCGCCGCTGGAGGTCACGCCGTCCTCGGTGCCGCCGATGCCGCCGACCTCGGCCTCGATGGACATGCCCTTGGAGTGGGCAAGCTCAACGAGCTCCTTGGTGCGGTCGAGGTTAAGCTGGAAGGTCTCCTCGTGAGAGCCGTCATACATGATGGACGTGAAGCCGGCCTCGATGCACTTGAAGCAGTCCTCGTAAGAACCGTGATCGAGGTGAAGGGCGACGGGAACGGTAACGCCCGTGGCCTCGACGGCAGCCTTGACCATGTCGGCGCAGACCTTGAAACCGCCCATCCACTTAGCGGCACCAGCGGTGCACTGAAGGATCAGCGGAGACTTGGCCTCCTCGGCGGCCTGGAGAATAGCCAGGGTCCACTCGAGGTTGTTGGTGTTGAAGGCACCGAGACCGTACTTGCCGGCCTCAGCCTTCTTGAGCATGTCTGCTGCGTTGACGAGCATAAAAGAAACCTCCTGTAAGGTTGCTCCGATAACGCCTGAGATTTTACCACGGCGTACCCGAGCATAAACGTTTATTTGTTCACGAATATCGTCCAAACAGACTTTTTTTGACCGTTTGCCCTACGGAATTGACCCGTTGGGGAAAAATAGCTTGACGTTTGGACGCTTCTCGTGCTTCAAAAGCCGACTATTAAGCTACATCTGCATGAAAGGGTTCTGCATGAGCTCGCGTGCCATGGTGGTCGAATCGCCATGGCCCGTTAAGCAAACGGTATCGGGCGGGAGAAGCCGGGCGAGCTTGGAGAGCGAGCGCAGGATCGCCGCCTCGTCTCCTCCAGAAAGATCGGTGCGGCCGTGGCTGCCCGGGAATAGCGTGTCGCCCACAAAGGCAATGTTCCCCTGCTCGGTGGCGGCGAACAGAACGATGCCGCCCGGTGTGTGCCCGGGCACCTCAATTACCTGCAGGCAAATGTCGCCCAGCTCAATGGTGTCGCCCTCGGCAAGCAGCCGCGTCGGCTCACCTGGATCGGGCGTCTCGATGCCCCACATCGCTCGCTGCTCCTCGATATTCGCATGCGGCACTGCTGCGTCCTTGCCACACAGCTCGTACAGGGCGTCGGCGCCAACGGCGGCCCGAACTCCAGCGACACCGCCAACATGGTCGGCGTGACCGTGCGTACAAATGGCGCCGAGCACTTGCACATCGGGATGCTCGGCTCGAATATGTTCCACCAAACGCTCGCCTTCCCACGCGGGGTCGATAATCACGCACTCATTGTCCGAAATAACAGCATAGCTATTGGTCTGAATGGGACCGTTTGCGAGCGTCTCAATCTCGACCGATCCCTTGGGAGTTAAATCCAAGGGCACAGCACTCATGTCCCTCTCCTCTCTATAGAACTCGAGGCATCAAACGATGCCTCGAGTGTAGCGAATATCGATAATGTGGCACGTTCGTCGCGACTAAACGCGGCGCTTGAGCTGGGCTCCACCCTCGCCGGGCATCAGGCGGCGAGCATCGTAGACCGAATCGACGCTGCTGATGGAAGCCAGCAGCGGATCCAGACCACTCGCGTCCGAGATCTCGACCATAAAGCGCAGGGTTGCAATACCCTCGCGGTTGGTCGACGTGGCGGCAGAAAGGATATTGCCACCCGCATCGCCAATGGCAATGGTGACATCCTTGAGCAGGCCCATGCGGTCCAGGCACTCGACCACGATCTCGACCTGGAAGAGGGTGTCGGCAGCGCCGTCCCATTCCACATCGATCATGCGCTCGGGATGCTCCATAAGACCCTTGACGTTGGGGCAGTTGGCGCGATGCACCGAAACGCCACGACCGCGCGTGATGAAGCCGACGATGTCGTCGCCCGTCACGGGGTTGCAGCAATGGGCCAGACGGACCAGCAGGCCGCTGCTGCTCTCGCCCTTGACGATAATGCCGTTGCTGGCGCTCTTGCCGCGCTTTTGCGGCTTGCGGTTGGAGCCGCGGGCAGGCTGCTTGACGACCTCGGCGATAGCCTCGGCCTTGGTGAGCTGTTCCTCGGGTTTGGGGTCCAAGATTTGCTCGACCTTATTGCCAACGGCACGTGGGGCGACTTTGCCCGCACCAACGGCGGCAAACAGGTCCTCGAGCTGCTTATAGTTAAACTGCTCCGCCACGGCGTTGAGCGCACGCGTGGATCGTGGCGTAGAGATGCCATATCCGCGCTTGCGCAGGTCCTTAGCCAGTATATCGCGGCCGGCGGCAGCGTCGTCGTCCTTGGTCGCGGCGGCGAAGTAACGGCGGATCTTTGACTTGGCGGAAGGTGTCTTAACGATCTTGAGCCAATCACGCGACGGCTTGGAACTCTTGTTGGTCAGAATCTCGACACGGTCGCCCGTCTTGATCTCGTGCGTGAGCGGGGCCACCGCACCGTTGATCTTAGCGCCGACGCAGTGGTTTCCCACCTCGGTGTGAACGGCGTAGGCAAAGTCGAGCGGCGTGGAGCCGGCACGAAGCGCCATGACCTCGCCCTTGGGCGTAAAGACGAAAATCTCCTGATCGAAGAGGTCGACCTTCAGCGAATGCAGGTATTCCTTGGCGTCGGTGATCTCATCAGACGCAGCCCAATCGAGCGAATGTTTGAGCCAGTTAATCTGGTCGTCCAAGCGCTGGGCATCATTGGTCTTAGACGCGGACGATCCGCCCGACTTCTTATAGAGCCAGTGGGCAGCAATACCGTACTCGGCCTGCTCGTGCATCTCGTAGGTACGAATCTGAATCTCGAGCGGACGAGCCGTGGGGCCGATAACCGTCGTGTGGAGCGACTGGTAGTTATTGACCTTGGGCATGGCGATATAGTCTTTAAAACGACCGGGCATGGGATGCCACAATGTGTGCACCGCACCGAGCGTAGAGTAGCAATCGCGCACCGAATGGGTGATGACGCGCAACGCCACCAGGTCGTAAATCTCGGAGAACTCCTTGCCCTTGCGCTTCATCTTTTGATAGATGGACCAATAGTGCTTGGAACGACCGTTGATCTGGAAGCCCTCGAGGCCAATGCGATTGAGCTCATCGGTGAGTGTCTTGATGGTCTCGGCCAGATAGCGCTCGCGCACCTCGCGCGACTCAGCCACCATGCGCGCGATGCGCTGGTAGGCATCGGGCTCCAAATAGAAGAAGGACAGGTCCTCGAGTTCCCACTTGATAGAGCTCATGCCCAGGCGGTCGGCCAGGGGCGCGTACACGTCCATGGTCTCGCGCGCCTTAAACAGGCGGCGGTCCTCGCGCAGGGCGGCAAGCGTGCGCATATTATGCAGGCGGTCGGCGAGTTTGACGATGATAACGCGAATGTCCTTGGACATGGCAAGGAACATCTTGCGCAGCGTAAGCGCCTGCTTCTCGTCCATGCTGTCGACTTCGATGTTGGTGAGCTTGGTCACGCCGTCGACGAGCTCTGCCACGGTTTCGCCAAACAGGCCGGAAACATCGGCAAGCGAGGTCTCGGTATCCTCGACGGTATCGTGCAGCAGCGCGGCGCACACCACGTCACAGTCCATCTTAAGGTCGGCCAAAATGATGGCCACCTCGACGGGATGGTTGATGTACATCTCGCCCGAGCGGCGCTTTTGGTTGCAATGCTTCTCGGCGGCAAAGCAGTAGGCCTGTTCCACCTTAGAGAAGTCGTCCTCATTCATATATTTGAGGCACAGGCGCTCCAGCTTGTCGTAGCTGTCCGCCATAATCTCGGGTGGCAGCTCATCGGCATGCTTATAGTGCTCCATCTCCGAAAAAGGCTGGAGGGTGGAATCATGGGCGGTACGGGCTGCGGCATCCATCGAGGTCCCCTTCCCCTAGGCCCGCGGTACGATCGGGCGGTTAACTTTGGCTAGCATATCAGAAGCGCACGAATCGAGCGCCCAGCTCCGGAAAGCCGAGAACTCCATGCGCGAGCGCAAGCCCTCCAAATAGCGAATCGACCTGCTCAATTGCACGCGGCCGGGGTTTTCGGCCATCGCGATGCGACGGGTGTCATCAAACCCCGAAACGCGACAGAAACCAAGCTCTTCGAAGATTCCCAGGCCGCTTTCCACCGAGCGCTCGTCAACCGGCGTGCGAGCATCGATGGCAAGACACATCTGAGCGATGTCGATATCGCTCGCGCTAAAGGAATCGTCCCCGGTCTTGCCGCGGTTGGAGCGCCACATGGTCTGCAACGCGCGATAGAGCGTGACGAGTTCGTCGCGCTCGGGCGCATAGCAGTCGAGTAGGCGCTCGTTAATGCGGGCATCGCGCGACGAATAGAGCAGATGGATCACGGCGGGCTGGCCATCGCGACCGGCGCGGCCGCTCATCTGGTTAAACTCAATGCCGCCAAACGGCATGTGGTAGAGCACGACATGGCGGATATCGGGCAGGTTCACGCCCTCACCAAAGGCAGATGTCGAAACGATGCAACTGAGGCTGCCATCTCGAAACGCCTCTTCGACGCGGCGGCGATCGGAGCGCGCAAGCCCGGCGTTATAGAACGCGATATGGGTCGCACAGTCTGGTACGCGCTTGCGCAACGTCTTGGCAAGCGCCACGGACTGGTCGCGCGAGTTGACGTAAATGACGGTCTTCTCCCCCGTCGCCACAATCGACACCAGGCGATTTTCGCGGCTCGCAAGGTCGCGATCGTCCTCGAGCTGCAGGTTCTCGCGAACGGTCTCGTCAACCACCGTGCTGGTAATCGGCAATACGCGAGCGAGCTCTGCCACGACCGGAGCCGTCGCGGTGGCAGTCGTGGCCAGAACGACCGGATCGCCCAGGGCCTTGAGGATATCGGGCATGTCGAGGTATGCGCTTCGGTCGCCGCCCTTGGCAAGACCGGCATGATGTGCCTCATCGATAACGACAAAACCGATGCGCCCCGAACGCGCAAAGCGGTCGCGGTGAATAGACAGGAACTCAGGCGTCGTGAGTACGATGCCGGTGCGGCCCGAAGCCAGGCCGGCAAACACGTCATCGCGCGCTGCCTCCACGGTCTCGCCGGTCAACACGCCCACGCCAATGCCGAGCGCAGCCATCGTCGATGAGAGGTGATAGGCCTGGTCGGCAACGAGCGCACGCAGCGGATAGACAAAGATGCTCGCACGCCCACGAAGGACCGCCTCGCGCGCGGCGTGCACGTGGAAAATCAGAGACTTGCCGCGGCCCGTTCCCATAACGGCCAAGACGCTCTTGTGGTCAGCCAGGGCGTCAAGCGCCTCGACCTGCGCGCGGTGCGGCTGGTTCGATCCGATAAAGCTGTGAATGAGCGAGCGCGTGAGCTCGGTATAGGAAAGCTGGGCGAGCGTTTGGCGCTTGCGGGACTCCAGACGAAGACCGGCGTCCGCAGGCTCCACGCCGCGGCGAAGCTCACATGCCGGGTCGTCAACGCTGGGCGCCGTGGTATCGCGGACCAAGACATCCTTGATCATGAGCTTTGGCTTTACGCGACCTTGCCAATGCTCGGCCACGGCCTCGAACACCAAGTCGACGGCGCTGTCGCAATTGATGAGCCTATCGATCTGCGGCACGCGAAACATGATGGCCGGCACACTCGCGGCGCCATCGGTCGCCACAAAGCGCATGTGCTCGCCGGTTTTGCCCACCACGGCGCGATCGCACATCGTCACGCCCTCGGCGGCCAGAAGCGGCACCTTATTGCCCTGGCCAAACGGCTCAAGACGAGAAATCTGCTCGATAGTCTCGATATTCAGCTCGGAGAGGTCGACGGTGGCGGCAACCTCGTCGGTGTCCTCAAAGTCCTCGGCGGGAAGCTCGGACAGCACGGCGGAAAGGCGACGACGGAACTCATCGAGCTTGGACGCCTCGATGGTCACGCCCACCGCACCGGCATGCCCGCCGCGGCGAATCAGCAGGTCGGAGCAACGCTCGACGGCGTCGAACAGGTTGACTTTGCCCACCGAGCGGCCCGATCCGCGTGCAATGCCGTCCTCAATCGAGAAGAGCAGCGCCGGCACGTGGTAGCGATTGGTCAGGCGGCTCGCCACGATGCCCTTGACGCCCTCGTGCCAGCCCTCACCGCCCACGACGATTGCGCGCCCGCCGTCATAAGTCTCCTCGACCTTCGCCATGGCATCGCGCGTAAGCTCGGCCTCGATCTCGCGGCGTTGGCGATTGATTTCCTCGAGCTCGGCGGCAAGAGCGCTCGCTTCGATGGGGTCGCGGGCGAGCAGCAGGTCGAGCGCCAGCTTGGGATCAGCCATGCGGCCGGCAGCATTTAAGCGGGGAATGAGCGAGAACGATAGGCCATCCGCCGTAATGCTCGAAAGGTCCGCCTTGGCGAGCGCGGCAAGCGCGATATAGCCGGGACGAGCGGTTACGCGCATCTGCTGGATGCCCTCGGCAACCAGCGCGCGGTTCTCGGGCGTGAGCGGCATCATGTCGGACACGGTGCCCAGCGCCGCGACCTCGATTAGCGAACGCCAATACGACGGCTTGCCCAAGCGCTCGCCCAGGACCTGCACCAGCTTGAGCGCCACGCCGGCACCGGCAAGCTCGCGCGAGGGACCCTCGTCCTCGAGCTTGGGGTCGGTCAGGGGCACGCCCTGCGGCACCTGGTCGGAGGGCTCGTGATGGTCCGTGACCACCAAATCGATCCCCAGGCTCTCCAGATAGGAAACCTCTTCCTTGGCGGCAATACCGTTATCGACGGTCACAATCAGGTTGGGTTGGGCGAGCTCGTTGACGCGGTCGAGCGCCGCACGCGACAGGCCGTAGCCCTCGTCAAAGCGATGCGGAATAAACGGCGTGACATCGGCGCCAAACGTGCGCAATGCCTCGGTCAACAGGCAGGTCGACGTAATACCGTCAACATCAAAATCGCCAAAGACCGCAATGTGCTCGTGGCTGCGAATAGCGCGCTCAACGCGGTCGGCGACGACCGCCATGCCCGGAATAACGAGCGGGTCGGCCCAGTCGCGATCGAGCGAAGGCGTCAAAAACAGCTGGCCTTCTTCGATGGATGTAATGCCGTGCGCAACCATAATGCGCGCCACCAGCCCGGGTATGCCCAGGCCAGCCGAAAACTCCTTTTCGAGCTCGGGGTTTTGCCGAGCGACCGCCCAGCGATGCGTCGTCTTAAGCGATGACATAGGCGCCCACCCCCGATAGGGGCAGGTCGCCGCGATACCTCTCACGGTTCATAGCGATGAGTCCTCTGTGTATGCCCGCTTCGGCAGGCAGATCTGTTGAACGGATTTATTATACCGTGCGGCACGGACGCACAACGTCCAGCACGCCGCGGTTTCGATAAACGAGGGCGGTAATAGCCTCGAAATATTCGAGCGTTTCTGACGCACGGACGCATGCGAGCGTCTAGCATATCCATTCAAAACGGATTCACGAGCAAAGGGAGTCACAAGAGCATATGAAGCAATGGGTTGGACTGGGCAAGTTTCTCGCGGGGCACATGCAGGTCATCGTTCCGATTTGCGTGACGCTCGGCGTGCTCTTTCCCCAGCAGATCGGCGTGCTCAAGCCAATCGTTCCCGCCCTGTTTGCCTTTATGACGTTCCAAGGTGCGCTCAGCAACACCTTTCACCAGGTGGCCGAGGTGTTCCGCCGTCCCCTGCATCTGATTTTGGCGTTATTTGTCTCGGCCGTGCTCATCCCCATCGCGGCGTATGCCATGGGCTCACTGTTCTTTGGTTCCAACCCAAACCTTGTCTGCGGCATCGTGCTCGAGTACAGCGTACCCGTGGCAGTCACCGCCTTTATGTGGATCAGCATGTTCGGCGGCAACGGCCCGCTCGCGCTCACCATCATCCTGACGTCCTCGGTCATCTCGCCCGTCACGATTCCGCTCACGCTTAAGCTCCTGCTGGGTGCCACCGTTGCAATCGATGTTCCGGGCATGATGCAGAACATGGCCTTTATGATCGCCATCCCCGCCGTGCTCGGCATCGTGATCAACGAGTTCACGCGCGGATGGGGACACGAGAAACTCTCCCCCGCGCTTTCGCCCGCCTGCAAGTTCATGATGATGGGTGTCATCGCCTCCAACTCCACCGCCATGAGCGAGTACGTGCTGCACATGAATGCGGTGCGCCTGGAAGTCGCCCTCTTTATTTTGACCTTCGCCATCAGCGGCTTTGTCGTCGGCATTCTGGTCGCCCGCGCGTTGCACCTGCCGTATAGCGAGACGACCACCATGTGCTTTACCTGCGGCATGCGCAATATCTCTTCGGGCGCCGTCATCGCCACGCAGTATTTTCCCGGCGAGGTCGTGTTTCCCGTCATGTGCGGAACGCTGTTTCAGCAGGTACTTGCCTCGTTTATCGGGCATCTCTTTGAGCGTCTAACCGGCGAGGAGCGCGCCGCCCAGCGCAAGCGCGTCGAGGCCGGCCGCGACGCCATGGCACGCTAGGCAGCACACTTTTCGCAGGCGTTCGCCTCGCTATGCGAGCGTTTCCAGATGCGCGCGTAGGCGCTCAGCATCGATATCGAGCGTGGTCTCGGCATTGACCTGGGCCAGACGATAGCCCACAAAGTAGGGCGAAACCACCCAACGCGGCAGCGCCTTGGCAATAGTCCGGCCGTCCATGTGGTAGAAGAACAAGTTGTACGAATCCGCGCGACCGCCGTGGTGCTCGTGCAGGATATAGCGCAGGGTCACCTGAATCGCATCGGCAAACAGGTCCGCTTCGGCTTGGTCGCGGGCGTCGTCGATGGCGGCGATTCCCTGTGGAGCCGAGACGTTGACCTCAAAGAATCCCATGATCGGCTCGGTTGAGATGTTGACCGAGATTCTCCCCTGCCGCCAGACATTGATGCCTTCGAAATTGGCGGAAGTCAGCGAAGCATAGCCGTCTTCCTGCTCCAAACCCACAATCTGCATGTGAGGATGGACGAGGCTGCCGCCCGAAAGCGGGCCTTTGTTCTTGTACATGAGCACGCTTAGGTACTGTTGGGAATCGATCATCTGCTGCCAACAGCCCAGGGCAAACCGCATCACATGATGCAGCTCATCCGGTTCATAGGTCGCCAGGTCGGCGTCGTGATTGGCCGACTCGATCAATACGGTCTGACGGGTGGCCCGCAAGGTCTTGAACTTATTCTCGAGCCAGATGCAGTCACCATCGCGCTCGATGATGTTGGCAAGCCCCTCCGTGTCGCAAAAGGGGCACGCGGTGCCAGGGCGACGATTATCGTCGGGCTTGCCGCTCGCCTGTTGAACGTCAAATACCAGCGCCGCGGGTTATACCTCCAGCGGCACGATCTTGGTGCCATGGAGCTCGGAGACGCCTAGCGCCGCCGCGACCGCGTCGCGATTTGCCGTAGTAATGCCGCCGCCAGGAAGGATGGTCAAACGATCGCCCGCGTACTCGATTAAACGAGCCAGGTGATCGTAATTATCCTCGATCGACGCACCGGCCGCGCCGCCATGCGTGAGGATGCGCGTAACGCCGCAGTCGGCAAGTGTATCAATCGCATCGAGCTGAGCCTCGGGCGAGAGCTGGTCAAATGCCATGTGGAAGGTGATGTCAAGGGGCTCGCGCTTGCACTCCTCGGTCGCGCAGCCCGTAGCCATAACGAGAGCGCCGAGGGTGAGCTCGTCGAGCGCCCAGCCGCTGGCACAGGGCTTGCAGCAGCCAAAGACCAGGCCGTCAACGCCGGCGCTCACAGCAAGGCCCAGGTCCATCTCCATCATGTGCAGCTCGTCCTGGTTGTAATGAAAGTCGCCACCACGCGGACGAATCATGCACATCACTCGCGCGTCATGCTCGTGAGCGTAACTGACTGTAGCGCTAATAACGCCGGCGGAAGGCGTGGTGCCACCGACGGCGAGGTTGTCACACAGCTCAATGCGCCCCGCACCGGCCTCGATGGCCGCCGGCACTCGCTCAAAGTTCTCGGCACAAAACTCGTACAGCATAGATAGGCCCCCAAAGACAGCAGATGTTTTCCGACGGGCATTGTCACACATCCCCATGAAGTTGCGGTGGAATAGGGACTGCTCTTGGCCTCTGGAGCCCGTATTCAGTCCCTATTTCACCGCAACTTAAAGGGGTGCTGACCGAAATGGTCAGCACCCCTTTTTGCTGTATAGAAGTAGTCGTTGGGGACGTTCTTAAACGACTATTCATTCAAGAACGTCCCCAACGACTATCCCAGGGTCAGGCACGCTTTGGTGCGGGAAGGTAGCTGCTCAGAAATGTGGTCGAATGAGAGTTGCATCAGAGGAGCACTGGTTGGTGTTTCGCGCGATGCGTCAACCGACACTCGTCGCTATACCGGGGACAGACAGACCGGACTCCCTATACGACAACTGTTGACATCATATACTATGTGTCATATAGTAGGTGTTACATAGTATACTACGAAAGGAGGTGTGCGGATGGAGGCACAGATGAAGCGCGGCTTCCTCGAGGCCTGCGTGCTCGCGGCCGTCTCGGGCGAGGAATCCTACGGCTATCAGATCGTGAAGGACGTGCCCGCGAGTATGGGGCTCACGGAATCCACGCTCTATCCGTTGCTCAAGCGCCTGGAGAAGGCGGGCTGCATCACCGCGCGCTCCGCCGAACACAACGGGCGGCTGCGGAGGTACTACCGCATCACGGACGCCGGGCGCGAGCGTATCGCCGAGTTCCTCGCCGAATGGCCATCCGTGCAGGAGATCTACCGTTACGTGGAGGGGGCGCACCATGACGCGCGATGAGTTCTTGAACCGGCTGGGCGAGCTTCTGGCCTGCCTGCCGGCAGATCAGGTAAAGGAAACGCAGGAGTTCTACGCGGAGGCCATCGCCGACCGTATGGAGGACGGCATGACGGAGGCCGAGGCTGTGGCCGCCATGGGCACGCCCGGTGAGGTCGCCGAGGCAACGCTCGACGAACTGCCCGCCGTGCCGCGCGCGATCGCGAGGACCAAGCGCAAGAGCACGGCACTTCTATGGGCGCTCGCCATCGTGGGCTCTCCGGTATGGATTCCGCTGCTGCTCGCGTTCGTCGCCGTTGCCGCTGCAGTCTACATCTGTATTTGGGTTCTTGCGCTCTGCGTGTGGATCGTGGCCGCGGCATTCGGGGGCGCGGGCCTGGTAGGGCTCCTGTTCGCCGTGGACGGCATCATTATCGGGCATGTTCCGTACGTTTTGGCCTCGATGGGAATGGGATTCGCTTCCATCGGTGTGGCGCTCCTCACGGGAGCCGGCGCCTGGACGGCGTCCAAGCAGATCGCGCGCCTCTCTGCCCTTTGGGCGAAGAAAGCCGTTTCGCCCTTCTGGAAAGATCGAGGCAATAAGAGCCGCATGGGCGCTGAAGCGGCGCCGCTCACGGCATAGGAAGGAGTGCAAACATGTCCAGCGTAAAAAAGATTTACCTTGCCGTAGCGGGTGGACTTGTTGCCACGGGGCTCGTCCTGGCTGCTATCGGATTTGTGGCCTCCGGCTTTAACCTCGCTGTGTTCAACACGCAGATCGACCTGCGCGATGACACCATCATTCTGGGTGGTGTTGAAATGGACGACCCGACAGGGCTTCCACTCATCAAGCAGCTTGCCGAGGTTGGCGAGATCCATATTGGATCTGCAACAGCTGGTTCGTCTTCTACTCGCAAATGATCGAGCTCGTAGCAGCCATCCCCCTTCGGGCACACCACGACGGGCGTGAGCACGCCGCACTCGGAGCCTTTTGACCTAGTCATTGGGGACGTTCTTAAACGACTAGTCATTCAAGAACGTCCCCAACGACTACCCCCAACGCCGATGTTTTGGCAACGACAGCGAAAACCCGCCAGAGCGAGCAAGGTGCCTTGAAACAAGGCGGCATTGACCTTCTGGTCATGCCGCCGAAGTTGAAAGGCAGATTGCCGCTCTGGCGGGCTTGCAGCGTCGAGCCGTTACGCGGTTTGGTAAAACCGCGTAACTAGTTAGCCGCCCAGGTAAGCCTTGCGGACGTTGTCGTCGTGCAGGAGCTCTTGACCGGTGCCGGTCATGGTGATCTTGCCGGTCTCGAGCACGTAACCGCGTGTGGCGATGGAAAGTGCCATCTGCGCGTTCTGCTCGACCAGGAGCACCGTGGTGCCGGCCTTGTGCAGGTCCTCGACAATCTGGAAGATCTGCTCAATCAGAATCGGCGCCAGGCCCATGGAAGGCTCGTCGAGCATGAGCAGCTTGGGGTTGCTCATAAGGGCGCGGCCCATAACGAGCATCTGCTGCTCGCCGCCCGAAAGGGTGCCGGCGACTTGGCGACGGCGCTCCTTCAGGCGCGGGAACTGCTCGTAGACGCGCTCAAGGCCCGGAGCAACCGTGGACTTGGGCTGCGTGTAGGCGCCCATCTCCAGGTTCTCCTCGACCGTCATCTGCAAAAAGGCGCGACGGCCCTCGGGCACCTGGGCCAGGCCCTTACCAACCAGCTTATCGGCGGGCGTATGAGTAATGTCCTCGCCCATAAACTTGATGGAGCCGGTCTTGGAGCGCAGCAGGCCCGAGACGGTCTTGAGCGTTGTGGACTTGCCGGCACCGTTCGCACCGATCAGAGCCACGATCTCGCCCTCGTTGACGTTAAAGGAGATGTCCTTGATGGCGTGGATGGCGCCGTACCAGACGTTGATGTTGTAGACGGAAAGCATCGGCTCTGCCATTTAGTTCTCCCCCTTATCCTGCTTGCCCAGATATGCCTCGATAACGGCGTCGTTGTTCTGGATTTCCTCTGCCGTGCCCTTGGCGATGACCTTACCAAAGTTGAGTACGCAGATACCCTCGCAAATATTCATGACGAGCGACATGTCGTGCTCGATAAGCATGATGGCGATGCCAAAGGTGTCGCGAATCTTAACGATGTTCTCCATGAGCTCCGCGGTCTCGGACGGGTTCATGCCGGCGGCAGGCTCGTCGAGCAGCAGCAGCTTGGGGTTGGTGGCAAGCGCGCGGACGATCTCCAGGCGGCGCTGAGCGCCGTAAGGCAGCGAGCCGGCCTGTTCGTTTGCCAGATGCTCCATATCAAAGATGGAGAGCAGCTCCATGGCACGCTCATGGGCGGCCTTCTCGTGCTTCCAGTACGTCGGCAGGCGCAGCACGCCCTCAAAACCGGAATAGCGCTCCTGGTTGTGCAGACCGACCTTGACGTTGTCCTCCACCGTCATGGTGTTGAACAGGCGGATGTTCTGGAACGTACGGGCAATGCCCATGCGGTTGACCTGGTAGACCGACTTGCCCGAGGTGTCCTCACCGTCGAGCAGGATGGTGCCGTGCGTGGGCTGATACACCTTGGTGAGCAGGTTGAAGACCGTGGTCTTTCCGGCACCGTTGGGGCCGATCAGACCGGCGATCTCGGTCTTGCCGATAGTCAGGCTAAAGTCGTCGACTGCCTTAAGGCCACCGAACTCAATGCCCAGGTGGATGCACTCGAGTGCCGGGCGCTGGCCCAGATCGCGATCGGGAACGATGGCGCCAGAAGGATACGGGACCATCTTACCCTTGTTGAACTCAAATTTACTGGGCATCGGCTGCCACCTCCTTCTTGGAAGCAAAGCGGTCCTTAATGCGTGCGAAGAACGCCTTGAGCTGCGGGTTGTTGGTAAAGATCATGACCAGGATCAACACGATGGCGTAGATGAGCATGCGGTAGTCCGAGAACTGACGGAGCAGCTCGGGAAGCACCGTGAGCAACGCCGCCGCGATGACGGAACCGCGCATGTTGCCCAGGCCGCCCAGGACCACGAACACCAGAATGAGGATCGACGTGTTGAAGTCGAACTTGGTGGCGGAGAGCTGCGAGAAGTTACCGCCGAAGAGAGCTCCGGCAGCACCGGCGAGGGCAGCGGAAACCACGAAGGCGATCATGCGGTACTCGGTGACGGAGATGCCTACGGACTCGGCTGCAATCTTGTTATCGCGCACGGCCATGATGGCACGGCCGGTACGGCTGCGAACCAGGTTGAGTACAATCACGAGCGCGACCATAACCAGGATGGCGCCGGCAAGGAAGGTCGAATAGGTCGACACGCCCGATGCGCCCTGGGCACCCTTGATGATGGCGGTGCCGTCCTCAAGCAGGTGCAGGTCGTCGATCGTAGAGTTGCCCGTGATGTTAAAGATCACGTGCAGACCGCGGGAATCGACGCCCACAATGAGGCAGGTGACGATCTCTTTGATGATCTCGCCAAAGGCCAGCGTCACGATAGCCAGGTAATCGCCGCTCAGGCGAAGGACCGGGATGCCGATCAAGAAGCCCAGGATGGCGGCAGCGATAGCGCCGACCACAATGCTGATGATCAGGCGCATCGGATCGGACGGAACGGCGCTCTCCAGCGCGACGGCGGTAACGATGCCCGTATAGGCGCCGACACTCATAAAGCCCGCGTGGCCCAGCGACAAGTCGCCCGCAATACCGACGACGAGGTTGAGCGAGATGGCCATAACGATGTAGGCCGTGATGGGAACCAGCTGACCGGCGATCATGCGCGGGATCATATGGTTGGACTGCATAAAGAACACGATGGCGAATGCCACGATGCACATGGCGTACGTGACAAAGTCGTGACGCGTCTGCTTGTCTTTAAGGAACTTCATAACGCTCACCTACACCTTCTCGGGGACGTACTTGCCCAAGAGGCCGGCAGGCTTGACGAGCAGGACGATAATCAAAACACCAAAGACGATGGAGTTGGCAAGGCTCGTGGAAATGTAAGCCTGAGCCATCGCCTCGATGATGCCGATGAGAATACCGCCGACAAAGGCACCGGGGATGGAGCCGATGCCGCCGAAAACGGCAGCGTCGAAGGCCTTGATGCCAGGCATGGCGCCCGTGGTGGGCTGCAACACCGGCGAGTAGGAGCACAGGAGCACGCCGGCGATGGCGGCAAGGGCAGAGCCGATGGCAAACGTCATCGAGATGGTGCGGTTGACGTTGATGCCCATGAGCTGAGCGGCGGCCTTGTCCTCGGACACGGCGCGCATGGCCTTGCCCATCTTGGTCTTACCTGTAAAGAACATCAGGCCGGCCATGATAACCAGGCAGGCGACGATGGTGACGAGCGAGACGGCGCTTACGTTAAACTTGGCCAAGAACTCCGGCACCTGGAAGGTGACGAGCGAAGTAAAGTTCTTGGGCGTGGCGCCCCACAGGAGCTGCGCGGCGTTCTGCAGGAAGTAGGACACGCCGATGGCCGTGATCAGAACGGCCAGCGGGCCCGCCTGACGCAGCGGCTTGTATGCCAGACCCTCGATGAGAACACCGAGAACCGTGCAGACCACACAAGAGAGAATTACAGATGCCCAGCCCGGGAGGCCGAGATACGACGTGGCGCAGAACGAGACATAGGCACCGACCATGATGACGTCGCCGTGAGCGAAGTTGAGCATCTTGGCGATACCGTAGACCATGGTGTAGCCCAACGCGATGATGGCGTAGACGCTGCCCATGGACAGGCCGTTGACCAGGTATTGGATAAAGACCGTCATGTTCCACATCCCCCTTTCGAATAGGTTTCCAGTTGATGTATGAAACAGGGACGTTACATCGTCCCTAGATACCAAGCAAGCAGGAAAGGCCAAAACCTCCCCTGCTTGGGATCAAAACCGCTCTATGTAAGGCGGCCTATTAGGCCTGTACGTACTTGCCGTCGGTAATGACGTACGCCGTCGGGTCCTTCTGGACCTGACCCTTGTCGTTCCAGGAGAGCTTGCCAGTCAGGCCGTCAACAGTAATCTTGAGCATAGCCTCGGGAAGCTTCTCGGCAACCTCGGTGGGGTCGGCGTCGACGCCCAGGCCGGCCTCCTTAAGAGCCTCGACCACAGCATGCACGCCGTCGTAGGCGTCGGCGGCAAACTGGTCGGGGGTATCGCCGTACTTATCCTTGTAAGCGTTGACGAAGTCGGCATTCTTCTCGTCGTCGGCGGAGAACGGGGTCATGAGCAGCAGACCCTCGGCAAGAGAGGTGTCGAAGCCCTCAACGCCCAGGATGCCGTCCATGCCGTCGCAGCCCATCATCTTGACGTCGTAGCCCATGTCCTTGGCGTTCTTGAGCAGGACGGACGCCGGCGTGTAGTAGATCGGCGCAAAGATCATGGTGGCGCCTGCCTGCTTGGCCTTGGTCAGCTGGTTGGTAAAGCTCGTGGCGGAGTCGTCCTTAAAGGTCTCCTCGTCGACAATCTCAAGCTTAGACTTAGCGGCCTGGGCCTTAAAGGAATCTGCGATGCCCGAAGAATAGGCGTCGCCGGAGTTATAGAACAGCACGAACTTCTCGTTCGCATACTTCTCTGCCAGGAACTTGGCAGCGTTGACACCTTGGTTGGGGTCGGTAAAGCAAACCTGGAAGACGCAATCCTTGCCCTTGGTAACGTCCTCGGAGGACGCGGACGGGGTGATCATGAACGTCTCGGGGTCGTTGCCGCACTCGGCGGCAACGGCGACCGACGCACCCGTGGTGGTCGGACCGACGAGGGCCTGCATGCCCCAGTCGAGCAGGGTGTTGAAGGCGTTGACGGCCTTCTCGCCGTCCGCCTGGTCGTCCTCGGCCTTGCTGACAAGCGGCAGCTCCTTAGTCGAGAAATCCTTGCAGCCAAGCTCGACAGCCTGTGTAACGGACTTGCCGTAGGACGCGTTGGCGCCGGTCAGCGGGCCGATGGTGCCGATCTTAAACGAAGCGTCGCCCGACGCGGAACCGCTGTCGCCGCCGTTGGAGGAGCAGCCAGCTAGAATGGACATCGCCCCCAGACCTGCTGCGCTCGCGATAACGCTCCTGCGATTCATAACAGGGTTCAATGACTTACCGGTGAGGCTCGACATGCGGCTCTCCTCTCAAATCTCGTCGGGTTTCGGTTACCCGACAGGCCATCCTTCGCCGTGTTCGGCGTTCGCAAAATACTAGACGCTTTAGTTAGGAAAAGTGGCGATTATTTCAACTTTTCTTTGGATTTGTTCATTTATCCATAGTTCTGCATTTCCCTACTATTTTATGCAGTAATGCCACTTTATTGTGTAAAAGTAATGTTTCCATTCTGTTACAAGCGTTCCCGCTCTGAATAAACATGGTGTCCCCCTTTTTCGCTGGCCGCAGTGCGGCCGTCTTGCGGTACGGGGCAAACCTTATGGCGCAAACGTTGACAGTTTGTTACGGAGTTCCGTTTGTAGCGAGCATGTTTCCAATGTTTCCGCAGCGTTTCGGGGGTGCCGTTTTGTGCGACTCCTGTTGCCTGGCGAGCACGCGCCCTCGGTTCACGCTAGAATGCACTCAACCTTTAAGCGGTTAATCCATCCATAAGATGCACGAAGGAGCTATCTATGAGCGAATCCCTGCGCACCGTGAACGTCGGTCTGATCGGTCTGGGAACCGTCGGCGGCGGCGTGGCCCGTCTGATCAAGAGCCACCACGATGAGTACCTGGCAGCCTACGGCATCGACCTTAAGCTGACCCGCGCCTGCGCGCTTGCCTGGGAGCAGGCCGAGGCAGCCGGTATTGAGCACGAAGCCTTTACGAGTGACTGGCATGACGTCGTCACCGACCCCGCCGTCGACATCGTCGTCGAGCTGATTGGCGGCGAGCACCCCGCGACCGAGATCTTCACCACCGCCTTTGAGCACGGCAAGCACGTCGTCTCTGCCAACAAGGCCCTGCTGGGCCGTCATGTCGAGACGCTCGCCGAGAAGGCGCGCGCGTGCGGCGTGCAGATTAAGTGCGAGGCCAGCTGCGGCGGCGGCATCCCCATCGTGAGCACGCTCGAGCACGACCTAGTGGGCAACAAGATCCTGACCATCGCCGGCATTCTCAACGGTACCACCAACTATATCCTGTCGCGCATGGACGCCGAGGGCGCCGATTACGCCGACGTACTTGCCGACGCGCAGGCCAAGGGCTATGCCGAGGCCGACCCGTCCGCCGACGTCGACGGCTTCGATGCCGCCAGCAAGACGGCCATCCTCGCCTCCATCGGCTTTGGCACCCGCGTTACCACCGATGATGTGTACCAGCAGGGTATCCGCACCATCGGCGCCGAGGACATTGCCCAGGCCCGCGAGCTCGGCTACACCATCAAGCTGCTGGGCATCGCACGCAACACCGACGCCGGCGTCGACGTCCGTGTGCATCCCACGCTGATCCCCGCCGACCACATGCTTGCCAAGGTCAACGGCGCCATGAACGCTGTCTACGTGGTGGGCGACGCCGTGGGCGAGACCATGTTCTACGGTGCCGGCGCAGGCTCCTTCCCCACCGCGAGCGCCGTCGTGGGCGATATCCTGTCGCTCTCCGAGCAGATCAGCCGCGGCGTGGCTCCGCTGCCCGAGATTGAGCCCTATGGTCACAACCTCGCCTTTAAGCCTATGGACGAGCTCCAGACCAAGTACTATGTGCGCCTGAAGGTCGCCGACCGCGTGGGCGCCCTGTCCGAGACGGTCGACATCTTTGCCAAGCACAACATCTCGATCTCGCTCATCAACCAGGTCGAGGACGGCAAGTCGGGCGTCAGCGATGCCTGCTCGGTCATCTTCCTGACGCACCGCGCACTCGAGAAGGACGTCCAGGCTGCCGCCGCCGAGCTTGCCAGCGTCGACTGCGTGGCCGAGGTCGCCAACGTCCTGCGCATCGAGGACGTCGAGGCCTGGTCCGAAGGCGTCATGGCGAACTAGCCCAACGCTCGCCTAGCAATACGCGCCTTGAGGGCTCCCGTCCGATGTGGGACGGGAGCCCTTTTGTCACCTGCCCTAAGCACAACGGCAAAGCATATTTGCGCGAGCCGCTCATCGGTAACGCGGGCTACCGTTCACCGATATGCAAACGCGGCCGATTCCGACTACCGCTACGCTGTGCTGCGAATGTCCGCCCGCGATGAGAGGAAGCACCATGTTGCTCGAGGGCAAGAAAGCAATCATCACCGGAGGCACACGCGGTATCGGCTATGCCATCGCCTGCCGTTTTATCGAGGAAGGCGCTGCCGTCACCGTCTTTGGCTCGCGCCAGGAGACTGCCGACACGGCCGTTGAGAAGCTGACAGCCGCCTATCCCGACGCCAAGGTCTGGGGTCGCTCCTGCGATCTCACCTCGCTCGAGGCCGTGACTGAGGCCTTTACGCAGACTGCAGCCGACATGGGCGGCTTGGACACGGTCGTCAACAATGCCGGTATCTCCCAGCGTTCACCCCTCTTGGACTACACGGCCGAGGAGTTCGCCAAAGTTATGGACCTCAACGTCGTCGCCGTCTTTAATGGCCACCAGGCTGCCGCCAAGATCATGACCGAGGCCGGCCACGGCGGCACCATCACTACCACAAGCTCGATGGTCGCCAAGTACGGCCAGCCCTCCGGCGTCGGTTACCCCACGTCCAAGTTTGCCGTCAACGGTATGGTCCAGTCGCTCTCGCGCGAGCTCGCTCCCATGGGCATCCGCGTCAACGCCGTCGCCCCCGGCGTGACTAAGACCGACATGGTCGCCAACCTGCCCGAAGAGGTCATCAAGCCCATCATCGCCACCATTCCGCTGGGTCGCATGGGCGAGCCCGAGGATGTCGCCAACGCCTTTGTTTTCCTGGCGAGCGACATGTCCTCCTATGTCACGGGCGCCGTGCTCCCCGTCGACGGAGCCGCCCGCTCCTAAGGAGCCACAAGCTTTGGCTTCAAGCTTCAACATAGCTCAACCAAAAAGGCGCGCCGTCTGAATCAACTGCAGACAGCGCGCCTTCTCCTGTTATGAAAGGGAAACTATGTCCCAGTATTTCGGATCAGAACGGGGCACGGTTTCCCCCAGGACCTCCTTGCGGAAGCTGCATCCCACTCTGAGCGCCCATTCCGGGACACAGTTTCCCAACGGTACCCGTTTCGGAAACCACATCCCGTTCCGAGCCTTCAAAGCGGGACGCGGCTTCCCCGAGAAAGTATCGACTACTTACCGTCGTCGTCTTCGGCTTCTTCGCGCGCATAGAGCTCCAGCATGCGGCGGCGGTATTCGCGCACAGCGAGCTTGGCGCGCTCCAGGCGGCGGCGCTCACGCGGAGTCAGCTCGGACGGGTCGACCTCGTCTCCATAGGTCTTATCGGCAAGCAGGTGCGCCGCGTCCACGATGCGGGCATCAATGTGGCCGCTCGCTGCCTCGGCGGAAAGACGCTCGGCAATCGTATCGAGCGTAGGCAGGCCCTCGAATACGCGACCATGGCCATGCGAGGTCAGCAGCTCGTGCTCGCGCGCGAGCAAGCTCGCTAGGTCGTGGTGGGCGCGCAAGATGTCGAGCGCATCGGATGGATGCTCGGCAACCTCTGCCACGGCGGCGACCGGTGCGGCATCCACCACGCGGTAGAAGAGCTGCGCGAGCAATGGCATCAAGAACACCGTGATGGCACCGGCGGCAACCATGACCGACGCAATATCTTGCGACAGCGCGCCCGCGTTGACGGCAACGCTCGTCACGGCAACGATGATCGGCAGCGCCGTGGTGCAGTACAGGGCCACGGTAATGCGACCATACGCTGACACATCGCGCGTCGCAGGACAAATGCTCATGGAAATAAGAATGGGCACGGCACGAATAATCAACAACGCCACGATAAAGCCCACGAGCAGACCCGGGCGCGACGCCACGGCCGTCAGATCGATCTTTGCGCCCGATACGGTAAAGAACACCGGAATCAAAAAACCGTAGGCCAGACCGTCGAGCTTGGTCTCGAGCGTATGGTTGCCCTCGGGGATGATATAGCGCAGGACAAAGCCGGCGGCAAAAGAACCCAACACGATGTCGAGATCAAAGACAGCCGAGAATGCCACGAGCGTGACCAGGATGAGCACCGTCAGGCGCACGAAGGTCTGCGACGTGGTATCGGCGCGCTCCTCAACAAATGCAAAGAAGCGGCTGCCGACGCGCTTGGAGCGGCCCGGGACCACGGCCAGCAACACGCAAACCACCGCAAACAAGCCAAGGATAACGAGCGTTTGGATGCCAGTGCGGGCAGACAACAGCACCGACATGGCGAGCACGGGACCGAGCTCGCCCCAAGTGCCATACGCGAGAATCGAGTCGCCCACGCGCGTGCCGGTAAGCGAGCGCTCACGCATGATGGGCACGAGCGTGCCGAGCGCCGTGGAGGTAAGAGCAAGCGTCACAGCGATACCGTCGAAATGACTGACTGAGAACCACGGGGTAAAGCGCACGGCAAGCCAGGCGATACCAAACGTGACGGCCCACGTCGCCAAGCCGTAGCGCCCCTCGACGCCCGTGATGCTCTTGGGGTCGATCTCAAAGCCGGCAAGCAGGAACAAAAAGGCCAAGCCCAGCTCGGACACAAGCGAGACCTCAGCATCTACATGGATGACGCCGAGCATATGGGGTCCCAGTACCGCGCCGAGCACGAGCAAAAAGACCGTCTCGGGAACGGGTTTTCCGGGAATCGCCGAGGCGATAAAAGGACTCGCAAAGGCCACGAGTGCGATGATGGCGAGCGAAACGAATGCCATGTGATGCCTTTCTCTTGTTTGCGCTTCACTGTAGCACCCTCGCCGTCCTCAACGCGCCGCGAGCTGTCGTATCATAGTGAGGTTTACAAACATGTGGCTCAAGGCGACCGCAGGGCAGACCCCGCAAACCGACCGCTGCCGCATACCGTACCGTACGCCCAACCGATCAGGAAGGCAGGAACCAATGGTCTCTCGTATCTACGTGGAGAAGAAACCCGGGTTCGACGTCGAGGCTCAGCAGCTCAAGGGCGAGCTGACCGAAATTCTCGGCATCAAGGGCATCGAGGCCCTGAGGATTATCAACCGCTACGACGTCGAGGGCATCGACAAGGAGCTTTTCCGGTCCTGCGTGCCGACCGTCTTTAGCGAGCCCCAGGTCGATGTGACCTACGACGAGCTCCCCGCAAGCGATGGCGCCGTCTTTGCCGTCGAATTCCTGCCTGGCCAGTTTGACCAGCGCGCCGACTCCGCCAGCGAGTGCGTGCAGCTCATCAGCCAGGGCGAGCGCCCCGCCGTGCGCTCCGCCAAGGTCTATATGATCTCGGGCGCTCTGGACGAGGCCGCCATTGATGCCATCAAGCACTACGTGGTGAACCCCGTCGAGGCGCGCATCGCCTCGCTCGACCTGCCCGAGACGCTGTACATGGAGACCCCCGAGCCCCAGCCCGTCGAGGTGCTCGACGGTTTCCGCGAGCTCGACGAAGCCGGCCTTGCCGCCTTTATTTCCGAGCGCGGCCTTGCCATGGACGAGGCGGACATCGCCTTCTGCCAGCAGTACTTCCGCGATGAGGATCGCGACCCCACCATCACCGAGATCCGCGTGATCGACACCTACTGGTCCGATCACTGCCGCCACACCACCTTCGGCACCGTCCTGGACGACGTGACGATCGACGACGCCGTGGTGCAGCAGGCCTTCGACCGCTACATGGAGATGCGCCACGAACTCGGTCGCGACACCAAGCCCGTCTGCCTCATGGACATGGGCACCATCGGCGCCAAGTACCTCAAGAAGACCGGCGTCATGACCGATGTCGACGAGTCCGAGGAGATCAACGCCTGCACCGTCAAGGTGAAGGTCGATGTCGACGGCGAGGACCAGGACTGGCTGTTCCTCTTTAAGAACGAGACCCACAACCACCCAACCGAGATCGAGCCCTTCGGCGGTGCCGCCACCTGCGTGGGCGGTGCCATCCGCGACCCGCTGTCGGGCCGCAGCTACGTGTACCAGGCCATGCGTGTCACCGGCGCCGGCGACCCCACCGTCCCCGTGTCCGAGACGCTCGAGGGCAAGCTGCCGCAGCGTAAGCTCGTGACCACTGCTGCCGCCGGCTACTCCAGCTACGGCAACCAGATCGGCCTTGCCACCGGTCAGGTCAACGAACTCTATCACCCCGGCTACGTCGCCAAGCGCATGGAGGTCGGCGCCGTCGTGGGCGCTACCCCGGCAAACCACGTGCGTCGCGAGTGCCCCGCCCCCACCGACAAGATCATCCTGTTGGGCGGCCGCACCGGCCGTGACGGCATCGGCGGTGCCACCGGCTCCTCCAAGACCCAGAACACCGAGTCCATCGAGACATCGGGCGCCGAGGTCCAGAAGGGCAACGCCCCGGTCGAGCGCAAGCTGCAGCGCCTGTTCCGCCGCGGCGATGCCTGCCGTCTGATCAAGCGCTGCAACGACTTTGGCGCCGGCGGTGTCTCGGTCGCCGTAGGCGAGCTTGCCGACGGCCTGTATGTCGACCTTGATACCGTGACCAAGAAGTACGACGGTCTTGACGGCACCGAGCTCGCCATCTCTGAATCCCAGGAGCGCATGGCCTGCGCCGTCGCCGACGGTGACGTCGAGGAGTTCATGGGCTACGCCGCCGAGGAGAACCTGGAGGCGACCGTTATCGCCGAGGTTACCGCCGAGCCGCGCATGCGCATGGCCTGGAACGGCGTCGCCATCGTCGATCTGTCCCGCGAGTTCCTCAACTCCAACGGTGCGCCCAAGCACCAGGTCGCCCACGTCTGCGCCCGCAGTGTGTGGCAGCCCAGCTGGGCCGGTACCACGCTCGCCGAGCGCATGACCTCGCTCGTCACCGACCTCAACGTCGCTTCCAACAAGGGCCTTTCCGAGCGCTTCGACTCCACCATCGGCGCCGCGACCGTGCTCATGCCCTTTGGCGGCAAGACGCAGCTCACCCCAAGCTCGGCCATGGTCGCCAAGTTCCCCGTGGACGGCGAGACCACCACGGCGAGCGCCATGGCATGGGGCTTCAACCCCTATCTGATGGAGGCCGACCAGTTTGCGGGCGCCTACCTGTCCGTGGTCGAGTCCATCGCCAAGCTCGTTGCCGCCGGCTTTGAGCACAAGCGCACCTACCTCTCCTTCCAGGAGTACTTCGAGCGCCTGCGCACCGAGGCCGAGCGCTGGGGCAAGCCCATGGCTGCCGTCCTGGGTGCCCTTATGGCCCAGGTCGACCTGGGTGCCGGCGCCATCGGCGGCAAGGACTCCATGAGCGGTTCGTTTGAGGACGAGGCCGGCGAGCTCAACGTTCCGCCGACCCTGATCAGCTTCGCCGTCGCCGTGGGCAAGGCCGCCCGCGCCGTCTCGCCCGAGTTCAAGGGCCTCACGCACCGCGTCGTCCGCATCGCCCCCGCCACCTATGGCGAGGACTACCGCCCCGATGCTCAGCAGCTGCTCGCCGCGTTTGACGCCGTCGAGGCGCTCACTGCTACCGGCAACGCCCTGGCCATCTCCACGCCCGGCTACGGCTGCGGCGCCGAGAGCCTCTTTAAGATGTGCGTCGGCAACCAGATCGGTATCGAGCTTGCCGAGGATGTAGACGTGGAGAGCCTCTTCACCCCGCTCTACGGCAGCTTTATCGTCGAGCTCGCCGAGGATGCCGATCTGCCCGAGGTCGCCGACGGCGTTGTCGTCGAGCCCCTGGGCACCACCGTCGAGGGCTATGTCATCGACACCGGTTCCGAGGTCATCGAGCTCTCCGAGCTCCAGGAGGCCTGGGAGAGCGGCATCGAGGGCGTCTTCACCTACCGCAGCGCCGGCGAGACCCCCGAGGTCGAGACCATCGACTTCCGCGCCAAGGATATCCACGTGTACGGCGGCGCCAAGATCGCCCGCCCGCGCGTGATCATCCCCGTGTTCCCCGGCAACAACTGCGAGTACGACAGCGCCCGCGCCTTCCGTGCCGCCGGTGCCGAGGCCGACACCTTCGTGATCAACAACCTCACGCCCGAGGCCGTCGCCGAGAGTACCCACGAGCTTGCCCGCCGCATCCGTGCAAGCCAGATCGTTATGATCCCCGGCGGCTTCTCGGGCGGCGACGAGCCCGACGGCTCTGCCAAGTTCATCACGGCGTTCTTCCGCGCTCCCGAGGTCACCGAGGCAGTCCGCGACCTGCTCAAGGCCCGCGATGGCCTGATGCTGGGCATCTGCAACGGCTTCCAGGCCCTGATCAAGCTCGGCCTGGTGCCCTACGGCGACATCGTCGACGCCACGCCCGATGCGCCCACGTTGACGTTCAACACCATCGGTCGCCACCAGAGCCGTCTGGTGCGCACCCGCATCTCGTCCAACTTGTCCCCGTGGCTGTCGCAGTGCAGCCTGGACGACCCCTACACCGTCGCCATCAGCCACGGCGAGGGCCGCTTTGTCGCCAATGACGAAGTGCTCGCCCAGCTGATCGCCAACGGCCAGGTCGCCACGCAGTACGTGGGCGAGAACGGCAAGCCCAGCATGGATCTCTCCGTCAACCCCAACGGCTCCGCACTCGCCATCGAGGGCATCACGAGCCCCGACGGCCGCGTCCTGGGCAAGATGGGCCATGCCGAGCGTCGCGGCGACAACCTGTACCGCAACGTGCCCGAGCATGTCCCCGGCGATAAGTTCATGCCGATCTTTGAGAGCGGCGTGGCTTACTTCGCTTAAACCTTTCCCATCGGGTACAATCCCCTCGGGTAACAACACCCGCCACCGACACATCCGGTGGCGGGTTCTTTTTTGCTTCGCGCATACAGGAAGGACATCATGGAAAGCCGCAAGCCGTATCTCGCCACCCTGCCTGGACTCATCCTGGGCTGCCTCGTCTGCTGCGCGCTCTGGGGATCGGCTTTTCCCTGCATCAAGATCGGCTACGGCCTCTTTGGCATTCCCGCACACGACAGCGCCTCGCAGCTGCTCTTCGCGGGTCTGCGCTTCACCCTTGCCGGCATGCTGGTCATTGTTGGCATGAGCGTGGCCCAGCGCCGTCCGCTCGTTCCGCAAGTGCGCGATATCAAGCCCATCTGCATCTTGTCGCTCTTCCAGACCATCGGGCAGTACTTCTTTTTCTACCTGGGACTCTCGCGCGCCAGTGCCATGTCGAGCTCCATCATCGAGGCCAGCGCCAACTTCCTCGCAATCCTCTTTGCCGCCCTGGCGTTTCGCACCGAAAAG
This sequence comes from Collinsella sp., assembly GCA_019424985.1. Classification (GTDB taxonomy): domain Bacteria; phylum Actinomycetota; class Coriobacteriia; order Coriobacteriales; family Coriobacteriaceae; genus Collinsella. The sequence continues at coordinate 34,846 of JAHYYM010000002.1, read as the reverse complement.
CTCGATGCGGCCAAGGTGCTCGGCTGTGTACTGGGCTTTGCCGGCGTCGCGCTCGTCAACCTTTCGGGCGCGGACGGCACCTTTGGCTTTACGCTCGACGGCGAGGGCTTTATCCTGGCCTCCACCGTCGCGGGTGCCCTGTCGACCTGCCTGATCGGCATCTTCTCGCGCGAGCACGACGGTGTCTTGCTTGCCGGGTGGCAGTTCTTGGTCGGCGGCCTGGTCCTCACCGCCATCGGGTTTTTGATGGGCGGCGCGCTCTCCCCCACCGCGATCATCCCCGCCATCGCGCTCATTATCTATATGGCACTCATCTCCGCCATCGCGTACTCGCTATGGTCGCGCCTGCTTGCCGTCAACCCCGTCAGCCGCGTCTCGGTCTTTGGGTTTATGAACCCCGTCTTTGGTGTGCTGCTGAGTGCGCTGCTGCTCGGCGAGGGCGCCGGCACGAGCCCCGTTGCCGTTATAGTTGCCCTGCTGTTGGTCTGCGGCGGCATCATCATCGTCAACAGGCCTAAAAAGGCCTAGCGAACTGCCCTTATTTAGCAGAGGGGATTCACATACTTTAGTTTAATGGAATACATCGGAGAGCCGAGGGCCACCATGCACGCAAGCGTGCGCCCCTATTTCTAGCGTATCTGGACGCCAGCTTTCTTCTTCTCGTACTTTACGCGGTAGAGCTCCGCGTCGGCGGCGCGAAGCAAATCTTGCCAGGTATCGACACCATCACCGACCCGTGCATAGCCGATGGACATCCGCAACAGATACGGCACCTCGGCGCGTGCGAGTTCATCGTTGATTGCCGCGCACAGACGCATGATGTCCTGTTCCGCCGCTGCCTTTTGGAGCACCACGAACTCATCGCCACCATAACGTGCGATAAAGCCACCAGCCGGCGAACAGACATCCTTGAGCGCCGTCGCAACAACCTGAAGAGCATGGTCGCCCTCCACATGTCCATAGCGATCGTTAATCTGCTTAAAGCCGTCGGCGTCCATCATAAGCAGATATACATCTTCGGCCTGATCCACATTTGAGAAGAGCGACAGCATATAGGTCTCAAAACGGTTGCGATTGTTAAGTCCAGTCAACGGGTCGGTCGAGATGAGCTGCTCCTGGTAGATGATGTAGAGCAGCAACATGCTAATCATTATGCCGACACAAAGGCCGGGCACCGAGTATACGACCTGAAAGGTACCGCCCACCAGGGCCGGAATGGCGAAAAATGCCAAGGTTCGATAGATGGCCTTCGTCTGCAGGCTCTCGACCCTGCGAGATTGCACAAACGCATGTAGGGACGTATGTATAACGTAACAGTAGCTGACGATGGGCTGGATCATATAGGCAAAGCCGCGACGATACACGCCCTGCGAATCGATATAGAACAGGGCGTGCGTCCAGTAACTGGTAAACGCCAGCACGACCACCAGAGCCGTAGGCAACGCTACAAGCACCACCCTATAGCGCGAGGTCAAAAGGCGAGAACCCTGCACCGTCTCGGAATAGATAAACCAAATGAGACACGCGATAGCAAAGAGCGAAAACGAAACCGCGTTGGAAATCCAGTTGGCAGCAATGCCCAACGTGCCGTCCACACCGTCCGAAAGCGTCCAGATCATATCGAATAATATGTACGCAGCAGACGTGTAGCCCAGCATGCTAAACAAAAGCTGCTGGGTGCTAGAGAACAGGGAGCGACGGCTTCGTACGGCAAGCCCGATAAGAACAATCATGCATAGCACGAATATCTCAATCTTGAGTGCCTTAACCACTAGCGCCATCCCTTCAATATCCAAGTGGTCAGAATCGCCCAATTCGAATCAGGGCAATAAACACCCCTTTACTCCGCAGGGGTAAAGGGGATAATAGCAGAGCGCCCGAACATCACTGCAAAACAGTTTCTGTTCGGGCACCCATACGGCGCGAATTGCACACGCCGGCTTGATTGACTCGCGTCGACGATTACTCGCCGTCGATGTCGGTCGCGACGGCCTCCTCAATAGCCTCGACGCCTTCGACCGACAGATCCTCTTCGCCGTGGCAGAACTTCTTATCGACCCAGCCGGTCAGAATCGGGGCCATGATGGCCGTGATGATGACGGCGGTGGCGATCTGCGCATACGCGGTGGGCGCAAGCTCGGCATAGCGCGGCGCGACCTCAGCAAGAGCAACCGGCGTGGTCATAGCCGTGCCGGCAATGGTGGAGCAAGCCACAGCGGCCTTGCCATTGCCGCCGCACAGACGCTCGAACGCAAAGGTGATGGGACCGACGACAAACAGCGTGACAAGGCCCAGCAAGATGCCGGAAATACCGCCGGTGATAAAGCTCGACAGGCTCATGGACGCACCGAGCTGAAATCCGATGACGGCAATCGCGGGATTGGCACCGGGAACCAGCAGGTTCTTGATAAACGGGAACAGGTTGCCCAGAACCATGCCGATAACGAGTGGCAAGATGGAGCCGATAATGGTGCCAATGGGAATGTTGGCGAGGCCGGAAACACCGAGGATGATCATCGTGACGGCGGGGCCAGCCGTAAAGAACAGGATACCGACGGCGCCCTGCTCGGACTCATCGCCGAACTCGCCCATGATGCCCGTATAGAGCGCCATGTTGCAAAACGTGATGCCGCCGATGATAGACACGGAGCTCAGACCCAGGAAGTTGTCGTTAAAGAAATATGCCACGCCCAGGCCGAGAGCCGCTGCGACGACCAGCTTGGGGATCAGCACGACGATACCGGTCTTGATGGCACCCGGCGTGGACTTAAAGCTGATGCCGGCGCCCACAAACAGCAGGATCGCGGCGACGATGGTATTGGAGCCACCGCGGCAGGCAGCCGTAAAGAAGCCGCCGATCTCAAAAACCTGCGGGCAGAAGGTGTTGAGCAAAAGACCGACGATCATCGGATAGATCATGATGTCGCCCGGGATGCGCGGGACCTTGAATTTCTTTTGCTCGTTGGCGGTCGCTTCCTGTGCCATGAAACCCCCATTTCCGCTGACGGGGCACAAAAGCCCACGTCACGCTTTGCTACAGTAAAGTTTGACCATGGTACCAGAAGAAATAGACCAGCTCGGTGAAAAATCCGACGAGTTGGGATGGAACGAGATTCGGCGCCCGCGACGCCACCCCTATATAAGGCTCAAGACAATATAGAGTACGATGCCCGAGACGCAGCACCACAGCATCGATTTTGTCTTGACCGCCACGACCACGACGCCGGCGGCCGCAATCCAGGGAACCAAGGCAGGCCAGAGTCCCGCGTCGAACGCGCCGGGGCTCACCAAGTCGTTGGCGACCAGCGCGGCAAAGGCGGCGGGCGGGATATAGCCCAGGGCCTCGGTAATGCGGGGCGACAGGGTCCGCCCGCGCAAGGCGAGCGCCGGCGCGATGCGAAAGAACGCGATAGCAGCCCACGACGACAGCCACAGAACCAAGAACTCGTTAACGGGCATCGCGGGCACCTCTTCCGTCAAATACAGCATCGCACGCCAACGCAATGGCAATGCCGGCCACGACGCTTGCCGGCACGGCAATATTCGTGAGGCCCAAGAACTTGCATACGGCGACGGACACCGCGCCCGAAACCGCCGCGACAACGTTGCCGCGCGACAGCCGCTGCGAAAAGAGCAGGCAGATAAAGAGCGAGGTGCAGACAAAGGCTGCAATGGCGGTGGGAACATCGACAACGGCGCCTACGATGGCGCCCATCGTACACGAAACGCCCCATGTTGCGATGAGAATCACGTTGAGCACGAAGGACTCGCGCGGGCCCCAATCCTCCCCTTCAACCAACTTGGCAAGCGAGATGCCATATGCCTCCTCGGTAAGTGTCGCGGCAACAGCCAGCGTCTGACGCTTCGAGGCACCCGTCAGATGCGGCGCGATCGATGCCGAGTAAAGCGCAAAGCGCGAGGAGATGGCAGCAACGCTCGCGACGATCGATGCTGCAGGCACGCCCGCCAGCCACAGGTTGCAGATCATAAACTGGCCGCTGCCCGTCACAAACGTGCTGCTCAGGGCAAAGACCATCCAGGGTTCCATTCCCGTCTGCCCCATGATCATTCCGCACGGCGCGCCTATTGCAACATAGGTAAGCATCACCGGCCAGACGGTTCTAACGATTTTGAGCACCATACGCTTCTCATCCTGACAAGGTCTCCGAGCCGCATGTAGCGATACGGCAGAATCATCATCCGACAGCAACCGAGTTCACCTACAATTGCCTCCGGATCGAAAGACACAACTTTTTAGGAAGTCATTATGACAGCTATCGATCGAGACCGGGCGCGCGCGGCCTTCAAAAGCTACACCGATGCCTACGACGCCACTAACCCACGCATCGCGCTCAAAATCGAGCATACGTACCACGTTGCCGAGGCATGCGATGCCGTGGCACACGAACAGGGCTGGTCGTCAGAAGATATTGACCTGGCATGGCTTTGCGGCCTGCTACACGATATGGGCCGCTTTGAGCAGCTGCGACGCTGGGATACGTTTAAGGATGCCGAAAGCATGAGCCATGCGGCGTTGGGCGTCGGGGTCCTCTTTGGCGAGAACCCCGACGACGCGCCTGTCACAACAAACATCCGAGATTTTATCGAGACCGAAGAGCACGACGAGCTCATCCGCGCGAGCATCGCCTATCACAGCGATTTCCGTCTACCCGCGCAGCTCGACGTGCGCACGCGAAGCTTCTGCGATATCGTGCGCGATGGTGACAAGATCGACATTATGCGCACCATCGCCGACAGCACCGTCGAGACCATCCTCAAGGTGGATGAGGACACGTTTCTCGCCAGCCACTTCTCGACACCGGCGCTTACCGCCTTTGACGAGCATCGCTGCGTCGCGCGTGACGAGCGCAACGAGCCGGCGGACTACCTGGTGGGGCTCATCTGCTTTATGTTTGAGCTCGTCCATCCGGCAAGCCGTGCACTGGCGCGCGAGCAAGGCGATATCTATCGCCTGCTCGACGCGCCCTTTGGCATTACGCGGCCCTTTACCGACCCCGCCACGCAGGCAACCTGGAGCCGCCTAAAGGACGAGATGCGCGACTGGCTGACGCGCGCTTAGCGCTCAAGCTGAGCCAGCAGCTCCTCAACGATCTCAACGGCATCGCCGACGACCTTGTACTGGGCGGCACCAAAGATGGGGGCATCCGGGTCCTCATTGATGGCGACAATGCACTCCGCCCCACCGATGCCGGCGAGATGCTGGATAGCGCCCGAGACACCGATGCTCACGAGGAGCTTGGGCGAGACCGATACACCCGTCTGGCCAATTTGGTGGCGATACTCCAACCAGCCTGCCTCCACAATGGGACGCGTGCAACCAAGCTCGGCTCCCAGAGTCTCGGCGAGCCTTCGCATCAGCGGCAGGTTTTTCTTGGAACCAATGCCGCGACCCACCACGACCAGGCGCTCGGCATCGGCGATCGAGGCCTGTTGCCCCCACTCCTCGGCGGGAATCGAGATCTCGACACGGGCCTTAGCATCATCCGCAAGCGATATCTGGGTGATCGTGCCGGAGCGGCCGTAGTCAAAGTCGGGTGCCTTAAAGATGCCGGGACGAACCGTTGCCATCTGGGGACGATGATTGGGGCAGACGATGGTGGCCATCAGGTTGCCGCCAAACGCCGGACGCGTCTGTTGCAGCAGTCCCGTCTCCGTATCCATAGAAAGCACCGTGCAATCGGCCGTAAGGCCCGTCTGCAAGCGCACGGCCACACCGGGCGCCAGCTCGCGACCAAAGGCGGTCGCGCCGTACAGAATGGCCTCGGGCTTGCGCTCGGCTACCAAATCGCAGATCAAGCAGGCGTAGACCTCCGCGTCGTTCTGACGCAGGCGCTCGTCACGACAGACCAGAACTTCGTCCGCACCGGCGCAAATCAGATGCTCCAGGTCCCCGAGTGAGCCCTCGGGGCTCATGCCGACCAGTGCCACCAGACGGCAGCCGCGGGCATCGGCAAGCTCGCGCCCCTTGCCCATGAGCTCGAAGGCCACGGATGCCACGGCATCGTGCTTGTCAGTTTGCACGAAGATCCAGATGTCTCGATATGCGTCAAGGTCTGCCGCGCCGGCGGCCTCGTCGCGCTCAATCGAGATGGCGTTGACGGGGCAGGCGTCGACGCACCCACCGCACAGGATACAGCCGTCGGTTACGCGGGCACAGCGATTGGGGCGCTCACCCTCCACCACAATGCCGCCCGAGGCGCAGGCGCGAACGCAGCGACCGCAGCCGATACAGGCTTCGCTATCGATAATCAGCCCGCTCATCTATGCCATCCCCTCGATAATCTTGGCAAGTTTTACCGCCTGCTCGGACGCCGTTCCCTCAACGGCCTCGCACGTTTGGTCACGGTCGGGCACAAACGAGCGCACGACCTGCGTCGGTGATCCGGCAAGGCCGCAACGCGAGGGATCGGCGTTTACGTCGGCAGCGCTGGCCACACGCACGTCTGCATCCTCGGCCGCGCGAATACCGGCAATACTCGGCATGCGCAGCTGGCCAATCTCCTTGGCGGTCGTCATCGCACACGGCATCTCCAGGTACACCGTCTCCTCGCCGGCATCGCAGCCGTGGACGAGCGCCAGCGAGCCACACGTCGTAAATCCCGCGCTCTGCACACAGCTCACGTCGGTCACGCAGGGGACCCCAAAGGCGCCGGCCAGCTCGGGGCCGATCTGGGCCGTATCGCCGTCCACTGCCATCTTGCCGCAGATGAGCAGGTCAAAGTCCTCATCGAGTGCCTCGATGCCGCATTTGAGGGCATAGGTGGTGGCTAGGGTATCGGCGCCCGCAAAGGCTCGGTCGGTCAGCAGCAGCGCGTCGTCGGCACCGCGGGCGATGCAGTCGCACAGCAGCGATTCGGTCGCGGGGATGCCCATCGACACCACCGTCACACGCACGTCCATGCCAAAGCCGATAAAGTCGTCCTTCAGCGCTAGCGCACATTCGAGAGCACTTGCATCGAAGGGATTAATGACCGCCTGCTTGCCATCACGCACGATAGTATTGGTCTTGGGGTCCATCTTGACCTCGGTGCTTCCGGGCACCGCCTTGACGCACACCACCATATGGAAATCACTCATCTTCACGCGCCCCCTTTCTGGACGAGTTCATCCAAGAGCTTCTCCGTAAACAGGTTGCCGCGACCCAGCTGGCCGGCAGGATCGAGCTGGAGTTTGAGGCGCGCCGACTCGACCATGGCCTCGTGGCCGTACATCGTCTCCAAGAAGCCCGCCTTGATCTTGCCGACGCCGTGTTCGGCAGAAACGGCACCGCCCATGGCCGTGACCTCGGAAGCCCACTGGGCAAAGAGCTCTCCACCACGACGGTAGTCTTGCGCATCGCGCGGCAGGATGTTCACATGCAGATGGTTGTTCCCGATGTGTCCCCAGGCAGCAGACTCAAGCCCGCTTTCGGCCAGCGTGCGGCGATAGAGGGCCACGACATCGGCAAGGCGTGCATTGGGCACCGACATATCCGATCCCAGCTTGGTAATGGTGGGGTCGGTGCGGCGACGCTCGTCGATGAGCATGTTGACGCTCTCGGGCACCGCGTGGCGGAAGAACCGCTGGCACTCGCGATCGACTTCGGTGCGGGCGACCCATGTCGCATCGTCGCGGCCGCCCGCAAGCTCCAGCACCCATCCCAAGTGGTACAGCTCCTCGGTCGCCTGCGCCTCGTCATCGCAATCGAGCCCCACGTAGACACAGACCTTTGCCTCGTCGTCGAGCGCCGGCAGCGAGGCAAACGCCGTCGACTGCTCGCGCTGGCGACGTAGAATATCCAGGGCGCCAGCATCGAAGTACTCGATGGCAGCCGCATGGGACAGGACAGGGCGCACGGAATCGGTAAAGGACACCGCCTTGTCCTCGCTATCGAAAAAGCAACTCACACCCCAAACGACCGCAGGCGCCGCCTGCAGGGCAATCTCGAGCTCGGTGATAACGCCGAGCGTGCCGCACGCGCCGATAAAGAGGTCGATGGCGTCCATATCGTCCGCAACGAAATAGCCTGAGGCATTTTTTGTCTCGGGCATGGTATAGCCGGGAAGATCGAGCTCGAGCGTACGGCCCTCTGCCGTCACGAGCGACAGGTGGCGGCCCTGGGCAAAAGCCTCGCCGCGCTGAAGCTCAAGCAAATCGCCATCAGCCAGCGCGACGTGGAGTCCCGTGATATGCGGGCGCATGGGGCCGTAAGCGTAGCTGCGGGCGCCGGAGGCGTTGCATGCCGCCATGCCACCCAGACAGGCAGATGCCTCGGTGGGATCGGTGGGAAAGAACTGCTCGGGGGACTCTTGGAACTCCTCGTAGGCCTCAAGCGATGCCTGGTCCCAACCAGCGGTCGGCAGTACCTTCTTGCTCAGCTGCTTACGCAGCTCCGAGAGCACAACGCCCGGCTCCACGCGCAGCAGAAATTGGCCTTGTTCATCGCGGCGAAGGCCCAAGTAGCGATTCATACGGGAAGTATTGAGGATATGCCCACCGTGGGGCACGGCACCGGCGGCAAGGCCGGTTCGGGCGCCCTGAACCGTTACCGGGACACGCTCGGCATGGAGCGTTTCCAAAATGGCACGGACCTCGTCTTCCGTTGTCGGAAACGAGATGCTCGATGCTTCGCCCGATGCACGAGATTCATCGCGGCCATACTCTTCGAACTCATCGGTGAAGGGTTTAATGGTTGCAGACACGCGAACTCCCCCTTTAGCTAACTACAGTGTTTGCAGGGAGATGTTACCGCATCGTTTCGTCGACGTGTTCGAGACCGTCTCCATAATTGGCGATTTTTACGTTTGTGCAATTCGGCGAACGGCAAGGCTTCCTCGGCAGACGATGCTTTTGACACATATCGCCCCGCCGTCGCCGACCGCTCGATTGTCGCTCGAAAAAAGTTGAAGTAATTTTTTCCACCTTTTACCTGCGGAGATGTCAATCCGTCAAGCATTTGGTCAGAAATTGGTCAAGTAGCGGCTGATACGGTCGGCGTCGACAGCCAAAACCGATAGAAGTTTTGGCCCCAGAAGCAGGGAGGTTCCCATGGCATATTACTGGCCCCAGTACGGCGTCGCCATCGAGGTCGACGACGATCCCTATCTCCTGCCTTTCGACGAAGAGGCGTTCCCCGATACGGCGGTCTACCACGTCACCACCGATGTTATCTGCGACCCCGAGTCGTTCTCGGCGCTCGCCCACCACATCGCGCGTATCCACGACATCGAGCTCCCTCACGACTTTGACGAGCTCATCTACTCGCGCCGCCTGATGCTTCACATGCTCTTTGGAGCGGACCCGTCCACGTTCGCACGTGTCTACACCACCAAGGACGCCGCATGAGTGCGAAGAAGCCGCCCCGCCTCGCAGGACTGGGGCGTCGCAAGAAACTCGTCGTTGTCTGTCTGGCTATCGTCTGCGCCCTTGTCGCCGTAGGACTATACGCCTGGCAGTCGCAGCCCGTGCCCGAAGCGGGCGCCTCAGTCACGACGGCAGAGGGTAAATCGCGACAAGAAATCCAAGATGAGCTCGATGCCATCGTCCGCGACAACATGATGACGATTTCGGTCGCGCCGGTCGCTCAGCTACAGGAGGACGGCAAGCTGCGCGTCAACGTGCAAAACGTCCAAGACAATAAATTTCCCCAGCGATTCCGCGTCATCCAAAACGACGAGACCATGTACGAATCCGGTGTGGTCGAGACCGGCAAGACAATCGAGACGTGCCCCGCCGGCGACATCAAAGAAGGCGAGGCATACATCGAGATCCAGGCACTCGATGCCAAGACCCTCGACAGCCACGGCAATCCGACACGTGTCAAGGTACGGGTTGAGCAAGCCGAGAACTAGCTTTTTCGGCCGACGCGACACCGCACGCAATTCACCAGCATTCGTCCAATCATCGCGGGGACGGCCCGCGGCGAATAGAAAGGAACGACCATGGACATCACCAGGAACATGAACGGAGCCAGAGCGCTCGTCGTGGGCGCAGGGCTCGCGCTCGCGCTCGCAATGGGCGCCGCCCCGACGCCAGCTCTGGCAGCCGGGCGCGTTGGAACCACGAAAGTAATGGTCAGGACCGAGATCGACAACGTAGAGTTCAAAGTTCCGACGGTTATTCCCTTCGTCGCCAAGGCCGACGGCACGCTTCAGGGCCCCTCAGAAGACGCGACCACCATCGACAATCATTCGGCCTACGGCATCCATGTCACCAACATGAAGATCGACGCCATGAACACCTGGACCATTGCCGCCGACGCCAAGGCCGGAACCGCGCAGAATTCCATCGACTTTAAGGTCGGCCCCGACGGCGCACTCCAGAACGCCAGCGCCGCAATGCAGGAGACGGGCCTCGATCTTTCCAAGAATGCAGCCTTCGACATGGGCTACCAGGGCATTGCCGGCGGCACGGACATAATTAAGCTCAAGACAAGCGGAAACGTCGCCCGCGTCACGCGCGACATCTTCCGCGTAACCGGCGAAGGCGATCAGGTTGCAACGATCACCTGGACGGTCGAGCCCGGTGCGCACACGGCATAAGGCCGTCGCCCTGGCCGCCGTCAGTATCCTAGCGTTTGGGCCAGCCATGGCCTTTGCCCAGCAAGAACAGGCGCAGGCCGCCACGCAAGTGACGGTCGACCTCTCGGAGCTCGACCGCGGCAACTGCAAGGAACCGTTGGCACAGACAGACGACAGACGATGGCTCTTGGCAGCAGGCGCCACGGCAGCAGGTGCGGGAACCGCCGGCCTCGGTCTGCACATCAAACGCAGCCAGAAACGAAACACGGACAGGCCGCACTAAATTAGCTAAGGAGACCCCATGGCATCGAAGAACCTTTTGCCCGTCGTCGCACTCTGCGGCGCGCTCGCAACCGGAACGCCTGTCGCCGCTTGGGCGACTCCCGTCATGGCAGACTCCTTACCAGCAGCCCTAAGCTCCGCACCAAATCCGTCGAGCGCCATTGCGTGCAAGCGTTTTTCGTTCGCACAGGCCGCAATCTCAACCTCGGGATGCCTTCGTCGTAATACGGACGGCCCGATAGTCGTGGATATCAATCGTTCGAACAAGGCAAACGGCTCCCAGGCGGGGTGCGCCGTCTGCACATGGCGCTCGATTGTGCTCGATGCAGATGGCGATCCGTGCGATTTGGGGTTGCGCATCGATATCGCTTCGGTCGATGACTCGGCGAACGGAGCGAAGGTCGCCTTCGACGGTGCGTTTTTCGAGAAAGGAGGCGGTATATGTCTGGGCTGCGCCGCCGCGAATGCAGACGATGTGCAGCCCACCCTCTCATTCACGGCATCGCTGCGGCTGACCAAGGCGGGCACCGATGCCATCGCGGCGGGAGAAGCATCCCTGCTGTTCTACGCCGCCAGTACCGAAGACACAGACATTCATTTCGAGAAGCCGGCCGGATCGCTCAGCCTTACGCGCGGGACGGAGGCAGGCCCTATTGCGATCGATACCCACACGCTAGGCAGGCAACGCATTCTTGCCGACCCGGCGCTTCTCGAGATGGAGTGGAACGGATCCGGAGCCATCGGGATTGTCCCCTCCGCGCTTGACGCCAAGACGCTCACCTCAAACGACGAACCCATCAACGCAACCATACAAGAAGAGAGCACGGACAAAGAAGCAGGTGCGGGCGACACGCCGTCGCCGACAAACAGCGTCCCAGCTTCTTTCGAAGCACCGAATGAGCCCGCTACCGATCCAAACGATCCCGAGCTCGCGGACAGTCTGGGACTTGCTGATCCTCAGGAGATCGATGAAGGTAACTGCTGCGTGCTTGCCGCCCTCGACCACACAGAGGTCATCGATGCTGCAAACATCGAAGTTGCCGCCGCCAATCAGCCCGTCCGCAAGTCGGCCATCATCGCATTTCCCGAATCCATCGAAGTCGTCTTTTTGCCATCGGGCGAGGTCGTGGCCCCAACACTGCTCACCTTGTTGGGCGCCAAGAATACTCGAAACGAAATTAAAAAGGTCACGGTTGTCGACCCTGCAACCACCGCTAAACTGCGTCTATACGCCGTTGCCCCAGACGGAGGCAAGACCTTGGAATTCGATGGCGACACACTTCTAGCCTGGCGACGTCTGGACATTATGCAAGACGTCTCGTATCAGATCGAACTCGAAGGGTTTGATCGTGCCCGCGATGCCAATATCATCGCCGCGGCTATTGAATCCCCGCAGCGGCTTATGACACTGCGCTTTGACTACTACCCCTATGTCCCGACAACCACCTGAGGCTTAAATGCTGCGCATCATTCCTAATACCACTTATATAACGTATTAGATGAGTCGCGATGTGCCTCGCATTTCGTTCTGCTACGATTGCCACGTTGGCATCAATACAGGAGGGCTCATGCCGGGCTTGGGAACAATCATCAACGTTGCGCTTTTAGTTGCGGGCGGTCTTTTGGGATTAGCGGGCGGCCGCTTCATTACACCGCGCATCCAAGACACGCTCATGAAAGCATCGGGGCTGTGCGTCCTGTTTATCGGCCTGGGCGGCACCATGCAAAAGATGCTCATCATCGATGGAAAGGCGCTAGCGACCACCGGTACCACCATGCTCATCGTCTCATTTGCGCTCGGTTCGCTCATCGGCGAGGCCATCAACTTGGAGGCCGCCATCGAGAACCTTGGCGAATGGCTCAAGCGCAAGACTGGCAGTGAGGGCGATAACGAGTTCACCAACGCTTTTGTCTCGACTTCACTCACCGTGTGCATCGGCGCCATGGCCATTGTGGGATCGATCCAGGACGGCCTGCTCGGCGACTGGTCAACGCTTGCCCTCAAGGGCGCACTGGACTGCATCATCGTCTGCACCATGACGGCCTCGCTTGGCCGCGGCTGCATCTTCTCCGCCCTGCCCGTCGCCGTGTTCCAGGGGACGATCACGTTGTTTGCCGGCGCGCTCTCCCCCATCATGACCACAGCAGCCCTCAACAGCCTTTCGCTCGTAGGCTCCATGCTCATCTTCTGCGTCGGCGTCAACCTCATCCGTCCTCAGACCTTCCGCACGGCCAATATGCTTCCCTCCGTCGTCATCGCCGTCATATACGCCCTCCTGTTCTAAATCTAGCAACGCAGCGGTATCTCGAACATCTGTTTGATGCTGTGCTATGATATGAGGTCACCGTAGCTGCGTTCGAGAGGAGGAGCGGTGGCCGACCAGGACATCAAGATGCTCATCGAGCGCATTATGGCCGAGGCCCGGACCCATCAGTCCGCCCGCTTCTCAAACGAAACCTACGCAGACGAGCCGATTCTCAAAACCGGCCGACAGATGCAGAATTTCCTCCCCGACCAGTACCGTAAAATGCGCGAGATATCGCGCTGGCAGGATGACCCCAAGGGCGGTGCGGGCCGCTGGCTTTCGGAAGCCGAGCTTTTTTACCGCCAGGGCCTGCTGATGGCCGACTTTGAGGACGACTGTCCCTACAACGGCACCTTTAAGTCGTACTTTCCCACCTACAACGCCATGAGCGACCGGCAACTGCGCGGCTACTTTACCTGGCGTGCCCAAGTGCGCCGCGGAACCGTCGAGGAAACGTCTACGTCCTTTGCCTTTCTGTATCTCTATGAGCTGATCTGCGGCATTGGCGTAGATAATCCACTCGATGGTTTTAACAAGATCAAGGCTTTTTGGGATGTCTATCGCGCCTTCGAGCCCGGCATCGACCGGTTTGCGCGCGTGTGGCTGCAAGATTACGCCGTGTTCCACGGGCTCGACCCCAAGCTGCTTCGCGACTCTAAAACCGTCATGTTCGATAACGCCCTTATCGAACTGCGGCGCGCGGCACGAGACCTTGTACCGGCACCGTCCGGCCAGACCCCTAAGCGTCGCAAAACCTCCGAGCCCACGCTCCCCCTTCCGCCCGATGAGGTGCGCGAGGAGCGACTCATGGCCGCCATCAACGCCCTCTCCACGTACAACCTAAGTAGCTCACGGCTCGACCGCAGCCACCACCGTGATCTGCGCCACGTGGCGTGCGCCGTGTATGTCCGCATGGCGCGCTACTATGACACGCACCGAAAGACCGGCATCGTGGCAAGTTTATTTGGGGAGGAGACGACCATGCCCTACACCATGTTTGCCTCGGCCGTATTCTTTGCGCCCGAGCGCCACGAGGACTGCGAATACCGTCTGGACCCCATCCATATCTACCGTTGCCAAAACGGTTTTTGGGAATGCATGCGGATTCACGGTAGCAGGCAAAAGAGCAGCAAGCTCGGTGAAATGATGCGCGCCTGCGACCAACGCCTGCGCCTGGCGCTGGACCCCGCCCATCCCCTTAAGGAAGAAAAGGTCCCCAAATATCTGGCCAAGATTATCGATGACGAGATTGTGGCATGGCTTTCGTGGGACGCCGCACACCAGCCCGTCAAGATCGATATCGATTTGAGCCAGCTGGGGCACATTCGGAGCGCTGCCGCACAAACGCGCGAAGCGCTTTTGATCGACGAGGAACGCGAGGACGGCACGCTTGCGGATGCCGAGGTGACAGTTGCCGAACGACGGGAAGCCAAGCCCGTGGCCGGCACGATCGCCGAACCAGTCGCGACGACCATGCAGCAGGACGAGGCTAGCGAGCCGACCATCTCCACCGAGCAGTTTGGCGTCGTGGCCCCGCTCCTCGCACCAGCACCCACGTCCGCTGACACCGCGTCCGCACTCGATCCCGCCGCAGACGCCTATCTTCGAGCACTACTCGAGCAAAACGCAGCGCAGACGGCATCGGCGGTGGCGCAGCCGGGCAAGAGTGAGGACATGCTTGTCGATACCATCAACGAGGCGCTCTTTGACCTGGTGGGAGACACCGTTATCGAATTCGGCGCGGCAGGGCCGCAGATTATCGAGGACTACGAAGCAGACGTGAGAGGATACCTAGACCATGAGTGATACCGCATCCGCAGCACCCCGCGTGCCCAAGCGCGTCGCTGCCGTCATTCTCAACTCGCTCAAGGGCGGCGTGGTCCCGCGCATCGGCCTTCCTTACATCACCGTAGGGCGCGAGGTCGAGATCCGCGCCCTGCTCACCGATTTAAGTCTCATCGCCGATGGCGGCGCGAGCTTCCGCTTTTTAGTCGGTCGCTACGGCGCCGGTAAGAGCTTTTTGCTCCAGACCATCCGCACGCACGCCATGGGCGAGGGATTCGTCGTCGCCGATGCCGACTTGTCGCCCGAGCGACGCCTGCAGGGCGGTCAGGGGCAGGGCCTTGCCACCTACCGCGAGCTCATCCGCAATATATCGACCAAGACGCGCCCCGAGGGCGGTGCGCTCAACCTTATTCTGGATCGCTGGGTCGCCTCGTGTGCCAACGTCGACGAGTCGGTCGTCAATGCCCAACTGACCCCGCTCGAGGAGATGGTCCACGGCTTCGACTTCACCCGCATGCTTCGCCGCTATCGCACGGCCGTATCCGAGGGCGACGAAGAGGCCATGAGCCGCGTGACCAAATGGATCCGCGGCGAATACCGCACCAAGAGCGAGGCTCGCGCCGAACTGGGGTCCTCAACCATCATCAGCGACGATGACTGGTACGACTACGTCAAACTCATCACGCGTTTTTTGGTTTGCAGCGGCTACAAGGGCATGCTGGTGCTCATCGACGAGCTCGTGAATCTGTATAAGATTCCCAACGCCATCACGCGCCAGTACAACTACGAGAAGATCCTGACCATGTACAACGACACACTTCAGGGCAAGGCGCAGTACCTGGGCATGATCATGGGTGGCACGCCGACCTCCATCGAGGACCGCCGCCGCGGTGTGTTTTCCTACGAGGCCCTACGCAGCCGACTCGCCCAGGGCCGCTTTGCGCGCGAGGACCTTAAGGACATGCTTGCGCCCATCATCCGCCTGCAACCACTCACCTACGAGGAGTTGCTGGTGCTGATCGAAAAACTCATGCAAATTCACGCCGGCTACTTTGGCTGGACGCCCACGCTGACCGAAAACGACTTGGTTGACTTCCTCAAGATTGAGTTCGGTCGTGTGGGAGCCGACACGCACCTGACGCCGCGCGAGGTCATTCGTGACTTTATCGAGTTGCTCGACATCCTATGCCAAAACCCCGACGCCAACGTGGCCGAGCTGCTGCAAAGCGTCGGCGGCGACACGCTAGCGCCGGCGACCGCAACAGGCGACACCGATACCGCAGGCGGCGACCGCAATTTCGCCGAGTTCACCATCTAACCTGCCAAAAATGGACAGGTTTATTTTGGTAGGTTTTATCTGGGCGAACGTTGAAGCAGTAATGCAGCAAGCCGTTGCCAGCCGCGTTGAGAGATTCGTTGTTGAAAGGAGGCCCCGTGAACGCCTTTGACCGCTACGCCCCGTTTATCCAAGACTTCATCTACTCCCACGATTGGGAGAGCTTGCGCTCTATCCAGGTTGCGGCGGCAGATTCCATCTTCAACACACAGGACAATGTGCTCCTGACGGCATCCACGGCTTCCGGCAAAACCGAGGCAGCCTTCTTTCCCATCCTGACCGAGTTTTGGGAGAACCCGCCCGCAAGCGTGGGCGCCCTCTACATTGGCCCCCTCAAGGCGCTCATCAACGACCAATTCGTCCGCCTCAACGACCTGTGCGAAGAAGCCGATATCCCCGTCTGGCACTGGCATGGCGATGTCTCGCAATCACACAAGGCCAAACTCATCAAAAAACCGAGCGGCATCCTACAGATTACGCCCGAGTCGCTCGAGGCGCTCCTGATCCATAAGCACATGGCGATCCCTCGTATGTTTTGCGACCTGCGCTATGTGGTTATCGACGAAGTCCATTCGCTCATGCGCGGCGACCGCGGCGGGCAGACGCTCTGTCTTATCGAGCGCCTCTCACGCATGGCAGGCGTGCAGCCCCGCCGCATTGGCCTTTCGGCCACCATCGGCGACCCCGAGCGCACGGGCGCCTTTCTCTCGCAGGGAACGGGGCGCGACTGCGTTATCCCCCGCTTTGAGGAACCGCGCCGCGTGTGGCGCATCTCCATGGAGCACTTCTACAACTCGGGCCCCCAGGCTCAGCAACGAGGATTCGTAGGCACAGGTCCACAAGAAGCCGAGGTGCTTGCTTGCGAGCGTATTGAGACGGCGGCGCCCGCGGCGCTGCCCGCATCCGGACAAGACATGTGCCACAGCGGACAGCTTACACAGGAAGAACACCGTCAACGTCGTGAGCAGGCGCGGGGCAAGGCCGCTCCCAAAGACCGTCGCACTTCCTCGGCCCCCGAGGGCGAAGTCGACATCCCACGAGCGACCGAGCAGGCGCTTCTCAACCCCACCGACACGGCGCCCGACAACGCCGACCCCGGCATGGGCTATATCTTTGAGCATACGCGCGGCCGCAAATGCCTGGTCTTTGCCAACTCGCGCGAGGAGGCAGAGGCCGTGTGCTCCATGCTGCGCAGCTACTGCGAGAGCCGGCACGAGCCCGACCGTTTTCTCATCCATCACGGCAATCTTTCGGCATCGCTACGCGAGACGGCCGAGGAGCTCATGCGCGACGAGGAGCAGACGCAGACAACCGTCACCACCTCTACGTTGGAGCTCGGTATCGATATCGGCCGCCTGGAGCGCGCCTTCCAGATTGACGCGCCGTTTACCGTCAGCTCCTTTTTGCAGCGCATGGGGCGCACAGGCCGTCGCGATCTTCCGCCCGAGATGTGGTTTGTCATGCGCGAGGAAGAGCCCGAGCCGCGCACGATGATGCCCGAAACCATTCCCTGGAAGCTCCTGCAGGGTATCGCGCTCGTACAACTCTATCGCGAGGAAAAGTGGGTCGAGCCACCCGAGCTCGATCGTCTCCCCTACAGTCTGCTCTATCACCAGACCATGTCGACCCTCGCCAGCACCGGAGAGCTCACGCCGGCCGAACTTGCCCAGCGCGTGCTCACGCTCAGCTATTTCCACCGTGTCTCGGCAGACGATTACCGTGTGCTGCTACGTCACCTCATTAAGATCGACCATATCCAGGTCACCGAGGGCGGTGGGCTCATCGTGGGTCTCGCGGGTGAGCGCATCATTAACAACTTTAAGTTCTACGCCGTATTCCAGGAAAACGAGGAGTTCACCGTTCGCAGCGAGTCGGCCGAGTTGGGCACGATCGTCAATCCGCCACCGCCCGGTGAGCGCATCGCCATCGCCGGACACTGCTGGATTGTCGAGGAAGTGGACTGGAGGCGCCACACCGTCTTTGCCACGCAGGTCAAGGGCCGGGTGCCGGCCTACTTTGGCGACTGCCCCGGCGACATCAATACACACGTACTCGAGCGCATGCGCAAGGCGCTCAACGAGCACGCGGCATATCCGTACCTTATGGGTAACGCACGGGCCCGCTTAGCACAGGCTCGTCATACGGCCGAGATTTCGGGTGCGGGAACCAAGCCGCTCATCAACCTGGGCGGCGATACCTGGGTGCTCTTCCCCTGGCTGGGCAGCTACGCCTTTTTGGCGCTCGAGCGCATGCTCAAGATTAAATGTGCCGCGGAGCTGGGCCTTCGCGGACTCGACTCGTCACGCCCGTACTTTATGCAGTTTAAGATGAAGGCCGACGAGGAGACGTTCTTTGAGGTGCTCGCCGCCGAGGCCGAGAAGGACTTCGATCCCATCGAGCTCGTCTATCCTGGCGAGGTGCCTTACTTTGACCGCTACGACGAGTTTGTTCCCGAAGAGCTCGTGCGCAAGGGCTTTGCCGAAGGCGTGCTCGACATAGAGGGCATGAAGCAGCGTGTCCGCAGCTGGTGCGACCACGCCTAGGACCAGTCTTTTTTTGGGACGGGGAGACTTACTTGTCGTGGAGGGCCGCGCCGAGGAAGTCAGCATCGAAGGGCACGGCTTCGGCAAAGGTGTAGTCGCCGTCGCTGGCGATGAGCAGGTAGTTCTCCTCGCCACCGAACTCCGCATCGCCACACGGGACCACCCAGGCATGGGCGAACACCTCGAGCGCCGTGGCTGCGCAATCGCGCAGGAACGTCACGTCGCTCCCCTCGTTCGCGCTCACGATATTGGCCGCATAGATACCGCCGGGGTTCAGGCTGCCCCGCACCAAACGCATCGCCTCAACCGTCGCCAGCTCGCGTACGGGCTCGGCACCGCCAAAGCAATCGCTCACGACCACGTCGTAGCGACGATGCCCCACGCTCGTCACGCCCAGGTACGAACGCGCCTCGGCGGTAATCACCCGCAGGCGATCGCCCGCCGTACGCTCCAGCTCGTCTAGGTAGAACCAACGACGCGCTAGACGTGTAATCTCGGCATCGTACTCAATGACGTCCATGCGCAAACTCTCGTGCAACATCAGCGCGAACTTGGGATAGGCAAACCCGCCGCCGCCCAGCATAAGCATGCGGTCGATGCCATGACCATAAGCGTCACGCATTGCGCCCTCGGCCTCAAACACGTCGTCAAACGCACGATAGTACGCAAAGACGGGCTCCGCCCAACGTTCGCCAACGTAGCTTGCGCTTTGGTAGACGCCGCCTTGCACCAACACGCGAATCTCATCGCCGCCCTCATCGTGCACGCGTTTCACACGCGCCAACCCATTGCGGGTTCGCGCAACCTGCAGACAGGCAGCACGAACAGCGACGGCGGCCGCACCAAGCGCCGCGGCTCCCAGAGCAACGCCGGCAACGACGCCAGCAGAAACACTCGGCTTGTTCATTTAGAGCTCCTTTTGCAGATAAAGGCCATGATCGTAAAAACCCAAATGGCGATAGTACTCGCGCGTACCAATCGCGCTGATCACGTTGATGCGCGCATAGCCCGCGTCCCGAGCAATATGGCACGCACACTCCACCAGCGACCGTCCTAACCCATGGTGCTGGGCTGCCTGGCCTTGATCCCCCACGCGCGCCGCCATGCCATACACGTGCACCTCGCGAATCATCGCCTCGTCCGGCGTCGTCGGCAACTCGTCCGCATGCGCGGCAACAAATGCGCGATCGGGCAGCGACAGCCGCAAAAAGCCCGCAATCTTGCCCTGCGGCGTCACCCACTGCAAAAAGCGCTCGTGCGTCACCGGCGTCTCGTACGTCACTTCTTCGTCAAGGGTCAACTCGCCCAGGTCGGCACCCGCCGTGCTGATCTCGCGATAGCGAATCTCACGCACCGTCGCACCGTCACCCCGAGCAGCCAGGCGGTTCTCAACGAGCTGACGCAGGTTGGGCTTCTTGTTGCCCACCATAATGTCGTCGGAGCTAAAGTCGCGAATCATGCGGCTGATGCGGCAGAACGCCGGCGTCACCACGATGTCATCGGCCAGTACGTCGAGCAGCTCTTCCTCGGTATAGGGGCGCCACTCGCCACGCTCGTAACAGCCCACCAGGCGCGAACCCTCGATGAGCGCACACGGGTAGACCTTGACCTCGTCGGGCATAAAGGCGCCCTCGGTCATAAAGCGCTCGTAGTCGCGCTTGTCACCCTCGGGCGTGGCGCCCAGCAAGTTGAGCATAAAATGCGCATGGATCTTAAAGCCAAACAGGCGCGCAAGCGAAAACGCGCGCTCGATCTGCGCCACCGAAATGCGACGCTCGTTGATATCGAGCAGATGCTGGTCGAGGCTCTGGATGCCCATCTGGATCTTGGTACAGCCCAGACGACGGATGAGCGTGAGCGCCTGCGGCGTTACAGCATCGGGGCGCGTCTCGATAACGAGTCCCACCACGCGATGCTTCGCCGTCTCGTTGATGCGTTGCTGCTGCTCAAGCTCCTCCATCGTTGCCGCCTGCCACTCGGCGACCTCGCCCCACGGCGTGCCGGGGCCGTACAGACAACGCACCGCGCGGTTATAGCCGCCCACGGCAGCATCCACACGCCCCTGCTCGTCGGCAACGCCGGCAGCGAGCTTGGCCTCGTCTGTCGCAATGCCGGCAGCCCGATAGCGCTCGCGGCGCTCTGTTACCACCGGCGGCAGGGCATCGGCGGGAGCATCATCGAGCAGGCGCCCTGCCTCGGCACGGCTGATGCCCGGACGCGCCAACATGGGGTTTGCCGCCACGCCGGCGACGGCATCGTCATTGAGCGCACGGAAGAGCTCCGACATAAACCATGCCTGATACCCTTGCGGATAGTCGCTCCAGGTACCACCGAGCACGATGAGCTCTATCTTGTCGGTCGCATGCCCCATCTGCGAAAGCGCGGTCAGACGAGCGCTCACCTGCAGATACGGATCGAAGCAGTTTTGCTCCGCACGGGCACACGCCGGCTCAGCGTGCAGATAGCTCTTGGGCATGCGCAGATCGTTGGGACAAAATAGGCAATCGCCCGAGCATGGCCAGGGCTTGGTGATGACGGTAATGGTCGCCACGCCCGAAGCCGTGCGGCGCGGCTTCATGCGCAGCACCTGCAGCAGTTGGCGTTCCAGATCGGAATCGACATTCCACGCAGCCCACCGAGCCGGCTCCTCACGTTTAACCCGCTGGTAGAACGGCAGCAGACGGCGCTTGGCCAAATCACGTTTGTCGGCACCCTCACGGCGCGCCTCGGCATGTATCAGTTTGACGAGCGCTTTGTCATCCACGGTCTCGCCGCGACGCAGAGCCTCGAGTATGTTCAAGATAATCTGTTCCATGCCCCCATTGTAAAGGCAAAGGCGCCGGAGCCGATCTCGGCTTCGGCGCCTTCATCAAAGAGCATGCCTATATGCACCAATCTCCGAAAACCGCATGTCACTCCGGGTCAAACGACATGTCACCCGAACCAACCTCAAAACGATACGTGGCAGACTTATCACCGTTGTCGAATTCAAGATTCAATATGGTCTCGCCATCGTAGCCAAGCGGAAGGAAACCGCTCTCGAAGTCGCCGCTGCCCACGGTGAGGCTCGCCGTAAAGCCCGTAGAGTTCGGAACCGTTATCTCCACATCGCCCGAGTCCACGCTTACGTCCATCGACTTCGCGGGGGCCTGGTAGAGCTCGAACGTCACATCGCCCGAACCGACCTCAGCACTGAGCGCATCAGTCACGCTGCCCGTAAACTCTACATCTCCCGCACCCAGGAAAAGGTCAAGACCATCACAGATGACACCGGCAATCTGCAGATCACCCGAGCCCACGTGTGCGTTGATCCCCTTCAGATGTTCGGCAACACGGCGTGGCAGCTCAACCGTAACCGAGCGGTCAATTGCCTTACCGTCATCACTTCCAGATCGGGAAACCTTGAGCGTCGAGTCCTCAACGGATGCGATGTTTTGCGTCGCGGCCTTGGAGGCATCCACGCCCTTGGCAACGCGTCCCCGCTCGATAACACGGACCTTGTTGTCATCAACAACCTTGACGTCCACCGTAGCCGCGGCGATATCGAAATCGAGGTAGCGAAATTGATCGGCATCAAAGGTCGCACTCGAAAGCTGCTGAGGCTGAGCGGAATATTTACCGCCATCGTTCATAAAATCGTCGTCGTCAACCACATCGTCCATACTGGACAAGCCGGATACAACATCGTCGAGATCCCACGGACCATCAAAATGAATCAATGTCCGCGAAATGCCAAAGACAAGCCCGATGATGAGCACAAACGCTCCGACGCCAACGCCCAAGCGCACCTTGGATTCATGCGAAAGCTTCATCATTCATCACCCTCTTTGGAAATCGGCTCAGCGGTGGCCGCGGTGGCCACGTCAGCGTCAACCGCAGCGGAAACATTCTGAGCCCTAGCTGCCACCGACGCCGAACCAACCTGGATATCCCCACGCGCCCAATCGCCATCAAGCGCACGCGCCACCCAGTGATAGATGGGGATTGTAAAGAAGATCAGTGCGGCAAAGGGGCCGGCACCAAACAGGAACATCAGCAAAAAGAACAGTAGCCAGCACACGGCCCAATACGGGAACGACTGGAACGGGCCCTTCACCGGAGTCGAGCCAACTGCGCCGCCACTCGTCACCTGCGCCGTAGCGGCATTGGCGGCCTGTGCACTCCAGCTTGCCGCTTGCGCCGCCTTGGCGGCGGCGTCACTCGCCTGTGTTGCCGCCTCGGTTGCGCGTGCCGCCGCCTCATGGGTACGGGCGCGCTCTGCCGCCTCGGCCTCGCGCTGACGGGCACGGTCCTCGTTCTCAAACTCGATATCGTCCTCGATCTCATCGCTCGGATTGAGCAGCTCGTCCAGACTCACGCCATAGAGCTTGGCAAGCGAGATCAGGTTCTCGGTATCGGGCGAGCTCTCCGCGCGCTCCCATTTACTGACCGCTTGGCGCGACAGCCCCAGCTTTCGCGCCAACCCTTCTTGGCTAAAGCCCTTGCTGCGGCGAAGGTCGGCGAGCCGCTGCGCAGTTTCTACATTCATGGTTCCTCCTATGCTTTTGCCAGCCGTGCCGCCGGACCGTTGCTGTTCTTAAGGCGCCTTGCACAGTTAAAAATCTATCCGCCACCGCCAAAAGTATGCCACCTATTCTAGTGAGATTTTTGACAACCGGCGGTTGCGGGCACATATGAGCTGCGGAAATGTGTCCAAACAAAGCAATGACCCACAGCTCGGTTGTCCCCGTTGCGGCGTTAACGGTAGTATGGTCGTACTGTTTATTCCGCACCGCCAACGGAGGGAGTTCCGCGCCGTGAACCGCGATTTCGCCTCATCGCTCATTCAGCTCAACAATACGTTCTATCGCGAGCACTCCGCCTCCTTCTCCGATACGCGCCAGGCACCGTGGCCCGGCTGGGTGCGCACTATGGACATAGCGCTCGAGCAGCTCGACGTCGCCACGATCGAGCATCCCGTCCGCGTCTTCGATCTTGCCTGTGGAAACATGCGATTCGAGAACTTTGCCGCCGGCGGCGCACTTGCCGCCAAGGGCGTCGATGGCGCAAACCCCTCGGCAGACGCCAGCTGCCCGTTTGAGTTCTATGGCGTCGACTCATGCCAGGACCTGGCCATCGATGCACGTGGCCACGCCCTGCGCATTCCCAACCTGCACTTCCAGGAACTCGATGTGCTCGACGCCCTCATGAAGCTCAATCCCGCCGAGACGCCCGACGTGCTTTTCGACGCCCCGCTCGCCGATATCTCGGTCTGCTTTGGCTTTATGCACCACGTGCCGTCGTGCGAGTACCGCGTACGCGTGCTCGACACTCTGGTGCGCCAGACGCGCCCGGGCGGCATCATCGCCATCAGCTTTTGGGAGTTTATGAATGACGAGCGCATGGCGCGCAAGGCCGTTCGCGCCGAAGCCCGCGCCGAGCTTACCCCGCCGTTTGAAGGTTACGATTCCGCGCAGTTTGAAGCCGGCGACCACCTCATTGGCTGGCAAAACGACCGCCACGCCTACCGCTATTGCCATCACTTTGACGATCAGCAGATCACCGACCTGGTGCGCGGCGTCCGTACGTTCTACAAGAGCGGCGAGGTCCCCGTGCGCGAGCTTGAGCGCTTCCATGCCGACGGCCGTAGCGGCGAGCTCAACCGCTATGTAATCCTCAAGCGCCTGTAGGCATCGACGACTCGCCGCCGGGCCGCACCGCAACGTTCGGGCAAACTATGCCCATCTTTTTCCAACCCATTGACGGAACGCGCCTGCAATGTGTTCCATACGTATGACCAAGGAGCCTCATGGGAGCCGTTCACGTTCGCACCCCTAAGAACTATGTGCTCGAGGAGCGCCTGGAGCGCTACGCCGATGCGATTGAGACGAACCCCGAGGCCTATGCCGGAGATTGGCGCAAGGCCTGTGCGCCCGCAGGCAGCAAGCCTTTCGAACACCTTCACCTGGACCTTGGCTGTGGCAAGGGAACGTACCTTGTAGAGCGCGCGGCCCACGAGCCAAACACGCTCTTTATCGGTATGGACCAGGAGCCCATCTGCATCGCCTATGCCGCACAGAAAATCTGCGAGCAGAGGCTGTCCAACGCACTCGTCCTGCCCCGAGGTGCCGCATCGCTGCCGCAGCTATTTGCCGCAGGCGAGCTCGATGCCATCACCATCAACTTTCCCACGCCGCAGCCCAAGGCCAAGTACGCCAAAACGCGACTCGTCCATGTCGACCACCTGATGCTCTACCGCCCGCTCTTTTCAGCCGGCGCCACTGTCACACTGCGAACCGACAGTAAGCCATTGCGCGACTACGCCCTGGGGCAGTTTGCCGCGGCCGGCTACGACACGCTTTGGGTAAGCGACGACGTCCGCCGCGACCATCCCGAGCATCCCGAGACCGAGTACGAATGCCGCACGCGCGAGATGGGTGCCGTCGTCTATGGCATTTGCGCCACACCCGGCGCGCAGCCCAGCAATGAACAGCTCGCGGCGGGCCGCGCGCAGGAGCAAAGCCTTGCCTGCTACCTGCCCGAAAACCTCGATGAGCTCACCTATGTACCTCTGGGCATGGAAGAGGCCGTCGAGAACTTTAGAAACCGCGCCCGCAAAGGCAAGAAGCGCCTGCCGCAAGAGTCCTAGGGGCTTCTGATGGTCGCGGCGTCGGCAAACAAGCGCAAATTGGCGCCAGCGAACGGCCCTCAAACCTAAGTGAGTAGACTTTTTTGCAATAGCCAGGCACAGCCCGCATAGCGAAACATAAAACCGCAGGTAGAACCCTTGCGCAAAAGTCATGTGCTCGCAATATCGCAAAAAGTCTACTCACTTGGCTAGCGACTACACTAAACGGCTGGGCAGAACGCCCATTTCCTGCATTTTCTTGCCTGCGAACGCATCGATGCGACGCTACGCCATAATAGTTGGCGGACAATCGCGAGAGAAAGCAAACACATGGCACAGACCACGACAGATATCGCCGCCAGCACCGTCCCCGGTGCCGGAGCCGCCAGTTCATTCTCGGGCGGCACGGGAACCGAAGCCGAATTCGGCTCACTCGGTGCGCTCTCCCCCACCTGGTGGGAGCCCGAGGACGGCAGCGAGCCCGAACCGTGGCTCACGCCCGACCAGGCCTTCGAGCGCTTCTTTGAATGGACGAGCGATCGCGGTATTGAGCTGTGGGACCACCAGGAAGAGGCCCTCATGGATCTAGCCGCCGGCGATCACGTCATTCTGGGCACGCCGACCGGATCGGGCAAGTCGCTTGTCGCGCTGGGCATGCTCTTTATGGGCATGGCACAGGGCAAACGCTGCTATTACACGGCCCCCATCAAGGCTCTGGTCAGCGAGAAGTTTTTCGACCTTGTGCAGGTGCTCGGCCGCGATAACGTCGGTATGATCACCGGCGACACGCATATCAACACCAAGGCGCCCGTCATCTGCTGTACGGCAGAAATCCTCGCCAACGACGCACTACGCGAGGGCGAAGATGCCGATGTTGGCTGCGTCGCCATGGACGAGTTCCACTACTTTGCCGACCCCGATCGCGGTTGGGCCTGGCAGGTGCCGCTGCTCACCCTGCCCCACACGCAGTTTATGCTCATGAGCGCCACGCTCGGCGATGTCACCGCGATCGCCGCCTCACTCGAGGAGCACACCGGCGCCGCGTGCGATCTGGTCGTCGATGCCCCACGCCCCGTGCCGCTGAGCTACGACTACGTGACGACCTCGCTCGAGGGCACCGTCGAGCTCGCTATGCGCCGCGGCGAGGCCCCGCTCTACATCGTTCACTTTAGCCAGGACGCCGCACTTGCGACGGCGCAATCCCTCGCCAACTTTGGTATTGCCAGCAAGGAGCAGCGCGAGGCCATCAAGGAGGCGGCCAAGGGCACGAGCTTCTCGACGGCCTTTGGCAAGATCCTCAAGCGCTTGCTCGGCTGCGGCGTCGGCGTGCACCACGCCGGCATGCTGCCACGCTATCGCCTACTGGTCGAGCGCCTGGCACAGCAGGGCCTACTGCCCGTCATCTGTGGCACCGATACGCTCGGCGTCGGCATCAACGTACCCATCCACACCGTGGTGCTCACCGCACTCACCAAGTTCGACGGCTATAAGATGCGTCGTCTGCGCGCCCGCGAGTTCCATCAGATTGCCGGTCGCGCCGGCCGCTCGGGCTTTGATACCGAGGGCATGGTCATCGCCGAGGCACCCGAGCACGAAATCGAGAATGCCAAGCTTATGGCCAAGGCGGGCGACGACCCCAAAAAGCTCCGTAAGATTAAAAAGAAAAAGGCCCCCGAGGGCTTTGTCACCTGGAACAAGCAGACCTTTGAGCGCCTAATCGAGACGCAGCCCGAAACGCTCAAGCCGCGCCTTCGCATCACGCACTCCATGGTGATTAGCGTGGTCGAGCAGGGCGGCGATGCCCGAGCCCGCGTACACGACCTCATCGAGACGAGCCTGCAGACTCCCGAGGAAAAAGCTAAGCTCGAGATTCGCGCCGACGAAATCTTCGCCACGCTCATCGATTCCGGCGTCGTCGTTCGCACCGAGGTGCCGCCCGTACCCGACGCCCCGACTGACGCCGCACCAGACATCGACTATGCGCTGACGGTCGATCTGCCCGAGGACTTCGCACTCGATCAGCCGCTCTCGCCGTTCTTGCTTGCCGCGTTGGAGCTGCTCGATCCCGAGAGCGAGACCTATACCCTGGATCTGATTTCGATGGTCGAGGCAACGCTCGAGGATCCCAAGCAGGTATTGCGCGCACAGGAGCGCGCCGCGCGCGACCGCGCGATGGCCGAAATGAAGGCTGACGGCGTCGAATATGAGGAACGCCTGGAGCGCATTCAGGATGTCACCTATGAAAAGCCGCTCGAGGATCTGCTCGACGCCGCCTTTGACAAGTACTGCCAGGAAGTGCCCTGGGCCAACGACTACCAGCTCTCTCCCAAGAGCGTCCTGCGCGATATGCTGGAAAGCGCGAGCGATTTTAAGGACTATATCCAAAAGCTCGGCATCGCCCGCTCCGAGGGCATTTTGCTGCGCTACCTGGCAGAGGCCTACCGTTCACTCGACCGCACCGTGCCCATCGAGAAGCGCGACGAGCGCCTGCGCGACATTATCTCGTGGCTGGGCTTTGTGGTGCGCTCGGTGGACTCGAGCCTGGTGGACGAGTGGGAGAACGCCGGCAACCCGGCAGCCCTCGATGCTGCGCCGCTGCAGGGCATCGACGAGGTCGTGGCGGACCGCCGCGGCTGCACGCTGTTGGTGCGCAACGCGCTCTTCCGCCGCGTGACCCTTGCCGCCCGCGAGCACGTTCGTGACCTGGGCGAGCTCGACGACGACTGGGGCATGAGCGAGATCCGCTGGCAAAAAGCGCTCGACGCTTACCACGAGCAGCATGAGGAGATCCTAACCGACGGAGATGCCCGCAGCTCGGCAATGTTTTCCATCGATGAGTCCGACGAGAAAACCGCGCACGTATGGCACGTGCACCAGATTTTTGCCGACGAGGATGGCGACCACGACTTTGGCATCATGGGCGATGTCGATCTGGACGCCACGCAAGACGGCGGCGAGGTCATCTTCAAAAACTACCGCGTCGGCTTTATCGAGGACCTGCTCGAGGACTAGCCGAACATACTGGAACGAAACGAAGCGGGGCCGTTGGCAATATCGCCGGCGGCCCCGCTTTTGCACTATACGCTATGCCTTACTCGGCATCCTCAACCTCATACGAATCCGCCTCGGCGGGCTCATCGTTTGTCTCTGGCGTAGCCCCGCGTGCCTCGTCAAACGCTGCCTTCATGGTCTTGTTACCCCACGTGAGCTTGCGAATGGTAAGATCGTCGGCTTTCTTGTTGGCTAGGCGCAGATTGTTCTCGGAGGACAGCAACGCTTCCTTGGTTTTCTGCAGATGGCTAATCGTCTTGTCGATCTCATCGATCGCCGTTTGGAACTTGCGGCTCGCAATCTCGTAGTTGCGGCCGAAATCGTTCTTGAACTTTTCCATCTTGGCTTCGAAGTTCGTGACGTCGATATTCTGTTGTTTGTACTCCGCCAGCTCCTGCTTATAGCGAAGCGAACCCATGGCGGCGTTGCGAAGAAGTGTAATCATGGGAATGAAAAACTGCGGACGGATCACATACATCTTCTCGTAGCGATAGCTCACGTCCACGATACCGGCGTTATAGAGCTCGCTCTCGGGCTCGAGCAGCGTGCAGAGCACCGCGTACTCACAGCCTTTCTGGCGACGATCGTGATCGAGTTTCTTAAAGAAGTCCTCGTTTTTATGCTTGGTCGCGGTCTCGTCGTTCTCGTTTTTCATCTCGAACATAATCGAAATGACCTCATTGCCGCTTGCGTCGCACTCGCGGAAGATAAAGTCGCCCTTGGTGCCCTCGGACGCATCGTTATCCTTCTCGAAGTACGCGTTGGGAAATGCCGTCATGCGCAGACGGTTAAACTCGGTCTCGCAGTGCTGCTCGAGCGACTCGCCCACCATCTTGGTGGACAGGCGGACCTTCATGTCCTTAAGGCGCTCGATCTCTTCATCCTTGTAGCGAATCAGGTCATCGCTCGCGCGCTTGGCCTGCGCAAGCTCGAGCTCGTGTGCCGCCTTGGCCTGTTCCTCGCGAGAATCGCGCACCGCCAGCTCGCTCGTCAGTTTGGCACGCGCCTCATCGCGCTCTCGCTCCGCCGCGGCGACCGCCTCTGACAGGTTCATTTTTGCCATCAGTTCCTGCTCGCGCAGCTGGGCACGCAGACCCTCGGCCTCTTGCTCAGACTGAGCCTTTGCGGCAGAAAACTTCTCCTGTACCTTCGCGCGATAGTCAGTAAGCGCGCGCTCGGCCTCGCTGCGAGCGGCATCGAGCTCACGCTGCGACTCTGCCGCGGCAGCGGCAAGCGCCATCTCCTGGGCCTTGTCCGCCGCGGCGATCCTGGCCTGCAGCTCGGCAATCTGAGCGTCGCGCGCGGACAGGTCGTTTTGAGCAGCATTGCGTGCCGCCGCCTCGGCAAGCCTGGCTTCATCATCTTTGCGCTCCAACTGCGCACGTAAATTGTCGATCTCGCGCTGAAGCTCGGCATTCTCCTTTTGAGCATCGGAACGAGCCTCAACCGCCGCGCGCTGACTTGCACTCTCGCGCTCTGCGGCAGCGCCTTCGAGCTTGGCGCGCAGCTCGGCAAGCTCAGCGTCGCGCTTGGCAACCTCTTGTGCCAGCTGCTGAGCTGCAGCGTTCTTCTGCTCGACAAGCTGAGCGTCGCGCTGAGACTCTGCCTTTTGCAAAGCAGCCGTCGAGCGCGAGCGCTCAAGCTCCAGTGCCTGCTCGCCCTCGCGCTGGACCGCCTTCACGCGCTCATCCAGGTCGCGCGAGAACTCGGCATCGCGCACCTGCTTGACGATATCCGCATAGCCGGACGCATCGACCTTAAAAACTTCGCCACAATGCGGGCACTTGATCTCGTTCATAGCAGCTCCTCGATGGACGCAAATTTCAACCGCCTACACTCTACCGCGCCGCACGGACAAAAAAGGCGCCGCTGCCATAATGGCAACGGCGCCAGAACCACCACAAAGGCGACTGTCCCCTTTGTGGTGACTTGGGTCCTTACAGGTCGCGGTAGTCGATCAGGCGAAGATCGGATTGAGACTCGAGCCAAGCGCGAAGCTCGGGGTCGATCAGTGCATCGACTTCCTTGGTACGATCGGTCGTGAGCGAGCTGTTCTCCAGGATAAAACGATCGAGATAACCCGGATGGCACACAAAGACGACCGTCTCGCCGTCCACCATCCCGCGAACCGTCTGCATGATTGCCTCTTTGGGCTCGTAGCCCGGCTCCATCGAGCGCATCACCATGCGCAGATCAGTATCTCCGCAATGCACCACAGCCGCGGGGTCGAAGCTCGCCTTTTGCTCCTTAAGGCCCAGCTCCTGAGCAACCGCCGAGATCGCTCGGTTAAGGTTTTTGCTCATGACGGCATGGGTCTCAAAGTAATCGGGCTCGCGGCCCACGATCTCGACAAAGCGGTCATGCTGCGCGCGGATCTCGATGCAGGCCTCGTCGAAGTCTATCAACTCCTCGCCGCGCTTAAAATGATCGCGGAAGGTACGGCTGCTATGGAACTCATCATTCTCGTTGAGCATGCTCGGAATGAGCGCCGGGTCGGCACACGGCTTGCCCAGGCACACGTTGGTATGCTGACCCACCGCAATGCCGGCATCCGCCACGAGCGACCAGCCACGCTCGGCCTCGGGCATATTGGGCATAAGTCCCGCCGAGCGCACCAGGCCCTCATTGATACTGCGGGCAATCCCCAGGTTAACGGCATACGAATAACCGATATCATCGGCACGAATGAGCAATTGCTTCATATTGACCCCCATCTACGGAAAGGGACACTTGAAGCGCAGCCAAGTGCCCCAGATAATTGTCCTACCGAACGGATGCTTTAGGCTTTGGCGGCAGCAGCGTCTTCGTCGAGCTGCTCCTTGGTAAAGCCAAAGAAGTAGGCGATGGCAGCGGCGGCAACAAATGCAGTGCCCGATGCAACGCAGCCCCATACGAGATTAGCAGTTCCGCCTGCAACATAACCTGTAATACCAAGGATATTAGTTGCGCCCAAAACATACGTGGTCACATTAGTGAGAGCCGCGATCAGGCCGCCGATAGCGCCGCCCGCGACCATGGCACCCAGGCAGCGAGTATACTTAAAGCCGCAGCCATACAGCGCGGGCTCCGTCACGCCACCGACAATGCCGGAGAGCGAGAAACCAAGCATAGCGCCCTTTTCGTCGACCTCCTTAAGGCGCAGGAAGGCACCGAAGGCCATGCCCCACGTGGCGAACTGAGCGATAGCACCCGCGACCATAACGCAGGAGTCAGACCCTGAGGTGAGCACCTGCACAATGCCGAGGGCAATCAGAACCTGGTGCATACCGGTCATAACCAGGAACTCCCAAAGCGCGGCAATGGCGACGAGGGAGAGGATTGTGACGATGCCGCCAGCGTTTCCGAGGCCGAACATAAAGTTGCCGACCAGGTCGCCCAGAATGGAACCAATCGGAGCTAGGGCGCACAGGGAAACGGGGGTCATCACAGCCATGGTGCACACGGGCACAAACACCGTGGAGAGCATGTCGGGGATGATCTTCTTCATGAACTTCTCGACGACCATCAGCACCGGCATAGACAGCAGCATGGGGAGCACGGTCGCAGAATAGTTGTTCAGCTGAGCCGGGAGCACGCCGTAAACCATCGTGGTCGTAGCACCAGAATCCGCAGCGGCGTTGACCAACGTCATGAACTCGGGGGCAATGAGCACGCCGCCGAGCATCATGCCGAGCGGCTGGCTGCAGCCGAGCTGCTTTGCGGCAGCCCAACCCAGATAGACAGGGAGGAAATAATAGCCGGCGTTGTAAATCCAGTTGTAGAAGAAGTTGTAGATGTCAGAATCGGCAGACCAGATACCGAGCATGCCGTCGCCGCAAAGTACGGCAAGTGTGCGGAACATGGCGGCGCCCATGATAATGGGGATCGTCATGCACATTGTCTTGGACAGGTAGTTAAGGGCCTTCTTGCCCGCAGTCTTGACCGTCAGTGGCTCCTTGGTGCCGTCATCGAGGTTCTCGTCAATGGAGCCTTCGCCCTTGACGCCCAGCGCAATGGCGGCGTCATAGACCTTCGGCACGTTCTGGCCAATGATGACCTGATACTGGCCGCCAGACCACTGTGCGCCCAGCACACCCTTGATCTTCTTAACTTCATTATCATTGGGAATGGACTGATCTTTGAGGTTCAGACGCAAGCGGGTCATGCAGTGCGTCGCGTTCGTCACATTGGAGGCGCCGCCGACGGCAGCGAGCACGTCCTCGGCAATCTTCTTGTTATCGACAGCCATGTCGAATCCCTTCTCTTCCAACTAAAGGCCGTGGGACTTCACGGCACCAAGACGCACAATTCCGCTCGCGCCTGCGCAGCGCGCGACATCAGTTGGCAAGAGATTGATTTGCATGTGATTCCCGGGTGGATCGACATGAAAAAGCCCCGCGCACAACCGACAGAGACCCAATTATGGCCTCGGCAGAATCGGTAGTGCCTCTCGGAGCTGCGCCGTGAGTAACACCCAACACACGGCGAGTATATGCGGCAGATGCGTTCGTTGCGGCTCAGATTACCGACGAACGGTAGCAAACGACCCGCGAACGGTCGCCATGACGGAAAGGAAATACCAGAGAGCCTATTTATCCGAGTGGACAGAAGTCACGCGATTCACATGCATGATCAGATAGACGAGCTCCTCTTGGGCCAATGGCTCGCCAAAGGTCTCTTGAATCAGATCGTCGACACGGTGAGCGCAACGCGATGCCGCCGGATACTGCTCCACGAGCACGTCGTAAAGACCGGAGTTCTCGGTATCGATCGGCTCTTTCTTTGCCACGCGGTCGAGCAGATAGCGCACATGAGTGGCAAAGCGGGCAAAGGCGAACGACGAGCGATCGACCGTCACACCCAACTCTTCTTGAATAATCGCGACCGTCATATCGAGCAGTCGCTCCTCGTGCTGCTCGGCAAGCACGCGCCGCTCGCTCGGCTTAACCGATGCGTTGACAATCGACATGGCAATGCCCGCGGCCTCGCTTCGGGGCATGCGCACATGAAAGCTCTTCTGGATACCGCGAACAGCCAGCTCGCCCAAGCGGTATTCGATGGGATGCAGCTGCTCAAGATCGCGCTCAAGCGGCAACGACACCACCATGTGTTCGCGGGCACGCTTAATGGCAAACTGAATATGGTCTGCCAATGTAATGGGAAGGTTAGGACTCAATTCGTACGAAAGCTGTCCGGTCGCGATATCGGCCAGCTGAGCAGAAAACTCCAGCACCTCGGGATCGACCTCATCGATAAACGCCAGGTACTTTGAATCAATGCCGTAAAAGGTACGCGTGATGACATCCAGGTCGACCTCATGCGACATATCGCCAAAGCCGATACCACGACCCAGCGCGATAAGCTGACGCCCCGCGCCGTCTTCGCAGATGGCAGCGTTATGGTTAATGCGCTGGATAGCCCTCATGGATTCATCGCTCCTACTGAAACGCGCCGCACAGACCATCCGCGCGGCGCGTTCATTCTACCTGCACTTACAGCTACAGTCCAAAGAAGCCTAGGATTTGGTCACGGCTTACGGGCTTGTACTCGTTGGCATCGAGGCCGACATCATAGCGAAAGATGGGGCGCTCGCGATCGCGGTTGCGCGCGTTGGTGCGGTCTCCCCTGCTGTGGATATGCCCGTGCAACATGATGGCGCCACGCGCCTTGCCGTTCCAGCTGAGCATGGGGTAATGGCTCATTACCAGGCGATGGCCCTTAGCGTAACCGGGGGCGACCTCCAGATAATCGCGCACCTCATCCCAAATGTGCGGCGCGTCTGGATCTTCCCAGTCGCCGTCATGGTTACCGCAGATGAGCGTTACGTTCTGACATTCGATGCGCTCGCGCAGGCGCACCGCCTCCACCATGGGCAATCGATACGTAAAGTCTCCCAGGACATAAAGGCGGTCGTCCACAGCCACGCACTCGTTGATGGCATCGATGACACGGCGGTTCATCTCCTCGACCGAGTCAAACGGTCGATCCATGTCGTGCAGGATATTCGTATCGCCCAGGTGCAGGTCGGCGGTAAACCACATCATCGTCTCTGTCCTCATTTCGCAACGCGTATAAGACCTGTCTAGTATACAGACGCAGCGATGCGACAATTACCCAAAGAGCCCACCGAACAGACCTCGGCGGCGCTTGTCCTTTTTATTCGAACCTTTACCCCGGGCGTTCTTATCCTTTTGCTTTTTGCGGTCCTGCTCCAACTCATCGTCATCGAGCAGCGAATCCCACTCAAACGGATCGTCTACCAGATTGAACAGGTCATCGTCATCAAACATGACCGCCTCCATCACCGATTAGCGAGTATCCACCGCATAGTTGAGAAGTCTACGGGTTCGTGCGGACACAAATTCACCCCGTCCGTGTCTTTCGGTTGATTTCCGATCTCAGCCGAACACATTGAGCAAATAGGCCGTTCCCGCACC
>JAHYYM010000019.1:0-171570 GCA_019424985.1 Collinsella sp. | reverse complement strand
AGCTGCGGAAACGCGGGGCCCGTTCAGGCTGTTGCGTTGAGATTGAAAATCAACCTGGGCAAGTATGATTAACTAAAGCAACACAAGGAGACGAATTGCAACACCAACAAGCGAAAATGGCTTAGCGATGCATCGCTAAGCCATTGAATCGCCTCTTTGCAAAGTGAGAGAAATCCCAATGCGTTTAAAAAATCGTGTCAGAAAAGTACACCTATTTACAAAGAAGTTCAAAGGAGCAAACTAATATAAAAAGTGCCTCTGAACTGGGGGTTTACTCCCACTCCACCGTGCCGACGGGCTTGGGGGTCAGGTCGTAGCAAACGCGGCAGATACCGGGGACCTCGGCGGTAACGCGGGCGGTGATGCGCTTGAGCAGCGCCCAGTCAAGCTCGGGCACCTCGGCGGTCATGACATCGACGGTGCTGATGCAGCGGATGATGCAGGGCCAGTCGTAGGCGCGCTTGCCCTCGCGCACGCCAGTGGCGCGGAAGTCGGGCACAACGGCGAAGTACTGCCAAATGGTAAGACCGGCCTTGTCGATCTCCTCACGCACGATGGCGTCGGCCTCGCGCAGCGCCTCAAGACGGTCGCGGGTGATGGCACCGAGGCAATGGACACCCAGGCCGGGGCCGGGGAACGGCTGGCGCTCAACCATGTTCTCGGGCAGACCGAGTTCGCGGCCCACGACGCGCACCTCGTCCTTGTACAGCAGCTTAACGGGCTCGCAGAGCTCAAACTGCAGGTCCTCGGGCAGACCGCCCACGTTGTGATGGGCCTTCGCGCCGTCCTGCGACTCCAGGATGTCGGGATAGATGGTGCCCTGAGCGAGGAAGCTGACCTCATCGCCCACCTTTCGGGCCTCTTCCTCAAACACGCGAATGAACTCGGCGCCGATAATCTTACGCTTGGCCTCGGGCTCGGCGACGTCGAC
Source organism: Collinsella sp. (assembly GCA_019424985.1). Lineage (GTDB taxonomy): Bacteria > Actinomycetota > Coriobacteriia > Coriobacteriales > Coriobacteriaceae > Collinsella. The sequence continues at coordinate 170,639 of JAHYYM010000019.1, read as the reverse complement.
GAGCTTGTCGAGGAAGCGGTCGGTCGCGTCCACGTAGACCAGATTCGCATCCATCTGGTTCTTAAAGACGTCGACGACCTGCTCGCTCTCGCCCTTGCGCATAAGGCCGTGGTTCACGTGCACGCAAATGAGCTGCTTGCCGATGGCCCTGATGAGGAGCGCCGCGACAAGACGGTCGAGAACTACCTCAAAGCCCTCGAAAGCGCCTACATCCTGAGCGAATGCGAACAGAACGGCATCGCCGGCAAGCAGGTGCTTAGACCCCAGCGCAAGTTCTATCCCATCGACACCGGCTTGCGCAATCTAGCTAGCAACTATGCCCCAAAGGGCCTGGGCGCTCAGCTCGAGTGCGTGGTATTCAACGAGCTCGTGCGCCGTGGCTACAACGTGACCGTGGGCGCACTGCTTAAAGGCGAGGTAGACTTCGTGGCCGACAAGCACGACGAGCGCCTCTACATCCAGGTGACCGAAACGCTTGCAAGCCCCGAGACATACGAGCGCGAACTGGCGCCTTTTTCCCTCGTAAACGATGCCTTCCCCAAGCTGGTGCTCACCACCGATCGCCTGCGGCTCGGCACCACCGAGCAAGGCGTGCGCATCGAGAACCTGGTGGACTGGTTGCTCAAAGGCTGGAGCTGAGCGACGCAAGTGTCCAGCACGCACCTGGACAGGACCCGCATGGCGCCCTCCGCCGCCAGACGGCCGCGGCAGGCCTCCTGCAGGAACACGTATGCCGCCGCCTCGAGCGTGAAAAGCTCCTCGCCGCGCATGCCCTCGCCCCGTCCAATAAACGTTCACCGCGCTAAAGGAGAGCGCGACCGTCAATAAAGAGCGCTTTTGCGCACTAAAAATCAGTGAATCTGAACTCAGAAACGCTTGTTGTCCACGAGGCATCGAGTATCGTCCCGTCCCGCACATCGTCCGTCGGGCTGGAAAGGGAGATCGGTGCGTCTCCCCCGCCCGTTCCGGATTCGACGCAAAGCAGCACGGGCGACGCGCCCTTCCGGCCCACGCCCCTCCCCTCTTCCAACTGGCCTTAATCCGCCGAATCGCATCCTTCTGCCCGAATGTAGGCCACAATCATCGACATATCGTCAGCCGCACGCCGCCGGGGCGGCTCCCGCATCGTGGCAAAGCGGGTCCGCGCCGGGGCGTCGGTTGACGGCTCGGCCTACAGCTCGCGCCTTCCGTACAGCCCGAGAGAGACGACGGCGGAGGCGGCCAGCATCAGAAGCGAGGCCGCGAGCAGCGCCGCCATCGAGGCCGCAAGTCCAGCGGGGGTCTCGACGAACGTGAGAAAGTCCGTCACGAGCCCGAACGCGCCGCCTTCGAGAATCCCCGAGTTCCCGAGAAGCATGGGGGTGACCACGAACAGGCCGACGGTGACGGTTGGCAGAAACTGGGTCGCCTTGGTCTGGCCGAGCTTGAAGTACACCGGCGTCACGACGGACGCGACGGCGGAGCCGATCAGGACGCAGACTGCGGTGGCGAAGGCCATGCCGGCGACCCTCTCCCCGCTGAACGCGAGGAACTCGGAGAGGCCTCCCGGCAGCTCCACGGCGGACGCGAGTCCCATGACCGCAAGCGATACGGCGAAGCCGACCGCCGAGCCGATGAGGCCGAGCGTCGCGATGGCGGCATAGCGGCTCAGGACGACGTCGCGCTTCGAGACGGGAAGGGTGAGGCGATAAGAGCCCCATCCGTTCTGGTCGTCGTAGACGGAGAAGCCGATCGCACCCATCATGAGGCACATGCTGGCGAGGACGGCGGGGCGGCCGCGGGCCCGCCGCCGGAGAGCTCGCGCCTCCTCCTCACCCAGTCGCCCAGGGTGCTCCCCGCCATGCCGAGCTCTCGGGCGACCTCCCTGACGGGCCGCCCCGCCGCGATGACGTAGTCGGCCGTCTCGTCCCGGTAGTCCTTGGGGAACTACTCGTACTTGGTCCCAGGCTCGGCTCCCATGGCCACACCCTCCTACGGGGCAGGTTCCTCTGCCGTCCAAATTATCAGGTGTCCACGGTTTCGACAGGGCTCAAATGCAAACAGGCGCTGGTCGCGGGCGGCATCGCTGCGGGCTGGTTCATCACAAGCCGGGGCGCTGCGGGGTCGGACGGCGGCCAGGTGACCGACTCCCAGTCCGTCGGAGGCGTCCCCGACTCCGGGCAGATGCCGCCCGACGCCAAGCAGGTGCCCGAGGACCAGCTCCAGGGTGGCGGAGAGGTGACGTTCTCGAGCTAGGACGTCCAGTTGAAAAAAACGGGCCCCATGGCAACCATATTGCCATGGGGCCTTTCAAAAAAAGACCCAAGCATTCAATCTGAAGCGTCAGTATCTTGAGTAACCATTATGAAACTGAGTGTGTGCAACTCAGAATCTCTATCCCATTCAAATTGAGCCATGAGTTTTCTTCAGTAGCTTTCGCTCAAAAAGCACCAAGCCAATCGCTTCTCCGATTTCAGCGCACCCAAGAGATCTGTCCACCGTATCGGTTAACGACGATTCCGGAACGAGGCCTGATTCCAATAGTGATGATAGACATCGAAACGCTCATAACATCAAAGCATGAACGAAGTTGTACTGTTATTTTGATATCGAATCGGAGGAACGATTCTCTACGATGTTATTCTCTCCATAGCTAACTAGATATCCACTGCCTACTGCCGCCGGAAAAGCAAATGACCATAATGGGATTCCATTATTGCTAGATTCTATAATTATCTGAAAAATAATTCATAGATGAAAAAAATCCTTCTACGCCAGTAGTGGCCTTCTTTGCAAAAAGAAATCCATAACATCTAAGATACGAATCCCGTCAATCTCCCTTGGATAACTCCCCCGGGCAGCAATTACGAATTTCGGATATGCATCCCGTATGGCGCGCAGCGGCCTGAGCTCACGCTCCATGGTGGCCGAGTCAGTCATATCCTCGGTTACCTGAATGTACGCACGCCCGTCTGACCTCGACGCCACGAAGTCCACCTCACCTGAGCGCAGCTTTCCAACGCTCACCTCAAAGCCCTCGTAGCGAAGTTGCAAATAGACCATGTTCTCAAAGACACGCCCCTGATCGGAATCACGGTAGCCCTGCAGATAGTTGCGGATTCCCGTGTCCACGATGTAACGCTTTCCACCCGTCTTCAGGAGATCCTTGCCCTTGATGTCATAGCGCCGAACAGGATAGAAGAGATACGCCTCATCAAGCGCCCCCATGTATGCGTCAACAGTACCGTTCGCAGCCTCGACGCCGTCAGCCCGCAACGCTCCGGCAATACTGTTGACAGAATTCTCGTTACCGATATTGTCTGCAAGGAAGCGGCATGTCCGCTCCAGCAAATCAGGGCTTGTGAGCTGCCTGCGGCCACGCCTGCGATCGCGCTCGAGAATATCCCGGATGACGACCGTCTCGTACAGTGACCTGCAATAGGCCTTATGAACCGCCCCGTCTAGCGTACCCAAGGATAGGTACGGCAGCCCGCCGTAGCGACGATAATGATCAAACAGGCCAACCGCCGTGCTAAGCGAGCCATCCGGCAACTCGAAGACATCCATCCCAGCCGCAGCGCGAGAGGACAGTGACGCTCCCCGGAAATCGAGAAACTCCGAGAAGACGAGCGGCAGCATCTCGACCTCCACATAACGCCCCGAGAGCAGCGTGGCAAGCTCGCTCGACAGCAGATAGGCGTTGGACCCCGTGATATACATATCGCAATCAAGGTCAACGTGCAGGGAATTAATCGCGCGCTCCCAACCCTCGATCTCTTGGAGCTCGTCAAAAAAGAGATAGGGATGGACGATTCCCTCTGTCCGTTTGCGAACAAGCTGGTAAAGCCCGCGATAATCCAAGCCATCAAACTCCATGGACTCCATCTTGAACGTGAGAAGTCGCTCCCGGGAAACGCCCTCCCTTGCCAGATGCTCGCGCATCATGTCCAGAAGGGTCGACTTCCCGCAACGACGAACCCCCGTAACGACCTTGACGAGGTCTCGATCCCGAAAGGCGAGAAGCTGGTCAAGGTACTTTTGACGGATAATCATCACGCCTCCATGTGAAAGATCTTCATCTAATGCAAATTTTTAACATTGTAATCTAGAAGCTCTCAGAATCGAGGGAGATGCGGCGCGATTCATTTTCCGGCTCCTTCCTCGACGCAGCTTATGACCTCCACTTGCAACTGTATCCCCCACCCACGCTGGTGTGGTGGCACCAGAACCGAGACCGAGACTGCCATCTGGAGATGGCAACCGACTGGCGCGCGGCGTCGGGGCGCACGGGCGGTGGTTCCATGGGTGGCGTCGAACGGACGAGTCGGTGGGCGCGGAGCGCCCGCCCGAAGGGAGGTGCCGCGCATGGCTGCGGCGGAGGTGAGGGCCGAGGGCGTCAAGCGCTGGGCCGACACGGGCGAGGAGCGCGTCCCGGTCCTCAGGGGCTGCTCGCTCGCGGCCGCGGGCGGGCTCACGGCGATCGTGGGGCCGTCGGGGGCGGGCAAGACGAGCCTCCTGTACTGCATGAGCGGGCTGGACGCCCCGGACGAGGGTCGTGTGCTGGTCGCGGGCCGCGACCTGTACGCCATGGGCGAGGGCGCCCACACCCGCTTCCTGCGACAGGCTGCGGCGTTCGTGTTGGATTGGCTACACTGGTGTGGACAGTTCCGGGAGGGGCGCAAGAGACGGGAGGGCCGTATATGAGGGACCCCAGGCACCCGAGGCATTTCACCGACGAGTTCAAGAGGCAGATAGTCGACCTCTACAACGCCGGCAAGCCCAAGCGCGAGATCATGGACGAGTACGACCTCGGCAAGAGCACCGTGGAGAGGTGGATCAAGTCGATAAACGCGACCGGCTCGCCGCGCGCCGCGGACAACCGCACGCCCGAGCAGAACCGGATCCTGGAGCTCGAGCGCGAGAACCGCAGGCTCCGGATGGAGGTCGACGTCTTAAAACAAGCGGCGCTGATATACGCTCGAAAGTGAGGGCCATAGCGGCCAACGAGGGCCGCTACCCCATACCAGCGCAGTGCAGGCTCCTCGGCGTCGCGAGGTCGACGTACTACTCCATGCGCTCGCGGCCCGACCGGCCCGCCGCGCCGGACCCCGCCGCGCCGGCCGTGGTCGCGGCCCACGCCGCCAGCAAGGGCCGGTACGGCTCGCGCAAGATAAAGGCGTCGCTCGAGAGGTCGGGCGTTACCGTCAGCCGGCGCCGGGTCTGCCGCATCATGAGGGAGAACGGCCTGGTCAGCGCATACGCCAGGAAGAGGTTCAAGGTGCACCCCGGGGCGGTCAACGAGGCCGACGTGCCGAACGTCGTCGCGCGCGGCTTCGGCGGCAGGGCGCCGCGCACCCATATATGCAGCGACCTGACCTATGTGCGCGTCGGGGCCTCGTGGAACTACGTCTGCCTGCTCGTCGACCTCTACAACAGGGAGATCGTCGGCCACTCCGCCGGGCCCAGGAAGGACGCCCGGCTGGTCAAGTCGGCGTTCGCGACGCTCTCCTTCCCCATCTCGGACATCGAGGTCTTCCACACGGACCGCGGCAGCGAGTTCGACAACGCCGAGATCGACCTGATGCTCGAGGCCTTCGGCATAGAGAGGTCGCTGTCGGCCAAGGGCTGCCCCTACGACAACGCCGTCGACGAGTCGACCAACAGGATACTGAAGGCCGAGCTCGTCCACCGCGAGACGTTCGGCACGACGCGCGAGCTCCGAGCCAAGCTCTCGGACTACGTGCACTGGTACAACAACTTCAGGATCCACTCGACGCTGGGCTACATGTCGCCGGTCGAGTTCAGAAAGGCGGGGCTGTCCCTCCCGGAATCGTCCAAATAGGTGTTGCCAATCCAAGTCGTCCTCGTCGTAGGTGGTGAGCATGAGCACGCGGACGCCCGGCCAGCGGCGCGTGATCGCGGCGGTGGCGTCGATGCCGTCGAGGACGGGCATGCGCACGTCCATGAGGACGACGCGAGGCAGGTCGCGCCCGAGCTCCTCGGCCCGCTCGATGCGGTCGATGGCCTGACGGCCGTCCTCCGCCTCGAGCACGATGGCGAGGCCCGGGTCGCGCCGCACCATGAGCGCGAGGCCCAGGCGGGTCTCGGGCTGGTCGTCGACGATCATGACGGGGATGCGCGCGGACGCGGCCGCTCCCGCGATGCCGCTATTCGTCGCCATCGGGCTCCCCCTCCCCTTCGCCGGCCCCCACCAATGACGGCAGATGCGCCTTGAGGCACCAGCCGCCCTCGCCGACCGGACCGGCGGAGAGGGTTCCGCCCGATTCCCCGACCTCTCTGCGCAGGCGGGAGAGGCCCATGCCGGTGCCCGGACCCCCGGCCCCCTCGCCAGGGGTTCCATCGTCGCGGATTGCGACGTCGGCAGAGCCATCCCCGCCGTGGTCCACCGAGACCGTGAGCCGCGAGAGCCCCGCGGCGTGGCGCAGCGCGTTCGTGACGCCCTCGCGGCAGACGCGGAAGGCGAGGCCGGCCTGGGAGGGGTCGTCCGGGCGCACGCCCGTCTCCGTGAGGGCGGCCGTGACGCCGGCGGCGCGGACGGACCCAAGAAGAGCGGCGATCTCGTCCCAGCGATGCCGCTCGGCCGGCTTCTCGGTGGGCGCGGAACCCGGCAGAGCGGATGGCGCCGCCGTGCTCCTCGCCTCGCCCGCCAGCGCCCGCACGGCGCGGCGCGTGTCGGCGAGCCCCGAGCGCGCCAGCTCGTTGATGCTCGCGATGGCCCGGTCGAGCTGCTCGTCCCCGGTCGCGCCGGCGAGCCCCTCCGAGAGCGCGACGATGGCCGTGAGGTCGTGTCCCACGGAGTCGTGCAGCTCGGCGGCGATGCGGCTCTTGGCGAGCGCGCGGTCGCGCTCCGCCTCGGCGCGGGCGGCCGCCTCCGCCTCCCGGAGGCGCTGCAAGCGGAAGCGCGAGAGCAGCGCCGCCCCGAGCACCAGCATGAGCGGGTACCCGATGCCGGCGAGCGTCATCGCAAGCGAGGGGGAGGGCGATGCGGAGGCACCCGCGAACCCGTCGACCACGGCGGAGAGCGCGACGGCCGCAACGGCGGCGACGCCGCCCGCGGCCGCCTCGCGCCGGGGCGCGCGGGCCACGCAGGCGTAGAGCGCGACGAGCGGGAGGAAGTACACGTACGCGAGCGCGCCCATCACCGAGGCCAGCAGGCCAACGACCGACTCGAAGAGCACGGAGACGACCGGAAGGCGGTAGCGCAGGAACAGCGCCGCGCAGCCGACGGCCATGAGGACGAACAGGGCGGCCTGGGACGAGGGCGCCGACAGCGAGGGGTCCGCCCCCGCGAACACCACGCGGGCGAACATCGCCGCCTCCCACGCCACGCAGAGCACGGGCGCGGCGAGCCGCAGAAGGGGCGCGTCGTCCCACGCGTCCAACGGCGCGGCGGCGCCGGAAAGGCCCGGCCCGCATGGCCTCACGTCCAATCCCATCACCTCACATCCCGACACCACATTGTACGAGCACGCCGGGCGCTACTTCGCCGCGACGACGTCGCGCGTGCGGAGCCAGGCCGAGGCGAAGGCGACCGAGCAGGCCACGTAGACGACGCTCAACACGGCGATCTGGGCGATGTGCGGCGCGTCGAGCACCACGAGGGCGTTGCTGTTCATCCCGGACTGCATGAGCGCGTACGGGAAGACGTAGCCAAGGCCGCCCATCGCCGCCATGATCCCCAAGATCCCGCCACCCAGCCCGACGCCCACCGGCACGGCGAAGTTGCGCACGAGCATGGAAACGACGAGCTGTATGCCGCAGATGGCGAGGCTCCCAATCCAGCCCAGCACCACCTGCTCGGCGAACGACGCCACCGGGAAGGCGCCGGGCACGTGCAGGACGATGCCGCTCGCGACGAAGAACGCCGTCATGGCCGCGAACGCGACGAGGTCCAGGAGGGCGAGGACCGCGAGCTTGGCGACGAACACGTCGCGCGCGGGCACCGGGGCGACCATGAGCTCGTTCCAGTTGGAGCCCATGTGCTCGAGCCGCCACAGGTAGCTCGCGCCCGCGCCGATGAGCGCCGGGAGGAAGAAGTAGCAGATGAACAGGGTGTGCTGGGTCCAGAGGTTCTCCCAGCCGGGCGTGAGGAGGTCGAGGTTGGCCACGTAGTTGGCGCTCCCGATGAGCGCGGAGACGGCGGGCAGCGCGGCGAAGGCGGCCCAGACGGGCGCCCGGCGCATCTTGATGAACTCGGCGGATATGCAGGATGCAAGCATGATCAAACCTCCCTACAGCTCGCGGGCGGCGAAGGCGCGCCTGGAGGCGATGAACGCGGCGACGGTCACGGCGACGCAGACGGCGAGCCCCGCGGCCGGGAACGGCGCCGCCCAGAACCTCATGTGCTGCGAGGCGTCGTAGGCGCCGTCGACGAGGCGACACACGAAGAAGTACGCGCTCGGCACGAACCAGCTGAACACCGGAGGCAGGTAGGCGATGAAGAGCCCGAGGAAGCACAGGCCCACGCCCACGATCATCGGCGCGAACTGGTTGGCGGTGGCGAGGCAGACCGCCTGCACGATGGTGATGAGCATGGCGCACACGACGAACGTGCTGATGGCGTAGCGGGCGAGCAGGGCCGGCCCCGGCAGGTTCTGTTGGAACCCGATCCCGTACGCGACCGCCGCGACGCCCGCCGTCTGGACGCCCACGACCACGGCGAGGATCAGGAGGCACGCCGCCCACTTGGCCGCGACCACGCGCCCGCCGTCCTCCATGGTGAGCAGCAGCTTCCACATGTTCGCCCGGTTCTCCACGTCGGTGACGGTGGAGGCCACGATGGCGCAGAGCAGCGGCAGGACGATGGCGTTCAGCTGCGGCAGCATGTAGAGGATGCCGTCGAAGTCAGGGTTGTGGCGCACGGTGTTGGAGGCGCCCGCGACGAGCCAGGCGAACTGGAACGCGAGCAGGCCCAGGCTCGCCAGCCACAGGTGCTTGCGGCGCGCCTTGGCGAACTCGAGCGCGACGGATTGGACGAGGCCGGGCTGGCCGGTGTCCGATGCAACAACTTGAGATGGCATATGTCTTCCTCCAGTCGAAGAATGTGAACTGCGATGTTCCATGCGAAGGGTTTTCCTGGTGCCGCAGATTGCCCCGAAAGAGGAGCGACGCGTACTTTGGTACGCGAGCAACGGTTTGATGGGCAAGGTGCGGTACCAGGGGAAGCCGCAGCGAAGCCGCTACAGCGTAGCCTCCATCCCCGTGAGCTTAAGGAATATGTCCTCCAGCGACTCGGCGCGCTCCTCCAGCCGCACGACGCCGATGCCTCGCTTCGCGAGCCCGAGCGTCACCTGCCCGGCGGTCGCGTCGTCCACGGCCTTGATGCGCAGCCACTCCCCGTCGGCCACCGCGCCCGGCAGCGCCCCCGCCGCCGCGGCGTTGTCCGTGGTGCGCAGCGCCAGCCATCGGCGCGCGCGGGCGTGCAGGTCGGCCATGCTCCCCTGCCAGACCATGCGGCCCCTGTTGATGATGCCCACGTGGTCGGCCATCTGGTCGATCTCGGAGAGCAGGTGGCTGGAGACGATGACCGTGCAGCCGAAGCGCCCCGGCATCTCGCGCACGAGCTGGCGGATCTCGTGGATGCCGGAGGGGTCGAGGCCGTTCGTCGGCTCATCCAGGAGCAGCAGCCTTGGGTGCCCCATGAGCGCGGCGGCGATGCCCAGGCGCTGCCTCATGCCGAGGGAGAAGTGTCCGACGAGCTTCCGCTGCGTCTTCGCGTCGTCCAGGCGCACGACCGAAAGGACCTCGTCGATGCAGCTCTCGGGCAGCCCGCGCAGGCGCCGCACGATCTCGAGGTTCTCGCGCGCCGTGAGGTGCGGGTAGCAGCTGGGGGCCTCGATGAGCGAGCCCACTTCGCGCAGCACCTCGAGGCGGTTGTCCGGGGTCATCTCCCGCCCGAGCACGACGGCCTCGCCGCCTGATGCGTGCACGAGCCCGAGCAGCATCTTCATCGTGGTGGACTTGCCCGCCCCGTTGGGGCCGAGGAAGCCGTAGACCGCGCCCTCGGGCACCTCGAGGTCCATGTCGTCCACGACCGTCGCGTCGCCGTAGCGCTTGGTGAGCCCGCGGGTGGATACGGCGAGGGACTCGCCCGAGGCGGCCGGCGCCGGCGCCCCCTCGACCGTCCCCGCCGGACGTTCCAGTACCTGAGAAGTCATATCGTGTCCCCTTCTTGTGAATGCGTTCGTACGCGCCGTCTCTGTCGGCGCGGTTACATTCTTTCGCGGAAGGGGCACGGAGCCGGCGCCGCTGGGCCGGTTGACACCTTAGGGTGACAGCGGGTTTCAGAGGCGGAGATGATGTCGATGAGGGTCGCGTACAGCGTCCAGCCGTTATCGCACCCCGTCATAATGCGTCCACATGCGAACGACCTTGACCGCACCCTCATAGAGGGCGCCGTCCCTCTCAATCTCCTCTTTGATTACTTCGTAAACGAAGCGGTGTTGCAGGCTGATGCGGCGAGAGTAGAGGCCAGATAGATTGCCAACGAGGGCCTCATAGCGCGGAGGAACCTTGAAGGGATCCTCCCGCACTGCCGCGACGAGCGCCTTCGCCTTGCCGGCAAGCCCCGCCGCCTTGAGCTGCTTTGCATCCTTCTGGGCCTGCTCGGTGAACACGACAAGCCACATGGCTACCAGTCCAGCGCGTCTTCGGTGGCGCAATTCTCGACCGGCTCCGCCTTCCCTGCAACAATCGACTCGGCAACGCCGGGAACACCCATGAGATAGAGCGTCTCCTCGATAGAGGCCCACTCATCCTCTCCGACGAGCACGGCACCCTTACCGCGACTGTTCGTGATGGCCACCGGAGCGCAGTCCTCGTTGACGCGCGCGATAACGTTGTACAGGTCCTTGCGTGCCGCCGTTGCCGTAATAGAAGTCATGCGGCCTCCCTTCCCAAAAGCGTACGCTTTTACGTACGTCTATGGTAAGACGGAGAGACAAGGGTGTAAAGTCCCCTCGCTGCGCACGCCCACATCCGATATGGATGAAGAGTCGGCTGGGGCAGTCAGGCATCCCCGTCAATCGGTTCTATTTCACTGTTGCGCACTTCGGAGCTTAGCCTCGCGAATCCGCATCGGGTTCCGACCGCCCCTCGCCGTCCCGCTCGTCCTCCCGCCAGGCGGCGATGATGTCGATGAGGGCCGCGTCCAGGCGGTGGGTGGCATCGAGGATGGCGCGGGCCTCGTCGGCCTGCTCGCCCCGGAGCCGCCCCTCCTCGAGGTCGGCGGCGAGGAGCTCGGCGTTGCCCTGGATGAGGGTGAGCGGGGTCTTGAGCTCGTGGGCGAGCGTCTCCATGCGCTCGCGCCGGGTCTCCTCGGAGGCCATCTGCTCCTCGAGCGAGCGTTTAAGCGAGACCCGCATGCGCTCCATCGCGGCGAGCACGTCGTCGACCTCGGCAACGTCGCTCGTTCCGACGGGCCTGTCGAGGTCGTCGGCGGCAACGGCGTTCGCCGCCGCCACGAGCGGCTCCATCTTGCGCGTGAGCACGCGCGCGGCGCGCAGGGCGACGAGAACGACCATGAGAACCGTGCCGATGATGGTCGAGGCGAGCCAGAGGTCCTGGGGGTTCGGCCAGGACGCGTCCCGTGCGCGGTCGGCCCAGTGGGGCATCATGTCCCAGGAGATTGCCGCCCAGGTACCATCGGCGAGCTTCACGGCCGCCACCCGCGCGTACGAGCCGGACGAGACGTCGGGGCCGGGGCGGGCGGACGTCTCACCGGCGGCAGCTGCGGAGGAGACCGACGTCTGGGCGCTGGCGAGTGCCTCCTCCCCCATGTCCGAGAAGAGGACGCTGCCCACGGCCGAAAGCCGCGCCACGCGGTATGCGGTGGAGAGCGAGTCGGGATCAAGATGACCCGCCGAAGCGATGTCGCCGACAGTCTCGTCCGCATGGGTCGAGCCCCAGTCCGCCGGGAGCACCTCGCCGCGCGCCATCGCGCCGAAGAACAGTGCCCAGGGCCCGCCCACGGTCAGCAGCGCCCCGAACAGGACGAGGGCGAAGTAGCGACCGACTACGAGGGCAAGCGGGACGCGAATGCGGCCGTCCAAACCGCGAAGACGGCTCATCTCCCCGCCTCCCACTTATATCCGACACCCCACACGGTGGCGATGGGGTCGACGCCCGCAGCCCGGAGCTTGGCACGCGCCTTGCCCACGTGGACCGAGACGGCCGCGTCATCCGCCTCGCTCTCCCAGCCCCGCACCGCCTCGCGAATCTGCGACCGGCTGTAGGCGCGACCGGGATGCTTGGCGAGAAACTCGCAGATGCCATATTCGGTAGGCGTGAGGGGGACGGGCGCGCCGGTCGAGCCGTCGGGAGCTGTCACGTTGAGCTCGCGCGCCCCGAGGTCGAAGCGTGCACGTCCGAGGTCGAGCACGCTCCGGCGCACCCGGCGCTCGCGGCGGAGCGACGCAGCCACCTTCGCGCGCAGCTCCGCCACGCCGAAGGGCTTGCGCACGTAGTCGTCGGCGCCGAGGCCGAGGCCCAGCACCGCGTCGTCCTCGGTGACCTTGGCCGTGAGGAACATGATGGGCCCGTCGAAGCGGCCCCGGACGAGGCGGACCAGTTCGAAGCCACCGAGACCGGGCATCATCACGTCCGTGAGGATAAGGTCGTAACGAGAGAGATCCATCGCAGGGACCGTCGTTGGGTCGTCGGCGCACTCGACCTTGTGACCGTCGCGGGAGAGAGCCCGCTCGAGCAGCTGAAGTATGGCGCGGTCGTCGTCGACCGCAAGGATGCGGGCCATCACACTCCCCCTCAATAGCGGATTTGCTCGTTCCATCCTAGTTCATGTTACCCGTGCGAGATCGAACGATGGCAGACGCGTGGCGAGCGGAACGGCAGGCACCCCCGCGAGCTCACTCGCCCTTCCTCCCCTCTTCGAAGAAGCCAATCCAGACGAGAAGGACGACAAGGCAAATCGCCGTGACCACCAAGGCAAGGACAGAAGTCACCTCAAGCTGCCATATCACCGCGCGCAAACCCGTATCCGTGGCAAGCCCAAGCTCCACGAGCAGCGACCCCAGCCGCTCCGCCCAGGCGAACGGCACGTAGCCGAGCACACCCGACGAGGCCGCGGTGAGCTCGCCGGTGACAAGCCCGTGCGCGAGGCCGCCCACGGCGAAGAGGGCGCAGGCGAGGCCCGCCGCGCCGACCCCGATGGCGGCGTTTCTGCCGAGGGCGAGCGCGAGCCAGGCCGACGCGACGTAGAGCACGAGCGAGCCCGCCGCCATGCCCGCGGCGGCGCGGGCGTAGACCCCTGCCGAGAACGCGTCGCGCCCAAAGGCACCGATCACGCCGGCAAATGACCCGAGCGCCACCGCCATCGCAATGATGCCGAGCAGCCACAGCACGAGCACGCGCGCGGCGAGGGCGATGCGCCTCGACGGCAACGCGAGCAGGTTGGAAAGGCCGGACGCCTCGCGCTCACCGTCGATATCCAGGCCGCACACGATCGCGACCATGAGGGGCATGAGCGCGCCGATAAGCTGGACGAACGCGTCCGTTCCAAGTCGCGGATCCCACGGCGCCACGCCGAAGTATGCCCCGCAGGCAACGCCGGCGATAAGGCCGCACGCCAGGTGCAGCGCGATCAACGGGGAGCGCTTGAGCCGCACGCACTCCGAGAGCACGGCGCGCCATAGGGACATCCGGGACGTCTGGCCAACGCTCGAGCCAACATGCCTTCCGCTTCCCATCACAGTTCCTCCGATCCCCTGAACCAGACCGCACCGACGAACGTGAGCAGCACGAACGCCGCCGCGCAAACCGCGAGCGCCGCCGCCTGAACAGGCCCGAAGGACCCGATCGCAGCCGCGAGCCCGGGCGACGCCGAGAGCGGCTCGGCCGTGGGCAGCACAGGCAAGAAGGCGCTCGGCATGATGACGGAGGCCGCCGGCGGAAGCGCCCACCACAGGCCTCCCACCGCGGACCACGCGAAGCCCCCGCCGATCTGCACCGCAAGCGGGCCCAGTACGCCAGCGAGCATGCCGACCCGGCAGACAAGGAAGAGCGTCACCGGAATCATCCACGACGTCGCGATGACGCTCGTCACCGCAGCGGCCGCCATCGCGGGAACCGATGGCCCACCCGGGTTCACGACGGCACCCACGAGGTACACGGCGAGTACGCAAGCGTTCGAGAGCGCCGAGAGCGCGAGGCACCAGAGCGCCTTCGCCCACCAGGCCTGTCCGAGCGGAGCCGGGCTGGAGAGCGGCACGTGGCCGCGCAGCCGCGCATCGTAGTTGGCCACGCACGCGGAGATGAGCGTGAGCGCCACGGGCAAGAGCAGCACGTAGTAGTAGTTCCATGCCGAGAACGAGAGCCCGGCACTCATGCCGAAGCGCCCCGAGAGCGGGCCGAAGAGCAACGGGAACGGCAACGCAAGCGCGATGGCGACCTTGACCGGCGCCCCGTGGGAGCTCTTCAGCGCCTCGGAGCGCAGGGCGCGGAAGAGGCCGGGACGGCGCGCTGATCCCGCCTGCGGCACCGGCTTCTCGACGCGCTCGGACACAGCAGCAGACCGGCTCATGCGGCCACCCCCGTCCGTCGGCACACGTCCATGAACAGGGCCTCGAGGTCCTGGCCCCTCTGAAGCGGCGCCTGGTAGGCGAGCCGGCCGCCCGTAATGATGCCGATGTCATCGGCCGTCTGCTCCACCTCACCCAGGATATGGCTCGATACGATGACCGTGATGCCGCGCTTGGGGAAGCTGCGGATGAGCCCGCGCAGTTCCTCGATGCCGATGGGGTCGAGCCCGTTGGTGGGCTCGTCCAGGATGAGAAGCCGCGGGCTCGCGAGCAGCGCGATCGCGATGCCGAGCCGCTGCTTCATCCCCAGGCTGAAGCGCCCGGCGCGCTTGGACCCGGTGTCTTTAAGGTCAACCGTCTCGAGCACCTCGGCGATGCGACCCTCGGGGATGCCCAGCAACGTGGTGCGCACGAGCAGGTTCTCGCGCGCCGTGAGGTTGGGGTAGAGCGGCGGCTGCTCGATGAGCGAGCCGATGGAATACAGGTCGTTTCGACTCCACGGATGGCCATCGACCAGGATCTGCCCCGAGGTGGGGCGCAGCATCCCCGTGACCATCTTGAGCGTGGTGGACTTGCCCGCGCCGTTGGGGCCGAGCAGGCCGTACACGCGCCCCTCCCCCACGTGCAGTCTCACGCCGTCGACCGCCATCTGCGCGCGGCTGCCGCGGCCGAACCGCTTCGTGAGCCCGCGCGTCTCCAATACGTATGCCATGAGAGCCTCCATCCCAAGGATTACTTACTTGCAATTCCTAGGGTGAAGGCCGTTTCTAAAGAAGCGTTAAAGGCCGGAAGATAAACTCACGATAGCTGCCCGGGACAAGGGTCAACTGCAATTGGGGCAGGCCGCACAGCGCCTGCGGGGGCCTGCCGCCGATGTCGCGCATCGTCGGCGTCAACAACGTCATGGCACACAACACCTAGTGCGGACGGCGATCGAAAGACGGTCGCCGCCCGTCTTTCGTCTTCTACCTTCTGCGTCGTAAACGACAATACTCAACGGTATACGTGGGCAGCGCGGCTATCATAGTACCTTATCGATATCCGCACTGCCCACGTATACGCGCGGCAACCCATGCCAGACAAAGGAACGCCATGGATACTACCGATAGCGCCTATGGCGACAAACTCATCCGTCTCGATACGTTCGATACCGCCGTGGCGGTCAACCCCAGCGCCGAGGACGACGCCAAGCGTCGGTTTATGACGCTTATTCTTCAAACGACCCGTCGCAACAACGGCAACATCGGGCACGTACTGCGCGCGACCAACACGAGCGGCGAAGCCTTTGCCGTCAAGCTACTCAAGGACAACGCCATCCTTTCCGGCCAAGCCCTCGACCGCTCCGCCGAGCAATCGGCCGCGCACCTGGCCAACACCGCCGCTCTGTTCGAGGAGTACCGTCATCTGTGTACCGTCTCGCACCTGCGCGGATTTCCGCGCGTCTATGGCTACGGATCGTGTGAGGATGACCCGCTCATCCTCATGGAGTGGGTCGAGGGCACCTCGCTCAAGCAGGCGCTGCCCCTGCTTCCGCGCGACGCCTCGGGCGGGCTGACCACCCAGATGGTCGCCGCCGTCGGAAACGCCGTGCTTCGCGCGCTCTTGATGACCCAGGGGCTCGTGAATCCGGTCGTCCATCGCGACCTGTCGCCTGCCAACATCATGTTCCGCACCACCAGCCGAACGCTCGAGTAGCAGATCGTCGATTGCTCCTTTGACCCCTGCCTCATCGACATGGGCTCCGCGACCATGGCCCTCGGCGACGACACGATCACCCGGCGCGCCGACATCTGGCGCTTTGCCACGCCCGCATACGCCGCGCCCGAGATGCTCACGCAGGATATCGAAGGCATCGCGGCCCTTCGCCGCTCGCCCGCGATCGACGTCTATGCGCTTTCGAGTATTCTGTACCAGCTCTACAGCGGTCGCAAACCGTTCGATGTCGAGTCGACGGGTGCCGCGGCAACCGGCTCGTTCTGCCTCATAAAGACCAAGACCAAGCCGGCACCGCTCGAGCCGCGATGCAATGACGACGAGGCACTCGTCCAGATCATCATGAAAGGTATCTCGGTTGAACAGGGCGATCGCCCCACCGAGCAGCAGATGCTCGAGGCGCTCTCGGCATACCTCCCCGCTGCAGAATCTGAGGGCTGCGAGGGCGCGGGCAATGACGCCGTAATCGACATCGACTCCGGTACGCACCTTAAGGTCGACGTCGCCGGCGAGCGCGCACGAGAGATCCTGGAGCAGGCCTGTCACGATGCCATGACCCGCCGTCGCTTTATTATCGGCGGCGTCGTTGCAGTCGTTGCGGGGCTCGGCGTCATTGGCGCGGCGACCCGTGGCTTTGGCATCCCCGACTACCTGGACGGTATCCGCAGCTCGCTTGACGACTACACCTGGGCTCAGCTGCAGGAAATTTCGCTCATGATTAAGGCCGCCGGGACCCGTAGCGAGGCACGCGAGATTGCCAAGCGCTATCATCTGCTCGATGCCGATGGGCATATCCCCTATCCGTGCACCAAGCGCGTCACGCTCACCAACGGGCTGGAGGTCGGCGCACAACTCGTGGGCATCCGCCACGACGAGCTTCTGGACGGGACGGGCAAGGCCGGACTGACGTTTATGTTCGATGCCGGCATTGCCGAACGCGACGCCGCGGCCCAACCATTGAGCGCCGGCTGGGCAGATTGCGAGCTGCGGGAATGGCTCGACAACGACGGCCTTGAGCTGCTGCCCAACGAGTTGCGCGTGCTCATCAAGTCTGTCAAAAAGATCTCGAATAACGTTGGCGCCGCCAGAAGCGCATCGTGTCTGAGCGAGTTGTCCGCAACCCTTTGGCTGCCCGCCATGGTCGAGCTGTGCGGTACGCAACCGCCCTATTCGTTTGCCGAGGGCTATCACTTTTTGGCCGACATCTACAACGGCGAGGGCAAGGAGTACCAACTGTTCCGCGAGCTTAAAGTGAGTCCGTATTCCACGAACGAGACGATGGTTCGCCAGTGGAAGGGCAAAGACACCTGTTGGTGGGAGCGCACGGTGAGTCCCGACACATCGGAGAGCGAAGGCACGCTCTACATGAACCGTGTGGGCCACGACGGCGACGCCTTTATGTACGCCACGCCCGCAAGCAAACCCGACAAACGGACCTGCGTGATCCCCGGGTTCTGCCTCTAGGGAGCGGGTGTCTTGCCGTAACGGAACCCCTCCCCGGCAATTGTCTCGATCTGTAACACTAGCTCGGCAGATACAAGTCTAGATGTTACAGAACGAGACAAACCCCAGCCCCGCGAGACAACATCTCAATCTGTAACAGTAAGGGGTCAAAAACCTCTCTAGATGTTACAGATCAAGACATTTGAGTTGACCGCGGACGGCCTGTCTCGATTTGTAACAGTTAGAGGTCATATTTGCTGCTAGATGTTACAGATTGAGACATTGAGTTTCCCGCCAACTGTTTATCTTGGTCTGTAACAAATACTCGGTAAAACGGGGTCTAGTTGTTACAGATCGAGACGTTAGTTTTCGGCTGAAATGTTTGTCTAAATCTGTAACAGCTATGGTTCAAAAACCGGTCCAGACGTTACAGATTGAGATGTTTGGCAGAGGCGACCATTGATCGAGCCGCCACCCTCATCTGTAATGAAAAGTCATACATTCCAACTATTACTAGACACCCCCTGGGGGTATGGGTGTATAGTATCTGCGGGTTAACAATTCCAACACCGAACTACAGAAAGGAGAAGCCCTGGCTCAAGATACGTTCGACGTGGGCGGCATGACATGCGCCGCTTGCCAGGCGCACGTGGACCGCGCCGTCAGCAAGCTCGACGGCGTCCAAAGCGTCGCCGTCAACCTGCTCGCCGGCTCCATGCTGGTGGACTATGACCCCGCGCAGGTCTCCCCCGACGACATCTGCACCGCTGTCGATCGCGCGGGTTACTCGGCCTCGCCCGTCAGTACGGGCACCGAAACCGCCCCCAACGGCAGCGCGCAAGCCAGGTCCGGCGCCGCCCATATGGAGTCGCCCACCAAAAAGCTGGAGGCCGTCGCCTCCGCCATGCGCACCCGCCTCATCATCTCGATCATCTTCCTCATCCCGCTGTTCTACATAGGCATGGGACACATGCTTGGCTGGCCGCTGCCCAGCGTCTTCACCGACCACACCCACAGCATGACGTTGGCGCTCACCGAGCTCGTCTTGCTCATCCCCATCGTCTACGTCAACGACGCGTACTTTATCAACGGCTTCAAGTCGCTCGTACACGGCGCACCCACCATGGACGCGCTCATCGCCGTGGGCGCCACCGCTTCCATTGCCTGGTCGCTCTACGCCATGTTCATCATGGCCGACCAGCTAGCCGCAGGTCAGATCCACGAGGCCATGATGACGGGCATGGACAACCTGTATTTTGAGAGCGCCGGCACGATCCTGTCGCTCGTCACCGTGGGCAAATACCTCGAGACGCGCAGCAAATCCAAAACCGGCGGAGCCATCGAGGCGCTCATTGACCTGGCGCCCAAGACCGCGACCGTCGTGGCCGAGGGCGGTACCGAGGCCACCGTCGACGTCGACAGTATCCTTCCCGGCCAGGTGCTGCGCGTGCGCCCCGGCGAGTCCATCCCTGTCGACGGCGTGGTACTCGAGGGTAGCTCGGCCGTGGACGAGAGCGCGCTCACCGGCGAGTCCATCCCCGTGGAAAAGACCGCCGGCGACACCGTCAACGCCGCCACGGTCAACCGCACCGGATCGTTTACCTTCCGTGCCACGCGCGTGGGCGCCGACACGTCGCTCGCCAAAATCATCCAGCTCGTCGAGGACGCCAACGCCACCAAGGCGCCCATCGCCCGCATGGCCGATAAGGTCGCTGGCGTGTTTGTGCCCGTGGTGTTTGCGATCTCGGCCGTGACCTTTGTGGCGTGGATGGTGCTGACCGGCAGCGTAAACGAGGCGCTTACCTCCGCCGTGGCCGTGCTGGTGATCAGCTGCCCGTGTGCGCTGGGCCTGGCCACGCCCGTCGCCATTATGGTTGGCACCGGCAAGGGCGCCGAGATGGGCATTCTGTTTAAGAGCGCCGAAGCGCTGGAGAATCTGCGCAACGTGGGCACCGTGGTGCTCGATAAGACCGGCACCGTCACCCGCGGCAAACCGGCTGTGACGGATATCGTGGTGGCCACGCGCACTGACGGCTCGCCCGCCATGAGCGAAAAGGCGCTGCTCAAGCTGGCCGCCGCGCTGGAACGCCAGAGCGAACACCCACTGGCCGAGGCGATTATGGCCGAGTGCGAGACGCGCGGAATCGTCGCACGCATGGTCGAGGACTTTGCCGCCGTGCCCGGGCGAGGCGTTACGGCACGCGAGGGGCACAATGTCATCGCAGCCGGCAACGTGCGCCTGATGAGCGAGCTGGGTATCACCGTGCCCGCAGGACTTGCGGGGCGATTTGCCGCCGATGGCAAGACGCCGCTGTTCTTTGCCAAAAACGGCGAGCTTGCCGGTATCGTCGCCGTGGCCGACGAGGTTAAGGAGACAAGTGCCGAGGCCGTTACCGCGCTGCGCTCGCTCGGCGTCGACGTGCGCATGCTCACCGGCGACAACCGCGTGACGGCCGAGGCCATCGCCCGCCGCGTGGGACTCACCAGTGAGCAGTTTATCGCCGACGTCCTGCCCGCCGACAAGGAACGCCACGTGCGCGAACTGCAGGATGCGGGCAGCAAGGTCGCCATGGTGGGCGACGGCATCAACGACTCCCCCGCCCTGGCGCGCGCCGACGTTGGCCTCGCTATCGGCACCGGCGCCGACATCGCCAAGGAGGGCGCCGACGTGGTGCTCATGCGCAGCGACCTCATGGACGTCGCCCACGCCATCGAGCTGTCACGCGCCACGATTCGCAACATCAAGCAGGATCTGTTCTGGGCGCTGTTCTACAACGGCATCGGCATTCCACTCGCCGCGGGTGTGTTCTTCCCCCTCACCGGCTGGCAGCTCTCGCCGATGTTTGGCGCCGCGGCCATGAGCCTGTCGAGTGTCTGCGTCGTGTCCAATGCGCTGCGCCTGAAATCCTTTAAGCCTAAGACGGTGCGCTGATGCACCCAACCTTGCCCCTCAAACCGTCGCTCGCGTACCCAAGTACGCTTCGCTCCTCTTTCGGGGCAATCTCAGGCACCTCAGCGCACCTTTAAGATGACGCTGTTCACGACTAAACTGTCAGATAATCTCAATCGATAAGGAGTACACCCATGCATTACACAATTAAGACTTCCGGCCTTATGTGCGGCCACTGCGACGCTACTGTCGAGACCGCGCTGCTCAACGTGGCCGGCGTGACCGATGCCGACGCCGATCACGAGACCCAGACCGTCCAGGTAGAGTGCGCCGACACCGTGACCGCCGAGCAGCTCGCCGACGCCGTCGAGGGCGCGGGCGAGAAGTTCCACGCCCTGTCTGTGACCGCTGCGTAGCAGCTACCAGAGGCATTCGACCCCATCGACCAGAAACGAGGACCCGCCATGATGGCAGACCACAAATCGGTGACCCGCATGCTCAAGACGGCGCGCGGCCAGATTGACGGCATCTTGCGGATGGTCGAGGAGGATCGCTATTGCGTCGATATCTCCACGCAACTCATGGCCACGCAGGCACTCATCGCCCGCATTAACGCCGACGTGCTCAAGGCGCATATCGAGGGCTGTGTCGCGTCGGCCATCGAATCGGGCGACGAGGAGCTCAAAGCCGCCAAGCTCACCGAGATAGAGCGCGTCGTCGACAAGCTCGCCAAGTAATTGGTGCATTGGGAACAAACTTCTTTGCACCGTCTTGGTGTTCGGGGACAGGTACGTTTGCACCACCTTGGTGCAGATTAACCCGTCCCCAATGCACCAAAAGGGGTATAAAGGCGTGCAGCATATCGAACGAAAGGCAATTCGCATGAATGACTTTATGAAGGGTCGTAACGGCGCCGACGAGCTCACCATCGTGCTGGGCTTCATAGGAATTATTTTCGCGATGGTCGGATCGATGGCTCACATCCAGTGGCTCAGCTGGATCGCCATCGCCGTAATCGTACTCGGCGTGCTGCGCGGCCTGTCCAAAAACATCGACGCGCGCCGCAAGGAAAACGCGGCCTTTGTCGCCGCGACCGCTAACGTCCCCGGCCTGGGCAAGTTCGTAGCGAGCTTGGGTAGCGGCGCCGCGGCTGCCAACGCCTCGCGCACGGCCGGTACCAGCAAGGAAGACTTTGAGCGTGCCAAGCGCACGGCCAAGAAGATGTGGAAGGGCCGCAAAACCACGGCATACCTCAAGTGCCCCAACTGCGGCCAGATGCTCTCCGTCCCCAAGGGCAAAGGCAAGATCCGCGTCACCTGCCCCAAGTGCCACGCCAAGATGGAAACCCGCTCTTAGCGCCCGCACGCGGGACAAATTAATCAGGTTTGTTTGTCCCAAATCTTAAGTATTTGTTCGATAAAAAAGCCGAGGCCTCGTGTTGAGACCTCGGCTTTTTGTATGTGGCAACGGAGCTACACCTTTGTCACACCTATGCCACACCGTCGCGGGCGAGCTCCTCGGCCAGCGCCTCGGCCGGCATGGCCATAATCGCGTCGAGCTCGGCGTCCACCTCGGGAATACGCTTTACCTTGAGCTTGCGTACCAGATCACCGCGACACATCACATGTATCGGCTCACGCAGAGCGCACAGGTCATCGAGCGGATTCTTGCGCGTCACCAGGATATCGGCGGCCTTGCCGCACTCGATCGTACCGGTCTCGCCGCCCAGCCCCAGGAGCTCGGCATTGACCTGCGTAGCCGTATGCAGCGCGAAGGCGTTGCTCACGCCGACATACTTGGCAAAATAGGCAACCTCGCGCCACATGTCGTACTGCGTCACGAACGGGCAGCTCGAGTCCGTACCCAGGCCCACCTTAACGCCAGCTTCCAGTGCGGCGCGGGCGCTCTCGATGATGCCCGAACACACGATGTCGCCGTTCTTCTTTTGCGTATCGGTAGAATGGGTCTTTTCCGGGTCGAGCAATACAAACGGCAGCGCCGGGCTGATAGTGCAGGTCACACTCGGAGCACGCCCCTCGAGCTGCGTGCCCGCGGCGCCACGGTACAGCTCCAAGATTTCGGGTGTCAACGGAGCGCCGTGCTCAATCGTGTCAACGCCGGCCTCAAGCGCGGCCTTCACGCCCTCGGTACTCTCGACATGGGCCATAACCGGAAGGCCCATATCGTGCGCCGCCTTGCATGCCGCCGCGGCAACCTCCACTGGCATACGCAGCACGCCCGGCTCGCCCACCTCGGTCGCATCGAACACGCCGCCCGTCACGAACAGCTTAATGACGTCGGCACCACGCGCATACAGGTCGCGCACCTGTTCGGCTGCCTCGGCGGGACTGTTGGCCACCTGGGCGAACAGGCCCGCACCATGGCCGCCCGGCACCGTGATGCCCGTTCCCGGCGCCACCAGGCGAGGACCCTGATACTTGCCGGCATCGATAGCATCGCGCACGGCCAGATCGGCAAACAGCGGGTCGCCCGCGCCGCGCACCGTGGTCACGCCGCTTGCTAGCTGCTGCTGGGCACTGCCTTTGAGGATGCGGCGGACGATGGTGCGGCCCACGGGATTATCGAGCTTCTTCATCAGCGCGCCCGCATCGCCGGCCGAGACAGGCTTGCCCGAGCCGCACAGGTGCACGTGCATATTGATGAGACCGGGCATGAGATACGCACCACCCAGGTCGATAACCTCGGCACCCGCGGGCGCCTGCGCCACAGCACTCGGCCCCATCCATGTGATGACACCGCGCTCAACGGCCACGGCCATATCGGGTTGCGGCTCCATATGCTCCGAACCATCCAGAATGGTCGCATTGATAAACAACGTAGAACGATCGGCAGACGCCATATCGAGCTCCTCCCTCACGATTAACTTGAACATTTGTCCATTATTACCTAGCGCGGCGGAATTGCTGCGGACATATCGGTTAACGGAGCAAGAAGGAGATGCGGGGAACGAAATGCGTTGCAGTCCCACCCCAGCGACATCAGGAAAATGTCTAGATCTGTAACAGGTAGACCGGGTTTTAGCAGCCAGATGTTACAGATCGAGATCTTTCGGCACCGCGTCCAACCTTTGTCTCGATCTGTAACAGTTAGAGCGGTTTTTGGCCGTTAGATGTTACAGATTAAGATATTCTCCAGCCCTGTCGTCAAACATCTAAATCTGTAACAAGTAGACAGGTTTTCGGCCTCGAGATGTTACAGATTGAGATCTTTTAGCGGCAGCCAACCTTCTGTCTCGATCTGTAACAGCTACGAGGCCAAACGGCCCCTTGTTGTTACAGATCGAGACAAACTCGGCAGAAACAACCACATTCGCGTCAGTTGCACCCCTTAGCACCCATACCACTGACGCTTCCATCCCTCAGCCAAATCGGCCCGCTGCGAAATACCCGCCAGCCTCATCTTTTCAGCCAGCTTCCCTGGGTTCTTGAGCTCATCAAACGTAAACCTCAGCACCTTATGTCCGAGCATCGTCAGATGAGACTCTCGCTGACGTTCTGCCACGAATGGGTCGACCGACTCCCGACCCTCGTCGTTCTGTAAGGCATACTTTCCCTTTCCATCGAGCTCGCCAATCACGCACGTCCCGTCCTCTAGCCTCCAGAAATAATCAACGCGAAACACTTGGCTCGAATCAAGCGGGTCACGAAACTCCACCTGCAACTCTGGCACCGGAAAACCGTATGCAATAAAGAACGCCCGGAACCGAGACTCGCCACCGTTTTCGGACAGCCCGTCCGCATGCGACGCAATCACCTGAGCTCTGCGATACCCGCGTCTGCCCTCGCAATCGGCCTGGAGCCGTTCGCAGAGGTCGTCGCGCGATATGCCCTTCGCCCGCAGCGCAGAATCGGCGATCGCCAGACCATACGAAAACGGCGCACGCAGCAGACAATCCTTCACCGTGCGCCAAAACGACGTCACCCGCACGCCATCAACACGCTCGAGCGTGCCCGCCATCTGCGGACGCAACAACCTGCAGCCGCTGCTCAACGTCACCGAGCAACCTGTCTTAACAAGATATCGTGGCCCAAGCAGATCATTCGGCACCTCCAAACCCCACAAAAGTGCCGCGTCATAACCCCAAAACGCCCAATCGGGATGAAACTCTGCAAGCCCTTTGATGGTACGCAGCGCTCGCTCCGCCGGTGTCAACGTATCCCAATCATGTTGAAAACAGAACAGATACGACTCGGGCTCCGCGATATCGTCGGTTCCGACATGGCGTCGCAGCCACATGAGCTCGGCATTGTCATGCGTTGCGAGCAGTGCACCTTGCTCGGTCGCCTCCGTGAGCCGCGCGAGCATCCTGCTCCGCGCCAACGTGTTGCGAGTCGTATGCTTGTGTTTGAAAACGGTATTAGACACTTCCATCACCACATCGGACAACTGGACCATCGTCACCGTTGCCGCCGCCGACAAACGTCTCGATCTGTAACAGGAAGACCAACTTTTGGCCGCTAGATGTTACAGATTGAGACATCCCCCCCAACCAGGTGCCAAACGTCTTGACCTGTAACAGGTAGACGTTCTCCAGGTCCCTAAACGTTACAGATCGAGACATAAAGACAGAGGGCAAGGCAGGCGACAGCTGCCCATCCCCTACTTCCACTCCTGCTCGTAGATGTTGAGCGACTTTACGTACCGCCCCCGGGCGCCCATGATGTCGCGGACCAGGCGCAAGAAGAAACTGATGCACGAGGTGTCAAAGCCATCCTGCAGGTCCTCCGGATGCACCGCACCCGGCCCATCGACTGCCGTGTCACTCAGGCGCGCGATGTCGTACAGATAGAGCTGTCCCGCCGTCAGCCAGACATCGTCGACGCAGGCGAGGCGCACCGCAATCGCTCCGTCGCTCCAATGCTCCTTTTGCACGATATGCGGGTCGTAGACATCAAAGCGACGGTCGGCGCGCGTGTCCTTCAGCGCGACCATACCAGTCGCAGGATCCTTGTCCAAAATGCCAAAGCGCGAGAAATACTGCGTGTCGCGTACCTGCTCGAGCCGCTTGAGCGCGGCAGGCGAAAGCGATGTCGGCGGCTCTTCAACATACAGCTCGAGCAGCGTCTTGCCATGGCGATAGGGGCGCTCGAAGAGCAGCCAATCGGTAAATGCCATGTTGTAGGCCATGATTTCGTTTTGCGAAGGCTCGGTGCAATAGCTGAGCCACGGGTCGACAATGATCTCGAACTGTTCGCGCGCCGGCTCCAAAAACTGGAACTTCCGCAGCATCCAAAAATGGGCCATGTCGGCAATATCGTTGCCGACGGCTTCGGCTAGCTGCGCTCGGTCTAAAACGTGGTCAGTCACGGCATCCTCCTCAAACTGATGAACCTCAATTTGAGCTTACGAGGAGGGTGGGCAGCCACTGTCAGCACGGACAAAATAGGCCTCCGGCTGCAAACCAACTGCCGACCAAACACTTGACGGGATGCTTGACCGAAAATGCGCACCGCAAAGAAACGGCAGGTAGATATAGACAGCTGACCCGCCATTTTGAGCCAGATGCCCGCTGCCACCACAGAAACAGCAGAGCACCACAGTCGCAAACGTCGACGAATGAATACTTGTACGTCGACAAATGACAAAGTCGCCCGCAAACCCGCAAGGAGTGTCCCCGAATGCCGGCACATAAGGAACGCCCCCAGCTGCCGGCACTTGGGGACGTTCCTTTTGGGCCGGCCGTTGGGGACAGCCCTTGACGATTCAGCTGTGGACAGCCGCCTTACAGCTCCAGCGCCGCGGCGACTTCGGCTGCGCAGGCCAGGGCATCGGCCATGGCACTCACCACGAGCGAGCTGCCGTTGCGGGCATCACCCGCCACATACACCGGCGCGGCATCCGCAGCAACGCCATCCACGCGGGCCGCAAGGTGCGAGCCCTCGGAAGCCATCACGGGCAGCGGGCGGCCCGCCGTGGCAACGGGCACGCCGACAGCTTCGAACACGCTGTGTTCCGGACCCGTAAAGCCGCAAGCGATGAGCACCAGCTGCGCCGGCACCTCGTGCTCGGAGCCCGCGATGCGCTCGGGCTTTCCCGCCGACCAGTCCAGATCGACCACGCGCAGACCCGCAGCCGCACCCTTCTTGTCCAGCAGCACCTCGAGTGTATCCACGGCCCAGGCACGCATCTCGCCACCCATCGCAGCGATAGCCTCCTGCTGGCCGTAATCGGTCTTCTTAACGTTGGGCCACTGCGGCCAGGGGTTGCCTGCCGCGCGCTTATCGGGCGCAGCCGGCAAGAACTCAAACTGGCGCACGCTGCGCGCGCCCTGACGCACCGCGGTACCCACGCAGTCGTTGCCGGTATCGCCACCGCCAATGACCACGACGTCCAGGCCGCGTGCGTCAATAGCAGGCTCACCGCCATCGAGCACCGAGACGGTCGAAGCCGTCAGGTAGTCCACAGCGTACACCACGCCGGGCGCATCCACATTCGTAGCCGAAAGCCCACGCGGAGCACGAGCGCCGGCAGCCACCACGACGGCGTCAAAGTCGTCGAGCCTGGCGGTAACCTTGGGATCGCTCACGTCGGCACCAAGCTCAAACACAATGCCCAGCTCACGCATGAGCGCTACACGGCGCTCGACCACAGACTTCTCGAGCTTCATGTTGGGAATGCCGTACATGAGCAGGCCGCCCGAGCGGTCGTCACGCTCAAACACCGTCACGCGGGCACCGCGACGTGCAAGCTCCCATGCAGCCACCAGACCAGCAGGACCGGAGCCCACCACGGCAACCGTGGGTGCGCCCTCCCCCGCCGGCTCAAAGCGACGTGGGCCGCCGTTGGCCCACTCACAGTCGCTGATCGCACGCTCGTTATCGTGAATCGTCGTGGGTTGGCCGTCGACCGAGCCCAGGTTGCACGCGGCCTCGCACAGTGCCGGGCACACGCGGCTCGTGAACTCAGGCATGGGCGAGGTGAGCGACAGGCGCTCGGCAGCCTCATCCCAGCGGCCGCGGTACACCAGCTCGTTCCACTCGGGAATCAAGTTGTGCAGCGGGCAGCCGCTCGGACGTGCCTTGCCAAAGCTCGCGCCCATCTGGCAAAACGCCACGCCGCACATCATGCAGCGGCTCGCCTGGGCGCGACGTGCGTCGTCGTCGAGCTCCACGTACAGCGGATCGAAATCACGGCTGCGCTCCTCCACGGGGCGAAGCTCGTGGGTCACGCGATCGATATCAAGAAAAGCACCGGGCTTACCCATGGCACTTACGCCTCCTTCTTGGTCGAAGCAACAGAGCTGGCGGCCGCGGACGCAGCACCCGCAGCACCGCCCGCAATATCGAAGCGAGCGACATCCGCGGCGCTCGCGCGACCGGTCACGATGTCAAACGCCAGTTCCTCTGCCTGCGCATGTGTCTTGCCGGCAGCCTCGCTCGCGGCGACAATCGCCAGCACACGCTCGTACTCGGTCGGAATGACCTTCACAAAGTGCTTGCTCATCGTCTCAAAGCTGTAGAGCAGCTTGATGCCGCGCGGGCTCTGCGTCGCGTCCACGTGCTCCTGGATGAGCTCGCGAATCTGCGCCAGCTCGCCGGCAGTCGGGGCCTTGAGCTCAACGCTCTCGTGGTTCACGCGGGCATCGAGCGTGCCGTACTGGTCAAAGACATAAGCCACGCCACCCGTCATGCCGGCAGCGAAGTTCTGCCCGACCTCGCCCAGGATGAGCGCCAGGCCACCCGTCATGTACTCGCAACCGTGGTTGCCGCAACCCTCGACCACCACGGTGGCACCGGAGTTGCGTACGCCAAAGCGCTGGCCGGCCAGGCCGTTGATGAAGCCACGGCCGCTCGTGGCGCCAAAGAACGCAACGTTGCCCACGATGATGTTTTCGTCGAACTTATAGGTCGCATGCGGGTTGGGGCGCACCGACACCTCGCCGCCCGAAAGGCCCTTGCCAAAGTAGTCGTTGGCGTCGCCGCACACGTTGAGCGTAATGCCGCGCGGCAGGAAGGCGCCAAAGCTCTGACCGGCCGATCCATCGCAATCGATGGTGATGGAGCCGGCGGGCAGGCCCTCGGGATGTGCCTTGGTCACCGCGTTACCCAGGATGGTGCCCACGCAACGGTTGACGTTGGCGATATCGGCGCGGAAGCGAATCGGGCGCAGGTGCGCGCGGGCGTCGGCCGTGTAGGGCACGAACAGCGTGGAGTCGAGCGTCTTGTCGAGCTCGCTGTCCGCGGCCATCTGGGGCAGGAAGTGACGGCCGTCGGCACCCGGAATATGGGCACCGAACTCGCAGGTCACGCTTGCCAACACGGGCGACAGATCGAGCAGGTTGGCCTTGCGGTTGCCCGGGACCTCGATCTGGCGCAAGCACTCGGGATGGCCGACCATCTCGTCGACGGTGCGGAAGCCTAGGCTCGCCATGACCTCGCGCAGTTGCTCGGCAACAAAGAGCATAAAGTGCTCGACGTGCTCGGGCTTGCCGCGGAAGCCGCGACGCAGGCGACAGTTTTGCGTGGCGATGCCGGCGGGGCAGGTATCCTGCTGGCAGTCGCGCTGCATGAGGCAGCCCATCGAGATGAGCGGCATGGTCGCAAAGCCAAACTCCTCGGCGCCCAACAGGCAGGCAACGGCGACATCGGTACCGTCCATGAGCTTGCCGTCGGCCTCAAGCACCACGCGCGAGCGCAGGCCGTTTTGCAGCAGCGTCTGTTGAGCCTCGGCAAGACCGAGCTCCAGCGGCAGACCGGCGTGCCAGATAGAGTCGCGCGCAGCGGCACCCGAGCCGCCGTTGTGGCCGCTGATCAAGATCTTGTCGGCAGCACCCTTGGCCACACCGGTGGCGATGGTGCCGACGCCCGCCTCACTGACCAGCTTGACCGACACGCGTGCGCCAGGGTTGGCGTTCTTAAGGTCAAAGATGAGCTCGGCTAGGTCTTCGATGGAGTAGATGTCGTGATGCGGCGGAGGCGAGATCAGGCCGATGCCGGGCGTGGACTGACGGACCTCGGCAATCCAGGGGTAGACCTTCTTGCCGGGCAGGTGGCCACCCTCGCCGGGCTTGGCGCCCTGGGCCATCTTGATCTGAATCTCGAAGGCGCTGCACAGGTAGCGGCTCGTCACGCCAAAGCGCGCACTTGCCACCTGCTTGATCGCGGAGTTCTTGGAATCACCGTTAGCCAGCGGGGTCTCGCGACGCGGATCCTCACCGCCCTCGCCGGAGTTGGAACGGCCGTGCAGGCGGTTCATGGCGATGGCCATGCACTCGTGTGCTTCCTTGCTGATGGAGCCGTACGACATGGCGCCGGTGTTAAAGCGGCGGACGATGTTGAGCGTGGGCTCGACCTCGTCGAGCGAAACCGGCGTGCGGCCGCTGGCATCAAAGTCGAGCAAGTCGCGCAGACGCACGGCACGGCCGGTGCGGTGCAGGCGGGCGCTGTACTCCTTAAAGGTGTCGTAGCTGTCCTCACGGCAGGCGGTCTGCAGCAGGTAGACGGCCTGGGGGTCGATGAGGTGTTCCTCGCCGCCGAGCGGGCGCCACTTGGTCAGGCCCAGCGTGGGCAGCTGATCGGGAGCCGGGCTTTTAAGGATGGCGAGCGCAGCGTCATAGCGCTCGTTTTGCTCGCACTCAACGTCCTCGACACCCATACCGCCCACACGGCTCACCGTGCCGGCGAAGTACGCGTTGACGAACTCCGGAGTAAAGCCGACGGCCTCGAAAATCTGCGCGGAGTGATAGCTCTGCACCGTGGAGATACCCATCTTGGACATGATGGAGACGATACCCGCCGTCGCGGCCTTGTTGTAGTTGTCGATGCCCTGCTCGGCCGTCACGTCCAGGTCGCCGCGTGCTGCCAAGTCGCGGATGCACGCATGCGCATTGTACGGATAGATGCCGCTTGCGGAGTAGCCCACCAGCGCCGCAAAGTCGTGCGGGGACACGGCGTCGCCGCACTCCACCACGATGTCGGCAAAGGTACGCACGCCGGCGCGGATCAGGTGGTTATGCACGCAGCCCACAGCGAGCAGCGACGGCACGGGCACCTCGCCCGCAGCGGCACGATCGCTCAACACCACGATGTTCACGCCATCGCGGACCGCAGCCTCAACGTCCTCTGCAAGCTGCTTGAGCGCAGCCTGCAGCGCGCCCTCGCCGGCATCGCGGCGGTAGACGGCACGGAAGCGACGGGTCTTAAAGCCAACACAGTCGATGGCACAGATATGCTCGAACTCTTCATCGTTGAGCAATGGGCGCTCCAAGCGCACCAGCTGACAGGCCGTGCGGGAATCCTCAAGCAGGTTGCCGTGGTTGCCCAGGTAGAGCGTGGTCGAAGTCACCATGTGCTCGCGCAGGGCATCGATCGGAGGATTCGTGACCTGAGCGAACAGCTGATAGAAGTAGTCAAAGAACGAACGCGTCTTCTTGGACAGGCAGGCCAGCGGTGCGTCGATGCCCATCGAGGCGAGCGGGGCCTTGCCCTGCTGGGCCATGGGACGCACGACCTCGTCGACGTCATCCCAGTGGTAGCCGAGCTTGGCCATACGCACGGCGGCGGGCACCTCGGCGTCCTCGGCGGACGCGGGCGCGGCGGGCTCATCGAGCGCGTCGACGGTCAGCGTCTCCTCGGCAATCCAGTCGCGGTAGGGCTTTTCCTTGGCGTAACGGGCGCGCAGCTCGTCATTGTAGATGACGCGCCCGCGGGCAAAGTCGACCTCGAGCATCTGGCCCGGCCCCAGACAGCCGCTCGTCACGATGTTCTCGGGGCTCACCTCGATGGTGCCCACCTCGCTTGCCAGCATAAAGCGACCGTCGCGCGTCACGTAGTAACGAGCGGGGCGCAGGCCGTTGCGATCGAGGGCGGCGCCCAGGGTACGGCCGTCGGTAAAGGCGATGGCCGCCGGGCCGTCCCACGGCTCCATGAGCATGGACTGGTAGGCGTCGTAGGCGCGGCGCTCCTCACTCAGGCTGTCGTTGTGGTCCCACGGCTCGGGCAGCAACATGGACGCGGCACGCGTGAGCGGGCGACCGTTCATGACCAGGAACTCGAGCACGTTGTCCAGAATCGCGGAATCGGATCCCTCGCGGTTGATGATAGGCATCACGCGCTCAAGATCGTGCTGCAGCACGGGGCTGTACAGGTTGGGCTCGCGGGCGCGAATCCAGTTGACGTTGCCCTTGAGGGTGTTGATCTCGCCGTTATGGATAATAAAGCGGTTGGGGTGCGCGCGCTCCCAGCTGGGCGTGGTGTTGGTGGAGTAGCGCGAGTGGACGAGCGCCACGGCCGTCTTGACGGCGGCGTCGTTGAGGTCGATGAAGAAGCGGCGCATCTGCGTGGCGACGAGCATGCCCTTGTACACGATAGTGCGCGAGCTCATGGAGCAGACGTAGAAGATCTTGTCGCGCAGGGCAAACTCGGCATCGGCCTTCTTCTCGATAGTGCGACGGCACACGTACAGGCGACGCTCGAAGGCATCGCCGGCGGGCGTGTCGTCGGGGCGGCCCAGAAAGGCTTGCAGAATGGTGGGCATGCAGGCGCGTGCCGTCTCGCCCAAGTCGTGCGGGTCGACGGGCACCTCGCGCCAAAAGAGCAGCGGCACGCCGGCCTCGGCGCAGCCCTCCTCAAACACGCGACGGGCATCCTCTACGCCCTTGTCGTCCTGCGGGAAGAACAGCATGGCCACGCCATAGTCGCCCTCTGCCGGCAGAATCTGGCCGCACTTTTGAGCCTCTTTGCGGAAAAAGTGATGCGGAACCTGGAACAGGATACCGGCACCGTCGCCGGTGTTCTTCTCGAGTCCCGTACCGCCGCGGTGCTCCAAGTTGACCAGAATGGACAGTGCATCGTCCAGAATCTGGTGATGGCGCTCACCGTTGATATCGGCAAGCGCGCCGATGCCACATGCATCGTGGTCGAATTCGGGGCGATAAAGGCCCTGCTGCTGAGCGGAATCTGCCTGCATCGCAATCCTCCCCTAGATATTAGACAGTCAGTTGAATAGGCATACTATGAGCATCGCCGGCCCGTTGTGTTTCCCACCCGTTTCGAAACAATCGCGTAACGCACGCCGACCATCAACGCCTTGCTATCAAACATGTACGTCAGCCTCCAAACATGTCGAAATTTGACATCTTTGGAGGCTGACGTACACGTTTTAGTGCAGGGACAGCCGGCACATATGCATCCAAACCCTTTGAATTATTCTGGAAACGAGGGCCACGCAGACTTTTGCATGATGCGACTCGACACCGCAGATCTCAAGGCGGCAACAAGGCGCCCAAGTTCGGCTTGTAAGCTCACCGCTTCAAACATCTCAATCTGTAACAGGAGGAACCGATTTTGGCGCCTAGATGTTACAGATTGAGATTTTCTGCGGGACGGTTTTGGTTTGTCTCGATCTGTAACACCTAGGCCCAATTTCCATCCCTCGTTGTTACAGATCGAGACATTTCGGCAGCCCCCCTTCACCATCCCATTCAAATAGAACAATTTTGTTAGTCTTGGTTAACTTCTAAGCTTAAAACGGGTATCCTTTGCGGCGTCAAGCAAACGGCACGCACACCGTGCCAGATCAAGGAGGCCCCTATGGCGCACCAAGCAGACCAGCAGACGATGCAACTCGTCCTTATCCGTCACGGAGAGTCCGAGTGGAACAAGCTCAACCTGTTCACCGGCTGGACCGATGTCGAGCTCACCGACACGGGCCGCGAAGAGGCGGCGGCAGGCGGCCGCGCCCTCAAAGAAGCCGGTTTCGACTTTGACGTCTGCTACACTTCGCGCCTCAAGCGCGCAATCCACACCCTCAACATCGTGCTCGGCCAAATGGATCGCGAGTGGCTACCCGTCATCAAATCCTGGAAGCTCAACGAGCGCCACTACGGTGCGTTGCAGGGTCTCAACAAGGCCGATGCCGCCGCGGAGCACGGCGACGAACAGGTGCTCATCTGGCGCCGCTCCTTCGATGTCTGCCCGCCGGCACTCGAGCCGGACGACGCGCGCGACCCCCACACCCAGGAGCAATACCGCGACGTCGCGCCCGATCAGCTGCCCTATACCGAGTGCCTCAAGGACACGATCGCCCGCGCCTGGCCCTATTTCGAAGACGAGATTCGCCCCCAGATGCTCGCCGGCAAGCGCGCACTCATCGCCGCGCACGGCAACTCCCTGCGCTCACTCGTCATGAAGCTCGAGCACCTCACGCCCGAGGAGATCCTCAAGGTCAACATCCCCACTGGCGTGCCGCTCGTCTACACCTTCGATACCGATTTCAATGTCCTCGACAAGCGCTACATCGGTGACCCGGCGACCATCGCCGCCAAGATCGACGCCGTGGCCAATCAGGGCAAAGCGCACAAGTAGCCCCAACCCAAATCCGACGCGTGGCGCCGCACGACCCAGATGCGACGTCACGCCGCCCATACACAGGAGCGCACCATGCTCAACCATCTCAAACAACACTTTGGCTCCCGACGCACCGGTGGTCACGGAGGCCTAGACATTGCGCGGCATATCGGCCCCGGGCTGCTCGTGACCGTCGGCTTTATCGACCCGGGCAACTGGGCCTCCAATATGGCCGCGGGCTCGCAGTTTGGCTACGCGCTGCTGTGGATCGTCACGCTGTCCACGATTATGCTCATCGTGCTGCAGCACAACGCGGCGCACCTGGGTATCGCCACGGGCGCCTGCCTTGCCGAGGCCACGACACGTTACCTCCCCCGCTTCGTCGGGCGTACGGTGCTCGCCAGCGCCTATCTCGCGACCATCGCCACCGCCATGGCCGAAGTCCTGGGCGGCGCGATTGCCCTTCAAATGCTCTTTGGGCTGCCCGTGCGCGCGGGCTGCGTCATCGTGGCGGCAGTATCGATGGCGATGCTCATGACGAACTCCTACAAGCATGCCGAACGCTGGATCATCGCCTTCGTAGGCGTGGTAGGACTCTCGTTTTTGGCCGAGCTTGCACTAGTCAAGGTCGACTGGCCGCAAGCCGCCGCAAGCTGGATCACGCCCAGTATGCCCACTGGCTCTGCCGCGATTATCGTGAGTGTCCTGGGTGCGGTCGTTATGCCCCACAACCTTTTTCTGCACTCCGAGGTCATCCAATCCATGCACTTCGAAGGCCAAGGCGAGCAGGTTATCGAAGAGCGTCTGCACTACGAGCTCTTCGACACGCTCTTTTCGATGGGCGTGGGCTGGGCAATCAACTCGGCCATGGTCATCCTGGCCGCAACGACCTTCTTTGCGCACGGCATGGTCGTAGACGACCTCGCCGTCGCAGCGGCCACGCTCTCCCCCATTCTGGGCCCGGCAAGCTCGACCATCTTTGCCGTGGCGCTGCTGTTTGCGGGCCTCTCGAGTAGCGTGACGGCGGGCATGGCGGCGGGCACCATCACCGCGGGCATGTTCGACGAGGAATACGATATCCACGACCGACATTCCTCGATCGGGGTGGCGGCCTGTTTCGTCGGCGCAGTGGCGGCGTGCTTGGTCGTCCCGAATCCTTTTGAGGGTCTCATTTGGAGTCAGGCACTGCTGTCGCTTCAGCTGCCGATTACGGTCTTTGTGCTCATACGACTCACCAGTTCGCCCCGCGTCATGGGTAAATACGCCAACTCGCGCCCGCTCAACGCGCTGCTCGTAGGGATCGGTGCCATCGTGACGATTCTCGATGTCGTGTTGTTGACAGGGATGTAATGGGGCGGGGCACCTACTCAGGCAAACGTCTCGATCTGTAACATCTAGACCCGCTTTCGATGTCTAGATGTTACAGATTGAGATCTTCTGCCGGACGGTTTTGGTTTGTCTCGATATGTAACAAGTGGGCCCAATTTCCACCGTTAGACGTTACAGATTAAGACAAAAGGTCGGCCGGACTCACAACAGACAGGATCGGCCAACAGCAACCGTGATCCCTTAGGGGCGGAGGAAAAGGGCCCCGGCCGAGAATTCGACCGGGGCCCTTGGACAGAGCTATGTGTTGCCGTGAGCCGCGTGCCGACGAGCTACTCCTCGACGAGCTCAAACTGATCGGGACCGACGCCGCACACCGGGCACACATAATCCTCGGGCAGCTCGGGCGTATCGACCTCAACCTCGTAACCGCAAACGACGCACACGAACTTATACGTCTTCTTCTCCTCAGCCATGATGTTCTCCTCTCAAACGCGACTGGTGATGTACTTCATTTATCAGTATAGATTCTCAATAATATAATGCAAGTATTTTTAAAACATTTCTAGCCTTGATACGAGGACGCCTTCGGAGGCGTCTTGCCCTTCAGGACCTTATGGTAGTAATCGTAGGTGAGCGGCGTCTCGTCACTCAAGCGCTCGGCATCCTCGACCTCGCCGATAAACAGTAGATGCGTGCCAACATCCACAGTGTCGATCAAATGGCAGCTAAACAGGGCCGCCGCGTGCTCGGGCACATAGGGCATGCCCAGAGCCGTCTCGCGGGTCTCGTATTTGGCAAACTTGTCATAATCGCTGCTGGTGCGGAACCCAAAGTTACCGATGTAGAGCATATCGGCGGTCTGATCGATCACGGTCAGCGCGAACGCTTTGGCCGAAGCGATGACGCCCGAGGTGACGTTGTCCTTGTTCACGGCAACCGAAATGCGCGGCGGCATGGACGTCACCTGCACCGCAGTGTTGATGACGCAGCCGGCGCGCAGCCCGTCTGCCGCGGCGCTCACCACGTACAGACCGCTCGGCATGGTAAAGAACGCTGTTTTGTCCATAACGATCACTCCCCTAACCCGGGTTGGAACCTCATGGATGTATGTACCCACAAAAAGGCGGCACCCATAACGGACGCCGCCTTTGAAACATATGTGTCAGAACAGTAAGAAAGATGAGACACCCGCAGCTGCGGTGAAATAGGGACTGAATAGCCCCTCAAACAGGCAAACCAGTCCGTATTCCACCGCAACTTATGAAGGACGGTCAGCGGTTGCGTTCCTTGAGGGCGCGGTCGATCTCGCGTTGGACATCACGCTTGGCCATGTCCTCGCGCTTGTCGTAGAGCTTCTTGCCGCGACCCAGGCCCAGCAGCAGTTTTACGCGACCGTCGGTATTAAAGTAGAGCTCCAACGGAACCAGCGCATAACCACGGTTGCGAAGTTTGCCGTCAAGAAAGTCGATCTCCTTGCGATGCAGCAGCAGACGGCGCCGACGGTCGGGATCGCGATTCCACACGCCACCATGGCTATAAGGGTGGATATGCAGGCCGACGAGCCAGCACTCCCCGCCACGAATCAGTGCAAAGGTATCGGTAATCTGGCAGGCGCGCTCGCGAATCGACTTGACCTCGGTACCGCTCAGCTCAATACCGCACTCAAACGTCTCATCGATAAAGTACTCGTGATGTGCCGAGCGATTCTTGGAAATGAGCTTGCGCTCGCGCTTACTGGGCATCGCCGGCCTCCTTGGCGCCATCGGCGTTTGAGCCCGCAGCCTCGCGCTTTGCCTTGCGCTCGGCGTTAAGCTCGGCATCACTCTCGCGCACCAGCTTGATAATCGCCGCGCACGCCTCCTCGCCCACCAGGTCGCGGGCACGGACCGTCAGGCGCGTAGCCTCCTGCTTGTCGCCGTCGCTCGCAGCGTCGGTCGCACACATGATCAGGCAGATGGCAATCTCGGCCGAAGGCGAGGTCGGCACGCCCTGCAGGGCTAGCTCACCCATCACATGGTCGTCACTCTCGTCCGCGGCATCCGGATAGGTGGTATGGATCTTGTTGAGCAGGCGCGTCGTATGCGCATCGTTGGGCGCCAGGCGCAGCGCCAGACGCGCGCAGCCCACGGCAGCCGAAATGTTCTCGGTCTCGGGCTCCAAGAAGTACTGACCCAAATTGGTGTAGGCGCGTGCGGCGCACTTACCGTCGCTCGCGCGCTCCAGCACCGAGAACGAGAGCGATGCCCACTCCTGCTTGTCCTCGAGCGCGCGGAACAGCTCGGCCAAGTCCAAGCGATAGTTGCAGTTCATGGGATCCCAACGCACGGCCTGCATCAGGGCATTCCGAGCACTCACATAATCCTGCTGGCGAATGTAGGCAAACGCCATGTCGGAGTATAGGCGGTCAAAGGGAACCTCGACCTGCACCAGCTCGCGCGGATCCTTCTCCACGCGGCGATAGGCCAGGCGCTCAAACTTGCTGTCGAAGCTAAAGTACTGGCGCTTCTCCTCCGTCTTGCACTCAGCGTCGATATACTCCTCGGCGAGCTCCACCAGACGCTCAAGCAGCGGCGTCGCCGTAGCCAGGTCGCCCTGCGCCAGATAGTTCTCGGCATACGTGATGTCTTCCAAGCTGATAGGCAGGTCCATGACAACTCCTCGGTCCGGGCGGCAGACTCAACGCGCGCCTTAAATATCGGTCAATACACAAAACCCGGGTCTCTTACGAGGCCCGGGCGTTCAATTTTGGTAGCCCGTACCAGATTCGAACTGGTGATCTCCGCCTTGAGAGGGCGGCGTCCTAAACCGCTAGACGAACGGGCCATATGTAGCAAATGCAATGGCTGGGATGGAGGGAGTCGAACCCCCATTGACGGAACCAGAATCCGCTGTCCTGCCATTAGACGACATCCCAATGACTGCATCGCTGCGCTCGGCTGTGCCTTTGCGCAAGAAAGAAATATACGGGAAGTCCGGCCGTGACGCAAGCCCCAATTTTGACTTTTTTGAAATTCAGTCAAATACGGCCAACACGTGAAGGACCTGTGAAGTCGACCGCTGCACACGAAGGACAAAACGCCGCGAGCGGTAGCCGTCAACCGTTGGCAGATTCTACCGCGAAAACGATAGCACCAGGCAACACAATCGAAGTATCAATGATCACGTAGATATCGAGGCGCCATGGACGAAGAGCTTGATTACCTATGGGAGACCCTGGGCCTCGAGATCACTGCTGACCTTTGGCCCGAACGGGACAAAATCCATCCCACTCTGCGCCCCGCCATCACGGTGATGCAGGCAAAATACCGCCGTGCATCCTTTTTGATCATGCGGATGTCATGGCACGCGGGACTCCCCGACCTTAAGCGAATCCAGTCAAGCCTCGTCGAGCTGTCCGGTATGCCGACTGTCATATCCGAGGCGCACCTGGAGCAGCGACAGCGCGAGCGACTGCAACAGCAGCGGATTCCCTTTATCTGCCCCGGTGTTCAGGCATATCTGCCCTTTATGGACGAGGAGTACTGGAGCGGCAAGCCCAACAAGCACGTAAAGGTCTACGATCCGCACGAATGGGCACAGCTCGAGGATTGAGCCGAGCGAGCCCGCCGATGGAAAACACGTCCCACCCTGAGCACTCAAAACGGGTCGCACTTTCCGCAGCCGCTACAGCGGCGCCTCGGTCCAAGCTGCTTCCCTAAAGCCGGGAATCGCAAAGTCGTCGCCCACCAACAGCGGACGCTTGACCAGCATGCCGTCGGTCGCCAGCAGCTCGTAGCACTCCCGATCCGTCATGCCCGCATCTAGACGCGCCTTCAGGCCCAGCTCTCGATATTTCATGCCCGACGAATTAAAGAAGCGCCGCACCGGCAGTCCCGAACGAGCAATCCAGGTCGCAAGCTCATCAGCCGTGGGATTGTCCAAAACGATATCGCGGTCGATATACTCTACCCCGTGTTCGTCCAGCCATGCCTTGGCCTTCTTACAGGTCGAGCACTTGGGATATTCAACAAACAGTACGGTCATGGGAATCCTCCGAATATAGATCGGCCAACGCAGGCACACGCCACACGAGGCGCCTTCGTATGATGGGCCAATTGTAGCCCACGGGTCACACGCTAAACGAACCGTACCCCGAATCCGCGTTTGATGAACGGCAGCAGCTCCATTGCCTCGGGCGTGATATGGCCCGCAACGTTCATGCGCTCGTCACCGGGAAGATCGACCCGCGCAATCTCAAGCTCGCCTTCGTAGCGCCCATATCCGCTATTGCTCACAGCGATCGACCCCGCCTTTCGCGGCAGGCCGGCTCCGGCATCCGTCGGCACGGAATCCGGCTTATGCGTCGTACGTGACTCCTGAGACCTAAAGATGAGGACACTCGAGTCGGGCCGGTCGTGATGAATCTGCCCGCGCACATAGGCATAACCGGGCTCAAGCTCGCATTGCAGGTCCACGCATCCGGCGGAAACTTGAGCAAACTGCGCCCAGCCCGCATCGGAAAGATCGGGGTCGCCGACCAACACAATGTCGCAATCGGCGCCATGTGCAAGCTCAAGCATATTGAGGGCAACCTTTGACGCGCGACCGCGCTGCGTCTCGACCGTCGGCAGTCCCTCGAATACCGGCCCGCGAACGTTGGCATCGCCCGGCACAAAAGCCATGATTTCGAATCCAAGCGCCGCAAGACGAAGATTCACCCGAGCAATGTCCTCCAGAGCTAAACCGGTATAAGGCTTGGGGTAAAAATTGTGGCAGGCGGCAAAACGAGTCACATCGGCACCGGCCTCACGCCACGATGCGATTTCATCAGAACTCACCGTCGATGCATTGACCACAATGCGAAATACACCGGACAGCTCCGCGACCCGCCGGGCGCTAAAGCCATAGTCCAAACGAAGGTATTCCAACCCCAGATCGCGCAGGTCCTCGATGCGCTCAAGCCCGAGCAAATCGCACGTGCGCGGCCCCACATCGGCAATGAGCGCAATGCCGCGGGCGGAAAGCAGCGACAGCACATGACGGACCTTATCGGTATACGCCGCTCCCCCATCCTCGGGAATATGCAGCGAGGTGAACGCATAGCGCGCACCCGCCGCGGCACCGTGTTCAATCGTCCGCTCAATATCCTGCAGAGGGTTGGAAAGATAAATCGAAATACCCGTTTTCACGTTTCAACGCTCCTTTAAAAAAGGCCGGCGGAGCAGTTAGCCCCACCGGCACAACCATAGCATCAAGAAATCTGCCGCGCGCCGCGAGCCCTGAGCAACACGGCTCGCGATATCAAACTATTCGCCAAAGAACTCGTTGATCTTCTGCTCGTCGACGCCAAAGAACCACGTCAGGACAAAGCCGGCGGCATAGGCAAGCAGCATAGCGGCAACGTAGCCGAGCTGCTGGCCAGGAACGACGATCAGCAGGCCAAACAGACCGGAAACGCCCTGAGAAACCGTGCCGATGTGAAGCAGCGCCGCGAGCGCGCCGCCAAATCCGGCACCCAGGCAGGCCGTCACAAACGGGCGAACGAGCGGCAGCGTAACGGCATACATCAGAGGCTCGCCCACACCCAGAATGCCAACGGGAATGGACTCTGCGACATACTTCTTGAGCTTGGCGTTCTTGGTCTTAAAGTACAGCGCCAGACCGGCACCGACCTGGCCGCCGCCAGCCATCATAAGGATGGGGAGCAGGTAATTGATGCCCTTGGTAGCGCCGTCGGGATCGTTGAGCATAGCGTGGATCGGCGTGAGCGCCTGATGCAGGCCGACGGAAACCAGCGGCAAGAAGCCTGCCGACAGGATATAGCCGCCCAGGACGCCCAGCTTCTCGAAAATAAAGGTCAAAACGCTAAAGATGGCAGTCGTCAGCCATGCGCCAACCGGCTGGATGACGAGCATCAGAGCAAAGGCACCGATGATGAGCACCAGCAGCGGGGACAAAAACGTGTCGAGTGCGTTGGGCATAACCTTGCGAATCTGACGCTCCATCCAGGCAAAAAATGCGCCAGCGATAAGAGCCGCGATCATGCCGCCCGCTGCGGGGTTGTACTGCGCATTGGTGAGCGGCAGCAGAATGGCAGTGGCAGGATCAGCCGCGCCAGGCGCAAGCAGGGGCATGGCACTGTTGGCGATACACATCATGCCGGCGATGCCGCCCAGCGCAGCGGAGCCGCCAAACTCACGTGCCGCGTTATAGCCCACCAAGATGGGCAGATAGGCAAACAGGGCCCAGCCCATGGAACGAATGCCCTGGTACCACCACTCGCCTGCAAGCGCGCCTGCCGTCGAGACGTTAATGACGTTGCAGATACCGTTGATGAGGCCAGCCGCAATGATGCCGGGAAGCAGGGCGACGAAGACATTGGAAATCTTCTTGAGGAAGGCCTGAACCGGCTTGGACTCGTACTTTGCCTTCTGCGCGGCCTTGTTTGTGGCCGCAGCGTCAACCACGCTCTCGTCGGCAACGCCTTTCGCAAGGCCGGTGAGCTTGGAGAACTCCTCGAGCACCTTATTCACCTTGCCCGGCCCCAGCACGATCTGCATCGTGTCGTCCTCGACCAAGCCCATCACGCCGTCGAGTGCCTTAATACCCTCCGTGTCGACGCTGCCCGTGTCTTTGACGGTCACGCGCAGGCGCGTCATGCACGCCGCGTTTGCGAGCACGTTGTCTTTACCGCCCAAAAGGTCCAGCAGCTTTTGAGCCAGCTCTTTGTTCGTCATAACTCCTCCTTGTATTGGGTATCTCGTTTGGATGTCATATCAGCTCACGCCGCGCACCTATTGGGCATCGGCATTGCTCTTCTCATGGCCACTCACCGCAGCACGGACATGGCCTCGCGCTCGCTCAAGA
This sequence comes from Collinsella sp., assembly GCA_019424985.1. Taxonomy (GTDB): domain Bacteria; phylum Actinomycetota; class Coriobacteriia; order Coriobacteriales; family Coriobacteriaceae; genus Collinsella. The sequence continues at coordinate 128,577 of JAHYYM010000019.1, read as the reverse complement.
GCTACCGCAGCCTGCTCGACATCGCAGTCCAGCAGTACCGAGACAATAGCGGTTTTTACGTGGCCGCCGGCATCTGCAAGCGCCTGAATAGCGCGCTCGCGCGTGCAGCCGGTCGCCTCCATCATGATGTTCTGGCCGCGCACCACCAACTTCTCGTTCGTCTGCTGCACATCGACCATCAGGTTTTGGTATACCTTGCCGATCTTGACCATGGCACCGGTCGAAATCATGTTGAGAATGAGCTTTTGAACCGTTCCCGCCTTGAGCCTCGTTGAGCCGGTCAGCACCTCGGGACCGGGCACGGGTTCAATGGCAAGATCTGCGCTCTCCCCGATCTTCGACCCTTGGTTGCAGGCAATTGCAATGGTCTTGCACCCAGTTGCCCTGGCGTTCACAAGGCCGCCCACCACATAGGGAGTACGGCCGCTTGCCGCCAGGCCAACGACAAGATCCTTGTCCGAGAGTCCACGCTCCCGCAGGTCGCTCGCGCCAAGTTCCTCGCTGTCTTCGGCACCTTCGACAGCCTTGATAAACGCCGTCTCGCCTCCGGCAATGAGCCCGACAATCAGATCGGGTGACACGCCAAACGTGGGAGGACACTCCGAAGCGTCGAGTACGCCCAGACGACCGCTGGTGCCTGCGCCCATGTAAAAGACGCGTCCGCCGCGCTCGAGTGCCTCAGCAGCCCAGTCGATTGCTGTGGCAACCTGGGGCAACACCTTCGTGACCGACTGGACGGCACGAAGATCCTCATCATTCATCGTCGTGACGATTTGCAGCGATGTCATCGTATCGAGGTCCATTGAACTTTGATTACGCTGTTCGGTCGTGAATTTTGTTAAATCGAGCATTTCATTCACCTCATCTTTCCTGTTTCTCGATGTAGTTTTGCTTAATGACATGCGTCGCCCGTTCGTAGTCGCTGGCAACGTAAGCAGCGTACAGGGCATCGACAACCATAAGCTGGGCCATACGCGAAGCCATGGCACCGCTGCGGACCAAGGGTTCACTCGCAGCGACGCCGAGCACGGCATCGGCCACGGTGGCAAGCTTGGATGATCCATCTACTTTGGTAACGGCCACAACGGGACAGTTGTGACGTTGAGCCTCGGCGGTGCAGTCCAGCACCTCTTGCGTCAAGCCCGAGTAGCTAAAGGCGATTGCCATATCGCCCTCATGCATGTTCTTGGCACACAAGAGCTGATCATGCCAGTCGTCGTACAGATGGCACTCCTTGTCGACGCGCATGAGCTTTTGCGCCAGATCGTGCGCGACCAAACGAGAGGCACCGATACCGAACAGATTGACCGCGCGTGCCCGCTTAAGACGGGCCGCGCATCGCTCCAAGACGGTGTAATCGAGCGTTCGCGCCGTCGCCTCGATCGTGCGCACGTTGCTTTTCATCACCTTCCCCACGATACGTTCGACGCTGTCATCCATGGAGATGTCCTCGAGGGCAACGTCTTTCTTGTCACCCAAGAGCGCCAGCTCGGCAATCAGTTCGCGCTGGAACTCCTTGTAGCCCGCAAAACTCAAACGCTTGCAAAAGCGCAAAATGCTCGAGGGCGAGGAGAACGTGACATCGGCAAGACCGCGGACGGACAGCCCGACCACCTCGTGCGGATGAGCGGTTACATATGCGATGACATTGCGTTCCGCCGGGCTCGCGCTGAGCTCACGCTCGCGAAGTCGCAAAAGCAATCCGTTTGCCATCTCAAACACCTCCGTTGAGAAGAATTAAAGACCAACGAACGATTCGTACCGGATACAAACAGCTTTTACGGTACATTGTGCCGCATCGTGGCGCACAAAGGACGAGCGTTCTACCGCTCGCCCCTCAAATCCGACCGCTCGGAAATACGCGCGACACAAAATAATTCAACAAGGTCGCATGATCAGAAACGGGTTTGTTACCGGCTAGCGCCTCGCATGGGCGCCGATGGGGCGCGTCTCGTGGTGCACCCATGCGGAGACCAGCAATACCAACAGCATCGCGGTGACATAGCCCGCAGCATCGAATCCTAAATCGATAACGTCGAAATGCCTGCCGGGAACAAAGATCTTATGTACCTGATCGCCAACGGAGCAGACGGCGCAAAAGAGCAACACGGGCACGCAACGGGAGCAAACGCTCCACGGACGCCTGGAAAAGCAAACCACGACCACCGAGGCGAACAATCCGACGAAGAAAAACTCTACGGTATGGGCAACGCGACGGACATTCGTGCCCACCCACATGCGAATGGAAGCAAGTCGGCCAGACCGGACATTCGAGGCAGCCGAATCGGTGCCCCCGGTCATTCCGTTCTCCGCCTGAGCTTCACCCGCGGCATCGACAGCCCGAACGCCCGTAGCCTGGCCCTCCACCACACGCGCGGTGGACTCGCTCAGCAACGACGTCTCCACCGCATTTTGCTCCGTCAGCACCCAGATGCCCGCCAGCGTTGCAGCGAACAGAACGATCGCGGTCCATCCGATTATTTGTTTTACGCGCGCCAAGGGCCAACCTCCTTTTTTGAATATCAGCGAGTGTAGCCCCAAATGACATCGTCACCGTATCAAAATTTGAATCGCAACAGGAAGCGACAAAGCGACGCAAACCCCTACCCCGCCTCGCGCATCCAGCGATCGAACGTCCCCACGCACACGCCCAGGCACTTTGCTGCCTGGCTGCGGGTAATATCGCCCGCCTCATAGCTATCGCGCACCAGCTCAAACTGAGGAGGGCACGGCTTGCGAGGTCGACCGAAACGGACCCCTCGCGCCCGCGCCGCTGCAATTCCCTCCGCTTGGCGCCGATGGATATTCTCGCGCTCCACCTGCGCCACGTAGCTCAGCAGTTGCAGCACAATATCGGCAATCAGGGTGTTGGTCACATCCGGCGCGCCGCTGGCCTTGACGCGCGTGTCAAGCAATGGCATGTCCAACACCACAATGGCAACCCCGAGCTCCTTGGTAATGCGTCGCCATTCCTCAAGAATCTCAGAGTAATTACGGCCAAGTCGGTCGATAGAAAGCACCACCAGCACGTCCCCGTCTCCCAGGACGTGCAGCAGCTCGCGATACCTCGGGCGATCGAAGTCCTTGCCGCTCGCATGGTCGGCATAAATATTCGCCGAGCCCACGCCATAGGCGCCCAGCGCATCCAGCTGCCGATTCAGATTCTGATCGCGCGAACTCACCCGCGCATAACCGTACACCGTCGCCATCTCATCCCCGCTTTCTTGTAAACCTGCCAAAAAGGGACAGGTTTATTTTGGTAGGTTTTACCTCTCAAATAGCAGGTAAGCGGGCGGCCGAGCAGACGGCAAGGTAGCCACGATTCAAATGCGGAGGGCGGCCCCGAAAGACCGCCCTCCGCTCTCCCGCCGCGAGTCGGGATTTGGCTAATGGATAAGCTTAAAGTCCAAGTGCCCGCGCGTGGTATTGACGCGCGAGACCTCGATGATCACGCGCTGCCCCAGTTCATAGCGAGTGCCCGTGTCGGCACCTGTGAGCGTGAGCGCGTCCTCGTCGAACTCGAACCACTCGTTGCCCAGGCTCTTGATCGAAACCAAGCCTTCGACCTGCGTCAGGTCCAAGCGCACGAAGAGGCCCATGCTGCTAACCCACGAGACGGTTCCGGCATAGCGCTCGCCCAGACGGTCCTCATAGTACTGGGCAATCTTGATCTTTTGCGTCGCATGGCTGGCGGCATCGGCCGCACGCTCCGCATCGCTGCATGCGCGGCAGATCTGCGGCAGAATGCGCGGCAGCGACTCGCGCCCCTTGCCGATCAGCCGCGGCGTACGGACCAGGGCGTCCTTGCCGCCGAGCTGCTCATAGGCCAACTGCAGCTTGAGCACGCGGTGCACCACCAGATCGGGGTAGCGACGGATGGGACTCGTAAAGTGACAGTAGCACGGCGCGGCGAGCGCAAAGTGGCCCTCGTTGCGCGGCTTGTACAGTGCGCGCTGCATGCTGCGCAGAAGCAGCGTGTTGACGAGCGGTGCGTTGGCCGTACCGGCGGCAGCATCAACTGCAGCCTGTAGCTCATCGGGACTCCCCAGGGCGATACCGGCAGCACGGCGATCGTCGATGATGCCTAGCTGCGCCAGCGCAACGGCGGCACCGTGCAGGCTATCGGGGCTCGGATCCTCATGCACGCGATAGCAGGCCTCGATATCACGGTCTGCCAGCCACTCTGCAACGCACTCGTTGGCGAGTAGCATGGCTTCCTCGATAAGCGACGTGGCACACGAACGCTCGCGCGCCACAATCTGCACGGGCACTCCGTCCTCATCCAATAGAGCGCGAATCTCGGCCGTGTCAAAATCGACTGAGCCGCGGGCACGACGAATACGACGGCGAAGTTCGGCGAGTTCGTTGGCGGCGACAAGGAAATCGCCGAGGTCGACGTTATAGCCGCGAGCAGTTTCCTCGCACGCAAGACCGCGCTCAAGCGCCTCCTCGCGCGAGGCCTCAGCAGCCGCAACATCCTCAGCGGCGCCTTCCAGCACCGAATACTCAACAGCGTCGGCACGCACCAGCAGCGCCTCGGCGCCGTCATAGTCCATACGCACACGCGAGCGAATCACGCTGGGGTACGGATCGTAATGCCGCACGCGACCCTGCGCATCGAGCTCAATGTCAACGGTAAACGCAAGACGGTCCTCGTCAGGGCGAAGAGAGCATAGGTCACAGGACAGGCGTTCGGGCAGCATGGGAAGCACGCGATCGGCCAGATACACCGATGTCGTACGATGGCGAGCCTCAAGATCGATATGCCCGTCCCAAGCCACATAGTGAGAAACGTCAGCGATATGCACACCCAGCTTGTAGCCACCCTCGGGCGTGCGCTCAAGCGAAATGGCATCGTCAAAGTCGCGCGCGTCGACCGGGTCGATCGTGATGACAAAGCGGTCGCGCAGATCGCGGCGGAGCGGGTCCTTAAGCGCCGCGGACACATCGAGCGAAAGCCCCTCGGCCTCGTCCAGCGCGGCCTCGGGATAGCTATCGGTATAGCCGTAACGCGCCATCACGTATTGAACGCCCAAATCGGGCGCGTCATCTCCGCCAATGCGGCGTTCGATCGTCACGGTGCCCGATTCCAGGCGCGTCGGGTAGGTCAAAATGCGCGCGACAACGGCATCACCCGGGTGGACGCCCAGACGATCCGCCGAGGTATCCTCGGGCAGAATGAAGAAGTCGGCCTTCAGGCGCGAATCGAGCGGCTCGATCACACCGAGCGGACCAGCGGTCTGGTACGTACCCACCACGCTTATGGCTGCGCGCTCAACCACGCCTTCGATCACGGCGCGCCGCTCACCGTGCGGGCTGTTCTTAATGCTCACGGCAACGGTATCGCCATCCATGATCTCGCGCTTACCGCGGCCCATAACCTTGTAGTCGCCGCTCTCGGTTATGACATAGGCGCCATGCTCATGGAGCTGCACGCGCCCGGTCAGGCTCGGACGGCGTTCGCTGCGCACCGGCCCACGTTTATTGCGGGCACCGCGCTTATGCTTGTTATTGCGCCCCATGGCGCCTCCTTGCTATCGATGACGAACTCCAAAGAGTCTACCCAAATGATTCGCTTTCCTGCCGTCCCCTAGAGATCAAAAAACGGGCCGCCCCATAAGAGACGACCCGTTGGAAGGGATGAATTCCAGACATGCCTACACGCGCAGGTAGCGGCGCATGGCTATGGCAGAACCAAAGAGACCGATAATCACACCGACCAGAATCAGCGCAGCATAGGTCACCAGGTAGTACTGCATCGGCAGGGCAAACGACATCCAGCCGATGCTCTCCTGCAAACGCGGAATCATCAGATTGCGCAGCAGCTCCAGAACGCCGATGGAAAGCAGCGAGCCCAAAATGGCCTGCAGTACGCCCTCGGTGATAAACGGGCCGCGAATGAAGCCGTTGCTGGCGCCGACCAGACGCATAATCGCAATCTCACGACGACGCGCCGTGATGGACAGGCGAATCGTGTTGTTGATGAAGATGAATGCGATAAAGGTCAGAAGGCCAACGAGCACCACGGCGGCGATGCGGATGTAGTTGGTCACCTGGAACAGGCGGCTCACTTCCTCCTGGCCGTACAGCACGCTCGCGTTGACGTCGCCGTCATCCGCGATCTTCTGGAAGTCGGCGTTCTTCTTGAGCTTCTCTGCCGTGCTCTCGACCTTGGACGGATCGTCCATCTCAATTGCAAACGAAGCCGGCAGCGGGTTCTGGCCATCGAGCGCGCTCATGGTGGCGTCGGCGTTGCCCGACATCTTGCTCGTATACTCGGCCAGCGCGTCGTCCTTGTCCTTATAGGTCACGGACTTGACGTTATTCCACGTCTTAAGCTCGGCCTCAAAAGCCTGAACATCGGCCTGATCGGCGTCATCGCTAATGAACGCGTTGATGACAACCTGATCCTCGACGGTGCCGATCACGGAGTTCAGCATCGCGGAGCCCATGATGAACAGGCCGATGATAAACAGCGAAAGGAAGATCGTGATGACGGCGCCGAGCGAGGTAGTCCAGTTACGGAAGAAGTGACTGATTGCCTCTTTGAAGGAGTAGCCCACGTTAGTTGGTGCCATAGTTGCCGTAACCTCCCCTCTCCTGGTCGCGGATAACGTGGCCGCCCTCGAGGGCGATCACGCGACGGTGCATGCTATCGACCATCTCGCGGTCGTGCGTGGCGACGATCACGGTGGTGCCGGTGCGGTTAATACGCTCGAGCAGCTTCATGATGCCCAGCGAGATCGCCGGGTCGAGGTTACCCGTGGGCTCGTCGCAGATCAGCAGCGGCGGACGGTTGACCATAGCGCGGGCGACGGCGACGCGCTGCTGCTCGCCACCGGAAAGCTGGTCGGGCAGCGAGTCCATCTGATCGGCCAGACCGACCAGACGCAGCACCTCGGGCACCTGGCTGCGAATGACGCCCTTGGGCTTGCCGATGCACTGCAGGGCAAACGCCACGTTTTCGTAGGCGGTCTTTTGCGGCAGAAGCTTAAAGTCCTGGAACACGGCGCCAATCTGGCGGCGCAGGAACGGAACCTTGCGGTTCTTGATCTTCATGAGGTCCTGACCGGCAACCAGGATGCGACCGCTCGTCGGCTTGACGTCGCGGTTGAGCGTCGACAGCAGCGTGGTCTTACCCGAGCCGGAGTGACCGACCAGGAAGACGAACTCGCCCGGATAGATCTCAATGTTGATGTCGTCGAGTGCAGGCTTGTTGGGCTGTGCCGGATAGATCTTGGTGACATGCTCCATAAGGATGACGGGCTCGACACCGGCCTGCTTGGCCATCTTCTTGCGGCTGGCTTGCGGATCGATGGGCGCAAACACCGACGTAAAATCGGGGTTGTTGAGCGCGTTATCGAGGCTTGCGACCTCGGCGGCCTGATCGCTCTCGACCACCGGGGCAGCAGGCTGCGTGGGATCGGGAATAGCGGCAAAGAGGCCGGACTGCGCAGGCTGAGGAGCCGGTGTCGCAGGAGCCATGGGGTCGGGAATGCCGGCCATGCTAGGCTGCGGCGCGGCGGCACCAGCCTGAGGCTGCTCCACGCGAGCGGTCACGGCCTGAACGGGCTCAAAACCCGCCGTGCCGGAAAGCGCAACATCGCTGGTGGGATTGTAGGCAAAGGGATCGGATGCCGGCTGTGCCTGATCTGCCGGCTGAGTGGGGGCCTGAGCAACAGGCTGGCCCTCTGAATCCGGAGTGGCGAAACGACTGCCCTGGACGCCTGTCTGCGTCTTGGGGGCATCATCGCCCGCACCGGAGGTACGGAAGTGGTTACCCACTGGTGCTCCTTATCGTCGTGCGTTTAAACTACATGAGCGCTTTACATTTTAGCAGCATTAGCTTTGCTGCACATAAGAAGCATGGCGGGCTTTGGGATCTCACCGGCCGGGCGCAGGGTTACCTCCCAAATCGTCCTCGCGCATGGCCGGCATTTGTCTTGCTCCTGCGGAGCTGCGGACAAACGCCGGCCTGCGCTGCGGAAAGATTTGGGAGGTAACCCTGCGCCCGGCCTGCGGCTACTATGGGGCCGACGCACCAACTTGAGATGCTGCGCATACAAAGTTGGAAGGGTCTGAATTGCACTTTGTTGGGATGGGCCCGTTTCCCCATGGGAACTTTGCTTGGCAGGACTCTAATTTAAATTCAACAAAAACAGGGGCGCCCTCTTTGAGGACGCCCCTGTTCTGGCTTGTTTGCGGTTGTCGACGAGATACTTTGCCTCGTCTTGCCTTATGCCAAGAACTCCTTGGTGGTCGCCACGATGTTGGCGGCGTCCAGGCCGTACTTGTGCAGGAGCTCGGCACCCGGGCCAGACTCACCGAAGGTGTCGTTGACGCCGATCTTCTTGAGGGGCGTCGGGCACTGCTCGCACAGGACGTCGGCAACGGCGCTGCCCAGGCCACCGATCACAGAGTGCTCCTCGACGGTCACGACGTGGCCGGTCTTGGTGGCGCTCTTGACGATCAGGTCGGCATCGATGGGCTTGATGGTGTGCATGTTGATGACCTCGGCATCGATGCCCTCGGCAGCAAGCTGCTCGGCGGCCTCGAGAGCCTCGCCGACCATCAGGCCGCAGGCGATGATGGTCACATCGGCACCCTCGCGCATGACAATGCCCTTACCCAACTCGAACTTGTAGGTCTCGGGGTCGTTGATAACCGGCGAGGCCAGACGGGCAAAGCGCATGTACACGGGGCCGTCGCACTCGTAGGCGGCGCGCGTCACGGCGCGGGCCTCGACATCGTCGGCCGGAACGATCACAGTCATGCCGGGGATGACGCGCATGAGGGCGATATCCTCGCAGCACTGGTGCGTGGCACCATCCTCGCCCACCGAGATACCGGCGTGCGTGGCACCGATCTTAACGTTGAGGTGCGGGTAGCCGATGGAGTTACGAACCTGCTCAAAGGCGCGACCGGCAGCGAACATGGCAAAGGTACTCGCGAAGGCAACACGACCGGTGGTCGCGATACCGGCGGCGACGCCCATCAGGTTGCTCTCGGCAATGCCCACATCGAAGAAGCGGTCGGGGCAGGCCGCCTTGAACTTACCGGTCTGCGTGGCGGCGGCCAGGTCGGCGTCGAGGACCACAAAGTCATCGTGCTCGTTGGCGAGCTCGACGAGGGCCTCGCCGTAGCTTACGCGCGTGGCGATTTTCTTGACGTCTGCCATCCTAGAGCTCCTCTCCGGCGGCCGTGAGCTCTGCCATGGCCTGCTCAAACTGTTCATCGTTGGGGGCCTTGCCGTGCCAACCAACCTGGTTCTCCATAAAGGACACGCCCTTGCCCTTCAGGGTCTCGGCGATAATGGCGGTCGGCTGGCCCTTGGTAGCGCGAGCCTCGGCAAAGGCGGCGCGGATCTGATCGAAATCATTGCCGTCGGCAAGCTCCACCACGTGGAACTTAAAGGCGCGGAACTTGTCGGCGAGCGGCATGGGGTCGTTGACCTCCTCGACGGGACCGTCGATCTGCAGGCCGTTGTGGTCGACGATCACACAGAGGTTGTCGAGCTGCTGGTTGCCGGCAAACATGGCGGCCTCCCAGACCTGGCCCTCCTCGCTCTCGCCATCGCCCAGCAGGGCGTACGTGCGATAAGTATCGCCCCAGTGCTTGGCGGCAACGGCCATGCCCACGGCGGCGGAGATGCCCTGGCCGAGCGAGCCGGTGGACATGTCGACGCCCGGAGTGTCGTTCATGTTGGGATGGCCCTGCAGGTGGCTGCCGATGTGGCGCAGCGTCTCAAGATCCTCCTTGAGGAAGAACCCACGCTCGGCGAGCACGGCGTACAGACCAGGCGCGCAGTGACCCTTGGAAAGCACGAAGCGATCGCGGTCGGCCTTGCGGGGATCGGCCGGGTCGACGTTCATTTCCTCAAAGTACAGATAGGTCATGATGTCGGCAGCGCCGAGCGAACCGCCCGGATGGCCGGACTTGGCAGCGTGCACGCCGGTGACGATGCCCTTCCTTACCTCGTTGGCAACCTTTTTGAGCTCTTCGTCGCTCATTGTGCCTTCCTTTCATCCTCTTTAGACAAGATGCGCACGGCATGGAAAGGTAATCCCAACCCAGCCGCGATGCACGTACGTCCTTCATTATGCTGGAAACTGATGGCTTTACCAGACTTTTTATCATTATTTGAACAATTTAGCAGGCAGAACCGCTGATGAAACGGTTTATCAATGTGAACGTCTTTTGGATGGGACGCGGTCGGCCCTACGCGCTAATGTCCTTGAATCCCTCGCCGAAAGCTTCCGTAACGTCGGCGACCGTCACAATGGCGTGAGGATCGCGCTCGCGCACGATCGTCTTGAGGGTATTGAGCTCTCGACGGTTCACGATGACCATGATCACCGGCTTCTCGGCACCCGAATACATGCCAGTCGCCTTAAACTTGGTACAACCACGACCCAGGCCATACATGATATCGGCAGCGATATCAGGGAACTTGTCCGAGATGATGAGTACCATACGGCGTTTGTTGCCACCATCGACCACGGCATCGATCACGTAGCCGCTAATGACCATCGAAAGGCCTGCATATAGTGCATTTTCGATTGAAAAGACCGGAGCCGACAGCGCGCATACGGCAACATCGATCGCCATGACGGTCGAGCCCACGGGCAGCGAGGTATTACGCGAGATGATTTGGCCAATCGTGTCCGAGCCGCCGGTGTTGGCGCCGGCGCGCAGCACTATGCCGTAACCGATGCCTGTAATAATGCCGCCCCACATGGCAGGGAGCATCAGGTCCGCATCCGCCAGAGGTGCTACAAACGGGGCGAACAGATCGGTAAAGAAGCCCAGCAGCACAAAGCCCGTCGCGGTCTGCACCACGTAGAACATGCCGCCCTCGCGCATAACGACCAGCAACAGCAAGGCGTTCATCACGATCGTCTGAATACCAACGGGAAGCGATATGCCGCGCGATGCGCCGACCGCCTGGATAATGGTGGCAAGGCCCGTAACACCACCGGCAGCAAGGCCGTTGGGAATCAAAAACAGGTCGGTCGCAATAGCGGCCAGAGCGCACCCCAACATAATCTGGGGCAGGTCGTGAAAGAAGTTCATCGATAGAATGCGCTTGATGTCCAGACGATATGCCATGCTACCCCCCTCAAAAAAGCGCACCCAAACGGATGCGCTTCGAACTTCTTGCTGTATTCGATTCTACCGATTCGCCGAACAAAAACCACCCCTGCGCAGGGTTTGCTTTGGATACAAAACCACCCTGCTCGGAGGGTTTTATCCATTTCCACATAAACCGGGCGGTTTATGCAGATGGGATCTCTGCGTCAGCGTTGCCAGTGGCCCAGCGATGGTAGCCAATAACAAACGGGTCCAGGTCGCCATCGTCAAGAACTGCCTCGACGTTGCTGGTCTCAACGCCCGTGCGTAGGTCCTTAACCATCTGATACGGGTAGAGCACGTAGCTGCGGATCTGGTTGCCAAAACCAATCGTGGTTTTGGGTCCGCGAATCTCATCCAGGGCCTCGGCGCGCTTCTCGAGCTCAATCTCGTACAGGCGAGCCTTGAGGATCTGCATGCACGCGGCCTTGTTCTGGATCTGGCTGCGCTCGTTTTGGCAGGTGACCACAATGCCGCTGGGGAAATGCGTCACGCGCACGGCGGAGTCGGTGGTGTTAACGCCCTGACCGCCCGGGCCGCTCGCGTGGTACACGTCCACGCGGATGTCATCGGGACTGATTTCGATGTCGATATCATCGGGTAGCACGGGGATGACCTCGACGCCGGCAAACGTGGTCTGGCGGCGCTTCTTGTCGTCGGTGGGGCTAATGCGAACCAAGCGGTGGACGCCGGCCTCGGCGCGCAGCATGCCAAATGCGTCCTTGCCCTCGACGGTAAAGGTCGCGCGGTCGATGCCGATGACCTCAGCAGCGGGGCAGTCGTTAATCGTGACCTTCCAGCCGCGACGCTGGCAGTACTTCATGTACATCTTAAAGAGCATGAAGGTCCAGTCCTGGGCCTCCAGACCACCCTGTCCGGGCTTGATGGTCACAATGGCATCGCCGTGATCGAACTCACCGGTAAACCAGCTCGAAAGCTCAAGCTCATCGATGGCACGGGCCAGGCGCTCAGCCGTGGCTGTAGCCTCCTCGCGAAGGGCGGCGGCATCGGGGTCATCCCCCATCTCCTCGGCAAGCTCCAGCGCGGCGCGGGCATCGGAAAGCTCGCCGCGCGCGTTGTCCACGGCAGCGATATCTTCCTTGGTGCGCGCGATTTCCTCCATGGTGACACGGGCGGCGTCGGCGTCATCCCAAAAGCCGGGGGCCACGCTTTTGGCCTCGAGCTCGGTCACGCGCGTGCGCTTTTCGTCCAAGTGGAGATATGACTCGACCTCGCCGAGCCGGTCCGCAAACGCGTCCAGCTCGGCGGGCGTTACCTCTAAAGCCTCAGCCATTAACGATTCCTGCCGTGGCAGTACTTAAACTTCTTGCCGCTACCGCAGGGGCACGGGTCGTTGCGGCCCACGTTGACGTACGGATCGTCGCTCTCGGACTTGCGATAGGTGGTCACCTTGCCACCGTTGTTGACGGCAGCCGGACCACCCTGGACAGCCGTGCGGGCCTGCACCTGCGCCTGCTTGCGCAGCACCGAGTCGCCGTTGTCACCATCGACCTCGGCAGGACCGGAGAAGTGCGCACCCTCGAGCGCGGGCTCCTCCTTGTGCTCCACGGCACGCGGGGCAGCCTTGATCTCGATGCGCAGAACCGTGCGCAGGTAATCCTCGTACATGGTGTCGACGAGGATCTGGAACGCGCCGTAGGCCTCGGTCTTGTACTCGACCAGCGGGTCGCGCTGGCCAAAGCCGCGCAGGCCGATGCCGGTCTTGAGATAGTCCATCTCCTGCAGGTAGTTCATCCAGCGGGTATCGATGACGCGCAGCATGACCTGGGTGTTGAGCTCGCGCATCAGGTCCTCGCCCAAGCGCTCGGCCTTCATGTTGTAGCACTTCTCTACGTAAGCCAGGACATCGGCAGCCAGAGCCTCATAATCCTCGTCGGGGAACTTCGGCGTATCGATGTGGCCGGTGAGCTCCACAACCCACTTGCGCAGGCCCTCCAGGTCGCGCTCGCCATCGTGACTGTCCTTGGTGCAGAACTCCTGAACGCAGCGGTACACGGTGTCGTGCATGACCTCGGTGATGTGGTCGGTCAGGTCCTTGCCGTCCAGAATCTTATTGCGCTCAGCGTAGATGACCTGGCGCTGCTTGTTCATGACGTCGTCGTACTCAAGGACGCTCTTGCGCATGGAGAAGTTGATGCTCTCGACCTTGTGCTGGGCGCTCTCGACAGCCTTGGAGATGATCTTGTGCTGGATGGGCATATCGTCGCCCATGTCAGCCGTGACCATCATCTTGGAGACGCGGTCCATCTTGTCGCCGCCAAACAGACGCATCAGATCGTCCTCGAGCGACAGGTAGAACTGGGTCTCGCCCGGATCGCCCTGACGGCCGGAACGGCCGCGCAGCTGGTTGTCGATACGGCGGGACTCATGGCGCTCGGTGCCGATAACGGTCAGGCCGCCGGCGGCAAGAACACGCTCGCGCTCGGCCTTGCAAGTCTCCTTGGCCTCGGCGTTAAACTGCTCAAGCTGCTCGGGCGTTACGTCCTCCATGGTCAGGCCCTCGTACTCCAGGCGCTCGCGCACCAGCTCGTCGGGGTTACCGCCCAGCAAGATGTCGGTACCGCGGCCGGCCATGTTGGTAGCGATGGTCACGGCGCCATAGCGACCAGCCTGGGCAACGATATGGGCCTCGCGCTCGTGGTGCTTGGCGTTGAGGACCTCGTGCGCGATACCGCGCTTCGTGAGGGCGGCGGACAGCTTCTCGGAGCTCTCGATGGAGACGGTACCCACCAGGACCGGCTGGCCCTTAGCGTGACGACGCTCAACGTCGTCGGCAACGGCGTTGTACTTAGCCTGAATGGTGCGGTAGACCAGGTCCTCGTGGTCCACGCGCTGCACGGGCTTGTTGGAGGGGATTACCTCGACGGGCAGCTTGTAGATCTCGCGGAACTCGGCGTCCTCGGTGAGTGCCGTACCGGTCATACCGGAGAGCTTGTCATACAGGCGGAAGTAGTTCTGCAGGGTGATGGTCGCCAGCGTCTGGTTCTCCTCGCGCACGAGCACGCCCTCTTTGGCCTCGATGGCCTGGTGCAGGCCCTCGGAGTAACGGCGGCCTTCCATAATGCGGCCGGTGAACTCGTCGACGATCTTGACCTCGCCGTTGGTGACCACATACTGCTTGTCGCGGTGGAACATGTACTGGGCCTTCAGCGCCTGCTGCAGGTGGTTGACCAGCTGGCCGGAGAGATCGGCATAGATGTCATCGATACCCAGGCGGCGCTCGATCTTCTTAAGACCGCGCTCAGTGGCGGCGATGGTGTGCTTGGCCTCGTCCATGACGTAGTCGCCCGTGGGTTCAACATCCTCGGTGGCGGTAAGCATATCGTGCGACACGTCCTCGCCGCGCTCAAGGCCACGCACGGCACGCGCGAAGTCCTTGTAGGTACTGGCGGACTTGGTACCAGCGCCCGAGATGATCAGCGGGGTGCGAGCCTCATCGATCAGGATGGAGTCAACCTCGTCGACGATGGCGTAATGGTGGCCGCGCTGCACGCGCTGCTCGGGACGGGTAACCATGTTGTCGCGCAGGTAATCAAAGCCGAACTCGGAGTTGGTGCCATAGGTGACGTCGGCCTGGTAGGCCGGGCGCTTGAGCTCGAGCGGCATGTTGTTCTGGAGCAGACCGACGGTCATGCCCAGGTACTTATAGATGCGGCCCATCCACTCGGAGTCGCGCTTGGCAAGGTAATCATTGACAGTAACGACGTGCACGCCTTTGCCGGCAATAGCGTTGAGATAGCCGGCCAACGTGGAGACGAGGGTCTTACCTTCGCCGGTCTTCATCTCGGCGATGTGGCCCTCGTGCAGTGCCATGGCGCCAATGAGCTGCACGTCAAAGTGGCGCATACCCATGGTGCGCTTGGAAGCCTCACGCACGGTGGCAAAGGCCTCGGGGAGCATGTCGTCGAGCGACTCGCCGTTGGCGTAACGCTCGCGGAACTTATCGGTCTGGCCGCGGAGTTCCTCCTCGGTCATCTTCTCAAACTGGGGCTCAAGACCGTTGATCTGGTCGACGATCTTGTAGTAGCGCTTAAGGTCCTTATCGGATCCAAAGGACAGCAGCTTTGACATGAATCCCATGTGGTTTTCCTTTTTGGCCATCGCCCACGCCGTGCGGCTGCGGGCGAGTTAAACACAGATGATTGTACTTTAGCCAAACAAGGCGCGGCCTATACGGTCGACCTCGACCGCCACGTAATAACTATGACCAACCTGCCACAATGGGACAGGTTTATTTTGGCAAGTTTTATCTGAGCAAACGCCGTCTCTCTGTCATTTGGTGCAAACCAACCTGTCCCCTTCGCACCAATCTGGTGCAATGGGGACAGGTTAGTTTGCACCAACAAGAAAAGGGCCGCGCACCCAATTGGATGCACGGCCCTTTTGCCATGAATGCGAGCGATTCCTCGGCGAGCTATTTACTCAGCAGCCTCGGTGGTCTCGGCCTCGGCAGCGGCCTCCTCGACGGGAGCCTCTGCGGGAGCCTCGGCGGCCTGCTTGGCAGCCTCCTCGGCAAACTTAGCAGCACGCTTGGCCTTCTCGGCAGCCTTAGCCTCAGCGGCGGCCTTGCGAGCGGCCTCGGCCTCAGCAGCCTTGGCAGCCTTGGCAGCCTTGGCCTCCTCGGCCTTCTTGAGCTGGGCGGCAGCGGCGCCACCGAACTTGTCGGCGAAGCGCTGGACGCGTCCACCGGTGTCGACGAACTTCTGCTGGCCGGTGTAGAACGGGTGGCACTCGTTGCAAAGCTCAACCTTCATCTCGGACACGGTAGCGTGCGTCTTGAAGGTGTTGCCGCAGGAGCACGTCACCGTGCACTCGACATACTGGGGATGGATACCCTGCTTCATGGTAGGACTCCTTATTGGTCAGGCGCTGGTTACCGATCAGCGCATAAGGCGTCTTGGTTTCCGACCAAGACAACAAACTCGGCTATGGTACCACGGCGCCGCGTGTCCCACAAAAGGTTCACGGTCTTTTCGGAACGACACGAATCTGACCCATCGAAACACATCTCCACCGTTCCTTCAACTGGGAAAATGCCGTCCCCGGGGCCTGAGAAGGGCCCCGGGGACGTTCGACTGACTGCGGGAACGGCCTTTCCGCTCAATGTGTTCGGCTGAGATCGGAAATCAACCAAACTGAACTAGGTTCAGTTGACATGGTTAAAAACGAGGGGCGACGCTTTTGCGTCACCCCTCGTCCCGGCCGGTTGCTTTAGTTGTACACACGGTAGTTACACTTGAACTGGGTTATGTGTCCATAGTTTGAGCCGTACCAACCCGACGTATAGCTGATTGCCTTTGCGCCTAGATAGTCGTAGCCCTTGTTGTAGCGAAGCTGACGGTAGGTCGTGTCGTACTCTGCTACGTAAAACGTGTCTCCAGAGAAGGCTTTGTACCGGTCCTTAACCGTCGAAGCCATGTACGCGGGTTCGACATCGCCTTTCTCCCCGTTGAGCGCATAGACGGGTGCCGCGATTCCGCATAAAGCCGTTGCCACGAGGATGGCGTAGACAGCCATGCGCGACGCGTTGGACTTCAGCTGTTCAAATAGTTTCATGTCATTCACCTCCTTCGTATGTATCGAGGTATTCCTGCTTGAGCGTCTGCGAGGACGACTTGATCTTTTCCACGAGCGTGCCGGCCTCGATGAAGTAGAACGAGTTGGTGAGGTCTGCCAGGTCGTCGAGCAGATGGCTTGAAATGAGCACGCTGCGTCCCCGCGCCACCTCGCTGCGCATCGCGTCGCAGGAGGTTTTCCGCTTTCCCGGATCGAGGCCGTTCAGCGGTTCATCGAGGATGAGGTACGGGCAATCGGTCGCTATCGCCATGGCAAGCTTTACCTGCTGCTTCATTCCCGTCGAGAGTTTACGGGCCGGCTTGTCGAGATATGGGGAGATTCCGAGGGAGCTGCAGAGCGAGTCGATGTCGGCGGCCGATTTCCACGCATCCCTAACGAAAGCAAGGTGCTCGAGGGCTGATAGCGTGGGATAGAGATCCGTGCCGCCTGAAGAGCTCAGGTAGACGAGTTCTGCAAATTCGGCTGATTGACGTTGGCTGATTCCGTCTGCCACCAGGCTTCCCGAGTGGATACGGGTGGGAAATTGGCCCGACAGCGCTTCAAGAAAGGTGGTTTTCCCCGAGCCGTTGGGAGCAATGAGGCCCGCCGCCGTTCCCGGGCTCAGGAAAAGCGATCCGATTGAAAGTATCGTCGTGCTTCCGTATCCCACGCTCACGTCCAGAAGCTCGAGCCCATGGCGCTTTTTCGCGGGTTCAGACTGTTTGGGCGAACGTGTCGCAACGGCGCCGACCGCAAAAAAGACCGCGACGTATATCAGGGCCACGGCAAGCATCGATGCACCGCTTGAACCGGAGTCAATGAATTCTGTCGGGAAGCATCCTACGTAACCCGTTGCCTCGATAGGCGAGAACACGGCCAGCGGCAGGAGCTCGAGCGCGGCATTATGCCCCAGTGCCGAATCGGACAATAACGGGAATGCCGGGGCCGCGACAAGCAACGCGGAGGTAAGGGGGCCCGCGAAGACGCGCCTCGTTGCGGTCGATAGGACGACGGAACAAACGGATATCAAGGTTCCACCCGCGAGCAGCGCGAGAAGTATGGTCGTGAAGACGTCTCCCGCGGTCGTGGTAGTGAGCGCGCCGTTATGGAAGAAGGCGATCGGGTACCCGATCTGCCCGAAGCCGTTTAGGGCCAAGGCGTAAATACTCCCGGGCGCAAGGCCGGCGAGGAGCATCGCGGCCCCCGCGGCGATTATCGAAAACACGATCTGGATAAGGCGCCGGAATTTGGGCACGGGCGCCTTTGCCGCCAGGGTCCCGGGCCTTGTGGCGCCGAGCACGAGTATCGACGAGAGAAGGAAGGGGATGAAGGGAAGGAAGGACGGCGCCTGGGCAATGGCGTAGGGCAGGAAGGAGAGGAACGGCAGGTCGTTTGCGGAGGCCGGGATATCCGCGATGCCGGAGCTGCTCAGAGCGCGGCAATATGCGAGCTCTGCGTCATTGGTCTCCTGGTCCCCCACGATGGACCCGGATTGGAAGCCCTCGTCCATGAGCGCGTAGTAGCTCTCGGCAGAGTCGAGAAAGGCGGCGTCGGTTTGAGCGGCGAGGGCGGCGTTCGCGTATCTTGCAAGCTCAGCGTCATCTTGCTGCTCTGGAGATAGGTCTGTGCCGCTGGCCTGGGGCGCGCGCGTATTGAATGCGTCGACAAAGCCCTGCATGCCCTGCTTCATAAAGAAGGGGCCGTAGATGGGTGAATTGAACGC
Source organism: Collinsella sp. (assembly GCA_019424985.1). Lineage (GTDB taxonomy): Bacteria > Actinomycetota > Coriobacteriia > Coriobacteriales > Coriobacteriaceae > Collinsella. Next base: position 110,147 of record JAHYYM010000019.1, on the reverse strand, counting down.
AATGGGGACGGAAAAGGCTGCAGCAAGAACGAGCGTGGAAATCCATACGGCCTTGTCTCTTAGGATTAGTTTGAGAAGAAGTCGACAGTACATTCAGAAGCACCTGCATTCCTCAAAGAATCGTTAGATTAAAAGTAACAGACCGAATGAAGATGCGTGCGATGGGGGCGAGGCGAATGGCTGAGCGGTATCGATACGCGGGTTCAACGGCATCATATTGACCACATAGATTTTTAACTTGCATTTCTACCCGCCCTTTTCGTAGAGTCGCCGATACGTGCTTAGCGCACCCTCGGCGCGTCCGGCAGGCTTTGCGAAATGGGATCCAGGAGACTTCGGCGCAGCATCATCTTGCGGAATGCTTCTAATGAGCCTCCCATCCTTCAAAAACAGAATCTCATCGCACAGCCTATCGACCGAATCCAAGATGTGGGATGACATGATGATGCACGTACCAGAATCGGCCAGCTTCCTGAGAATCTCGGAATGCAAGTCCACCCTGCTGGGGTCGAGCGCGTTCATGGGCTCATCTAATAGAAGGTACCGCGCGCCCGTCGCATACGCAATCGCCAGGGTAAGCTGCTGCTTCATGCCCTGGCTCAGAGTGCGGGTCCTCATCTTCGCGAACTCGCCTATCTGCGTTTGTTCCACTATCTCTTCGATATCGCGAGCGTGCGGCCACATATCGCAAACCATCTTGAGGTGATCTTCCGCACGCAATCCGGGATACAGCAGCGTCCCCTCACCAGGTGCATAGAAGATCATAGAACGGACCTCTCTCGCACCCGTACCCTGCACCTCATCCAGAACGATGCTCCCGTCCACGCGAGGACCCGGCAAACCTGCCATCGCACGCAGCAACGTCGTCTTTCCATGCCCGTTCGGAGCGACGAGACCGTAGACCGTACCCGGGGCAAACTCAGCGTTCACCGAATCTACGAGCACCTTCTTTCCATAAGAGATCGTCAGCGTTTGAAGGTCAATCATCGAGATCATCCCCTTTCGATCTTTGGAACACTCAGGCGCACCATCAACGGAGATACGGCGCCCAAGACCACCAGCAGAGCGCCCGATGCGCCGACGACCTCTCCAAAAGGCATCGCGTTCGTCCCTCGCCCAAGGAACCCAATCGTCCCCACCTGGGAAGCGGGATCAAACGAGGCGAATGGAGCCAGCAGCGCGACGCCCATGCCCACGCTTTCAACATGAGCGCTCAACGAACCCAACACCAAGAGAACCGCGCAAACCATTCCGGTGACAACGGGGTTGCGGCTAATCGCTGCTGTCAACGCAGCGACGACGGAAATCACGCCGTATGCCATGACCAGCAACGGAATACTGCACAACACCGCCTCCCCCACCATGGACGTTGTCGAAGCTCCCGCCCGAATGAGAGCGACGGGATACTCCGATCCACCCGCACCGTTCTTAATCACGGACACAACGACAGCGGGAACCATCGACACCAAAAGCAGCACCAAGCCAAGCAGGAGAGCCAGCGCAACAGCCGTCAGAAAACGCACATGCGCTGTTGCGGGGATCTGGAGAACCAGAAGGGAACGACACTGCAGGTGGGTGCACGCGAGCGATGTGACAACCACGGGCAACAGCAAAAATAAGGAGGGAAGCGCTGCCTGGAGATACGAAAGGAGGATTAATGGGGGCATCTTCGTACTTAACTCGTAAACCTTGGGTTCCGGCAAGCTCGCGATCGACTCAAGCAGAAGGGCGCGCGCCTCCGCACGAGAAGGAGTCTCCGGCTCGATTCCGATCGATTGCAGGAGAGTCGCATCTGCCGCGCCCAGCTCACCTCGAGCGCGCTCGTACGTCGCAAGGCTTCGAAACCCCTCCGCAGGCATAGGCGCGTACACGAAACCCGAAAGAGCATCCCGCATGTCTTCCAGGGCCGCTTTGCCCTCGACGTCCATATTCGCAGCGTTCTGCTCTAGATACCGATCTATTGAACGGAGCTCCCCATCCCTATACCGAACAGCGGAAACGTTATCAGCGTCAGGAAACATCTCGACCAGAGCCGGGGCCAGCATCGTCGTCGACATTGCAATCGCGCATACGGCGAGGGTAGGAGAACGCAGGAGCAGTTTCCCCATCGTTCTTACGTATGCAACGGCGGAGGCACAAGCGCTCGAACGAGTTGCCGTTCTCGATGCAGTGAAGGAACCTCTCTCAAGACAAATCGGGGATATCGGGCACGCGCAGCCGCTCTTTCCAGCAACGCAAAGCAGGCTAATTGCCAGCACCTCGATCCCGATTGCGCATACGAGGGCAATCGCGCCACGCTCGAAGCAAAGTCCAGGCAGATTCACTATCTGCGTTGTCGGGTACGGGCTATAGGCGCCGACGGTCAACTCAGTGTTCGCATACGTAAGGGGATTCAACAGGGCGAACTCACGTAAAGCGATGGATCTTCCGTAATACCCGGGAACCATCGTCACCCCCATCAGGGCACATACGAACACGATTCCAAGCGTAGGGTTATTGGCAATCTTCACGGCAAGGTGAACGACAAGCGAGATGAACGCTGCCACCAAGAATTGCAAGATGGCCGTCTGCGCGAACACCAGCCAAGCCGGTTTGATAACCGGAGTCGCATATTGAATGTAGCCTATCGGATAGAACGGCGAGCCCGGGCCATTCTTCACAAGCGCGGCGATTATCCCTGGAAGATTGATGGCGAGGACGGCAAGCATTGCAAAAACACTCGCCCATACGCTCGATGCAACAAGTCTACCCAGCTCGCCCATCGGTGCCTGGATGATGAGCTTTTCACGTTTGTTAAGACGCGCGGCAAGGAACGAGACGGCAACGGCCGTTGCGACCCATAGCAAGTACTCCTTCGATCCGTCATAATAGGTGTACTCTCCATCCGATATCTGCAGAAACGGAAGTAGGGGAGAGAGCGGTGCCAAGATAAGACGTCCCGCGGCAAGAGGGTACAGAAGCGCGGGCATGCTTGATGAAGAGGTATAGACACCGTCCTCCCCCGCATTCACAAGCGCATCCGCATAGGATGCTGACAATTCCTGCTCAACACGGGTTATTCCCGACTCGAGGTATTCGACCCGTCCGTCGATGCCAGCCGCGCTCCTGAAGACGGGCAGAGCACAAAGAACCATCAACGCAACAACGACAACACAGAGCGACCTGGAGGAGAGAAGCGACCTAAAGATCGCCTTCGAGATTTTGAGCATATTCATGGCCAACCTTAACCTCATCCAGTCGGAACAGAGGGGCCGAACAAAATGCTCGGCCCTTATTACTTGCCGGCAAAGTCAATTTAACATAAACTGTTAAAAAGTAACCTGAGTTTTTTAAATTCTTCGGAGGTTATTATGAGTTCCGACAATCGCACTCCCCGGCTTCATTCCTTCCGCATCGCATGTGCGATAGCCTCTGCGACCCTTTGCGCCACCGCCATCGCACAAGTGGCGTTCTCCTTAAAGCCAGCAATCGAAGTGCTCGACAACCCTGTAATTGCAGACTCCCCCGCGTATCCAGCCCTTGCGATCTCGACATTGGTCCCTGCCGTCATCGGTATCGCTACGACCATCCTCAGCGCCGTTCTCGTGTGGACGATCAAGAGCGGAGACCCCTTCAAGAAAGGGTCTGCGACATGCTTGAAGGTGCTCGGCATTCTCTTCGTTGTTCAAGCTGCCACCAGCCTCTACGCCGGCTCACTCAAAACCTCCGTTTCGATGTTTGGCGGCGAGGGGGCCGTCGGCGCCCAAGAGATCGCTTCATCATTCGATTGGACCTCTCTGGTTCTCGGCATCGTCCTGTTCATGCTTTCCCAGCTCTTCTTGTACGCCCGAGAGCTGTACCTCGACTCCGACGAGATTGCGTAAGGAAACGCCATGCCCGTAATTGTTCGCCTCGACAAGATCATGGCCGAGCGAAAGATTTCCTCGAACGAACTTGCCGAAAGGATTGGAACCACGCCCGTGAACCTGTCCCGTATTAAAAAAGGGCATATTCGCGGCATTCGCTTCAACACACTCGAGCAGCTATGCCTCGCCCTTCGTTGCCAACCCGGAGACCTTCTCGAAGTCATGAGCGAAGAGGATGCCCGAAAGGAGTTCGGACTCGATTGGTCCGCCGAGGATTAGAGGGCGGTCGTACTCGCCCTGCACACGGGGATGCGAATCGGCGAGGTCTGCGGCCTTCGGTGGTGCGATGTGGATTTCGAGACGGGCCTGATCTCGATCAGACACTCGGTGGCGTACGCGAAGGGAATGGGTTCGTTCATCAAGGACACCAAGACCCATGACGCCAGGGGTATCCCCATCGACCCGGTCGGCCTACTCCCCTTCCTGAAGGAGACCCACGAGATCGACTGCGGAAAGCTGCGCTTGCGCGGCCTTACCGGGGCGGTCGAGATCGGGGACTGCTACATCCTGTCGGAGCCGGGCGCGACCTTCGCGACGACAAGCTATATCCGCAGGGCGTTCAAGACGTTCTCGGAGACCAACGGCCTCATGGGCACCAACGACGAGCTGATCACGTTCCACGGCCTTCGCCACACGTTCGCAACGCAGTGGATCCGCCAAGGCGGCGATATCAAGGCGCTCCAATCGATCCTCGGCCACAAGGACGCCATGGCGACGCTCAACGTCTACGCCGACATCGAGCCCATCTCCAAAATCCATAACATGCTGCGCGCCACGCCGTGCCTTTGGCGCGGGCACCTCGGGCCGAGGGTCGATCCGGGTCCCATGTTCCAACAGAGGATCCAGGAGTCCATCGAGACGCTCCAGGCGTTCGGCTACGGCATCACCGAGCCGGACGACCGAAATATCGCCATACGCGACGTGAAGACGAACAGTTGGCTCTAGCTCACCGAGTACGCGGCAGTGCTGGGCCCATCCCAACTGAGGTCACGGTGGTCCGATAGGGGCGCCGCCCGCGGCATGCGCCGCGGAGCGGTATCCCCTACCGAAGGGCGGGGATGCCCTCCGCTTCCAGTTCGGAATCAGCCGTCGGAGGCGTTCGGCTGACTGCGGGAACGGCCTGTCCGCTCAATGTGTTCGGCTGAGATCGGAAATCAACCCAACACGAGCCGGACACGCGCCAGACGGCTCTTCCCCGTACGGCCTTCCCCCTTACGCTCATGTTGCAGGCATGTAACGCCGCAGCGAGCGCGCCTTTTTTGCGCCAGACAGGTACAATGATGAACACTGTACCGTAGCGGAGCGCCCCGCGCGCGCCGCAATCACGCGAAAGGGTTTCCCATGGCCGAGATCTCGTCCTCCCGTATCGTCATCACCGTCCTTGGCAAGAACCGCCCCGGCATCGTCGCCGGCGTCACCCGTGTCCTGGGCGAGGCCAACGTCGACATCCGCGACATCACGCAGTCCATTATCGAGGACATCTTCACCATGACCATGCTGGCCGATACCGCCGAGTCCAAGCTCGACTTCGCTGAGCTGCAGGAGGCCCTGGCCGAGGCCGGCGAGCTTTCGGGCGTCAACGTGTCCATCCAGCGCGAGGACGTCTTTAACTTTATGTACCGCCTGTAGCGAACAGGCCGTGCAGGAACAGGCCGGCGCATCTGCACTCAAGCACGCCGCCCCCACACGGCCCGGAGAGGAGCGCACATGGCCTACGACGCCAAGAAAATCTATTACCGCTTCGATGACCACTTGAGCCGACTGGTTCTGGATTACGAAGCAAGCCGCCAGATTTCGTCTGAGAGCGAAAGCCTCTACCACGGCCTGCCGACCGACCCTTATGACGAGGGCTTGTTCGAAGAGCACAATGTCAAGCGCGGCCTGCGCAATGCCGACGGCTCGGGCGTGGTCGCGGGCCTCACTCGTATCTCGGATGTGCACGGCTACAACAAGGTCGACGGAAAGGTCGTGCCCGATCAGGGCAAGCTCACGCTTCGCGGCTACAGCATCGAGGATCTGGTCAACAATGCCCAGGCCGAGAATCGCTACGGCTACGAGGAAGTCGCCTATCTGCTTATCACGGGTTCGCTGCCCAACAAGGAAGAGCTCGACGGCTTTTGCGAGCGCCTGGGCGCCTTTAGACACCTGAGTGACGAGTACGTTAAAGAGTTCCCTATGACCACGGTGTCGTCGAGCATCATGAACGTGCTCCAGCGCGCCGTACTGTTGCTCTACGCCTTCGATGCCGAACCAGACGTGATCACGCCCGAGCACGAAATCGACGTCGCCATTTCCATGCTCGCACGTCTCCCGCGCATCGCCGCCTTCGCACACATGGCCTCGGTCGCCAAGCTTCGCGGCTCCGAGGTTCACGTGCCGCACCCCACGCCCGGTCTCTCCACCGCCGAGACCATCCTGCAGGTGTTGCGCGGCGGCATGGCATTCACCCGCGACGAAGCCATGCTGCTCGACGTGATGCTCATGCTGCATGCCGAGCACGGCGGCGGCAACAACTCCACGTTTGCCTGCCGCGTACTGTCCTCCTCGGCCACCGATCCGTATTCCGCCTACGCCGCGGCCATCGGCTCGCTCAAGGGCCCGCGCCACGGCGGCGCCAACGCCAAGGTCGTGTCCATGCACGAGGACATCCGTGCACATGTCTCCAATTGGGAGGACGAGGACGAGGTCGCAGCCTACCTGGGCAAGATTCTCGACAAGCAGGCCTTCGACGGCACGGGTCTCATCTACGGTATGGGCCACGCCGTCTACACCCTGAGCGACCCGCGCGCCGAGGTCTGCCGCCACTACGCACGTTCGCTCGCTGCCAAGAAAGATCTGGGCGAGGAATTCGCGCTCATCGAGCGCATCGAGCGCCTGGCACCGCAGGTGATGCGCGACCACGGCATGACCAAGCCTATCTGCGCCAACATCGACCTGTACACAGGCTTTATCTACAAGATGCTCGGCGTACCCGAGACGCTTTTTACGCCGCTATTCGCCGTCGCCCGCATGGCCGGCTGGTCGGCACACCGCATGGAAGAGCTCTTCTGCGCGCACCGTATTATTCGCCCGGCCTATCGTCCGGTGATCGAGCCGCTGGAGTACAAGCCGCTCGCCGACCGCTAGGACGCAGACCGTTATAGAACTCGAGCGTGGTCAGGGCATCACCGCCCTCGGCCACGCTTTTTATGCCAGCAGAAAGGGCTGCATCGAATGATTGTTTTTTCCGATATGGATGGAACGCTGTTGACGAGTGACAAGCAGATGAGCGACGCCACCTGGGCGATGCTCGACGAGCTCGCACGTCGCGGCATTGAGTTTGTACCGTGCACGGGACGTCCGCTGTCGGGCATCTTTGAGCCCATCCTCGCCCATCCCGCCGTACACTATGCCGTCTGTGCCAATGGCGCCAGCGTCTGGCAGCTCGACGACGATGTGTCCACCGATACCTCGCGCGCAACGCGCATCTTGAGCCGACCGCTCGATTGCGGCATTGCCCATCGCATCCACCGCATCGCCGCCGGCCACGATGTGACCTTCGATATCTTCGCGGATGGGCAGTGCTTCCTCCCCCGCTCGCTCTACGCGCGTCTGGATGAGTTCTGCGTCGGCGACCCCCACATCGCGGCTTCGCTCAAGCGCACACGAACACCGATCGACATGGATATCGACAGCAAGATCGACGAGGTCGAGACGCTCGAACGCATCGCCATGTACTGGCACGACCCGGCCGATCGCGACGCCATCGCGGCGGAGCTCGACACGCTCGGAGGCATTGAGGTCACGCGTTCGTACGCCATGAATATCGAGGTCATGGGCGAGGGCGCCACCAAGGGAACGGCCCTCACGTGGCTATGCGAGCACCTGGGCGAGCGTCTCGCCGACGCTTGGGCGTTCGGCGACAACATCAACGACATCCCCATGCTGCAGACAGCGGGCCACGGCATGGCCATGATCAACGGCGAACCCGAAGACCGCGAGGCCGCCGACGCCATCACCGAATACGACAACGACCACGACGGCGTCGCCCGCACCATCATGGCCGCCCTCGCCTAGCAGCATCAACCCGGCAGGGTAGCTAAGTAGTCGTTGGGGACACTCCTCGCGGGGCGCCGCAAAGACTGTCCCCGGCTGCCGACAGAAAAGGAACGTCTCCATCTGCCGAATTAGGCGAGACTCTCCAGCACGCGACGGAGCTCCTGCTGAACGGCGTGGTCGCGGTTGCAGCCTACGACGCGATCGGCAACCGCTTTGAGCGCGGGGCGCGCGTTTTCCATCGCGCAGCCCGTGCCGACAAAGCGAATGATCTCGTAGTCGTTCATCGAGTCGCCAAACGCCATGACCTCGTCGCGTCCAATGCCGTAGTGTTCCGCGAGCTGCGCGATGCCCGAGGCCTTCGACACACCGGGCTGCATAGCATCGATCCACGCGTTGCCCGAAGGCGCAAAAGTAAAGAGCTGACCAAGTTCGCGCTGTAGCACGTAGGCGCTGTCCATAACGACACCGTCATCGCAAAAGATACTCGCCTTGATGATATTTACGCTGGGATCGGGCAGCTCCCAAATACGCTCGGCATTGGGAAGGTCCTTATCGACCTCACGCACGAACTTGCACTCGTCATCGAGCAGGAAGGACTTGGTTCGGTCAAAGAGCGCAAGATGCAGATTGGGAAACGTCGCGACTGCTTGGGCGAGCTTTCGAATCGCCAGGTGCGAATACACCTCACGGTCTACCATTTTGCCGTCGGCGTAGACTTGGGCACCGTTAGCGGCGACAAAGTCCATCTTGTCGCGAACGGGCGCAAAGAACTCGCACAGGCGATCGTAGCGGCGACCTGACGATGCGGCAAAATGCACGCCATGCTCGTGTAGCGCCAGAATCAGTTCGTAGGTCTCGGGAGGCACCTGGCTGTTTTCGTCAAGCAACGTGCCGTCCATATCGGATGCAATCAGTTTAAACATGGAAAAGCTCCCTTCGGGCTTGTTGGAATCGAACGTGTATCCAATTCCAACGTACCCAAAGGGAGCTCAGGTAAGACTCCGCGGGCGCAAACGTTACAAGGACCTAGCAAATAGCTCACGCGCGTCAGAGGTCCCACGGTCGCAGCGCCAGGCAACACGTCAAAGAGTGTCGCAGGCGACTAGACGTTTAAGAACGTCCCCGATGACTAGTCGGCGTAGGTGAAGGTTGTGACGTCGAACATGCCCTCGGGGCGGATGCGGAGCGTCGGGATAACCGGCAGGGGCAGGAAGATGATGCCCATGATGGGGTCGAGCGGCGGCTCGATGCCCATGGCGCGCGCCTTGACCATAAAGTCGTCGTGCTGCGCGGCGACATCCTCGGCCGTGCCTTCGCTCATCAGGCCGCCGAGCGCCAGCGGGATGCGCGCCACGACCTCGCCGTTGCGCACCAGTACGTGACCGCCCTGGCCCACGGCCTCGACGGCAGCCATCATATCGGCGGCATTGTCGCCCACCACGCATACGTTGTGCGAGTCGTGACCGATCGTCGAGGCGATGGCACCGCCTGTGATGGTGAAGCCACGCACCCAGCCGCGACCGATATGCTTGCCGACAAGACCCAGGCCCGCAGGACCATCACCGTCGGCGCCCTCGGCCTGCAGCGACACGCCGCGGCCATGGCGCTCGATCAGCATAATGCGGCGCAGGCCCTCGGCACTCTCGGGGCGAACCATACCCGTGATGGCCTTACCCGGCACCACGTCGATCACGGCCTCGCCCGGCTTAAAGGCATAGTCGAACACGTCGAGCGAAAGCTTCGGCAGCTTAACGGAGGCGCGCAGCTCGTCGGCAAGGGCCGCAACCTCGGCCATCTCGGGTGCAATCTCGCCCACAAAGGTACCGTCCTGCGCCACCAGGGCACCGGCGGCATATACGCGATGCGGAGCCGTGGCAAACGTCAGGTCATTGAGCACCAGCAGGTCGGCACGCTTGCCCGGGGCGATGGCGCCGCGGAGCTCGTGCGGGTCGCGGCAGCCGTGATCCAGGCCAAACGCCTCGGCCGTGGAGAGGGACGCCATGGAGATGGCGACCACCGGGTCGATGCCGGCCTCGATAGCCACGCGGCAGGCATTGTCGATCATGCCGGTCGCAAGCGCATCGGAAGGGGCGCGGTCGTCGGTCGCAAAGCAGCAGCGGCGGGCACGGGCGGGGTTTTCCAGCAGCATCGGCGACAGGTTGGCCAGGTCATGGCTGCACGTACCCTCGCGCAGCATCACGTACATGCCGCGAGACAGCTTGTCGAGCGCCTCCTCGGGAATCGTCGACTCATGGTCAGCGATAATACCTGCTGCGGCATAGGCGTTGAGGTCCTTGCCGGCAACGAGCGGGGCGTGACCGTCAACCTGTTTGGACGGCGTCTGGTTGGCAGCGTCGATACGAGCGCAGGTCTCGGGATCGGCCATAAAGACGCCCGGCAGGTTCATCATTTCGCCCAGACCAAAGACATCGCCCGGATGCTCGGCAAAAAACGCCTGCATATCAGCAGCGGTGATGACGGCACCGGCCTGCTCGTCGGGCAGCGCGGGCACGCACGAAGGCATCATGTACTTGATGGAAATAGGAGCGCGACGACCGTCCTCGATCATAAAGCGCAGGCCGTCCAAGCCAGAAACATTAGCGATCTCGTGGCTGTCGGCAATAGCGGTGGTGGTACCGCGCGTCGCCGCCATGCGCGCATACTCGGCAGGGCGGATGTTCGAAGACTCGATATGCAAGTGTCCGTCAATAAAACCGGGGGCAAGATAGCGGCCCTGGCAATCGATGACCTCGGTCGCCTCGTAGGTGCCGGCGGCATCGTCGCGACCATCGTAGAGCACACCGACGATCACGCCATCCTTGACGGCAACGCTACCGGGCGCCACGCGCTGACCGTACACATCGACAATCTGTGCGTTGGCAAACAGCGTGTCAACGGGCACGCGACCCTCGGCGGCCTCGATCACAGACCTCATGACCTCAACGGACATACATACTCCTTTAACCGTAGAAAAAAGCTGCGGAGCGGACATGCCTTCACCGCAGCAAACCAATAGCCATTGTATGCCCAAAAGGAGGCCGCCGATAACACCCCTTCCGCTTAACGGCACTGCCAAATGATCCCTTGGGGACGGAGGAAAACGGATCACCGGGCCAAACCGACCCCCTCGGTGATCCGTTTTCCTCCGTCCCCAAGGGATCATCTAAAAAGGCCGCAGTCGGGAATCCCGGCTGCGGCCCTATTGCACATGTTAGGTTGACCTACTTGCTAGACCAACTTAAAGCCCTTGCGCTTGCCCACGGAGAGGGTGTCGCCCAGCTTGAGGGCGCTGGGGTCGATGTTGTAGCTCTTGGGAGCCACGGCCTTGCCGTTGATCTTGACGCCGCCGCCGTCGATGTCGCGACGGGCCTGGCCGGCGCTGGCCGAAAGGCCCAGGTCCTTGAGCAGGCCGGCGAGGTAGATCTGGCCCTCGTCGTTAACAGTCAGCTCAATGTGCTTCTCGGGGAAGTCGGCGAGCTGGCCCTCCTTGAACACGCGGTCGAACTCGGCCTGAGCCTCGTCGCCTGCACCGGCGCCGTGGTAGGTGTCGCACAGGTCGCGGCCCAGAGCGCGCTTGAGCTCATAGGGATCGGCGGAGCCGTCGGCCAGGGCAGCGTCGATCTTGTCGACCTCGGCCGGGGTGAGCGAGCTCGCCAGGCGGTAGTACTTGCCGATCATCTCGTCGGGGATGGACATGGTCTTGCCGAACATATCCTTGGGCGCGTCGGTCAGGCCGATGTAGTTACCGTAGGACTTGGACATCTTACGGACGCCATCGGTGCCCTCGAGCAGCGGCATGGTGAGCGCGATCTGTGGCTCCATGCCCATCTTCTCCATGAGCTCACGGCCGGCAAGCAGGTTGAAGAGCTGGTCGGTGCCGCCCATCTCCACGTCGGCCTTGATCTGCACGGAGTCGAAAGCCTGCATCACGGGATACAGGAACTCATGCAGGGCGATCGGCGTCTGAGACTGGTAGCGCTTGGTAAAGTCGTCGCGCTCGAGAATACGGGCGACGGTGAACTTGGAGCACACCTGCAGCAGACCGGCCAGATCCATCGACAAGATCCAGTCACCGTTGTGCACGATGGTGGTCTTCTCGGGATCCAGGATCTTCATGGCCTGGCTCACGTAGGTCTCGGCATTGGCCTCGATCTGCTCCTGCGAAAGCTGCGGACGGGTGGAATTCTTGCCCGAAGGGTCGCCAATCAACGCGGTACCGTTGCCGATGATGAGGGTGACGTTGTGGCCCAGGTCCTGGAACTGACGCATCTTGCGCAGCGGCACGGCGTGGCCCAAGTGCAGATCGGGGCTGGTGGGGTCGACGCCGAGCTTGATGTTGAGGGGCTCGCCCTTCTCAAGCTTCTTGCGAAGGTCGGCCTCGGGAACGATCTGCGCGGCGCCCGAGGTGATGATACGCATTTGCTCGTCAACAGACAGCATTGGGTATCCTCCTTTTGCTATAGCACCCTCGCCGAAAACGGCGGTGCTGGAAGTCCATAAACTCTCTTATGATAACAAACTGACGCGACGCAGCATCTACGACAGGAAAATCCTCGTCCTGCCGCATGCGTCGATGGCAACTGGCAGACGCGTACCGTCACGCTCGACCAGATATCGCACCTGCCGACGACGCAAGCAGTCGCGGCAACGGACCTGCCCCGTCGCATCGGTGGCACAGACGCCCTCGGCGGTCAGCAGGCAGTGCTCGCACACCATGAGCTCGGGACGGTCGGCGTCGACCGGACCCAAGACGCCGGGTTCAGCAGCCAGCTCGGCAATACGCTCCCTATCATTGCTGAGCAGCTCGGCAGGCAAGTATACCCACCCCGCGCCAAGCCCGCGCAGCCAGGCAAGCGTGGCCCGATTGGCACAGAACACCGGCGCCGCCACGTCAAACGCCGTGCCCAGCTCGCGGGCCATCGCCACCTGCCCCAGGTTGCGGCAAACCACACGCCCGGCACGCTGCATAAGCGCCCGAGTCCGCTCGATATCGCCTGCGCGGCACACTTCGTCGAGCACCACCGTCGCATCGGACAGATCCCGCTCATCGCGCGGATCCAAATCCATCAGCTCCCAGGCAAAGACCATTCGAGCAAAAGCCTCATGCTTTGCCGGCTCCGCCGGTCCCGCCAACTCCGTCGGTACACCGCCATCTGCCAGAACGCCCTCAAACGGCAGTACCCCAACGGACTGCTCAACAGGCGCGACCGCATCTGCCTCGACCCGCATGCGCTCCAACACCGTTGCCGTCTGCCCCAGCACGCCGGCACTGCGAATCAGATAGACCTCGCAGCCCGCGTCCACCTTGCGTTTGCAATGCACGACGATGCGCTCTCCCGCAGCGGCGTCCACGGGGCAAGGCACCTGTGGCCAGCGCTTGGGCACATCGGGACGCGCGTCGGCACCCGGGTAAAATCGGATCTCGAGCGTATCGCCCGCCGCCACGGCGGCATCAAGCTCAACCGTCACCTCTTCGTGACCCACCGCCACCAAGTGGCCCACGCGCACGCCCTGGTTGATCGCGCGCTCAAAGCTCATGAGCTCGGCGCCCGAACGACCCCGCAGATACGCATCGGTAAAGCCGCGGTTGAACGACCTTCCCAGCTCGCGCTCAAGCGCCGGCACCGCATCGGCATCCCATGTGCCGTCGCGCAGCATATTGAGCGCCCGACGCCACACCCTCACCACGTTAAAGACGTAGTCGGGATTCTTCATGCGGCCCTCGATCTTGAGCGATGCCACGCCGGCGGCAACAAGCTCGGGCAGATGCGCGATGCCCAGATAGTCACGCGGACAAAGCAGGCGATCCCCTTCGACAGCGACAACACTCTGCCCCGCCTCGTCCACCAGGTCATAGGATAGACGGCACGGTTGCGTGCAATCACCGCGCATCGCAGAGCGGCCACGTCGAAGGGCAGAGAACCCGCACGCACCCGAGTATCCAATGCAAATAGCGCCGTGGCAGAACACCTCGATGGGCACGCCAGTAGCACAAAGCGTCTCAATCTCTGCAACGCTCAGCTCGCGCGCAGTCGTCACGCGCTCAACGCCCAACTCCTTGGCAGCCAACCGCACGGCACCCTCGCTATGAGCGCCCGCCTGAGTGGACAGGTGAATCTCGACCCCCGGAATCGCCGCACGAAGCGCACAGGCCAGCCCGGCATCGGCCACAATCAACGCATCGGCACCCAACGCGCGCGCATGCGCCCCCAACGCCACGGCGTCGGCAAACTCATCATCGAACACGAAAACGTTGAGCGTCACGTACACACGCACGCCATGGGCATGGGCCACGGCACAACCGCGCGCGAACTCATCATCGCTAAAGCCATGCGCGCTCACTCGAGCGTTGAATCCGTCCAGCCCCGCATAGATGGCATCGGCACCCGCCGCAATCGCCGCGAGCATCTGGTCGAGCCCGCCAGCAGGCGCCAGCAGTTCGGGCAGCGCCACTTCAGCCGCCGCCAACTCGCTTTCGCATTGTTCGCTCGATTCCGTCGCCCAAATCGCCATCGGCAAACTCCTTACCAAGGTATGCAATCACTCTGTTAATTGCCGTCAACCAGCATACACGAGGCCTCGCGCGGCCCGATTGGTTTATCGTGTAATAACTTATGTCCATCCTGCCCGACGCATACCCGCCGCCTGGCACGACATACTTGGAGGTCAATATATGGGTCCTCGCCAACGACAGGGACACGGTCGCTCTAAGACGCACGCCCTGCCCGTCATCCTGCTCTCGCTTTTGGGCTTTTTGCTCATCGCGGGCGTAGCATTTGGCATCGGCATGATCGGCAACGTCAACCGCTGGCTGTCCGACCTGCCCGACTACACCGACGCCAACGCCTATCTGGTCAGCGAGCCTACCGAAATTGTTGACTGCAACGGCAACAAGATCGCCAGCTTCTATACGCAAAACCGCAAGTCCATCACCAAGGACCAAGTGTCCCCGTACGTGCTGCAGGGCACCGTTGACGTTGAGGACGAGCGCTTCTACGAGCATGGCGGCATCGACCTCTGGGGCATTGCACGCGCATCGGTGGCAACCCTCACCGGCGGCCACGAGGGCGCATCGACCATCACCCAGCAGCTGGTTCGCAACACCATCTTGCAGGAGGAACAATTCGACTCGACCATCGAGCGTAAGGTGCGCGAGGCCTATATCGCCATCAAGATGGAGGATATGTACTCCAAAGACGAGATCCTCATGATGTACCTCAACACCATCTACTACGGCCATGGAGCATATGGCATCGAGGCCGCCGCCGAGACCTATCTGTCCAAGACCGCCGCCAACCTCACCCTGAGCGAGGCCGCGCTGCTCATCGGCCTTCCCAACTCGCCCTCGCAGTACGACCCCACGGTTAATCCCGACTTGGCGCTGTCCCGCCGCAATAAGGTTCTGGACAACATGCTGCGTCTGGGCCACATCACGCAGGAAGAGCACGATGCCGCACAGGCTGAGCCCATCACGCTTAACGTGACCGAGATTTCGGGCAGTGGCGTCGATGTGTACTCTCAGCCCTACTTTGTCTCCTACGTTAAGCAGCTGCTTGAGCAGGAGTTCTCCACCGACGTGCTCTTTAAGGGCGGTCTGACCGTCAAGACCACCATCGACCCCACCATGCAGCAGGTGGCCGAGGAGGCTGTGCGCTCGCAGCTCGACACGCTTTCGCTCGACGGCCTGGACATGGGCATGGTCGTCGTTGACCCCAAGACCGGCTACATCAAGTGCATGGTGGGCGGCTACGACTACAACGCCGACGAGAACCACGTAAACCATGCCACGGCCAAGCGTCCCGTCGGCTCCACCTTTAAGGCCTTTACGCTGGCAACTGCCATCCAAAACGGCATGAACCCCAACGTCACCCTCAACTGCAACTCGCCGCTCAAGGCCAAGGGCACCACGACCGAGGTGCAAAACTACGGCAAACAGAGCTATGGCAACATCACGCTCAAGCAGGCAACGGCATACTCATCCAACACCGGCTACATTCAGGTGGCCGAAGCCATCGGCAATGACAAGATCATGTCGCTCGTCAAAAAGCTCGGCATCGATCCCGCCAAGGACAATATTGAGGACGTTCCCGTCATGACGCTCGGCACCGGGTCCATCTCACCGCTCGAGATGGCATCTGCCTACGCAACGTTTGCCAACGGTGGCTACTACCGTCAGCCCATCGCCATTACCGAGATCGACTCGCGTACCGGCTCGGTTCTGTACCAGCACACCGACAATCCCACGCAGGTGCTCACCGAAGGCGAGGCTGCCGCGGTTACCGATGTTCTATCCGGCGTCATGCAGGGCAGCGGCACGGGTGCCGCCGGCGCGCTGAACGTCAACCAGCCCTATGCCGGCAAGACGGGCACCACTGACAACACCACCAACCTGTGGTTCTGCGGCTTCACGCCGCAACTGACATGCGCCCTGTGGACCGGTTATTCCGCAGGCGAGATTCCCATCCAAAAGTACGGTTCGGACCTGCTGGGCGACAGCACCAACCTGCCCGTCTTTAAGAAGTTCATGAACACCGTTCTTGCGGGCACCGAGCGCGAGGAATTCCAGACCGGAACGGCTCCCACGTACAAGAACAATAACGTCTGGAAGTTCTACGGCACAAACAACAAAAAGAAAGACGAAGAGGATAAAGACGAGGAAAAAGAAGAGGAAGAGACCACGACCACCACAACGACAACGACAACCACGACCACTGAAACCCCGGGCGGCAACACCACCGGCGATAGCGGTACGACAGGTGGCGACGGTGGCACGGGTGGCAATGGTGGCACGGGTGGCGACGGTGGCACGGGTGGCGACGGTGGCACGCCGACGCCTACCCCCGATCCTACGCCCACGCCCGACCCCTCTACGGGCCAGTAGACGCAAAGCGGCATCTGACACCAAGGCGCCCGAGCAGCACGTACGCTGCTCGGGCGCTTCTTTATTTCGGCAGATGTCACAAGATGCCACGACGGCCCCGGCTGCAGGACCGATAGAGCAACGGGTGCCGGCATGCAAAAGGGCGCTGACCTTCGTCAACGCCCTCGGCAATTACCTATAGCAACAATCGGCACAGCAGCAGTGCCACGCATCCCCTACTTGTGAGAGTTACTCAGCTTGTTGATGAGCGCCTCAAGGCGTTCGCCGTCCTCGGCCGTCTGCGCAATGACTAAGATCGTGTCGTTGCCGGCAAGCGAGCCGAGTACGTCGGGCAGCTCCGCGGCATCGACCGCTGCGGCAATACCAGAAGCCGTACCGGGCTGCGCCTTGATCATAACCAGATTATCGGTGCGCAGTACGCCGGTAACCAGCTCGGAAACCATGCGCTGCAGATGCAGGTCCTCGGCAAGGACATAGATGCCCTCGGGGAGCTTACGCAGTCCCATGTCCGCGATGTCGCGCGAAACGGTCGCCTGCGTGCAATCGAAACCCATGGCGCGAAGCTCGTCTACCAAAACGCGCTGCGTACGTACGTCCTTATTGCGAACAATATCTCTGATGGCATCCTGGCGCCCATTGCGTTTTTTGGCCATACAAAACCTCACTCCAAAAGATGGCGGAGACAATCACTTAGTAATTGAATAGTTTAGCGCTATTTGAGGGTTTTAGTGAATAAGAACGCATTTCGAAACAATTCCATGCAATTTATTTCGAAAATCACGCTACTGGACAGTCCTGACGCCCGAACGATTGAAAAAGGCCGCCAGATGCGTATACAACGCACACCGCATAGGCTTGGCACTAGCTATCGAACCATAGAGCAGACCTAAGCCCCGATGATTGCCCTTAAGAGCCACAACCATCTGACGGGTACGCTGCGCTTCGAGCATATCATGCAAACGGGCCGAACGCTCTATTGAAGACACCCCATGGGGGCTCAGACACAAATTTTCGATGCAGGCAACCAGGCCGGCGTAGTAATACCGCTGGCAGACCTGCTTCAACTGATCGCCACCGCCCGCGACGGCAAGCGAGTCGGCAAGCCTGTCGAGCGCCCCGATATCATCAGAAAGCCTGGCAAACATCGTGGGGTCAAACGTCTCCGTAATCGACGGCGCCACTGCATGAAAACGGGCACGGCCACATCCCGAAACGCGCTTTGCCTGCGAAAGCGCGAACGTCAAAAAAGACACCGTGCGAAACGCATCGCCATGCGCAAGGCACGCCTCAAAAAGGGCGCGATCATACAGCACGCCAGAGGTCTGTCGGATTAAACCACAGGAAACCAATTGGGTCAGGCAAGCCGCCCGGTCCTCATCTTCAGAAACGGATGTCGCGTCCAAAACTCGGGAATGACGTTCGCGGTGAACATCGTAGCGATCGAGCGAAACAGAGGGAAACACGATGTCAGCAGAAGCGTCGCAGGAGCTTTCGACCATCTGCGAAAGGGACTGCGGCGCAAACCACTCATTGGCATTCATCGCAATGATCTGGGAGCCGCGCGAAGCCGCAAAGCCGGCACGCAGGCAGGCACCAGGCGCTGGGTCCTCAACATCAATCAAATCAATATGAATGTCCCTGTCGGCGGCAACTTCGAGCGAATGGCGCACACCGGCTACCACGCCGCGGCAAACGACGACAATTTGCAAATCGTAGAGGTCTTGGTTTTGGATGCTCTCGAGTGCGCGCATCGCATAGCTGGGCGAACCCTCAACAATCAGGATCACCGAAAGTCGCGGATGCGAACCACGTCGAACCAAGTTTTCCGTCCTCTCGACAGCTAGTAACAAACTGTCGTTCATGGTACACCCCGTTAATTAATGCGGGCGGTCGCCCGTCGCGATGCACGTCAAGAACAGATGTTGCACACGCCCCGCCCACAGGCGCCGCACACAAAGATCGCCGTCAGGCAGCCACTTCCCTAATCGAGCACCACAAGCTCGGCGGGGTCGTAGTCCACGCCCATAAAGGTAAGACCGCATGCGGGCGCCGTAGGACCGGCAGCGGAGCGATCGCAGGCATCAATTACCTCGCGCATCCACTCGGGATCGCGGCGATGCATGCCGATCTCGACAAGGGTGCCCACAATGGTTCGAACCATCGAATGCAAAAACGCATTGCCCTCGATGGTAAACGTGAGGATGTCCTCGCCAAAGGCGACCTCATGGCCAAACTCGGCACGCATTACGCAGCGGTGCGTAGGTTTGCCCACGGCAGAAGCGACCTTGCAAAAGCTCTTAAAGTCCTGCTCGCCCAAAAGCGCAGGGCAGGCGGCCGCCATCGCATCGACGTCGAGGGGATAGCGATGCCACCACACTGCACCGCGTGACAGCACGGGTCGCGCATCACGGTCGGCGATGCGATAAGTGTACGTGCGAGAACGCGCGTCAAAACGTGCAGAAAAGCCTTTACGGGCCCTGTAGACCTCGTTTATGGCGATATCTTTGGGCAGCAGAGCATCCATAGCCCGCAGCCACCTACGGCGCGTCAAGGCGAGCTCAGCGTCCGTTACGGGCACGCTGATGTATTGGGCCACCGCATGCACGCCGGCATCGGTACGTCCCGCGCACGTCAGATCGATTGGGCGACGCAGCAACGTCTCGATTGCACGGCGCAACTCACCCGCAACCGTCGTCTGGCCCGGCTGCTCGGCAAATCCGCTATAGGAGGAGCCATCATAGGCCACACGAAATACAAGGGTGGCGTCGAGCTCGGGGGTCGAATTGAAATCAGACGGCGCAGTCATGGGCGCTCCCTACAAACAAGCAACGGTATTGCGACAAAAAAAGAGGGGTACGCGAACGTACCCCTCGAATATAGCCTATGCAGACGGAATGTCTACTCAGCAGTCTCCTCAGCAGGAGCCTCCTCGACAGCCTCGACCTTCTTGGGAGCAGCGGCCTTCTTGGGGGCCGGAGCAGCCTTCTTGGCCTTGGGCGTGCAAGGCTCGGTGACGAGCTCCATGATAACGATCGGAGCGTTGTCGCCCTTGCGGTTACCGAGCTTCATGATGCGGGTGTAACCGCCGTTGCGGTCCTGCCACATGCCCTGAGCAGCCTTGTCGAAGATCTCGGCAACGAGCTGCTTATCGCCGAGCTTGGCGATAGCCAGACGACGAGAGTGCAGGTCGCCCTTCTTGGCCCAGGTGATGATCGGATCGACGACCGAACGCAGCGCCTTAGCGCGGGTCTCGGTGGTCTTGATGCGGTCGTTCTCGAAGAGGGCCTTAGCAAGGCTCTTCTTCATGGCCTTGGTGTGGCTCGCATCGGTGCCGAGCTTCAGGCCCTTCTTAACGTTGTGACGCATGGTCTAGTTTCTCCTCAAATATGCGAAGCATTAAGCCTTCAGGCTCAGGCCCATGGACTCAAGCTTGTCCTTCACTTCCTCGATCGACTTAACACCGAAGTTACGGATGTTGAGCAGATCGTTCTCCGAGAACTCAACGAGCTGACGGACCGAGTGAATGCTGGCGCGCTTAAGGCAGTTGTAGGAACGGACGGAAAGGTCCAGATCCTCGATCTGCTTGTCCAGCTCGGCGTTGTCGTTGGTGACCTCGGGAGCGAAGATCGAAGCCTCCTCCTCGACCTCGGGGGTCTCGGCAAGGTTCATAAAGGCGGCCATATGCTGGTTGATGATATTGGCAGCCTGGACCACGGCGTCGCGAGGGGCGATGGAGCCGTTGGTCTCGATCTCGAGGACAAGGCGGTCGTAGTCGGTGTGCTGACCGACACGGCAAGCCTCAACGAGCTTGGCGCAACGGGAAACCGGCGAGTACAGCGAGTCGACGTGGATCACACCGATGGGATCGTTGTCGCGCTTGTTGGCCTCGCCAGAAACATAGCCGCGGCCATAGCCGATGCGCATGCTCATGGTGAGATGGCCGCCCTCAGTGAGCGTAGCAATGTGCTGCTCGGGGTTGACCAGCTCAAACTCGGACGGAATAAAGAAGTCCGCACCGGTGACCTCGCAAGGGCCGTCAACCGAGATGGTGGCGGTTGCCTCGTCGGTCGTGCCGAGAGCCCTGAAGACAAGACCCTTGACATTCAGGACGATATCGGTGACATCCTCGACCATGTTAGGGATGGTCATGAACTCGTGCTGCGCACCATCGATCTGAATGGCCTCGACGGCGGCACCCTCGAGCGAGGACAGAAGAACACGACGAAGCGAGTTACCCAGCGTATCGCCGTAGCCACGCTCGAGCGGCTCGACGGAGACACGAGCAGAGGTCTCGTTGATCTCTTCGACCTGAACCTGAGGCCTAATGAATTCTGACATGTATTACCTCCAGCCTCAGCAGCCCGGATGGACTACTTAGAGTAGAGCTCGACGATGAGCTGCTCGTTGATATCACCGCTGATCTGCTCACGCGTCGGCAGAGCGAGCACGTTACCAGACAGCTTCTCGATATCGACCTCGAGCCAGCCAGGGACCTCAAAGCGCTCGGAGGAAATCAGAGCCTCCTTGATGGGGAGGAGGTCACGGAACTTCTCGCCGACAGCGACGACGTCGCCGGCCTTGACGCGGTAGGACGGAATGTCCACGCGCTTACCGTTCACGGTGAAGTGACCGTGACGGACGGACTGACGAGCCTCTTTGCGGGTGCGGGCAAAGCCAAGACGGAAGACGACGTTGTCGAGGCGAGACTCAAGGATAATCATGAGGTTCTCACCGGTGACGCCGTTCATCTTACGGGCCTTGTTGAAGTAGCCGTGGAACTGCTTCTCCAGAACGCCATAGATGAACTTGACCTTCTGCTTCTCACGCAGCTGCATGCCGTACTCAGATTCCTTGCGACGGCGCTTGGGCTGACGGATAGATTCCTTCTTGCTGCTGTAACCGAGCTCAGCGGGATCGATCCCGAGCTGACGGCAGCGCTTAAGAACAGGAGTCCTGTCGATTGCCATATTGATACGATCCTTTCAGTTACACGCGGCGACGCTTCTTGGGGCGGCAGCCGTTGTGCGGAATGGGGGTCTTGTCCTGGATGCTCGAGACCTCGAGGCCAGCAGCCTGGAGGGAGCGGATGGCGGTCTCACGACCGGAGCCGGGGCCCTTAACGAAGACAGAAACCTTCTTCATACCGTGCTCCATGGCCTGCTTGGCAGCGGCCTCGGCAGCCATCTGGGCAGCGAACGGCGTGGACTTACGGGAGCCCTTGAAGCCCACCTGGCCAGCCGACTTCCAGGAAATGACGTTGCCCTGGGGATCGGTGATCGAAACGATCGTGTTGTTGAACGTAGAACGAATGTGAGCCTGGCCCACGGAAATGTTCTTACGGTCCGCGCGCTTCAGACGGGCAGCGCGAACGTTCTTCTTAGCAGTAGCCATCTATCTAGCGCTCCTTATTTCTTCTTCTTAGCACCGATCTGACGCTTCGGGCCCTTGCGGGTACGAGCGTTAGTGTGGGTGCGCTGGCCGCGGACCGGGAGGCCCTTGCGGTGACGAAGGCCGCGGTTGCAGCCGATGTCCATAAGGCGCTTGACGTTCTGGTTGCGCTCACGGCGGAGGTCGCCCTCAACCATGATCTGATTCTTATCGATATAATCGCGGATGGCGTTAACCTCATCCTCGGTGAGGTCCTTAACGCGCGTGTCCACGTTAACGTTGCACTCGACGCAGATCTTCGTCGCAGTGGTGCGGCCGATGCCGTAAATGTAGGTCAGACCGATCTCAACGCGCTTCTCACGCGGGAGGTCGACACCATTAATACGGGCCAACGTAGTCTCCTCTCTTAACCCTGACGCTGCTTATGACGGGGGTTCTCGCAAATGACGAGGACCTTGCCATGGCGCCTAATGATTTTGCACTTATCGCACATCTTCTTGACCGAAGGACGTACCTTCATCGTTCTTCCTTTCGGTAGCGCTCAAACTACTTCCCTACTATCTACTCGCCCAGCCGCAGGCGTTTAAAACTATGGCTGGTCTTCACACGCAAACCGACCGTAGGTTGAGCTAAGCCTGCAGTCGGAAAAGAGCGTGTATGCGTGCCGCTATTTATAGCGATAGGTGATGCGACCGCGGGTCAGGTCGTACGGGGAAAGCTCCACGACAACCCTGTCACCGGGGAGAATGCGGATGTAATTCATTCGGATCTTGCCAGAAATATTGCACAGAACCGAATGACCGTTCTCGAGCTCAACCTTAAACATGGCGTTGGGCAGCGGCTCCTTTACCGTACCCTCGAGCTCAATTGCGTCTTCCTTCTTCACAAGCAATCATCTTTCTCTAGAAAACGACAGCGATTGAGTATTCTACAATACGCATGCACGTATCGTAATATCTTCGTAATGGCTCCACATCTAAGTGGAACTTGTTACATTTCTCCGCCTTGCAAGGAGCACCAAGCACCTTGGGCATCCGTGGTAAGAATCACCGGGCCGTCATTGGTAATGGCGACGGTGTTCTCGTAGTGCGCGGCGGGCAGGTGGTCGTTGGTCGTAACGATCCAACCATCGGAGCCTGTGCTCACATGATTGGAACCCATCGTAACCATCGGCTCGATGGCGATGACCATACCAGCCTGAAGGCGAACGCCTCTCCCCTTCTTTCCATAATTTGGAACGTTGGGATCCTCGTGCATCACACGGCCGATACCATGCCCCACGTAATCGCGAAGCACGCCGTAACCGTGAGACTCGGCAAGGGACTGAACGGCATAGCCGACGTCCCCGATATGGTTACCGGGAACAGCCTGCTCGATGGCAGCCTTTAGGCAATCGCGCGTAACCTCGCACAGGGCCTTGGCCTCGGGCGTGGGCGTGCCGACGAAAAACGTCCAGGCGTTATCGCCAACCCAACCGTCAACGACAGCTCCCGTATCGATGGAGATGATATCGCCATCACGCAGGATCATGTCGGGGTTGGGAATACCGTGGACCACGGCATCGTTGATCGATGCGCAAATGGTCCCCGGGAACCCGCCGTAGCCCTTAAAGGCAGGGGTGCCGCCATGCATGCGGATAATCTGCTCCGCAAGCTGATCGAGCTCGAAGGTCGACACGCCGGGGCGAACCATGGCTCCAACGTGGCGGAGCGCCATCTTAGATAGCGCTCCTGCCTTCTTCATCTGCTCAATTTGCGTTGCAGACTTAATCTTGATCATAGACCGAGAGCCTCTTTGACATCCCCGTACACGGTCTCGCGAGCCTGGTCACCGTTGACCGACTTGAGCAGACCCTGGCCACGATAGTAGTCGACGAGCGGGCTCGTGGACTTCTCGTAGACGTCGAGACGGTTCTTGATGGTCTCGGGCTTGTCGTCGTCGCGCTGATACATCTCGCCGCCGCACTTGGGGCAGGTGGCATCGGCAGCGGTGCCGGTGTAACCGCAGGCGCGGCAGGTGCGACGCGAAGACAGACGATCGATGATGACCTCGGGCGCCACGTCGACCAGAAGAGCGCAGTCGATCTCGCGACCCATGGCGGAGAGCTCGGAATCGAGCGTCACAGCCTGGGCGGTGTTGCGCGGGAAGCCATCGAGGATGAAGCCCTGCTGGGCGTCATCGGCAGCAAGACGCTCCTTGACAAGGTCGATCACGAGCTGATCGGGAACGAGCTCGCCAGCGTCCATGTACTTCTTAGCCTGAATACCAAGCTCGGTGCCACCCTTGACGGCAGCACGCAGCAGGTCGCCCGTGGAAATGTGAGCGACGCCAAACTCGGCGACGAGCTCCTGTGCGACGGTGCCCTTACCGGCACCCGGAGCTCCGAGCAATACGAGGTTCATGAGCAATCCTCCTCTAGCCTATTTAAAGAATCCATCGTAATCATACATCTTGATCTGGCCTTCGAGCTTATCGACCGTGTCGAGCACGACGCCGACCATGATGAGGATGGACGTGCCGCCAAATGCCTGGATCAGATGGTTACCCGTGAAGGAGAAGATGATCGAAGGCACGATGGCGATGAGCGCCAAAAAGACAGCGCTGGGAAGCGTAATCTTGTTGAGCGCGTTCTTGATGTAGGCCGCGGTAGCCCTACCCGGACGCACGCCCGGAATAAAGCCGCCCTGCTTCTTAAGGTTATCGGCCGTGTCATCGGGGTTGAACACCATGGAGGTGTAGAAGTACGCGAAGAACACGATGAGGACAACGTTAAGCACCCAGTTGAGCCAACCGGTCGAAAGCGCAGAGGCAACTGCCTGAATCCAGCCGATGCCGGGGAAGAACACGGCAATCTGAGCCGGGAAGTACAGCAGCGCCGAAGCGAAGATGATCGGCACGACACCCGCGGTGTTGACCTTGATGGGCAGGTAGGTGGTCTGGCCACCCATCATGCGACGGCCCACGACGCGTTTGGCGTAGGAGACCGGGATGCGGCGCTGGCCGCGCTCAAGGAAAACGATCAGCGGGATAACCAGCAGGATGATGGCGCAGATGATCACCATGGTGATGATGCCACCGGCATTGCCCTCGGTGCTGGAGAAGATCGCCTGCGGCAGGCCGGCCATGATGTTCGCAAAGATGATCAGCGACATGCCATTACCGATACCGCGCTGGGTGATGAGCTCACCAATCCACATGATCAGCATAGCGCCCGCAGTGAGCGTGCCGACGATCATGAGGTCGAAGATGATCTCGGGAGCGCCGGCGCCATTAAAGCTGATGCCGAAGCTCTTAAAGAGGAAGAGGTAACCCACGGAGTTGAGGATTGCCAGAGCCAGGGTGAGGTAACGCGAATACTGCGTAATCTTGGTCTGACCGACCTCGCCCTCGCGGGCAAGCTCATGCAGGGAAGGCACGACGGCCTGGAGCATCTGGAGGATGATTGAGCTGGTGATGTAAGGCATGATGCCCAGCGAAAACACCGACACATAGCTCAACGCGCCGCCAGAGAAAAGATTCAGGAGGGCCATAGCACCTGCGGCGACCGAATTGTTATCGGTCGAGAAAAGGCCCAGCATCCCCTGGAAGGGAATGCCGGGCACAGGAACGTGCGCACCAATGCGGTACACGACGAGCATAGCTATGGTAAAAAGAATCTTTTCGCGCAATTCTTTGATGCGGAAAGCATTCTTAAGACCATTTAGCACGGCAGCTCGACCTTTCCGCCGGCGGCCTCGATCTTGGCCTGCGCAGAAGCGCTGACCTTGTCGACCTTGACCGTGAACTTCTTGGTGAGCTCACCATTGCCGAGCACCTTGACGGGCTCGAACTCGCTCTTGGTGATGCGAGCGGCCTTAAGAGCGGCACCGTCAATCACAGCGCCGTCCTCGAACTTACGCTCGAGACGCTCAACGTTAACAGCGGTGTACTCGATACGACGGGGGTTGCGGAAGCCCGGAAGCTTGGGCAGGCGCATAGCCAGCGGAGTCTGGCCACCCTCGAAGCCGGCACCCTTGGTGCCGCCAGAGCGGGAACCCTGGCCCTTCTGGCCGCGGCCAGAAGTGGTGCCGTGACCCGAAGAATTGCCACGGCCGACGCGCTTGCGGTTCTTGGTGGAACCGGGCGCGGGAGTAAGATCGTGAAGCTGCATTTGCTACTCCTCTACAATCTCGACAAGGTGCTTGACCTTGAAGATCATGCCGCGGACGGACTCGTTGTCAGCAATCTCGCGAACCTCGCGGATCCTGTGGAGACCGAGGGCACGGACAGTACGGACCTGGTCCTGCTTGCAACCGTTGGTGCTGCGGACCTGCTTGATCTTGATGGTGTCAGCCATGCTTAGTTCTCCTTACCGACGAACATCTCGGAGACCGTCAGGCCACGGCGAGCCGCGACGTCCTCAGGGCTGGAGAGCTCCTTGAGGCCCTCGACGGCAGCCTTGATGATGTTGAGGCCGTTGTCGGTACCGAGGGACTTGGACAGGACGTTCTTGATGCCAGCAAGCTCGAAGAGGGGACGCACAGCGCCGCCGGCGATAACGCCGGTACCCTCGACAGCGGGCTTAATGATGATGCGTCCGGCACCAAAGTGGCCGAGAACCTCGTGCGGGATGGTGCCCTGCTCGGTCACCGGCACGTGGAACATGTTCTTCTTGGCATCGAGAGACGCCTTGGAGATGGCCATGGGCACCTCAGCGGACTTGCCCATGCCAACGCCGACGTTACCCTTGCCGTCGCCAACGACGACGAGAGCGACGAGGCTCATGCGACGACCACCCTTGACGGTCTTCGACACGCGGTTGATGTAAACGACGCGCTCCTCGAACTCGGAGGCCTCGCGCTGCTGCTTCTGATTACGAGCCATGTGCTACATACCTCCTAGAACTCGAGACCGGCGGCACGAGCACCGTCGGCGAGGGCCTTGACGCGGCCATGGTAGATACGGCCACCGCGATCGAAGGCGACCTTGGTGATGCCGGCCTCGATGGCGCGCTTGCCAACGAGCTGACCGACCTTCTCCGCAGCCTCCTTGTTCGAGGTGTGGGTGCCCTTGAACTCGGCCTCGAGGGTCGAGGCAGAGACGAGCGTCAGGCTGGAGCCCTTGCTGTCGTCGATGATCTGGGCATAGATGTTGGCGTTGGTACGGGTCACGCGAAGACGCGGACGCTCGGCAGTACCCGAGACCTTGCCGCGAACACGACGCTGACGACGCTTGAGGCCTTCCAGCTTCGCCTTATGCTTGTTCATACGTAAACTCCTAAAAAGGTTGATCTTGCCAGCACCTAACGGGGTGCTGGTCTTATGCGAGTAAGTCGGTTACGACTACTTGGCGGCCTTACCCAGCTTGCGGCGGATGTGCTCGCCAACATAGTGGATACCCTTGCCCTTGTAAGGCTCGGGAGGACGATGGCCGCGAATCTCAGCGGCGATCTGACCGACCTGCTGCTTGTTGATACCCTTGACGTTCACGTGGGTGTTGTCGGGAACCTCGAAGGTGATGCCCTCGGGAGCCTCGACGATCACGGGGTGCGAGAAGCCCAGGGAGAACTCGAGGTTCTTGCCCTTCTGCTGCACGCGGTAACCGACGCCGGCGAGCTCGAGCTTCTTCTCGAAGCCCTCGGAAACGCCAACAACCATGTTGTGGATGAGGGCGCGGGTGAGGCCGTGGCGGGCACGGGTCTCACGCTCGTCGTCGGGACGGGAAACGGTGAGGACGTTGTCCTCGACGTTGATAGCGAGCTTCTCAAAGACATCGAGCTCGAGCTGGCCCTTGGGGCCCTTGACGACAACGTTGTTGCCGTTGACTGCCACTTCGACTCCGGCGGGAATCTGGACAGGCTTATTACCGATACGAGACACGGTGATCTCCTTTCCTTCTACCTACCGAGCGAATTACCAGACGTAAGCGATGATCTCGCCGCCCACGTTGTGCTTGCGAGCATCGCGGTCGGTCATAACGCCATGGCTGGTGGAAATAATGGCGGTACCAAGGCCTCCGCGGACGCGGGGCATGTCGGCAACGCCGGTGTACTTACGCAGGCCCGGCTTGGAAATGCGGCGGATGCCGTTGATGACCTTAGCCTTCTTGGGACCATACTTAAGCGTGATGTGCAGAGTCTTCTGGGGAACGGTGTCCTCGACATCGTAGCCCTCGATGTAGCCCTCCTCGTGCAGAACACGAGCGATCTCGACGAGCTTCTTGCTGCTCGGCATGGAGACCGTGGCCTTGTTCACAGAGTTAGCGTTACGGATGCGCGTAAGCATATCTGCGATCGGGTCTGTAAGGTTCATACAGATTCTCCTTCGTTCTTGATGAACACGTGCTCTTGGTTCTTCGCCGCCCTTAACGGCAAAGCCTAACTAGCGCGTTTTCCCTGTTCCAAACGGATGCTTGAAACGCTGGTAGTGACTTACCAGCTGGCCTTCTTAACGCCGGGAAGCTCGCCCTTGAGTGCAAGCTCGCGGAAGCAGACACGGCACAGGCCGAACTTGCGGTACACAGAGTGCGGACGGCCGCAGCGCTGGCAGCGCGTGTACTCACGAGTAGAGAACTTCTGCTTGCGATTGCACTTGACGATCATCGATGTCTTAGCCACTTATATCCTCCTCACATAGAGTATTGTTCGCCCCAAACGCCGCCCCCTTGTGGGAACGGCGCTTATAGGGCAGGTGAACCTATTTCTTGAACGGGAAACCGAAGGCGTCCAGAAGGGCCTTGGCCTCCTCATCGGTGTTGGCGGTGGTCACGAAAGTGATGTCCATACCACGCTGGTGATCGACGGAGTCGAAGTCGATCTCGGGGAAGATGAGCTGCTCGGTGACGCCCATGGAGAAGTTACCACGGCCGTCGAAGCTCTTGGCGGAGATACCGCGGAAGTCGCGGATACGGGGGATCGCGACGGAGGTCAGACGATCGAAGAACTCCCACATACGGTCGCCACGCAGGGTAACCTTGCAGCCGATCGGCATACCAGCGCGCAGGCGGAAGGTAGCGATGGACTTGCGGGCACGGGTGATCATCGGCTGCTGGCCGGTGATGGCGCGCAGGTCGCGCACGGCACCGTCGATGGCCTTGGAATCGGTAGCGGCCTCGCCGACACCCATGTTCACGACGATCTTCTCAAACTTGGGGATCATCATGACGTTCTCGTACTGGAACTTGTCCTGAAGCTGCTGCTTGACCTCGTTGTTGTACTTGGTCTTCAGACGCGGCACATACTTCTCTTCTGCCATTGTTCACTCCTTCTTGGGGTTTTAAGCACGGGGCGTGGCCACGGTGGGTTGTCCTCGTGCCTCCTGGCTGCATCCGCGCCGCTCATGGCATTTTGCGGTTTGGACTCGACGCAGCAGGAGCCGACAAAACAATCGGTACTATACGCGCATTGGGTGCGTATTTCCAGAAAAACCTCGTCTGCCTGCACAACTCCACAACTCCCCCGCACAAATTGATCCCTAGGGCACGGAGGAAAACAGCAGTTGCGGTGAGATAGGGACTGTTTGATGGCTTAAAAGGCTTAAACAGTCCCTATCTCACCGCAACTCATATATGGGGCGTTATTTTTGGCGCGGGAGGACCAGGTTGAGGATCACAGCAACGAGCGCGGCGACGGCAATGGAGGATCCGCCAAAAACGGTGCCGACCCATGCGGGGAATCCAGCGCCGGCAAGCGCGCCGGCCGTGCGCTCAATGCCCGTGCCAAAGGCGATAGAGAGACCCATGAGCGTGGTATCGCGCTGAGACAGGCCGTGGCGGGCAAACATGACCACACCGTTCATACCGATGGTCGCGAACACGCCAATCGTGGCGCCACCGATGACCGGCTGCGGAATAGACGTGAGCACCGCCGCACACTTGGGCAGCAGGCCCGCGATGAGCAGGATGGCAGCCGCAAGCGTAAAGACCATGCGGTTGACGACCTTGTTCTCGGCGATAATGCCCACATTCTGGCCAAAGGTTGCCGTGGGGACGCCGCCAAAAAAGCCTGACAGCATACCGACCAGGCCGTTGGCGATCAGGCCACCCGAGATCTGGCTATCGGTCGCAGGGGTATCGAGCGCAGCGGACGACACGGCGGCAAACTCGCCCATGACCTGTACTGCGTTGACAATGGCGACAACGCCCACAACGGCGCACGCGGCCGGGTCGAACACCAGGCGATGGGCGCCCAGGGCCGGCGGGGCGAACCAGCTGGCGGTCGCGATGGCCGAGAAATCGACCATGCCCAACACCGCAGCCAAAACAAAGCCCGCGCAGATACCAGCCAGGATGCTGCCCAGCCTAAGCGCGCCCTTGCCGTAGTTGCCAGCCATAAAGGTGACGACGAACGTCACAAGTGCGACGGCCCAGTTGGTGACACTGCCAAAATCGGCCGCGCCCTCCCCGCCCGCCATGGAGGCAACTGCCACTGGGCATAGCGACAGGCCAATGACAAAGATGACGGTGCCAAGCACCGGGGCCGGAAACAGAAAACTCACGCGCCTAAACAGTAGGCCGAAGAGCGCGACGAGCGCGCCGCCGATTACCTGGGCGCCCAGTACGGCCTCAAAACCAAGCTCAAGACCGACTGCCTTGAGCGCCGGCACGAAGGTAAAGCTCGCACCCATCACAATGGGCAGGCCCGAACCGACGACACCTTTTATGGGAAACTGTTGAAGGAAAATGTCAATCGCCGAGAGGACGAGCGACGCCTGGATGACAGCGGCTTCCTCTTGAGGGGTAAAGCCACAGACCGACGCGATAATGATGGCGGGCGTGACGATACCCGCGAATGCCGCCAGCACATGCTGCAGTGCATGGGGTAATACCTGCACAAACGAAACTTTTCCCGTACGCTCGAACAGGGCATCCCCTGCTGCCGACTCTGCCATTTGCGCCTCCCATACCCTAGGCAGCGGCCCCATGCCGCTCAACGGTCGGACATTATAGGGCATATGGCACAGGTAGCATTTTGACCCGCATGCGGCAGAGGGCTGGGGCAGCTCATTTGGGATGCGACTAGCGCTTGCGGGGGACGAGTTTGGTGCGACGCAGGTGGATCATCTCGGCGGCGATGGAGATGGCGATCTCCTCGGGGTCCTCGGCCTCGATGGCGACACCGATCGGCAGGTGCAGCTCGTCGATCTGGCCCTGCGTGAAGCCCTCCTGCTCCAGGCGGGCGCGCACAAAGGCGGTCTTGCGGCGCGAGCCCAGGCAGCCCAGATAGGCGGGTTTAGCGCGCATGGCCTGAATCACCACGTCGATATCGGACTTGTGACCCGCCGTGGCGACGACCACCAAGTCGCGCGGGCCGATGGGGCACAGCTCGCTCAGGTTCTTATAATCGACCAGACGACGGTCGTAGACGCCGGGCACCCATTCGGGGGTCAGCGTGCCGGGGCGGTCGTCGCAAGCCACGACGGCAAAGCCCGCCGCCGTGAGCACCCGCGCCGTCGCAGCGCCCACGTGGCCGCAGCCAAAGATATAGGTCAGGCCCTCGGGGCAGAGCGTCTCGATGTGCGCCGGGGGAATCTCGGAGGCGGCGTTGGTGTAGGTGACCTTACTCCCCTCCTCCACCAGCGAAAGCTCGGGGCAGCCGGCAATGGTATGGCGCGATGTCTCGCCATGGTACTCAACCACATCGCCCTCGAGCGCGCTCGCGATAAACGGCTCAAAGTCGATGACGAAGTCGCCGATGCGCCGATAGGCCAAGACGTCGGCAACCGACTGGAACAACGGTGCCTGGGTCGAGTCCAGATGCAGGCAGCACAGGCAGATGGCCCCGCCGCAGATCATGCCGGTATCGGAGTTCTCGCCGCCCATGGTGTAGCGGACCAGACGCGATTGCCCTGCGGCCAGCAGCTCGCGCGCCTCGTCCAGCGCAAAGAGCTCAATCTTGCCGCCGCCGATGGTGCCCGCTTGGCTGCCATCGGCAAAGACGGCCATCCAGGCGCCCACGCCGCGTGGTGATGACCCCGCCGTACCGGCCACGACCACGAGCTCGCACGTCTCGCCAGCACGCAGGGCGGCAAGCGCCGCATTCACAACATCGAGCTTTTCCATTGCCGCCTTCTATCCTCTAAAGACATCGGTGAGCATAGCGAGTGCCTCGAGCACGCCGCCGCCGACCGATGTCGCCTTGTCCGAAATATAGTTGATATAGCTGGCATCGCCGCGCGGGTCGACGTCGGCACATTTAAAGCCCTCGGTCACCTGAACACCGTCGGCCAAAAGGCCGCGCAAGCAGCCGTCAATCTGCGTGACCATGGGAGTATCACCCGCATACCCGATCACATCGCCGGCACTCACGATGTCGCCGATGGTGCGGTCGGACCGAAACACGCCGGCGGCGGGGCTGTGGATAACACGTTCCTTGCCATAGCCGGCGATAATGCCCGGCACGCCCGTGTTGGGCTGGGGCGAACCTTGGGTAATGACACGGCCGAGAAAATGTCCGCGCATGGTCTCGACCACGGCGTCGCAGTCAACCGGCGCGGTAAAGCCCGGCCCCACAGCGATGACGGCAGGCGCCATGTCGCGCGTGGTGCCCAAGTTGCGCTTAGCCAAAATCGCGTCGACCACAGCCGCGGGTTTAAGCTCATCGAGCATCTTGGCCTGAGGGTCCACCACAACGGCGACGTCTCCCGCTTGGGTAATCTCGAGCGCCTCAGCCGGCGTCCGTGCCAAGCGAGCGCGAATGCCTTCGACCTCGACCTCGCCCAAGCGAATGGCCTCGCAAAAACTGATTGTGCGACGGATGCACGTGGGAACCGCGATATCCGCCATAACGACCGACACGCCGGCGCGCACCAAACGGGCAGCGACACCCGTGGCGATATCACCGGCGCCGCGAACATAAACGAGCATTCCCGGGGCACCTCCCTGTGCTACGGTTTGAGCAGAGCAAAAGCGGTCCGACCGCTACTCTGATGATTATTTATTATCACAGTATTATACGGCGGTGAACAGATGGAAACGACGAGCGGAAACCTTGCCTCCGCGCTCAAGATCGAGCCGGGCATTACCGCGATTATCGGCAGCGGCGGCAAGTCGACGTTGCTGAAGATGCTGGGTCTCGAGCTCATGCGCGGCGGCGGGCGCGTGCTCCTCTGCACCACCACGCACATGTTTCCCGTCGCCGGCGTGCCATGGGACGGGTCGAGCCGTCGCCTGGACGCCGCGCCTTGGAAGCCGGGGACCCCGCATGTTCCCGGCTGCACCTGCGAGGCATGCGCGGAACTTGTCCGCGGAAGCATCTGCCAGGCGGGTGTTTTGGACCCGGAGACAGGCAAGCTCTCCGCCCCCGCTGAGCCGATCGACCAGCTGGCGCAGCGCTTTGACTATGTGTTGGCCGAGGCAGATGGCAGCAAGCGACTCCCGCTCAAGGCGCATGCCGCCTGGGAGCCGGTAATTCCCGCCGCCACGGCAAACGTTGTCTGGGTCGTCGGCGCCTCGGGGCTGGGCAAGCCCGTCGCCGAGGTTGTCCACCGCCCCGAGCTCTTCTGCGAGCGCTGCGGCTGCGAGCCTACCGACATCGCCACGCCCGAGCGCGTCGCCCAGGTGCTCAATGCCGAGATGCAGGCGCTGGGACTCAGCACCGCACGCGTCATGCTCAACCAAACCGACACGCTCAGCGACCCCACGATGGCCGACCGCTTCGAGGCCGCCCTCGGCCGCCCCATCGTCGCCAGCAGCCTCAAATAGCCGGCGCTGCCCCACCAGACATATAAGTTGCGGTGGAATAGTTCCTGAAACGGCCTATTTGGCGGCTAAACAGGAACTATTTCACCGCAACTGCGAAGGGAATCCGGCATCCTTCCTGTTAGCGGGGGACGTAGCGGCCGGGTTGGGCTCCGGTGGGCTCGCCGTCGAGCGCAGCCAGTACACCGTTCACAAACACGGCCTTGGCGCGGCCGTGCGCCTCAAAGCCCTCGAGCGGCGTGTAGTCCACGGCCTGATGCTGCGTCGCGGCGCTAATCGTCCAGCGCGCCTTGGGATCCCACACGCACACGTCGGCATCGGCGCCCTCGGCAAGACAGCCCTTGTGCGGATACATGCCAAAGACGCGCGCCGGGTTCTCGCTCATCAGGCGGCACAGATCCTCGGGACCCAGCTGTCCCTCAAAGCTCGTAGCGATCGCGACGGGGCGATGCTCCACGCCGGGTCCGCCGTTGGGAATCGCGCGGAAGTCGTCGCGCCCGCGGTCCTTTTGCCCGTGCAGGTTAAAGCTACAGTGGTCGGTCGCAATCGTATCGATCTCGCCGGCCACAAGCGCCTCGCGCAGCGCGGTACGGTCACCGGCATGGCGCAGCGGCGGGCTCATCACGTACTTGGCGCCCGCAAAGCCGTCCTCGCCCTGCTCCAGATAGCAGGTGTCGTCGAGCATCAGATACTGAGGGCATGTCTCGACATAGATGTTCTTCTGCCCGCGCGCTTTGGCAGCGCGAATGGCCTCGAGCCCTAGCTTGGTCGAAAGGTGCACCACGTTGACCGGAGCGTCCCCGGCCAAGTGCGCCAGATACAGCAGGCGGCTCACGGCCTCGGCCTCACACACGTCCGGACGGCTGAGCGCATGGCCCTCGGGCCCGTGGATACCCTGCTCAAACACGCGCTTCTGCAGCGCGTTGACCAACGTGCCGTTCTCGCAATGCACGCACAGGATACCGCCCACGCGCTTGAGCTCCTCCAGCACCTCGAGCGTCTCGGCATCGTCCAGGCGCAGATGGTCGTAGGCAAAGTAGGTCTTAAACGACGACACGCCCGCCTCGCGCATGGCCGAAAGATCGGCGCGGTTGCGCTCATTCCACTCGGCAAGCGCCATATGGAAGGCATAGTTGGCGGTGCAGGTGCCGTCGGCGCGATGATGCCACTCGACCAAGGCATCGGGCATGGTCACGCCGCGATCGGCCGTCGCGTAGTCCACAATGGTCGTCGTGCCGCCGCAGGCAGCCGCGCGCGTGCCGGTCTCAAAGCTATCGGCTGTCCAATCCATGCCGGTCCAGCACTGCATGTGCGTGTGGCCGTCGATAAAGCCCGGGAACACCCAGCAGCCCGCAGCATCCTCGACGGTATCGCCCTCGGCCGGCTCAATCGCCGCGGCAATCCGTACGATCTTATCGCCATCCATGGCAAGATCGGCGCGGCGAAGCCCTTGGGGCGTCACGAGTGCGCCGTTTTTGATGATGATCATAATTGCTCCTTATTGATTGATGCAGTTGGCCACGCGATCAAAATACGAGCAGGCGGCGATATGCTCCGTTATGCGTCGCTGTCCCTTGACGGTATCGACGTCCCACAGCTCGTAGGCACGCGCCTCGACCAGCACCACGTCGGTACGGTCCTTGAGGATCGAACCGCCGCCGTCCTTACCCTCAAGACACATAAGTGCATCGAACAGTTCCGCCGGAAAGAGCACCGGGCTCGAAGGCTCACCGTTGCACGCAAGACGCACCGGATGCTTGCGGCCACGCTCGTCAAATGCACGAACCATAGCCTCAAAAGAATCCGAACTCACGAGCGGCTGGTCGCCCGGCAAAAAGAGGCAACCTTTCCAGTTACGTTCGACTCCCCACGAAAGGCCCGCACGGACGCTTTCGCTGCGCAGCTCGCCATCGTGCAGCACGCACGGGCAATGCTTGTCATCACAAATCTGAGCGACCTCGGGCCAACGCGTCGAAACCACAACGTCAAAGCCCCGGGGAACCGAATCAATGGTCCGGGCAATCAGCGGCTCGCCATAGATATCGGCGAGCATCTTGTTAGAGCCAAATCGCTTGCCCTCGCCCGAAGCCATAATGACGCAACCAAGTTTCATGGCGATACCTCCCCTGAAACCATCGTACCCATAACTCGCGTCGCGGGGCATCTACATCGAAAGCGCTTATCCCGCACGCCCACGATGCAAAAAGGGGCACCCCGCCGGTTGGCAGAGCGCCCCCTTTACATGGCTTACCTCAACCCAGCTTTAGGCCTGGAACCAACGGGCGGTGTTGCGCTCGTCGAGGGCCTTGAGGGTAGCGGCGGGATCGGCAACCTTCTGCAGGAACATCATGGCTGCGATGGCGTACGGCTTGTAGCTGGCCTCCTTGTACATGCCCACGCGGTGCATGTCGAAGACGTCGGCGTTGACCTCGCCGTGCTCGCAAGAGACACCGGAGATGTCGGCAGGCAGCGGATGCATAAAGATGGTGTCCTGGCCGTTGGCGGTCTTCTCCATGAGCTCGGTCGTGGAGCACCAATCCTGATGCGTGGCGTTCTGAGCGAGCAGCTCCTTCTCGAGTGCAGCGATGCCGGCGTCGTCGCCCTCGGCGTACAGGTTGGTGCGCTTCTCCATGGCGGCAAACGGAGCCCAGCTCTTCGGGATCACGATGTCGGCGCCCTCGAAGGCCTCGGCCATGGTGTTGACCTGCTTAAAGGTGGTGCCGGACTCGGCGGCGTAACCCTTGGCGCGCTCGACGACCTCGGGCATGAGGTCGTAGCCCTCGGGGTGGGCCAGGGTGACGTCCATGCCAAAACGGGGCAGCAGGCTGATCAGCGACTGCGGGCAGGACAGCGGCTTGCCGTAAGAGGGCGAGTAGGCCCAGGTGACGGCAACCTTCTTGCCCTTGAGGTTCTCAAGACCGCCAAACTCGTTGATGAGGTAGAGCATGTCGGCAGAGGACTGCGTGGGGTGATCGGAGTCGGACTGCAGGGAGATGAGCGTGGGACGGTGATCCAGAACGCCGTCCTCGTAGGCCTGCTGGACAGACTCGGAGACCTCGGCCATGTAGGCGTCGCCCTTGCCGATGTACATGTCGTCGCGGATGCCGATGACGTCGGCCATGAAGGAGATCATGGTAGCGGTCTCGCGGACGGTCTCGCCGTGAGCGATCTGGGACTTCTTCTCGTCCAGGTCCTGCAGCTCAAGACCGAGCAGGTTGGCTGCCTTAGAGAAGGAGAAGCGCGTACGGGTGGAGTTGTCACGGAACAGGGAGACGGCCAGACCCGAATCGAAGATCTTGGACGAAACGTTGTTCTCGCGCAGCTCGCGCAGGGCGTCGGCGACGATGTAGAGTGCCTTGAGCTCATCGGTGGTCTTATCCCAGGTGTGCAGGAAGTCGCTGCCGTACATGCCCTTAAAATCGAGGCCGTTCAGCTGCTCGACGAGCTCGGTAAACTTGGCGTCCATGTAAATGTCCTTTCCAAAGATGAAACGATCGCAATGAGTAGATGTGCTCCGGCATGCGCGTGTGGCTAGAACATGCCGAACACTATGACGAGGACCCGCTACCGTTGAGGAAGCATGGGAGATAACGACCGCGGGCCCCAAGTCAACGGGGGGGGTGCCGGGGACACGAGCGGCCCCCGGCTCAACAAAATCGAGGAATGGGACTAATCGATCTTGTTGTTGGTCAGACCGGCGCGGAACACGGTGGCGTCGCCATCGGCCTGGCTCGGATCGTAGAGGTTCAGGGCAGCCACGTACATGGCGGCAGCGGTGACCAGGTCGTCCTTGTAGGTGACCTCGTTGGGAGCGTGAGCCTGAGACTCGGCACCCGGGCCGAAGCCCACGCAAGGGATGCCGTAGCGGCCCTGGATGGAAACGCAGTTCGTGGAGAAGGTCCACTTGTCGCACAGCGGACGACCGGTGCGCTTGTCCATGCTGGGCTCGCAGCCGATGCGCTCGTCACCGAACATGGCCTTGTGGGCGTCGACGAGGGCCTTGACGTGCGGAGCGGTCTCCTTGTTGATCCACGTGGGGAAGTAAGCCTCGGTCTCGTAGACCTCGCCGGTCCAAGACGGACGGTCGTACATGTACATGGAGACCTTCACGTCGTCGCCGTACTTCTTGGCGGCCGGCAGGTTGCGGATCTCGTCCAGGCAGGACTCCCAGGTCTCGCCGGCGGTCATGCGACGGTCGATGGAGATGGCGCAGGAGTCAGCGACAGCGCAGCGGCTGGGGCTGGTGTAGAAGATCTGGCTGACGGTGCAGGTGCCGCGGCCCAGGAAGCGGGCGTCCTCGAAGTGCTCGGGGTTGTACTTGGGGTCGAGCATCTTGACGAGGCCCTTGATGTCGGTCGACTCGTCGCACCCGTTGTTGTTGAGGGCGCGGACGTCGGCGATGATGTCGGCCATCTTGTAGATGGCGTTGTCGCCGCGGTCGGGAGCGGAACCGTGGCAGGAGGTGCCGTGAACGTCGACGCGGATCTCCATGCGGCCGCGGTGACCACGATAGATGCCGCCGTCGGTGGGCTCGGTGGAAATGACGAACTCGGGCTTAATGCCGTCCTTGTTGTAGATATACTGCCAGCACATGCCGTCGCAGTCCTCTTCCTGGACGGTGCCGACGACCATGATCTTGTAGCCCTCGGGGATGAGGCCCATGTCCTTCATCATCTTGGCAGCGTAGGTAGCAGAAGCCATGCCACCCTCCTGGTCGGAGCCGCCGCGGCCGTAGATGATCTCGTCGGTCTCGTAGCCCTCATAGGGATCGGCGTCCCAGTTCTCGATGTTGCCGATACCGACGGTGTCGATGTGGGAGTCGATGGCGATGATCTTGTCGCCCTCGCCCATAAAGCCCATAACGTTGCCCAGGCCGTCGACCTTGACCTCGTCATAGCCAAGGCTCTCCATCTCGGCCTTGATGCAGGCGACAACCTCACCCTCCTCGCAGGACTCAGAGGGGTGAGAGATCATAGCGCGCAGGAAGCGAGTCATATCAGCACGATGAGACTCAGCAGCAGCCTTGATAGCGTCGAAATCGAGTTCTTTAGCCATTGTTCATAACCTTTCAAACGAAGGAATCTACCTGTGAGGTGGCGGAGCGATACCTATTTACTCCGCCCCAACGATTAGCAAGTGGGGTATTCGCCTTCCCAGACGATGCGACGGTACTGATCCGGATCCGTGTCGCCCTCGGTGGAGAAGCAGAGCACGGAGCTCGTCTTGTCCAGGCCGATGAGTTCCTTGAGATCGGCGTACTCGGGATCGAGCATGAGAGTCTCGACCAGACCGGTGGTCACAGCGCCGGACTCGCCAGAGATGACGCGCGGGTCGCCCTTCTCGGGAGCGCCCAGAGTGCGCATGCCGCGAGCGGTGACCCAGTCGGGGCAGGACACGAAGGCGGTGGTGTGGTTGCGCAGGATATCCCAGCCCAGGATGTTGGGCTCGCCGCAGCACAGGCCGGCCATGATGGAGGGCATGTCGCCGTCCACGATGCGCGGATCGCCGTCGCCGGCGGCAGCGCCCTTGTACAGGCAGGCGGCAGGCGCGCACTCGACCACGACGAAGGTGGGCGGGTTATCGGGATACAGGTTGGTGAAGTAGCCCACCACGGCGCCGGCGAGCGAGCCCACGCCAGCCTGGACAAAGACGTGCGTCGGGCGGTTGATGGCCATCTCGCGCAGCTGCTCGGCAGCCTCGGAAGCCATGGTGCCGTAGCCCTCCATGATCCAGGACGGGATCTTCTCGTAGCCCTCCCAGGCGGTATCCTGAACGATGACGCCGCGCTCGCAGGCGTCGGCCTCGGCGGCGGCCATGCGCACGCACTCGTCGTAGTTGACCTCTTCGATGGTCACCGTGGCGCCCTCGGCGGCGATGTTATCAAAGCGGGGCTTGGTGGAACCCTTGGGCATGTGCACGACGGCCTTCTGGCCCAGCTTGTTGGCAGCCCATGCCACGCCGCGGCCATGGTTGCCGTCGGTGGCAGTAAAGAAGGTGGCCTGGCCAAAGTCCTTGGCAAGCTGATCGGAGGTCAGGTAATCGAAGGTGCACTCGGCAACGTCCTTGCCGGTCTCGTCGGCAATGTAGTTGGCCATGGCAAACGAACCGCCCAGGACCTTAAAGGCGTTGAGGCCAAAGCGATAGCTCTCGTCCTTAACGCACAGGTTGGAAAGGCCCAGGCGCGCAGCCTGACCATCCAGGCGGGCAAGCGGAGTGACGGTGTACTGAGGGAACGACTGGTGGAAGGCGCGGGCCTTCTTCACGTGGTCGAGGCTCATGATTCCCAAGTGCTTGTCATCGCTCTTGGGCATCGTGTTGCCCGCCCACTGGATCTTATCGGCCATACGGTGAACTCCTTAAGTCCTCTCTTGCCGGCCCCCGCATACGCGTTTCAGCCCATTCCCATTCATGCGACTGAACTTTTATGTGGATGCCAAACAAAAAGTTTGTTAGCACTGTTCTATCACACTTTTTGATTGGTAAACCTAACAAATTGTTTGTTGCCGTAATCGGTACCTTTTCGCCGCCGAACGGTCACATAACGCAGCGACGCTTTCGTTATTTGCGAACAAGTGTGGTTTATGGCAAAGTGTGCCCAAACTAATTTTTAGGAAGGCACCCATGACCCCCGCACAGATTGAGTTTTATAAGCGCCTTGCACACGGCCTGGCGCTCCAATTTGGCCCCAACTGCGAAGTCGTCGTCCACGATCTGGAGACCGAGGACGTGGACCACTCCATCGTAGTGATCGAAAACGGCCACGTCAGCGGACGCAAACTGGGTGATGGCCCCAGCCATATTGTGTTTGAGTCCATGCACGAGGGCACCACCGACGTGCACGACCGCGAGCCATACCTCACCAAAACCGCCGATGGCAAGCTGCTCAAATCGTCGACGATCTTTATCCGCAACGACGAGGGCAAGCCCGTCGGCATTTTGGGCATCAACTTTGACATTACGCTTATGAAGGCTTTTGATCGTTCGCTCGACGCCTTTACCGGCACCGGCGGCACGGGCTATACCGAGCCCGAGCCCATTACCAAGAACATCGGTGACCTGCTCGAGGACCTGCTGCACGAGTGCGAGCAGTTTGTGGGCAAGCCCGCGGCGCTCATGACCAAAGATGAGCGCATTCGCGCCATCGGCTACCTCGACCGTCGCGGCGCCTTCCTCATTTCCAAGTCGAGCGAGCGCGCCTGCGAGTTCTTTGGCATCTCCAAGTACAGCTTCTATAGCTACCTCAATGAGGCCAAGGCGGCAGCAGGCGACAAGTAGGCACTCGCCTGGATTGCCCCTCCCCTTTTGGGCGCGAGTTCTGGAAAGCACGAATCCAAGACCGAGCCGCTTGGGAAGTTCCATATAATCGATGTCATTAGTATTTCGAAAGGGTGGAACAGAATGGCGTTGAGCAAGGCATCATGCACCGGTCGCGGATTGATTCCGGCAATTGGTGGACATGTGCACCGCATGTTCGATGAGGGTGAAGACGACTTGTTTTCGCTGAGCCTTGACGACGTGATGAATGATCGCCCGTGGACCGCCGACGAACTCATGGGCGGCGGGGCTCGTCCGTCAAGCCTCAATCCCGCACTTGCGCCTAAGCCCGCATCTGCGCCGACTCCTGCGCAGTCGCCTGTTTCGACGCCCGCACTCACTTCGGCGACCACGCCCGCTCCCCGCCCCGCAAGCGACCCGTCCGAAACGGCGGCATTTCTCGCTGCAGCGACGCAGGGCAAATCGGCCGACAGCACCGTTATGTACAGCGCCCAGCAGTTGCCTGTTCCTGCGGCACGCAAGCCTCCGGTCACAAGGCTCGATGAGCCCGTTGCCCATCAGGTTGCCTACGATTCCTGGGCTGCAACCGATCTGGATGAGACCTCTACCGGCATGCCGGCGCTCGACGTTCCAGTTAACCCGCTTTTTGCCGCCAACACGAGTGCCGCGGACTATGAGAGCGGTACGGCATTTTCCGATTATTCCGATGGCTATGCTGGCAACGGTCGCATCGAGACCGAGGATTATGGCACCGCATCGAGCGATTATCTCAACGATCCGTACGCTGCCACGCCTGCACCGGAA
This sequence comes from Collinsella sp., assembly GCA_019424985.1. Taxonomy (GTDB): domain Bacteria; phylum Actinomycetota; class Coriobacteriia; order Coriobacteriales; family Coriobacteriaceae; genus Collinsella. The sequence goes on along the minus strand of JAHYYM010000019.1, from coordinate 68,180 downwards.
TATGACCCGGAGGCCGCGTCCGCGCCGGTGTATACCAAAAGCACAGGCGAAGAACGCTTCGCCGATTATTACGCCGAGGAAAAGGCGCTGCGTTTCTCGGAATTTCCGCAGGCAGTCAAGGTTGCCTTTATCGCCATTGTCATTGCCCTGCTCGGTGTCATTGCGTTTGAGGGATTCCGGCTGTTCTCCGGCCCCACCCAAGCGGAGTCGGAGACCCAGCAAAAAGAGGACGATAACGAGTATCTGGACATCAACACCCTCAAGGGCGACCCCAACGACGGGGACGACGAGTAGCGAGGGCTAAGGGAGGGTCGGAAGAGTCGGCGGCACGTTACGGCTCCAAAAGCCCTGCCATAAAGATGGGCAGATACAGCACGTCACCATCGCGGTGAAGATTACATTCCGCAAGTACCAGGGCGCGATCGATTCCGTAGCCCTTCGTTGCCAGTGCGTTATCGAGCGCCGCGTGGGACTTAAAGCTCTTGCCCGATTTGACCTCGATGGCGAGCACTTCCCCATCGAACGTCTCTTCCACAAAATCGAGCTCACCGACCTTTTTGGACGTAAAGTAGCGCAATCTAAATCCGTGGGCTTTGAGCTCTTGGGCAACGAAGCCCTCGAATGCCGCCCCCATATTCATGCCAAAGGGGCCTTCTGCCTCCCCATCAAAAACGCCTTGGGCGACCCTTTTGGAATACGACGACATAAGCATTCCGGTGTCCAAGTAAAACAGCTTAAACAGATTTCGTTGCTCCCCCAATAAAAGGGGTGCCACGGGCGCCGTTACGTTATACACAGGAAGCGCGACACCCGCCTCCGATAGCCAGAGGAAATGATCTGTCACCTGCGAAAAACGTTTGACACCGTTAATCGATGACAGTTTGAATCGCTTGTTTTTGGAACCGGCCTCGCTGGGAATCAGATCATAGATATCGCGAATAACCAAGCGCAGCTCGGGCGGAGCGTACTTTGCGATGTCATCGCGATACAGGGCGTGAAGATCGCGGTGGATGTTTCGAACCTCGTCGACATTGCGCGTCGCCAAGAAGGAATTGACCGCGTCGGGCATGCCTCCCACCACCACATACTGATGGAACAGATCGAGCAAGCGGTCATACAGATAGCCGGGAAGCTCCCCCTCATTCTTTAGACAGCCCCTGAGCATGTCAAACACGCTGGCACCAACGCCATTTGCCCAGCAAAACTCCTCAAAGTCGAGCGGGTACATCTGGACCTGCTCGACATACCCCACCGGCAGGGAATCGATGCCCTCGAGCTCAACGCCAAGGAGCGATCCGGTAAGGATGTATCGAAAGTCGCCGCGCTGGACCAGATATTTGATAAACGTCACCACGTTGGGGCATCGCTGCACCTCGTCGATAACCACAACGGTCTTGTTCGCAACCATCGGCTGCGTTGCAGCAATAGACATACGCATAAGCAGATCATCCGCACTTTTCGCCGCCAAAAACGAATCGCGCACGGACGCGTCGGCGATAAGGTCGAACGTCACGACATTTTCGAACGATTCATTTGCAAAGACGTTGACCAAATATGACTTTCCTACCTGTCGGGCGCCCTTGACCAAAAGAGCCTTGTTAGGCGACGAGGCAAGCCAAGATTCAAACTGTGCTTTCGCTTTTCTCTGTAGCATAAGCGCACCCCTTATTACGTGCTGTTTTAGCACTAGGATACACTTTTCCGTGGTTGCTAGATGCTCATTTCGACACTTTTTCGAGATTTTGAAGTGTGTATTACGACACTTTTCCGTACTTTTACACGGGATATTTCGACACTTTTTCGGATTTAAGCCTAACAGCAGCCGGCGAAATCAAGCGCCGTCTGCACATCATTTCGCAGGCGGCGCTTGATTTGTGTCCGCGCGCGCTGATAGACTCCATCGTGCCAGCAAGGAGCGGGCGCGTTTTATCCAGAGTCGGGGTAGAGAGTTGGCTCCACGATCCCGACGCCAACCGGCCAAGAGGCACGGTGGCCCTGCCAACATCGATGAAAGGAGTCCGTATGGACAATTTCTCCGTGCGCAGTGAGCGCAACCTCCACAACCTGGTAGCCAAGCCAAAACGAATGCATCTTCTGGACAAGCCGAACGGCTATGCCTCGGCCATGGTCAAGAGCAGCCTCTCCCACCAGATGCGCTTTACCGTGCAGGTGCTCGAGGAAGAGCTCTGCGTTGCCGGCGACCCGCACGTGCTACAGATCAAGCTGCTCGGAGACGACTCGCGCGAGTCGTCCAGCTGGAAGCTCTTTGCCGACGGCTCGTGCGTCGCAAGCGGCTCGGGTGACTTTGCCCGTGAGTGCTTCTGCGAGGGCGCCGAGGTGTTTTTGGACTTGTGTCGTGATGCCGTCGAGGCTGCCAAGCTGCACCAGTGGAGCCAGAGGGAGTATGAGCTGCTGAGTGCCGCGCGCGGGATTGCGGGGGTGTAAACAGGCGGAGCGCTCCTGAAGCCTTATTCCACACGATCGGGTGTACTCATCTGCAACTCGACTTGCTACCAGATGGTGCAATCACGTTCCACGTCGGTTAAGCCAGACCCCGGCCGGTCGTTGGCAAGTGAAACAACATCTCCCACCCATAGGCCTCTAAGACCGACCGTCCACTATAATCCAAGCGGTTAGCGTCTCCCAAAATCGCCATGGACACGTCTTCCAAGATGCCCTCTCAACTGTGCAGAAATAACAGCCGCCCATACGGTCGACGTGCTCCTTGCACGTCTCGCTGACCACGCAACAATGGAAAACAGGTTCCTGGACGGATGACCCCTGAGGGGATGCATGAAATCGGCATCGAGGCCATCGTCTGTCGAACAATACCTGCCCATACCTTTAAAACATGAGAACAAGACGCCGGCGTCGGTATCGTTTTCAATTCAGTTTAAAACTGAGGAGATTCAGGAGCCAGCCGAATAAACTAAGACTCACTTAGTAATTGCTAAATTTCTGACTGGGTATATAATATCTGACAGTAATAAGGATTCTTTACTATATGTGAGGCAGAAATGACTTCAACGGATGATGAACTAGTCAGCAGGCTCCAAGCTCACCTGTCAACCATTCGCAAGGCGGCGGGCTGGAGTGGCGAACGGCTTGCGAACGAACTAGGCATAACAAAGCAAACCGTCAGCAGCCTTGAGACGGGTAAAACGCAGATGACGAAGATGCACTATCTCGCCATCAGGGCGGTATTCAACAACGAAATCGCCGTCAGCGGAAACGAGGATCTGGCAAAAATAATTCAGCTATTCGTTGACCAACCAGTAGCACCCAAACTAGAGAAGATGCAAAATGCCCTTAAAGAAGGGGATGAGAAGGGGACACAACAAGAGGCAGCTACTAAGCAGAGCGCCATAGTTGGAGCAACCGCTCTCACCGCCGCCCTAATCCCCGCTTCATCGGCATTGATTCCGGCATTGGGCTCTCTTGCATATCAACTTGCAAAATCAATCAAGAAATGAGGTGTACAGAAATTGGAGTCGGAAAACACTGATCTGCCCGCAAAGAACAAAGGCCTCGTGTGGCTCGAGCAGCACAAAGTCCAGATTGGCATCGGTGTATTTGTGGCAATCAGTTCAATCGTTAGCATTACGATTGCCGCGAAAACGGGCCATACGCCTAAATTCAAAACTATTTGCAACGGCGCAGACAAAGGTGTTGCCACGATTGCTAAGGCAGCAGAAAAGGCCTCCTTGCCAGTGGTCAACCTTACCGGAGTCAAGAAGACTGCAACGGGACTCGGACATGACTTGCTTCTTTCGAATCAGGCAGTTAACAAGCGTCTCGTCTCCAGCGGAATGATGACAAAAGAGCCCTGGGGTTACAAGCTCACAGAAGTCGGCAAACTCTTTGGGAAAGAAACAGTCAAAGTAACGCGCGCCGGTTATACCTTCTCAAATATCGAATGGGATGAAGCGGTTGTCCCGTTTGTTTTTACTTCCGACGAACTTGCGAGCATTAACGCCAAAAAAACTCACATTGCGCAAGTCATAGCCCAGTAGTCAAATCTGATACACCGTGCGCCCCGCGTACGCAAACGAAAAGGAGACACCATGGTCATATACAGAACTCAAGAATGGAACGGATACGGAAAGCAAAACTACTACTGGAATGAATACCGCCGTGAGGGCGACACGGTTGTCAAATACAAGTGTAATAGGCGCAAGTTCTTCGATGGGGACGAAAGCAACTGGGAAGAAAGCGAGCATGAAGAAGATTCGTGGAGCATTGACGATCCCAATATGCCCGATTGGCTGAACGGCTACCTCTAATAACTATTAACTAGCAGCCCTTGAAAGCCCCACTTCCCACAGGGAACGTGGGGCTTGATATTGCCCTCCTGTCCGAAAGCACTTTCCATCTCAGCTTTCAATCTAGGCAACCACAATGGTATGGGCCATGGCCGTCAGTTCACCAATCTCAATAAACCTGTCTTTTGTAATGCGATTGACCAATGCGCCGACTCTCTGGTCGGTCGCATCGACATCACAAGCGATGCGCAGCCCGGGAGAGCCGCCAAAAGCAGCTGCTTGCCTGATGCACAAAAGCGCAGAAACCCGCATCCCGAATATGGTGGGATGCGGGCACGGACAATCGTGTGTCCCATTCCAGGCGCGGATTCTGGGATGCAATCTCCGCCGAGGGCTCCAAGGGGAAAGCGCATCCCATTCTGAGCGCCTATTCCGGGACACAGTTTCCGCTCCAAGCAAAAGGCCCCGGCTCGCGATGGAGCCGGGGCCAAAGGCACAGCATATGCAGTTGATGTTGAGCGCGGACGGTCCGTCAGCAATGGGCGTCCGCGTTCTACCCTACCCGCGGTGACGGGCGCGGCTGTAGGGCGTATCCACCATGGGCAGATCCGGACGCAGCTTGCCGTCAAATGCGCGATAGGCGTTCTGCACGGCGGGCGCCGTGGGGATCGTTGCGATCTCGCCGATGCCCTTGCCGCCGTATGCCACGGGCAACAGCTCGTCCTTCTCCACGTAGATGGCGTGGATATCCGGAATCTCGGGCGCACGGAACAGCCCGAGCGTACCGTACCTTGCCTGGGGTACGCAGTCCTTGAGCGGCCAGTCCTCGGTAAGCGCATAGCCCATACCCATGAGCACGCCGCCTTCAATCTGACCCTGGATGGAGATGGGATTGACCACCTTGCCGGAATCGTGCGCGGCATAGACCTCGCTCACGCGGCCGTCATCATCCAGAATGACCACATGTGTGGCAAAGCCGTAGCAGATGTGGCTCTTGGGGTTGGGAACGTCAGCGCCCAGCTTGTCGGTCGGCTCCAGGTACACGTAGCCAAACTCGCAGCCCTCGAGCGCCTTGATGGCGGTCGCGGGATCCTGAGGATGCATGCCCTGGCCGGCGACGAGCTCCTGCGTGCGCAACTGATAGGCGCGACCGTCGTCGTACTCGATCTTGACGCCGTCGCCATGCGCGCTCACGGGAGTATCGGGTGCGGGCTTGCCGGCCTCGATGTCAAGCATGGCATCGCGCAGCAGGAAGGCGGCACCGCGCACGGCCTCGCCGGTCACGACCGTCTGACGCGAACCAGACGTGGTGCCGGAGTCGGGAGCATTCTCGGTGGAGCACTCGCCGTTGGCGATGCGGCTCAGCGGCAGACCGCAGGCCTCGGCAACGTCCTGCAAAAAGACCGTGTTGCAGCCCTGGCCGATGTCGGACGTGGCGGCGTAGACCACGGCGCGGCCATCCTCGACGCGAATCTTGCAGCGGCCGGCATCGGGCAGGCCCACGCCCACGCCGGCGTTCTTCATGGCGCAGGCGATACCGGCATGTCCGGGATGCGCATAGTAGGCGTCCTTGACCTCGAGCAACGTCTCCTTAAGCGCCGTGGAGCAATCGGCGATCTGGCCGTTGGGCAAAACCTCACCCGGCTCGATAGCGTTTCGGTAACGAATCTCCCACGGATCCAGGCCGACCTTCTCTGCCAGCAAGTCGATCAGGCTCTCGAGTGCAAACTCGGACTGGCAAACGCCAAAGCCGCGGTACGCGCCGGCGGGCGGGTTGTTGGTGTAGTAGCCAAAGCCGCGAATGTCGGTGTTCTGGTACTTGTAGGGGCCGACGGCGTGCGTGCAGGCGCGCTCGAGCACCGGACCGCACAGCGACGCGTAGGCGCCGGTATCAAAATTGATCTCGCAATCCAGGCCGGTAAAGTTGCCCTCGGCGTCGCAGCCCAGCGTAAAGGTGCCGTCCATGGCATGGCGCTTGGGATGGAACGCAAGCGACTCGGCACGCGTGAGCTTGCACTTCACAGGACGCTGGAGCTTATATGCGGCGAGCGCGGCCAGGTGCTGGACCGAAACGTCCTCCTTACCGCCAAAGCCGCCGCCCACGAGCATGGTCTCGACGACCACGCGCTCGGGCTCGCTATCCCAGCCAAACATGTGGGCACACTCTTTGCGCGTGTCGTAGGCACCCTGGTCGGTCGACTGCACCTTGACGCCGTTCTTGTACGGGAAGGCAACGGCGCACTCGGGCTCCAAGAAGGCATGCTCGGTAAAGGGCGTGGTAAAGCGCTGCGTCACGGTGAACGCGCTTTCGGCCAGCGCCTTGGCGGCGTCGCCGCGCGTCACGTGGCGGCTCTGACACACGTTGTCCTTGAGCTCCACCGTGTTGCCGAAGGCAAAGAAGCTGTCGTGCAGGCGCGGGGCGTCAGCAGCCCTGGCCTCGACAATGTTACGCACGGGCTCCAGCGGCTCGTAATCAATCTTTACGAGCTTCTTGGCCTTCTCGAGCGTCGCCTCGTCCTCGGCAACCACCAGCACAATGGCATCGCCCACGCAGCGGGTGATATCGCCCGCCGCGATCATGACGTCCCAGTCCTGGATAAGGTGGCCGACCTGGTTGACCGGCACGTCCTCGGCGCGCAGGATACCCACCACACCGGGCAGGGCCTCGGCCTTGGAGGTATCGATGGAGAGCACACGGGCGCGCGGGTACTTGGAGCGCACGGCGCTGGCATAGGTCAGGCCCGTCTGGTCGATCTCGTCGATGTCGTCGGGGTACTTGCCCTCGCCGAGCACCTTCTTGCGCACGTCGATACGGAAGGCGCGCTTGCCTACGCCGTAGTTGTCGCCGCGCTCCAGATCCTCGTCGATCTGCTTTTCGCCGCGGAGCACCGCAGCGGCCAGCGAAATGCCCTCAATAATCTTCTTGTAGCCGGTGCAGCGGCAGACGTTGCCGCGGATGGCGTACTTGATCTGCTCCTCGGTGGGCTCGGGGTCCTCGGCGATCAGCGCCGCGCCTGCCATGACCATACCGGGGATGCAAAAACCGCACTGCACGGCGCCCACGGCGCCAAAGGCGTACACAAAGGCCTCGCGCACGTCCTCGGGCAGGCCCTCGACAGTCACGATGTTGCGGCCGGCGGCAAGGGCGGTGGTCAGCACGCAGGCCTTGACGGCCGCACCGTCCACATGAATGGTGCAGGTGCCGCAAGCACCCTCGGAGCAGCCGTCCTTGGCGGAATGGATGTGCAGGTCGTCGCGCAGGTAGCGCAGCAGCGGTTTGTTTTGGGTCGTCGTGTGCTCGACGCCGTTAACGGTAAAAGTGAATTCCTGTGCCATGGTGATTCCCTTCTACACGCCGGCGGCGATGCCGGTGCGGTCGTGGATGGCGCCATGCGGGCAAACGACGGCGCACATGCCGCACGACAGGCAGTCCGCACCGTCGATGTGGGCACAGTTGTCCTCGATGCGGATAGCGCCGGCAGGGCATTTTTTGGCGCACATGCCACAACCGATGCAGCTCGTGTCGCAAATCTTGCGGGCGATGGCGCCCTTATCGGTGTTGTTGCAGCGCACCAGGATGTTCTGGTAGCCGGGAACAAAGGCAATCACGCGCTGCGGGCACGCCATGCCGCACAGGCCACAGCCCGTGCACTTGGAGCGATCCACGCGGGCGACGCCATCGACCAGCACAATGGCACCGTGGGGGCAGGCCGTGACGCAAGCGCCACAGCCAATGCAGCCTTCGCTGCAGCGGGCGTCGCCGCCTGCGGAGGCGCAACCGCTTCCGCAGGCAACGTAGGCCACGTTATGTTGAATGGATTTGGCCATAAGAGACTCGCCTATTTCTTAAGGAGATACGGATAGCTGTCGCGCACGGCCTTGATGGTCAGGCGGACGGCCTCGGGCAGACCGGTGTTGACGGCATCGACCGAGACGGTGCGGACCGTGCCGGCGACGCGGACCTTAAAGTGGTCCTCGTCCACGGCCAGGAAGCCCTCGTTCTCGGAGTTCTCCATGTCCTGATCGCTCCAGAACAGGGTGAGCTTGTCCTTGTAGGGACGACCCTCCTGGTAGGGGCAGAACACGGCGCAGTTGCCGCACTCGTTGCACATGCCGTCGATGTGGACGACCTGATGCTTGGCCAGGCCCGGCACCTTAATTGCCACGTTGGCGCGGTTGGGGCACACATCGCAGCAGACCTCGCACACCGAGCCGCAGCCCAGGCAGCGGGTCTTGGTGCAGTTGCGCTTGTCGCGGCACAGCGATCCCTTGCGCTCGTAGCAGGTGTCCTCGCGGCCGGCCTGCTCGTTGCAGTCGGCGTACTTGTTAAAGTCCACGCCGGCAATGGCACGGGCGACCTCGGCGGCGTCGGCGATAGCCTCGACCACGGTAGCGGGACCGCGGCGGCAGTCACCGGCAGCCCAGACGCCCTCGACGCCGGTGGAGGTGGCGGCAAGGCGGCCGCGACGGTCGTGCTCGACGCCCGCGGCGTCGTACAGGCTGGCATCGATGCCCTCGCCCACGGCGCAGATCACCGTGGTGGCGGAAAGCTCGACGGTCTCGCCCGTGGCGACGGGGCTGCGACGGCCGCTTGCATCCGGCTCGCCAAGTTCCATGACGTCGCAGGTCAGCACGGCGCCGTTGAGCGCCTTGGGCGCCAGCAGCTCGCAGAACTCAACGCCGTCGGCAAGAGCAAGATCGAGCTCTTCCTCGTCGGCGGGCATCTGCTTCTTGGTGCGGCGATACACCAGGCGCACGTTCTTCACGCCAGCAAGGCGCTTGGCCACGCGGGCCGCGTCCATGGCGGTGTTGCCGGCGCCGATGACCACGACGTCCTCGCCCAGCTCGAGCTTCTCGCCCTTCTTGGCGGCCTCGAGGAACTCCAGCACGTCGAGCTCGGCACCCTCGCCCAGGCCCGCAGAGCCGGGCATCCAGGCACCAGTGGCCACGACTACGTCGGTAAAGCCCTGGGCCTTGAGCTCGTCAATGGACTCCACGCGGGCGTTGAGCTGCACCTTGGCGCCAAAGGCCAGACAGAGCTCGGCATCGTGGGAGATATCGTCGCTCGCGATACGGAACTCGGGGATCACGTGACGGACCACGCCGCCGAGAGAGTCGCGGGCCTCGAAGATAGTGACGGGCACGCCGGCACGCGTCAGGAAGAACGCCGTCGCCAGGCCGGCAGGGCCGCCGCCGATAACGGCAACGTTGCGCTCGGCGTCGTTGGCGATGGCCTGGGCGCGCAGCTTGGGCAGCACGGCGGTCATGGCCTCGCGAGCGGCCTTGAGCTTGCTGGCGCGGATCTGGGCGCCCTCGGGCTCGTAGAACGCACGCTCGCAGGCACGGCCGCAGGGATGCGGGCAGATGGTGCCGGTAATGAACGGCAGGGCGTTGCGCTCGATGATGATGTTGAGCGCGTCCTCGAAGCGGCCCTCGTCAACAGCCGCCAGGTAGGCGGGAATATCCTGCTGGATGGGGCAGCTCGTACGGCACGGCGTGGTAAAGCAGTCGGAAAGCGGGCTCTTGCCGGCGACCTTGCGGTCAGGTAGCGGACGCAGTGGCTTCTTGTAGAGCGGGTTGGTAAGCGAGTCGGCCTGGATCGCGGTCACGGCCTCGAGAGAGACGCCCGCGAACGGCTTGCCGTCCAGATCGGTAAACTCGCCGGCCATCTGGCTAAAGCGCTCGTAGCCACCGGGCTTGAGCACGTCGGTCGCCAGGGTGACGGGCCAAATGCCGGCGTCATACAGGGCACGGATGTTGTAGACCGTGGCACCACCGGAGTAGCTGATGCGCAGCTTGCCATCGAACTGCTCGGTAATGCGGCGGGCGGCCTCGATGGTCAGTGAGAACAGCGAACGGCCGGACATGTACATCTCGGTGGAAGGCAGCTCGTTCCTCGTCACGTCGACGGGGAACGTGTTGGTCAGCTTGACGCCGAACTCCAGACCGCGCTCGGCGCACAGGGCAATCAGGCGCTCGAACATGGGCACGGCATCGGCCCACTGCAGATCCTCGCGGAAGTGCGTGTCATCAAAGACGATGTAATCAAAGCCCAGCTCGTTGAGGCGCTGGCGGGCAAACTCATAGCCCAACAGCGTGGGGTTACACTTGATGTAGGTGTTAAGGCCCTTCTCGGTGATGAGGTAGGTCGCGATGCGCTCGATCTCGGCAGGCGGGCAGCCGTGCAGGGTAGACTCGGTGATGGAGTTGGAGACGCGCGCCGGGATGGACTCGACAAACGCAGCGTCGACATGCTCAAACTTGTCCAGGTTGGCGAGTGCCCATGCGCGGCACTCGTTCCAGACGTCGGAGCCGCTGGCGTCCTTCATGCCCTCGATGTAGGCGTCGACCTTGGGGCTCTTGATGCCCTCGAGGTCATAGCCCACGGACATGTTGAAGACAAAGCCGTCCGGGCTACCCAGGCCGTACTCGCGAGCGATCAGGTGGCAGGCGAACCATGCCTTCACGTACTCGGCAAAGGCCTGCGGAACCTCGAGCTCGGTCGACCATTCGCAGTTGTAGCACTCGTCCTGCGCCACGATGCAGGGCTTGTTCACACACTTGGAGAGCTCCTCGCCGTCCATAACCTGGACGGTCTTGAGCTCAAAGAAGCGGGAACCAGCAACGTAGGAGGCCACGATGTTCTGGGCCAGCTGCGTATTGGGACCGGCGGCCGGGCCAAACGGAGTCTCGATGCGCTCGTCAAAAATGGGAAGCGCACCCTCCTGGTTGGTCGTGACCATCTTGCGCACGCCAAAGATGGCGTCCTGGGTCTTATGCTCCTCGATGATCCAGTTCATCAGCTGCGAAAACGGGATCGGCCTCATGATGTCGCTCATAGTGAGCTCCTCTCTGTAACGCCCGGCGAGACCGCGCGGCGGGCGCAAATACGGTGTAGCGCTAGCACAGCGCCGGCGACCCCGCGGAGGCCGCCTATACGCGCGTCGGATGCGGCGAAACATCCGACGCGCGCGAAACTACTTGTGAATTAGTAGGCGCGATCGTTGAGCGTGCTCCAGAGCTTCTTGGACTCAGCCATGGTCCACGCGTTGATCTTGTCCTCATCAATGCCAACGAACTCGCGATCCTTGTACAGGACGCGGCCGTTGATGATGGTAGTGCGGCAGTTTTTGCCCATCATGCCAAAGAGCATATGGCCGTCGATATTCTCCTCGCTCAGCGGCGTAAAGGGCTTGTAGTCCATGACGATGACGTCGGCGGCGGCGCCGGGCTCAAGCACGCCGAGCTTGCGATCGAAGTACTTGCTCGCCATCTTGGCGTTGTTCTCGAACAGCATCGTCATGGCCTCGCACCAGCCCACGTTGGGCATAGCGGCGTTGTGGCGCTGAATGATCAGGAAAACCTTAAGGCTCTCGAGCATATCGTGGGTGTAGGCGTCGGTGCCCATGCACACGGGGATGCCGCGGCGGAAGAATTCGAGCACGGGGGCGCAGCCCACGGCGTTGCCCATATTGGATTCGGGGTTGTTGACGAGCCAGGTGCCAGACTCCTTGACGATATCCATCTCGGCGGGCGTCACGTGGATGCAGTGGCCGAGCATGGTGTCGGGACCCAGCAGGTTGTGCTGCAGCAGGCGCTCGACGGGACTGATGCCACCGCGGTTGAGGCGGGAGTCCCACACGTCATTCATGCCCTCGCACACATGGATGTGGAAGCCGGTCAGGCCGTTGTTGGCCTCGGCCATCTTGTCCATGGTCTCGTCCGACAGCGTAAAGGTGGCGTGACCGCCAAACATGGCGGCGATCATGTGGTTGTCGTTATCGCGACGCTCCTTGGCGGCCCACTGGGCAAATTCGGCGTTCTCGGCAATGGCCTGGTCGCATTTTTCCTGGCCGCGGCGATCGGAGACCTCGTAGCACAGGCACGAACGCATGCCCAGCTCCTGAGCTGCATCCTTAATGGTAAAGAGGCTTCCCGGGATTTCGCAGAAGCTCGCATGATGATCGAAGATCGTGGTGACGCCATCGCGGATGGAGTCAAGAATCGTGGCATAGGCGCTGGCCTTGGTGCCGTCGAGCGTCAGGTTGTCATCGATCTTCCACCACTGCTGCTCAAGATTCTCCAGGAAGTTGGTGGGGTTGCAGCCCTTAATGGCAAGGCCGCGGGCCAGACCCGAGTAGATGTGGGTGTGGCAATTGATGAGTCCGGGCATGATGAGGTTGCCCTGGGCGTCGACGTACTCGGCATCCGGGTACTTGGCCTTGAGCTCGCACTCGGGACCTACTTCGACGATCGTATCTCCGTCAATGGCGACCGCGCCGTTGGGAATGAACGGGGTCTGAGCGTTGCGGGTAAAAACGGAACCGTTAGCGACCAGAAGCATGAATGCTCCCTTCAACATCAGGGGCGGGGTTTGACACCTCTGACATGGCGGAGTGCGAAGCGCCGGCCTACACCGGAAACGGGCCCTCTCCCGTCAACGCTTCACCAAAGGGACAAACCCTTTGAAGTGCGGCTTGGCGCCGCATGACGTCGGCGGACGAGGCGATGCGCCCGCCGACGAATAGCACCGAATTGGTTACTTCTTACTCTCGGGCAAGACCAGATCCACGGCAGCGTCCTTGGCAGCATCGATGTGCTGAGCCACGACCGGCGTCTGCGGAAGGATCAGGTTAAGGACAATGGCCATAATGGCGGTGGGGGTTACGGCATTGGAGCCGATGACGGTGGATACCCAGGCGGGCATACCCTCGCCGGCAAGGCAACCGCTGGCCATCCAGATACCCAGGCCAAAGACGACGGAGGTACCGACGATGGTGGTAGTGCGCTGCGTGAGGCCCTCGCGGGTGAACATGCGCACGCCGTTCATGGTGATGGTGCCAAAGACGCCGACGGTCGCGCCGCCGATGACGGGCTGCGGGATAGCGGAAAGGACGGCAGAGAGCTGCGGGAACAGACCGGCGATGGCAAAGACGGCCGCGATGATCACAAAGACCCACTTGTTGACGACCTTGTTGGAGCAGATGATGCCCACGTTCTGGCCAAGGGCGCTGGTGGGAAGACCGCCCAGCAGGCCGCCGACCATAGAGGTGAGGCCCTGGGACACGATAGCGCCGGAGAGCTCGCGCTCGGTGGGCATACGGTCGATGGAGCCCAGGCAGGCGGCGGAGACGTCGCCGATAACCTGGATGGCAACCATGGGGAACACGACGGCGAGGGTAATGCAGACCTCGGGATCAAACTCAAGCGCGTAGGGCATGAGCTTGGGAAGGGCGAAGACCTGAGCGGTGGCGACGCTGGAGAAGTCGATCATGCCAAAGGGGATCGAAACGATCATGCCAACGATCATGCCAAAGAACACGGAGCCCAGTTTGAGCGTGCCCTTGCCAAAGTTGGCGAGCGCAAAGACCACGGCGAAGGTGATAAGAGCGACGCACCAGGCCTGCGGGGTGCCCCACAGCGGCGTGCCCATGCCGCCGGCCATGTACTTGACGGCCGTGGGATAGAGAGAGACGCCAATGGAGAAGATGACCGTACCGGTCACGACGGGCGGGAACAGCCACTTAATCTTGCTGTAGGCCAGACCAAAGAGGACCGCAACGGCGCCGCCGACGATCTCGCCGCCCAGCAGCGCACCAAAGCTAAAGCCCGAGGCGCCCATGGCCTGCAGGGCCGGCAGGAACGCGAACGAAACGCCCATGACGATGGGCAGGCCGCCGCCGATGCGACGGAAGGGAGCGAAGGCCTGAAGGGCCGTGTCGATCGCCGAAAGAATGAGCGCGACCTGAATGATGTCGGTGCTCTGCTGGCTATTAAAACCGTAGACGCCGGCCATGATGACAGCCGGGGTGATGATACCGGCAAACGAAGCCAGTACGTGCTGAAGGGCACACGGGATCATTTCTTTAACGGGAGGCATGCCTTCACGAGTGAACAGGGCTTCAGTGCCGTTCTTAACCGTCTCCTGGGTCATTTGACCACCAATCCTCGAAATAGTTGTTTTCGCATCTAACGCTCTATTGTGACGCAGTGCGGGGTTGAGGTTGTGCCTTCGTTGCATATCGTATTAAAGATGATTCTCATTCTCAATAATAATTTTTTGTTATCAGACTATTCTTCAGCTGAGATAATGCATTTCCGCAGGTCAGGAAAGTGTCTGTTCAAAATTACATCTAACTTTTCTTTTGGTCGACCGTTTACCGCCAAATACCTACCGCTCATCTGTATTACGCAATGTACCTGCGAATATGTGAGTCAATAGACACCGTGTTACCATGAGAAAAAATTGTTATGATCATTTCCGATTTCACCCAAAGGAGTTGCCCGTGAACGAGACCGTACGTCGCTTTTTGCCGATGGTCGATTTTCTGGAGCAGGTACTCGGCAAAAACAGCGAAATCGTGCTGCACGATTTCTCGGATCCCGACCACGCCATCGTCGATATTCGCAACGGCATCGTGAGTGGCCGCAAGGTCGGCGGTCCCGCCACCGATCTGGCGCTCAAGATCATGCACGACCCCAAGTATCGCGACCTGCCGTTTATTACGGGCTACGAGGGCCGCGGCGCCGGAGGCAAGACGCTGGAGTCCGCGACGTTCTTTATCCGCGAGGATGACGAGATCGTCGGTATGCTCTGCGTCAACACCGATCTTTCCACGGTACGCTCCATCAACGCCATGGCCCAGCAGCTCATGGCCTACTTCAACGCTGTGCCAAGGCAGGCGGAGCCCGCGTCTATCGAGGTCGAAAGTCTTTCGGAGTCTACACAGGAGCTCATCGACCGCAGTATTTCCGAGTTGCTCGAAAGCCGCGGGCAGGATGTCGCCTCGCTTGGGCAGGCCGACCGCGTGGACGTTATTCGCCACCTTAACGGCAACGGCGTATTTATGCTCAAAGGCGCTGTTGCCTGCGCTGCCACCGCGCTGGGCATCTCGGAGCCCAGCGTCTACCGCTACCTGCAAAAAGTTCGCAAGGAGGGCTAACCCACTGATCCTTGGGGACGGAAAACGGATCATTTTGCCGCATCGCTTGACAAAAGACCCTGCAGCTCGCACGCGCTGCAGGGTCTTTTTGCATGTCATGTTTAGTTGTTGCCAACGCCTTAGAGAGCGGCGACAACCTCGATCTCGACCAGACCGCCAGCCGGAAGAGCAGCAACCTGGAAAGCGCTGCGCGCGGGGAACGGGGCCTCGAACTTGGAGGCATAAATCTCGTTCACGGCGGCAAAGTCGGCGATGTCAGCCAGGTAGACCGTGGTCTTGACGACATCGGCAAACGTGGCGCCGGCGGCAGTCAGCAGGGCCTCGACGTTAGCGAGGGACTGCTTGGCCTGGGCCTCGACGCCCTCGGGCAGCTTGCCGGTCGCGGGATCGATGCCCAGCTGGCCGGACAGGAACACCATGTTGCCGGTCTGGATACCGGGGGAATACGGACCGATGGCTGCGGGTGCGTTATCGGAAGACACGACGGTCTTGCTCATGTTTTTCTCCTTACGATCAAATAGAGAGCGTGAGCGCGGTGTTCACACCGGGAGGCACAGTTCGGTCTGAACGCCGCGCTTGATTGGGATAGTAGGGGATGATTTTGCCCGATGCAAGATAATTATCAGATTGCGATAATATTTTATCGCTCAACGGCGCGTACGGGCCGCTGAACGGCGTGACTGGCGACCCACCTGAAGACTTTGTCCTGCTTAGGCTGCGGTCATCGTCCACCGCGACGGCGCCACTATACTTTCGAGTGTCTGAGCATTTTGAAAGGCAGGATATGACCGCAACCGCCAGTCGAACCACCAACCGCAGACCCGAGCTCTTGGCCCCCGCCGGAGGCCCGGAACCCTTTGCCGCCGCACTCGCTGCCGGGGCAGACGCCATCTACTGTGGCATGGGCAGCTTCAACGCCCGCCGCAAGGCAACGAACTTTACCGACGAGGCCTTTGAGCAGGCCTGCCGTGCTGCACACCTGGCCGGCTCGCGCGTCTATGTCACGGTCAACATCGTCATCAAGCAGTCCGAGATGGGCGATGCACTGCAACTCATCCACCGCTGCTCCACGCTGGGCGCCGACGCCTTTATCATCCAGGACTGGGGCCTGTTCTTTGAGGTCAAGCGCACCATGCCCGGCATCGAGACACACATCTCGACCCAGGCGAACATCCATGACGACCGCGGGACTATTTGGTGCCGCGAGCAGGGCGCCGACCGCGTGACCCTCTCACGCGAGCTTTCCATCGACGAGATCGCCGCCATTCACGATGCCGCGCCCGATGTGGACCTTGAGGTCTTTAGCCATGGCGCCATCTGCTTTTGCTACTCGGGCCTGTGCCTGCTATCGAGCTTTGCCATGGCGGGCCGCTCGGCCAACCGCGGCATGTGCGCTCAGCCCTGTCGCCTGCCTTACGAGCTGATCGACGAGAACGGACACACGCTCTCCCCTGCCGGACGCGAGCGCGCTCTATGCCCGCGCGACACCAACACTTCGCGGCTCGTTCGCCGTCTGTATGACGCCGGCGCCGCATCGCTCAAGCTCGAGGGCCGCATGAAGGCGCCCGATTACGTGTACTCCATCGTCGATGTGTATCGTCATCAGATCGATGACATGCTGGCCGGGGTCGCCGTAGATAAGGACGAGAACGCCGCTCGCCAGCGCCAACTCAAGCGCTGCTTTAACCGCGACTTTACGCACGCCTATCAGGACGGCACCTCGGGCGACGAGATGATGAGCTATGAGCGTTCCAACAACCGCGGCCAGATTGTGGGCACGGTGCTGGGCAGCCGCCCGGCCAACCGCGATGTGCGCGGCCTCAAGCCCGACGACCGCCGTCGCCGCGCCGCCATCGCCCGCATTGAGCTGTTTGAGCCCGTGGGCAAGGGCGACTTGTTGGAACTTCGCCACGATGATGAGTTCGATCAGTTCCTAACCACTATCGCTACCGATGATGCCGCCGCCGGTGACATCATCGAATGTCGCGTGCCCCGCAGCATGCCCGAGGGCTGCCGCGTGCGCATCATCCGCAGCCAGCGCGCCATCGACGCCGCCGGTGCCGCGCTCAAGCGCGACGTGCTGCGCCGACGCGCCGTGGATGTTACCGTTGTGGCGCGCCTGGGCGAGCCGTTTGCCGTCACGCTCACTTGCTGCGATGACCCCACATTCACCGCCACCGCCACGGGCTTTACCGTCGAGGCCGCCAAGACCCGCGCCGTCGATGCATCCGATCTGGTAGAGCACGTCGGCCGCATGGGCTCGTCGCCCTTTGAGGCCGCGAGCTTTGATGTGGCACTCGATGAGGGCTGCGGCATGGGCTTTTCCGCCGTACATAAGGTGCGCACAGCCGCTTGCAAGGCGCTCGAGGAGGCCATTCTGGCACCGTACGCGAAGCGTGCCCGCACGCTCGAGCTGCCGGCGATTGTCACCAGTGATTCCCGCCCCATGCCCGAGCACTACCGCGATGAGCCGCAAATCTGCGCCACCGTCACCTCGCTCGAGGCCGCCGAGGCTGCTCGCGCCGAGGGTGCAACGCGCATCTACATGACCACCGACGCGCTCGATGCGGCCGAGCTCTCCCCCGCCGATGCGTTTGAGCAGGGCATCGTGCCCGTACTCGACGAGGTCTGCCGCGCCGTTGACCACGCACGCGTCGATCCCTGGATCAATGCCGGAGCCACCGTCGCCGTCGGCAATATCTCCGAGCTCGCCGTAGCCGCGCAGGCCGGCGCCACGGTCGAGATTCGCTCTTGCCTGCCGGTGCACAACACGCCCTGCATGGAGGCACTCGCCGAGCGCGGGGCCGGGGCGTTTTGGCTCTCGCCCGAGATCACGCTCGACGAGATTATCTCGCTTGGCACCTCCGCGCCCGCAGCCCTGGGCATCACCGTTTTCGGCCGCCCGCGCGTTATGACGAGCGAGCACTGCATCCTGCAGGTTGCCAACGGTTGTATCCACGATTGCGCCAATTGCCGCCTGCGCGCCCGCAAGCTGTCGCTCAAGAATATCGATGGCAAGGTCATGCCAGTGCGCACCGACGTCCACGGCCGCTCGCGCCTGTACGATGCCTACCCCATCGACCTCACGCCGCAGGTTCCGCAGCTGCTCGACGCCGGCGTGCGCCGTCTTATGGTTGACGGAACCCTGCTCGAGACGGATGAGGTGGGCCGTGCCGTCGCCCGCGTCCGTCGTGCCGTCGAAGCAGCGCAGGCCGGCCGCAAGCCCGCCGCCCGCCTACGCGGGGCGACCTCGGGCTGCATGTTTGTGGGAATCAGCTAACCGAAAGGCTTACACGTGAACGAAGAACCTCAAGTCCTCTACTGCGACGCTTGGCTCATGGCCATCGACAAGCCCGCCGGCATGATCGTCCACGGCGACGGCACCGGCGAGCGCACGCTCACCGACTACGCAAGCGACCTGCTGCTGGCGATGGGCGACGGCTTTGCCGCGACCGACATGCAGCCGCTCAACCGCCTGGACCGCGACACCACCGGCGTGGTGCTGTTCTCGCTCGACAAGCAGACGCAGCCTGCCTTTGACCAGATGGTCATCGACCACGCTTTCGAAAAGCACTACCTCGCGCTCGCCGAGGGCAAGATCGACTGGAACGAAAAGCTCATCGACAAGCCCATCGCCCGCGACCGTCACGACAGCCGAAAGATGCGCGTCGGCGCCAGCGGCAAGCCGTCTCAAACGCGCGTGAAGGTGCTCAAGCGCCTTAAGAGCCGTCGTGGCCTGCCCACGCGCTCGTATATCGATGTCGAGCTGCTCACCGGCCGCAAGCACCAAATCCGTGTGCATCTGGCGAGCGAGCGTCATCCCCTGGTAGGCGACGACCTGTACGGAACGCCGCGCCCCTGTGGCCTGATGCTCCACGCCCACAGCGTGTCCTTTACGCATCCCGTAACCGGTGAGCACATCCACATCGAAGCCCCCTGCCCCTGGGAGCCCTAAAACCTGCCAATAAGGGACGGGCACCTTTGTGGTGGCTTTGTCGCAACAGCTCAGCCACGGTCCCAAAACGTCTCGATCTGTAACAGTTAGAACCCATTTTCCGGTCTATCCGTTACAGATCGAGACATTCGAATCCCCCTCAAGGGAAAATCTCAATCTGTAACAATAACTCGTCAAAATCGGTCCCAGATGTTACAGATCGAGACAAAGGGACGGCAAGGTTCGGAAGTATCTCAATCTGTAACACCTAGCCCACTTTTAACGGTCTAGTTGTTACAGACTTAGACAAAACCGGTAGACAACAAAAGCGGCAACCCCGTAATGGACGTTGCCGCTTTTCTATTGAGAAAACTACTCGGTTTTCGTTACTAACCGCCACAGCGGGGACAGGCACCTTTGTGGTGGCTTTGGCCTTGTCCCGTCCCCTGCTGTTAGACCGTGATGACGTTATCCATCGTCTGGTATTTGGCTGGTACTTCGCCCGCAGTAATAATCGTTGCGTCGCGGAAGTCCGCGAACTTGACGGGCGCCACCATGCCGAATTTGCTGGCGTCCGAGATTACGAAGCGTTTGGCGGTATGGCGCATCGAGATACGCTTGACTTGCGCTTCCTCGATATCCGGTGTGGTGAGACCTTGCTCGGCGGCGATGCCATTGGAACCCCAAAAGCCGCAGTTGAAGTTATAGCGGTCCAGGGTTGCCAAGGCGTCGGGACCGACGAGCGCCTCGGTCTCGGGCTTGAGCTCGCCGCCTAGCACCACGGTGCGCATACCGCGCAGGGCGAGATGCTGAGCATGGAGCACGGAATCAGTCACATAGGTGACACCCTCAAGGCGCGGAAGATGCTCGATGAGCTTGAGGGTCGTGGAGCCCGAATCGATATACACAAAGCTATCGGGCTCCACCAGGGCCGCGGCACGGGCGCAGATGCGCTCCTTGTCATCATTATGGAGATCGCTGCGCTCGCTGATCGTCAGGTCGCGCGTCACGTGCGCGCGTTCCAGACTCGTCGCGCCTCCGTGCACCTTGGCGATACGGTGCGCGCGGTCGAGCGTCTGCAGGTCGCGCCGAATGGTAGACGCCGTCACGCCCAGGGCCTCAGCAAGCTCCGGCACGGTAACCGAGCCGGCCTGCTGCACCATCGACACGATCTCGTTGAGCCTATCTTCCGCAAGCATCGCTTACTCCTCCTCGGGGTACACGACTCCCCAATCGGCGCGGAGCTTGGTCATCAGCTCCATAACATCGGAAGCATAGCCCAGAAGCTCGCGCTTAGAATCATCGCCGGCAACGGCCTTCTCCAGGTCGGCCATCTCGTAGCACAGGGCGTAGGCCTCGGTGCCAGCGTGGACCTCCTCGCGGTGGCCGTCCGCAGTCCACACGATGGTCGCATGGTCGGCGCGCGGATACTCGTTGACCTCGATATAGCACTTGTCGAAGCTGATGACCGAGCGCTTGGGCTGCTTGGAGTGGAGCGTAAGGCTCACGACGCCCAGCTGATGCTCGGCGTTACGGCAGACAATGCCACCTGCGACGTCAACGCCAGTCTCGCAGGTATTGCCCAGAGACACCACCTCGGTGGGTTGGCTGGCCATAAACAGGCGCATGACGGAGAGCGCATACACGCCAATATCGAGCATGGCGCCGCCAGCAAGACTACGGTTGTAGAAGCGGTTAGTCAGGTCGCCGTACTCCTTATAGCTGCCAAAGTTGAGCTGGGCGAGGTTCATCCGGCCAAAGTCGCCCGCATCCATGCGACGGCGCAGCTCCTGATACAGCGGCATGTGGAGCACCGTAGTGGCGTCCATAAGGACCACGTTGTGCTCGTCGGCAATTGCACGGGCCTCGTCGAGCTCGGCAGAGTTGAGGGTAATGGCCTTCTCGCAGAGCACGTGCTTGCCGGCTGCCAGCGCGACACGCAGATAGGTGATATGCGTGTTGTGCGGCGTGGTGATATAGACGGCGTCGATGTCCGGATCGGCGTAGAGGTCCTCGACCGTTTCATAGACCTTCTCGATGCCATACTGCTCGGCAAAAGCCTGGGCCTTGGACAGCGTGCGGTTGGCGACACCCGCAAGCTTGCGGCCGGCAAGAGCGAGAGACTGGGCCATCTGGTTGGCGATAACGCCGCAACCGATCACAGCCCAACGAAGCTCGGGAGCCGTAAAGATATCATCGGGGAATGGCTTACCCTGGACCGAAGCGAACGCTGCCTTTGCGGCTGCCGCGGAGTCGAGTGGAGCCTGTTTGGAATCTGCCATCATGTGCCTCCTGAGTCATCGGAAGTTCTTCATTTCCAACAGCCCTATATTCGCACAAATGCGCGCGCATTTGCTCGTATTTGCATGTTTATTTGCTTTACGGTCATTATTTAGCCATAGTTGACAGATGTTTGCGCGGTTATGCGCATTATCGCGCAAGTCTATGCGCGTAAATGCGCATGCAACGATCCTTGCGAAACATAAAGCGGCGGAACACCAAAGCCCAAAAAGGCAGAGCAGGCTGTCTTACTCTTCCCCTCTAGGGGCATCAGGCATCAATGGACCGTCCGAAACTGGCGGCACATGGGGACTGTCCCCAACTGCCGGGACTACTCATTTAAGTCTGTCCCCAATGAGTGGGGATAGAAAAAGGCCCGGGTGCCGTGTGGCATCCGGGCCTTTGCTAGCAACTTGATGTTGCGGGCAGCTTAGAACTTGTGGCCGCACTTCTTGCAGACGCGCAGCTTGTTCTTGCCGTCCTTCTCGTGACCGACGCGGGTAACCTTACCGCACTCGGGGCAGACGAGATTGACGTTGGAGGCATCGATGGGAGCCTCCTGCGAAACGATGCCGCCCTGCTGGTTGGCAGCGTTGGGCTTGACGGCCTTCTTGACGACCGAAACGCCCTCGACAACGACCTTGTTCTCGGCGGGGAGAGCACGCAGGATAACGCCCTGCTTGCCGCGATCCTTACCAGAGAGAACCTGGACCTTATCGCCCTTCTTGATATACATATATCTCCCCTAACTACAGGGTCTCGGGAGCGAGCGAGACGATCTTCATGTACTTCTTGTCACGAAGCTCGCGAGCGACGGGCCCGAAGATACGGGTGCCGACGGGCGAACCATCGTTGTTGATGACAACGCAGGCGTTCTCATCAAAGCGAATGTAGGAGCCATCCTTGCGGCGGATCTCCTTAACGGTGCGAACGACGACGCAACGGACAACGTCCTTCTTCTTGACGTTGGCGCCAGGGGTAGCCTCCTGGACAGCACCGATGAACACATCGCCGATGCCTGCATAACGACGCTTGGAACCGCCAAGCACCTTGATGCAGCGAATCTTGCGAGCGCCGGAGTTGTCGGCGACGTTCAGCATGGTTTGCATCTGAATCATGGTAGATGTTCCTCCGAACTAAGAACCGAAGAGAGGTGCGCAGCCTTTAGGCGGCCTGTGGTATGCAAACCAGGCATACGCACATCTTCGGAAACGTACAAGTCGTAAGAGCGACTGCTTATTTAGCGCGCTCGACGACCTCGATGAGGCGCCAACGCTTCATCTTGGACATAGGACGGGTCTCCATAACGCGGACGGTATCGCCCACGCCAGCCGTGCACTCCTCGTCGTGAGCGTGCAGCTTCTTGGAGCTGGTCATCATCTTGCCGTACTTGGGGTGACGCTTGCGCTCGGTGATGGTGACGACAATGGTCTTGGCACCGGAGACGGAGGTAACGACACCCGTACGGACCTTACGCGAGTTACGCGAATCAGTCATGTTCTCTCCTTAGGTCCTACTCGGCGACAGCGGACTTCTCCGCTGCGATCTCGCGGGCGCGCTGCTCCGTGAGGACGCGAGCGATGTCCTTCTTCACGGTGTTGACGCGAGCGGTGTTGTCCAGCTGGCTGGTGGCCATCTGGAAACGAAGGTTAAAGAGCTCGGCGCGCATTTCCTTCAGCTTCTCAACGAGCTGAGCGTCCGAGAGCTCACGAATCTCTGCGGGCTTCATTAGTTCTCCTCCTTGGCGGCGGCGGCGTCCTCAGCAGCCCACTTGGCCTCGAGAGCGGCCTCCTCAGCCATCTCCTTCTCGATGCGCTGCTCAGCGTTCTTAGCAGCAACAATCTTGGTCTTGATGGGAAGCTTGTGCTGTGCAAGACGCAGAGCCTCGCGAGCGACCTCCTCGGGCACGCCCTTGACCTCGAACATGATGCGGCCGGGCTTGACGACGGCCACCCACTCCTCGGGGTTACCCTTACCAGAACCCATGCGAGTCTCGGCAGGCTTCTTGGTGATGGGCTTATCGGGGAAGATCGTGATGTAGACACGACCGCCACGCTTCATGTAGCGGGTCATGGCAATACGAGCGGCCTCGATCTGACGGTTGGTGATCCAATGGGCCTCGAGAGCCTGGATACCAAACTCGCCGAAATGCAGCTCGGTATTACCCTTGGCCTGGCCCTTCATGGAGCCACGCTGCACCTTGCGGTGAAGAATACGCTTAGGGGCAAGCACTACTGACCCCTCCTCTCGGAGTTACGACGACGAGGACGGGAAGAGCCCTCGAGTGCAGGGTTGGGAACGGGCTGGCCCGGGAGCTTCTCGCCCAGGTAGATCCAGACCTTCACGCCGCAAGCGCCCATGGTGGTGCTGGCGACAGCCGTGCCGTAGTCGATCTTGGCACGGAGGGTGTGCAGAGGCACGCGACCCTCACGGTACCACTCACGACGGCCCATCTCGGCACCGCCGAGACGACCGGAGCACTGGATACGGATGCCCTTGGCGCCGGCCTTGCGGGCGGACTGGACAGCCTTGCGCATAGCGCGACGGAAGGCAACGCGGCCCTCGAGCTGCTCGGCGATGGACTGAGCAACGAGGTTGGCGTCGAGCTCGGGGCGCTTGATCTCGACAACGTCGACGGAGAGCTGGCCCTTGGAGACGCCAGCGACCTTCTCGAGCTCAGTGCGAAGGGTATCGAT
The DNA here is from genome assembly GCA_019424985.1 of Collinsella sp. Taxonomy (GTDB): domain Bacteria; phylum Actinomycetota; class Coriobacteriia; order Coriobacteriales; family Coriobacteriaceae; genus Collinsella. The sequence goes on along the minus strand of JAHYYM010000019.1, from coordinate 44,065 downwards.
CTCGGCACCCTTCTTACCAATGACAACGCCGGGGCGAGCGGTGAGGATGATGACCTTCACCTTGTCGCCAGCGCGCTCGATCTCGACGCGGGAGACAGCTGCGCGGGAAAGACGCTTCTCGAGGTACTTGCGGATCTCGAGATCGTTACCGAGGGTCTTAGCGTAATCCTTCTCTGCGAACCAGCGGGAGCGCCAGTTCTCGGTAATGCCAAGACGGAAGCCGGTGGGGTAGACTTTCTGACCCATACAGCTTTACGCCTCCTTTCGAGGAGCAACGACGACGGTGATGTGGGAAGTACGCTTCAGAATGCGAGAAGCGGAACCCTTGGCGCGGGGACGGATGCGCTTAAGCGTCGGACCCTCGTCAACATAGGCAGCGGCGACAACCAGGTTGTCGGCACGCAGACCGTTGTTGTTCTCGGCGTTCGCAACGGCGGAACGGAGAACCTTCTCGACATCCACGGCGACGGCTCGGTCGCAGAAGTGGAGGATGTCGAAGGCCTGAGCGACAGGCTTGCGGCGGATCAGATCGACCACCAGGCGGGCCTTGCTGGGGGAAACACGCACGTACTTAGCGACGGCGCGAACCTCGGTGGCCTCAGTTTCAATAGACTTAGTTGCCATTTACGGTTAACCCCCTATTTGGCCTTGTGGCCACGGAACGTACGAGTCGGCGCGAACTCGCCGAGCTTGTGACCAACCATGGACTCGGTAACATACACGGGCACATGCTTGCGGCCGTCGTGGACGGCGATGGTGTGACCAACCATCTCGGGGAAGATGGTGGACGCGCGGGACCAGGTCTTCACGACGTCCTTCTTGCCAGCCTCGTTCATCGCGGTGATACGCGAGAGAAGGCGAGTCTCCACGAACGGGCCCTTTTTGAGACTTCTGCTCATAAGTGCTTTCTCCTAAAACTCGGTATCCGAAATTACTTCTTACGGCGACGAATGATGTGCTGGTTCGAGACCTTCTTCTTCTTGCGCGTACGAAGGCCCTTCGTCGGCTTACCCCAGGGGGTAACGGAGGGACGACCAGAGGTGTGGTTCTTGCCCTCGCCACCGCCGTGCGGGTGGTCGACAGGGTTCATGACGGTACCGCGGACGGTCGGGCGCACGTTCATGTGACGCTTACGGCCGGCCTTGCCGATGACGATGTTGGCGTGATCGGCGTTGCCGACCTCACCGACGGTGGCGCGGCAGGTAACGAGGATGCGGCGCATCTCGGAGGAAGGCATACGGACGATAGCGTACTTGCCCTCCTTACCCATCAGCTGGCAGGAGTTACCGGCGGAACGGGCGATAGCGGCGCCCTTGCCCGGCTGGAACTCGACGGCGTGGATGAGCGTACCGACGGGGATGTCGGCGAGGGGCAGAGCGTTGCCCGGCTTGATGTCGGCGTCAGAACCGGACATGATGGTCTGACCGACCTCGAGGCCCTTGGGGGCCAGGATGTAGCGCTTCTCACCGTCTGCGTAGTGCAGCAGAGCAATGCGAGCGGAACGGTTCGGATCGTACTCGATCGTGGCAACCTTGGCGGGCACGCCGTCCTTGTTGCGCTTGAAGTCGATCACGCGGTAACGACGCTTCACGCCGCCGCCCTGGTGGCGGGTGGTGATGCGGCCGTTGTTGTTACGACCGGCCTTCTTGGGCAGGGGCTCGAGAAGAGACTTCTCGGGCTTGGTGCAGGTGATCTCGGAGAAATCGGAGATCGTCTGCCAACGCCTACCAGCGGAGGTCGGCTTAAGGTGCTTTACAGCCATTACAATCCCTTTCAATAGGAATCCGTTAGCCATCACAGACAGGGATTCGAGGTTCTGCCTCGGGTGCGATGACACCGGACGTATACACGGTTCCGGGCGTGTCCATTTTATACGCCCAAAACCTTGAGCTCCCGCCTCCCCTATTTGGGAGGCATGAGCTCACTCAACAGCAGCGAGTCTTAGGCCTGGTTGCCAAAGACCTCGATGGTGTCGCCCTCGGCCAGCGTGACGATGGCCTTCTTCCAAGAACGGGTCTTGCCGGCGACATAGCGCACGCGCTTGGTCTTGGGCTTGACCGTCAGGGTGTTCACGCGAACGACCTTGACGCCGAAGATCTCCTCGACAGCGTCCTTGATCTGATACTTATTAGCATCCTTGGCGACCTCGAACGTGTACTTGTTCAGCTCCATGCCGGAGAAGGAACGCTCGGACACGATCGGACGGATGATGATCTCGTGGGCGGTCATTTATGCAAGCACCTCCCCGAAGTGAGCGGCGATGTCGGCGGGCATCAGCACAGCGTTGTTGTTGACGAGATCGTAGGTGTTGGCCTCGTCGGCAGTGATGATGAACGTCTTGGGAATGTTGCGGAACGACAGGTAGGCGTTGACGTCCTCATCGTGAACAATGATGGTCAGACGCTTGCCCTCAAGGCCAAGAGCCTTGAGCATGGCGACGGCAGCCTTGGTGGAAGGCTTCTCGAAGCCATAGTCGTCGACGAGCACGAGCTCGCCATCGGCCAGCTTGGCGGACAGCGCGGAGCGCATAGCCAGCTTGACCTCCTTGTTGTTCATACGCTTAGCGTAAGAACGGGGCTTGGGGGCGAAGACGACGCCACCGTGACGCCACTGGGCAGCACGGATGGAACCCTGGCGGGCACGGCCGGTGCCCTTCTGACGCCAAGGCTTCTTGCCGCCACCGGAAACCTCAGAGCGACCCTTAGCAGACTGGGTGCCCTGACGCCAAGAGGCCATCTGGCACTTGACGATGTGGTGCATAACGTGGATGTTCGGCTCGATGCCGTACACCTCAGCGGCGAGCTCGGCCTCGGCGACCTTCTTGCCCTCGCTGTTCTTTACTTCAAACTTTGCCATTTAAGTGTTCTCCTTGGTATGACGCTGGGCTAAATGGGCTGGGCCCTTAGGCCATACGGATGGCGACGAGACCATTCTTGGCACCCGGGACAGCGCCCTTGACCAAGATGAGGTTCTGCTCGGCATCGATGCGGACAACGGAAAGGTTCTTGACGGTAACGCGCTCGTTACCCATGTGACCGGCCATCTTGACGCCCTTGAGGACGCGCGCAGGATAGGCGCACTGACCGATAGAACCGGGGTGACGCTGGAAGTGAGAACCATGCGTCATAGGACCGCGGCGCTGACCCCAGCGCTTGATGCGACCCTGGAAGCCCTTACCCTTGGAGGTACCGATGACGTCGACCTTCTCGACATCAGCGAAATCAGCGACGGTGACGACCTCGCCGACCTTGTGCTCCTCGCCGTTCTCGACGCGGACCTCACGAAGGAAGCGGACAGGCTCGACGCCAGCCTTGGCGAAGTGACCAGCCATGGGCTTGTTCACGTTCTTGGCCTTGATGTCGCCGAAACCGATCTGGACGGCGTCATAGCCGTCAGTTGCCTGAGTTTTAACCTGCGAGACAGCGCAGGGGCCAGCCTGGATGACCGTGACGGGAACGACGTTATCGTTCTCGTCCCAAACCTGGGTCATGCCAATCTTGCGGCCGAGAATCATGCTGATCAAGATATGATCCCAACTCTCGCGTGGTCTTGGGACAATGCGTACACCACCGAGCGTACGCCCCTAGAGGACCACTACTTACACGACGTGCTCCCCAGCCTTGTATTTCGCCCGGACTACCTGACAACCCTATTAAGCAGGCATTTTGTCCAGCCAGAATACTCCCCTGGTTACACACAGCTGTTTAGTATACACGGCTGCGGGCGTATCCATCGAGATTCATATTTCACTCACATTGTTTACGCAGGTAAAGTGCGTGGAGTCTCCCGAGCTTGGCAGAGGGGCGGCGAAATATATTAAGTTTACTGCTCTACAGTCCTGCGCAAGACGGAAAGCACATTAAGTGCTTTCCTTTGCGTGCGGAACTCGCGACAAACTTAATATATTTCGCCGCCCCTCTGCCAAGCTCGGGAGACGACACGTTGATGTCTGCTTAACTCTGCTCGCTCAGGCTAATGACTTTGTTGGGGGTCCACTATTTGCTGGAGGGTGAACCCACATTGATAGGGCTCGCCTTCTGCTTGTGACTTTTCCTCTTCGAAATCAAAAATCATGATGGCGCAGTTGGGGAGTTTTGCTGGGAGTTCGAAGTCCTCTGGGGATGCAGCCTTGATGAATTGGCGGCTGGCGCTGCCGTGGCTTACTGCCAGGAGGGTTTCGATGCCCTCGGAGCCCATGAGATTGGTGAGGGTGCCTACCATACGCTCTTGCAGCGCATGGCTTCCTTCTCCTCCGAAGGGGACCAGATCCTCGCCCGGATCCCAGACGTCGGTGGGTAGCGCGTCGTGGGGGCCTTCTTCGAAGGAGCCGTAGCAGCGCTCGATGATGCCTTCGCAGGGCTCGACGGCAGCGTCCGGGCCGAGGAGTTCGGTTGCGACGAGCTGAGCTGTGTCCATGGCTCGGCCTAAGGGCGAAGAGACCACTTTGTCGGGGACAACGTCGTGGCCCTTGAGCCATGCGGCTGCCATTCCCGCTTGTTTGCGGCCCAGATCGGTCAACGGAGAATCGCACCGACCCTGGACCAGCTTTTTGACGTTGAATTCCGTCTGACCGTGGCGGAGTAGGTATAGGCGCTTCATGCTCTCCCCTTCTGCTTCAGTTATCTTGCAGGCGCAGCCCTACTCGTGGGTATGCCCTACGTAGTCTTCGTCGATCGTGATCTTGGCGACCGACTTGGGATATTCCGATTCGACCCGTTTCGCCAACGCGCGCTTTAAGTCTTCGGCACTCATCTGCAGATCCGAGGGACGCACGCAGTCAAAGATCACATTGGTGTGCGTAGGACCCGGCACACAGCGCAGGTCATGAATCGAGAGGCGGCTATCGATCTGTTGGGCCATGGCGTGAATGCGCAAGCGCATGCTCGCCACCTTGGGATCATCGGTCACGATGGGATCGTAATGAAGCGTGACAATCATGCCGTCTTCGTCCCTAAATGCCTGTTCAATGTTGTCGAGCGTGTCGTGACTTTCCAGCGGGCTGGCCTCGGCCGCCATCTCGGCATGAGCGCTTGCGAACTTTCTGCCCGGGCCGTAGTCGTGAACCATCAAATCGTGAACGCCCAAAACGCCGGGGTAGCTCATGATCTTGTCTCGAATGTGCTTGACCAGCTTAGGATCGGGCGCCTGGCCCAAAAGCGGGCTCACCGTATCCTGGATGAGTTCAAAACCGCTCCAGCCAATATAGGCGCCAACGGCAAGGCCGACCCATGCGTCAAGATTGATGTGCGTCACCTGCGAAACAATTGCGCACGCTAACACGGCGCCTGTGGCAAGGACATCGTTCTTGGAATCCTGCGCGGTCGCATGCAGCGTCTCGGACTCAATGCGATCGCCGAGCTTTTGGTTGAGGGCCGCCATCCAGAGCTTTACGACCATCGAAAGCGCAAGGACTGCCACCAGGGCAAGCGAGAACTCGACAGGCTCGGGGTTGATAATTCGCTCCACCGACGACTTCACCAGCTCAACGCCAATCAGCAGCACAAGTGCCGCTACGACCAGACCCGAGAGATACTCGTAGCGACCGTGGCCGTAAGGATGCTCGGGGTCGGCCGGCTTGCTCGCCAGCTTAAAGCCCAGCACGCTCACGATATTCGAGCTGGCATCGGACAGGTTGTTCATGGCATCCGCCACGATCGAAACCGATCCCGACAGTACGCCAATTGCACTCTTCGCAGCGCATAGTGCCACATTGGCGAGAATACACACCATGCCCGTCAACGTACCCACACGTGCACGGTCGCCCTGCGCACGACGAACAATCCACTCGACCATCTGCATCCGCCCCCACGGTACTACCTATATATCTATTGCTCAAACGGATTGTAGTGTAGCCACTTTGTCCCCCAGATACAAAAAGGCCGCAACCCACACGGGCCACGGCCTTGGAATGTGACATGCGGGACTGCCCCCCTTGTCGATCGATTTATGCGCTTGCCTCGGCCACGCTCTCCGAGGTTTCGGGCAAATCGGCTTCGTCTTCTGCCGCCTGCCCCTTCGCCGGCACCACGCCAAAGCAGTAGCTCAACGCCGCAGACACCGCAAATGCCGTGCCGCCGGCAGCGCAGCACCACAGCAGGTTCGAGATGCCGCCCGTGGCAAAGCCAATGACCATGAGGACATTCGTCATGCCGATGGTATAGGCCGTAACGTGGCCCACGGCCGCAATAAGGCCTCCGACGGCGCCACCAATGGCCATGCACGTCAGGCACCTGCCATATTTAAAGCCGCAACCGTACAGCGCCGGCTCGCTTACGCCGCCAAGCGCGCCCGAGATCGAATAGCCCAGCATGAGCGCCTTCTCGTTCCTATCCGCAACGCGGAGCGACGCGCCAAAAGGCATGCCCCAAACGGCGAACGTCGCCATCGTCGCGGCAATCAAAATGCACGAATCCGTTCCCACACTCATAAACTGCGCGTAGGCAAGCGATAGGACAACGTTGCTGACACCCGCGATTTTAAGGAACTCCCAGCCCGCGGCAAGCCCCATGAGCGTGAGCAGCGACACGATGCCACCGGAATTGCCAAGCATAAACATAAGCTGTCCCAACAGCATGCCCAGATAGCTGCCCGCCGGCGCCGTAATGCACAGCGAAACCGGAACCATGACGAGCATGGTTGCAAACGGAACGAACGAAAACGCCACGGCCTTAGGGATAACGCGCCGAAAGAAACACTCCACTCGCCATAGCACAGGCACCGAGATGAGAACCGGAATAACAGTCGTCGTGTAATCGTTGACCGGCGCGGGAAGCAGGCCATACACGGAAGTCATCGATGCCCCCGTCGTCGATGCGGCATCGACGAGCTTAAGCAGATCGGGCGCAATCAATACGCCGCCCAGCATCATGCCCAGCTGCTCCGAGCAACCGAGCTGGCGGGCGGCCGCCCAACCAAGATAAATGGGCAAAAAGTAGTAGCCGGCGTTATAGAGCCAACTGTAGAACAGGCGATAGATTTCGGAATCGGCTGGCCACAGGCCCAGCATGCCTTCGCCCATAATGACGGCGACGGTGCGGAACAACGCCGCGCAGACAATAAACGGCAGCGCCGACATCATGCTTTTGGACAGATAGTCCACCACGGCCATGGCGTTTGATGAAACCGTCGCTGCAAACGTGGTGTTAGAAACTTGTGACATAGAACGCCTTTCCCAATGTGACATGTGGGCTGTCCCTTTGTCACATCGTGCGGTACTGACCGATTGCGCGGTACTTTTCGTAGCGGAGGTTTGTGAGGGCCGCGTCGTCGAGCTGCCCAAGCGTATCGAAGGCATCAAATGCCGAGGACATGACGACACCGGCGATCTCCTCATGCGACAGGCCCCTATCGTCAACAATGCCGTCGATGATGCCGAGCGCCAACAGATCGGGGGCCGTGAGCTTAAGCGCCTCAGCGGCCTCATTCGCGCGCTCGGTATCCTTCCACAGGATCGACGCACAGGCCTCGGGGCTCACGACCGAATAGGCCGAGCTCGAGAGCATCAGGATGCGGTCGGCCACGGACAGCGCCAGCGCGCCACCAGAGCCGCCCTCGCCTGTCACCACCGAGACAATCGGCGTCTTAAGGCCGCTCATCTCCATGAGATTCTGGGCAATCGCCTCGCCCTGGCCGCGCTCCTCGGCACCGATGCCGCAAAACGCGCCCGAAGTATCAACCAGGCACAGAACCGGCCGACCAAATTTCTCGGCTTGGTGCATCAGGCGACGTGCCTTGCGGTAGCCCTCGGGATGTGCCATACCAAAGTTGCGACGCATGCGCTCTTTGGTCGTGGTACCGCGCTCGATGGCGATAACCGTCACGGGTCGCCCGTCTTTCCAGCCGATGCCGCCCACCACGGCAGCATCGTCGCCAAAATAGCGGTCGCCGTGCAGCTCTACGAATCCGTCGAGACCCAACGAGATCATCTCGCCTGCCGTGGCGCGGTTCGCCGAGCGAGTCTGTTTGACGATTTCGAGCGCGCTTTTTGGTGCGGCCGAGCGCTTAAACAAGTGTCCCAGCTTTTTGTCGCGACGACCCGTATGCACGATCTCATGCGGTGCCCCCAGGCCGGGCGCGTGCCCTTCGTGCAGCGCCAGCAGCTCGCCTACCGTGAGCGCAATCTCACCACGCGGAACAACGGCATCGCAAAAGCCGTGCTCCAGCAAAAACTCGGAACGCTGGAATCCCTTGGGCAGACGCTTGTGCATGTTCTGCTCGATCACGCGCGGGCCGGCAAATGCCGTCAGGGCATCGGGCTCGGCCAGGATAATGTCGCCCTCCATGGCAAAGCTCGCGGTTACACCTCCGGTCGTGGGATCGGTGAGCACCGTGATATACAGGCCGCCCGCCTCGCTGTGGCGCCTAACCGCCGCAGAAATCTTGGCCATCTGCATGAGCGAGGTCACGCCCTCCTGCATGCGGGCGCCGCCCGATACGGTAAAGCCAACGACCGGCAGCCCCAACTCGGCCGCGCGCTCAAAGACACGACAGATCTTCTCGCCCACCACGGAGCCCATCGAGCCCATCATAAAGTTGGCATCCATAAAGAAGAGCGCGGTATCGCAACCGCAGATTTTGCCCCTGCCGCACACAACGGCATCGCGCTCGCCCGAACGCTCGCTCACGCTCTTAAGCTTGTCGGCATAACCGGGAAACGAGAGGAAGTCCTTCGACGCCAGATTGGCATCCCATTCCTCAAAGGTACCCGCGTCGACCGTCATGCGCATGCGCGCGCGACCGCTCACGCGAAAGTGTTTGCCGCAACGAGGGCAGACCTCGAGGTTGTCGTGCAGGCGCGCCTCATCGATCACACGGCGGCACTCCGGGCATTTGACAAACACGTGGCGCGCGGGGAACTCGGCGCACGACTCGGTTATCGGCCCCTCAAGGACATTGACCGTCTTCGCTTTTCTATTCATCAGCATAGAGATGCCCCATCAGATCGGTGTGATACATGCCCGACAAAAACTCGTCGTTTGCCAGCACGTCGAGCTGAAGCTCGCTATTTTCGCTCACGCCCTCAATCACGAGCTCGCCCAGGGCCGAGCGCATCTTGCGAATGGCACCGTCACGCGTGGGCGCGCACACGATGAGCTTGCCGAGCATGGAGTCGTAGTACGGCGGAACTTTCGCTCCGGTAAACATGGCGGAATCCCAGCGCACGCGCGGACCACCCGGCACACGCAACGCGGTGACCGTTCCGCACGACGGCAGAAAGTCCGGCGTTTCGGCATTGATGCGGCACTCCATGGCGTGGTTGCGCACCGGCATGTCCTCCTGCTCAAAGGGCAGAGGCTGGCCGGCTGCCACGCGCAGCTGCCACTTGACCAAGTCGGTATCGGTTACAAACTCTGTAACCGGATGCTCCACCTGCAAGCGCGTGTTCATTTCCATAAAGTAGAAATTGCCGTCGTCCGAGTACAGAAACTCGATGGTGCCAGCGCCCTCATAACCGACGGCACGAGCCAAGTCGCGCGCCGCCTTGTGCATACGGGCACGAATATCGTCGCGTCCGTCGAGGCACGGCGCGGGACTCTCCTCGATCAGCTTTTGGTTGCGGCGCTGCACCGAGCACTCGCGCTCGCCGAGTGAAAACACATGGCCCTGCTTATCGGCCATAATCTGTACCTCAACGTGATGCGCCGGCGCAACGAACTTCTCCATGTAGCACTCGCCGTCGCCAAAAACGGCCTCACCCTCGGCACGCGCCTCGATGAACGCCTTTGCCGCATCTTCCACGCGCTCGACCTTGCGAATACCGCGACCGCCGCCGCCCGCGCGCGCCTTAATAAGCACGGGGCAGCCGATGCGCTCGGCCTCGGCCGTCGCCTCCTCGGGGCTTTTGAGCAAATCGCAGCCCGGCACGATGGGCACGCCCGCAGCAGCGGCCGTTCGGCGTGCGGCGTCCTTGTCGCCCATGCTGTCGATCACCTCGGCCGAAGGACCGACAAACGCCAGACCGAACTTGTCGCAGTCGCGCACGAAGCTCGCCTTCTCGGAAAAGAAGCCATAGCCGGGATGAATTGCCTTAGCTCCCGACTTTACGGCACAGGTGAGCACGGCATCGTCGTTGAGGTAGCTCTCGGCAAGACGCGGGCCGCCGATGCAATACGCCTCGTCGGCAAGCTGCACGTGTAGCGCGTCCGCATCGGCCGTGGAATAAACGGCGACGGTCTTGATGCCCATATCGCGGCACGCGCGGATAACACGGACCGCGACTTCGCCGCGGTTGGCGATGAGCACTTTGTCGAACATGGAGCCTTCCTTAACTTTCGTGCATGAGTGCAAAAGACATATCGGCGCGGCAGCAAACCTCACCGTTGACGCTCGCGGTACCCGTCGCAAAGCGGAACGGCCCGCGCGCACGCGTGATGGAGCACACTAGATCCACCGTGTCGCCCGGGCGCACCGGACGCTTAAAGCGCACCTTGTCCAGACTCGTGTAGAACGGCGTCGCGCCGCGCGCCTCCTCATCGCCCATCAGCAGCACGCAGCAGTTCTGGGCGAGCATCTCGCACTGAATCACGCCGGGAACGACCGGGTTTCCCGGAAAATGTCCCTGCAAAAAGTACTCGTCGCCTGTAATCGTGATCTTGCCGTGGGCCTCGTCGCCCACCAGCTCGGCTTCGTCGAGCAAAAGCATCGGCTCGCGATGCGGTAACAGCTTCTTGAGCTCTTCTTTGTTCATGGATATCACCTATCCGATCCTCATGAGGCAGCTGCCAAACTCCACGAGGTCACCGTCGGCCACGCAGATCTCGAGCACCTCACCGTCTGCCTCGGCCGTCACCTCGTTGAGAACCTTCATGGCCTCGATGATGCAGAGGGTCTCGCCGGCCTTGACCTTGGAGCCCACGCGCACAAATGGCTCGTCGCCCGGCGCAGGGGCAGCATAGAAGACACCCACCATGGGAGCAGTCACCTCGGTGCCCTTGGGCTCCGGCGCGGCGGCAGGTGTCTGCGTGGCGGGTTCCGGTGCGGCAGGCGCGACTGTGGGAGCTGCAACTTGAGCGGCCATGGCGCTCGGCATAGGCATGGGCACGGCAACCGGCTGCGCCACACTCGCGCGCTCGAGTTCGACCGCGGTGCCATCGGGCTCCTCAACGCGTACGCGCGTGAGGCCGCGGTCCTCCATCACATCGGCTATCTCGGCAAGTCTTTTGGAATCCATGCTCTAGCTCCTCGTATATCTACGCAGCGCGATGGCGGCGTTGTGCCCGCCAAAGCCCAGGTTGGTCGAAAGCGCCCAGGTAAGGTCGGCGCGAACCGCGCGATTGGGCGTGTAATCAAGATCGCAGGCGGAATCGGGCGTGTGGTAGTTAATGGTCGGCGGCACCACGCCCTGCTCGAGTGCCATGGCGCAGGCCATGACCTCAATGGCCCCCGTGGCACCGATCATGTGCCCCGTCATCGACTTGGTCGACGAGACATGTGCGGCGCGCGCCGCGTCCTCGCCGAGCGCTCGCTTAATGCCCGCCGTCTCGGACGAATCATTAAGCTTGGTCGAGGTGCCGTGGGCATTGATGTAGAGGCCCTCGGAAGGCTTGACGTCGCCCTCGGCCACCGCCAGCGATATCGCGCGGGCAATGCCGGCAGCCTCGGGATCGGGACTCGTGATGTGATAAGCATCATCGGTGTTACCGTAGCCCACGACCTCGGCATAAATGTGCGCACCGCGCGCCTGCGCATGTTCCATGCTCTCGAGTACCAGCACGCAAGCGCCCTCGCCCATCACAAAGCCGTCGCGGTCTGCATCGAACGGGCGGCAAGCCGTCGCAGGATCGGGGTTGGTGGTCAATGCGCGGCAGGACGTAAAGCCTGCAACGGCATCGGGGATAATGGCCGCCTCGGCGCCGCCCGCGAGGATCGCGTCGGCATAGCCGTGCTTGATGGCGCGGAACGCCTCGCCCACCGCATGGGCCGAGGTCGCGCAAGCAGTCACGACTGGCAGGGTCGGTCCCTTTGCCTTGTGGCGGATCGCGATATTGCCCGAAGCCATGTTGGGAATCATCATCGCAATCATATAGGGCGATGCGCGGCGAGGTCCACGATCGGCGATCATGTGGACGTTGTCGACGAGCGTCGTCATGCCGCCCACGCCCGAGCCCACGTAGACGCCCAGACGCTCACGATCGATGGCGCCTTCGACATCAAAGCCCGCATCGTGCATTGCCTCGTCCGAAGCCGCCATCGCAAACTGAACGCAGGGGTCGAGATGCTTGGCGTCACGCTTGCCAAAGTACTCGTTGCCGTCAAAGCCCTTGACTTCGGCCGCCACCTTGACGGTAAACGCATCGGTATCGAAGTGCGTGATCGGGCCGATGCCACAGGTCCCGGCGCACATGGCCGCCCAGGTGGCAAGCGCGGTGTTGCCGAGCGGCGATACGGCACCGATGCCGGTGATTGCAACTCTCTGTTCCATCATGGTCTCCTCATCCAAGCCGTTCTTCGGCCCTGGTTTCTACATCGCCATTCCGCCGTCGACGCGCACGACCTCGCCCGTAATGTAAGCAGCCGCATCGCTCGCTAAAAAGCGCACCACGCCGGCCACTTCCTCGGGACGCGCCATGCGCTTAAGGGGAATCTGTTCCTCGGTTGCCGTACGCACCTTCTCCGAGAGCTTTGCCGTCATATCTGTCTCGACAAACCCGGGGGCGACCGCGTTCGCTCGTACGCCACGAGGCGCAAGCTCGCGCGCCACCGCCTTGGTAAGCCCTATCACGCCCGCCTTGGAAGCAGCGTAGTTGGCTTGCCCGGCATTGCCCATCAGGCCCACGACCGAGCTCATGTTGACGACGCAACCGCCGCGCTGGCGCATAAAGGTCTTGGTGAGCGCGCGCGTCATATTGAATGTTCCCTTGAGATTGACATCGAGCACGCGATCGAATGCGTCATCGCCCATGCGCATGAGCAGGCCATCGCGGGTGATGCCGGCGTTGTTGACGAGCGCCCAAATGGCGCCAAAGTCGTTGAGGACCGCTTCCACGCATGTGTTGACGGCGGCGGGGTCGGCCACGTCGCATTGGTACGCGCGTGCCGTAGCGCCAGCCACCTCGCAGGCTTCGCAGGTCTCGCGCGCCGCATCGACGCTGCCGGCATAGACAACGGCGATATCGTAGCCATCCTCCGCCAGCCCCACGGCACAAGCGCGACCGATGCCGCGCGAGGCGCCCGTGACCAGCGCCACGCGACGTGAGTCGTTGCGCTCGAGCGCGCCGTTGTTCAAATTGCCCATATCGTTCCTTTCGGGTTACAGCCCTGTGGGCTATGCGAGCTCGTCGGCAATAGCTACGACCTGCTCGGCCGTTTCGCACGAATACACGCGGACGTCGCTCAACGTACGCTTGACCAAGCCGGACAGCGTTTTGCCGGGGCCGACCTCAATAAACGTGTCGATGCCTTGATCCTGCAGAGCATGCAGCGTGTCGACCCAGCGCACGGCATGACTCACCTGGTTGGCCAGCACCTCCGATGCCGCCTGCGGGTCGGCCGGATAGGGCGCCGCCGTCATATTTGCCATAACAGGAATGAGCAACGGGGACGGCGCGTGACCGGCCTCGATATATGAAGCAAGGCCACAGGTCGCCTCGGCCATATAGGGGCTATGGAATGCACCCGACACCGCGACCTTCATGGCACGACCGCCAGCCTCTTTTACCAGGACGTCGAGGGTCCGCAACGCATCGGGTGCTCCGGCCACAACCGTCTGCTGGGGACTGTTGTAATTGACTGGCCAGCAGTCCTCGCCGGCCTGTTTTGCCAGGCCCTCGACCTGCGCCGCATCGAGTTTGATGACGGCACGCATGCCGCCGGGGTGACGCTCGGCCGCCGCGGCCATCAATGCCGCGCGCTCACACACGAGCTCAAAACCCGCTCGCGTATCGAATGCCCCCGCAAAGGTGAGTGCAGCGACCTCGCCCAGCGAGAATCCCGCACAGGCGACAGGTACCACGCCGCGCTCGCGCAGGGCGACGGCGACAGCCAAGTCATGCACGAACACGCAAGGCTGCGTGTTCTCAGTCTGCGAGAGCTCCTCCTTGGAGGCGCTCCGGCACTGCCCGCTCGTCCCCGGGCGCACCTCATCGGCGATTGCAAACACCTCGGCAGCCGCCGGCGATGCTTCGATGAGGTCCACGCCCATCGCGGGATGCTGGGCACCCTGACCGGCAAACAGAAACGCTACACTACCCATGCGGACGCACCCTTCAGGACATGCTCGGCGCCATCGACCAGATCGTCGACAATTTCGCGTGCGCTCTGGCGTTCGTTGACCATGCCGGCAATCTGTCCGCACAAATACGAACCCTCTTCATAATTACCGTCTTTTGCGGCCTTGCGAAGTGCGCCCGTGCCCATGGCCCCAAGCTCCTCGGGGCTTGCGCCCGCCGCCTCACTTTTAGCGTAGGCATTGGTGAAGGGGCTCTTGAGCGCACGCACCGGATGTCCCGTCGAACGGCCAGTCGCGCGCGTCGAGGTGTCGCCTGCCTTGAGCACCAGCTCTTTATACTGCTCCGATACGGTGCACTCGTTTGCGACCAGAAAGCGTGTTCCCACCTGGATGCCGGCAGCGCCGAGCATCAAGGCGGCCGCCACACCGCGGCCATCGGCGATACCGCCAGCCGCCACCACGGGAATATCAACCGCATCGACAACCTGCGGGACAAGTGCCATCGTCGAGGTCTCGCCAATATGGCCGCCTGATTCGGTGCCCTCGGCAACCACGGCAGTGGCTCCGCGACGCGCCACGAGACGCGCCAGCGCCACCGAGGCAACGACCGGGATGACCTTGATGCCCGCCTCGTTCCACGCCTTCATGTACTTGGTGGGATTGCCGGCGCCGGTCACCACAACGGGCACCCGCTCATCAATCACCACTTGTGCGACCTCGTCGACAAACGGGCTCATGAGCATAACGTTGACGCCAAAGGGCCTATCCGTCTTGGCGCGCAGCTCGTGAATCTGATCGCGCAGCCAGTTGGCATCGGCATTCATGGCCGCGATAATGCCTAAGCCGCCTGCCTCGGACACGGCCGATGCCAGCGAGGCGTCGGCAATCCAGGCCATGCCACCCTGGAACACGGGTTTTTCGATGCCGAGCAGATCGCAGAGAGGAGACTTGAGCATCACTACTTCTCCAATGCCGCCTCGACCGTATCGACGAACTCGCCGACCGTCTTGGGGTTCTCCTCGGTATCGAGCTCAATGCCAAACTCGTCCTCGACGGCAACGAGGATCTCGACGGTACCCAGGCTGTCGAGGCCAATCTCCTCGAGCGTGGACTCGGGCTTCATCTCGACATCGTCAAGGCCGGCGGTCTCGCGGATAACGTCGCAAACGCGCTCGAAGGTCTTCTGATCTGCCATGGTAGTTCTCCTTTGTTTGTGCCCCGGGGGCGTTTTCATTTCCTATGTGCAACTACTTCCAGCGAAGTAGATAGCCACCTACATCCAAGCCGGCGCCAAATCCGACCAGGGCGATGACGTCGCCCGCGTGCAGTGCGCTGGTATTTGCCAGTCGATCGAGAGCAAGCGGAATGCAGGCGCTCGAGATGTTGCCGGTTTCACGCAACGTTCGGACCACACGGTCGTCCGGCACACCTAGGCGCTTGACCGCCTGGTTCAAGATTCGTTCGTTAGCCTGATGGAATACAAAGTGGTCGATGTCCTCGACCGCGATACTCGCGTCGCAGGCGAGCTGGTTGACCGTGTCGCAGATAGCATTGACGCCAAACTTGAAGACGCGACGGCCGTTCATGGAAAGCACGCTTTCGCGGTCCTGCGCCGTCTTATACGGCGAGGAGCCCGTCAATCCGGGGACGCGCAGTGTTTCGACGTCAGGCGACGTCGAAAGCTCAACGGCAAGGGGATTCTCTCCCCCAGCCTCTATGACCGCAGCACCCGCGCCATCGCCAAAAAGCACGCACGTGGCACGGTCGGTCCAATCGAGCGCGCGCGTCATCTGCTCGGCGGCAACGACCAGCACGTGTTTGGCGCGACCGCGGACGATATAGCCCTCGGTGACATCGAGAGCAAATACGAACCCGGCACAGGCCGCAGAGACATCGAAGGCAGGACATGCGGCACCCAGGCGCTCAGCAATGGCGCACGCTTCGGCGGGGACGAGATGATCGCCCGTCGTCGTCGAACAGACGATAAGATCCAGCTGGCTTGCATCGATTCCGGACGTCTGGAGCGCTTGCTCGCTCGCTGCCACGGCAAGGTCGTCGAGTGACTCGGCAGTGCACACATGGCGGCTCTTGATCCCCGTGCGGGTAAAAATCCACTCATCCGAGGTGTCCAGGAACTCGGACAGCTCGTCGTTGGAAACGCTGCGCTCAGGAAGTGCCGAGCCCGTTCCCAGTATCGTGAAACCCATCGCTCACCTCCTTTGAGTTGTTGATGTGTTTACATCGACCAAGAGAGGATAGCGCATTCTGCGCTTTGTTGACGTGTTAACATCAAATTGTCCAAATGCGACAAAGGCTTCACATTGTGTCTATTTCTCGACACCATTGCGTCATTCACTTATTCATTAAGGAGGTAGCAGCCGCTATGGATGCCCAATTAACGATAGTCGACGTAACCGGATCGACCAACGATGACCTGCTCGAGGCTGGAAAACAGGGTGCGCCGCACGGCACGGGACTTGCCGCCCGGGCTCAGACGGCAGGACGCGGCCGACGCGGCCACAAGTGGGACTCAACCGCCGGCAACCTGTTGCTTTCGATTGTCCTACGTCCACATGTTAATGCCGCCAAGTACTCTGGTCTTGCTGCCGTCAGCGGCCTAGCGGTGCTCGAGGCGCTCGGGGCGCAAGGTCTTGCGAACGAGATCGGCCTCAAATGGCCCAACGACCTCGTCGCGCGGGGACATAAGCTCGGCGGCATTCTGGTCGAAGCGGCGCGCGACAACGAGGGCGAGCCCTTCGCCGTCTGCGGCATTGGCGTCAATGTAAACTACACGCCCCAAGAGGTGCCCGATGGCGGCTTGGCGGCAATTGGCCTCTCAGACCTCAACGAGAATGTTCCCACCGTCGATGTGCTGCTCAAGGAGGTCTATCACGCCGTTATAGGCGCTGTAGATGCGTGGGCAGAGTGCCTCAACGCCATGGAAGGAAATGCCGGAGCGCTCGCGCCCGCCCACGGCGAATATGTCGCTCACCTCAATTGGATTGGTGAGCACGTTATCGCCCGCTCCCCCGCTGGAGACGAACTGGCGCGAGGCATCTTTCAAACCGTCGATGACTTTGGTCGCGCGTGTATCGAGACGGGAGACGGCTTGCGATCCTTCCATTTTGAGGAGGCATCGCTGCGACCCATGGGCACATAAGGCGCCACAGCCACCCATCCGGCTGCATCACCGGACCCCCAAGGCCATCATTCAAAACAAAAGAGCCCCGCTACCGTAATGGCAGCGGGGCTCTGTAAGCTATGAGCGGTATCGCTTAGAGCTTGATGTCGATGTCGACGCCAGCGGGGAGGTCGAGACGCATGAGCGAATCAACGGTGCCCGAGGTGGGGTCGAGGATGTCGATGAGGCGCTTGTGGGTGCGCATCTCGAACTGCTCACGGGAGTCCTTGTTCACGTGCGGCGAGCGGATAACCGTGTACAGGTTGCGCTCGGTGGGCAGGGGGACAGGACCGGAAACGCGAGCGCCGGTCTTCTGAGCGGTCTCGACGATGAGCTTCGCGGACTGATCGACGACCTCGTGATCATAGCCCTTGAGGCGAATGCGGATCTTCTGGGTAGCCAACTTAAACCTCCAAAGAGTGCGAGAGATGTTCTCGCAGGATTACGTAACAGGGAGCTCGAACTTAGGCGTTCTTGCTCATGACCTCGTCCACGATGGACTTGGGCGCGGGCTCATAAGAGTCGAACTGCATCGTGTAGGATGCACGGCCCTGGGTCTGGGAGCGAAGGTCGGTAGCGTAACCGAACATCTCGCCCAGCGGCACCTTGGCACGGATGAGCTTGCTGTTCTTGCGATCCTCCATGCCCTCGATCTTACCGCGGCGACCGGAGAGGTTGCCCATAACGTCGCCCATGTACTGCTCGGGGGTCTCGACCTCGACAGCCATGATCGGCTCGAGCAGCTGCGGATCGGACTTCTTGAGAGCGTCCTTGATAGCCATGGAACCGGCGATCTTGAAGGCGGCCTCGGAGGAGTCGACCTCGTGGTAAGAACCGTCGAACAGGGTGACCTTGACGTCGAGGACCGGGAAGCCGGCGATAACACCGGTGTTCAGGGCCTCCTGAATGCCCTTGTCGATGGACGGGATGTACTCCTTGGGCACGACGCCGCCGACGATAGCGTTGACGAACTCGTAGCCGAAGCCCTCCTCCATCTTCTCGAGCTTGATGACGGCGTGGCCGTACTGACCGCGACCACCGGACTGACGGACGAACTTGCCCTCAGCCTTCTCGACGTCGTGACCAGCGGTCTCGCGGTAGGCAACCTGGGGCTTACCAACGTTAGCGTCAACCTTGAACTCACGGAGCAGACGGTCGACGATGATCTCGAGGTGCAGCTCGCCCATGCCGGCGATGATGGTCTGGCCAGTCTCGTGGTTGGTGGACACCTGGAAGGTCGGGTCCTCCTCGGCGAGCTTGGTCAGGGCCAGGGACATCTTGTCCTGCTCGGCCTTGGTCTTGGGCTCGATGGCAACGTCGATAACGGGCTTGGCGAACTCGATCTTCTCGAGAACGATCTCCTTGCCCTCGGCGCACAGGGTGTCACCGGTGGTGGAGTTCTTAAAGCCGACGCAAGCGACGATGTCGCCGGCGGCAGCGTCGTCACGGTCGATACGCTCGGCGGCGTTCATCTCGAGGATGCGGCCGAGGCGCTCGCGCTGACCGTTGGAAGCGTTGACAACGTAGGAGCCGGACTCGGCACGGCCGGAGTAAACGCGGACGTAGGTGAGCTTACCGACGAACGGGTCGGTCATGATCTTGAAGACCAGGCCGGAGAAGGGCTCGTCGAAGGAAGGATGACGCTCGATCTCCTCACCGGTGTCCGGATCGGTACCGGTGACGGCCTCGACGTCGAGCGGGCTGGGCAGGTAGTCAACGACAGCGTCGAGCAGCTCCTGGACGCCCTTGTTCTTGTAGGCGGAGCCCACGAAGACGAGGTTGAGCTCGTTGGCCAGAACGCCCTTGCGCAGAGCAGCCTTGAGCTCCTCGACGGTGAAGTCCTCCTCCATGAGGATCTTCTCCATGAGCTCGTCATCAAAGCTGGCAGCAGCGTCGAGGAGCTCCTCGCGCTTGGTGGCAGCGATGTCGGCGAACTCAGCCGGGATCTCGTCCATCGGCTCGGGGTAGGTCATGCCCTTGTCGTCGGCCTTGAAGTCCCAAGCAGTCATGGTGACGAGGTCGATGACGCCCCAGAAGTTGTCCTCGGCGCCCATCGGGACCTGAGCGGCCACGGCGTTAGCGTCGAGACGATCCTTCATGGTCTCGATAGCGTTGAAGAAGTCAGCGCCCACGCGGTCATACTTGTTGATGAAGGCGATGCGGGGAACGTTGAAGGTAGAAGCCTGACGCCAAACGGTCTCAGACTGGGGCTGAACGCCGGCAACGGCGTCGAAGACGGCGACAGCGCCATCGAGGACGCGCAGGCAGCGCTCGACCTCGGCGGTGAAGTCAACGTGGCCCGGGGTGTCGATGATCTGGATGCGGTAGTCCTTACCGTCCTTGTTCCAGAAGCACGTGGTAGCAGCGGAGGTAATGGTTACGCCGCGCTCCTGCTCCTGAACCATCCAGTCCATGGTGGCAGCGCCCTCATGGACCTCACCGATCTTGTGGGTCTTACCGGTGTAGTAAAGAATACGCTCGGTCGTGGTGGTCTTACCGGCATCGATGTGGGCCATGATGCCGATGTTACGGGTATCGGAAAGCTTGTACTTAGGCTTAGCCATGTTAGTTCCTTACCTTAACTTACCAACGATAGTGAGAGAACGCGCGGTTGGCCTCGGCCATCTTGAAGACGTCCTCACGCTTCTTGACGGAAGCGCCCAGGCCGTTGGAAGCGTCGAGGATCTCGTTGGCGAGACGCTCGGCCATGGTCTTCTCCTTGCGAGCGCGGGAGAAGTTGACGATCCAGCGGATGCCCAGAGCAGTGGAACGACGGGAGTTGACCTCCATCGGGACCTGATAGGTGGCGCCACCGACACGCTTGGGCTTAACCTCGAGCGTGGGCTTGACGTTGTCCATAGCCTTCTTGAAGGTAGCGAGAGCGTCGCCGCCCTCGGACTTCTCGGCAACGATCTCGAAAGCGGTGTAAACGATGCGCTCAGCAGTGGCCTTCTTGCCGTCAAGAAGGACCTTGTTGATGAGCTGAGTCACCAGGCGGTTGTTGTAAACGGCGTCAGGCTGAACCTCACGACGATTAGCTGCTGCACGACGCGGCATGTGAAATCTCCTTAAGTGTCTACCGTGCGGCGCTAGGCGGCACACGGCGAAAGTATCAAAACGTTATCTGGCTTATTTAGCCTTGGGGCGCTTAGCACCGTACTTGGAACGGGCCTGCATACGGTTCTGGACCGGAGCAGCGTCGTAGGCGCCACGGATGACGTGATAACGGACACCAGGGAGGTCACGGACACGACCGCCGCGGACGAGCACGATGGAGTGCTCCTGCAGGTTGTGGCCCTCACCCGGGATGTAAGCAGTAACTTCGATGCCGTTGACGAGGCGAACACGTGCAACCTTACGAAGAGCCGAGTTCGGCTTCTTGGGGCTCGTGGTGAAGACGCGGGTGCACACGCCGCGCTTCTGGGAGTTGTGCTGCAGAGCAGCGTTCTTGGACTTCTTGGGCACGGAACGACGGCCCTGGCGAACCAGCTGGTTAATAGTAGGCAAAGCGTACTCCTTCTCGAATGATTCCAGCTTTCTGTAAAGTGCAACGGCTTGAATCGAGGGGTCAGCATCCCCCTACGAAACACGCAGTTCGATAGGATACGTGCCGTTAGCTGTGCCGTCAACAGACCACGCCGCCGGGCGTATCCCAAAATAGCCATATTTCCGCAAAGCCTCCATAAAAGGAATCCCCGCCTGTGCGCAAGTGCCCATTCCAGCCGTCCATGTAACGCAAAAATGGCCGCTTCCTCTAGCAGGAAGCGGCCTAGACCTTACGAATAGACGATGGTAAAGGGTACTTCTGTTTCGGTCTCTCCTGTTGATGTGCATCTCGTGCCCTCGAGGGTTACCGAGACCACTTGGTCGACATCAATCAACTTCGTTGGCACCCAAATGTTCTCTCCGCTATTGCGCGCATAAGAAAAATATAAGTTGAACACCCCTGCGTCGTCATCTTCGATAATCTGCTCCGATCCATCCTTGTAGCTGACGGTCAGCTTATGATCAACTGCTTCATAGCCCAAATCATCAATGTGCGTCTGGATGGAAAACGGGCTGATCTCGAGAGGCGAGTCACCGGAGCGGAGTTCCTTTGTATCGATGTACGCTCCAATATTGAACTCGGGTGTCGACGCCTCAAACTGCCTCGCACTCTCACCTTCACCCTCGGTCCAGTGGATATTCCAGGTGACCGCATGTTGAAAATCTCGCTCGCGATCCATAGCGGCAAAGTACATCGTGCCATTAATGACCGTGTCACTTGATGTGTCCTTATCAATTGTGCTGCGTGTGTCAGCCCATTCCTCGCCGAACTTCATGTCGGGCGTGCCGATGCCTTGTTCTTCTTCACCATAGAGAACAAGTTCGCCAGTCTCTGCTGCCGGCTTGTAGTAGTTAACACCATTTGGATTGGACAACGTAAACGTCACGGCACCGCAACCGTTTTTATCGATAGCCATATCATGAATGTCGAGTGTATAGCCGTTGCCCTCGACGGACAGATTGACCTTCTGTACTGAACCCTCCAAGCTTTGGGGCGCGATACCATCACCAAACTCTCTGGTGTAGGTATATTTAGTCCCCGACGAGCCACCTTGAGTCCAGGTAATGGACTCTCCGTTGCCATGGTTTCCCCAGGCAGAGGCAAAATAACTGGAATTGACGACGGCGTAGGCGACCCCTCCGGTCGCCAGCACTCCGGCAAGGCATCCGATCACGGCAACATACAGAGGCTTCGCGTGACCCTTTCGGCGAAGCGGCTCACCAGCAGCGGCATAAAGAACACGGTCAGCAAGATCGCTATCGGCTTGGACGGACTCGAAGGCCTGCTTGATTTGGTTGGATTTCACGGTCGCCCTCCTCTAGGATGAACTTGAGCTTCGATCTGCCGCGAGCTAAACGCGTTCGAACGGTCGCGGCTGGCACATGCAGTAACTCGGCAATTTCTGAAGTCGAGAAGCCCAGATAGTAATAGAGCACGATGGAGATACGGAATCGTTCCGGAAGCCGCATGACGTCCGATAGGACGGCCTTGGTCTCGTCCTGCGCCGTCAAGAGCGAATCGGTCAGACTTTCAATATCCTCCACGCGCCTCCACGGCTTTCGAAAGAGAGATTTGCATTCATTGATCGTGACCCGGATGAGCCATCGACGAAGATGCTCCCAGCTTTCAAAATGCGTATCGCTTTTGAGTAACTTTAGAAAGACGTCTTGAGCGACATCGTCGGCGTCAGCGCGATCACGCAGATACGTCAATGCGATCCGAAACACGACATCCCGGTGGTCTTCGACCGCCTGTCTAAAAGCTTGTTCTTCCATAATCACCTCCCGGTGACGGTAATGATTCTTGATGAGGCCCTCACCATAGATACGCTCTTGTCGGGCGAAATGTTTCAAATTCAAGCATGAAAAACCGACCAAAATAAACCTGTCCCTTATTGGCGAAAGGAATCCCCTCCTGTGCGCGGTGGCGGATCCCCGGACCGGGCGGCCCAGGTTTTAAGTTTGCTGCTCTACAGTCCTGCGCAAGACGGAAAGCACATTAAGTGCTTTCCTTTGCGTGCGGAACTCGCGACAAACTTAAAACCTGGGCGGCCCGTTCCGGGAATCCGACGTGCTCGTCGGGGCAACGTTCCTCACCAAAAAAGACCCGCTCCCCTGTTGGGAAGCGGGTCTTTGGAAGGACGGTTAACGTACTAGGAAATTACTCCTCGTCGTTGTCCTTGGCCTCTTCGGCGTCGTCGGTGTCCACGAGCTGGTTGAGCAGCTCGTCGAGGGACGCCATGTCCTCGTTGATGGCACCGTTGGCGGGAGCCTTCTTGTCGTCGATCGGGGCGCCCAGGAGCTCCTCGTCGGCGTCGGCGTGATGCGTCGGCGTGGCGGAGGTGCCCAGCAGGATGTCGTCCGGACCGTCGGGGCTAAAGACCATCTGCAGCAGCTGCGAGAGGTCTTCCTCGTCGGCAACGTCGTCGTTGTTCTCGAGGATGTAGAGCAGGTCGTGGGCCTCGAGGCCGTCACGGAGCTCCTCGATCGCCTTGGCGCCGATGCCATCGATGCGCAGCAGATCCTCCTCGGACTTGCCAACCAGGTCGCCGACCGTCTCGATGCCAACCTCGCTGAACTTGTTGGTCCAGCGCTGCGACACGCCCAGGTCGTCGAACAGGTACAGACGAGCCTTCTCGGCGGAGATGGTGTGGCCGTTGCGGGTGAACGAACCGTCAGCACCACCGAACTCGTCGTAGCCGGCCCAGTCGAGCTGCTGCGGGAGCTGCTCGTCCAGGTCCTTGAGCTCCACCGGAGCCCACTCGGGCAGCGACTTGGCGTTGGGCGAGGCCGGACCGTCGATGTCCACGTAGCCGTCGGCCGTGCGATACGTCAGCTTGGCGTTGGCGTACGGCTTGAGGCCGGTACCAGCCGGGATCTTCTTACCGACGATGACGTTGGACTTAAGGTCGAGCAGGTGGTCGACCTTGCCCTCGATGGCAGCCTCGGTAAGGACGCCAGCGGTACGGATGAACGAAGCGCTCGACAGCCAGGAGTCGATGTTGGACGCGACCTTGAGCGTACCCAGGATGACGGGCTCGGCCACGGGAGCCTGACCGCCCAGACGGGCAACGCGCTCGACCTCGTCGGCAAACTCGTAGCGGTCGACGTACTGACCAAGCAGGTACTTGGAGTCGCCGGGGTTGGTGATCTGAACGCGACGCAGCATCTGACGTGCGAGCACCTCGATGTGCTTGTCGTTCAGGTCGACGCCTTGGCTGGTGTAGACGTCCTTGACGCTCTCGACGAAGGTGTGCATCGTCGACTCGATGTCGGTCAGCTTGCGCAGGTTGCGGAAGTTAACGAAGCCCTTGGTGATCTGGTCGCCGGCGCGAACCTCGCAGCCGTCCTCGATCTCGGGCATGAAGCGCACCGAAGCGGGGACGCGACGCTCGTCGAGGACACGGGTGTGATCCTCGGAGTCGGTGAGCGTCAGCACGTACTCGGACTTCTCGGGCTTAATCGAGAGGTGGCCGGAGTACGGAGCCAGCTCGGCCTCGCGACCCAGGATCTTCTCGTTGACGTTGCCGACGATATCGAACATACGGCTGACCGTAGGCAGACCCTGCGTAATATCGTCGACGCCAGCGACGCCGCCGGAGTGAATGGTACGCATCGTAAGCTGCGTACCGGGCTCGCCGATGGACTGGGCGGCAATAATGCCGACGGCAGTACCGATGGCGACCGGACGACGGGTGGAAAGATCCCAGCCGTAGCACTTCTGGCACACGCCGTACTTGGAGCGGCAAGTGAGCAGCGCACGGAGCTTGACCTTCTTGAGGCCCGCATCGACCATCTTCTGGATGTCGGCGACCTTCTCGATGTAGCCATCCTGCTCAAAGAGCACGGTGCCATCGGGAGCCACGACGTCCTCGATGAAGCAACGGCCGACGAGGTCGGTGTTGAGGTCGGTGGTGCCGGGGATGATGAGGTTGTAGGTGACGCCCTCGTGCGTACCGCAGTCCTCCTCGCGGACGATGACGTCCTGGGCCACGTCGACCAGACGACGGGTCAGGTAACCAGAGTCCGAGGTGTGGGATGCGGTATCGACCAGGCCCTTACGGGCGCCGTAGGTCGAAATGAAGTACTCGAGCGGCAGCAGGCCCTCGCGGAAGTTCGCCTTAATGGGAAGGTCGATCGTCTCGCCGGACATGTCTGCCATCAGGCCACGCATGCCGCCGAGCTGACGCAGCTGGGTCTTAGAACCACGGGCGCCGGAGTCGGCCATCATGTACAGCGGGTTCTCCTCGTCGAACATGTCGAGCATGAGCGCTGCAACCTTATCGGTACAAGCGGTCCACTCGTTAACGACTTCGATGTGGCGCTCCGTCTCGTTGATGAAGCCCTCCTCGAAGTACTCGTTGATCTGGTCGACGTTGGCCTGGGCGCGGTCGAGCAGCTCCTGCTTCTCGGCAGGGATGAGAGCGTCCCACACCGAGATAGTGAGGCCGGCGCGGGTAGCGTAGTGGAAGCCGGAGTACTTGATGGCGTCGAGAATCGGGCCGACCTTGGCCTCGGGGTAACGATCGCAGCAGTCCGCAACCAGCTTGGCCACGTCGCCCTTGACCATCTTGTAGTTCATGAACTCGTAGTCTTCGGGCAGGCACTGGCGGTTGAAGATAATGCGGCCGATAGAGGTCTCGAAGCGCGCGGTCTTGTTGCCGGTGACGTCGTAGTCGACAAACTCGTTCTTGCCGTTCTTGACGCGGAAGATACGGGTGCCGTCCTCGTTGATGACATTGGCGTCGGCAGCGGACACGCGGACCTGAATCTTGGCCTGCATGTCGACCTCGGAGCGGCAGTCATAGGCGTGCAGCGCGTCGTCGAAGCTGGCGAACACGTGGTTCTCGCCCGGCAGACCGTCGCGGACCTGGGTCAGGTAGTAGACACCAATAATCATGTCCTGCGAGGGGATGTTGACCGGCTTGCCGGATGCCGGCGAGCGCAGGTTGTTCGCAGAGAGCATGAGCACGCGAGCCTCGGCCTGAGCCTGGCTGGACAGCGGCACGTGGACAGACATCTGGTCGCCGTCGAAGTCGGCGTTGAAGGGCGAGCAGACCAGCGGGTGCAGGTGGATAGCCTTGCCCTCGACCAGCACCGGCTCAAAGGCCTGGATGGACAGACGGTGCAGGGTCGGTGCGCGGTTGAGCAACACGACGCGGCCGTCGATGACCTCTTCGAGGATGTCCCACACAAAAGTGGCACCACGGTCGATAGCGCGCTTGGCGCCCTTGATGTTCTCGACCTTGCCAAGCTCGACCAGGCGCTTCATGACGAAGGGCTTGAAGAGCTCCAGCGCCATGGTCTTGGGCAGACCGCACTGGTGCAGCAGCAGCTTGGGGTCGGTAACGATTACCGAACGGCCAGAGTAGTCAACACGCTTGCCCAGCAGGTTCTGACGGAAACGACCCTGCTTGCCCTTGAGGGCCTCGGCGAGCGACTTGAGCGGGCGACCGCCACGGCCAGAGACCGGGCGACCACGACGGCCGTTGTCGAACAGGGCGTCCACGGACTCCTGGAGCATGCGCTTCTCGTTGTTCACAATGATCGCGGGGGCGTCCAGGTCGAGGAGGCGCTTGAGTCGGTTGTTACGGTTGATCACGCGACGGTACAGGTCGTTGAGGTCGGACGCGGCGAAGCGGCCGCCGTCGAGCTGGACCATCGGGCGCAGATCGGGCGGAATGACCGGGATGACGTCCAGGATCATGTTCGCGGGGCTGTTGCCACCCTTCAGGAAGGCGTCAACGACCTCGAGGCGCTTAACGGCCTTCTCGCGCTTCTGCTTCTGGGAGTCCTCGTCGGCGATGATGGCCTTGAGCTTCTCGGCCTCGGAAGGAAGGTCGATGGCAGCGAGCAGGTCGCGGACGGCCTCGGCACCCATGCCACCCTTAAAGTACATGGAGTAGTAGCGGGTCATCTCGCGGAACAGCGGCTCATCGGAGATGAGGTCGCGCTCGGTGAGCTTCATGAAGGCGTTGAAGGCATCCGTGCGGAGCTGCTTCTCATCCTTGCACTCTTCCTCGATGTCGACGATGCCGGAGGCGATCTCCTCGGGGGTCAGCGGCTCCTCGTCGGAGAACTCGTCAAAGTTCTCGGGGTCGCCCTGCTCCTTGAGGGACTCGATCTGGCGGGCGCACTCGGCATCGATCTCTTCCAGATCGGCGGCGAGCTCCTCGCGCAGGTCGTCGGCGTCGGCCTCGCGGGCCTCATAGTCAACCTCGGTGATGATGTAGCTGGCAAAGTACAGAACCTTCTCGAGGTCCTTGGACTTGATGTCGAGCATACGGCTCATCGGGAAGCTCGTGGGGCTCTTGAAGTACCAGATGTGGGACACGGGAGCGGCGAGCTCGATGTGGCCCATGCGGTCGCGACGCACCTTGGCCGAGGTGACCTCGACGCCGCAGCGCTCGCAGACGATGCCCTTAAAGCGGATGCCCTTGTACTTGCCGCAGGAGCACTCCCAGTCCTTGGCGGGACCGAAGATCTTCTCGCAGAACAGGCCGTCCTTCTCGGGCTTGAGGGTACGGTAATTGATGGTCTCCGGCTTCTTGACCTCACCGTGCGACCAGGAACGGATCTGGTCGGCGGAGGCAAGGGAGATCTTTACCGAGTCAAAATCAGTAGCTTCGAAATCTGCCACAGTCAACTACTCCTTATCAGTGGTCGTGGCGGCGACAGCCTCGGGTGCCTCGGCGGTCTCGGCATCCTCGGCCTCGACGTCGGTGTCAACGCCGGCGAGCGCTGTCAGGTCGTCGAGAGCAGAGGTCTCCTCGGCGGTCACAGGGGCGGAGGCGTCCTCGTCGGCATCGTGCATGGGCTCGATGTCCAGCGCGAGGGAGCGGATCTCCTTGACGAGAACCTTGAAGGACTCGGGGATACCCGGGACAGGAACGTTCTCGCCCTTGACGATGGACTCGTAGGTCTTGACGCGGCCCACGGTATCGTCGGACTTGACGGTCAGGATCTCCTGCAGGACGTTGGAAGCACCGTAAGCGTACAGTGCCCAAACTTCCATCTCGCCGAAGCGCTGGCCGCCGAACTGGGCCTTGCCGCCCAGAGGCTGCTGGGTAACCAGGCTGTAAGGGCCGGTCGAACGGGCGTGGATCTTGTCGTCGACCATGTGGCCGAGCTTGAGGATGTAGGACGTACCCACGGTAATGGGCTCGCGGAACTCCTCGCCGGTACGGCCGTCGAACAGACGGGTCTTGCCGCGCTCGTCAAGCTGGGTGACGAACTCGGGGCGCATGTGATCGCCAAAGGCAGCGGTGGCCTTGTTGAGCATGTTCTTGTTGGCACGACGGATGACCTCGGCGATCTCGTCCTCCTTGGCGCCGTCGAAGACGGGCGTCGCGGTGAAGAACGGACCCGGGATGTACTTGTCGGAGTCGGCCTGCTCGGTATCCCAACCGCAGGCAGCAGCCCAGCCAAGGTGGCACTCGAGCAGCTGGCCGACGTTCATACGCGAAGGAACGCCCAGCGGGTTGAGGATAACGTCGATCGGGGTACCGTCAGCCATGTAGGGCATGTCCTCGACCGGCAGAACGTTACAGATAACACCCTTGTTGCCGTGGCGGCCGGCGATCTTATCGCCCTGCTGGATCTTACGACGCTGGGCGACGTAGACGCGCACCTGCTCGTTGACGCCGGGGGCCAGGTCGTCGCCGTTCTCGCGGCTAAAGCGGACGACGTCGATGACGCGGCCGTAAGCGCCGTGAGGCATCTTAAGGGAGGTGTCACGGACATCGTGGGCCTTGGCACCGAAGATGGCGCGCAGCAGGCGCTCCTCGGCGGTCAGAGCGCTCTCGCCCTTAGGCGTGACCTTACCGACCAGGATGTCGCCAGGGCCGACCTCGGCGCCGATGCGGATGATGCCGTCCTCGTCGAGGTTGGCAAGCATGTCCTCGGAGAGGTTCGGGATCTCGCGGGTGATCTCCTCGGGGCCGAGCTTGGTGTCGCGGGCGTCGATCTCGTGACGGGTGATGTTGATGGTCGTCAGCAGGTCCTCGGCCACCAGGCGCTCGGACACGACGATACCGTCCTCGTAGTTGAAGCCTTCCCACGGCATGTAGGCCACGGTGAGGTTCTGGCCCAGTGCGAGCTCGCCGTGATCGGTCGAAGGACCGTCGGCCAGGGGCTCGCCCTGCTCAACGGTGTCACCGACGCGCACGAGCGGACGGTGGTTGATGCAGGTGGACTGGTTGGAGCGCTGGTACTTGGCCAGGTGATACTCGTCCATGCCGCCGGCATGCTTGACGATGATCTTGGCGGCGTCGGCAAAGATGACCTCGCCGGCGTTCTTGGCCAGGGTGACCTCGCCGGAGTCCAGAGCGGCGCGACGCTCCATGCCGGTACCGACATAGGGAGCGGCGGGGTGAACCAGCGGCACGGCCTGACGCTGCATGTTAGCGCCCATCAGCGTACGCTTGGCATCGTCGTGCTCAAGGAACGGAATCAGCGTGGCTGCGACGGACAGCATCTGACGCGGCGAGACATCCATGTAGTCGACGTCCTCGACAGGCACGTCGGCGGGAGCGCCGAAGGAGCCGTCGAAGTCGCGGGTACGGGCGATCACGGTGTGCGGACGGACAAGCTTGCCCTCGGCATCGGTCGTGATGAACTCGTTGGTCTTGGGATCGAGCGGCGTGTTGGCCGGCGCGATGACGTGCTTCTCTTCCTCGTCAGCGGTCATCCAGTCGATCTGATCGGTGGCAACGCCGTTCTCGACACGACGGAACGGGGCCTCGATGAAGCCGTACTCGTTGACGCGGGCGTAGAGGGCGAGCGAGCCGATCAGGCCGATGTTGGGGCCTTCGGGGGTCTCGATCGGGCACATGCGGCTGTAGTGCGAATTGTGAACGTCGCGGACGGCCGTCGGCACGTTGGTGCGGCGGCTGGAGCCGGACTTGTGGCCGGCAAGACCACCAGGGCCGAGTGCGGACAGACGGCGCTTATGGGTCAGACCGGTCAGGGGGTTCGCCTGGTCCATGAACTGCGAGAGCTGCGAAGAACCGAAGAACTCCTTGATGGAGGCCACGATCGGGCGGATGTTGATGAGCGACTGCGGGGTGATCTCGTCGATGTCCTGGGAGCTCATGCGCTCACGGACGACGCGCTCCATACGGCTCATGCCGATACGGAACTGGTTGGCGACGAGCTCGCCGACAGTGCGGATGCGGCGGTTGCCGAAGTGGTCGATGTCGTCGACCTTGAAGCCCTGCTCGCCGGCAGCGAGGGACAGGAGGTAGCGCAGCGTCGCGACGATATCCTCGTCGGTGAGCACCGTGACCTCTTCCTCGGTGGTGAGGTTGAGCTTCTTGTTGACCTTGTAACGACCGACGCGGGCCAGATCGTAGCGCTGCGGGTTAAAGAGCAGACCCTCGAGCAGGCTGCGGGAAGCGTCCACGGTGGGAGGCTCGCCCGGGCGCAGGCGACGGTAGATCTCGATGAGGGCGTCCTCGCGGGTAAGGGCGGTGTCGCGCTCCAGGGTGCGCTTGATCACATCGGAGTTGCCGAGCAGCTCGATGATGTCGTCGTTGGTGACGGCGATGCCAAGGGCGCGCAGGAACATCGTGGCGCTCTGCTTGCGCTTACGGTCGATGGAGACCATGAGCTGGTCGCGCTTGTCGACCTCAAACTCAAGCCAGGCACCGCGGGACGGGATGATCTGGGCCTTGTAGATCTGCTTGCCCGAATCCATCTCGGAGCTGTAGTACACGCCCGGGGAGCGGACGAGCTGCGAGACGACGATACGCTCGGTACCGTTGATGATGAAGGTGCCCTGATCGGTCATCATGGGGAAGTCGCCCATAAAGACGAGCTGCTCCTTGATCTCGCCGGTCTCCTTGTTGGTGAGACGGACGTCGGTCAGAAGCGGAGCCTGATAGGTCATATCCTTCTCGCGGCACTCCTCGACGGTGTGCGCGGGGTCGCCGAACTGATGCTCGCCGAAGGTAACCTCGAGAACATGGTTCTGACTCTGGATGGGGCTGGATTCCTTGAACGCCTCACGAAGGCCCTCGTCCTTAAAACGCTCAAAGGATTCCCTTTGAACAGAGATAAGGTTGGGGAGCTCCATGGCCTCCGGGATTTTCCCGAAGCTGACGCGCTTGCGCTCAGTGGCAGTGTATGCGTAGGTCACCAGGTTTTTCCTCCTTCACGGAAATGCTCGGTGGGTTGGCGAGGCATAGCTTCGCCAGTTATCGCAACCTAATAGTTTATCAGGTACCGACCGTTGGGCAAGAAAAGCCTTGACGCGATTGAGGTTTTGGAGTAGCAAAGTTTTTCGACAGAAAAGATGCAGGTAGATTGGTGTGCATCGAACATCTGTTCATATATTTTCTGTGAACAGAGAGCCGGCAATCGCAGCTCTTATAAAAAACGGGCGCGAACCGAGGTCCACGCCCGTAAATGTCGGTGCCCGAAGGCTTACTTGCGCATCAATCCGCCGCGCTCGTCGATGGCGTCCCAGAAGGCATCGGCAAAGCGGGGGTCGTTTGCAGCCATGAGGGCGTTAGTGGCCATCCAACCAGAGGGAGTGCCGGTGTCGTAGCCCGACAGCGGGTCGATGACGACGGCATACATGGCCTCGCGGTCGAGCGAACGGGCCATGGCGTCGGTGAGCTGGATCTCGCCGCCCTTGCCGGCCTGCTGATCTGCCAGCAGGTCCATGACCAGCGGGCTCAGCAGGTAGCGACCGACGATGTACAGGTTGGACGGAGCAGCCTCGGGAGCGGGCTTCTCAACCAGACCGCCGATACGCCAAACAGCGCCCGGCTCGGCATCGGCAACGTCCTCGGCGCCCTCGAGCGAACCGACGCGCTCGCCGGCGATAACACCGTAGCGGCTGACTTCCTCGGGCGAGCAAGCAGCGACGGCGATAACCGAAGCGCCACCGTGCTCCTTGGAAACGGCGAGCATCTTGTCGCAGATATCGCGGTTAGGCACAACGTAGTCGCCCAGAAGAACCAGGAAGTTCTCCCCTGCCACGGCGTCGGCAGCAGAGCGAATAGCATGGCCGAGGCCCTTGGGCTCGTACTGATAACGGAAGTCGACCGGCATACCGCCAGCGTGGGCGACAGCATCGGCATAGGCGTTCTTGCCGCGCTCGCGCAGCAGGTTCTCGAGCGAACGGTCGGGCTGGAAGTAGTTCAGTAGCTCGGGCTTACCGGGAGAAGTAACGATGATGGCATCGTCGACCTCCTCGGGCTCGAGCGCCTCCTCGACGACGTACTGAATGACGGGCTTGTCGAGCACCGGCAGCATCTCTTTGGGCGTGCACTTGGTGCCAGGCAGAAAACGCGTGCCAAGACCGGCGGCGGGGATGATTGCCTTCATGTTATTCAAAGATCCTTTCGCAGGCGCAAAAGCGCCCCATGCGTGCGGCACACAGCCGCAGACCAAATTGCGATACCCAAGCATCTTACCGCTGGAACTATATGTCGCTACAAGGCAGAGACAATTCTTCAGCAGGTCAACGCAAATTATTGCTCGAATGGTGCAATTTTATTGCCCAACGGCAGGGCACCCGATACGACGCAAATCACAGAACATGGCAGTTTGAGCGACCGATGCCGAGGGACCGAAAAACAAAAAAGACGGGGCTCGCAATGCGAACCCCGTCTGCAAAGAAATCTGGCGAGAAAGCCTGATTACTTGAGGGTGACAGCAGCGCCAGCAGCCTCGAGCTTCTCCTTGGCAGCCTCGGCGTCCTCCTTCTTGGCACCCTCGAGAACAGCCTTGGGAGCGCCCTCGACGACCTCCTTGGCCTCCTTCAGGCCAAGGTTGGTGAGCTCACGGACGGCCTTGATGACCTGGATCTTGTTGTCGCCGAAGCCCTCGAGCACGACGTCAAACTCGGTCTTCTCCTCGGCCTCAGCAGCGCCAGCAGCGGGAGCGGCGACAACAGCGGCAGGAGCAGCGGCGGAAACGCCGAAGGTGTCCTCGATAGCCTTAACGAGCTCGGAAGCCTCGAGAAGGGTCATTTCCTTAAGAGCATCGATGATCTCATCGGTGGTAAGCTTAGCCATTTCTAAGTCCTTTCGGTTTCCGTGCATGTGCACGGAGATCAGTTAAAACACGGCGCGAATGCGCCAGGGGTGCGGCGTTGCCGCCGCAGGTGAAAACAGCGACTAGGCTGCCTTCTGCTCGGAGACCTGCTGGATCGAACGAGCGAGACCAGAGGAAACGCCGTTGACGCAGACAGCGATGTCGCGAGCGAAACCGGAGATGAGACCGGCGATCTGGCCGAGAAGCTGATCCTTGGTGGGCAGCTCGGCGATAGCCTTAACATCATCAGCGGAAACGGCCTTGCCGTCGGAGATACCGCCCTTGATCTCAAGGACGCCCTTGGACTTAGCGGAGAAGTCCTTAAGGGCCTTAGCGGCCTCGACCGGCTCGGTCTCGTAGAACACATAAGCGACGGGGCCGGCGAGGATCTCGTCGAGCTCGGGCTGCTCCTGGTTCTTGAGAGCGATCTTGACCAGGTTGTTCTTGTAGACCTTCATCTCGGCGCCGCACTCGCGAAGCTGATGACGCAGCTCCTGAGCCTGCTTAACCGTCAGACCGTTGTAGTTGACGACGAACAGACCGGCGTTCTCGGCGATACGGGACTCGATCTCTGCAACCTTGTCGATTTTGTACTGCTGGGGCATGAATTACACCTCCTCGAATTCTTTCCGGGCACGGTCCGCCACAAGGACGTGACGGGGGCATGTCCAAAAAGAAAGCCCCCGCGCTGCATGAGCGACGGGGGCGAGAAGACATATCTACTCGACCACCTCGGCTGGCGGGATATCCCATTAAGCTTGCGGGCGATGCCCGTTTGCGCCGGCTGTCTCTGGCAGCGGATTCGTGCGTGAACCGAAAGTATTATGGCGGGGACCCCGGCGTCGGTCAACGGGCACGAGGATTCGCACACAAACCCTGCATACGCTCCGGTCGGGAGGGGCAGGGCGAGTTTTCCGCTCGGTCAAGTCCTGGGCTCGCACGAAGGCCACATTAAGTGGCCTTCGGCTCGTGCGGAATCTACGGAAAACTCGCCCTGCCCCTCCCGACCGGAGCTACGTTGCCTTTGTTGCGAATCCTCGTGCCCGTTGGCCGGCGCGCCCCACGCATAACCCTTAGGTCGGTGGGCTGATGGGTTGGGTCCCGTTGGGCTACAGGGTTGAAAGGAAGGTGGACAGGCGGCGGAGGCCTTCGTCCAGGTCTTTATCGGAAACGCAATAGCTGAGGCGGACGTGGCCTTCGGTGCCGAAGCAGTCGCCCGGGACTAGGGCTACGTTGGCCTCTTTGATGGCTTTGATGCAGAAGTCTTCGCTTGTCAGGCCGAATTGTTTGATGCTCGGGAAGGTATAGAAGGCTCCTGCGGGCTCTACTACGTCGAGGCCCATGGCGTATAAGGCTGCGAGTACGCGTTCGCGGCGGGCTCGGTAGACTTTGAGCATGGGGGTTGGGTCGACGGTCAGGGCTCGAGCTGCGGCGTCCATCTCGAAGGAGACGGCGCTCGATACTAGGTATTGGTGAGCTTTTGCGATCTCGGCGATGACGGGTGCCGCTGCTGCGAGCCAGCCCAGGCGCCAGCCGGTCATGGCCCAGGGCTTGGAGAAGCTCTCGATGATCACCGTCTGCTCGCGCAGCTCCGGGTGTCGCTGGGCAAAACGCTCGTAACCATCCACATAGACCAAACGGTTGTACACGTCGTCGCAGACCACGTAGATGCCCGACTGCTCCGCTACGCGCGCCACGGCGTTGAGCGATGCCGCGTTGAGAATGCAGCCCGTGGGATTGTTGGGCGAGCAGATAACGATGGCCTTGGTCGCCGGGGTCACACAGGCGCGAAGCGCATCCTCGTCAATCTGAAATTGCGCAGGCCCCGTATCCAAAAAGACCGCTTTGGCGTGATTGGCCACAACGATGCTTTCGTACAGGCCAAAGGCCGGCGTGGGAATAATGACCTCGTCGCCGGGGTTGAGCATAGCCATAAATGTTGCCGACAGGGCCTCGGTCGCGCCGTCGGTCAGGATGACCTCGTCGGCCGAAAACATAAGGCCCGCGTCCCCCATGTAGGCAGATAACGCCTCACGCAGGGCGGGGCGACCGTTGTTGGGCGGATAGTGCGTGTCGCCGCGGTCCAACGAAGCAGTCACCTCGGCGCTAATCACATCGGGCGTGGGAAAATCGGGCTCACCTAGCGCGAGCGCGATGCACCCCGGATGCTGGGCGGCGAGCGCGTTGATCCGGCGGATACCGGAGGGCTTAAGCGTGGCAAGCGAGGTGTTCATGGGCAGACGCATGACGTTCCTTTCGTAAGGGTTGCACTAGGATAGCGCGGCGGGACGCCGCCGGACGGTGTAACCTAAACGGAAACCAACCGGAAAGAAGGCGGCATGGAGACGACCGCACGCGGCGATGTACCAAAAACGCTGCAAACCATTGCGTATATCAGTATTCCCAAGAGCGCCGATCTTGAGTTTTTGCTCTGGGACCTGCAGGATGCCATCGCCGCCTATGCACAGATTTCCGGCACCGCACTCCCCCATCCAGTCGACTTGGAGGCGGATGATGCCGGCAGCGTTGCCGGTACCGCCGATGGCATTGTGTTCGCCGTTGAAGATGCACCCAATGATGAAGCGATGGCGCCCATTGAGCAGGTGCTCGACCGCTTTGGCGGCGCAGGGACGCGTGCCTACGTTGTTGTCCAGGCCGACATCGGCGGCCTGGAGCGAGCACACGGGCTCGTCGTGCGTCTGCGAGCGGCGTGCGACCTTCGTGGGCTGTCATGGTGCGGCGGCGTTGTCGCCTGTACCGGCAGCGGCTTCGCGGCGCTTCGTCACTCACCGCGCATGGGACTCTTGCGGCGACCGTTTTCGGAAGCGATGGACAAGCTCGTAGGCGCCGTTCGTATGGGCTGTTCGGTTGAGCATGCGCAGCGACTTGGTGGTGGTAATGCCGAGGACGTCGACGCCGACGGCATGGCTTGCGCCGAGCCAGCCGTGCCCGTGCCGATCTGGCGAGGCGTTCTGAAACACCTCGGCGCCCGCACTCAATCAATAATCTAAATTAATGAGCTGCCCAGTCAACGGCTTCACTCCAACGCTCGACAAGCCGCTCCAAACGCCACGCCGCGTTGGCAGGACTCGTCGACGGCAGCACGATGGCGGGTAGCCCCGTCCGCTCTTGTAGATAGCGTTTGTAGAGCCGTCCGGCCGTGCCGCCGTTGCAGACAACGATCTCGATCGGCGTGGCATCCACAATGCGTTCAATATGTGCCGGCACAACGTTTTTGATGCTAGCGTCACTCGAGCCCTTAATGTCGCAGCTCTCGATCACATCCCACAGGGCTACGCCACCGTTAAGCAGCATGGATCGCTTGGCAGCAACCGAGGCGTCGAGCGTCGCGGGCTCGCCGCTCGCCAAAGAGTCTCCCTCGTTGGGCGGCACGGGCGCACCGAGGCACACGGCCATCACACGCCAAAAGCGATTCTGAGGGTTGCCGTAATAAAAGGCGTTGGCGCGCGAAAGCACCGAGGGAAACGATCCGAGCACCAAAACGCGCGAGCGCTCGTCAAACACGGGTTCAAACCCATGCTCAATATGTTGATAGCCCTCGTCAGACACAGGCATGGCCTAGGCCCTCAACAGATAGCGCACCTCGTAGGGCGCAAGCTCAAGGGAGCCCGGCAGCTCGACCGTGGGCGCATCGTCGGCAAGCAGGTCAACGAAGGAGCCGTTGAGTTCGCCGGCTCCAAAGGTATAGGGCTCGTTCACGGCATTGACCGCCACGAGCACCGTCGCATCGTCACAGGCGCGCTCGAACAGCAGCTGCTTGTTCTGAATCACCACGTTGCGGTACGCACCGTAGTTGAGAGCGCGTGCCGCCGCATCGTCTGTCGAGCGCAGGTGCGTGAGCTGCGTAATGAACGCCGTCAGCTCGTTGGGCGCAGGCTCATCGAGCGCAGGGCGCAGCGCCCAGTCGCCATCGGGGCCGTCCTTTTCGCCGGCAATCCCCCACTCGCTGCCATAGTAGACACACGGAATGCCCGGCATGCCAAAGAGCATGCCATAGGCGGGGCGCAGACAGGACTTGTCGGTGAGGATGCTCGCCAGGCGAGGCACGTCGTGGTTGTCGGCAAACGACAGCAGGTGCTTGCCGCGGTAGATGCACCAGGGGTCGCCGCCAAACTGACGGTGCAGCGAATGTGCGATCTCGAACATATTGACCGAGTTAAAGCTGGAGTACAGGCCCTTGTAGCACTCATAGTTGGTGCAGGAGTCGAGCATCTCGTCGTTGACGATCTGATTGTAGTCGCCGTGGAGCGTCTCGCCGATCAGCACAAAGTCGGGCTTGAGCTCACGGGTAAAGGAGTGTAGGCGGCGCATAAAGTCGCGGTCGAGCATATAGGCAACGTCCAGGCGCAGGCCGTTGACGCCAAATACGTCGGCCCAACGGCGCACGGACTCGAGCAGGTAGTCGACCACGGCGGGATTTTGCAGGTTGAGCTTCACGAGCTCAAAATGGCCTTCCCAGCCCTCGTACCAAAAGCCGTCGCCATAGCAGGAGTCGCCGTCAAAGCTAATGTGGAACCAGTCCTTGTAGGGCGAGTCCCACTTGCGCTCCTGCACATCGCGGAAGGCCCAAAAGCCACGGCCCACATGGTTGAAGACCGCATCGAGCACCACGCGGATGCCGTGGGCATGCAACGTCTCGCACACGGCGGCAAAGTCGGCATCCCCGCCCAGGCGACGATCGATATGGCGCAGACTGCGCGTGTCGTAGCCATGGCTGTCGGATTCGAGCGGCGGGTTAATGAGCGCAGCGCCAATACCGAGTTCTTGCAGGTAGTCGGCCCATTGGGCGATTTTCATGATGGGCGCATCAGGGTTGGGCGCGGCGTTGGCAGCCTGGGCGAGTTCATCATCGGCAACGGGCGCGGCGTTTTCGCGCGGAGCTCCGCAAAAGCCCAGCGGATAGATTTGATAGAACGTCGTCTCGTATGCCCACATAGCAACCTCCCGGTAAGCTCAACACAACGACATCCATTGTATGCCCGCCGCGTATCCCCTCCCCCAAAATAAGTTGCGGTGAAATAATTCCTGCTTGGGCCTTCAGAGGCCTTAAACAGGAGCTATTCCACCGCAGCTGATGAGGGGACGTGATTAGGCGACGGGCTTTGCGCGGCGTATGGCCGGGAACAGCACCGTGATGGCGAGGATGACGCCCACGACGGTAATCGCCCCGCCCGCGAAGCCAATCCAAGCGATACCGGGACCCGAAACCACGGCGCCACCGATTGCGGTGCCCGTGCCGATACCCAGATTGAACAGGCCCGAGAAGATCGACATGGCGACGGCCGACGAATCCGCCGGTGTGTACTTGATGAGCTCGGCCTGAAACGCCACGTTAAAGGCCGTGGCGCAGCAGCCCCATAGCGCGCAAACAGCGAGAACGGCGACGAGCGACGGTGCAACCGGACCCATGAGCAGCAGAGCCACCGGCACGCCGGAGAGCGTGATAGCCAAGAACGGGAAGCGATGCCCATCGAACAGACGGCCGAACAGCCAGCTTCCGAGCAGACCAGAGCAGCCGAACGCCGTCAGCGTCATGGTAATAGCGCTTGCGTCGACGTGCGCGACCTGCGCCAGGAACGGCTCGATATAGCTGTAACCCGCATAATAGCCGGTCGCCATAAAGACCGTGACCGCATAAAGCGCGATGAGGAACGGGTTCTTGAGCAGCTCGGGAAGTTGTTTGAGCGTAAAGCGCTCACCCACCGGCATAGCCGGGAACACCGCAGCCTGGTAGACAACCGCGACAGCCGAGAGGGCCCCGACCACGGCAAACGTCATGCGCCAGCCCACGGCCAGGCCGATGGCGCGGCCGATCGGCAGGCCAAAGATCTGCGCGATGGACGAGCCCGTGGCGATCATGCTGATGGCGAGCGCCCCGTGGCGGGCGTCGACCAGGCGCGAGGCCATGATAGAGGCGACCGACCAGAACACGGCATGTGCGCAAGCGACCACCAGGCGCGCACAGACCAGGATGGGATATGTCGGTGCCACAGCGGACAGGAACTGACCCAGAGAAAACACGGCGAGCACGCCGAGCAGCATGCGCTTGAACTCAAAGCGCGAAGCGAACACCATAAGCGGCAACGACAGCAGCATGACGCCCCAAGCATAGACCGAGATCATGATGCCGGCTTGGGACTCGGTAAGCGAGAACGACGCGGCAATGTCGGTCAACAGGCCAATGGGCATGAACTCCGACGTGTTGAATACGAACGCGCAGCAGGCGAGCCCGATAAGCGGGAGCCACTGCTTGAGTGAGATGCCATCTTGCCTTGTCTGAGTCATGTAGGAAACCTCTCCGATTGTCTTGAGCGGTGGGCGATTATATAGCAACGGCCCCGCATCCGTCAGCAACAGATGCGGGGCCGCAATCAACTCAATACACAGGGGTTGCGCCGTCAATAAATAGCTAAGCCAACCCCAGCAATATGCCCGCCGAATGCACGACAAACGCCACGATCCAGGCGACCGTCACCTGAAACGCGAACACGGCAACGGCATAGCGCGCGCCCAGCTCGCTCTTAACGGCGCCGATTGCCGCTACGCAGGGCGGGTACAGCAGCGTAAAGACCAGGAACACGTAAGCGGTAAACGGCGAAAACATGGTCGACAGTGCCGCGGGCGACGTTGCACCCAAAAGCACCGTGAGGGTCGAGATGACACTCTCCTTGGCGATAAGTCCGGTGACGAGCGCCGTCGATGCACGCCAGTCGCCAAAGCCGAGCGGCGCCAGCACCGGCGCGATGATGCTACCAAGGCCCGCAAGCAGACTTTGCGACTGATCGGCGACCACATTAAAGCGGATGTCGAACGTCTGGAGGAACCAGATGACCACCGTAGCGGCAAAGATAATGGTAAAGGCCTTGGTGATGAAGTCCTTGGCCTTATCCCATGCCAGCATCACCGTCGTCTTAACGCTCGGCAAGCGATAGTTGGGGAGCTCCATGATAAACGGCACGGGGTCGCCCTTAAATGCCGTGCGGTTGAGCACCAGAGCCGCGATGCAGCCGACCACAATGCCGATCAGATAGAGCGAGACCATGGCAGGAACCGTCGCCTGCGGGAAAAATGCCCCGCACAGCAGTCCGTAGACCGGCAACTTGGCCGAGCAGCTCATAAACGGCGTGAGCATGACCGTCATCTTGCGGTCGTGCTCGGATGGGAGCGTACGGGTCGACATGATAGCCGGCACGGTACAGCCAAAACCGACGAGCATGGGCACAAAGCTGCGGCCCGACAGGCCAAAGCGACGCAGCACCTTATCCATGACAAAGGCAACGCGTGCCATGTAGCCCGAGTCTTCCAGAATGGAGAGGAACAAAAAGAGCACGACGATAATCGGCAGGAAGGTCAGCACGCTGCCCACACCCGTAAGCACGCCGTCGACAGCCAGCGAGCGCACCACGTCGTTGGTGCCGAACGCCTTGAGCCCCGCGTCGGCCGAGGCGATGATGGCAGCGATGCCGTCCTCCATAAGCCCCTGCAACGTCGCGCCGATCACGCCAAACGTCAGCCAAAAAACGAGACCCATAATCACCAGGAACGCCGGGATGGCCGTATAGCGACCCGTCAGGATGCGGTCGATCTTGACGGAGCGCACGTGCTCGCGGCTCTCGTGCGGCTTGACGACGCAACGCCCGCACACGTCGCCGATAAAGCTAAAGCGCATATCGGCCAGCGCGGACAGGCGGTCGGTGCCGGCCTCGCCCTCCATCTGGGTAATGATGTGCTCGATGGCGTCGAGCTCGTTGCGATCCAGGTGAAGCGCCTCGGTCACCAGCTCGTCGCCCTCAACCAGCTTAGTCGCCGCAAAACGCACCGGGATATGCGCCGTCGCGGCATGGTCCTCGATAAGGTTGGCGATGCCGTGAATGCAGCGATGCAGTGCA
This sequence comes from Collinsella sp., assembly GCA_019424985.1. Classification (GTDB taxonomy): domain Bacteria; phylum Actinomycetota; class Coriobacteriia; order Coriobacteriales; family Coriobacteriaceae; genus Collinsella. Next base: position 3,216 of record JAHYYM010000019.1, on the reverse strand, counting down.
CCGCCGTCCGAGCCATCGGGCGCACAGAAGTCCAGGCGACCGGGGCGCTCGAGGAACCGCGCCACGTGCAAGGCATGATCCACCAGCTCGCCGATGCCCTCGTTGCGGGCAGCGCTAATGGGGACAACAGGCACGCCCAACAGGCTCTCGAGCAGGTTGACGTCCACGGCGCCGCCGTTGGCCGTCACCTCGTCCATCATGTTGAGAGCGATGACCATGGGGCGATCGAGCTCCATAAGCTGCAGCGTCAGGTACAGGTTGCGTTCGATGTTGGTGGCGTCGATGATATCGATGATGGCATCGGGATGCTCGTCAAGGATAAACTGGCGGCTCACAATCTCCTCGCCCGTGTACGGCGACAGGGAGTAAATGCCGGGCAGGTCGGTAACGCTCGCCTCGGGGTGGTTACGGATAGTGCCGTCCTTGCGGTCGACCGTCACGCCGGGAAAGTTACCGACGTGCTGGTTGGAGCCCGTAAGCTGGTTGAACAGCGTGGTCTTACCGCAGTTTTGGTTGCCGGCGAGGGCAAAGTGAAGCGGTGCGCCCTCGGGCACGGCCGTCTTGGCAGCACGGGGCGAATACGTCCCCTCGCCCAGGGCCGGGTGATCTGTCGTGCCGATTGCGGCGTTAACGCGCGGGCCGGTATCGGTGTCGTGCACATCCACGAGCTCAATGCGTGCGGCATCGTCCTTGCGCAGCGTCAACTCGTAGCCACGCAGACGGATCTCGAGCGGGTCGCCCATGGGGGCGTATTTCATCATGGTGACTTCGGTGCCCGGCGTTAGGCCCATGTCCAAAATATGCTGTCGGAGCGCCTGATCATCGGATGTCACCGATGCGACAACGGCGTCCTTTCCAATCTCGAGCGTATCGAGCTTCACGCGCTCATCCTTTCGTTAGACGCGGTTAACCGTTTACCGGGGCTAACCAACTCGTAACGACAAATGATAGCGCTCTGAACTATTTTATAAAGTCAAATACCGATGTTTACCTGCGCAAACTTTATGCGGTGCGCCCCGAAAGCTCTTTGCGCATACCGCTCAGCGAGATCGAAACGGAACCCGACCGCGCGGTAGCAGTGAGTCGATCACCCTCGACTGACCCCGTGCATGTAAAGGGTGCCTTGCCCATCAAGACGTGGGAGATAGTACCCGAGAGTTCAAAGAAATCGCCCTCAGCGCGGGCACTCGAGAGAGCGATATTGAGACCCCTGACGTTTAGTACTGCCCTGAGCACGCCGTTCACCCCATGTGAAAACATCACCTCGCCGCGTTTACTCCCCACCGGCGTCTGGGCCGAAACCACATACGTACCCTCAAGCATGGCTCCTCCTCTAAGCAGACTTTTTGAAACGGGCAAGTAGTCTACTTTTACATATGGCGCTCCAGGAAGCGGAAGGCTAGGCGAATCCATGGACGGACCGCCACCTGCTTGTCCTCGTTATCGACCGCGGTATTGGCGTTGCCGAGCGAAAGGCCGTGGCCACCCTGGTCAAAGACGTGCATCTCGCATGCAACACCCTCCTCGGCCATGCGCCGCGCAAACGGGTAGACCTGCGCGACCGGCGCCGTCTTATCGTCCGAAACGCCCCACACAAAGGTCGGGGGCATCTGGCGCGAAACGTGCGTGGTAGGGCAAATGTCGGTCAGGTGCTCATCGGTCGCCTCGCCGCCCGTCACCATCGACAGATAGTCGTTGAGCAAATCGCGCCCTGTCTTGCCACCCGTCTTGGGCACGCGCAGGTCGATGCGCGGGTCGCGCGTCTGCATATCGCGCACATAGGCAAGGTCGAGCAACGGATAGCCCAGCACCACGGCGTCGGGACGAATATCCTCCGGACGGGCCCCGGCAAGGCCCGCGAAGGATCCGGTCTTCCACTGCGTTGCCAACGAGGCACAGATCATGCCGCCCGCCGAGAAACCCACGATGCACACGCGCTTGGGATCGACATGCCACTCGTCGGCGTTGGCGCGCACGGTAGCGACCATCTTGGCGAGGTCCGCCTGCGGGTGCGGAAAGCTCACGTCGCCCGTGGCGCTCGTCACATAGTTGAGCACAAAGGCCTGGTAGCCGCGGTCCAAAAACGCAAACGCCACCGGGTCCTGCTCGTGCGGAGCGATATGCGTAAACCCGCCTCCGCCGCAGATGATCACCGCGGGGCGGCGGCCATTGGGCTTGTCGGGCAGCGGCTCGGCACCCAGATACGTAAACGTCGCCGGATAATCCTCGGTCGGCTCCTCGCCCCACAGCGCATGGTTCTCAATAATCATAGGTGCTCCCTCCGTGCGATTCGTGCGCACTCGTTTTTCGCACCTTAGCGTACCCCACTTGAGCCCGCGGCGCAGAAACACCCCCGCAATAAGTTGGCCTTCAACTGATATATCACAAAATCGCTGTTCAGAGGTATCGTTGGACAGCGTAAAATAGGAGCGCTGACCGTGCTGGGAAACACGTACGAAACGTTTCCGGCAAACCACACGCGTGCAACATGCGCGCCTGATACGTTGGAGGCATCTATGGGTCTGCTCGATTCGCTCAAGTCCACGTTCACTTCGTCGGGCGAGGCGTCCGTTCCGCCCGCAGCAAGCTTCGCCACCCGCGAAGGCGTCATCTACGCTCCTGTCAACGGCGTGCTCGTCAATCTGAGTGAGGTTCCCGACGAGACCATCGCCTCGGGCATGCTCGGCCAGGGCTACGGCATCGAGCCCATTACCGGCACCATTTACGCCCCCGCTAACGGCCGTATCGGCGCCACCACCGTCACCAACCACTCCATCGGCATGATCACCGAGGACGGTCTTCGCGTGTTCATCCATGTTGGCCTGGGCACCGTGGAAATGAACGGCAAGGGTTTTGCCCGCTTTGTCGAGATGGGTGACACGGTCAAGGCCGGCCAGCCGCTCATCAGCTTCGATCGCGAGGCCATCAAGGCCGCCGGCCACGAGGACATCGTGACCGTCATCATCTCCGAGCTCGATCGTCTTAAGAGCATCGACCATGTCGGCGAGTCCGGAACGCTTATCGGCGGCAACCCGCTCGTCAAGCTGGGCGACCCGCTGCTGGTAGCCAAGACCAAGTAGCCAGGCCCCGCGCCACACAGCCAAAAGGCAACACGAAAAGCGCCCACGAGCATTTGCCGTGGGCGCTTTTCGTTTGAAAAACGGTTGATTTCCGATCTCAGCCGAACACATTGAGCAAATAGGCCGTTCCCGCACC
>JAHYYM010000018.1:0-58461 GCA_019424985.1 Collinsella sp. | reverse complement strand
GGACGCCGCCCTCTCAAGGCGGAGATCACCAGTTCGAATCTGGTACGGGCTACCATGAATCTGAGACCCGGACTTCCCACGGAAGCCCGGGTTTTTTATTTCCGAGCAAACCATCTGCAATTCCCATTTGGCCCATAGCTTTACGTTCTGCTTGTGGCCCTTGCGGGTACAATATGCAAGATATTTGGACGGTCAGAAGGAGCCTCATGACGGAGTCCTCTCAGCATACATCTAAGCCCCAGGTCGAGGTTGAGGCCTCGGGCGGCGATGACAACAAGGGTGCACGCCGCGGTGCCATTTTTATCGGCGTCGTGCTGGTTGGCTATATCGTTTATCTGATTGTGACCGGTCAGATGGGACAGTTCTGGGCTGCCATGTCGAGCGTTCAGGCGCCGTGGCTCGTTGCTGCATGCTTTTGCATGTTCCTGTACCTGTTCTTTGGCATCGTCGCCTATGCGATCGCCGTCTGGCTCGATCCCAATTCGCCCGTCGGCATTCGCGACCTGATCTCGGTCGAGGCGAGCGGTATCTTCTTTGGCAACCTGACGCCCATGATGATGGGCTCTACGCCCGCCCAGATCTACCGCCTGACCAAGGCAGGCCAAAATGTCGGCGAGGCCGGTGCCACGCAGTTCACGCGCTTTATCGTGTATCAGTTTGGCCTCGTTGCCTGGGGCGCCATTCTGCTGCTTGCCCGAATGCCGTTTTTCGCCGAGCGCTATGGCGACATGACGCTGCTGTGCGTCTTTAGCTTTGGCGGTCACTGTTGCATTCTGCTTGGCATCTTTGCCGTCGCGCTCATGCCCAAGACCGTCACGCGCGTCGCGCACTGCATCATCAATTGGCTCGAGCGAATGGGCGTCTCGGCCACCAAGATTGAGGGCTGGCGTACGTTTGTCGACGGCGAAATCTACTCTTTCTCCGAGAAGTTCAAGCTTTCAGCCGGCCACTTTTCGTCCATGCTGCTCACGGTGGTCATCACCATGTTGCAGCTCGCGTTTTTCTACCTCGTGCCGTATTTCCTGATGCTTGCCTTTGGCCACCACGAAGTCGACTTTTTCTCGGTCATGGCCGCGAGCGCCTTTGTTCAGCTCCTGAGCTCTGCTGTTCCCCTGCCCGGTGGCACCGGCGGTGCCGAGGGTGGCTTCGCGCTGTTCCTGGGTCATTTCTTTGGGTCGGCGTCGACCGCCGGTTATCTGCTGTGGCGCCTCATTACGTTTATCGCGCCGACGATTTTGGCCGCGCCCCTGCTGGGTCTTAAGAGCGCTCACAACGAGAGTATCCACTCACGCTGGGATCGCGCGATGCGCAAGCTCGGACGATCGCCTCAGACGTCCTCTAAGCCTGCAAAGCCCCATCCTGTGAATGCGGTTACCGTGGATCCCAATCAGCATGCTCAGAAGGCTTCTGGGGCCGCCAAACCCTCGCATAAGGCCTATGTGCGCCAGACAGGTGACGGCATTCGTGTGTCCCCGGCTGCTTTGAACAAAAAGAAGCTCCCTAAGGCGTAACAGTTGGTCGTGCGTTCTTCATGTTGCCGGGCTTTTTTGTGCCGGATGGGGGATAATCCTCTTACGTAGATTAACTCTCATCTGTTGATGAATGCTCACATTCCGAAGGGACACGTCCATGGACACCAGCAAACCGCGCCTCGACCGCCGCATCGTTCGCAGCCGCAATGCCATCCTTTCTGCGTTTGAGCGCCTGCTGATGGATAAACCGCTTGCCGATATTACCGTGAGTGCCATCGCGCGTGAGGCAAATGTCGATCGCAAGACCTTCTACGTGCACTTTGGCACGGTCGACGGCCTGCTCGATGCCATCGCCGCCGATGTGGTCGAGATGATCGTCGACTCGGTCGAAAAGACGCTTTCCACTATGGGCAGTGACCCCAACGAGCGCGCCCTTGGAGCGGCGGCTACCTTCTTTAAGACCATCAACGAGGCACTTTGCAATAACCTCGTGCTCAATCGCCAGCTGATTGAAAACATCCCGCTCGACGATTTTATGACGCGTTTGCGCGTGCCGCTCGAGCATGAGATTGCCGAGCGCGATCTGCTGCCCCAAGGTCTCAAGGACGAGATGTTCGACTACTATCTGGCGTTTTTGCTGTCGGGTATTATCGGAATCTATCGCACATGGGCGCTGTCTGACGGCTCGGTTCCTATCGAGCGCGTCTCGGAGGTCGCCAACGACCTGACTCTCAATGGCCTGTCGAGTCTGGAATCTCGCTTGGATTAGGCGCAGGCTCGAGTTCGTGAGGCGCTTGTCGGGGTGCAGCCCGATCGACCAGGCGACGAGCATCCCGCCGAAGCAGTCGATGACCGGGCTCAGGTAGACCTTCTCGCCGCCCGGGAGCCTGAACTCGGTGATGTCGGTGAGCCACAGCAGGTTGGGCTCGTCGGCGTGGAAATTCCTGTTTACGAGGTTCTCCGGCGCCTTGTAGACCTCGCCGGCGTAGGAGCTGTAGCCTGAGGATCCTTAAAAGAAAGTCCAGTTTATCCTTTCCACCCCAATTGGGAATCCTCCGATGCGCCTTCGCACGCTCGCATGACCTCGATACCGTGCGAGCGTGCGAACTCGACGAGCTCTGCGTTGCGGGCGTTTATGGTGCCGAAGGCGGCGGGGCACACAATAAGGCGCGCGCAGTGGACGAGGAGCTCTTTGGCGCGGGCTATGGTTTTATCCCCGATCGGCTCGAAGGCGCGCTCGGCCACGCATTCCGTCGCCAGGTCGCGCGCGAGCTCGCAGTCGATGTCCCCTTCGTGCAGAACGCCCGCGTAGAACGCCTTGCCCTGCCGAATGAGCTGGCGAAACACAGCCGACCCCGTACCTGCGCCGGCGATGACGAACGCGTGCGCATCGCCGTGTGGGCGCCCAATTTCCACGCTGCCGAAGCGCTCGTTGAAGGTGCCATGTTGAAGGCCGTAGAGCTCGCCAATTGTCTCGCGCGTGAATATGTCCTCGGGTGCGCCGGCGCGGAAGACCCGGCCGTCCTTCACGCAAATCACCTTGTCGGCGCTTTTCTGCGCGAGCTCGAGTTCGTGGATGGACATGATGACAGCCACATTCCGCGATTTCGCAAGGTGGCGAAGTATTCGCAGCAGGTCGATCTGGTAGCGGATATCGAGATACGACGTGGGCTCGTCGAGCACGAGCACACGCGGATCCTGCGCGATGGCGCGTGCGAGCATGACGCGCTGGCGTTGCCCGTCGCTTATCTGCATGAAGTCGCACTCGGCGAGCTCTTCCACATGTGCGGTTTTCATGGCCTCGTCGACCCGACTATGGTCGTTAGGCGAGAGTGTGCCCATTCGCCCGGTGTAGGGATGTCTTCCCGCCTCTACGATATCGCGGCAGGTGAGAAGCTCGGTCCGGGGGCGATCTGTCAGCATAACGGCAAGGTTCCTTGCGAACTCCGCCGTCTTCCATCGGGAAATCTCCCGGCCGTCGAGCTCGACCGCGCCGGCAAGCGGTGCTAAATGGCGTGTGATGGTTTTCAAGATGGTCGACTTGCCCGAGCCGTTCGGCCCGATGAGCGCCACGACGTCGCCCGCGCGAACCTCCAGATCGACGCCTTCGACTACGACCTTCTTGTCGTAGCCCGCCGACAGGTCGCTTATGCGGAAAAGCGGCGCTCCGTCAGCCTGCGTTTCGACCGGGGTTTCGAGGTTCGACTCCGCTCGGAGGAGGCGTTCCGCGCGCAGTTCCGCACGAGCCGAAAGTGCCTTCTGGCGCTTTCGTGCAAGCTCAGGACTGTCTAAGCATGGAATGTCCCCTCTGAGCGTTTTGGGCCGCGGCACGAATTTCCCCATCTACCTCACCCGCTTCTTCAACATGAGCGCGATAACCACCGGCGCGCCGAAGATGGCGGTGACGGCGCTGATGGAAAGCTCGACGGGAGAGAACAGTGTGCGCGCGATCAAATCGCAGCCCGCGCAGAAGATGGCGCCTCCCAAGAAGCACGCAGGAATCACGCGGATGGGCTTCGATGACTTTAGCGCCGACTTCACGAGATGCGGAACCGCGATGCCTACGAACGACACCGGACCAGCGAACGCGGTCACGCAGGCGGAGAGCATGCTCGCTAGAAGGACGAGCACCACGCGGAAGCGTGCGACGTTCACGCCGACGCTTTTCGCGTAGGCTTCTCCCAGCTGGAAGGCGGAAAGGGGCTTCGATATCGCGAATACGCATGCGCTCACGGTGATCACCACGACCGCGATGACCGCCACGTCGTCCCAGCTCGAACCCGAGAAGCTACCCAAAGACCAGTTGTGCAGGTTCACGATGGACTGGTCGTCGGCGAAGGCGATGAGGAAGTTCGTCGCCGCCGAGCAGATGTATCCCACCATGACGCCCGCCACGATGAGCATGGCCATGGAACTTATGCGCCGTGCGATGAGGAGCACGAAGCCGATGGTGATAAGCGAGCCCAGAAACGCTGCGGCCACCATGGCCGGCGAGGACATGGCCTGGTTCGCGCCCAGAAGAACGATCATCGTAAGCGCGACGACGAACTTTGCGCCCGAGGAGACGCCCAAGATGAACGGGTCGGCGATGGGGTTGTTGAAAAACGTCTGCAGCAGGAACCCGGAGAGCGAAAGTGCCCCGCCGAGAAGCACGGCTGAAAGCACGCGCGGCAGGCGAATCTCCCAGATGACCTGGCTTTCCATGGAATTGGCCGCGCCGCCCGAAAGGATGCCGGGGATGTGGTCTGCGGGTACGAGCACGCTCCCGATGCACAGGTTGGCCCCGACGAGCACGATGAGGGCAACAGCGAGCAGCGCCGTCACGACGCGATACCGCGCGGCGCGCCCCGATTCGTCGTATGCCATGGAAAGCCGGCTTCTCATGGCGCTAGCCGAGCTTCCTCAGATAATGGAAGTCGCTCGCGTCATCGCCGGTGAACGCCCCGTGCAGCTCGTCGATAATGTCGGCGGTAGAAGTCATTTGCTGGTACATGTCGGCGCTTGTGACCCAGACGTTGCCGTTCTTCACGGCTTTGAACTGCGATAATAGCGCGTTTTTGCCTACGAAGTCGTTCAAGGTGGCAACCGATTCGTCGATGGTGCCGTTGTAGACGATGATGTCGGCATCCTTCGCCGTCGCGTAGAAGCGCTCCATTTCGAGCGTTACTGACGAACCTGACGTCGACGCCGTCTGCGCGTCATCGAGCGCGTAGCTGCCGCCTGCAAGCTCGATCATCTGCGCCACGTAGTCGCCCGCCCGCCGCGTGACGGCGGCCCCGTTCGAGTTAATGTAGAAATACGCCACGGTTTTACCTGACGACGCGAGCCCCGACGTTTGCTCGACGCGGGCCTTCTGCTCGTTGAACAGGTGCGCGGCCTCGTCTTCCTTGTCGAACAGGACGCCGAAAAGCTTAATCCACTCGACGCGCCCGAGTGCTTTGGGCTCGCTTGACGACTGTTCGGTGAGCACGACGAGCCCCAGCTTCTGCAGCTTTTCCTTCACATCGGGCGTGTGGTTGATCATGGTGTTCTCGATGGCGAGCGTGCAGCCCGAGGCCGATATTCGCTCGTAGTCGGGCGCGCTGTACTTGCCGCCGTAGGCGATCGCCCCACTTTCGAGCGCGCTTTTGAAGCCCGCGACCGAGCAATCGTCGGCCTTCGTGCCCGACATTAAGATATTGTCGTTCGCATCGAGCGCGTCGACCAGGCACATCGTTGCCGACGACACGAGGTACACCTTGTCGGCGGGGCGCCTTATGACCGCGATGTCGGAGCTCAACCCATCAGGTACCTTCGCATCTTGCGGCACCACGAGGAAGCGCTCCCCGTTCGAAATGCAGATTAGCCGCAGGCCGCCTTCGTACTCGTCGACAGTGAAGTGCTTGGCGTATTCAAGCTGAAGCGCCCCCGTCGGCTCCCAGCCGCAGCCCAAATCGGCGTTGTGGAAGTCGGCCGCGGCGCTTGAAGCCGTTCCCGCAGGGGAGCCGCCGCTTGCATCGTTGCCCGATTTCTCCTTCATGGTGGATGAGTCGAAGTGGAGCGTGTAGTCGATGGTGTGCGGCGTCGACATGGCGACGGTCTCGGCCGACACGGCAATGTCCTCGTCGAGCGTGACGGGTATCTCGAACGTGGAGTTGCCGCCGTCGTTTACGGGCGCGTAGTCCACGCCGTCGACGGTCATCTTGTCGTAGTTCGAACTCGACCAGGTGATGGTTGCGGTGTAGGTTTCGCCATCCTTCACAATTGTGGTGGGTGAGGCGATGCTTGCGCGCCCTGACCCACCGGAAAGCGAGACACTCACAGTGTATTCCTGAGAGCCCGCCGTGGCACCGGTCGCGTTCGGGCTCGCACTGCACCCCGCGAAGGGAAGCGCGAGCAGGGCGACGAGAACGCAGGCGATCGCGCGCGCCGCGATGCTGTGGCGCTTCCTGTTTTCCCCCTTGGGAAGAATCGACCACATGGCGTTACTTCAGTGCGGCGGCGCGCAGATCGACGCCGGCGGATTCGAACACGAGCGTGCGGTCGTACCACCGCTCCCTTTTAATGCTCCACGCGGCGCAGGCGGTGTCCTCGTCGAGCGCTTCAACGGGCACGTCGTAGGTGTACTTGCCTTCCGCGTTTTCCACATAGGGAATGAAGTCGGCCTCGCTCGCGGCGGCAGCCTCGTCGCCCGTGCCCATGAAGAGCTTGCCGTAGCCCGTGCCGGAAAGCGTCATCACGCAGTGCATGGAGCCGTTTTCCACGATGAGCTGGGCGTCCACGATCCTGAACATGTTCGAGCTGGAATCTACGGTGATTGGATAGGTGCCGTCGGCCACCTTGTCGGCGGTGATGGGGGCAGCGCTTGCGCCCGCGGGCGCATCGGCCGCCTGTTCGGTCTTTTCCTGGGAATCGGCATCGCTTGCCTTTGCGCTGTCGATTGAATTTCCGGCGCAGCCGGCGAGCGAGAACGCGCAAAGCGCCGCCGACAGGGCGAAGACGAGGGTTTTCTTCAACATGGAGGGGGTTCCTTTCAATCGCTTCGACCGCCCGTGCCGTGCGGTGGGCGGTCGGGATGCGAATGCAACGGGCATGCGTCGTCAGTCGGGGAAAGGCGCATGCCCGTTGCACGGGGACGCGACCGGCGCCCCCGTGCGCGGCGAGTTTACAGCTTGGCGATGGCGTCGTCCACGTGCGAGACGTAGATGTCGTCGACCGCGACGTTCTGTCCCAGACCCTGGAGCAGGCACGTCACTTCGAAGCCGGCGGCCACGAACTTCGCAGCCCAGCTGTCGGGGTCGGTCTCGTCTGCCATGTCGTTGTTCGCGTGGTCGCCCGCGACCACCATGAACGGCGCGAGCACGGCCTTCTTGTAGCCTGCGGCGCTCGCGGCGGCGATAACATCCTCGCAGGTCGGTTCAGCCTCGACGGTGCCGACGAAGAACTGCGTCAAACCCTCGTTCTTGAACACTTCCTGCATCTTGGCATAGTCGGCGTTGGAATCGGCTTCGGTGCCGTGGCCCATGAGGCACAGCGCCGTCTCGCCGTCGTCGAAGGACGCCATGTTCTCCTTAATGGCTGCGGCCACCTTTTTGTAGTCGTCGTCGGAGGTGAGCAGCGGGTCGCCGAGCGAGATCTTGTCGAACTTGTCGGCGTACTTGTCGAGCTCGTCTTTCACGTCGGCGTATTCCAGGCCAGCCATGAGATGCGTCGGCTGCACGACGATTTCCTTCACGCCGTCTTCCACGCAGCGGTCAAGCGCCTCGGTCATGTTGTCGATCGTGATGCCGTCGCGCTTCTTCAGCTTGTCGATGATGATCTGCGCGGTGAAGGCGCGGCGGATGTCGTAGTCCTGCCAGTACTTCTCGCGGATAGCGTCTTCGATGGCGCCGATGGTGATGTGGCGCGAGTCGTTGTAGCTCGTGCCGAAGCTCGTGACGAGGATGACCGGCTTCGCGGCCTTCTCCTTTTCACTAGATTTCTCGGAACTCGCGGAGGTGTTGGAGCAGCCCGCGAGCGCGACTCCGGCGAGCGCGACGGCTCCGGTTGCTGCGGCGCCCATGAAGCCGCGGCGTGACATCTGGTCGGACATGGTTTTTCCTTTCCTCGGTTTGCCGGTCCCCCGGCGACAGTTGCTTGTCGGCACAAGCGAAAGAAAAGCGCACCCCTCGGGGTTCACAAGGAGCTAACGCCACGGCGATGCCGTGAGGAAAAGGCGAAGCAGTCTGGCTTGGGGCGCGAGGCGGTTCGCCCGCGCGTCCTATACAGTAATGTCCCTTGCCCAGGATTCCCACCTGGTTCCCTCCGCAAGCCAGCGCGGGCTGTGCAGGCGCCGCGCCGGTCATTTCCTTTTATCCGATTGTCATATGCTCGTTGCCGAAACTTTTACTATGATAGTGGGCACTTGTGAACGTGTCAAAGCCAGCGCGGGCGGCATTGCGCCTCCTGCCTGCGTATTTGCGCCGATTGCTGCCGCAGGCGCCGTGTTTTGCCCGCTGCGCGAATGGCGGCGTAAACGGTTGCGATGAGAAACGGGAAGGGAAGGCTCGGATGATTCATATCGTTGGCGCAGGCTCGGGCGCCGCCGACCTTATCACGCTGCGCGGGGCGCGCCTTCTGCACGCGGCCGACGTGGTCGTTTGGGCGGGGAGCCTTGTGAACCCCGAGCTGCTCGCTGAGTGCAAGGAATCCTGCATCGTCTACGACAGCGCGCACATGACCTTGGAGGAAGTGCTCGACGTGATGTGCGCGGCAGATGCGCGGGGCGAGGAAGTGGTGCGCCTGCACACGGGCGACCCGTGCCTGTACGGCGCCATCCAGGAGCAGATGGACGCGCTCGACGCGCGCGGCGTGGACTACGAGGTGGTGCCCGGCGTGTCGAGCTTTTGCGGTGCCGCGGCGGCGCTTCGCCAGGAATACACGCTGCCGGGAATCAGCCAGTCGGTCGTGATCACGCGGCTTTCCGGGCGCACCCCCATGCCTGCGGGCGAGGGCATGCGCACCATGGCGGAAAGCGGCTCGACTATGGTCATCTTCCTGAGCTCGGGTATGCTCGCCGAGCTTTCCGCCGAGCTTTTGGCCGCGGGCCGCAGCTCCGACGAGCCGGCGGCGCTCGTGTATAAGGCGACCTGGCCTGAGGAGCGCGTGGTGCGATGCACAGTGGGCACGCTCGCCGATGCGGGCGCGCGAGAGGGCATCGACCGCACGGCGCTCGTGGTGGTGGGCCGCGTGCTCGGAGCTCGCGGCGGGCTTGCGCACGACGGCGCGCAAGCGGAGTCGTACGAGCGCAGCAAGCTTTACGACCCTTCGTTTGCCACGGGGTATCGGAAGGCGAGCAGCTAGCGTGGCCTTCGAGCACTACATATATACCGGGACGACCCGCCTGCGCTGCGGCTACACCACGGGGAGCTGCGCCGCTCTCGCGGCGAAGGCGGCCTGCGAGATGCTCTTGTCACGAAAGACCGTGGGCCGCGTGTCGATCGTCACCCCCGGCGGGCTGCCCGTTGAGACGGACGTGGTCGACGCATGCATCGGCGAGGGGTGCGCCCAGTGCGCCGTGCGAAAGGACGCAGGCGACGATGCCGATGTGACCGACGGCGTACTCGTGTACGCGCGCGTGGAACATGCGGGGTCGGGCACGGGCGCTGCGGGCAGCAAGGGCGTGCCCGCGCGCGAATCGGAAGTTTCCGTCGATGGCGGCGTGGGCGTGGGGCGCGTGACATTGCCCGGGCTCGAGCAGCCGGTGGGGGCGGCCGCCATCAACACGACGCCGCGCGCGATGATCACTTCGGCGGTGCGCGAGGTGTGCGCCGCGCACGGCTTTTCTGGAAATATTACTGTGACGATTTCGGTACCTGAGGGTGTTGCCCTTGCCGAAAAGACCTTCAACCCACACCTGGGGATAGAAGGCGGCATCTCCATCCTGGGCACGACGGGCATCGTCGAGCCGCGCAGCCTCGCTGCCTTGCGCGACAGCATCGAGCTCGAGATCCGGCAGCATGCGGCTATGGGGCGGCGCGGCGTCGTGCTCACGCCCGGCAACTACGGCGGGCAGTTCATCTCGGGGCATTTCCACCTAAACGGCGCGCCGGTGGTCTTCATCTCCAACTTTGTGGGCGATGCGATTGATTGCTGCGTTCGCGAGGGATTTACCAATGTCCTTCTTGTGGGACACATCGGCAAGCTGGTGAAGGTTGCGGGCGGCATCATGGACACCCATTCGCGTACCGCCGACTGCCGCGCGGAGATTCTGGCCGCCCACGCGGCTTTGGCCGGCGCGGGCGCGAAGACCGTGCGCGAGATTATGTCCTCGGTCACGACCACGGCGGCGCTCGAGGTAATCGAGGCCGCCGGCGTGGGGGACGCTGCGCGCGCCTCGCTCGCTGCGGCAATCGAGGACAGGTTGCGCCGCCGCGCGGCGGGCGCATGCGACATCGCCGCGGTCGTGTTCGACGCCGAGCGCCGCGAGCTTTTCCGCACGTCGGGCGCCGATGCGGTTATCGGGGAATTGGGGGCGACGTATGAGTAAAGGCGTGCTGTACGGGGTGGGCACGGGGCCTGGCGACCCCGAGCTGCTCACGATCAAGGCCGTCCGCACAATCGAATCGTGTCCGATCATCGCCGCACCGCAGACGGCGGACGGGGTCATGGTCGCGCTCGACATCGTGCGCGGCGCCGTCGACCTTACAGACAAGACAGTGATCCCCGTGCGATTCTCGATGACGCGCGACGTCGAGCGCCGCGCGACCGAGCATGCCTCGCTTGTTCGCGAGCTTGTCGCGCACCTGGATGCTGCCCGCGACGTCGCGCTGCTGAACCTGGGGGACCCGAGCATCTACGCCACCTTCCAGCGCATAGCGCCCGACGTGCGCGCCCGCGGGTTCGAGGCGCGCGCCATTCCCGGCGTGCCGAGCTTCTGCGCGGTCGCCGCGGCGCTCGAGCGCGACCTCACGCCCGAGATGTCGTCGCCTCTGCACATCGTGCCCGGCGGCTACGACGACGTGCGCCGCGCAATCGGCTGGCCGGGGACGAAGGTGGTCATGAAGGCGCGCCGCTCGCTTGCGGACACGAAGCGCACCCTTCGCGAGGAGGGCGCCTTCGACGGTGCCGAGCTCGTAGAGGACTGTGGGCTTCCGGGCGAGCGCGTGTACCGCTCGCCCGACGATGTGCCCGATCGGGGCAGCTACTTTTCGACGATGGTGGTGCGCTAGATGAGGGTTTCCTGCATAGCGTTCACTGAGAGGGGGTATGCGTTGGCGGAGCGCACCGCGCGCGCGCTTTCCGATTGCGCGCAGATAGGTGAAGATGACCCTGGCTGGGACGTTTCCGTTTCGCGCGGGTTCGGCGAGGGGAAGGCCGACCTGCGCGCATGGACGGCGCTCGCGTGGGAAGCGTCGGACGCGCTTCTGTTCGTGGGCGCGGCGGGCATCGCCGTGCGGGCGATCGCGCCGCATGTCGCCTCGAAGGCAAGCGATTCCGCGGTTGTGGTGATCGACGAGGCGGGGCGCTTTGCCGTCCCGCTTTTGTCGGGGCATTTGGGCGGTGCGAACGAGCTTGCGCAAACTGTGGCACGCGCGGCAGGGGCCATCCCCGTCATCACCACGGCGACCGACGTCCGCGGCGTGTGGGCGGTGGATACGTGGGCGCGCTGTGCGGGGCTCGCCGTTTCGAATCCCGAGGCTATCAAGCGAGTGTCGGCGCGGTTGCTTTCGGGCGGGCGCGTGGCGCTCTATTCCGACATGCCGATTTCGGGACAGCCGCCTGAGGGGGTTTACATTGCGTCCGACCGCGCTCGGGCTGATATCGTCGTGACGCCGTTCGCTGGCGCGAATGCAGGTGCGTCCGTTCGCGCGGCGGAGACAACGGGCGAGGTCGTGCCTGCCGGCGAGACGGGGAAGCCGGCGGGCGTGCGGGCGCAGGCGCCTGTGCCCGAGCCGCTTCGCCTTGTCGTGCCCTGCATCGTTGCGGGCATAGGGTGCCGTCGCGGTGCGTGCGCCGAAGCGATCGGGGAGGCGTTTCTTCTCGCGTGCGGGCAGGCGGGCATCTTGCCTTCGGCCGTGCGCGAAGCGGCGACGATCGACGTGAAGGCGCACGAGGAGGGTCTGCTCGCCTTCTGCCGCGCGCGCAATATACCGCTCGCGACGTATTCCGCAGAGGAGTTGTCGCAGGTCGAAGGCAGCGTTTCGCCATCTGATTTCGTGCGCGCGACGGTGGGGGTCGACAACGTGTGCGAGCGCGCGGCGCTCGCGGGCGGGGGCAAACTTATCTTCCCGAAGCTCGCTCACGGCGGCGTGACCGTCGCGTTTTCCAAGGTAACTATCGAACTTTCGTTTAAGGAGCGGTGATGGGAAAGCTCTTCGTGGTGGGGATTGGCCCGGGCGGCCCCGACGGCATGACGATTGCGGCTCGGCGCGCGCTCGAGGCGGCCGACTTCGTTGTGGGGTACACGAAATATGTGGAGCTCGCGCTCGCCGCCGTGCCCGACGCGGCGCATCTCGCGACGCCGATGATGCACGAGGTCGAACGGTGCCGCCTGGCGCTTTCGCGCGCGCAGAGCGGAGAAGCCGTGGCGCTCGTGTGCAGCGGTGACGCGGGCGTGTACGGCATGGCGAGCCCCGTGCTGGAGCTTGCGGAGGACTACCCCGATGTAGACGTGGAAGTTATCGCCGGGGCCACCGCGGCTCAGAGCGGGTCGGCGGTGCTCGGCGCCCCGCTTGCCCATGACTTCGCGGTCGTGTCGCTCTCTGACCTGCTCACGCCGTGGGAGGTCATCGAGCGCAGGCTCGCCGCCGTGGCGAGCGCCGACTTCTGCATCTGTTTGTACAACCCGCGCAGCAGAAAGCGCGCCGACAGGCTCTCGCGCGCGGCGAAGATTATGCTCGAATGGAAGGCCCCCGACACGCTCTGCGGCTGGGTGCGCAACATCGGGCGCGAGGGGCAGCAGTCGGGTATGTGCAGGCTCTCCGAGCTGGGGGAGTTCGATGCCGACATGTTCACCACCGTGTTCGTCGGCAACGCGGACACGAAGCGCGTAGGCGGCCGTATGGTCACGCCGCGCGGGTATCGGGAGATTCCATGCGAAAGGTAGCGATCATCGGGGCGGGGCCCGGAAACCCCGACTTGCTCTCGCGCGCGGCGCTCGACGCGATCGACATCGCCGACGTGGTCATCGGCGCTCATCGCGCGCTTGTCGGCATCGACGTGCCGCCCGACGTGGTGAGATGCGAGCTCGTGAAGACGGCGGACATCGTCGCCGCGCTCACCGATGCGGCGTCGTGGCAGCGCGCCGTGGTCGTGATGACGGGCGATGTGGGGCTGTTCAGCGGCGCGCGTCGCCTGGTGGAGGCGCTCTCCGGCGATGCGCAGGTGGACGTGCGTGTCATTCCCGGCATAAGCTCAGCGTCGTATCTCGCCGCGCGCCTCGCGCGTCCATGGCAGGATTGGCGCTTCGCGAGCGCTCACGGCGTGGCGTGCGACATCGTGGCCGAGGCCGAGCGCGCAGGCGAGCTCTTCCTCGCCACGTCGGGCGGGGAAGACCCCTCGCGGCTTTCGGGCGAGCTTGTGCAGGCGGGCTTCGAGGACGCGCGCGTGACGGTGGCCGAGCGCCTGTCGTACCCCGACGAGCGCATCACCTGCGCGACCGCAAGTGAAATCGCAGGTCAGACGTTCGACGACTTGAACGTGATGCTTATCGAGTTCGCAGGCTGCGCCGGGTCGCCTGCGAACTCTAGTGCAGCCTCCGAGGCGCCGGCTGGCGCATCTGCGCCCGCGGCGGCTTCTTTCGTGGCGGACTCTGCGGGCGCATTCCACGCCGCGAGCCCCCGCTGGCCGTACGCTTCCTCGGGCATTCCCGACGAGCTCTTCATCCGCGGCGACGTTCCCATGACCAAGCAGGAGGTGCGCGCCGTCGCGCTCGCGAAGCTGCGCCTTACCGCGACCGACACCGTGTGGGATGTCGGCGCCGGCACGGGGAGCGTGTCGATCGAGGCGGCGCTCGTCGCGCGAGCGGGGTCGGTATGGGCGGTCGAGCGCAACGCGGCCGGCGTGCGGCTCATCCGAGAGAACGCGGATGCATTCGGGTGCGGCAACGTGCATGCGGTCCCCGGTGTCGCCCCCGAAGCGCTCGCGAAACTGCCCGACCCCGACGCCGTGTTCGTCGGCGGGAGCGCGGGCGAGCTTCCCTCCATCGTGGAGGCGGCGCTCGAGAAGAACTCGCAGGTTCGCCTGTGCGTGCCATGCGTCACCGTTGAGACGCTCACCGAGGCGTGCGCGCTCCTCTCGGGTTCGCGCTTTAAGGAGTTCGAGGCGTGCCAGGTGTCGGCCGCCCGCGCCGAGGCTGTAGGCTCGCACCATCTTATGAAGGCGCAAAACCCCGTGTTCCTCGTCAGCGCGCGTGGTGCGGGCGCGGATGCCGAGGAGCTTGCCGATGTCGGGGCGCTTGTTGAGTCACCTGTCGGGGAGGACCCCTCTGCCGAGGGGAAACCATCCGTTGAGGTGGTCTCGCTTGCTAACTGCAACGCCGCAGGTGGGGAAGGCGGCGCCCGGTGAGCACGTCCATCCCGCGCTTCATGGTCGCTGCGCCCTCGAGCGGGAGCGGCAAGACGGTCGTCACGTGCGCGCTCCTGCGCGCGCTCGCGCGTCGCGGCCTTGCATGCGCGGCCTTCAAATGCGGACCCGACTACATTGACCCGCTCTTTCATCGCCGCGTCGTGGGTGCGCGCTCGGGCAATTTAGACGGCTTCTTCACCGACGCCCCGACGCTGCGCGCCCTGCTCGCACGCGGCGCCGCGGGCGCGGATGTCGCGGTGCTCGAGGGGGTTATGGGCTTCTACGACGGCATGGCGCCCGGCGTGGCCGACGCGAGCAGCTACCAGGTTGCGCGCGACACGGAAACGCCGGTCGTTTTAGTGGTGAACGGGCGCGGGGCGTCTTTATCGCTCGCCGCTGTAATCCGCGGCATCGCCGAGTTCCTGCCTTGTGCGAACGTGCGCGGCGTCGTGCTGAACAAGACGAGCGCCGCTGCCTGCGCCTACGCGGCGCCTGCGATCGAGAAGCACACGGGCGTCGCGGTTTTGGGGAATATCCCCGCCGACGAGGCGTTCTCGCTCGAAAGCCGGCATCTGGGGCTTGTGACCGCCGACGAGGTCGAGCAGCTCTCCGCGCGCATCGACAAGATGGCCGAGCTGGTGGAAAAGAGCGTCGACGTCGACCGCTTGCTCGAAATAGCGGTGACGGCACCCGATATCCGCGAGGAACCTTACCGGTTGGAGCCGATCGCGGGAGCGCGGCCCATCGTCGCCGTCGCGCGTGACGAGGCGTTCTCGTTCTACTACGAGGAGAACCTGCGCGCGCTCGAGGACCTGGGTTGCGAGCTGGCCTTTTTCAGCCCCTTGTGTGATAGCGAGTTGCCCCGGGGGACAAGCGCCCTCTATCTGGGGGGCGGCTACCCGGAACTCCATGCGCGGCAGCTCTCCGAGAACGCGCCGATGCGCGAGGCGGTGCGGCGCGCGGTGGAATCCGGCATGCCGACGGTCGCCGAATGCGGTGGGTTTCTGTACCTGCAGCGCGAAATCGCCGATAGCGAGGGGCGGCGCTGGCCTGTTGCGGGCGCCCTTGAGGGCGCAAGCGAGAACGGGGGAAGGCTGTCCCATTTCGGGTACGTGGAGCTCACTTCCCAACGCGACGGGCTCTACGGGCCGCGCGGCACACGCATCCGCGCGCACGAGTTCCACTACTGGCAGTCCGCCTGCCCGGGCGGCGACTTCTGGGCGCAGAAGCCCCGGCGCGACAAGGGCTGGCCGTGCATGACGACTACCCCGTCCCTGGTGGCGGGCTTCCCGCATGTGTACTATCCTGCGAACCCCGACGTTGCGCGCGCGTTCGCGTCTGCCGCAGCGTCGTTCGCAGAGAGGAGACTGCATGGCTGAAGCAACCGAAACCGCGCTTGCCTGCATCCGCGAGGAAGTCGAGCGTGCGTTCTCGTCGGCGCCGGGCGCCGTGCTCGAAGCCACGCTCTCCCGGATCGCGCCCGCAGACGAGTGTGCCCGCGCCGCCGCGTACGCCGCGTGGGATTCCATCGCGCACCCCTTGGGGGGATTGGGCGACTTTGAAGACGCCGTCGCGTGTATCGCCGCAGCTCAGGGGAGCGCCGAGGTGGCCGAGTTTCCCCGTGCGCTCGCGGTATTCTTCTCCGACAACGGGGTCGTTGCCGAAGGCGTGTCGCAAAGCGGGCAAGACGTGACGCGAGCCGTCGCGCGCAACATGTGCGAGGGGGCCACGAGCGCCTGCCGCATGGCGGCGTTCGCGGGTGCCGAGGTCGTGCCTGTCGACGTGGGTATGGCCCGGGGTATAGAAGACGCGCGCATGGTGCGCGCGAACGTGCGGCGGGGGAGCGGCAACATCGCGCACGGCCCCGCTATGTCTCGCGATGGGGCCGTGCGCGCGATCGAGGTCGGTATCGCCGTCGCGTGCGGGCTTGCCCGCGCCGGCGTGCGCCTTCTCGCCGCGGGCGAGATGGGCATCGGCAACACGACCACCTCGGCGGCGGTGGCCGCAGTGCTCATCCGGACGGACGCGCGGAGCCTCGTCGGGCGCGGCGCGGGGCTCTCGGACGCCTCGCTCGCGCGCAAGCGCGACGTGGTCGAACGCGCTATCGACGCGAACTCGCCCGATCCCGCCGACCCGATCGACGCGCTCTCGAAGGTGGGCGGCTTCGACATCGCGGCGATGTGCGGCTTCTACCTAGGGGCCGCGGCCTCGAAGGCGCCGGCACTCCTCGACGGGGTCATATCCTGCACGGCGGCCCTGTGCGCGGCGCGCCTGTGCCCCAACGCCTTGGGCTACCTCGTGGGCACCCACGCATCAAGCGAACCCGCAAGCCAGGAGCTCCTTCGCGAGCTCGGCATAAAGGCACCCCTCGATGCAGGCATGCACTTGGGCGAGGGCGCGGGCGCCATGGCGTATCTGCCCCTTCTGGATTCGGCGTTGCGCGTGTACCGGGATGGTAAGACGTTCACGGCGACTGGCATGGCTGCTTACGAGCATTTCGAGGCCGGGAAATGACGGTGACGCTCGTCATCGGCGCCGCCGCGAGCGGCAAGAGCGCCTACGCCGAGTCCCTGTGCCTCGGGCACGACGGCCCTCGCGTGTACCTGGCAACGATGGAGTCCTTCGGGGAAGAGGGCGCCCGCCGCATCGCGCGCCATCGGGCGCTGCGCGAAGGCAAAGGGTTTTCCACCCTCGAGTGCTCGCGTGACGTGGGCGCCGCAGCGCCCGGGCTTCCGCGCGGCTGCACACTTCTTTTGGAGGACGTGGGCAACCTGGTTGCGAACGAGCTCTTCGCGGAAGGCGGCTTGTCCCCGCGTGACCCCGACGCTGCGGCGCGCGAGGTACTCGGAGGCATCGAACGGCTCGCTCAGGCCGCTGCGTATACGGTGGTGGTCACCGTCGACGTGTTCGCCGATGGGATGCGCTACGATGAAGGGACCGAGGCATGGAGGCGCGCGCTCGCGCGCGTGAACGCGGGCGTGGCGGCGCTGGCCGACCATGCAGTCGAAGTGGTATGCGGGATTCCCGTGTGGATGAAAGGTGAAGGACCTACAAGGTGAAGATAGCAGAGGCAATCGGCGCGGCGTTCGGAACGTTCTCGCGCATCCCCGTCCCGAAATCGGCCTGGACCGATTTCGGGTCAACCCATGCGCTTGCCGCGTTTCCCCTGGTGGGCCTTGCGGAAGGGTTCCTCATGACGGCGTGGGGACACGTTGCGAACCTGCTCGGCGTGCCCGCGACCATCGTCGCGGCCGTGCTCGTGGCGCTGCCTGTGGCGGTGACGGGAGGCATCCACCTTGACGGGCTCTGCGACACCTCCGATGCGCTTGCAAGTTGGGCCCCGCGCGAGCGAAAGCTCGAGATCATGCACGACCCGCGGGCGGGCGCCTTCGGGGTCATCGGTGTTGTTGTGTACCTTATTCTGCAGTTTTCCCTGTTCACCGCGCTGCCGCTTACGGCGGGGGCGTTCCTCGCGCTTCTGTGCTCGCTCGTGTTCTCCCGCTCGCTTTCGGGGCTCGCCGTTGAATGCTGGCCTGCCGCGCGGGCGGACGGCATGGCCGCGGGGCTCTCGCCTGCGAAGAAGCGCGCGGCGATCGTCGTGCCGCTTTGCGCTTTCGCTGCGGCTTCGGCTGCAGGGATGGTCGCGTGCGCTCAGGCCGTCGGCGCCCTTATGGCGGTGGCGGGGCTTTTGGCGCTCGCGTGGTACCGCCATGTTGCCCTGTCCCGCTTCGGCGGGGTGACGGGGGATTTGGCCGGATGGTTTCTGCAATGGGCCGAGCTCGCGATGCTTGCCATGCTGGTGGTGGGGGGCATGCTCCTATGATGCTCGTGGTAGGTGGCGCGCATTCGGGGAAGAGGACCTTCGTGCGCGAAAAGCTCGGGTTTGCGGCGGACGATTTCGTCGATGCGGCGCAGCTTGCGGAGGGCGGCGTGCCCGCGGCTTTTGCCGGCCGCGTCGCATACCGTGCTGAGGAACTCGTACGCGCGCTCGACGCTGACCGGGCGCTCGAGCGGCTGATCGGCTTCGACGCAGTGATTCTGCCCTTGGTCGGCTCGGGAGTCGTCCCCATGCGTGCGGAAGACGCCCAATGGCGCGAGCGCGCGGGGCGCCTGGGATGCGCGCTCGCTGCGCGCGCCGACGTCGTCGTGCGCATGACGTGCGGGATTCCCCAGGTCATCAAAGGAAACCTTGCCGATGCGCCTCGAGGGACGCAGGGCGCGGGTGCGCCTTTGGAAGTCGTCTTCGTGCGCCATGGTGCCACGGCGGGCACGGAAGACCATCGCTACAGCGGGGCGGGCACCGACGAGCCCCTGTCGAGCGCGGGCGAGCGCGCTTTGCGCGACCTCGCGTGCTATCGTGACGTGTTCCGTGTTATCACGAGCGGCATGGCCCGCACCGATCAGACGGCGCGCATCCTCTTCCCGAACGCGGAGCTTATGGCGTGCCCCGGTCTGCGCGAGATGGATTTCGGCGACTTCGAGGGGCGAAGCGCCGCCGAGCTTAAAGAGGATGCGCGCTACCGCGCCTGGGTAGACTCCTGGTGCGAGACGCGCTGCCCGCATGGCGAGGACAAGAGCGATTTCACCCGCCGCGTCGTCGCGGCGTTTCGGGAGGCGTGCAAATCGGAGCGCGCCCAGGGGAGCGGGCGCGCCGTCTTCGTCGTTCACGCGGGTACCGTGAAAGCGCTGCTCTCCGAGCTAGCTGTCCCGAAAATGGGATACTTTGACGTGCATACCGAGCCGGGCGGCGCATGGGCCGCCACCTGGGATGGGCGCTGCCTTCGCGACGTTCGCCCCGCTTCGGGGGGCGATGCCCGGTGATGACGATTCTTGCCGTCGCCGCCGGGTTCGCGGCCGACCTTGCCTTCGGCGACCCGCGCTGGCTTCCCCATCCCGTCGTCGCCATGGGGCGCGCGATCACGTGGGCCGAAGGCCGCCTGCGGGGCGCATTCCCGCAAACGTCCGCGGGCACGCGCGCCGCAGGGCTTGTGCTCGCCGTGGCGCTTCCGCTTACGTGTGGACTTTTGACCTGGGGAATCCTGCATGTTTGCGGCATGGTTCACTCCGGCTTGCGCTTCGTGGCCGAGGCATGGGCGAGCTATCAGATTCTCGCGGCATGCGAGCTGCGCCGCCAGAGCCTGGCCGTTGCCCGCGCGTTCTCGAAGGGCGGCCTTGTCGCGGCGCGCGAAGCCGTCGGGCTCATCGTGGGACGTGATACGTCTGTTCTCGACGAGCAGGGCGTCGCGCGCGCCGCCGTGGAAACGGTGGCGGAGAACGCGAGCGACGGTGTCATCGCGCCGCTTTTCTACCTTATGATCGGGGGTGCGCCCTTGGGCATGGCGTACAAGGCGGTGAACACGCTCGACAGCATGGTGGGCTACAAAAACGAGCGCTACATCGACTTCGGCTGCGCTTCGGCGCGCCTCGACGATGCGCTGAACTGGATTCCCTCGCGCTTATCGGCTCTGCTCATGATCGTCGTGTGCCCGATCGTCGGGCTCGACGCGCGCGGGGCGGCGCGCATCTGGCGCCGCGACAGGCGTCGCCATGCGAGCCCGAACGCGGCGCAGACCGAGTCAGCGTGCGCGGGCGCGCTCGGGCTGCGCCTGGCGGGACCCGCGGTGTATTTCGGCAAGCTCGTTGAGAAACCGACGATAGGAGACGCGTCCCGCGAAATCGAGTGGGGCGACATCGCCCGGGCGACAAGGCTCATGCTCGCTGCGTCCGTATGCGCGCTCGTCGTCTTCGGCGCCGCGCGCGCGGCGGTCGTGCTCGCCGTGGGGGCGATGGCATGAGGGAAGACCACGCCGCGCCCCGGGCTGCCGGGGGAATCCTGCGCGCCCGTACGCATGGGGGCAGCGCGCAATCGCTCGGCATCGCTTGCGAAGGGGGCGCCTCCGACCTCATTGACTTCTCGGTGAACGTGAATCCGGCAGGCCCCTCGCCGCGCGCCGTCGCCGCAGCTTGCAAGGCGCTTTCTCGAATCGACGCCTACCCCGATAGGGAAAGCCTCGCCCTCGTTCGCGCCCTAGCGCGCGCCCAGGGCATTCCCGAAGATACTATCGTCTGCGGCGCGGGCGCGTCCGACATCATCTGGCGGCTCGCCGCGGCGGTGCGCTCGAAACGCCTCGTCGTGTGCGCGCCGACGTTCTCTGAATATGCGGAGGCGGCATCGTACTACGGCGCATGCGTGCAGGAGTTCCCGCTCTCCGAAGCGGACGACTTCGACGTGCCTGCCTCCTTCGCCCGCGCGATCGAGGGGCCGAGAGACGTGGCGTACCTCTGCAATCCGAACAACCCGACGGGGCGCCTCGTCGACCCCCGTGTGATCGATGCTGCGGCCTGCCGCTGCGAGCAGGTGGGCGCGCTGCTCGTCGTGGACGAGTGCTTTCTCGGATTTGCGCCCGACGCCCGCGAAAGGAGCGTGGCCGCACGCGCCGCGTGTTCGCGCCATGTGGCCGTGCTCTCCGCGTTCACCAAGCTCTACGGAATGGCGGGGTTGCGGTTGGGATATCTGATCAGCGGAAACGCCCAACTCATCGAGGGGATTCGCCGGGCGGGGCAGGCGTGGCCCGTCTCCTCGGTCGCCGAGGCCGCGGGCATCGCCGCCCTGGAGGACGTTGAATACGTCTCGCGCACGCGCGATGTATTGGCGGGCGAGCGAGCGTGGCTTTCCCACGAGCTCTCCTCGCTCGGGCTTTCCGTCGTGCCGTCGGATGCGAACTTCCTTTTAGTCCGCACGCCGGCGAAAGACATCCCCGAGCGCCTATATAAACAGGGGGTTTTGGTCCGCACGTGCGACTCGTTTTCGGTGCTGTCCCGTTTCTGGTGCCGCGTCGCGGTGCGTACGCGCAAGGAGAATGCCCGGCTTGCGACGGCGTTCAGCCGCGCACTTCGGGCGGAAGGTGCATCGGGCGAAGGCGAACCCGACGAACGGGGCGGCGCTTCTTGTAGCGGCGCTATGGCGGGCGCGGATGGCCGAGGCTCGGCGAAGGAGGTCGATACCCGTGGGTAGGGCCAAGCCCATCATGATCCAGGGCACCATGTCGAACGCGGGGAAGAGCCTGCTTGCGGCGGGGCTGTGCCGTGTGCTTTCGCAGGACGGCCTGCGCGTGACTCCCTTCAAGAGCCAGAACATGGCGCTCAACAGCGGTGTCACGGCCGACGGGCTCGAGATGGGGCGCGCCCAGATCATGCAGGCCGAGGCGTGCGGCATCGCGCCCGACGTGCGCATGAACCCCATCCTTCTCAAGCCTGAAAGCGACCACCGAAGCCAGCTCATCGTGGCCGGCAAGGCGCAGGGAGCCTTCGCTGCGAGGGACTACTTCGCGCGAAAGAAGGCGCTCATGCCGCAGATTTTGGAGGCGTTCGATTCGCTCGCGGAGGAAAACGACGTCATCGTCATCGAGGGCGCCGGCAGCCCCGCCGAAATCAACCTTTCCGAAAACGACATCGTCAACATGGGGCTCGCGCGCGCCGTGTCCTCCCCCGTGCTGCTCGCGGGCGACATCGACCCAGGCGGGGTGTTTGCCCAGCTCTACGGCACGGTCGCGCTCTTTGCGCCCAGGGATCGCGCACTTTTGCGGGGGCTTGTGGTGAACAAGTTCCGCGGCGATGTGGAAATCCTGCGCCCGGGTTTGGCCCCGCTCGAGAAGATGTGCGGGGTTCCCGTCGTGGGGGTCGTGCCGTATCTTACGCTCGACCTGGACGACGAGGACTCGCTCGCACCGCGCCTATCTGCCCGCGAGGCGCGCGGCGTCATCGACGTCGCCGTCGTGCGCCTTCCGCATCTGTCGAACTTCACCGACTTCGACCCGCTTTCGCGCGTGCCAGGCATGGGCGTGCGCTACGTTTCCTCGACGACCGATCTGGGCCGACCCGACCTGGTGGTGCTCCCCGGCTCGAAGGCCACGCTCGACGACGCGCGCTGGCTTGCGGCTAGCGGCATCGGAGCCTGTGTACGCGCGCTTTCGGGCGCGGGCACGCCGGTGCTCGGCATTTGCGGAGGCTACCAGCTCTTGGGAGACGAGCTTTCCGACCCGCATGGCAGGGAAGGCGCTGGCACCGCGCGCGGGCTCGGGCTCATCCTTGCAAGTACGGTGTTCAAGGAGGAAAAGTGCCTCGCCCAGTCGGAGCTGCGCATCACGGGCGCCCAAGGCGCGTTCTCGGTGTGGAACGGCATGACGGCGCGCGGGTACGAGATTCACGACGGCGAAACGACCGTCTCCTGCGCCCCTGCGGGCACGATTGGCGGCAAACCAGAAGGCGCGGCCTGCGGAAACGTGTTCGGAACCTATCTCCACGGCCTGTTCGACGAACCGGGGTTGGCGCTCGCCCTCGCGCGCTCGCTCGCGCGCATGCGCGGCCTGCCCGAGAGCGTCGTGGGTGCTGCGGGCGCAGCGTCCGCAGCCGATCACCGTGCGCGCGAGTTCGACCGCCTGGCCGACGTCGTGCGCGGGGCGCTCGACATGGAGTATGTCTACCGCATTATCGAGGAGGGCGTATGATCCACGTGTATCATGGCGACGGCAAAGGCAAGACCACGGCGGCGATGGGCCTCGCCCTTCGCATGCTCGCCGCAGGCCGCCGCGTCGTCGTCGTGCAGTTCCTGAAAGACGGCGAAAGCGGGGAGGCGCGCCTGCTCGCCGAGCATTTCGGCGTGCCCTTGTTCGCGGGGAAGGTGTCGGACAAGTTTACCTGGTCGATGACGTCGGAAGAACTTGCCGCGACGTGCGAGCTGCACGATGGGAACCTCGCTTCCGCGCTCGCCGAGCTCGAGGGCGCTCGGGAGGGGCTGCTCGTGCTCGACGAGGCGCTCGACGCGCTTTCGAAGGGGCTTGTCGACGAGGCGCTCGTGGACCGCGCGCTCGATATGTCCGCGCGCGGCGTCGAAGTAGCGCTCACCGGGCGCGCGCCTTCCCGCAAGATCGTGGAGAAGGCCGACTACATAACCGAGATGCGGTGCGAGAAACACCCCTACTCTCAGGGGATATGTGCAAGGGAAGGAGTGGAGTACTAGATGGATTCCAAGGAGATGGCGCCCGGCGACATCGAGCGGCGCAGCTTCGAGATCATCACCGAAGAGCTCGGCGGCCGCACGTTCCCGCCGCTCGAAGAGCCCGTCGTGAAGCGCGTCATCCACACCACTGCCGACTTCTCGTACGCCGATTCCCTCGTGTTCACCCATGACGCCGCGCACTGTGCGCTCGACGCACTGCGTGCAGGGGCCACGGTGCTCACCGACACGAACATGGCGCTCGCAGGCATAAGCAAGCCCGCGCTCGCGAAGCTCGGCTGCAAGGCCGTGTGCTACATGGCCGACCCTGATGTCGCCGCGGCTGCGCGCGCCGCGGGCACGACTCGCGCCGTTGTGAGCATGGACAAAGCTTGCCGCATCGAGGGTCCGCTCATCGTGGCCGTCGGCAACGCTCCCACAGCACTTCTGCGCCTCGCCGAGCTCATGGACGCGGGGAAGATCGCGCCCGCGCTCGTCGTTGGGGTGCCGGTCGGGTTTGTGAACGTGGTCGAGGCGAAAGAGGAGCTACTCGCGCGACGCGTGCCGGCCATCGTCGCGAGGGGTCGCAAGGGCGGCTCGACCGTGGCGGCGGCCATTATGAACGCGCTGCTCTACCAGATCACGCGCACGGGTGGCGCGAAGTGACGGCCCCCGCATCCGTGCCGGCGCTGCGCATCTTCGCCGGCACCACCGAGGGCCGCCTTCTGTGTGAATGGGCGAGCGGGGCGGGCATCCCCGCCCGTGCCTACGCGGCAACCGAGTACGGAGGCGAGCTTTTGGGTGAGCTTCCGGGCATCGAAGTGCATGCGGGCAGGCTCGACGATGCCGACATGGAGCGCGAGCTTTCCGGCGCGCGCATCGTCGTCGACGCCACGCACCCCTTCGCTACGCTCGCAAGCGACAACATCCGGGCCGCTTCGCTCGTCGTGGGTGCACGATGTCTGCGCCTTGCGCGCCCGGTCGAGGCGCTGCCCAAAGGCGTCGTGCCGGTCGCGTCGATCGCCTGCGCGGCGCGCTTTCTCTCCGAGAACCCGGGTCGCGTTCTTCTCACGACGGGGAGCAAGGAGCTTGCTCCCTACACGCACGTCGCCGATTTCGCGGAGCGCTTCTTCGTGCGTGTGCTCCCGCTGCCCGGTGCTATAACGAAGTGCATCGACGCGGGGTTTTCGCCGTCGCACGTCATCGGCATGCAGGGGCCCTTCACCCGCGAGCTCAATGAGGCGATGCTTCGGCAGGTGGGCGCCCGGTGGCTTGTGACCAAGGACTCGGGAACCGTAGGCGGCACGGCCGAGAAGCTCGCCGCAGCGCGCGCCGTGGGAGCGCGCTGTATCGTGGTCACCCGTCCCGCCGAGGGAGGCGGGGCCCTTTCGCTTCGGGAAGTGGAAGACGCGCTCTTACGGGAGTTCGCGCGCTAGGCGCTCGCCGCGCCTGCGCGCCCTCCCGCCCGCGAGGAGGATCGCCTCGAGCAAGCTCGACCCGTACAAGCCCGTCATCCGCCAATAGCTCGAGGACGACGCCCGGAACTGGCGCAAGCAGCCCTTCAATAAGTTGCGGTGAATTAGTGTCTGCTTTTGCTGCTAGATAGCATATTCAGTCCCTATTTCACCGCAACTTGTTGGTGGTGGCTTACTGGTAGCGTAGGCACTCCACCGGATCGAGCTTTGCCGCGCGTCGAGCGGGGTAGAAGCCAAATATTACGCCGATGCCGACGGAGACGGCGAAGGCCAGCAGCACCGTGGCGATTGAAAAACTCGGTGTGATTTGCCCGCTGGCACCGAGCTCGCCAAGAATCCCGGATCCGGAGGCAAACATCGCGAGGCCCCAGGCCAGCAGATAGCCTATCAGGACACCCAGCAGGCCACCGGTGACGCACAGCGCCGAGGACTCGGCCAAAAACTGCGCGGTGATATCGCGACGACTGGCGCCCAGAGCGCGACGGATGCCGATCTCGCGGATGCGCTCAGTCACGTTGGTGAGCATCATGTTCATAATGCCGATACCGCCGACAAGCAGCGAGATACTGGCGACAGCACCCATGATGAGCGAGAAGGCGCCCATAAAGGAATTGAGGGAGTCGATAGCGCTTTTCATGGAGGTCGCCGATACACTGTCGTACTCATCATCCTCGGTGATGCCCTTCATCGCGCGCACCTTGGACTCGATGGTCTTACAAAGCTCATCCATGTCCGTGCCCTCGGCGGCAAGTGCCGTCACGCTGGGGAATGAAGGATTCTCGTCGCCAAATAGGCCGGAGATGGTTTCGCGTGGCATATACAAAGTGAGCGAGCCCATGGAGTCGCTGCCGCCATCAATCACGCCTACAATCTGCACCTCGCCGTTGGACACTTTGATGGTTTTTCCCAGCGCATCCTGTTCGTTGCCGTAAAGCTGATCGGCGCCGCCGCGGCTGATGAGCGCCACGCGCGAGCCTGCCTTTGACTCGACATCGGTGTAGGTGCGCCCCGCAACGAGCTTACTGGCACCCACGGCGTCGAGCATGTCGCTATCGACACCCTGTGCCATGACGGTATAGCTTTTATCGCCGGTCTTGTACTCGGTATACGCGCTGTTGACAATGCCGATCTGTTCTATCTGCGGTACCAGTTTTTGAAGCTTCTGGACGTCAGAATCAGAGAGTTCTTGGGACGAATAGATCTGAACCATGCGAGCTGCGTTGAGGCCCAGGCTGTTGACCAAGCTGTTTTGGATGCCGCCGATAAGCGAAGTCATGGCAATGACCGAGGCGATGCCGATGACAATGCCCAGGATGGTGAGCAGGCTGCGCCCCTTGTTGGCCTCGAGCGAGTGAAGGGCTTCCTGGATAAGATCGCGCGCGCTCATGCCATCACTCCTTTCGGCGGGTTGGCGGAGGCGGAAATCATGGGCAGGCTATCTACGGCGCTGCGTAGGGTCCGCGGTGCATGCGGAATATACGCGCCGTCGTGAATGCGACCGTCGCGGATGGTCACGGCACGGTCGGCCTCGGCGGCGATGCCGGGGTCGTGTGTGATAAGCACGATGGTTTTGCCGCGCTCCTGGAGCTTGTGGAAGGTTTCCATGACGAGCGCTCCCGTGGCGGAGTCCAGGTTTCCCGTTGGCTCGTCGGCCAAAATGATGGGTGGATCGTTGACAAGAGCGCGCGCGATGGCGACACGCTGCATCTGGCCGCCCGAGAGCTCGGATATGCGGTGGTCCCAGTGGTCGACGGGCAGCGTGACGGCCTGCAGCGCGTGCACGGCGCGCATCTCGCGCTGGCTGCGCGGCACATTGGTGTAGGACAGCGGCAGCATGACGTTTTCGATCACCGTCAGGCGCGGCAGCAGATTAAAGCTCTGAAAGACAAAGCCGATGCTCAGCGCTCGCACCTCGGTGAGCTCGTCATCGTCGAGCTCGGCGACGTTGAGCCCTTGCAGGAAGTAATCGCCCGCCGTCGGTTTGTCCAGGCAGCCCAGGATGTTCATGAGCGTCGACTTGCCCGAGCCCGAGGGGCCGGTGATGGCAACGAACTCACCGGGATCTACTGCCAGGCTCACGTTATGCAGGATGTGGGCACAACCGGCCTCGCTCTCAAAGATGCGGTGCGCGTTGCGGATGTCGATGACGGGACGCATTACTTGCCCTCGTCGGCAGGCATGTTGTCGCCGCCGTCTGCCGTCATGCCTGTGCCGGTATCCGTCACGATGGTGTCGCCGTCGCGTAACTTGGTAACCGGGACGTCTGGGTTGATCTCGTTGCCCTGGTCGTCGCGCTTGACCTGCGTCTTACCGACTACAGCCTCGTTGTCGTTTTGCGTCACGACGGTCACCTTCACGCGGCGCGTCTTCTTGCCTTCCGAATCGGTGGCCAGATTGACGTAATAGTGCTCGCCATCTTCGGTCATCAGCGCCATGGTCGGCACCATAACCACGTCGTCGAGCTTCTCGGTCACTACCGAGACCTCGGCAGTCATACCCGGCTTAAGGCGACTGTCGGGTGCTTCGATGAGGATGTCGACGTTAAAGGTCACGCTGCCGCCGCTACCGGAGCCGGAGTCAGAGTTTGCCACCGAGGCGATAGCCGTGACGGTGCCCTGGCTCACGATATCGGGAAACGCGGGATAGGTCACGTTGGCGCTTTGGCCCACGGCAATTTTGGCGATATCCTTTTCGCCCACCTGAACCGTCACCTTCATCTTGGACAGGTCGGCGATTTGCATGCACTGCTTGCCGCCGCTCGTGTCGCTTTCACCCATGATCATGCCGCCTGTTACCGTAGCGCCCACCTTGGCGTTGAGCTCCACGATGCTGCCCGAGCTGGGGGCCTTTACGGTGCGCTCGGCCGCCTTTGCAGTTGCCTGTTCCAGCGCTGCCTGGGCCGAGGTGAGGTTGCGCTGGGCGGTCGAGACGGCATTTGCGTTGGCGTTTGCGTCCGATGGACCGGTCGATCCGTCACTGTCCGTTGTCGGTGCGGCCTGTGCGGCCGCGAGTGCCACCTTTGCATTGTTCAGGTCTTCCTGGGCGGCCGCGACCGCGCGCTGCGCCTCGGAAACAGCGCTATCGAGCGCGTCGTTCTTAATGGTCATGAGTACGTCGCCCTCGTTGACGCTCTGTCCAGCCTGCACGTTGATCTTTTCAACCGTACCGTCGACAGAAGGGGAGACGACCGATGCCGAGATGGGCTTAAGCTGCCCCTTGGCTTCGACTGTGGTGGTAAACGTGCCTTCGGTGACCATGTCGGTCACCGGTCCGTTGGTGCCTGCGGGTTGCGCGTTGATGACCAGCGTTGCGATGATGGCAATGAGCGCGATGGCAACAACGACACCGACGGCGATACCGCGTCGGATGAGCTTTTTGCGCCGACGCTCGGCACGCTTTGCCTTGAGCTTTGCATAGGCTTCTTCATCGGAGATATCGGTCGAATCGTCGAGACTCGTTTGGGGCTGCTTGGTGTCTGCAGCGCTGATAATCGGCAGGGTCTCGGTGGCATCTTGGGGCATGCGATCGGAATCGTCAGGACCCGGATTGATCGTGGGGACCTTGGACATAGCGTCTCCTTTATCGATATGGCTCCGATAAGTATATACGCCCGTCGCGATAGGCGGGCGTATAGAAGTTGCGGATGACGGTACTGTAAGTTTTGTCGCCGTGCTGTTTACTTGTTGTAGACGTTAGCTGCGTTACGAGTGCACGACCACGCAGAGGCCGACTTTGATGCGCTCGTGGAGCGACTTGGCATCGGCCAGACGCAGGTTGATACAACCGTGGCTACCGCACCACTTGTACGATTCGGCGTTATCGAAACTCGAATCGTTTTGCCAGGTGGCGTCGTGGAATCCGACCATATTGCCCTCGAACGGCATCCAGTAGCTTACCGGGCTCTCGTATTTGGGCTTGCCGGTCTCGGGGTCCTTGGCACCGATGAGTTTGCTGGCGCCATCGTTGCTGTTGATCTGCCATACGCCCTCGGGGGTGGCGTCTTCGCCCGGTTTGCCAGAAATAAAGTTGGCCTCCCACACGATGTTGCCGCTCTCGTCGTAGTAGCGCGCATGCTGCTCGGACAGGTCGACGTCGATATAGGCCTTCCAGTCGGGCTCGCCCTTGGCGGTAAATGTGTCGGCCTTCTGGGAGTACTTGATCTCGATTTCGCCGGTCTGCTTGTTGTTGATGGCGTCCTCGACCTGCTTGGCGAGCGAGCTGCTGTCGATGGACCAACCAAAGTCGCCGCCTTCGACGGCGCACTGCTTGCCATCGGCGCGCGTCCACCAGCGAGTGGAGCCCACGGTATTAAAGCCGTTGGCGAGCTCGGCTGCCCAGCTGCTGATCTGCGACGTATCGAGCGTGGGGTTGGCCGGATCGGCAAAGCTGATCCACTGCAACACGGAGCTGCCATCAACCTTGCCGGCATCCTCGCCGTTGAGCTTGAGGGTCACGTTGACGCCCAAGAAGTTGTTTGCGGCATCGCATGCAGACTGAATCTGATCATCGGTCAGCGTTCCATTGAGCGGCTCATAGGCATCGTTGCCGAGCTTGGAAAGATCTAAGGTCTCGGCCAGCGAGGCAAGCTCGAGCTCGGCATACTTAATGACATGCTCGCGGTTGAGTTTTTCGTTGGAGCGCGCCTTCTCGACGGTAAACTTGCCGGCCTGCTCGTCATAGGAGCTATTGGCCTCGAACGCGCCCGAACGCCCCTCGTTAAACTCGTCGATGGCGGCGCCCAGATCCTTCTCAAACTGCTTTTGGTCAAAGGTGTCGGAGAGCATGGACAGGTCGACGTCTTGATCAAGATCGACTTCGTTGGAGCTAGCGGTTGTTTTGGTCTTGCCGCTTAAGGATTCTACAAGGCGAACCGGCCATACAATGGCTTCGTTGCGGCTGATAATCTCTTTTGCGGCAGCTTCGCCGTCGACAATGGGCTCATCGGACTCGGGCTGATAGGTCCAGCTAAAGTCATCGCCTGTCACGGTGAGCTTATAGTGCTTCCAAGCCGAGTTGACCTTGGTGGCGGCAGACGAAGCGTTGGAGAACGAGACATCGACGCCGGCGATAGTGGTGTTGGGGTAGGCTACCTGCGAAAACGCTACGACGCCTACGATATAGACAATGACGATAAGACCCAGAACGACAAAGAGCGTCGTCTTTTTGCCCGACTTATTGTTCTCGGCGGGTTTGCGTGCGGGGCCGCGATCGCCTCGAGCGTGCGTGGGGGGCTGCTTGGGCGCATTGCCATTTGTCTGGCGCTGCTGATGCTGCTTGTTCGGATGTTGGGAAACGTTTGCCGCACCTCGCTGCTGACCGCGGCTCGGCGCGATAGGACGCGGCGATTGAACGCCGCCGGTGTGCCTGCTCGGCTGCTGCGGATCGGGAATCAGTTGAGTTCGATCGTTTTGCGACATCGTATGCATATCCTTCGAATTTCGCCTTGCGGCTCATCGTGTTTTTACTGGGCTTGCATTATAGCGATTACCTAGTTGTTTGTGGTATGGAAACGGTGGCATTCAAAAGAGGTGGGACATTTGTCCCACCTTCGAGTCTTTCTTTGTCGCTATCCGCACACACCGCATTTTGCACAGGCCGAAAGTGCGGCCGGAGCCTGCGCGATGCCGCCCTTTGCCGTCTCGCGCAGCGTGGCCGGCAACGCGTGGCCCACGGAGAGCATGACGTGCGCCATCTGGTCAAACGGCACCAGGCTCTTGATACCGGCAAGTGCAAGCTGCGCCGAGCTAAAGGCGGCTGCCACGCCGATGGCGTTGCGGTTTTGGCAGGGTACCTCCACGAGGCCACCGACGGGGTCACAAACGAGGCCCAGCAAGTTACTCAGCGCGATGGAACTGGCGTCGAGCGCCTGCCCGGGCGTGCCGCCGAGCATCTGCACCAGCGCGGCGGCGGCCATGGCGGCCGCACTTCCGACCTCGGCCTGACAGCCGCCCTCGGCACCGGCGACGCAGGCGCTCGTGGTGAGGTTGAGGCCGATGGCGGCTGCGCAGTAGAGCGCGTCCATGACCTGCTCGTCGTCGAGCTGAAGGTGATCGGCGAGCGCCAGCACGCAGCCGGGCACGACACCCGCGGAGCCTGCCGTGGGAGCGGCGACGATCACTCCCATCGTGGCGGAGCGCTCGAGCACGGCCATCGCGCGGGCCACGGCGTCGGTTTGAACGGTGCCCATCAGGCTCGTGCTCAAATCGTTGCGGCCGGTGGCATCGACGAGTTTAGCCTCGCCGCCGATAAGCCCGCCGAGCGATCGTTGCGGATTGACGATGGGGGTCGTGGTCTCCTCGCGCATGACGTCGAGCACGCGGCGCATGGCGGCGACGGCGTGGGCCTCGCCGGTCAGACGCGCCTCGCGCACGGCCATAACGGCGCCGATATTCAGGCCGAGCTCGGCGCACGCATCGAGCAGCTGCTCGCCGTCGTCGAAGATTTCCTTTGCCGAGACGCCGGGGGAGAGCGACGAGGCAGAACCGGGGAGCTCGATAAAGGTCGCGTAATCGACATTGTCGAGCTTACGCAGCATCGGGACAACAGTGTCGTCGGGCGCGCCGTCGGTCTCAAAGACGGAGTAGGCCTGTCCGCCCACTTCGGTGCGGTAGGTGCGGCAGAAGGCGATGTTCACGTGTGCGTAGGCGAGCAGGTTGGTGAGCGCGGCGAGCACGCCGGGGACGTCCTTGTGCGCCACGAAGAGCGTTGAGTACATGCCCGAGATGTCAACGCCGACGCCGTTAATGCGGCTGATGCGCATCTTGCCGCCGCCCAGGCTCTCACCGCGGACCTGTGCCGTGGCGCCCGTGTCGTCGACCATGTCAATGTCGACGGTGTTGGGGTGGATGGAGGCGTCGTCGCCCTTGATGTCAAAGTGATATTCGAGGCCCTGCTCGCTTGCGAGGTCGAAGGCCTGCTTGATGTTCTCGTCGTCGGTGTCGAGGCCCAGGATGCCCGCGACGAGCGCACGATCGGTGCCGTGGCCGCGGTAGGTGTGGGCGAAGGAGTTCCACAGGCCAAAGGTGACTTTGGTGATGCGGCCTTCCAGCAGG
Organism: Collinsella sp.; assembly: GCA_019424985.1. GTDB lineage: Bacteria > Actinomycetota > Coriobacteriia > Coriobacteriales > Coriobacteriaceae > Collinsella. The sequence continues at coordinate 26,441 of JAHYYM010000018.1, read as the reverse complement.
CTGGCGGCAACTTGGGCGCAGCGCAGGGCGCCGGCGGTGTGCGATGAGCTGGGGCCGACCATGACGGGGCCCAAGATCTCGAATGCCGAGGTCGTAGCTAGTGTTTGTGGCTTGCCTGCCATATGCGCTCCTGTTCTATCCCATCGTCCCGAGGGGCGGGGCATAAGGTCGCCTGCTCGGACAGTCCTGACTCGCACGGAGAGCACATTAAGTGCTCTCCGGCTCGTGCGGAACTCGCGATCAACCTTATGCCCCGCCCCTCGGGACTAAGGATACATGGTTGGAGTGCCCGTGCTGCAAAATTCATTAGCTAGTGACGCAGCGTTGGCTCATATCGAAACATCTTCACTACCGGATAAATAAAAAAGAAGTACCGCTTGGGGGCGGTACTTCTTTTGAAAGCGTGTGCGTGTTGTGACCTTGGTGGTTCCCAATTACAGTCCGCAGGCTGCTTTGAGTTCTTCGACTCGGTCGGTCTTCTCCCAGGTAAAGTCGGCGTCTTCGCGGCCGAAGTGGCCGTAGGCTGCCGTCTTCTCGTAGATCGGTCGACGCAGGTCCAGGTCGCGGATGATCGCGCCCGGGCGCAGGTCGAAGGTCTTCTCGACGGCCTCGACGATCTTGTCCTCGGCAACATGCGCGGTACCGAAGGTGTCGACCATGATTGAGAGGGGCTTGGAAACGCCGATGGCGTAGGCAAGCTCGACTTCGCAGCGGTCGGCCAGACCGGCGGCGACCACGTTCTTGGCGACCCAGCGCGCGGCATACGCGGCGGAGCGGTCAACCTTGGTGCAGTCCTTGCCGCTAAAGGCGCCGCCGCCGTGACGGCCGTAGCCGCCGTAGGTGTCGACGATGATCTTGCGGCCGGTGAGGCCCGTGTCGCCCATGGGGCCGCCCACGACAAAGCGACCGGTGGGGTTCACGTAGATGTCCGCGTTGTCCCACGGCATGTTCTCGGCGGCCATGACCGGGGTGATGACGTGCTCGATGAGGTCGGCCTTGATCTTGCCCATGTCCTCGATCTCGGCGGCGTGCTGCGTGGAGATGACGATGGTCGTGACCTCGACGGGCTTGCCTTCCTCGTAGCGCACGGTGACCTGGGTCTTGCCGTCGGGACGCAGATAGGCGAGGGTGCCGTCGTGACGCACGGCGGCCAGGCGCTCGGCCAGGCGGCTCGCCAGGTAGTGCGGCATGGGCATGAGGGTCTTGGTTTCGTTGGAGGCATAACCGAACATCATGCCCTGGTCGCCGGCGCCGATCAGGTCGATCGGGTCGGTGGTAGCGCCGGTCTGGGTCTCGAAGGACTCGTCAACGCCCTGGGCGATATCGGGCGACTGCTCGTGGATGAGGCTCATAACGCCGCAAGTGTCGCAGTCAAAACCGAACTTGGCACGGTTGTAGCCGATGCGGCGGATAACACCGCGGGCGATTTCCTGTACGTCGACGTAGGCCTGGGTGCGAATCTCGCCGGCGACGATGACAGTGCCGGTGGTCACGAGGGTCTCACAGGCGCAACGGACGTTCTCAACGTTGGCAGGCACGCCGTTGGGGGCGATGTAGCCCTGCTCCTGGAGCTCTATTTCTTTGGCGAGGATTGCGTCGAGGACGGCGTCGCTGATCTGATCAGCGATCTTATCGGGATGACCTTCGGTCACCGACTCTGACGTAAAAACAAAGGACCCGTGTTGGGGTGGAATGGAACGAAGTTCTTCTGACATGATTGTCCTTTCAAAAACGTGTCCCAGCGACCGTTACCATTCCGCCGGGCTCTCTATGCAAGGGCACATCATAGCGCGTAAATCAAACATTCACACCCTTTCCGCACCTACTCATTGGGGACAGACTTAATTACTCATTGGGGACAGACTTAAATGACCAGTCTTAAACCAAGAATGTCCCCAATGACTACAACGACTGGTCATTTAAGTCTGTCCCCAATGAGTAGTCCCCAATGACTGGGTCGGTGCCCTTTGTGCGGAGGTTGCTTTGATGCTTTATAATGGTGCGGTTAGACATCCATCCTGCAATCGAGGAGATTTCCATGGCATCAGACGTTCGCGTCCGCTTTGCACCCTCACCGACGGGCAAGCTGCACATCGGCGGCGCCCGCACCGCTATCTATAACTGGGCTTTCGCCCGTGCAAACGGCGGCACGTTCATCCTGCGCATTGACGACACCGACCCCACCCGCTCTACCGACGAGAACACGCAGATTATCCTGCGCGCCATGCGTTGGCTGGGCCTGGACTGGGACGAGGGTCCCGAGGTGGGCGGCGATTTTGGCCCCTACGCCCAGACCGAGCGCCTGGACCTGTACAAGCAGGCCGCCCAGAAGCTTTGGGACGAGGGCAAGGCCTATCCCTGCTTCTGCACCAAGGAGCAGCTCGACGCCGATCGCAAGGCCGCGCAGGAGCGCAAGGACCCCTTCCAGGGCTATCAGCGCCGTTGCCGCGACCTTGATCCCGAGGAGGCCCGCCGTCGCATCGAGGCCGGCGAGTCCTACGTCCTGCGCATCAAGGTGCCCGAGGACCGCGGCGACGTCGTCATCCACGACGCCGTTCACGGCGAGGTGACCTTCGACGCCAAGGAGCTCGACGACTTTGTCATCTTCCGCTCCGATGGCACGCCCACGTACAACTTTGCGACCGTCGTCGACGACGCCATGATGAAGATCACCCATGTCATCCGCGGCGACGACCACCTCTCCAACACCCCGCGTCAGGTCATGGTCTACGAGGCCCTCGGCGCGCCCGTGCCCACGTTCGCCCACATCTCCATGATTCTGGGCGCCGACGGCAAGAAGCTCTCCAAGCGCCACGGCGCCACCTCAGTGGAGGAGTACCGCGACGCCGGCTACCTGTCCGACGCTTTCGTCAACTATCTGGCGCTGCTCGGCTGGTCGCTTGACGGCGAGACCACGATCATTCCGCGCGATGTCCTGGCCAGCAAGTTCTCACTCGACCGCATCTCCAAGAACCCGGCGACCTTCGACCCCAAGAAGCTCGACTGGGTCAATGCCGAATACATCAACGGCATGTCCGATGCCCAGTTTGCCGACGAGATCATGGTCCCCGAGCTGCACGAGGCGGGTCTCATCGAGGGCAACGTCGAGTACGGCGAGGACTGGATTGACGCACTCGCTGCCATCGTCAAGCCGCGCACCAAGATGCCGGCCGACGCCGTGACCGTCGCCGCTCCCATCTTTGCTACGGCCGAGACGCTCGAGTATGACGAGAAATCCGTTAACAAGGGCCTGGCCAAGGAGGGTATGGGTTCAATTCTGGACGCCGCCAAGGCCGCGCTCGAGGGCGTGGACGAGTGGACAGCCGCGAACATCGACGCCGCGCTTGAGCCGCTTCCCGAGCAGATGGACCTCAAGAAGCGCGTGGTGTTCCAGGCCGTGCGCGTCGCCGTTTGTGGCAACATGGTGAGCCCTCCGCTGGGCGAGACCATGGCGCTCGTCGGCCGTGACGACTGTCTGGCGCGTATCGACCGCGCCCGCACGATGGCGCTGTAGTCGCTGCACAAACGTTTGTATCCGAGCCCCGTTCACCCCGAGCGGGGCTCTTGTTTCTGTACCGATGAGTGGGTTGCTGGGACATAATAATCAGTAGTGTTTGTCCCAGCTCTTTCAGGTCTGTTCGTTAGAGGTGGTGTATGGCTCAACAACTGTCGCTGTTTGGTTCACCGGAACCGGAGGAGTCTCCGGCGGCACCGGCATCCGCTGCTGCCTCGGCCAAGCCCGAGCCTGCACCTGAGCCCATTGCCGCCTACGCGAGCGTGGTTCTCGACATTCCTACCCGAGCGCTGTCCGAGCCATTCGCCTACTGCATTCCCCAGTCCCTTGCCAACGAGGCGCAGATCGGATCCACGGTCCTGGTTCACTTTGGTAACCGTGCCGCCGCGGGCTATGTCGTCGACATTGCGCCTGAGCTGGGCGACCTGCAGGGTAACAACGCCCTCGACCCCGCGCGCATTAAAGCCGTCGAGGCTATCCTCAGCAAACCGCTCTTTACCGCCGAGGCTGCACGCATTGCGCGCTGGATGAGCCGCGAGTATGTCGCGACGCTTTCCGAGTGCCTGCGCCTGTTTTTGCCACCGGGCGGCAGCCCGCGTGTGGTCAAGGGCGACGACGGCGTGTGGACGGTTGAACGTCCAGCCGTCAAACCCATCCAAAACCGCTGGGTGATGCTTACGCCCGAAGGCTTTGACTACACGCCACCCAAGACCGCGGTCCGCCAGCGCCAACTCATCGAGGCGCTCCAGTGTGGTCCTGTCACGACGCGCGACCTCAACCTTCTCTATAACAGTATGTCGGCGACCATCAAGTCGCTCGAAAAACGCGGCGTCGTGGTTGTGGAGGAGCGCCGCGCCTGGCGTGGCTGCAACGAGCAGACCACGCTGTCCTCGGCGAGCGGCAAGGCCCCGATGGCACTCACCAACGGTCAGCGACAGGCCCTCGCGCAGATTGAGCGCGCACGCCTTGACGCTCACGGCGACGTGGTCCTAGTCGATGGAGTCACTGGATCCGGCAAAACCGAGGTTTACCTTTCCGCTATCGAGCGCGTGCTCGCGGCCGGTCGCTCAGCCTGCGTACTGGTGCCCGAGATATCGCTGACAGCCCAGACCGTCGGCCGCTTCCGCTCGCGCTTTGGCGAGACGGTCGCCGTGTTCCATTCGCGGCTTTCGGCCGGCGAGCGCCTGGACCAGTGGGATATGGTCGCCAGCGGTGCGGCACGCGTGGTGGTCGGCGCCCGCTCGGCGCTCTTTTGCCCGCTCAGCGACTTGGGCCTCATCATCATCGACGAGGAGCACGAGACTAGTTACAAGCAGGGCTCCAGTCCGCGCTACCACGCTCGCGAGGTGGCGGCCGAGATGGCGCGGCGCTACCGCTGCCCACTCGTGCTGGGCTCGGCCACGCCTTCTGCCGAAGCGCTCGACCGCTGCCGTCGCGGAACGTACGGCGGTGCCACTTGGACGCGTGTCGAGATGCCCGAGCGCCCGGGACACGCCGTGCTTCCCACGGTCCGCATTGCCGACCTGCGCCGTGAGTTTTCTCACGGCAGCCGCTCCATGTTCTCAAAACCCTTGATGGAGGGCTTGGAGCGTGTAGTCGAGCGCCGCGAGAAGGCCGTGCTGCTGCATAACCGCCGTGGCTTTGCGCCGTTCCTGATGTGTCGCGAGTGCGGCTGCGTTCCCACCTGCAACCACTGCTCCACCGCGCTTACGTATCACGAGCGCACGCACACGCTGCAATGTCACACATGCGGATCCTCCTGGCGCGTGCAGCCGTATCCCGCGCCCACGAGTCGTTGCCCCAAATGTGGCAGTCGCTACCTGGCAAAAATGGGGCTGGGCACGCAGCAGATCGAGGACGCACTGCACCAGATGCTGCCCGAGGACGTCGCCATCATCCGCATGGATGCCGATTCCACGCGCGGAAAGGATGCGCACAAAAAGCTGCTCGAGCAGTTCGATGCGGCCGATTGCGCCGTGTTGCTGGGCACCCAAATGATCGCCAAGGGTCTCGACTTTCCCGAGGTCACGCTCGTGGGCGTGGTCAATGCCGACTTCGCCCTCAAGCTGCCGGACTTCCGCGCAGGGGAGCGCGCCTACGATCTGCTGGAGCAGGTGGCGGGCCGCGCCGGCCGCGGCGATCGTCCTGGCGAGGTCATCATCCAGACCTATCTGCCCGAGGATCCGGTCATTCGCGCCGTCGCCGAGCACGACCGTTCTATCTTTACCGACTACGACCTTGACCAGCGGCGCGACGCGCTGTATCCGCCCTTTGTGCGCCTGGTCAACATTTTGGTGTGGTCGACGAACGCGGATGACGCGCAGGACTACATTGGGCGCATTGCAAAGCTTCTTAAGCGCCGCTGGCATGCCGCCGCGCCCGACTTTTTGAGGGCGGGGAGTGCCATGCCGCAGGTGCTGGGTCCGGCTTCGTGTGTAATCGAGAGAGCCAAGGACCGTTACCGCTTCCATCTGCTTGTGAAGTCGCCCGTGGGGTACCATGTCTCTGATGATATCGACGCCTGCCTCAAAGAGGTGGGCTCTGTGCGCGGCGTGAGCGTGAGCGTTGACGTCGACGCCTATGATTTGATGTAACAACCCGAAAGGATGGCCATGGAAGCCAACGGAATCGTACTGTCGCCCGACCCTCGTCTGCGCCAGGAGTGCGCCGTCATCGAGGAGATTACCCCGGCGATCGAGGCGCTTGCCGAGAAGATGAAGAAGATGATGTTCGAGAACGGCGGCTGCGGTCTGGCTGCCCCGCAGATCGGCGAACTCATTCAGCTCGTCACCATCGACTGCGACTACACCGACAAGAACGACTATGACCCGTACGTGCTCATCAACCCCGTGATCGTGGAGCAGAGCGACCATCTGGTGCCGTTTAGCGAGGGCTGCCTGTCCATCCCTGGCATTAGCTGCGAGATCGAGCGTCCCGACCATGTCGTCGTCGAGGCGTACGACTTGGACGCAAACCTGATTCGCTACGAGGCTACGGGCGACCTGTTCTGCGTGTGCCTGCAGCACGAGATCGATCACCTGCATGGCAACACCATGTTCGAGCGACTGAAGCCGATGCAGAGGATCAAGGCAGTCAAGGAGTACCAGGACGCCCTGGCCCGCGGCGCTCGACCGGGTGAGACGGAGTAGGTTTGTCCGTCCCCGGTGCTGAGCGCCCACATATCATCCCGTGCTCAAACATTCTCGCTTTGCTGCGAAACTGCGCGCGGGACGATATGTGGGCGCTCAGCACCGGGGACTGCGTTGTTCTGGCTCGGTTCGCCCGGGTGCCGTCGGGCCAGGGATGGGCGTCTTCGCTGATAGGTGCTTTGCTGAAAGAGCTGCTTTTATTGCGGCTCTTTCTTTGGTTTTGGGTATATTTGTTCTTGTTGAAATGTTATTGCGGATGGGCTGGTGACTTGGCTTTCCGCTGTTCTTTGTAGCCGTCTCGGCTTTGGTTGAGAGGAGACGATCTTTATGCGTATTGTGTTTATGGGTACGCCTGATTTTGCTGTGCCTTCTTTGACTTCGCTTGTTGAGGCTGGGAATGAGATTGCGCTTGTTGTTACTCGTCCTGATGCTGTTCGCGGGCGTGGTAAGAAGCTTGAGCCGTCTCCTGTTAAGGCTAAGGCGCTCGAGCTTGGTTTGCCTGTTGTTGAGGCTAATCGTATGACGCCTGAGGTTGTTGAGGTGCTCAAGGCTGCGCAGGCTGATATTTTCTGTGTGGCTGCTTATGGCTGTATTTTGCCTGATGAGGTGCTTCATATAGCGCCGCTTGGTATTGTGAATGTTCATGCGTCCTTGCTGCCTCGTTGGCGTGGGGCTGCTCCTATTCAGCGTGCGATTCTCGCTGGCGACGAGATTGCTGGCGTTTCTATCATGCGTATTGGGCATGGCGTGGATACCGGCGCTTATTGCGCCCAGGCCTCAACGTCAGTTGCCGGTAAGCATGCCGAGACGCTGACGATGGAGCTTGGTGAGCTTGGCGGTAAGCTGCTGGCCGATACGCTACCGTCGCTTGCCGATGGTACGGCGGTGTGGATCGAGCAGGATGAGTCGCTTGTCACCCATGCTGCGAAGATTTCCAAGCAGGAGATGCGTCTAGATCCGCACATGGCGGCGCTTGATTGCGTGCGTCATGTGCTTGCCTCGTCCGATACCGCGCCTGCTCGTTGTGTGATTGCCGGCAAGACCGTGCGTGTGCTCGATGCTGCGCTGGCCGATGTGTCGCTTGGTGAGGGACTCGTCGCCGTTCAGGCCAAGCATGTTTACCTGGGCCTTTTCGATGGCTCGGTCGAGTTGCTCGAGGTTAAGCCTGATGGCAAACGTGCTATGGCCGCTTCTGCTTGGGCTGCTGGCCTGCAGGGTGCCGATCTTTCGTGGGGTGTTTTGTCATGAGCAAGCTGTCTCCCGCGCGCAAGCTTGCGCTCGATGTGCTGATGGAGGCCGATCGCCGCGGCATGTATGCGCGCGACGTGCTGTCCTCTCGCGCATCGGCCAAGGCTATTGACCAGCGCGATTCCGCTTTTGCCGCCCGCTTGGCGCTGGGTGTAGCCGCCACGCAGGGTATTTTGGACGAGCTGCTCGATCAGTTTCTCGATAAGCCCAAAAAGGTTGCGCCGCGCGTTCGCATGGCGCTTCGTATTTCTGCCTTCGAGATGCTCTACCTGCATACGCCGGGCCGTGTTGCCGTAAGTCAGGGTGTTGAACTGGTTCGTTGCGGTGCTAAGTCCGCCGCCGGCTTGGCCAATGCTGTACTGCACAAGGTTGCGGACAACGTTGAGGACTTTGCCACGGCATCCGACGTGGATGAGTCCGAGCGACGCTTGGTTCGTCTGTCGCGCCTGATGGGTCTTCCGCGCTGGCTATGCGCTCGCATTATGGCATCGTTTGACACGCCAGAGGGTGCGCTTAACTTTGCCGGCAATCTGGCCCCCGCGCCGCTGGCCCTGCATGAGAACGCTTTTGCTTCCAAGCCCGATCCGTATATCTCGCAGCTCGTCGCACCTGTCTTCCCGGGCTGCCATGCCCCGGTTGATGCCCAGGTTACGGTTGCGTCGGGCGTATTTGAGCGTGCTGCTGCCGTGGCCTCGGACCTTAACGCCCAGCTTATCGCCACAGCTGCCACGCGCCCTGGTAGCTGCCTTGAGATTGGTGCCGGTCGTGGCACCAAGACCTATGTGATGATGTGCCAGGCCAAGCGTGCGGGCTATGAGCGTCAGCATACGGCGCTCGATCTTCATGATCGCAAGTGCGATCTAAATCTCGCTCGCCTGCATAAGGCCGGTATTCAGGGCGTTCGTACGGTTTCGGGTGATGCTTGCGAGCTTGATCAGGTGCTCACATCGTTTGATGCCATGCTTGGCGAGCCGGTTATGTTCGACACAGTCTTTATCGATGCGCCGTGCTCTGGCACTGGAACCATGCGCCGTCATCCCGAGATCCCGTGGCGCCTGACCGAAAAGGATGTGACGGTTGAGTTGCCCAAGCTGCAGGTGACGATGCTCAAGGAAGCCGCTGCGCGCGTGGCTGCCGGCGGCGAGCTTATCTATGCAACATGCTCGGTGTTTGATGAGGAGAACGCGCAGGTTGTGGATGCCTTCCTGGCTTCTTCCGAGGGCGCCGGCTTTAGCGTGGCGCCGCTTTCTGAGGCGCAGATTCTGCAACTGCCCGAGTTTGCCCAGGCCAAGAAGCTCGTCTGCGTACGCCAAAACGACCGAGGCCTCTTCCAAAGCGTGCCGGTAAACGCCGACTCCTACGACGGCCACTTCTGCGCCAGGCTGGTGCGCAACTAATACGGCACCCGAGGGTTGACCCGCTTGCCATGAAATGGGCCTATCTACTACATTAAACCCATTACCCCCAACCATGCCGAATTTAGCGAATTCAAAACCGCAGGTAGACGGCTCGTCGATTTTGTAAAAACGCAGGTGTGCTCGGACTATACGGGTCAAACGTAGTAGATAGGCCGTTTTCGTGGCGCAACCCCAGACCAGTCGCCGGGGCGTTGTTCATTCCTGAAAAAATTCAACCCCGCGATCGGGCTTGATCGCGGGGCCACTTGTCACTAGTGGTTATGCGGGCAGTTGGCGCAGCAGCCGCTGGTGGCGTTGGTGCTGGAACCACCGCTTCGCTGGTCGGTGTTGTAGAAACCGCTGCCTTCGAACTTAATGCCGCTGGCCGAGAACGTCTTAGATGCCGGGGCACCGCAGCTAGGGCATACGACCTCGGGCGTCTCGGACATGGGGTGCTCAACCTCAAACACGTTGCCGCAGCTTGTGCACTTGTAATCGTAGCGCGCCATAATACTTCCTTTTCAGCACAAAGCGGGCAGATCGCTCTGCCCGCAAAAATTCAAACAGCTGTAACTGTACCCTATATCGTGGGTTTTATCACGCTTCGCCCCAGAATCTATGGGTGTTGCGCAGGAGCTTCGCAGTTTTCTCCTCGGCTGCCGCAACGTCGGCCTCGTCAGCCTGCCATGTCCAGTTGCCTGTGGCTACACTCGGCACGTTCATACGTGCATCGTCGCCCAGTCCCAGCACGTCCTGCAGCGGCATCATCACGAGCGGTGCACCGCTTGCCAGGGCATTGCCCATGAGCTCGCTTGCCAATGTAATGCCGCTCGGCTCATCGCCGCCTGCAAAGGAGCGCGTGCACCAGCCGGCAAGTGTCGAGGTGTCGTGCGTCGAGGTGTACAGGATCTTTCCCGGTGTGGGGTGAATTCCGCAACGAACGTCGTAGTCGCTAAACTCCAGCACGTCCATGCCGGGGAAGCCGCAGGTCGAAGCCATGGCGCGAACGCCGGGCGTCAGGTAACCCAGGTCCTCGGCGATAAAGTTGAGCGGACCCAGCTCTTCATAGGCGGTCTGGAACAGGTCCTTGCCCGGGCCTGCCAGCCAGCGGCCGTCGGCACAGGCCTTACCGGCGGGAATGCTAAAGTAGCTGTGGAAGCCCAGGAAGTGGTCCAGGCGCACGCGGTCGTAGAGCGAAAACGCACGGCGCAGGCGGTCGAGCCACCAGCGATAGCCGTTCTCCTTCATGCGATCCCATCGGAAGGTGGGGTTGCCCCACACCTGGCCCTCGGGCGCAAAGTTGTCGGGCGGCGCGCCCGAAATCTCAATCGCCTTGCCGGTATCGGACAGCCAGAAGTTCTCGGGCTCGCTCCACGCGTCGGCCGAATCGTCCGAGACATACATCGGGATATCGCCGATGACCTCGATGCCCTTCTTGTGCGCATAGTTCATGAGCTCGCACCAGGCAAGGTCAAAGCGATACTGCATGTACGCCTGCAGCTCGGCCTCGTCGTGGAAGCGCTTGTCATCGATCAGATACTCGTTGTAGCGCGCGACATCTGCCGGCCAATCGTGGCGCGACTCGCCCTCAAAGTACTTCTTAACGGCCATGTAGACGCAGTACTTCTCGAGCCAGTCGGCGTTGCGATGTTTAAACGCCGTGTACAGCGGGTCGGCATCCTCGCCGCCGTGAGCCTTCCATGCAGCAAAGTCGGCGGCCAGCTCCTCGTGACTCTCGGGTAGCAGATCAATATTGCCTGCAAAGGCCGAGGGGCCGGCGTAGGGGGAGCGGAAGAAGTCCGTGGGGTTGACGGGCAGGACTTGCCAGTAGCGCATGCCCATAGCGGCCAGATGGTCGATAAAGCGACGCGTGGGCGCACCGATTGTGCCGGGCTTGCCGTCATCGGTCGGCACCGAGGTGATGTGGCACACAACGCCCGCGCCATGATCGAGCGGCTCCTGCAGGCGCTTCTCGGCATGGTGATAGATGATCGAAGAGCCCAGCGGGTACAGGTCGAGCGTGACGGTACCGTTGTGGATCTCGCACTCGTGACCGCTGATCACGTCGCTCGCGCATTCGCCGAGCGCCGGAATCGTCACGCGGTGCGAATTGCGCAGACTGCGGTTGATGATAACCGTCGCGGCCTCGCCGTCTTTGCCCGTGCGGGTGTAAGCCAAGACTTCGTCGTTGAGCGCAAAGGCCTTGATCTCGCCATCGACCATAAAGGGCAGCGCACGGCGCACGGCAGACGCGTTCTTAACGATGGCCAGTGTGTCGAAGTCGTGGAGTTGGTCCTTGGTCGGCAGGGTACGGCGGTTGCCCGGATCGGTGAGGCCCTCCAAGCCGTATTCATCGCCGTAATAGATTGAGGGTACGCCCGGGAAGGTCATCTGCATGAGCGTCGCCAGCCAAAAACGGCTCTTGGCCAGACCCATCGAGTTCTCGTCCAGGCGCCATTTGCTGCGCTCGCTCTCGGGCAGCTGCGACTCGTCGGGGCCACCGCCGAGCACCGAGATGATGCGCGGACGGTCGTGGCTCGAAAGCAGATTGAGCGCGCAGGCCAGTGCCTCGCGCGGGTAGTTCTCGCGCAGGGTTTCGATATCCTCGGCTGCCTGGTAAGCGTTCTTGTAGCCCATCAAAAAGCCGATGACCATGTCGCGGAAGGGGTAGTCCATGGCGGAGTCGAGCTCCGAGCCCTGCAGATAGCGACGCAGGTGGCCATAGCTGATCTTGTTGGAAGCGTCCTCCCAGACTTCGCCGAGCAGCAGTGCGTCGGGCTTCTCGGCGAGCACGGCCTTTTTGATTTCGGCCAGGAAGTCGTCGGAAAGCTCGTCGGCCACATCGAGTCGCCAGCCATGGGCACCGGCGCGCAGCCATTTACGGATCACGCCGTCCTTGCCCAGGAGCCGCTCGCGCACCAGTTCGGAGCTCTCATTGATGGCGGGCATGTTGCCCACGCCCCACCAGCAGTCATACGAACCGTCCTCATGGAAGTAAAATGCATCGCGCCACGGCGAGTCCTCGCTCTGCCAAGCACCGACGCCGGGATAATTGCCGTAGCGGTTAAAGTAGATCGAGTCGTCGCCCGTATGGTTGAACACACCGTCTAGAATGATGGAAATGCCAAGCTTCTCGGCCGCCTCGCACAGCTCGGTAAAGTCCTGCTCGGTGCCCAGAATCGGGTCGATCTTGGTGTAGTCGGCCGTGTCGTAGCGGTGGTTGCTCGCGGCCTCAAAGATGGGGTTGAGGTAGATGGCCGTAAAGCCCAGCTCGGCAATGCGGGGCAGGTCATTTTGGATACCCTTGAGCGAGCCGCCGTAAAAATCCCAGGTCTTGATGGAGCCGTCTTCGGCACGCTCGTACTCGGGCGGTTCGTTCCAGTCCTCGACCATGCGGCGCTGGATTCCTTTGCGTGGTTTTTCAACTTCGGCAAGCGTGCGCTCGCGCCAGTTTTCATCGCGGGCATAGCGGTCGGGGAAGATCTGGTAGACCATGCCACGCTCGTACCACTCGGGACGAACTTTGCGGTGCTTGTAGACGGTGATCTGGAAGGACGGGACCTCGGCGTAGTTGTAAGTTACGCCCTCGCCACCGGTGCGACCCTGCGGTGCGCCCAGACGGACCTCGGGCTGGCCCTCGATGTTGCAGATAAAGCTGTACCAGATAAGACAGGGCTCGGCGCACTCAAGCTCTACGGTAAATATGCCGTCGCCCTCGTGCGTCATGGGATACAGAGATTCACCGATCTCATCGACCCAGGTGCGCAGCGTAAGCGTTGCCTGGTTGGGGTCGGCATCCTCCAAAATCACCGAGAGCGAAACGGAAGTTCCAGTGGTCACAGCGCCAAACGGAGTGCGAAACTGCGGCAGACGGCTGTTGTGAATCAATCTCATAATTCGGTCCAGTTCAATAGAATCACGGCCTGCGGGCCATGGGCTTTACGCACAGGATATAAGTATATATGTTGCACACAGGCTGTATAAACAACATCCGTTTACCATCGGCGAACGGTTGTCCTAGAAAATCGTTTTACCACCCAAATTATCGCGATATTTAAAAACGTCTATACCGATACTATTTGTATCCAAACAAAAGTACTTCGGTTTACTACGACGAATTGAATGATCTCAACAACAGTCATTTTGGTGATATTAAAACCGCAGCTAGAAGCGTTCTTAATTTCGAAGATTACTCGCCGTGGTCGGCAGGAGCCATTTTGTCGTAGTAAACCGGCCCTCTTTTTAATAGAGAAGTTCAACCAAGAAGAGGGCGCCTGGTTGGGGCGCCCTCTTTTGCGTTGAGGATTAAGTTTTAATCGTCCGGATTAGCGGCGCTTGCGGGTTGCCGTTGCCTTGCGGACGGACGTCTTTTTGGTCGGAGCCTTTTCCTCGGTCGCGGCGGCGGGGGAGACCGGGGCCTTCTTGGCGGGTTCGGGCTTGGCCTTTACCTCGGCTTTGGGCTCCTCTTTGACGGCAGCGGACTTGGCTTCGGATGCCTTCGGTACCGGCTTGGCCTTTACTGCGGGCTTGACCTCGACCTTAGCTTCCGCCTTGGGAGCAGCAGCCTTGGTCGTGGTCTTCTTAGCCGTCGTCGTAGTGCGCTTGCGCGTGGTGGTCTTGGCGGCCGGCTTTGCCTCGACAGCTGTCTCGGCCTTGGGCTCGGCGGGCTTCTCCTCGACCTTGACGGCCGGCTTTACGGCGACCTTCGTGGTCGTCTTCGCGGCGGCCTTCGTCGTAGCGGCCTTGGCCGTCGTCGACTTCGTAGCCGTGGTCTTCTTGGCTGCCGTTGCCTTCTTGGTGGTTGCAGCCGTCTTCTTGGCAGCGGTCTTGGCCGGAGCCTTTGCCGCAGGCTTAGCCTCGGCGGCGGCCTTTACCTCGGGAGCAGCCTCGACCTCGTTGGCCTTCTTGGCAGCGGCGGTCGTGCGCTTGCGCGTGGTCGATGCCTTGGCAGTAGTTGCCTTGGCAGCGGTGGTCTTGCTCGCAGCGGCCTTCGTGGTCGTAGCCTTCTTAGCCGTTGCCTTGCGGGTCGTCGTCTTTTTGGTGGCAGGCTTCGCAGCGGGCTTCACCTCAGGCTCGGGCTCGGGAGCAGCCTCGACCTTCACCTCAGGATCGGCCTTAACGGGCTTAGCTTCAGCCGGCTTCTCCTCGACCTTGGGCTCCTCAGCAGCAGCGGGCTCCTTAACGGGCGCCGCAGGCTCGGCCTCATCAGCAACCGGCTCCTCTACGGCCGTAGCAGCCTCCACAGCCGCCGGGCGCTCAATCTCCGGATGCATAAAGAAGTACAGGTCCAGATACTTGTCGGCCGAGCGCGTCCAGCTAAAGTCCTGGCTCATGGCCTGCGTGACCAGCTGGTTCCAAGCGTCGCGGTTATCCCAGAACAGGCGTGCCGCGCGGAACACGGCGTCGCCCATCTCGTCGCCGTTAAAGTTACTAAACGAGAATCCCGTACCCTCGCCGGTAAACTCGTTGTACGGGATCACGGTGTCCTTTAGACCGCCGGTCTCGCGCACGATGGGCAGGGTGCCATAGCGCATGGCGATGATCTGCGACAGGCCGCAGGGCTCAAACTTCGAAGGCATCAGGAACATGTCGGCGGCAGCATACATGCGCTGCGACAGCGCTGGATCGAACTCGATGCGCGCGGCCATGGTGCCGGGGTACTTGTCCTGGAAGTAGCGCAGGCCGTCCTCGTAGTCGCGGTCGCCAGTGCCAAGCACGGCCACCTGCACGCCGCCGGCCAGAATGCGGTCGAGCGCGTACATGACCAGGTCCATGCCCTTTTGGCGCGTCAGGCGCGTGACCATCACCATGAGCGGGCGGTCGTCGCGAACCTCGAGCCCCAGCTCTTCCTGCAGCTTGGCCTTGCACACGGCCTTGCCGGAACGGTCCTCCACGGTGTAGTTGGCGGCAATGCGCTTGTCGGTCGCCGGGTCAAAGCCTGCCACATCAATGCCGTTCAGGATACCCTGCAGCGCATAGGAGCGCTCGCGCAGCACGCCGTCCAGGCCCTCGCCAAACTCGGGCGTCTGGATCTCGCTGGCATAGGTGGGGCTCACCGTGGTTATGGCGTCGGCATAGCGCAGGGCGCCCAGCATGTAGTTGATGCTGCAGGCGTCGCAACGCAGCTGCGAGGCGGCCGCCGGAATGTGTGCCACACCCAGGATGTCCTCCATCACGGTGTCGCTAAACTGGCCCTGGAACGCCACGTTGTGGATCGAGAACACGGTCTTGACGCGGTCATACAGCGGCAGGCCCTGGTAAAACTCGCGCAAAAACACGGGCGCAAGTGCCGTCTGCCAGTCATTGCAGTGCAGGATGTCGCACTCAAAGCCGGCCGGCAGGTGCTGCAGGCTCTCGGTGATGGCCTTGGAGAAGAACGCAAAGCGCTCGCCGTCGTCAAAGAAGCCGTACGGATAGTCGCGCGCAAAGTAGCGCTCGTTGTCGATGAACATATAGGTGACGCCGTCGTGCTCGAGCTTCTCGAGTCCGCAGTACTCGTTGCGCCAGCCCAGACTCACGTAAAAGTCGGAGAAGTGCTCCATCTGCGCCTTGTACTCGTCCTTTATGGTGGCGTACTTGGGCACCATCACGATAACTTCGGCGCCGGCGCGCACAAGCGCCGCGGGCAGCGAGCCCGCCACGTCGCCCAGGCCACCGGTCTTTACAAACGGTGCGCACTCGGCCGAGGCAAACACGATCTGCATCTTTTTGCTGGAATCTGCCATATTGTCTCCCATGTTGCAATTCGAGAATAGCCGCCTGGCGCTAACCGGGCGGCTATTCTACATGTTACGAGCGATGTTGCGGTGCCAACGTTAACGTACGATGGTGGTGTCGGAAGTTAACGGAGCCTTGCCCAGCACCAGGATGTTCTCGGGCGTGCCGCGAAGCTCGGTGTTGGTGGGGACCACGTTGTTCTTGTCCAGGATGGCGTTCTCAACGCGTGCGCCGCTCTTGATGATGCAGCTCTGGTTGATGATCGAGTTGGTCACCGAAGCTCCTTCCTCGACCACGACGCCGCGTGACAGGATTGAGTTGCGCACGGTGCCCTTGATGATGCAGCCGGCCGAGATGATCGAGTTGCACGCGTGGCTGCCGGTCGCATAGCGCGAAGGCGGCACGTCGTGAGCCTTGGTCAGGATCGGGCGCTCGGGATCGAAGAGCTGGTCGGCGACGGTCTGGTCGAGCAGGTCCATGCTGCGGCGATACAGCGACTTCTCGCTGAACACGCCCACGACCTCGCCCTTGTACTCGTAGCTGCACACGTCGATGTTGCCAAAGTCGCCCTGGAGTGCCTCGAGCAGGTCCAGATAGTCGGCGGCCTGGTAGTGGTCGATGATCTCGAGCAGCGTCTCGCGGTTGACGATGCAGCAGTCCATGGAGGCGTTGTCGCCGTACGCGACGCCGGCGCTCACGCCCGTCAGGCGGCCGTTCTCGTTAATCTCGAGCTTGGTCTCGTCATCGACATTGCGCGTGGCCTTGCAGTACACCACGGTCATCTGGGCGCCGGAGTTCTCGTGCGCCTCGATGATGGTGTTTAGGTCCATGTTAAAGATGATGTTGGTGCCCATCATCACGACATAGGGCTTCTCCGAGCGCTGGAACAGCGTCTTGTTGGAGATGATGTCGCGCAGCAGGAAGCGCATGCCGCCCTTGGTGGTGCCATACGCGTTGCCGGGGACCATGAACAGGCCGCCCTTCTTGCGGTCCAGACCCCAGTCCTTGCCCGAGCCCACGTGGTCGATCAGCGAGCGGTAGTTACCCGGCATGACGACTCCAACGGTCTTGATGCCGGCATTCATCATGTTGGACAGCGGAAAGTCGATCAGGCGGTAGCGGCCCAAAAACGGAACGGACGCGATGGGGCGGTCCTTGAGCAGGACACTGCCGTAGGACGAAGAGTAGTTAGCGGTGATATAACCGATGGCCTTGCGATTGATCATCGGATCATTCCCCCTTCCCGATAACGACGTCATTTCCAACGACGGCCGTATCCTTGGTGGTATCGACAGAGCCGAGCTTCACGCCCTCTTCGACCGTGGAGTTCTCGCCCAAAATAGCGCGGCAGATGTGCGCGCCGCTCTTAACGTGCGCACCCGGCAGCAGCACGGAGTCCTCGACCACGGCGCGCTCCTCGATGATGACATCGGTCGAAAGGATCGAGTGGCGAGCGGTGCCGTAGATCTTGCAGCCGTTGGAGACCAGGCAGTCGTCCAGGCGGCCGTCAGGGCCAATGTAGTGCGGCGGACGCGTGGTGATGTTGGACATGATGGGGAAGTTCTTGTCGAACAGATCGAACTCGGGGTTGTTACCCAGCAGGTCCATCGAGGTCTCATGGAAGCTGGCGATGGTGCCGACGTCCTTCCAGAAGCCGTGGAACTCGTAGCTGTACAGGCGCTTGTTCTCACCGAGCAGCTTGGGGATGATGTCCTTGCCAAAGTCGTGGCTCGAGCGCTGGTCCAGAGCGTCCTCCTCGAGCGCCTCGATCAGCACGTCGGCCGAGAAGATGTAGATGCCCATGGACGCGAGGTTCGAATCGGGCTTCTCGGGCTTCTCGGTGAACTTGGTGATGCGGCCGTCTTCGGGGTCGGTGGTCAGGATGCCAAAGCGGCTGGCCTCCTCCCACGGCACGGGCATAACGCTCACCGTGAGGTCGGCGTTGTTCTCAATGTGCGTCTTGAGCATCTTGCGGTAGTCCATGCGATACAGGTGATCGCCCGAAAGAATCAGAACGTACTTGGGGTCGTTCGCCTTGATGTAGTCGAGGTTCTGCGTAATGGCGTCGGCCGTGCCCGCATACCAGGCGCCGCCGGTCTGCGTCTCGTACGGCGGCAGGATCGACACGCCGCCGTCGCGGCTGTCCAGATCCCACGCCTCGCCGGAGCCCACGTAGGCATGCAGCAGGTAGGGACGGTACTGCGTCAGAACGCCCACCGTGTCGATGCCCGAGTTGGAGCAGTTGGACAGCGAAAAGTCGATAATGCGGAACTTGCCACCAAAGCTAACCGCCGGCTTGGCGATCTTTTGGGTGAGTGCTCCCAATCGGCTGCCCTGTCCTCCTGCGAGGAGCATCGCGATGCATTCTTTCTTACTCATCGATTTCTCCTTCTGTCATCGATGTTCCTAACCCATTAGCGACGGGCGCGGCGCACTGTCACGCCCGTCGAGTAATGCCGTGCGGCAAAGGGAGCTCGCGCGCTTTATGCGTGCCAGATCTCGTCGCGATACTCGCGAATGGTGCGGTCGGACGAGAACCAGCCACTCGAGGCGGTGTTGAGCAGGGCCTTGCGGTTCCAGGTCTCCTGGTCGCCGTAGCTGCCCGTGAGGTTCTCCCATGCATCCACGTAGCTACGGAAGTCAGCCATGACTAGGTCGGGGTCGTTGTTGTTCATGAGCTCGTTGTAGATGCTCTCGAAGTTGCCCGAAAGACCCGCAAACGTGTTGTCCTTGAGCTCGTCCATCACGCAGCCCAGACGCTCGCGGTCGCCGTTGAGGGTATCCCACGCAAAGTAGCTGTTGGATGCCCAGAGCTGCTCGACCTCGGGAGCGGTCAGGCCAAAGATGGCCTCGTTCTCGCGGCCGGCCAGGTCGGCGATCTCGATGTTGGCGCCGTCGAGGGTGCCCAGCGTAATGGCGCCGTTCATCATGAGCTTCATGTTGGACGTGCCCGAGGCCTCCTTGCCGGCCGTGGAGATCTGCTCCGAGATCTCGGCGGCTGGGTAGATGAGCTGAGCGTTGCTCACACGGAAGTTGGGGATAAAGCAGACCTTCATGACCTCGTTGACGCGGGCATCGTTGTTGATGACGTCGGCCACGGAGTTAATGAGGCGGATGGTCTCCTTGGCAAAGGTGTAGCTCGAGGCAGCCTTGCCGCTAAAGATGAAGGTTGTCGGCGTCACGTGGAAGTTAGGATCGGCGATGCGACGGTTGTAGATGTCCATCACCTTCATGATGTTCATGAGCTGGCGCTTATAGGCGTGGAAGCGCTTTACCTGGACATCGAAGACGGTGTTGGGGTCGATGACCAGACCGGTCTCGGCCTTAACGTAGGCGGCCAGACGCTCCTTGTTGGCGCGCTTGGAGGCACCCACGGCCTTCAGGAACTCGGTGTCGTCCTTAAACTCCTTGAGTTTCTCAAGCTCAAAGGCGTCTTTGAGCCAGCCATCGCCAATGGCCTCGGTCACGAGCTTGGCGTAGGTGGGGTTGGCCTCGGCAAAGAAGCGACGGTGCGAGATGCCGTTGGTCTTGTTGTTGAACTTCTCGGGCGTCAGGGCATAGAAGTCCTTGAGCACGATGTTCTTGATGATGTCGGAATGGATCTTGGCCACGCCGTTGACGCTGTGGCTGCAGATCACAGACAGGTTGGCCATGCGAATCTCGCCGTCCCACAGGATGGCGGTCTGGCGCAGACGCTCCTGCCAGCCCTCCTTCGTGGTGTCGAACGACTCGTGCCAACGACGGCTGATCTCGTCGATGATCTGGTACACGCGGGGGAGGAGCTTGGAGAACGTGCCGATAGGCCACTTCTCCAAGGCCTCGGGCAGGATGGTGTGGTTGGTGTAGCTCACGACCTGCGTCACGATGTTCCAGGCGTCGTCCCACTCGAGCTTTTTCTCGTCGATGAGAATACGCATGAGCTCGGGGCCGCACATGGCGGGGTGCGTGTCGTTGGTGTGGATGGCCACAAACTGCGGCAGCAGCTCCCAGTTCTCGCCGTGCTCCTTCTCAAAGGTGTCGAGCAGGCTGTAGATGCCGGCCGAAACAAACAAGTACTCCTGCTTCAGGCGCAGCAGACGACCGTGCTCGCCGGCGTCGTTGGGGTAGAGGATGGCGCTGATGGCCTCGGCCTCGGCGCGCTCGGCATCGGCCAGGGCGTAGTCGCCTCGGTTGAAGGCCTCCAGATCGAAGTGCTCCTCGACCGGCTCGGCAGCCCAGACGCGCAGCTTGTTGACGGTCTCGCCGGCATAGCCCACGACGGGGATGTCATAAGGGACGGCCAGGATATCCTGCGTGTCCACCGTGCGGTAAAACGTGCGGCCATCCTCCTCAAAGCCCTCGACGCGGCCGCCAAACTTGATGGTCACGGCCTTATCCTGACGACGGACCTCCCAGGGATAGCCGTGGGTAAGCCACTCGTCGGTGGCCTCGACCTGGCTGCCGTTGACGATCTCCTGCTTAAACAGGCCGTAGCGGTAGCGCATGCCGTTGCCGTAGCCGGCAATGCCCTCGGCTGCCATCGAATCCAGGAAGCATGCGGCCAGACGGCCCAGGCCACCGTTGCCCAGAGCCGGATCGGGCTCCTGGTTCTCGATGACGGACAGATCGAAGCCCATGTCGTCGAGCGCCTCGGCGACCATGTCGCGCACGCCAAAGTTGAGCAAGTAGTTGTCGAGCAGTCGGCCGATCAAAAACTCGATCGAGAAGTAGTACACGCGCTTTTTGCCCTCGGCGGTGACGCAGGCGTCGCTCTTGGTGGCAACGGTGCGCGCCTTCTCGGCCACGAGCTTGGCCAGGGCATTAAAGCGGTCGAGGTCGCTGGCGGCCTCGACGCTCTTGCCGCTGATGCTCATGACGGCATCGCGATAGAGCTCGGTAAACTCCTGCTTGTTGTCGAAGATCTTATTCATACGTTCCTTTCCCCCGGGGATGTTTCTCCCGGAACGGTTATGACTTGTATCCTACGCCCTGTCGGGGCGGGTAATTACAGCTGTAACGGTTTTGTTACGCATCCTTGGCAGACGGCTTAACAGAAGCAGACTTGGCCTTGGTAGCGGCCTTTTTGGCAGCCGGTTTCTTGGCTGCGGCCTTAGCAGCGGGCTTTGCGGCAGCCTTGGCCTTGGCCTTGGTCGTCGTAGCCTTCGCCTTAGCCGGAGCCTTCTTAGCAGCCGCAGGCTTGGGCTTCACCAAGGACGTGCGCTTCTTGGGCGCAGCCTTAGGGGCCTCGACCACCGGCGGCTTGTAGCTGCTGGGGCCGCGGCGCTTGAGCACCACGCCTGCCAGGCCGGGCACCTTGATCTCGATGGAGTCCATCTGCCCGTTCCAGGGATAGGGCTCGCTCGAGCAGGTGTAGGGCTCCTCGCCGGCATAGCCGCTGCCGCCAAACTCGGGACGGTCGGAGTCAAAGATGACCTCCCAGTCGCCCTCGCGCGGCACGCCCACACGGAAGCTCTCGTAGCTCGCCGGGTCAAAGTTGATCAGGATCACCAGGTCGTCATCGACGTCCTCGCCCTGACGCACAAAGCTCACGATGGACTGCTTGGAGTTGTCCGCATCGATCCAGGTAAAGCCGTCGTCGGTGTAGCCGCGCTCGTACAGGGCGGGCTCGGCGGTGTATAGGTGATTGAGCGCCTTGATAAACGCCTGATGGTGCGCATGGGTCTCGTACTGCTCGGTCAAAAACCACTGAATGGACTCGTAGTAGCGCCACTCAATAAACTGACCGATCTCGTTGCCCATGAAGTTGAGCTTGGCGCCAGGGTGCGTCATTTGATAGAAAGCCAGCGTGCGCAGGCCGGCAAACTGGCGCCACCAGTCGCCCGGCATGCGGCCGATCAGCGAGCACTTACCGTGCACGACCTCGTCGTGGCTCAGTGGGCAAATGAAGTTCTCGGTAAAGGCGTACATGATGGAGAACGTGAGCAGCCCGTGGTTGCCGGGGCGCCACGGAAAATCGGTCTGCATGTAGTGCAGGGTGTCGTTCATCCAGCCCATGTCCCACTTGTAGTGGAAGCCCAGGCCGCCGTCCTGCGGCGGATAGGTCACGAGCGGCCACGCGGTGGACTCCTCGGCCATCATCATCACGTCGGGGTAGTGTGCCTCCACGGCGCAGTTGACCTGACGGATAAACGCGCTGGCGTCCAGGTCCTCCTCGGTACCGTACTTGTTGAACTTCTTTTGGCCGGGATCGTCGATGCCAAAGTTGAGGTACAGCATGCTGGACACGCCGTCCATGCGAATGCCGTCCACGTGGAAGTTCTCGAGCCAGTACAGCACGTTGGAGACCAGGAAGGAGCGGACCTCGCCGCGGGCAAAGTCGAACTTGTGCGTGCCCCAGTTGGGGTGAATCTCGTGCTCAAACAGCATATGGCCGTTAAAGGTGGCAAGGCCGTGGGCGTCGGCACAAAAACCGCCGGGCACCCAGTCCATGATCACGCCGATGCCCGCCTCGTGGCACGCATCGATAAAGTGCATGAGCTGCTGCGGGTTGCCGTAGCGCGACGTGGCGGCATAGTAGCCGGTCGTCTGGTAGCCCCAGGAGCCATCGAAGGGATGCTCCATGAGCGGCATGACCTCAATGTGGGTGTAGCCCATGTCGCGCACGTAGTCCACGAGCTCCACCGACAGGTCGTCGTAGGTGTAAAACTCGCCGCGCTGCGCGGGGAAGGGATCCATGGGGCCGGGATAGTTGCCGTGCTCGTCCGGCTCGCCCTGCGGCGCGTCGCCGTGGCGCTTCCACGAGCCAATATGCACCTCGTAGATGTTCAGCGGCTGCGACATGTGGTTGTGGCCGGCGCGCCGCTTGAGCCACGCGGCGTCGTTCCACTTATAGCCATCGAGGGTCCACAGCACGCTGGCGGTACCCGGAGGGCACTCAGCCTTAAAGGCGTATGGATCGGCCTTGTAGAGCTTTTCGCCCTCGTTGGTCTCGATGAGGTACTTATAGAGCTGGCCCTGCTCGGCGCCAGGAATAAAGCCTTCCCAAATAGCGCTCGTATGCACGGGCACCAGAGGGTTGGCTTCTTCATCCCAGTCGTTAAATTCGCCAATGACATGCACGCTCTTTACATCGGGCGCCCAAACGCAAAAGCGCCAGCCGCGCGTACGGTTCTGCGTGTCGGGGTGCGCGCCCATCTTTTCCCAGCTGCGCTCCCACGTGCCGATGCCAAATAGATAGACATCGTCCTTGGTGAGCTCCGGTGCGTGCGGGGCGGCTTTACGGGTTGCGGGCTTTTTGGCCGTTGGCTTTAGCTTTGTATCGCTCACGTTTGATCCCATCATGACGCGGCAGCGTGTTGCCTTGGTGACTAGATGCGAAAGGTCCAAGGCTGCACGAATCGAAGGGACGGCGATAGTTCTATGATTCGTTCCACCTCGCGTGCTCGGTGGAACTTTCGGCACGAAATACGATAACACCTGTTCGTTACTTTTATGGAGAAAAGTGGATTTGCGGCGGTGTTTAATCGGCGAGCGCCATGTTTATACCACTGGCAGAAATGCCGTGGTAAAACTCTTGACAGTTTTACCAATTAGGGTTTCAAAACTGTTAGGCTGACGTTTGGTAAAACGTTTTTAGCAGGTTGTTTACCATTTGACATCGAAAGGCTCGTTTATGAACCATATCGCTGCCCCAAGTGTTGCTTTTATTTTCGATTGCGACGGGACACTGGTTAATAGCTCCCCCGTCTGGGGCCATGCGCAGACCGAGTTATTGCACCGCCACGGCGTTGAAGTGACGGTCGACGATTTTGCCCAGTTTGAGCATCTTTCACTGGAGGACGAGTGCCAGGCCTACCACGACGCGTGGGGCATTGGCACGAATGGCGAGGAGCTCTACCGAGAGCTGAGCGATATCCTGATCGATGGCTACTCCAAGGTGCCGCCGCGCGAGGGGCTCTTGGCATTTTTGGAGCAGGCGCAGGAGGCCGGTATTTCCATGTGCGTTGCCACGTCCACGCCGGCCGAACTGGTGCAGTCTGCCCTTGCGGGCGCCGGGCTCGATGCCTACATGGAGTTTGTGACCACCACGGGCGAGGCGGGGCGCTCCAAGCAGTTCCCCGATGTGTACGAGCTGGCGCTACGCCGTCTGGAGGAGCGCCACGGGTGCAAGTTTGAGCGCGCTTGGGTGTTTGAGGATGCCGTCTTTGGCCTTAAGAGCTCTGGCACCGCTGGATTTAAACGCGTGGGCATTTATGACCCGCACGGCCGTATGGAGCGCGACGAGGTGCGTGCCAACTGCGATATCTTCATCGATAGCTATGAAGAGCTGGACCTGGCCCGCGTTCTTGAGTTTGAGGGCTAGGCGAGGGCTGTGGCTTTTAAGGTATTGGTTGTTTGCGGCTCGCCCGTGGTGGCGAGTGCGAACCTGCTGCGCCAGCTGGTGGGGGAGTGCGACCACGTTGTCGCCGTAGACCGCGGGCTCGATGCGCTGCTGGGCGCGGGGCTAGGCTGCGACGTATATGTTGGAGACGCCGATACGGTAAGCGACGCAGGTCGCGTGCTGGTCGACGCGGCCGAAGCCTTTGAGGTTGAGCGCCACAACCCCTACAAGGACTACACCGATCTGGCGCTAGCCCTAGACACCATCCGCCGCCGCTGGCCAGGCGCCGAAGTGGTAGCAACCTGCGCCACCGGCGGCCGCCCCGACATGGCCCTGTCTGTGTTAGGGCAACTGGCAGGCTATGTGGATGCTCCCGTCTGGATCGCCGAGGACAAGGTGGTCGCCCGCATCCTCCACGCAGGTGAATCATGGACTATTGAGGACGCCGAGGGCAAGACCTTCTCCATCATCGCCATAGCGCCTGGGACGGTGGTAAGCGAACATGGCTTGGAGTGGGAACTAGATCACAGCCCCCTGGGCCTGCTAGCCGACACGGGCATTAGCAACATCGTCAGGTCAACCGCAAAGATTACCGTCCACCAAGGAACTGCAATAGCGTATTTGCTACATGAGGGTTTTATCGGGACGGTGGGTTAATTGACTGATTTTGTCGAAGTCAAAATCAGTCAATTCAGCCCCGTCCCAGGAAAACCCGTAAGAAAAAGTTTCAACAAAAACCTCTTGCATCACTGCAAACATTCCCCTATAGTACTACCTCGTCACGGGGGCGTAGCTCAGCTGGGAGAGCGCTTGACTGGCAGTCAAGAGGTCAGGGGTTCGATCCCCCTCGTCTCCACCATCGTGAATGCAAAGGCCTTCGGAATTCCGAAGGCTTTTTTCATGCCAAAACACCACGCACCACATACCCCACTCACACCTACAAAAAGTTGCACAATTTATTTCCCATGTCTGTACATAGTTTGTTAGTCAAACTCAATTACAAGTGCAGCTCGCCGTTCCATTTGGGCTCCAGGAACGCCCTTAATCACCGCTAGCACCCCAGTAACCTGCGCCAACGTGAACAACATCCCAAAACAACCCCCTTTAGCACGTCAAATGAACGATATGTTGTCCAACGCAGCCCAAATCAGTTTCGCTATCAGCTTGTGCTAGGATACCTAACGTTACATGAGTTCAACTGTGCTCAAGGTTCCAGCAAGTCATAAAGCGCAGGGTCGATCAGCATCCGGCCGTAACGGCGGTGCCAGAAACACCACGAGCTCCAATAAAGATGTCATGCAACGTTATTTATTTGCATTGAGTTAATTCAAAAATGCATTTAATAGTTTGCGTGTCAAAGCGTAGCAGTCCTTCAGCTGTTTGCGTGCGGTCCAGTTTTGTACCCGCTTGACTGGCTCGCATGCAGCCAGCTGGGGACGCGGTCATTTTGCGATACACGTCCGCGTCTCTAGCAACTGCACTTATACATACCGTTCACGGTGGGGCAGAGCCACGTGCTTGTCTGACTGGGCTCAGGGTTTGAATATGGAGCGCCTTCGCGCACAAGCGCCCTGGCGAAGCCATACCCAAACCCCGTGAGCCACACGTAAGACAGCAAGGGGGTGGTGCTCGTGTGGTATGTGATCCAGGTCATTAACGGTCGCGAAGACGTAATGCGCGAGCGCATCGAGCGTATGGTGCCGGCGAGTGCCATGCAGGAGCTTTTTTATCCCCAATTTCAAACTGAGATTAAAGTACACGGCGAATGGGTCAATACGACCAAGCCGCTCTTTCCCGGTTATCTTATCTGCGACACGACAGATCCCCGCACCGTGCAACAGTATCTGCTGCGCATGGACGACTTTGCCCGGGTGCTTTCCCAGGACGGTCAGTTTGTGCCGTTGGCAAAAGAAGAGGTCCAGCTTATTGGCGGCTTTACGCATAGGGGAGACCGCGTTGTGCCCATGAGCGAGGCCCTAAAAAACGGTGATCAGGTCGTAGTGACGGCAGGTCCACTGCTGGGCCACGAAGGCCTTATTAAAGCCTTGATTCTCATTTTCATTGCAACAGCCTCAGGACTCAGCGCAACGCGTTGC
>JAHYYM010000017.1:0-160325 GCA_019424985.1 Collinsella sp. | reverse complement strand
GCGCAACGCGTTGCGCTGAGTCCTGAGGCTGTTGCAATGAAAATGAGAATCAAGGAGTGCATTTAAAGTGAGAAAAGCCGTCAGAACACTTGCGCGGATGTGCGATGTCCCGTATCATAAACAGCCGTTGACGCCTCAGTTGCGTCATCACATGGCCGCCAGCGTAGCTCAGTTGGTAGAGCACCGCTCTCGTAAAGCGGGGGTCACCGGTTCGAGCCCGGTCGCTGGCTCCATTGCACAAGATAGCCGCCTTCGGGCGGCTTTTTTGTTGCCGATTTCGGGCGCACATCCGCCAATCCAAGCACAACGCCGCCGGCAACTCCCCTACTCAACAAAAAGCCCCGCCAACCGCAATCCCCAAAGGAACCGCGATCAGCGGGGCCCAAGCGCGCTCCTCAATGGAATCACGCCATCAGACGAGCAGCTCAGACGAGCAGCGCGTTACTCCTCCCAGTAAGCGTCGGCAAGCAACTTAAAGCAGATCTTCTTGACCGGCTGTGCGCCATCGCCCGGGAACTCGAGCGTGGGCATGTGGGGCTCGCCGGCAACGAACAGCGCGAATTTGTCGTCGGCAAGATCGCCGGCGATCGAGGCGTCGGAATCGACCAGGTCGTAGTCGTCCTTCTCGTCAAACTCCTGGACCAGCGTCAGGCTGCCCGTGGCAACCTTAAAGGCCTCACGACCCTCGACGTCAATCTGCAAGTCGTGATAGCGCTGATGCGTCTCGTAGTGAGCCTCGGCCTCGGGACGCGTCGTGGGAGCCATGACGTTCGCAAAGACCTTGTCGCCCAGAATCGGATGGCTGCCGACCTCGAGCTCCGCCGGGTCGTTCTCCTCGAGCCAGTCAATCAGCACGTCGAGGCCCTTGAGCATTCCGCGGTATTCCTCGATATCGCCCAGTGCACCGTAAATCATCTAAATCCCCTCTCGGATCGTTTCTTTGGCGGCTACTCGGCAAACACGTTACCGACGCTGTTGCCACCCACATACGTCTCGACCAGGCTAAGGTCGGGATTGAACACGACAAAGTCGGCGTCGCGCCCCGGCATAATGCTACCGCACTTGTCATCGGCTCTAACCACAGGCAAGCAACCGATACCGGGGCCGCGGCACAAGCTCTTACAGCTCGGTCACGACAACGCCGTTGTAGACCTCGTCCCAACGATCCATAACCAAGTGGCCAGTCATGGGATCCATGGCGTTGAGCTTGCCGCAGGTGTTGGCGGTACGCAGCACCGTCTCGTCATCCGCGCCGGCTGCGATGGCGTGCGCGAAGCCCGCGATAGTGGAGTCGCCAGAGCCCGTAGCGTTAACGGCGGGGATATCGGGGGTCTTGGCGCGGAATGCACGGCCGTTATGGAAGCCAACGGAGCCGGCAGCGCCCATGGATACGACGACCCAGGGAATATCGGAGAAGCGAGCATCCGAGGCGAGCGCGGCGCGGAGCTCGTCCACATCGTCGGTGGTAAAGCTCGTGCCCAAAAGGCCGTTAATCTCGGTCAGGTTAGGCTTGACCAGCTCGGGCTTGACCTCAGACTTGAGCGCAGCCTCGAGCGAAGCACCCGAGGTATCGAGCAACACCTTGGCGCCGGCGTTCTCGGCAATGCCCGTGATCTTGGCATAGTAGTCCGCCTCGACACCGCGGGGCAGCGAACCCGAAATGGTAACGACAGCGGCCTTGCCCGCAAGCTCGGTAAACTTGGCGGTAAAGGCATCGAGCTCCTCGGGGGCAATTGTCGGGCCGCTCTCGAGCAGCTCGGTCTGGTTGCCGGCATGAAGGATATTGAGGCAGATGCGGGTCTCGCCCTTGATGGGCACAAAGTCGTTGTTAATACCGTTGGCGTCCATGAGCTCGGCCATGTAGGCGCCCATGTGGCCGCCGAGCAGACCGGTTGCCACAACGTCGTCGCCCAGCTGGCCCAACACACGGGCCACGTTGAGGCCCTTGCCGCCGGCGGTCTTTTCGGGCGTCACACGGTTAACGTCGTCGATAATGAGCTCATCGAGCTGATAGCGCGTATCGACAGACGGGTTCATCGTAACGGTGAGGATCATTTTTAGCTCCTTATCTCGCAGGCTCCTTGTGCCTCGCGATACGAGTCGACAAAACGGAATTACAGAATCTCAATCGTGAACGAGCGAACGATGGTCTCCTTGGGCTTGGCGACAAGGCAGCCGCGCTTATGCTCAAGTACGTCGTCCTCATCGGAGCAGGTCGAGAGGCCGCCCCAGGGTTCAACTGCCACAAAATCGCCCTCGGGCTTACTCCACACAATGAGGTACGGAAAGCCCTCAAAGCTCAGGCGGACGCCCTTGTCCTCCCCCTTCTTGGAAAGCGTGACCTGACGACTCTCGAGTACGTCAAAGATGGTCTCCGCAAAATCGAAGAGCTCGTGCGACAGGGGCAGCGTCTTTCCCACCATGGGGTTCTTGGAGCGCCTGTCCACATCAATCAAGCCAGTCGAAGGAACGGCGGTGCAGAGCTCCGCAGCCTCATCCTTCTCAAAGCGCAACTCGTAGTCCGTATAGGCCTCGCCCTCATCGAGCGGGCACCTAAAGCCGGGATGCCCACCGATAAAGAACGGCATGTCCTCGGTTCCCTCGTTGGTCACCTCATAGGAGACTCGCACGGCGCTGTCCTCGAGCGTATAACGGGCGACGAGCCTAAACGGATACGGATAATCGCTCAGCAGCGCGGCGTTATCCTCCGAAGCCAGGCACATAGCCAACTCGTTCTCGCCTTGGCTCAGCAGCTTCCACTCCTGCTTGCGCGCAAAGCCGTGGCGAGCGAGCTTTACATGATGCCCGGCAAACGTCATGGCGCTGTTGTCGCGCAAGCCTCCGCAAATCGGGAAGCAGACCGGCGCCTGACCGGACCATACTGCGGGGTCGCCCTGCCACAAATACTCGCGACCGTCGGCCTCAATCGAGGTAAACGAGCCGCCGGCAGTGGAAACCTTAATAGAAATCGAATCGTTGGAAAGAGCGTATTCCATTACCCATCCTTTCGAACAACTGCTTTATTTCACGCAAGCGCCCGTTTCAATCCTAACCATAGAACAAACCCGCACGCTCATCGATGCGTCCGGTATCCCGGTCATGTAACGGGGTACCATACAGACATTGATGCAATTACAGCTGAAAGGCCTTCTTATGCGAACCATCATCCTCTATGCCTCACGCCACCACGGCAATACGAAAAAGCTCGTGGACGCCATCGTCGAGGCGCACCCCGAAATCGATACCCTCGACGTGAAAACACTCGGCAAAAACGAGTATCCCAACCTGCACGAATACCATCTGATCGGCGTCGCCACGGGCATCTATTACTCCGAGATCGACAAGGACATGGCACGCGTGCTCACTAACGTGTTGCAGCCGCAGGACAAGGTGTTTGGCCTTATGACCTACGGTGGCAAAAACAAGTGGTACGGCAAGGATATCGATGGCATCTGCCGCATGAGGCAGGCCATCTTTATGGGTGTCTACGGCTGCCCCGGCTTTGATACGTGGGGGCCGTTCAAACTCACCGGCGGTGTCCAAAAGGGGCACCCGACCGCTGAGGAAATTAAGGGTGCCGTCGACTTCTTCGACAAGATCGAAGACGAGTATGGAGACATCATCGTCGAAGAGTACGCCAAGCGCGAGAAGCGCCTAGCATACGAGAAGGAGCATCCTGCAGGAGGCCTGGTGGCCGGCGTTAAGCGTACGGCAAAGAAAATCGCTAGCAAGCTGTAACTGTAAAGGTGCTTTTGAGCGTTTAACCCGTACGGCGGGTCCGAGCAGATTCGGGCCCGCCGTCTTTTTCTTTCGTTACTCGGTAAAGGCGTTGCCGACGCTCTGGCCGCCAACATACGTCTCGACGAGGGTGAGCTCATGGTCGAACACGACAAAGTCGGCGTCGCGACCCGGCATGATGCTGCCGCACTTATCCTCGATGTGCGCGGAGCGTGCCGGCACCTCGGTTGCCATGCGAATGGCGATATCGGCGCTGGCGATGCCCCAGTCGACGATGTTCTTGACGCCCTGGGCAAGCGTGAGCACCGAACCGGCAATGCTCTTGCCATCGGCGAGCCAGCACAGGTTGTCCTTCATGATGACGTCCATGCCGCCGCTGGTGTAGCTGCCCTCGGGCATGCCGCCGCAGCCCAGGCAGTCGGTGATGAGCACCGTGTGCTGCCAGCCCTTTGCCTGCAGCAGCGCCTTGATGGCGGCAGGGTTCACGTGCTTGCCGTCACAGATGATCTCGGCGTAGGTCTCGGGCGTGGACATAGCAGCCCCCACGACACCGGGCTCACGGTGATGCAGCCCGCGCTGGCCGTTATAGGTATGCGTAAAGCAGCTGGCACCGGCGTTGATGGCGGCGATGCACTCGTCATACGTGGCATCAGAGTGACCGATGCTGGTCACGACACCCTTCGCATTGAGGGCAGCAGCATAAGCAGCGGCGCCATCGCGCTCGGCAGCCATGGCGCTCTTAACGATACGTCCGCCGGCAGCCTCCTGCCACTCGTCAAAGACCTCCTCGGAGGGGTCAATCAGGTAAGCGGGGTTCTGTGCGCCCACATGCTTCATGGTAAAGAAGGGGCCCTCCAGGTAGATGCCCTGAATGCGAGCACCGCAGAAGTCAGGGCCGCGGCCCTCGTCAGCCTGAGCGATGGCGGCGCAGGCATCCTTGATCTGCTCGACGCCATCGGTGAACGTCGTGGGCAACCAGCTGGTGGTACCGCGACGGGCGAGCTCGGTCGAGCTAATATCGATACCCTCGGGGTCGTTATCGGTAGTTGAGTGGTTGTAGAAGCCGTGGATGTGGGTGTCGACCATACCCGGCGCGATCCACGACCCCGCATAGTCCTTGATCTCGCAAGAGGGCTCCTCGGCCTGCCAGGCGCCAAAGACGCCATCCTCGACCATGAGATAGCCGCCCAGCTGCGGGCCCGCCGGCAAGAAGAACTTGTCAGCCTTAATTGCGTACGTGCTCATATGCACTCCTTGCTTCTAAAGCAGTTGACTGTGGTGATGCTTATACCCGATCCAAGTGAAAACAAAAAGCGCCCGCCCGCCGTTATGAGCGGACGGGCGCCCTTACAGGGGGGACGCGATTAAGCGGTGAAGGGGTGAATCGTCACACCCTTAACCACGCGGTTGACCGTGCCAGTGGGGCTCGGCGTATCGGGCGTGTTGCCCACGCGCACGGAGTTGAGCAGGCTGATGGCCTGGGCAAACATCACGAACGGCAGGGCAAGGTAGCCCTCGGGGAGTGCCTCATAGCCCTTAAAGGTGAAGGACTCGCCCTCGTAGACGGTAGCGCCATCCTGCTGAACGGCAACGGTGTGCTGAGCGATCTCGTCGCCACCGATCTCGTTGAGGATGTCGATATCGTACTGACGGGTGTAGGCATCGTTGTTGACGAACACGAACACGAGGGTCTTGTCGTCGACGAAGGACTTGGGTCCGTGACGATAACCCATAGAGGTGTCGTAGGAAGTAGCGACCAGACCGTGAGCGAGCTCGAGGATCTTGAGCTGGCTCTCCTGGGCAAGGCCACCGAAGGAGCCGGAACCCAAGTAGGTCACGCGGTTGAAGTTGCCAGCCAGGTAATCGGCGACCTCAGGCTCACGAGCGATGACCTCCTCGCCCATCTTGGCGATGGTCTCGACCCACTCGGCCTTCTGCTCGTCAGAGGCAGTGTCGAAAATAAGAGTGGAGAGCAGGGTCATGCAGGAATAAGAACCGGTCATGGCGAAGCCCTTGTCGTCGGCGCGCGGAATGAGCAGCGTCAGCGCGTTGGGATCATCGGCAGACTCAACGGCGAGCTTGCCCTCGGGAGCGCAGGTGATGTTGAGGAACTTGACGTTGTGGACGAGCTCCTTGGCAACGGCAACGGCGGCAAGGCTCTCGGGGCTGTTGCCAGAGCGGGCAAAGGAAACCACGAGCGTGGGATCCTCGGCGCGCAGGAAATCGCGCGGAGCGCTCACGATGTCGGTCGTGGCGATGGGCTTAAAGTCGTAGAGATCAGTGTTGCCAGCGTGACGCAGGTACGGGGCGCAGGTATCGCCAACGTAGTCGGACGTACCGGCACCGGTGAAGACAACGGACAGACGGCCCTCGCCCATAGCACGAGCCTCGGCCAGGAAGGTCTCGATGGCCTCCTTGTTCTCGCGATAGATGTTGAGCGTATCACGCCAAAGCTCGGGCTGCTGAGCAATCTCGGCCGTGGTGATCTGGGCGCCGAGCTCGGTGAGCTCCTCGACACTCTTCTCGAACATTTCTAATACCTCTCTCTAGAAGTAATCCTCTGACGTGCAATTATACACTTCGGTTGGTTATCTGGTAGTAACCAGTTAAATGCAAAGAATCACCATATGGAAACGATGCGGACACTAGTTGCTACGCTGGTGGTAAACCTTGTATTTAAACTGATCGGCACGAGCAACCGAGAGTGTATACTCCACAACCTCGTTTGACTCGTTATACGTAGTCCTGACCAAATCGAGCACAGGCGAGCCCTCGACAATTCCCAAAAGGTGGGCGTCGGTGGGACGGGCTATGCTCGCATAGAACTCCTCTTCAGCCACGCGTATCTTTTGCTGAAAGTCTTGCTCAATCACATCGTAAAGCGGCTTACGCTCCAGCAGCGGTCGCTTTAGGGACAGAAATTGACGAACCGGTAGATAGCTGCGTTCGACCATCATGGGCATGTTGTCGGCAGAACGAAGGCGCTTAAGCTTAAAAATGCGATCACCGATACGCAATCCCATATGCTCGGCCAGATTCTTATCGGCCTCCATCTCGCAAAACTCGAGAATCGTGGTCTCGGGTTCTCGACCCATCGCGCGCATCTGCTCGGTAAAGCTGTAGGACTGCATAAGATTGGTTGCTTTTGCCGAACGGTCGGTCACAAAGGTACCGCGACCGTGCTGCCGAACCACCAGTCCTAAACGCTCCAGTTCCTGCAGAGCCAAGCGTACCGTAGTGCGCGAGAGACCATAGCGCTCCGAAAGTTCGCGCTCGGAAGGAATCATGTCACCGGCGCGATATTCATGGTCAATCTTTTCGGTCAGAATATCGACCAGCTGATCGTACAGCGGCTGCTTACGCGC
This sequence comes from Collinsella sp., assembly GCA_019424985.1. Taxonomy (GTDB): domain Bacteria; phylum Actinomycetota; class Coriobacteriia; order Coriobacteriales; family Coriobacteriaceae; genus Collinsella. The sequence goes on along the minus strand of JAHYYM010000017.1, from coordinate 153,222 downwards.
TCCGATCGCCATCCTATCCTCCCTTTTGCTCGAATTCGGCTAACTACCTAGGGTGTTAAGCATTATCGGTCTGCAACACCCGACTCATCAAGAAAACAAAAGCCGCGCGCTCTTTCGAGCACGCGGCTTTTAACATACACATGGCTTAAGGGGTCGGGGTGTGAGCCGCGCAGGGACACACCCCTCAAGCTAGAGCCTTACCAGATGCTCGGCCAGAGACCAAGCGGGCCAGCGCCCAGGATGCCCAGGACGAAGAGCAGCAGAATGCCCTTGGTCGGGGTCCAGCTGTGCTTAGCGAACATGTAGTAAAGCAGCAGCGTAAGCATAAGCGGGACGAGCTTCGGGACGATGGTGTTGAGGGTGTCGGCAACAGAGAAGTTGACCGGATCCTCGGTGACGGTGCCGTAGGTAACGGACTCCATGCCGTTGCCCAGATCGGTGACGCCGCACTCGACAGCGTTGCCGTCGGCATCGGAAGCGGTGAGGGCGTTGCCGTCCTCATCGGTCATGGCGATGGTACCGGCCTCAGCGGTCTCGGTATCGATGCCCTCCATACCGGTGAAGTTCTCGGCCTCCTTCTCGGAGACGATCACGGTAGTAGCGGAGAGGCCACGGGTGGTGCCGTTGGGGATCTGGAGGTTGATCTGGGTGCCACCCATGGTGACGACCAGGCAACCGACGACGAAGACGCCCATAATGGAAGCGGCACGCGTGAAGGCCTGCATGTTGGCAGTCAGAGCGTCAATAGCGCTGGTGCCAAGCTTGTAGGACCAGTTCATGAGCCAGAAGCGCAGAGCGAACTGGACGACGTTGAAGATCACCAGGAAGATGATCGGCGCAGCGGCATTGCCGTTGATGGCCATGTTGGAGGTGATGCCGGCCGTGATAGGCACGAGCGTCAGCCAGAACAGGGCGTCACCGATACCACCGAGCGGGCCCATTGCGGCGACGCGGACGGCGCGAATCGTGGGGATGTCAACCTTGTTCTGCTCGAGCGAAAGCACGATACCCATAACAAAGGTGACGAGGAACGGGTGAGTGTTGAAGAACTCCAGGTTGTGGCTCATGGAAGCCGCGAGGTCGTTCTTGTTGGTGTGGATCTTCTCCAGACCGGGGATGATGGAGTAAAGCCAGCCAGCGGCCTGCATGCGCTCGTAGTTGAACGATGCCTGCAGGAAGCAGGAGCGCCAAGCCATCTTGTTGAGGGTCTTCTGGTCGAGCTGCGGAGCAGGAGTGAGATCCTCGTAGTGCTCCGGGATCACATACTCATTAGATGCCATCTTCGAAGTCACCTCCGTCAGAAACAGCTGCACCCTTCAGCTCGGTCTGCTGCTGGAAGTCCCAGAAAGCGATGCCGAAGCCGATGAGAGCGAGGATGAGCAGGGCAGGGGTTGCCAGCGAATCGTTGGCAACGGTGATGAGCGCGAGGCCAAAGCCCATGAGGAAGAAGCCCCACATATCGCGGTTCATCATAACCTTGAGCAGGACGGCGAAGCCGACGAAGCGCATCATGCCGCCTGCAGCGGAGAGACCGGTCTGCAGCCAAGTCGGGATGGCGGAAGCGATGGTCTGACCGATGGTAGCGCCAGCGATAAAGAACAGGGTGACGACGACAGCGAAGATCAGGCCGAGCAGAGCCATGGCGAAGTAGTTCAGACGCTCGATACCCTTGGTGTCAGCGTTGTGGGCCATGTTGTCCGCGGAGGACATGAGCGGCGACATAAGCGTGAAGACCAGGGTAACGCCGAGCTGACCAAGCAGAGCGAACGGAATGGCAAGGCCGACTGCCGCGTTGGGCTCGAGGCCCGTAGCGATAGCGAGAATGGCTGCCATGATGCCGCCGATGACGGCGTTAGGCGGCTGAGCGCCTCCGATCGGCATGTTGCCGATCGTCATGAGCTGATAGGTACCACCCACGAGAAGACCGGTGTTGAGGTCGCCAAGGATAAGACCGATGACGGCGCCGGTGACGATGGGCTGATAGAGAGACTCGAGGAAGTTGAACTGGTCGATTGCCGCGACGAACGTGACGATGAAGACCAGAGCGACCTGGATGATCGAGTATTCCATCTTGCTCCTCCTTTCAAAATGTATGTACGCACTTTGGATTTCACGTACAGAGTGTCAGGGTTTCACTCCTGACAACGTGGATCACGAAGACTACGAGAAGAGCTTGCTCGTGTCCTCAACAGGCGTGCTCGGAACGCGCCTGATCTCCAACTCCACCCCCAATTCCTGCAGCTCTTTAAACGCAGCGACATCCTCGTCGTTAACTGCGACGGAGGTGGCGACTTGGCGCTTTCCTTCCGACATGTGCATGTTGCCGATGTTTACCTTCTTTATAGGCACACCGCCCTTGACGAGCGTAAGCACGTCTTCCGGTGTTTCGGCCACGATGAAGATCTTCTGGCGCGGGCTCGCCTTGCCGATGACGTCGATGGTCTTCTGCAGGGAGAAGAAACGCGTAGCGACGCCGGCGGGAGCGGCCATCTTCATGAGGTTCTGGCGCATGGTGTTGGTCGACACATCGTCGTTGGCGACGAGGATAAGGTTGGAGCCCAGGGTGGAGTTCCACTGGGTAGCGACCTGACCATGAACCAGTCGGTTATCGATGCGGGTAAGAAGAATGTTGGGTTCTGCCATGTTGATCAGCTTCCTTTCGTTATTTGCTGACGACAGTTACTTGATCTCCTGAATCGCGTAACGCGAAACATCTACAACGGCGCCGGATCGGACTTTGATCTGGACCTTCTCGCCTTCGATGCCTTTGACGGTTCCGTAGATACCGCCGGCGAAAAGAACCTCCTGACCCGGCTTGAGCTCCGTGTGCAGCTCCTTGAAGTACTTCTGCTTCTTCTTCATGTTGATTTGCGACCAGATGGTGTAAATCAAGCCCATGATGACAAGCAGGCCTAAAAGGGCGACCGAGGAGCTCAGGACGCTGGCTCCGAAATCGGCCATTAGATGCCGTCCTCGTCGCCGAAGACGTCCTCCTCGTCGGAGCCGACAACGGATGCGACCGTCTGGGCGGTGATGCCCGTCTGGCCAACGGTCACGGCCTGCTCGCCAAGCTCGGCGAGCGTGGCGTTACCGCGGAGGAACAGAAGCTCAATAACCATGGGAAGGTTGGTGCCGGTCAGGACCTCGACATTGTCGACATCCTGGGCGATCATCATCGACTGGTTGAACGGGGTACCACCAAGCAGGTCGGTAAAGACGAGCACGCCATCGCACTCCTCGCGCATGGCGGTAATAGCGGCGCGGAGATCCTCACCGTAGGAAGCAGCCTGGTCGCCCTCGAAAGGAACAACGGTAAAAGCGGGCTGGTCACCAGCGACCATAGCGATAGCGCTTGCAAGGCCGGGTGCGAACTGTCCATGACCGGTAAGAATAAAGCCAACCATTCAAATTTCCCTTCCGAAGGTGTGTACGATCTGAGTCCGATGATGTTCGGAAGCCAACGGGCAATCGCCCTTAAAGCTTCTTGGAAAGCGTTCTTTGAGAACCAGTGGTCTCTCAACTGGTAGTAACCACGTGACGTGTTGTTGTCACTATATCACCACAGAAGAGGTTGCTTTCGTTGATTCATACAGTAAAACGTTTTTGCACCGTTCACGGTAAAAAATCGACCGTTTACCGCTCGTTAACACTTCTACCTGCAGTTTTGAAACCATTTCGAAATGCTTTGGCAAAAGATCGGAACTCTTTTCGTGTCAATACAACGCAGGGCGGCTAAAAATAGCGTAAAGAAAAATTGCAGGTCATTGTGAAGATTTGTGAATTGGTCTTTTTGACTTAATACCAGTTAGAACCAGTTTAGAAATTATCGGTGAACGGTAGTTTTCGACCGTTCACCGGTTATTTGCATTCGTTTACGGCCGTTTTCCTAGATGAATTGGGGAGACCCGATGAAGCACTTGCGCGGTTGCAGGATATTTCAATACTCGTCCATCCCCCCGCGTGCCAAACTCCCACTCCCTGAATGTGCCATAAGCTCTCGCTATTCGTCTTACAAACATTACTTACTCTATTCTGTAATTGTTTATCGTTTATCGTTAAGTATGTTATAAGATTTAAGTATCATCCAAGACATTGGTTGGAGGAGCTATGATCCGCTGGAACGTATCCAAATCGAATGAAGCCATCGACCGTGAACAGGCAATAGCCAAACTGAGGAAGCTCACTCGCTACTGCAAATGGGCCACAATCTGCACCGCCGTGGCGCTCGCTCTGGGACTCCTCGCAGTCATTGCAATCTACGATCTACTCATATTGCCTAGCCTCTCCCAAGGGTTCTGTCTCCAATCCGTAGAGCTTGAGGCTGGCGAAGGGCCAATTCTCGCTCTCGTCGGCGCCGATGAACACACCCCTCTTATGCTTGTCGCGCACGACGGTCATACTGCCATAGGGAGCGCCATGATGACATGCCTTGCGTTTGCCATCGTGCTAAGCGCATACAGGTTTTTCTCCGCCATTGAAAAGGCGGGCAGGCCCTTTGACCTCGAATGCATCCGCATACTACGTCAAATAGGACATTTGTTCCTTATTGGCGGCGTTGCTGTGAAGCTTCTTGGTGCCATAGTCACGGGGCTGATACTCTCAGGATTTGGCGGCAACTTTACGGATGCGCTTGGCGGCCAGCACCTCGACCTCTCTATGGTCTTTGCAGGCCTGATTATTAGCCTGATTGCCAGCGTCTTCCAGTACGGGTGTATCCTGCAAAAACAAGATGACGAGTTGCTCTAGGGGGAATCCATGATTATTCTGCGGCTTGACCGCATGCTCGCCGAACGCAAGATCTCATCCAAAGAGCTTGCGGAACGCGTGGGCATCTCCCAGGTCAATATGTCACGCATTAAGACAGGCAAGGTTTCTGCCATACGTTTTTCAACTCTTGACGCGATATGCCGGGCACTCGACTGCCAACCGGGCGATGTTCTGGAATACATACCTGACGATGAAGCCGATAGCCTCTTTGGGCTTAAAGATTGATGGAAATTATTAAGCCTTCAGTAACTCCGACGCAAAAAGCCCGCTAGAACGGACGTTCTAGCGGGCTCAATCAGATATTTCGACTTCGCGCTCGAAAGCTCAGGCAATCTTTACGCAAACAGGCCGTAGATGCTGATGTTGGCCTTGGCGTAGAGGCCGTTAGCATACTCGGTCCACTTGGAGCTGGCGCTCGAAGCCTGCGAGGAATACTGCTGATAGGCGGTGTAATAGGCGGTCATGGCCTGCTTATAGGTAGCGCTATCGGCAGTAAAGGCATCGTCGGCAAAGGCCTTAGCGTAGGTGCCATCGGCGTCCTTCCAGGTGCCCTTCTCGCTATCCCACTCGTCGCCGGCAAGGTTGATGATGTAGTCGGCGTAGTCCTTACTCGCGGTCTCCTCGTTGCCGTCAGAAGGCTCGGTCGGGGCGGTCGGCATGCTTGCGGAGCTATCGCCCACCTTCTTCTTGTAGAGCTTCTGCAGCGTCGCGGACTGGCGGACGATCTGCTTGGCCTGGTCCTTGGACACGCCATACTGCGTGGCCATGGTGTCGTAGTCCGAGGTGCCGATAGAATCCTCGGCGTACTTCTTCATCTCCTTAGAGGAGACGGTAATGCCCTCGTCCTCGGCAGCATCGAGCAGAATCTTGTTGCGCACGTAAGACAGGATGACGTCAGCAGAGGGGGCGGTGTAGTTGCCGTTGCTATCCTTAACGGTATCGAGGCTGTACTGGCTCTCGATGGCCTCGCGCGCGGTGATATCGCTCTTCTTGCCGTTGTAGCTATAGCTTGCCACGGTCGAATCGAGCTGGTCCTCGGTGAGGGTCGACGAGCCGACACCCTTGCCGCCAAAGCCGCCATTGCCAATAAAGAAGCCGACCACCGCAGCAATCACGATGGCGACCACAAAGGCGGCAATCATCGTCTTCTTGTGCTTGGATGCGTGGTCGTCCGCGTCGGAATCGTCCTCGTCCTGCTCCTCGGGCATCAGATTCTCGTCAGCGGCATCCGCGGCAATCTGAGCCTCCAGACGGGCGTCCTCCTCCTCGGCCGTCGTACCAGCGGCAATATGCTCGGCAGACGTACCAGCGACCAGGTCGATCTTCTCGTCCTCATCACCGTCGGGGCCTTCGCCGCGCTCGATGATCTGGATGCCGTCGATCTCGTCCTTCTCGTCCTTCTTTTGAATCAGACCCATATCAATTACTCCTTGTTAGGAAACATAGTCCCCAATAGAATACGCCCGACAGAACGCCGGGCGTATTGATTCTTAGGTTATACGCAAACACTTAAGTACTATTTAGGCGTTTGCAGCGTGCATACCTTAGGCCAGGTGCGCGATAACGGCATCGGCAAAGGCCTGCGTGCCCACGGCACCCTCAACGGAGCCGGTCTGGGCACGACGCACGTCGCCGGTAACCTGCTTGCCCTCGTCGAGCGTGGCGGAGACGGCGGCGCGAATACGATTGGCGGCGTCGTTCTCGCCCAGGTGATCGAGCATCATCGCGGCAGACAGGATCTCGGCCGTGGGGTTGGCGATATCCTTGCCGGCGATATCGGGCGCGGAGCCGTGCGTAGCCTCAAAGATGGCGCAGTCGGCGCCGATGTTGGAACCCGGAGCCATGCCTAAGCCGCCCACCAGACCAGCGCACAGGTCGCTGACGATGTCGCCGTACAGGTTTGGCAGCACCAGGACATCGAAGTCGTTGGGGTTCTGGACCAGACCCATGCAGGTGGCGTCGACGATCTTGTCGTTGAACTCAATATCGGGATAGTTAGCGGCCACCTCGCGCGCAACGCGCAGGAACAGGCCGTCGGTCGCCTTCATGATGTTGGCCTTGTGCACGGCCGTCACCTTTTTGCGGCCGCAGCGGCGGGCATACTCAAAGGCATACTCCACAATACGGCGGCTCTTGGCGATAGAGATGGGCTTGATCGAGATCGCGGAATCGGCGGCGAAGGTCTTTTGGCCCGAACGCTCGACGAGCTGTGAGAGCTCCTCGACCTCGGCAGCACCCTCATCGAACTCGATACCGGCGTAGAGGTCCTCGGTGTTCTCGCGCACGATGACCAGGTCGACGTCGCGGAAGCGCGAGCCGTCACCCGGCTGCGACAGGCAGGGGCGCACGCAGGCGTACAGGTCGAAGTGCTTGCGCAGGGCAACGTTAACGCTGCGGAAGCCCGTGCCGACCGGCGTGGTGATGGGGCCCTTGATGGCAACCTTGGTCTCGGCGACCGCATCGAGCACATGTTGGGGCAGCGGCGTGCCAAACTCGTCCATGACGCCGGCACCGGCCTCCTGGACGTTCCAGTTGATCTGGACACCGGTGGCCTCGACCACGCGGCGCATGGCCTGCGTAATCTCGGGACCGATACCGTCACCGGGAATCAGGACTACATCGTGCGCCATAATCTGTTACTCCTCGTCTTCGGCGTCGTCAGATTTTTTTACGCTAGCACGCTTCTTCTTTTTGGAGAGATCCAGGCCAAAACGTTTAACAAGCATTTCGCAAATCTCGCTCGAACGCGCCTTGAGATAGCTGCCCTTGCCGTTCTCGGCATCGAACTTAAGGCGCAGCGCAAGCTTCTCGGCAACCTCGGCGTCGATCTCGCCCTGGCAAAACTCGTACAGGCAACCGAGCATGTCGCGATACTCAAGGTCGCCGTGGTAGCACTGGATGGCCTCGTCCAGGATGGGCCAAGCTTCGCGCGAACGCTCGACGCTCGTGGCACCCCACACGCACAGCAGGCGGAAGGCGGCATAGCGCAGCGTGGAGGAGATCTCGTCGAACAGTGCGGTCTCGGCGCCCTCAAAGGCATCGCCCAGCTGCTCGGGGCAGGTGGTGGCGAGCGCCGTCAGGGCATCGAGGGCCTCCCAGCGGGTCTGCGCCTCGGGGCGGTCGAGCGCCTCGATCAGCGCGGGTACGCAGGGCACGACGCGCTGCGGATCGCGCTCGGCAAGCAGGTGCAGCACGCGGGCGGCAAACTGGCGGATGCGGCGCGTGGGGCAGCCGAGCTCCTGGACCAGGCGGTCGACGGCGTTCTCGTTCTCCTCTGCCAGCTGGAGCTGTGCCAGCTCCTCGTCGGTGAGCTGTTCGTCTTTATTTTCTGCCATAGTTACCTCTTCTTACTATTTCTTAGCATGCTTGCCAGCACCCTTGCTGTCATCGGTGACCGAGATGAGCTGTCGGTCGGCCGCGCCATTGCGACGTGCACGGCGGCGTTCCTCGGCATCGCCCGCGTCGGCGGCGGCGCGGTGAGCCTTGTTGACGTTAAAGACCTCGTCGTGCTTGCGCCACGGGCCGACGGACTCGCCAAAGCTCATCTTAAGGCCGGCGATAAAGCCGCCAAGCCAGCCGATCGGCGCAAACTGCACCAGCGGGAACAGCGAGAACACCCAGGTCAGCAGGACGACTGCCGCCGCTCCCGCAAAGTTGGCGATCCAGTAGTCGCGCTTGGTGATGACGCGCTTTTCGCACGCCCACTGGCCGCACAGAAAGCCGATGTATATCGCAAAGAGAAAGAGCGCCAGCGCAAGCACCACGAACGTCCAGCTCATGGGCGCTACTCCCCGTGATGGTGGCCGCAGCAGCACTCGTGGCCGTCGTCATGGCCGTGGCCACCGCAGCACTCGTGGTCCTCGCCATGGTGATGGCCACAACCGCACTCATGGTCCTCGCCGTGCTCGCCGCAACCGCAACCTTCCTCGTGAGCGCCATGCTCCTCGGGACGATACTGCGACCAGTCCAGACCGGCGGCGATGGCATCGGCCTCCTCCTTATAGAGGACCGTGATGGCCTGGGTGCCCAGCTTGGCGCCACCGATAGCGTCGAGCATGTCGTAGAGCGTAAAGGCCACGTCGGCGCCGGGCAGCGCGAGCTCGCGGTCATCGGCGTAGGCGAGCGCCAGACGCAGGTCCTTAATGAAGTGCTCGACCATAAAGCCGGGTTTGTAGTCGCCATCGAGCGCCTTGGGCGCCAGGCTCTCCATGGCGCCGGACTTGCCGGTGCCGCCCAGGATCATCTGACGGGTCTTCTCCAGATCAAGGCCGCTCAGCTCGGCAAACGCCAGCGCATCGGCCATGCCGACCATGCAGGCGCCCAGCGACACCTGGTTGGCGAGCTTGGCAGCCTGGCCCTTGCCAGCACCGTCGAAGCAGCAGACGTTGGCCGCGAAGGTGGCAAGGATGTCGCGGACTGGGGCGATATCGTTCTCGGTGGCGCCCACGATAGCCGTGAGCGTGCCGGCGATAGCACCAGACTCGCCGCCGGTGACGGGGCAGTCAAACGCCATGCGACCAGAAACCTGGGCGGCCTCGGCAATGTCGCGCGCCAGCTCGGGGGAGCTCGTGGTGAGGTCGATCAGCACCGCGCCCGGCTTGGTGCACGCGAGCAGGCCGTCGCCCGCCAGGTAGAGCTCCTCGACCTCGGAGGGATAGCCCACCATGGTAAAGACGACGTCGGCGTTCGCCACGGCATCTGCCGGCGTATCGGCCCAGACTGCGCCGTGCTCGATAAGCGCCGCCGCCTTGGACTTAGTGCGGTTGTTGACCGTGACGGGATAGCCGGCATCCAGGATGTGGCCGGCGATGGGGGCACCCATGATTCCGGTGCCGATGAATGCGACGGAGAGCTTGTTTGCCATGAAACCTTTCCTTTTGGGTTGGGTGTTGTTACCAGGTTGAATACTCGGTGCCAGCGTTTGGGCTGTGAGTTGGGATCGATTACGGCCGCGTTACTTGCCTACTGACCGCGCACGCGGCGGGCGATGCGGTCGGAAAGCGACGCCTTGTCGGCGCGGTTCTTGCCCCAAAACGCGCAAGCCACCATGCCGGGGCCCACGTGCGAGCCAATGGTGGGGCCCACAGAGCTGCGGATGATGGTCACGTCGGCGCAGCCTTCCTCCTTGCGGATGGCGGCCTCGAGCCAGTCGCCGTCCTTTTCGGCATCGGCCGTCATAATGGCGATGGGCATGGTGCGATCGGGCACATAGTTCTCGCGGAACGACTTGAGAATGGACTTGAGCGCCTTCTTGCGACCGCGGTTGACGCCGATCAGCGACAGCGAGCCGGCCAGGTCGTAGGACAGCTCGGGTTTGACGTCGAGCTTTGCCGTGAGCTGTGCCGCCGCGGGCGGAATGCGGCCGCCGGCAGCCAGCGCGTCAAAGCTCTCGAGCGTAAAGTAACCGTGGACATAGGTCTTGGCCTCGTTTGCCCAGTCGACCAGCTGCTTGGCGGTCAGTCCCGCCGAACGCTGGCGCACGGCCTCAAGCGCCAAGAGCTCGCCGGTCGCACAGGGCAGAGCGTTGTCGACCACGTACAGCTCAAAGTTGGGATACTCGGCACGCACGGCGTCCGCCGCCTGGCACGCGGAGTTGTAGCTCGACGACAGCGCCGAGGTAAAGCACAGGTAGACCGTGGGCGTACCCTCTTTGGCGCACTCGGTAAAGAACTCGATATAGCGACCGAGCGACACAGCCGAGGTGGACACGCGGGCACCAGCGCGCATGCGGTCGTAGAACTCCTTGGGTGTGATGCTCGACCAGATGTCATCCGTGCGCTCCTCGCCATCGATAATGAAGGGGAAACCCAGGATATCGACATCGAGGTTCGCGGCGACCTCGGGGCTAAAGTCGCAGCAGGTATCGACGACGATGCGGCAACGGTCCGAATGACCGGCGGATGCGGCCTTGTCCATCAAAGCGACTCCTTACGTAAAAAGGCGGCCACCCGCATGGGATGGCCGCCAACCGTTAACTCATGCAAGTTAACGTATTTTACTCGTCAAGTGTTTCGATGCGGGGCTTGATGATGCCATATCCACCATTCTTACGGTGATACACCACATTGATGAGACCGGTCGTCGCGTTCTCGAACACGTAGAAGTCGTGGCCCAGCAGATCGGTCTGCACCAGCGCCTGCTCCTCAGTCATCGGGGTGACGTCGATAACCTTCTCGCGGACGAGCAGGTCGTCCTCCTCCTCGGGCAGCAGCAGGTCGGCCAGATCCTCGACGCGCTCGACCGGCGCGACATCCGCGGCGCTGGCACCGCCCTGGCGGTTGTCCACGACCTTGGTCTTGAACTTACGCAGCTGGCGGGTGACCTTATCGGCGGAGAGGTCGATGGCGGCGTACATATCTGCACCGTGCTCGGCAACGCGAATCACCGAACCGCGGGCACGAACCGTAACCTCGACGATTGCCGGGTTGGGGTTCGAGGGGTTCTTCTCATAGCGAAGTACAACGTCGACCGTCATGGGCTCGATATCGAAAACCTTGAGCGCCTCGCCGATCTTCTCATCCACATGCGCACGCAGAGCATCGGTTACCGTCGTCTTGCGTCCAGAAACCTTGATATCCATACGTGGCTCCAATCTGCCTCGGGGACTTACTGTACTGGCTATGTACCCATTGCCGTGCATTTAATCACGCGGATTCCCAAAGACCCGAATAACGATTGCTTGATACCGCATACCGAAGTCTCGCACTTTTCTGTGGCAAAGTGCGCTATAGGAGGGAGCCAGCGACTTTGTATTTGGTCCCGAAAATTGGCTTTGACCTGCTGGTTTTATAGAGATGAAAAAGCCGGGCTCCCCTATTGGGAAAGCCCGGCAGTGCGTGTTGAAACCGTGAAGAGGCGTCTCTCCTAGCGCATAGGAGACGCCACCCCTAGCAATAACTAGCTATTAAGCTTGTTAATGTCGTCGTCGGTGATGGTGTCTTCCTGGCTGGACGATTTGTCTTCGGAGGATGCGGTCTCATTGTTGGAATCGGAGGACTCGCTGCCGGAGGATGCGGAGCCAGACGACTGAAGGTTGACACCAGATACTGTCTTAGTGGTGAGGTCGTAAGGCATCGTGCCATACCAGACGCAGTGGACCGCCTCAAGCGTACCGTCGACCGTGATGCCGTCGAGGGCATCGCTCACGGCACGGCACAGTTCGTCATTGGACGAGAGGCCCGCAACACCAAGCGTCGAGGGCGCCTCGAGCGCACCGACATAGGAGATCTCGCTCATCAGGCGTGCAAGGTAGCCGCCGGCCGTGGAGTCGCAGATCACATAGTCGACTTCGCCGGACTCGAGCGCCTCAAAGCACTCGTTGATGTTGGGGTAGGTCTTTTGGTTGGCGGTGATGCTCTGCTTAGCAAGCGCCTCCTGCGAGGCCGAGGACATCTGGACACCCAGAGTAGACGTGTTAAGGGTATCGGTGGAAACGTTTAGCGACCCACCATCGCTGGTTCTACCGAACACGGAAGCGGCATCGTACAGGCAGGTGCCGAGCGAGCTAACGTCCCCGTCCGTGGAGTTGATCTCGCCGATAAAGATATCAGCCTTTTTGTCACCGAGCGCGGAACCTGCCGAGGACGCATCGACAAAGGCGACCTTAAGGCCCATGCGGCTTGCGAGGGCGCGGGCAGCGTCGACTGCATACCCCGTGAGCTCGCCGTCAGCGCCCTGCATGGCCTGCGGCGCATCGGAGGTATCGAGAGCAACCGTCAGGGTACCGGGGGTGACCAGGGCATCATCCGACACCGCGGGCGTGACGGTCTCGTACTCGATCTGGTCGATCGTGGGAGTCGTGAACGTAGACAGCGGGTTGAACGCGCATCCGCTCAGGCCCAAAACGGCGATGACCGCTGCGGTCCCAGCACCTAACCGAGCCGCGTGCATCAAGCTGCCCCTCACCATGTCCACTACCCTGCCTTCTGTGTCGTATACGATCCGTGCGTTGCGCGGAATATCAGCTTGTTCCCACCAGCTGACCTGGTATTTGACCCCACACTTGCGCACCGGGGTGTTTGCTCGGGAGGCCGCAGCCACCTTCACGACTGGCCCGCTCGCCCGCGAGGCGGTATTGCCCCAAAGAAAGTAGAACGGACGGTGCGGCTTACATCTAGGACGCGCCATGATCGCGCCGCGCGCACGCGGTCGCTTACGTGGATCCCTTTGACCGCGTCTGTCTTGGACTAGGACGGGCATTTCGTCCGTCCGCAACCACAGCCTGGTAGGAACGTAGCGCATTATAGCTAAGTTCAAGCTAAAGTTTAAGGTTAGGGGCGTCATTCGCATCGCGAGTACAGATTTCGCAGGTCGGAGTGGGCTATTCGTGCCTCTGTGAAGCCCGGAGCTCCCCCTATGGGGAGCTCCGGGGCACCCCTCCTAGGGTGCCGTGGCCAAAAAATGGCAAATATGAGTACTGTCACCAATTTAGTAACAGGCAATTTTGGCCTCTCGGACAGATTATGCGCTCAGTGTCGCCAACCTGATGCTTAGTTATTCTACATTTGTTTATTATCTTCTTACTTTATGACGCCTCCGAGTCCTAAATTCCTTGATTTTGCTGTTATTGATTTAGTGACAGTACTCATATTTGCCATATTTTGGCCAGGGCATATGATTAACCCCCCCCCCTATTTTCGACGTGAATTAGACCGGCTTAAGCCCAAAACACGCCCGCAGCGTGTTAAGCAACGCCTCTTGCTTCTTCCTGCGGGCATCGACACGATTCCGGTACCGCTTTCGCATACGCTGGTGCATGCGCCATGCGAGCGCTTCCATCGCTTCCATGTCACAGAGCATTTCGTTATTGACCGTCGCGACCTCGATTCCCATAGTAATCAAGCCCGTGTTGCGCTTTTCATCATGGATACGTCCCCTCCGAGAGGAATGACCCAGCTCACCGTTGTATTCCAGGTCAAACCGGGCCGCTTCTTGATACGCATCGCAAACTGCATGAGGCATCCCCGAGATTGCCTGCGCACGGTCATCGAACTCGATCTTGTAGTCGGTCTTAAAAGGTCCGCAGGCAAACCCGCCATAGGAAAACGGAAGCGAAAACAGAGCGAGCATGATGCACTCCATGGGTGAGCGCAGGTTTTCCGAAAGATAGGGACACAGACGCAGCAGCTGTTTGGCCACATTCCCCTTGCATGCCGCAAGGTAATCTGCCAGGCGATCGGGCGTCAGCGCCGGCTCGACTTCAAAGTAGCCCACGTCTGCTGGCTGGTCCTTGTCCTTTGCAAGTTTATTCGTAACAGGCGAGGTGTAGGGAGGCAGATACTTCCCGCGGTCGCTCAGTGAAATCTTAGAGCACAGCTCCTGGGCCAGGGCAAACGCCTGGATGCAGCCGACCTCGCGCGCAACGGCAACACAAAGGGCCTCGGGAGATAGGCTGTACACCCCCGGTTCCACCTCTAGAATCGAGCCGGCGGGCAACCCGGAACACACGGACCAGCCTACGCCAGGCATGCGGCGGCGCTGCGCCGCAGATCCCACCAGCAAGCACAGATCTTCTTGCACCTCGCCACTTTTGGCTCCAATTCGCACCAAGTCAGGAAGATAGATATCCTCGATCGAGGGCGACGACGTGCGCAGCACACGGCGCTCTTCATCGGGATTAAAGTCCTTCCAGCTGATATAGCCCATCCGCCGGCGCTCGGCGCGCATCATGCGCAGCGCTGAAGCGCCTGTTAGGATTACGGAAGCCGCTAGCTGTTCGCCTGTCGGCTCGTTGCGCCGCTCAATCTTCACTGCCACAAAACCACCCCTACCAAACACGTGCGATAGCAAGGCCATCGACTGCCGCAGCGCCGGCACGCTTGAGCTCCGCCGAGGCTGCTGCCATGGTCGCGCCCGTGGTGATAACGTCATCGATAAGCAGTAGGCGGCGGCCGTGCACGTCCTCAACCGTCTCGTACATGCCTTGGGCACGCTCGCGACGCTCCTCACGACCGAGTTCGCGCTGGTCGCCATGCCCGTACTTGACGAGGGCATCGAGCAGAGGAACACCCGACAGCTCGCAAAATGGGCGCGCAATGGCCTCCATATGATCAAAACCGCGCCGCCGAAACGCTGCCGCCGTCGCAGGCACAAACACCACCGCATCCGCACCGGACAGCACACCTCCTAAGCGATCGGGCGCTACGACCTGGGCATGCAGGGCGGTGTCGTAGAGCAGCTCCGCCAGATACGGCGCCAGGCGTCGCTCGCCCGCGTCCTTGTACGCTTTAATGATGCGCGGCAGCGGATGCGCATAGACGGAGCACGCCAGGCAGCGGTCGAGCGCCTCCGCCATTGCCGAGGACGTGCCCTCGACCGAACACTCAGTGCACAGCAAATCCCCAAACGGGGCACCGCATCGGGTGCAGCTATGACGTGGGTCGATGAGCGTGAGCGCGGCCAGGCAGTCTTGGCAAATAAGCGCACCGGCGCGCTCGCAGCCGGCGCATCGTGTTGGCGACAATGCCTCGAGTGCCTCGCGTGCCGCCCGCTCGGCAAACGGCAGCAATTCGTCCGCAAACGGTAGGGCGCCGGCACCCTGCAGACGGCTCAATTTGTTCAGATGGCTCTTCAAGACACAGCCCTCCCTACGTTCGGTCGCAGGGAGGGTTGTTGATTCAGCGCTATGGTACCCCGACGCGATTGGGGTAAGGCGGGTTAAATCCGCTCGCGGGCGTTATTCGCCGGCGGGCGGTTGTGGTGCAGACGAAGACGGGGTCGAGCCCTCGCCACCATCCTGGCGCGGCTTGCGGGAACGGCGACGACGACGGCGCTTTTGACCCTGGTCGGCCGAGCCCTCGCCACCGCGATCCTCGCGCGGCTCGCGCTCGTCGCGAGCGGCGCCACGCGAAGCCTTGGCAGCCGCTCCCCCGCCATCTCCGGGACGACGGCGCGTGACCTTGACCTCACCATCCGAGACCTGATCGGCAACGGAGGGCACTGAGGGCTTCTGTTGCGTGCCCGAGGAATGGCGACGGCGCGGACGCGGCGCGCGCTCATCCTCGCCACGTGACTTGCCGCCCTTGTCGGCAGGCGCATCGGAGGCCGAGGGACCCTTGGAAGCGGCACCGGTCTCGCGAGCAGCTGCGGCGCGGAAGGCATCCTCGCGCTCCTCGCTCGACAGGTGACGGCGGCGACGACGCGTGGGGTTCATACCACCGCCGCGATTCTGCTGCTGGGGCTGCTGAACCTCGCGCTCGCGGGAGGCGTTCTTGCCTGCAGCTGCAGCCTCGCCGACATCGCCCGAGCCCGCGCGCTTGCGACGACGACGGCCACCGGCGGCCTCCTCGGCCTCAGGCGTTGCGGCATTGCCACGGCCCTTTCCGCGGCCACGGCCCTCGCCCTGCCCCTGACCGGCGCGAGCATCGGAATCGGCATCGCGACGACGGCGCTTGGGCATCGACGTACCGGCCAGACGGTCGGCGCTCGACAGGCCATCGCCCACGTCGACGCCGTTCTCGCGGTCGAGCTCCATGAGCGCCAGGCGCATCTCGGGCGACTCGATGCGCTCGAGCACGTCGCGCGTCACGCAGTCGGGGCGGCAGTTGCAGCCCTGCTCGGCGGCCTTCTTTTTGCAGCCCTCCGAGCAGGTCATATCGGCCAGGTTGACCTTAAAGACCTTGCCGTTCTCCAGGCGCAGCACCAGCTGCTCACGCGGCGTGTCATATTCCTGAATACGCGCCTTGCCGAGCGGCGTATCGATGAGCGTCTTCTTTTTGGGCGCACGGCTCTTAAAGTCCTTGTACGCTTCGAACTCATAGCGCAGGCAGCACATCAGGCGGCCGCAAACGCCGCTGATCTTGGAGGAATTGAGCGGCAGGTCCTGCTCTTTTGCCATGCGGATCGAGACGGGCTCAAACTGTCCGCCAAAGCGCGTGCAACAGAGCTCCTGGCCGCACTGGGCATAGCCGCCCACCAGGCGAGTCTCGTCGCGCACGCCGATCTGGCGCATGTCGACGCGAATGTGCAGCGTCGAGGACAGATCCTTGACGAGCTGGCGAAAATCGACGCGCTCCTCGGCCGCAAAGTAGAACACGGCCTTCTCGCCGCCAAACAGGTACTCGACGCCGACCGGCTTCATCTCGAGGTCGAGTTCTTTGACCAGACGGCGGAAATCGACCATGGCCTCGTCGCCCTGGATGGCAAGATCGTCGGCAAGCTGCAGGTCAATGTCGCTCGCCACGCGCAGCACGGGCTTGAGCGGCTGACCGATCTCGTCTTGCGGCACCTCGAAGGGATCGGCCGTAACCAAGCCGATCTCGGTTCCGCGCTCGGTGGAGCAAATGGCATAATCGGCCTCGAGGATATCCAGGTCCTGCGGGTCAAACCACAGGTCGCGCGAGGCGTAGGTAAACTTAACGGGTACGACTAACGGCATTTCAGTGCCTTCCTGATATCGAACAGCATGACCTCGATGGCCAGCTGGGGAGTAACGTTTCTGGCGATGTTGCGCTCGGCGGTCGCGACCGCCTCGAGCGCCTGGGTGGCACCCGCAACATTGGTCGCGGCGGCAAGCCGACCGATCGTGTCGCGCACATCCTCGTTCACCACGTCGGCTGCCTCGTCCTGAAGTGTCAGCAGCACGTCGCGCATGAGCGTCCGCGCGCTCGCCAGCGCTTCCATGATACCCGAACGCTCGCGCGCGTTGAGTTCGCGCTTGTTGCGGTCCTCAAGCTGCTTCAATGCTCCACGCGACAGGTAGTCGGCGTTTTGCTCGAGTACCTTTTCCTGCGTGGACTTGACCTCGGCGAGCGGCGCCTTAACGGCGACGATGAGCGACTTGGCGCGACTGAGCACGTCGGCCTCGTCGGCGGCGATGAGCGAGTCGATGGCGCGAACCATCTGACGGCGAGCATCCTGGCGCTCGGCGCTCTTAAGAAACTCGATGCCGCGTGTGGGGCTTCCCGCCACGGCGACCGCCATGCGGCAACGCGCAGGGTCCTGACCGGTGGCGCGGCTCACGGCCTGCGCGGCGACGGCGGGCGACACCAGCCGAAACGGCACGCACTGGCAACGACTCACGATGGTGGGCAACATCACGTCTGCCGAGGTGCCCAGCAAGATAAACATAACGCCCTCGGGCGGCTCCTCGAGTGTTTTGAGCAGTGCGTTGGCGGTGTTGGCGCGCAGCTGCTCGGCACGGTCAATGATGTAGACCTTGGCCTTGGCACGGATGGGCGCCAGCGGCACGTCGTCGAGCAGCTCGCGGGTCTGGGCGATAAGGTAGCCCGTGGCGCTCTCGGGCGTGTAATAGTGCACGTCGGGGTGCGTATGGCGGGCGACGCGCACGCAGCTATCGCATGAGCCGCAGCCATCCTGCTCGCACAGGAAGGCTTGGGCGAGCGCCCACGCGGCGTCGAGCTTGCCCGCGCCGGGCGCGCCCAAAAACAGGTAGGCGTGCGATGCGCGACCGCTGGCGACGGCATTGGTCAAAAAGTCGCGCACGCGCTCTTGGGTGTCGAGCTTGGTCAGCAGGCTTGCCTGAGCGGGGGCCATGCTACTCGGCCTCCTTGGCAAGCGCGGCGGCAACGGCTTCCTGCGGAATGTCGAGACCATACGCACGAACCTGCTCGACCGTCTGCGCGAAGACTTCCTCGACGGTCGCAGTGGCGTCGATGAGCTTTACGCGGTTTGGCTCCTCGGCAGCGATTGCGCAAAAGCCCTGGTAGACACGCTCCTGGAATGCCAGGCCTTTTGCCTCCATACGATCTGCCGCACCACGGGCTGCCATGCGCAGCGCCGCCTGCTCGGGCGTGATGTGATAGACGAGTGTGAGCGCCGGGTGCGTACCCGCGACGGCCAGGTTGTTGGCATCGCGCACTATCTGGCGATCGAGGCCATCGGCAAACGCCTGGTAGCAGGTCGTGGAATCGTAGAAGCGATCGCACAGAACCACCTTGCCGGCAGCGAGGGCGGGCGCGATGACCTCGTGCACCAACTGGGCGCGCGCCGCCTCGTAGAGCAGCAACTCGCAGGTGTCTCCCATCGCCGTGTTGGCGGGGTCGAGCAGCAGGGCGCGAATCTTTTCGCTGATGGCAGTGCCACCCGGCTCGCGCAGAGTTACGACCTGATAGCCAGCGAGGTCGAGCGCACGGGCAAGCAGACGCGCCTGCGTGGACTTGCCGGCACCGTCGACGCCCTCGAGCGTGATAAAGCTATGTTGAGCAGGCTCAAAAGCCATGGGCGCAGCCCCTTCCTACAAGGCGCGTAAATGCAGATATATCAACTAAGCCATGATACCCCAGTGCTCGGCGCGTCCCCAATGGCTAAAGGCGCCTTTCCAAAGTTGCGGTGAAATAGGGACTGATTGAAGCTCTAAGACCGCCAAACAGTCCCTATTTCACCGCAACGTATGATGGGGAATTTTGGATGCTGGGTATAATCGTCGTATTGCATTGAAATGTGGCGAAAGGAGTGGCAATGTCTCGGTATTGCGCCTCGTGCGGCAAGCGTCTTGCAGATGATGCCAAGTTCTGCACCTCGTGCGGTGCACCCGTTGAGCAAACAGCCGCGAGCGATAGCCAGCCCGCTTTTGAGCAGACCGGCTCCCTTGATGCGCCGCAAGCCAAGGCGGACGACCCCCTCGCCTATAGCCCCGACCCCGCCGCAAGGGCCGAGGCCGTCGAGACCACGCAGCGCATACCCGTCGCGAGCGGCTCGCCCCAACAGCAGCCGGCTCCCGCATACGCGCCCGCTTCGCCACAGACCCCCGCTCCCAAAAAGAGCGGCACCGGGCCGCTTATCGCCGTTATCGTTGTGCTGGTGGCGATCATCATCGCCCTGGTCATCTTCTTTGCGATCAGACCGTTCGACAACGCCGCCACGCAGACGACTGCCGAGGTAGCTAAGCTGCACCATGACGTCGACGACGATGACCTAAAGCCTCTCGGCAATCCCAACAGCCTGTACGACGATGATGACGATGACGACGAGGATGGCGGCGAAGCAACGCTCTCCGAGCAGAACCTCTACCGTCGCCTGAGCGAATACTACGACCTGCTCGAAGATCTCGACAGCCAGGTCCGTGGCTGCGCGCAGAACTTCAACGGCAACTATCTGGAAGAGGATCGAACCACCCGTCAAAATCTCGCCGACGTCGCCGAGCGCACGGAGGACACCATCGAGCAGTATTACGACATCGTCGAGGACCTGGACGTCCCGACGAGCTCCAAGAACTACAGCTCCTGGAAGGATATCATCGCCCTGTACGACGACCTGGATCACCGCATTGACGCAATCTGTGATGCCTGGGAGATCAGCCTGAAATACGCCAAGCCTGCGGACCACAAGAATGAGATCGTGGCGCCGCTGTCGCGCGACAACGTGGCGGGCACCAATGACAATAAGTACCGCCTAGACTTTGAGGAGCGCTATCCCGGCGCTAAGCCTGTCGAGGTGAACTAGCGCTTTGTCGTTCCCGAGCCGGCAGTTAGGGACGTTCCTAAACTGCCGGCAGAGACGATATGAGCAGGACATAAAAACATTGAGAGCCCCTGCTGCATGAAAGACCGCGGATTAGGCCGACAATGGTGAGTGTCTAATTCAGCCGCGGCGGCCACGCCGCATTCATGGAAGGGGCTCCCATGCTCGATACTACCACCTTCGTCGGCCTCGACGTCCACGCCCGCTCGATAAAGGCAGTCTCCCTCGACGTCATGACCGGGGAGGTGCGCTGCGCGACCTTCGGCTACGACGCCGGGGCAGTCGCGGAGTGGGTGCGGTCCGTGGACCCAAAGGCCAGGTGCGTGTACGAATCCGGGGTCACGGGGTTCGACCTGCAGAAGAGGCTCTCCGGCCTCGGGGTCGACTGCGTGGTCGGCGCCGTCTCGAAGATGATCAAGCCCAGCGCGGACAGGCGCAGGAAGAACGACCGCAACGACGCCGAGTTCCTCGCCCGCATGCTGTCGGTCGGCAACGTCGTCGAGGTGTGGGTCCCCGACGACGAGTGCGAGGCCGCCCGCGACCTGACCAGGGCGCTCGAGGACGCGAGGGACGACCTCTCGCGCGCGAAGCAGCGGCTCTCCAAGTTCCTGCTCAGGCACGGGCTCGCCTTCGACGAGAGGACGCCCACCGGCCGCAGGAAGGGCAACTGGACCCGGGCGCACTGGTCCTGGATCGAGTCGATTAGGTTCGCGGAGGGGGCCGACAACGACGTGCTCGCCTACTACGTCGACGCGGTCAGGCGGGCGGCGGAGGAGAAGGCGCGGCTCGAGGGGCTCGTCGAGGCCGAGGCCCGCAAGCCCAGATGGAGGAGGAGGGTCGACTCCCTCCGCTGCCTCAAGGGCGTAGACACCGCGTCCGCCGCCGACCTCGTGTTCGAGGCCGGCGAGTTCTCGAGGTTCAGGAACGCCCGGTCGTTCGCCGCATGGGTCGGCCTGACGCCCTCCGAGCACTCCAGCGGGGAGAGCGACCGCAGGGGCGCGATCACCAAGGCAGGCAACAAGCACCTGAGGAAGGCGCTGGTCGAGGCCGCGTGGCACTACCTGACGTGCTCGGGGCGGCCGAAGGACCTCGCCAAGGGCCAGGCCCCGGACCGGGGCGCCCGGAGGCATGCCGCCAAGGGCGTGCGGAGGCTGGTCGAGAGGCGGGAGGCGCTGCTCGCGCGCGGGGTCCACGGCAACAAGGCGAACGTGGCCACGGCGCGCGAGCTCGCCTGCTGGGTATGGGCGGTCGGCCTCATGGCCGAGGAGGCGTAGGGGGGCGGTCCCCCGCACATAAGCCAGTCACCCCGGAAGCGGTTCGATCCGAAGCCGTTGAGGCGAACCTCAGGTCCCTTTTCTGCGAGCGCCCAGGGCGCCACACGCGTGCACAGACTGTCGGTTCGACGTAGAAGCCTCAGCCGTAGCAACGGATTGCCCAGCGAGAGATCGCCGCGGGCGGATATTAAACTGCAAAGACGAGCGTCGGTAAGACACGCCGAGGTCGCCGCGGACGGGCTGATATAGGGAGAGGGCCTGACCCCATATCGTTGGGGCCAGGCCCGATTTTGCCTCTTGACAATGTCCTGCTCATATTAAAAGGAACGTCCCTAACTGCCGGTCAAAAAAACGAGCGAGGATCGCGGGGTCCTCGCTCGTTTTTTTGGGCAATGTTTCGACTGCGCCGTTACTTGTCGGCGGCTGCTTTCTTGGCAGTCGACTTCTTCGCGGTCGTCTTCTTGGCGGCAGTGGCTTTCTTAGCCGTCGTCTTCTTTGCCGTGCTCGCCTTGGTTGTGGTCTTGCGACCGCGGGCGGGCTTCTTCTCCTTGGTCGGGCAGTCCATGTTGACGCAGATACGCCACGGACCGCGCGCCGTGTTGACCACCACGATGGGGGCGCCGCACTCGGGGCAGGTCTCGCCCGTCGCCTCGAGCTTGCCGCGCGCCGGCAGCGGATAGCTCACGCCGCAGTCATCGTAGTTGGTGCAGCGGATAAAGCGCTTGCCGCTCTTCTCGCTCTTGTGCGCGATCAGGTCGCCGTGACGTCCGGCCTCGGCACACACCTTGCACTCGCCCACCTTAAGATCGGGCTCGTAGTTGGTGGGGCACGTGGGGTTCACGCAGATCTCGAAGGCCTTCTGGCGGAATGGCTGGCACTTGATGCGCGGCGCGCCGCACTCGGGGCACACGGCGGCCTCGCCCTCGAGCGGGCTCACCTTGACGCCACTCGGCACCGGATAGGTCACGTCGCAGTCGGGCCAACCCATGCAGCCGATAAAGCTGCCGCGGGTCTTGGCGCTCGTCTTCATAACCAGGTCCTTGCCGCACTTGGGGCAGGCGCCCACGCGCGCATCGGCCGTGACGGCGTCGCTGATGGCGTCGCCCAGCTCCTGCGTATGCTTGAGCAGCTCGTCGAGCACGCCGGCCAGCAGCGCACGCGAGTGCGTCACGACATGCTCTTCGGTGTCCTCGCCGCGCTCGACGCGAGTCATGTCGCCGTCGAGCTCGCTGGTCATATCGGGGCTCGTGATGCGCGGGGCAAACTGCGTCAGCGCGTCAATGATGGCGATGCCCAGCTGGCTCGGCTCCACGGGATCGTTTTTGAGGTAGCGCACGGCGTACAGGCGCTCGATGATACTCGCGCGCGTGGACTTGGTGCCCAGGCCGCGCTTTTCCATCTCCTGCACGAGCTTGCCCTGGCTGTAGCGCGCGGGCGGCTCGGTCTGCTTGGCCTCAAGCTTAATGTCGAACACGTCGACCGTGTCGCCCTGCTCAAGCGGCGGCATCTGCTCATCGCGCTTAAGACCGTACGGGTACGCCTCGCGGAAACCCGGGGTCACGAGCACGTCGCCCGAGGCCACGAACGGCTCACCGTTCACATCGAGCTCGAGCTTGGTGTTCTCGATAGTCGCGGGACCCATGAGCGTCGCCAGGAAGCGACGGGCGATGAGGTCGTAGAGCTTGCGCTGGCCGCCATCGAGCGTGGACGGATCGCCCTCGCCCGTGGGGTAGATAGGCGGGTGGTCGGTGGTCTCGACCTTGCCGCGCGTGGGCTTCATGGGGCCGGCGAGCACCTTTTTGCACACGGGCGCCAGCGCCGGGTTGATCTTTGCCAGGTCGCTCACCACGGCGCCCAGATCGAGCGTCGCGGGATACACGGTGTTGTCGACACGCGGGTAGCTGATGAGACCGGCCATGTAGAGGGACTCGGCGATGCGCATGGTACGCGCAGGTGAGATGCCCTCGGCCGCGGCGGCAGCCTGCAGCGAGGTCGTCGCAAACGGCGTGGGCGGCTGCTGCTTACGCGAGCGCTTGGTCACCGCGGCGACGGTTGCCGTCGTAGCGCCGTCAACGTGACCGTACGCCGTCTCAGCAGCATCCTTGTCGGTAAAGCGCGCCGTCTTGTGCGCGATCTTAAAGCGATCGTCCTCGGCAGCGCCTTGCGCGGCGCCCATGCCGCGAATCTGCCAATAGTCCTCGGGCACAAACGCCATGCGCTCGCGCTCGCGCTCGACCACCAGGGCAAGCGTCGGCGTCTGCACGCGGCCGGCGGAACGCACGTTGCCAAAGCCGCCAAACTTGGCGAGCGTCAGGTAGCGCGTGAGCACCGCACCCCAAATGAGGTCGATGTGCTGACGGCTCTCGCCGGCGTCGGCCAGGTTCTGGTCGAGCGAGACAAGGTTATCGAAGGCCTGCGTGATCTCGGCCTTGGTAAACGAAGAATACTGGGCGCGGGCGACCGGCAAGTCGGGCGCCACCTCGCGCACCTTGTTGAGGGCGTCCGAACCGATCAGCTCGCCCTCGCGATCGAAGTCCGTGGCGATGATGACACTGTCGGACTTTTTGGCGAGGTTCTTGAGCGAGCGGATGAGTTCCTTCTCGGCCGGCAGCTTAATGACGGGTGCCCAGGTGAGATACGGCAGACTCTCGAGCTTCCAGCCCTTGATGGAGATGCCGTCGGCAAGAAACGGCTTGCGCTTGGTGTCGTAGGGCGGGCGTGCCAGGCCATCGGGCATGTCGGCCGGTAGCATCTCGCCGTCCTCGGTAACCGAATACCAGCCCAGCTTTTTATCGAACAGCACGCTGTCGCAAAAATCGGGCGCAAGGATGTGACCGGCCAGGCCGATGGTCACGCACTCCTCGCCCTTCCACTCAAAACGGTAGATGGCGGTGTTGTACACCTTGTCCTTTTTGGGCTTGCCCGTGGACAGACGCTCGGCAATCTGACGCGCGGCATCGTTTTTCTCTGCGATGATGAGCTTCAAAAGAGGCTCCTATCTCGTGTCTCTGCGGCTACGCCCGCCCGTATGGCGGCCGATTTACGCCCTTGCTTGCTCGATCTGCCCGATGAGCCAATCGCACCAGGCATCCATGCCCTCGCCCTTGCGCGCGCTCACGGCAAACCGCGGCGCCTGCGGATTGAGGTCATCGAGTGTCTTAGTATACCTATCCATGTCAAAATCGAAAGCCGGGGCCACGTCGACCTTATTGAGCAGCTGCGCGCCGGCGTGCTGGAAGATGCCCGGGTACTTGATGGGCTTGTCGTCGCCCTCGGGCACCGAGAGGATCATGATGGACAGGTTCTCGCCCAGGTCAAAGTCGACCGGGCAGACCAGGTTACCCACATTTTCGATAAAGATGACGTCGATGTTCTCCAGACCGACGGCCTGGTCGAAGGCGTCGACGGCCTCCATGATCATGTTGCCCTCGAGGTGGCACAGGCCGCCCGTGTTGATCTGGATGGCGGGCATGCCGACTTCCTTCATGGTGATGGCGTCGACGTCCGAGGCGATATCGCCCTCGATAACGGCACAGCGCAGGCTGGCTTTGCCACGCAGGCGCTCGTTGGTGCCCAGAATCGTGGTGGTCTTACCCGAGCCAGGGCTCGACAGCACATTGATCACGTAGGTGTTCGTCTGCTCAAACCGCTGACGCAGCTGATCTGCCAGGCGCTCGTTGCGCGACAGAATCGGCGACGCGATATCAATCGTTTTCTCGGCCATACTTAGCGCTCCTTACTTTGGCCTTTTTATACCCCATCGCTAGATGGCGAGCGTGCTAATCGTCGGGGGTCTCGATCTCGATACTTGCGATATCGAGTTCGCGGCCGTGCAGCAGGCGCACGTTGGCGCCGCCACATTGGGGGCAGCGGCAATGGAAACGGTCGTGATCGAAGACCTCTCCGCAGTCCAGGCACTCGCTTTGTGGATGGACTTCCTCCACGGCAAGCTCGCAGCCGCGCGTGAGCGGGTCCTCGTCGCGAAACGTCTCCCACGCAAAGTCGAGCGCCTCGCGCACGACCTCGGTCATATCCCCGATACGCAGCGTTATCAAAACGGCGCGCGAGGCCCCCGCCCCACGCGCCGCGCGAATCACTGTATCGAGTATGCCGTTGACAATGCCAACCTCGTGCATACCGATTTACTCCTCGCTGTCCTCTTCGTCGTCCGAGAACAGGTCCAGACGACTCACGAACAAGCCCTCCTTGCCCTCGCGCGCGGTAATGACCACGCGAGCGATGGCGAGCGAAATCTCGTAGAGCGAGAGCAGGGCGCCATACATGAGGCCCAGCGTAACGGGCGAGCCGTCGGGCGTAATCACAGCCGAGCCCACAAGCAGACCAACGTATACGTAACGCCAGGCACTGCGGAAGGCCGCATAGGACACGATATGGAAGACGGACAGATAGAAGATGATGAGCGGCAGCTCAAACGCCACACCAAAGCCGATCATAAAGAGCAGCTCCATGTTGACGTAGTTCTCCAGGTCGGGCAGCGCCGTAGCGACGGCCGAGGTCTCGCCGATGAGCCACTCAAAGCCCGCCGGGATGATGATGAAATAGCAGAAGATGGCACCCAGGAAGAACAGCACCGTCGAGGCGAGCACCGTAGGCACGACCCACTTGCGCTCGTTGGGGCGCAGCGCCGGCAGGAAAAATGCCAGGATCTGCCAGATGATCATGGGCGTGCACATGACAACAGCCATCTTGATGGCCAACGAAAAGCGCAGACCAAAGCCGCCGAGCGTGGTGGTGATGTAGAACTTACCGTCCGGCACAAAGGAGCGGATGGGGTCTTCCAGGATATCGAGCACCACGGGCGTGGCGAAATACAGCACGATAGCTGCGGCAAACACCGAGACGACCACGATGGTCAGGCGGCGACGGAGCTCTCCCAGGTGATCGAAGAGCGGCATACGCGCAGGTCCGATAGGCATTACTCATCGCCTCCCTTCGGGGCATCGGCGGCGGCAGCGGCATCGTCCTCGGCCTCGAGCTCGCGAGCGAGCTGGTCGACGACGGCTTTGCGCTTGCGGGGGCGACGGGCGTAGAGATCGGCCGTCGTGGGCTCTGCCGGCTCGGGCTCGGGCTCCGGCTCTACAGCAGACTCGGACTCGGCGGCGGCAGCGGCGGGCTCGGCCTTGGCGGGCTCGGCCTCAGTCTCCTCGGCGGCACCCTCGCTCGCGGCCTTCTCGGCGGCAAGGCGGGCTCGACGCTCGGCAAAGGTCTCCTTCTTTGCGGGCGCAGCCGTCTCGACGGCATCCTCGTCCGCATCGGAATCGTCATCGACAGCAGCCTTCTTGGGCTTGACCGGAGCCGAAGCGGCCTCGCTTACCGGATCGATGATCTCGGACTGAACAACGGCCGTCATCTTTTCCTGCGTCTCGCGGAACTGACGGATGGCACGGCCGATCGTGCGGCCCATCTGCGGGAGCTTATCCGGGCCAAACAGCAAAAAGCCGAAGACCACGATGATCGCGAGCTCACCCTCTCCAATACCAAACACACATACCTCCAAGGCTCGATGTGAGTCGAGCCCGCACCGCGCCATTCGGCCGGAACTCGTCTATTCATTCGGTCAAGTATAGCGCCCGGACGTCAAAACGTCCGAGCGCATCACAAACATATGCCAAACGGCACGCCCTTTTGGGGGCAAAGATTATGCAGCGGTGATCGAAATCTCCTGGTCGACACCCAACAGCTGGACCACGCGCATCACCGGGGGCTGCACGTTAACGCAGCCAAAGCGTTTGCCATGATCGGCTGCGTGGTGCGCGGCGCCCACCAAAACACCAATGCCCGTCGAGTCGATGTAGCTCACCTGAGCAAAATCGAGCTCAACGGCCTCGGTGGGCTGCTCGAGCGCCAGGTCGATGGCATTGCGCAGACTGTCGGCGTTAGAGATATCGATCTCGCCGGCCACCTTGATGGTGTAGAGCTCCGGCGTGGGATTGGTGGAAATACCCAAATCCATGTATACGCTCCTTTGCGAATCGAAAGTGCTGATAGTACTGGGCGCGGACTTGCGGGGCCCTAGGCGTTAGGCGCGCTCGGCACGCGCAAGCTCGGCAGCGACAAGCTTAACGGCCAGTACCAGCACATCGAGCGCGGCCTCCAGGTCCTCGACCGTGGGATAGCTCGGCGCGATGCGGATGTTGGTGTCGCGCGGATCCTTGCCATAAGGCCAGGTAGCACCAGCCGGCGTGAGCTTGACGCCCAGGTCGGCACAAAGCGCGGCGACCTTTTGGGCCGAGCCCTCGGGACCATCGAAGCTTACAAAGTAGCCGCCGCGGGGATGCGTCCAAGTGGCGCAACCCGTATCGCCCAGGCCCTCGGTGAGCTTGCGCTCAACGGCCTCAAAGCGCGGGCGCAAGAACTCGGCATGCTTTTTCATGTGCTCCTTGACCGCCTCGATGGTGGGAAGGAAACGCACGTGCCGCAGCTGGTTGAGCTTGTCGGCGCTGATGAGGCCGGCCTTCAGGCGCTTGGAGAACTCGGCGATGACCGCGGGACTCGCACCGATAAAGCCGATGCCGGCGCCCGGGAAGGTGATCTTGGACGTCGAGGCGAATGCCACCACGCGGTCCTCGGTGCCCGCCGCGCGGGCAAGATCGAAGATGTTGGCGAGCTCGTCGGTCTCGTCGTACAGGTCGTGCACGCAATAGGCGTTGTCCCAGAAGATGCGGAAATCGGACGCGGCCGTGGGCATCTCGACCAGGCGGCGCACAGTGTCCTCGCTAAAGGTGATGCCCGTGGGGTTGGAATACTTGGGCACGCACCAGATACCCTTGATGGAATCGTCGGCGGCAACCAGGCGCTCGATCTCGTCCATGTCGGGGCCGTTGTCGGTCATCGCGACGGGGACGTTCTCGATGCCCAAGTCGGCGGTGATGCCAAAGTGGCGATCGTAGCCGGGAACAGGGCACAGGAACTTGACCTTCTTGCCGTCGTGCGCGGCCTCGTAGGCGTCCCAAGGGTCGCTGCCGCACGAGCCGCAACGCCAGAACATACCGGCGATATCGTGCTCGATCAGCAGGCTCGATGAGCCCAGTACGAGCGTCTGCTCGGCAGGGCAACCCAGGAACTCCCCCGCCAGCTTGCGTGCCGAGGGAATGCCCTCGAAGCAACCGTAGTTGGAGCAGTCGACATTGCCGTCGTGCAGATCGGCATCGGCATTGAGGATATCGAGCATGGGGCGAGAAATGTTCACCTGGGAGGGCGACGGCTTGCCGCGCGCCATGTCGAGCGCCAGGCCCTTGGCCTTGACCTCGGCAACCTCGGCTTTAAGCGCCTCGATGGCGGCATCGAGTTCGGTGGTTTCCATCTTCTGGTAGATCGTCTGCATGGGGTGCGACCTTTCGCGAAGCGGTACGTTGCAGTTCGTCTAAGTATAGACCGCCATCGTCGCAACGTTATGAAGCCGTGATAGATTAAGTTCATCGCAATCAATTACGAATCGCCGCGCATGCCGGCGTGGGGCGCCCAAGGAGGCACTATGGAGTACGGATCGTTTCAGGCCGAGGAATTCGGCGACTTGCAGCGCCTGGTCGACGGACTGTTTTACGACCGCCACGCCATCGACCGCCTGGATCTGATCGTACAGGCCGAAATCTTGGACCTGGCGCCCGACCTCATGGAGATCGTGAATCTTTTGCCGCCCGGCTACTACGACCGCCAGTCACTCTGCGACCAGCTCAACTCCGCCTTGGCCGCCCACGGCTGGGGCGCCGTCTACGGAACGGTGGAATAAGCCTCGAGGCCGGCAATTTGGCCCGCTTCCCGACCTTGGCGAGGCTTGTTTTAGGACTTGTGGCCAAAAAAGGGCAAATATGAGTACTGTTACCTTTTTAATAGCAGCGATTTTTGGTCGAAATCGGCAAAACTCGACTTGAAACTTCCTAATCACCGTCAGCTAGCGCCAAATTGGAAGTCGATGGTCACTCATTAGCGTACAGTTCTTATAACTTTGTTCATTATTTTCCGCACCTAAAATGATACGCCGTTTGTGACAGTACTCACAAACGGCGTTTTTTGACCACTGGCGTGTCTGGCAGGCGGCAAGCACCGCCCGAATCCGCATTTTGAACGCGCCCGAATCGGTTCTGGAGCCGGTTTTCGCGCTCTTACTCGTCTTTGGGCGAGGGATGCTTGCAGACCACGCTCATGTAGATCATGCCGAGCACGGCTGCGGTGACCGAACCGGCGAGAATAGCGGCCTTGGCTGCAAGAACCTCAAACTGGGCCGTCGGGAAGGCGAGGCCGCTGATGAGGATCGACATGGTAAAGCCGATACCGCCCAAAATGCCCACACCGGCGATCATGTGCCAGTTGACATTATGCGGCAACTCGGAAATCTTGAGTTTAACCAGGGCAAACGTCATGCCAAAGATACCGATCGGCTTGCCCAGCAGCATGCCAAAGTACACGCCGAGCGTCACTGGGTCGGTGAGCAGCGTGCTCATGTCCACACCCACTAGGCGAACCTGTGCGTTCACGAACGCAAAGATCGGCAGAATCACAAAGTTGACCGGCGTGGAGATCAGACGCTCCATGCGGATGAGCGGCGGGGTCACGCGGTGCATGACGCGCTCGACCCTGGTGGTCGAGACGGTAAAGTCGTGCTGGCCCAGGATGTGCGCCTCGTCGTCGTAGCGGTCATCGAGCAGCGGCAGGCACTCGCCCAACCAATCGGTGAGACTATCGAGCTTGACGCCGCACTTGGCCGGGATGGTGAAGGCCAGGATGACGCCGGCAAGCGTGGCGTGCACGCCGCTCTTGAACATGCAGAACCACAGCAGCAGACCCAGCACCGAATACGGAGCAAGGCGGTAATGCTGCGTCTTGTTGAGCCACACGAGTGCGCAGGTCACGAGCGCGGCGGCGCCCAACCAAAACGGATTGGGGCTCTGACCGTAGAAGATGGCGATAGCGGCGATGGAGATCAGGTCGTCGGCGATGGCGAGCGTCGAGAAGAACACGCGCACGCCGTTGGGCACGCGATTGCCCAAAAGCGACAGCACGCCCAGCGCAAAGGCAATATCGGTTGCCATGGGGATGGCCCAACCGTTGCGGGCGCCGGCATGGTTAAAGATCAGGTAGATGCAGGCGGGAACGACGACGCCGCCCACGGCCGCCAGCATGGGAAGCATGGCCTGACGCGGATTCTTGAGCTCGCCGACCGTCATCTCGTACTTAAGCTCAATGCCCACCAACAAAAAGAAAATCGCCATGAGGAAGTCGTTGACGAAAAGCTCAACGGTGAGACCGGCCGTAAGGTTGCCCAGACCCACATACAGCGGGGTCTCCAAAAAGTGATGGATGGCCTCGTAGGCATCGGTATTGGCGCAAATGACGGCGGCGATGGCGGCGAAGACCATGACGGCGGCAGAAATCGTGCCGTTCTCGGCGATGCGCTCCCAGATGTCGTGACGTTCAAAGCGCTTGCGCTCACGAACGTTGAACAGCTGC
Organism: Collinsella sp.; assembly: GCA_019424985.1. Lineage (GTDB taxonomy): Bacteria > Actinomycetota > Coriobacteriia > Coriobacteriales > Coriobacteriaceae > Collinsella. The sequence goes on along the minus strand of JAHYYM010000017.1, from coordinate 122,293 downwards.
TCAGTTGCTGCCATGGGCGGCTCCTTTCACGGGAAAGTTCCCGTCTTAAAAAAGCACGGCCCGCCCAAGTGGCGGCGCCGCGCTCTATCGTATTACGCTTGCATCTAGCCTACCCTGCACGACAAGCACGCAGGCGTGGCCGAAAAGCGGAACCACAGGTTGAACATTATTTGCTCAACGGCACGGGCGCGCCTGTCCGGGAGACGACGCGGCGCCGTGCACAAAAAACGACCGGAGCGCGGGGCGTCCGCGATCCGGTCGTGGCGTTCGGTCAACTAAACCTAGCAGGCGGCCATGATGGGGGCAGCGACCTGCTTCTTACGGGAGAGGACGCCCGGCATCCAGACGCCGTCGTGCTCATCGGCAATGCCCAGGCCCTTCTGAGCGGCCTCGGTCTCGCCCTCGAGCAGGACCTGCGAGCCCTCCTCCATGATGTCGGTGATGCACAGGACAATGCCGTCGGCGCCCTTCTCGGCGGCGTAGGCGCGCATGGCCTCGCGGATCTCGTCGATCATGCCGAGTGCGCGGCTCTTGTCGACGGTCTCGTACTGGCCAATGAGCAGCTTCTTGCCAGCGGGCTCGAACATCTTGATGTCGTTGCCGACCATCTCGGCTGCGGTGAAGGAGCCGGACGGACGGGTGAGGAAGACCTCCATGCCAAACTTGACCGGGTCGACGCCCACCTGCTCGCCGAGCTTGGCGGCGACGGCGCGGTCGACATCGGTGGTGGTGGGGCTCTTGAGCATGAGCGTGTCGGTCATCATGGCCGAGAGCAGCAGCTTGGCCTGTACGTCGGAAAGCTCAGCGCCGAGCACGCCGGCGAGCTTGGTGACGATGGTGCAGCTGGAGCCCCAGGGCAGGCAGATGTAATGCAGCGGGCCGGCGGTCTCGAAGTCGCCGATGCGGTGATGGTCGACGACGCCAAAGACCGTGGCGTCCTTAAGGCCCGCGACGGACTGGGCGGACTCGTTGTGGTCGGTGAGGACGACAAGCTGACCGGCCTCGACGGACTCAATCACGCGGGGCTCGGCAATGCCGGCGTCGGCGAGCAGCTTGGCGGACTCTGCCGGAAGTTGGCCCAGGGCGCAGGCCTCGTAGGTGTTGCCGGCATACTCAACCTGGTTGAGCAGCTGGGACAGGACGACGGCGCTCATGATGGCGTCGTTATCGGGGTTCTGGTGACCAAAGACAAGAACGTTTGCCATGGATATCCTCCACTTGATATGTGTACTTGGACGTAGCTATGGTAGCACGCCGATGCCGAGCCTTCGCAGACGGAAGGGCTACGGCATATTTTGGGGCAGGCATGGAGGCCAAGGCTGTCCCTTTTGCACCATGTTGGTGCAAAGTAACCTGGCCCCCTTGCATCAGCTATTTACCGGCGGCGCGCAGGGCTACGTAGGCGGCACCGATGATGCCGGCGTCGTTGCCGAGCGAAGCGACCTTAATGGGCGTCTCGCGCGAGGCGGAGAGCGCGTACTGCTTAAAGTGCTCGCGAACCTTGTCGAGGTAGACATCGGCCGAGGCGGAGGCGCCGCCGCCGATGAGGAACATCTCGGGATCAACCACGTTGGCAATAAGCGCCAGGGCGCGGCCGAGATAGTCGGCCATGGTATCGGCCGCGGCCAGCGCGAGCTTGTCGCCCTCGCGGCAGGCCTGGAACACGTCCTTGGAATCAGAAGGCCCGGTGAGCTCGATGGGCTCGACGCCCGCCTTTTCGCACTCGGCAAGGTAGTTGCTCACCACGCCGGTGGCGCTGGAATACTGCTCCAGATGGCCATGGCCGCCGCAGCCGCAAGTGCGTTCCTCAGCCGGGTTCAGGCACATGTGGCCAATCTCGCCGCCGGCGCCCACAACGCCTGATACCACGTCGCCGTTAACGATAACGCCGCCGCCCACGCCGGTACCAATGGTGACCATCACCACGTTCTGTACGCCCTTGGCAGAGCCGAGCCAGGCCTCGCCCATGGCAGCGGCGTTGGCATCGTTCTCGTACTTAACGACCGCGTCGGGGCAGTGCTCCTGAATGGCGACTCTTAGCTCAGGCAGGTTAATGGCAATGTTGGCCTTGACCTTGGCATCGCCCGATGCCGGGATGGGGCACGGAACGGCCAGGCCAATACCCGCCACAAAGGCGCGCGGAATCTGGGCCTTGGCGACCACCTGGTCGATAGCCTCGGTCACCGCGGCAAAGCCCGCAGCGTCAACGATGGGAGGCGTGGGCACGCTGGCCTTGGCCAGCAGGTTGCCGTCCTCGTCGAACAGGCCCTCCTTAACCGAAGTGCCGCCGACGTCGATGCCGATGTAATACTGCTTAGGTTCCATGGGAGCCCGCCTTTCTCGTCTAAACATTGCCTGTATGGTACCGCTCCCAAGGCAAAAACCTGCCAAAAAGGGGCAGGTTTGTTTTGGCAGGTTTTATCTGGGAAAACACGAAGGCCCGCCCAACAGGTCGCGCAGCCCTTCGCCAAATACAAAGGCGCCGGGAGACGGAAAACTCCCAGCGCCCGTGAAAGGGACTGAATTGTCTGGTGAACCGCACACTCCATCGCGGCGATAACGCCGACTAGGCCTTAAGCGCCTGCAGCAGCTTGTGGACCTCGATGAGCTCCGTGGCCATGACGCGCATGGTCTCGGTGCCGGCCATCTGGTCCTCGGCATGCAGCAGAATCAGCGGGGCTTCGCCGTTACGCTCGCCGTTGGCCTCCTTTTTGAGGAGCCCCATATGGACATCGTGTCCACCGTTGTAAGCCTCGTCGCCCTGCTTGATAAGTTCCTCGGCGGCGTCAAAATCGCCCTCCTTGGCCTTTTGCACGGCATTGATATACATGCTCTTAGCGGTGCCGACGTAGCTGATGATCTCGAAGCAGGTCATCTGCAGCTCATTCATATCCTCCATGTGCTGCACCTAGCCCATCACACTGACGCAGTGGTCGATGATGCCGGCGGCGTTCATACGGCCGTAATCGACCATGTTGATGACCTCGACCGGAAAACGACCGGCGGCCTCCTTCTCAAAATCGCCCTTGGTGTAGCCAATCTGCGGACCGAGCAGCAAGATGTCGCACTCGTCCAGGTGATCGTGAGCCTCGTTCATGGGACGAGCCTCGACCTCGATGTCCAGACCGCGGTTCGCGACCTCAGTCTGCATCTTCTGGACCAGCAGACTCGTGGACATGCCGGCATTGCAGCAAAGCATGATCTTCTTCATGGTTTCCTCCTTATAACTGCGCGGCGCGCAGACGACAACTGGTTTTATTCCTTGTGGTTACTATACCCACCCCCTGTGCCTCAACACAAGAGGAGAGCCGCGGACACCGGCACCGCGTACCGGCGCCCGCAACGGTGAAAGGGAGAACAACGTTTAAGCGTTCTGCTCGGCAAGGGCCTCCTGCTTGGCGATGGCCTTCTCGGAGATCCTCATAAAGGGCAGGTAGACAGCCATGCCGATGACAAGCTCGAGCGCCTGCCACACGCCAGCGCGCCAGTCAAAGCCCGTAGCAAGCAGAGCGTTGATGACGGGAGGCATGGTCCAAGGCACCTGGGCAATGCAGGGGCTGATGATGCCTGCGCAGGTCAGACCATAGGTGATGCCGATGAACAGGTCGGGAAGGAGCACGAACGGAATCATGAGCGGCAGGTTGTACACGATGGGGTAACCATAGATAACCGGCTCGTTGATGTTAAACAGGCCAGGAACGAGAGCCATCTTGGAAACGGTCTTGGAAGCCTTGTTCTTGGAGAACAGGAGGGTATCGAGCAGGAGCATGAGGGTGCAGCCCGAGCCGCCGATAAGGGCAAAGCTGTTGACGATCTGCATGTTCATGTAGTGGTCGGGCTGGATGGTGCCACCGGCGGCAAAGGTAGCCATGTTGTCGACGATGAGCATGGTCAGGATCGGCTCGACGGTAGCGCCAGAGATGGTGGACTGGTGAATACCGACGCAGAACAGCAGGTTCGCAAGGGTGTAGATGAGGATAACAGCCCACGGACCGGCGTTCATGATGCTCTTAAGCGGGTTGGAGATGCACGTGGAGATGATGGTGCACAGATCGGTACCGGCAAACACGGCGAGCAGGGCCGCGGCAACAGCGAAGATCGAAAGGTTGAGCAGCATCGGGATCATGACGTTAAAGGAGTTGGAGACCGCGGGAGGCACGCCCTCGCCCAGCTTGACCTTAAGCTTCTCGACGCCGGAGATCTTGATGAAGAGCGTAACGGAGAGCAGGGCGATGATAATAGCCGCGAACAGACCGTTGGTACCGGTGTTGGCAGTCGAAAGGGCGCCCGTGACCTCGGCAGAAGTGATCTTGTCGGTGAGCAGCGGGCTCGTGGCGGCAAGCGTGGCGGTGATCTGCTGCGGCATCATGATGACGAAAGCGGAGATGGCGACGACCATGCAGGCAAGCGGGTTATCGAAGCGCTCGTTCTTAGCGAGGCTGTAGCCAATCAGTCCTGCCAAGATAATGGCAGAGACGTTGAGGGTGCCCAGCGTAATTGCCGAACCCCAGGTCTGAAGGTTGGCAAGGCCCGCCGCATCGAGCGGGAACAGGGGGAACACAACATTGTTAATAAGAACCGCGATACCCGCAAGGATATAGAGCGGCGTGATGGTTGCGAAGGCATCGCGCAGGGAACGCAGGTGAACCTGGTTTCCCACCTTCGCAGAGACCTCGGCAAATTTGTCGAGGAAGCTCTTTCCGTTTTCACTGGCCATGATTGCTCCTAACTATCAAATCCGGCCTTTTCCTATGCGCACGGTGGTCTGTCGCCCTTTGCCACCAGATGTGCCATGTTTTGCGCGCGGCGGCGCGCGGTCTGGGCGTTCGCCTGGTCGCTAGTCAACCACGTGGGTCGTTGCGACCTGCTTGAGCCAAGCTGCCGACTTCTTAAGGCGGCGCTTGTAACCGTCCATGAGATCGACCTCGACAAATCCGTAACGGTTCTTAAAGGCATTGGCCCAAGACCAGTTGTCGATGACGGCCCAATAATGGTATCCGCGGCATTTGGCGCCCTCGGCGATTGCCTTGGCGACCCACTCCAGGTGCTGGCGCACAAAGTCGACGCGGTAGTCATCCTGGATGGTCCCTTCGGCGTCACGATTCTTGTATTCGTCCATGATGCCGATACCGTTCTCGGATACAAACCACTCAAGATCGGGGTAATTCTTAGCGCAGTCCATGCCAAAGTCGTAGAGACCCTGCGGGTAGATCTCCCAGCCGCGGCTCTCGTTCATAACGGCGTCGGGCCACACGTACTCGTCGGCAAAGTGCGGCAGACCGTACTGGTCGATCTTGCTCGCCGGAGCCTGAACGCGCGTAGGGTGGTAGTAGTTGCAACCGAGCCAGTCGACAACACCCTGCTTGAGGATCTCTTGGTCGCCGGCACGGAACGGGAGTTTAACGCCGCCCTCGGCCAAGCTGTCGAGCACGTCGGCGGGAAGCTCGCCCTTGGTAATAAGGTCGAGCCACCAGCGATTGTTGATACCGCTGGTCATGCGCACGGCCTCGAGGTCCGCCTCACTGGGGTTCTCCTTGGTGTAGACCGGGGTAAAGCAGTTGATCATGCCGATCTTGGCATCGGCGCGAACGGCTCCCTCGTCATAGGCGCGGCGATAGTTGGCCACGGCCAGCGCGTGCGCCAGCGAGATGTGATACTGAACGGTGCGAGCGCGGTTATAGTCATGGAGCTGCGGGAACCACACGCCCTCCTGGTAGCGCTGCTCGGGCTCGACGATGGGCTCGTTAAAGGTGAACCAGTACTTAATCTCCTGGCCAAACTCGCGGAAGGCAACGTCGGCGTAATGGGCGTAAGCCTCGACGACCTCACGGCTCTCCCAACCGCCGCGGTCAAAGAGGTAGGTGGGCATGTCAAAGTGGTACAGGTTGACGAACGGCTCCAGGCCGGCCTCGCGAGAGGCGCGGAACAGCTCGTGATACCACGCGGCGCCCTCCTCATTAAGGTTGCCGTTAGCATCGAGCAGGCGACTCCACTGGATGGAGGTGCGATAAGTATCCAGGCCCAAGTCCTTCAAAATGCGAAGGTCCTCCTGGTACTTGGCCATAAAGTCATTGCCGGCATAAGAGCCAACGCGGTTATAGAACGAATCCAGATCCTGGATGGACCAGGTGTCCCACAGGTTCTCGAGCTTGCCGCCCTGGTTCCATTGGCCCTCAGTCTGCGGGCCGGACATAGCGGCGCCAAAGAAGAAGTCGCCGGGCAGCTGATACTGTGCCATCGAAGTCCTCGCTTTCGTGTTCTAGAGCTTCCGGTTGGAGACGGGTTTGCCTTGGCAGGTTATCCGGCGCGGGCGCGCACCGGTTATCTGGGTATCCAACCCGCCAAAACAAAACCGTCCCCAAACGGTCGGTCCTACCGAGCGGCAGGGTTCCGTTTGTTGGCTACAACTATAGCGCTCTAATTTTATGAGTAAAGCGTCTTTTTCTTTTTTCTTTCTCGAACTTCTTAGATAGGAGTTATATGGATGCCTCGCAGAGGGTTATACTTACTTATGCATTTATGTATGTCGGAAAGGGGGTTCCATGATTCCCAAATACGAGGCAATAGCTGCAGATATCCGTCGAAGCATCGAGGACGGCGCTCTTAAACCGGGCGACAAGCTACCCACCGTCGTTGAGTTCTGCGAGCTCTATAGCGTTTCCAAGATCACCGTCAAGCGCGCGATCGAGCAGATCACCGAGGAGGGTCTTGTTACCAGCCGTCGCGGGTCGGGCACCTACGTTAAGGACACGGCGGGTCTTCCCGACCAGGCGTTTTTCCAGGGCAAAAACGACCGCGCCCAGGGCTTTTCGTATGAGCACCGCGGGGAGAAGGTGACCTCGGTGGTCTACGATTTCTCGATTGTCAATCCACCAGCGGACGTCGCAACTCAGCTGGGAATTGCCGAGGACGACTTTGCCTATCACATCGTGCGCGTGCGCCAGGTCGACGAGAAGCCCATCGTCATCGAGTACACCTACATGCCTCTCGAGCTGATACCGGGCCTTAAAAAGAAGGACCTATACGGATCGGTCTATAGCTTTATCCGCGAGCAATGCGGGCTGAAGATTTCGAGCTTCCACCGCACCATCCGCGCCGTGGCGGCAACCGAGGAAGAGGCCGAGCGTCTGGGCACCAAACCCGGCGCTCCCCTGCTCGAACTCAACCAGATTGGCTTTTTGGATAGCGGCAACGCCTTTGAGTACTCGATTTCGCGCAACGTCGGCGACCGCTTTGAGCTGCACAACGTAACGTTGGCATAGGTTTTTGTAGTCATGCGGGCGCTCGTTATGACTCGATTAGAGCGGGCGGCCGCGCAACACCATGGGAGTATGAACATGTCCGATTTGATTAAACTGACGCCGATTTTCCACGAGAAGATCTGGGGCGGCCGCCAGCTCGAAACCGTATTTGGTTACGACATTCCCGAGGGTCCCATCGGTGAGTGTTGGGCTATCTCGGCCCACCCCAACGGCGACTGCCAGATCGCGGAGGGCCCGTATGCTGGCCACACACTGTCGTGGCTGTGGGCCGAGCACCGCGAGCTCTTTGGCAACTGCGAGGGCAAGGAGTTCCCGCTGCTCATCAAGATTCTGGACGCCAAGGACGACCTTTCGATCCAGATTCACCCCAACGACGAGTACGCCGCCGAGCACGAGAACGGAAGCCTGGGCAAGACCGAGTGCTGGTATGTGCTGGACTGCGAGCCCGGCGCCACGATCATCGTCGGGCAGCGCGCCAAGGATCGTGCCGAGGCCGCACAGATGATCGAGGAAGGCCGTTGGGACGACATGCTCAACGTGCTGCCGATTCACAAGGGCGACTTTTTCCAGATTGATTCCGGCACCGTGCACGCCATCAAGACCGGCACGCTCATTTTAGAGACGCAGCAGTCGAGCGACGTGACGTATCGCCTGTACGACTACGACCGTCCCGGCACCGATGGCAAGCTGCGCCCGCTGCACATTGAGCAGAGCCTCGACTGCATCGACTTCAATGCTCAGGCACCGACCGACGGCACCGTGACCGCGCCCGAGATCGACGGCGTGACCGAGCTCGAGTCTAACTCCTGCTACACCGTCGATCGCGTGCGCGTCAACGGCAGCAAGACCCTCGACCAGCGCTGGCCCTTCATGTGCCTGTCGGTCATCGACGGCGAAGGCACCGTCTGCGGCGACCCCGTCCACAAGGGCAGTCACCTGCTGGCACCCAGCATCGTCAGCTCCATTGACCTCGAAGGCAAGATGGAACTGATCATCAGCCACCTCTAGGTCGCACCAACAACCAAAACGCAACAAGGGGCTCCCTCGTTCATCAACGGAGGAGCCCCTACTCACATCTATTTTTCTATCAGCCCACCCGGCTCTCCAGACCAAAAAGCGAACGAGTAGAGCGACGTTCGCAAGCAACGTCACCTGAGGACCTGGGTGGGCGTATAGGGCAACATCGGTCGCGAGTTCCGCACGAGCCGGAGAGCACTTAATGTGCTCTCCGTGCGAGCAGGACTGCCCGAGCAGGCGACCAAAGCCCCCGGCGCGCCCGCCTAGCCGGATGTACGGGTTTTCCAGGTGCGGCAGATCGGCCTGAAAGAGGAGGGCATAGACCTTGAGGTCATGCCCGACGATTGAAGGCCGAGGTGCCGTGCCTGGGAAAGCCGCCTAGGTCAGTTTCACTATAGGCGCAAAGCCCTTCATGAGCTTTTTAGTCTGGCCGGTTTTTTCGAATTGGACCTCGATCATGTCTCCGGCGACCGAGATCACAGTACCCGTGCCAAAGGTCTTGTGGCTCACGGTATCGCCCGCGGCAAAGTCCTGCGATGCACTGGCGCGATCGACCTTGCGCTCCACCGTCGGCGACACCTTAGATGACGGCTTTTTGGCTCGCGGCGCACCCGAACCAAAGGTCGAGGCAACACGGCCGGCGTCGGGCGAAACCCCACGATGGCGCTCGGTCCCGTAACTGCTGCCGCCAAAGAAATCGTCAAAGCTCGATCCACCGCGCGAACCGGAACCGCCCGTCGAGCGCGTACGCGAGCCAAACACCTTGCCGCCGTACATATCCGAGCCCATGCCCGATCCAAAGGTGCCGTGACGGTCGCCGCGCTTCTCCCAGCCCGTGCCCTCAAAACCGGCAGAACCGATGCCGCTAAACTCGATATCCTCAAACGGAATCTCGTTGAGGAAGCGCGAGCGCGGATTGGCAGAGGTCGAGCCGTAGGTGCGACGCGTGGCCGCATAGGTCAGGAACAGGCGCTTACGGGCACGCGTGATGGCGACGTAGGCCAGGCGACGCTCCTCCTCGAGCTTGCCCGGATCATCGCTGCCGCCAAAGTCATGCACGTGTGGGAAGATGCCCTCCTCCATACCGGCCACGAACACCGCCGGGAACTCCAGGCCCTTGGCGGAGTGGATGGTCATCATGGTGATGGCATGCGTCTCGCCGGCCAGGGAATCCAAGTCGGAGCGTAGGGCCAACCACTCCATGAGTGCCGGCAGCGCCTTACAGGTGAGCGGACCGTAGGTGCGCTCGATCTCGTCGGCATGCACGGCACCCGCCGGCATCTCCGTCGGCGCGGCATACGCGTTGCCCGCAATGGCGGCAGCCAAAGCGTCCTGCGGCGAGAGCGCCGGGGCCGCCAGACTATCGAGCGGGTTGGAACCAGCGGCGTCGCGAGCGCCGACCAACGCCTCAAACGAAGACGCGGGCGCGGACGGTCCCGGCTCGCGCGCAGGCGCGCTCACCACAACGGGCTCGGGCTCGGCGCCGGCCGGCACGTCGGCAACACCGGCCGCGCGCAGCTCTTCCAAGCTCTCAAGCGTACCCTCGATATCCTCATGCGTCTCCTCAAATTCGGCGGCGACGCCCAGGAATTCCTGAATGTTCTCGGCGCGGCTCTCGGACTCCATGGTGCCCTCGGCGCGGAAGGCCTGCAGCAGGCCCGTCTTGTCGACAATCATCTCGACGACGTCCTTGAGCTCGCCGTCCATGCGGCGGCCCTCGCGCACCAGCGACACAAAGCTCGACAGGCCATTGCGGACCTTAGCGCTAAACATGCCCGTCTCGGCGCACGCGATCTCGCAAGCTTGGAAGAACGAGCAACGGTTGTCGCGCGCCAGCTGCTCGATCTTTTGGATCGAGGTAGAGCCGATGCCACGACGCGGCGTGTTGATGACGCGCTTGACGCTCATCTCGTCTGCCGGGTTCACAATCATCTTGAGGTAGGCCATGACGTCGCGGATCTCGGCGCGATCGAAGAATCGCGTGCCGCCCACGATCTTGTAGGGCACACCCGCGCGCAGGAACATATCTTCGAGAATACGCGACTGGGCGTTGGTGCGGTAGAACACAGCGATATCGTCGTAGCTCGTACCCTTGGCATGCAGCTTCTCGATCTCGCCGGCAATCCAGCGGCCCTCGTCGCGCTCGTCGCTCGCCTGGAAGGCCTGGATCTTCTCGCCGTCGCCCTCAGCCGTAAACAGGCGCTTATCCTTGCGCTGCGAGTTGTGGCGCACCACGGCGTTGGCGGCGTTCAGGATGTGACCCGTGGAGCGGTAGTTCTGCTCCAGCTTAACGGTCTTGCAGTTTTTAAAGTCCTGCTCAAAGTCCAGGATGTTAGTGATGTCGGCGCCACGCCAGCTGTAAATGGACTGGTCGTCGTCGCCCACGACCATGAGGTTTTGGTACTTGGCGGCCAGCAGGTTGGCGATCTCGTACTGGACGTGGTTGGTATCCTGATACTCGTCGACGCTAATGTAGCGGAAGCGCTCCTGGTACTTGTCGAGCACTTCGGGGCGGGTACGCAGCAGCTCGAGCGTGCGCACGAGTAAGTCGTCAAAGTCCATCGCGTTGGCGGCGCGCAGGCGGCGCTCCAGCTCCAGATAGACCTGCGCGGCTTTTTTGTCATTGGGGCTGTCGGCGGATTTGAGCATGTCCTCGGGCCCGATCATGGCGTTTTTAGCCGAGCTGATCTTACTGCGGATCATGTTAATGGGGAACTGCTTTTGCTCGATGCCGAGCGCTTGCATAATGTCACGCACCATGCGCTTTGAGTCATCGTCGTCATAGATGGTGAACTGACCGGTGTAGCCCAGCAGATCGGCGTCCTCGCGCAGCATGCGCACGCACATGGCGTGGAAGGTGCACACCCACATGCCGCGGGTGCCGTTGGGGATGAGTGCTGCCAGACGCTCGCGCATCTCGGCCGCGGCCTTGTTGGTAAACGTGATGGCCAGGACCTGCCAGGGCTTAACGCCCAGGTCGCCAAGCATATGTGCGATGCGGAAGGTCAGGACGCGGGTCTTGCCCGAGCCGGCGCCGGCAAGGACCAGCAGCGGACCCTCGGTGGTCAGGACCGCCTCACGCTGGGCGGGGTTCAGGCTATCGATATCGACGAGCGGCTTGGCGGGTTTGGACGCCGGAGCCGGGGCATCGTAGATGTCGAGCGGAACGAGCTCGGGTTCCGGCGCGGCGGGGGCGGCGTACGCATCGAGCGGCACGGGTTCCGGCGCGGGCGACACGGGCGCGGCAGTGTTCTTTTCCCAGGGCAGGGGCTGGGTCATGGGCGACTCCTCATCTGACGGACGGCGCGCCTGCGGGCAGCGCCATAGTTTGAGCCGTATCAGTATACCGAGCCGCGCGGACACCGACGCAAATCACACCACGACTCCGTGCGCCGCCGTCAGGCCCGCCCCAGCGGATTTGGCGCAAAGGTGTCAGGTTAGTCTGCACCACGTTGGTGCAAAGAAACCTGACCCCAATGTACCAATCACGGAGCCACCGATGTCATGGCAACGGTAGCGAGCGGTGGCCAGGGCGAACAAATTGGCATGAAAAGGGGGCGGCATAGACCTTTTGGTCATGCCACCCCCTTTGAATGACAAGTTGTCGCCCTGGCCGCCGCGCAGCGTCGACTAAGTTAGAGGCCGAGCATCGGCTCCAGAACGAAGAAGTATGCGAGCACTACGATGCCCAGGATGATGCGGTAGACGCCGAAGCACTTAAAGTCGTGACGGCGGACGAAGCCCATAAGCCACTTGATGGCAATGAGCGAAACCACAAAGGCCACAACGCAGCCCACGCCCAAGATGGCGATCTCGTTGGTGCCGAACGTGCCGCCCTTGATGAAGTATTTGACCAGCTTGAGCGCACTTGCGCCAAACATGACAGGGATGGCCAGGAAGAACGTGAACTTGGACGCCACCGAGCGCGTGCAGCCCAAAAGCAGGCCACCGATGATGGTAGAACCGGAGCGAGACGTACCAGGCACCAGCGAAAGCACCTGGAAGCAGCCGATACCCAGCGCAGTCTTCCAGCTCAGGTCCTCGAGTGTGGCAATGGAGCCAAAGTCCAGATTCTCGCCATCGTCCTCATCCTCAGCGGTAGCCGCGGCGGGCGCCGCAAAGTGCGCACCGGCGGGACGTCCACCCGACGCCACGGCACGCGAACCAAACGAACCGGCAACGGCCATTTCCTCGCGCTTGCTCGCGCGCCAGTTCTCGATCACGATAAACAGCACGCCGTACACAATGAGCGCCAGCGCCACGACGGGAGCATTGTAGAAATGCTCCTCCATCCAGTCGTTGAGCGGCAGGCCGATCGCCGCCGCAGGAATGCAGCCGAGCACAATCTTGCCCCACAGCACCCAGGTGTCGCGGCGGCCCTCCTTGCCCTTGCTGGGCGAGAACGGATTGAGCTCATGGAAGAACAGCACGCAGACGGCTAGAATGGCGCCGAGCTGAATCACGACCAGGAACATATTCCAGAACGTCTCGCTCACGTTCATCTTGACGAACTCGTCCACCAAGATCATGTGACCCGTCGACGAAACGGGCAGCCATTCGGTGATGCCCTCGACCAGGCCCATGAAGGCAGATTTTAGAAGCTCGATAATATCCAAAGGGACCCCCTCGTTAGACACCCGCCGGTAGATGTTCTGCGGACGATGCGGGCGATGTCCCATTATCAACCGTTGGCGGTGCGACCGCGCCTACCCTTACCAAAAAACTCGCCCGTTCACAGAATTGCGAGCGGTCAAACCGAAATCCTTGGGTATAACTGCAACAAGATAAAGTGTCCGGCGGCCAACGCACCCGCGCCCGCCCGACGCACGAGCCCCGCGCCCGTGCGATAGACCAAGGAGGAAACCATGAACGAGGGCTACACCAAGGTATTTGTTTCACTCGACGGTACTGAGCAGCAGGATTTTGTGCTCGCACGCGCCATCAAGGTCGCCGCGAACAACGGCGCCAAGCTGATCATCGGCCACGTCATCGATTCCACGGCGCTCGAGAGCGCCGGTTCCTATCCGGTCGATCTGGTCAACGGCCTAGAGGAGGCATTTAAGAACTCCATCGCCAAGCAGCTCGAAGAGGCCAAGGCCAACCCCGATATTCCCGAGGTCGAGGTCATGATTCGCGCCGGTCGTATTCGCGAGACGCTCAAGGACGAGATGCTCGACGTGGTCAAGCCCGACCTGGTGCTCTGTGGCGCCCGCGGCCTGTCCTCGATCAAGTATGCGCTCCTGGGCTCGATTTCGACGTTCCTGCTACGCAATACGGACTGCGACATTTTGGTCGTGAAGTAGCGTTGCTCCCACCGGCCGCGGGGCCTGCGGGGTTTCCACGGGCACGTCCTCGCCGCGTTGCGGCTGCGGGATGTGCCCTTAGGAAACCCCTCCCGGCCTCGCGGCCTTCGCAGCCTTACTTCAGCGAGTTGGCTGATAAAAGATGGCGTGCCGCCCCGTTTGGGGCGGCACGTTTTGTTTGGGCTGCACGTTTTTGTTATGAGAGATCCATTTGAGCCTCATAGTTATGTTCACGTTCGGAAACATAGCGCCAGTTGCCTTAGTTAAGTTCACGTTCGGGAACATAGCCGTCCGCACCGCAAGACGGCCCGGCTACTCAAAGTATTGGAACTTGTTCGTTGAGAAGGAAAACGTTACGACAAAGCCTTCGCCGGAGTCGGATGCTGCGGTGACGTCGATGCCCATCTTGGAGCACAGACGCGCCACCAGGTAGAGGCCGATGCCCGTTGCGCGCTTGGTGGTGCGGCCGTTGTCGCCGGTAAAACCTTTCTCGAACACGCGCGGCAGGTCGGCCGCGCTCACGCCGCAGCCGTTGTCCGCGACGGTAAGCTCGATGCGTTCGCTCGCCAGGCCCTCGTCCAACAACGCGCCCGAAAACACGATCTTCGCGCCGTCCTCGCGCGCATATTTAATGCTGTTCTGAATGAGCTGGCCCAGGATAAACTCGAGCCACTTCTCGTCGGTAAACACCTCAAAGTCGAGGTTCTCGCACACCGGCGCCACGTGTGCCGCGATGAGCTCGCGCGCGTTGGCTTTAATCGCACCCGTCACCAAGGTCTTGAGATCCCAGCGGCGAATCAGGTAGTCGCGCTCCACGACTTCCGAGCGCGCGTAGTACAGCGCCTGGTCGATATAGCGCTCCACGCGAGCCAGCTCGCGGCCCAAATCGTCCACGCGCGACAGGTCGTCTTCGCTGCCGTCCAGGTTTTCCAAAAACAGATGGGCTGCAGCCAGGGGCAGTTTGGCCTCGTGGACCCAACTCTCGATATAGTCGCGATAGTCGTCGGTTTGACGTCGCCCTTCCGCTACCTCATCGCAAGCCGCCTTGCCCACGCGGCGCAAGACCTCGTACTCGAGCTCGCCCTCGGCATACGTCGGGCACTGCACCATCTCTTGCACCCATGCGGGGCTCTCCAGTTCCTCGGCCGCCCGCTCCAGCTGATGCAGGAAGCGGCGACGGCGCGCATACTCGATCACGATGCCCAGCATGCCAAAGATAAAGGACACACCGACCGCCACGACCACGATAGATGCCGGAGCTCCGGCGACCGTCAGCACAAAGCAGCTCAGCAGCACACCGCAGGTCCACACGGCGACGGGAAGCAGCGCATCTTTAAAAAACTTAGCAAACGACATGACCGGCCCCTAGACCGAATAGCCCTGACCGCGGTGCGTCGTCAAATACCCCTTGATGCCGATTTTTTCGAGCGTGGTGCGCAGGCGGTTGATGTTGACGGTAAGCGTGTTGTCGTCCACGAAAGCATCGGAGTCCCACAGGTCCTGCATGATGGCCGAGCGCGAGACAATCTTGCCCGCGCGGCTCAGAAGCAAAGAGAGGATGCGCAGCTCGTTTTTGGTGAGCTCGGTACTGTCACCGGTTTGCGTGTTGGTGACCGCGGAGCGGGCGAGGTCGAGCTCCAGCCCCTTGTGGACGACCGTGCTGCGCTCGCCGGCAGCCGCGGTGCGACGCAGCAGTGCGTTGATGCGCGCCACGAGCACGCGGGCGCTGTAGGGCTTGGGAACAAAGTCGTCCGCGCCGAGCGTCATGGCCATGACCTCGTCGATCTCGGTCGTGCGCGACGTGAGGACGATGATGGGGACCTCGGATTCGCGACGGACCTCGTGGCAGATATGCTGGCCGTCTTTGACGGGAAGCGTCAGGTCGAGCAGTACCAAGTCGGGTGCAGCGGCCAGGATGTCACGCGAGACGTGCTCGAACAATTCGCAGGCCTCGACCTCAAAACCTGCACGGACAAGGATGTCGGCAAGCTCGCGGCGAATGGGCTCGTCGTCCTCAACGATATAGATCAGCGCCATGGATTCCGCTCCCCCTCTTGTTGTCTTACAGCCATTATTGCCGCGAAACCGCCGGCACATGGCTCGCACGGCGGCAAGGTGACAGAACTGTTCGCGAACGAAAGCGTTCGGCTCGCCCTCGCTCGCAGCGGGCGCGGGGATCAAATGATTATAAAATCCCCGTCCCAGAAAAATCATTTAGCGGCGGGCACGGAGCTTTTCGTAGCCGTCGGCAAAGAAGGCGACCGTCGCGGTATCGGACTCGGCAGCGTCCGCGTCGGCGGCGGGAACCACGCCATGCTCATCGCTCACCAGGAACAGGGCACCCTTGAGCTGCGCGGGAATGTCCACGCGCGCGACCGAGATGCCCTTGGTCTGGGCCAGCTGCTCGATGAGCGTCGCCGTGCCGCACAGGCACTCGTCTGCCGGCGCCACAAAGGCCAGCTCACCGTCGTTGACGGAAGCAAGCAGCTCGGGCGCCACGCCGGTTTCGTCGGCCTCGGAGCGGGCCTCGGCGGAGCGGGCACGCAGCGCCTTGGCCGAAGTATCGGCCAGCGGCTCGTACTCACCCACCGTCATGGCGGCATTGCCGTTAACGTCGATCACCAGCATGAGCACGCCGTCGTGCGCGGTGTAATCGCCCTCGGCAAGCGACCACTCAACGTGCTGCTTGGCCCAGCTGAGCATGTTATGGGTAAGCGGCTCGCCCTGCACCAAGCGCTCGGACAGCGCGCGAATGTGACGGTTGAGCATGGGCACCTTTTTGTTGGACATGCGCCAACGGCAGATAAGCGCGGGCTTGTCGAGCGTAAACTTCTCGACCGCCTCCTGATTGGCGCAAAAGTCCTCGTACGCACGCTGGTCCTCGGCATTGCCAAACAGCTCTGCATCATCAATCTGGGGCATGGTCATACCTTTCGTGTTAGTCATTCCGTCCTCTTATACCAAAAAGACGGCCCTCCAAACGGAGCGACCGTCTTTTGCAGAGATTATTTTGTCCCAGGGCGAAACTTAGTGCCTAAAGTGGCGGGCGCCCGTGAAGACCATAGCAATATTGTGCTCGTTGCAGGCCTGGATGCTCTCGTCGTCGCGCTTGGAGCCGCCGGGCTGAATGATGCAGGTCACGCCGTGCGCGGCAAGCACGTCGACGTTGTCGCGGAACGGGAAGAACGCGTCGCTTGCGCAAGCAAAGCCGCCCTTCTCCACGCCCTCGCGCTCGCAGAAGTCCTCGGCACGCTCGCAGGCCAGCAACGCGGAATCCACGCGGTTGGGCTGGCCGGGGCCCATGCCAATGCCGGCCTTGCCCTTAGAGACCAGGATGGCGTTGGACTTGACGCCCTTGCAGACCTTCCAGGCAAACTCGAGCTCGGCCATCTCGGCGTCGGTGGGCTTGCGGTCGGTGGGGAACGTAAAGGTCGCGGGATCCTCGGTCACGTGGTCGACCTCCTGCACCAGCATGCCGCCGTCGATGGAGCGCAGCTCCACCTGGGCGCCGTGGTCCACGCCGCCGGTCGCCAGCACGCGCAGGTTGGGGCGCTTGGCCATGCGCTCGAGCGCCTCGGCAGTGTAGCTCGGGGCGATGATAACCTCGACGAACTGCTTGTTCTGGTCGGCGAAATGCTCAACCAGCTCATAGGGTACCTCGCGGTTGCAGGCGATGATGCCACCGAAGGCGCTCTTGGGATCGCAGGCGAAGGCGCGGTCGTAGGCAGCCGTGATGTCCTCGGCAACGGCGGAGCCGCAGGGGTTCTGATGCTTGAGGATCACGCAGGCCGGCTCGTCGAACTCTCGGACCAGGTTCCAGGCGGCATCGGCGTCCAGATAGTTGTTGTAGCTGAGCGGCTTGCCCTGGATCTGCTCGGAGCCCACAAGCGGGAACTGAGAGCTCGCGGTGTTCTCGCAGCCCTCGGCAAAGCGATAGACCGTGGCCTTCTGCTGCGGGTTCTCGCCGTAGCGCAGGTCGTCGACCTTCTCCAGCGAGATCTCGAGCTTGGCAGAGGTGTCCGCCACGTCGCTTGCCTGGGCGGCGAGCCAACGGGAGATAGCCGTGTCGTAGGCGGCGGTAGTCTGGTAGACCTTCACCTGCAGGCGACGACGGGTGGAAAGCGTGGTGCAACCGCCGGTCTCGCGCATCTCGGCAAGGACGGCGTCGTAGTCGGCCGGGTCGGAGATGACGGTAACGCTCGCGGCGTTCTTGGCGGCAGAGCGCAGCATGGAGGGGCCACCGATGTCGATGTGCTCGATGGCATCCGCAAAGGTGACCTCGGGGTTGGCAACGGTCTTCTCGAACTCGTACAGGTTGACGACGACCAGGTCGATCAGCTTAATGCCGTGCTGAGCGGCTTCCTGCATGTGCTGCTCGGAATCGCGACGGGCAAGCAGCGCGCCGTGAACCTTGGGATGCAGCGTCTTGACGCGGCCGTCCATCATCTCGGGATAGCCCGTAAACTCCTCGATGGGGGTTACGGGAACGCCCGCGTCCTCGATGGCACGAGCCGTGCCGCCCGTAGAGATGATCTCGACGCCAAAGTCGTCAACCAGCGTCCGTGCGAAATCGACGACGCCCGTCTTATCGGTAACCGAGATCAACGCGCGTGCGATCTTCACATCAGATCCCATGCAGTCCTCCTGTCTGGTACGCCGCCGTGCTCTGTGAGTCGGTGATACGTCGATCTGCAGCGCTCGCGCAGCGGCATTGAAAATACTGATTTAATGTAGCGCATCGAGCGCATCGATGCACCCCGCAACGCACGGCTGTGCAGAAAAAGTTTGCGAGCGGAGGGGATGGACACGGCATCGGGCACGGTGAGTTCAAGGAACACAGGGGCACCATAATTAGATGCCAATAGCGTGGTAGAACTGTGCTCGATATGCATCCGCAAAAGAAAGAGGCACCATGGTCTCGCGGGTTCTCTACCGACCGTTTGATACCGAAGACTTCGACGCCATCGCGCTGATTCTGCAGCAGCTTTGGCACAACAATTCGGATAACGATGAGTACAACCGCCTCGAGGCCGCGTGCGACCTTGCCTACTGCCTTTCGTCCTCGACGTTTTCGCAGGTTGCCGTAATCGACGGTCAGGCGCGTGGCATTGCGCTCGCGCGTGCGGGACAGAGCTCCGGCGCCACCGTCAAGGAACATTGGATGGATACCGAACGCGCGCTGCTATCGCAGATGCGCGAGCTGGAGCCCGATGTCTGCGCCGAGTACCTCTCATTTGTGCGCGCCACCATTCGAACCAACAACCGCCTGCTCGAGAAAAGCCCACTGCCGCATGACAATGAGGTCACGCTGCTCGCCGTCGACCCTGACGTCCACGGCCTGGGCGTGGGATCGGTGCTGCTCGACGCCGCAATCTCACATCTGTCCTCGTGCGGGGCGACCAGCGCGCACCTGTACACCGACTCCAACTGCTCGTGGAAGTTCTACGAGTTGCACGGCTTTAAGCGCACGGCCACGCACCGCGCCAACCGCGAAGAGCGCCGCCACGCCATGCCGCGCGAAAGCTTCCTCTACGAACTCGATCTAACAGCCTAGCCCAAGCAGCCACACCTAGTCATTTAAGAACGTCCCCAATGACTGATCCCCAACAACTAGTCATTTAAGTCTGTCCCTAATGAGTGGCCTAGGGGGTTTGTAGATAGCCGTGGTCAAAATACATCAAATATGAGTACTGTTACCTTTTTAGTAGCAGCGATTCGGGGCATTTTTGATGCTTATAGGCATGACGACCAGCTGCACGAGCTGACGTAACTCCCCAAATGTTCAATAAAATGAGCTCCTAACGAGAAGTACTCTCATTAGGAGCCCATTATTATGTGCAAACATATGTGACCAACGCAGCAACAGTACTCATATTTGGCATTTTTTGTCCACTGCCCCTTGCGCGAAGGTCCTCAGCGGAAAGTTTGACCCGTTTCGATGCACAAAAATGGGATGAATCTTCCCTGGCAACCGCCCAGAAAGATCCACCCCAAAGCAAGCGCTCGCTAGAACGTTCCGCCGCCGCCTCCGCCGACGCCGCCACCGCCGCCACCGGAAAAGCCGCCACCGCTGCCGCCGCTCGAGCTATCGGAACTCGAAGCCAGCTCGCGGATGGTCTCGTGATACACATCGTTGAACGAATCGAGCGGAGACTCGTTGCCGTAGTGATGGTAATACCACCAGTAGCAGGGGTAGTTGTCGTAGAAATCGTCGCTGTTGCGCAAATCCGCAGGCACGGCCTCGGCCAGCTGTCGCAGCACTTCTTTCGAAACGCCCAGGGCAACGCCCATCACCAGCAGCTTGTTCCACAAGATCAGGTCGCTGGGGACGGCCTCCTTCAGGCGCGTAAAGTCCTCGAGCCAATGCTTGAGCGCCTTGCAGCGAGCCGCCACCTCGGCGCCCTCCGGCGTGTAGCGACGGAAGGTGCAGCTCAGGACAAAGCCCACGATCGTGACGGGGATCGAGATCATAGCGGTGCCGACATTGGCATCCGCAAAGTCGGTATAGATCAGAGAGCCCAGAATGCCAAAGACGATGATGATGCCGAGAACCAAGCCGGCAACCAGGGCGATGGTGCCATCCGATGCGATAAACTCGCGCGCCTCCAGCTTGCCCTTAACCGTGCTCTGATAGTCCTCGAGCTTGTCGCCAACAGATGTGGTGCGCTCGCTAGCGTACTCCTCCAGCTCGCTAAACGTGCGCGAACGGACTCCGTCCTTATCGGGCTTAACGCCGGCGAAGAAGACCTTGAGCACATCGCGATCGATGCCGTCCTTCTTGGCAGCCTTCCAGGCCTCGTCGGTCACTGTGATGCGATACGTCTGCTCCTCTTTTTCGCGACGGAGCAGACCCTTCTTCTTGGTCTCGGTCGCTTCTTCCAGCTTGATCACGCGGTCGTCGGTAAGCTTCATAAGCGTGGCGATATATGCCTGATCGGGCACCTCGTTCCAGCTCATGAGGGCCGAAAGCACGGCGGGATGGTCGGCCGAAGGCACATCGCGGAAATATTCGTCCTGGAAAAGCGGCTTGGGCTTGCGGCGGCGCAGCTTGAGCACAACGATTGTGCCGGTAAAGGCCACCGCCGCGACAACACTTAGCACGGCAAGCGCATTGGCAATCATGCGAGCGTGAGCGCGGCGAGCGTTGGCCTCGTCGGCCCATTCCTTCTCTTCGCTCAGAATCGTCGACATGCGCTTTTCGCCCGAGACGGCAAGCTGCGGCACCCAGTCGCTGGGGAAGGCGATGCGTGCCTCGGCGAATTCGCCCTCATGCACGCAGGGAATGGTATAGGTGACCATGGGCTCGTCCGCATCGAGCGACACGTCGCCCGTCAGCGGGCCGTGGCCCCATGCGCGGAAGTTATCGCCCTTGACGGCAGCCGTCCCGGCAGCGGCATTTGCAAAGTAGACTTCCATCTCGACGTCATCGGAGTCCGCAGACCAGCCGTCACCCACGAACTTCCAGTAGAGCTCGGCGGTATCGGCCCAGTTCATAACCGCACCGGTCATGGTGTAGCTCACGTAGTAGATTGCGCTGTCGCCGCTCTCGTGAGGGCTGAACACCTTAATCTTTACGCCGTCGTCGGACTGTTCCACCGTGTAAACGCCGTCGTCGCCTTTATTTGCGCTGTCGACCTTGTTAAACGCAGTGTCGTCTTCCTCGACGCTCAGCACATTGACGACCACCGAGCCGCCTTGCTGGTTAGAGCCTGTATTGATATCCCAATACACGCCGTTAATGTCATCGTCGAAATCGAACTGGCGTCCCTCGACAACGGTCAGCGAGCCATCGGCCTCAACCGTGGCACCGATATAGGTTTGGCTCATGGAGTAGCCGTCGGCGTGCGCGACGGCAGGCAGCAGCAACAACGCAAGCGCGACGAGTGCGCAGACGGAAGCGAACCGCGCAAACAGGCGGCGCTGCCGACAGGGCTGGGCAACGGGGGCGTTCATAGGCACATCCTTTGTCTGTGGTACCAGTAGCGTCATTGTCCCACGTTTGCGAGTTCATGTGACGAACATCTAGGTCAGCGGAGCGTCAAAACGGGACAAAAGTCACGCCCGCCGCCGGCACCTGGGGACGTTCCTTATCTGCCGGCAATCTGGGACACTCCTTGGCATAGCCCGCTCCGGCAATAGATACCACTTCATAGCTCCATCACAGGTGTAGCGGCTTTGTGTGGGCGCGGCATGCACTGATTGAGCCGCCAGTTGAGGGGCATAAAGCAGTTGAGCGAAAACGGTTTGCCCCTTTGCCGTCCGCTTGAGGATCATGTCCCCCTTTTCCGCGGAAACCCCGGCAGTTGCGAAGAGCTGCCGGGGTTTCCGTCGTTTGAGGGCTAGATTGATTGACGACGATTAAGGCGCCGAGCCGGTGGTCCGGCACGCGCAACGTGTGGCCTCAGCAACTTGCAGGCCACGGCAGCGTCTCCCCCACCACGCCCCGCGCTATACTCGTCCGCATGGACATCAACGCACGCAACATAGCAACAACCGCCGCCGACGCGCCAACGACGCCGGCCGCTCCCGCGCCCGTCGTGGGGCGCTTCGCCCCGTCGCCCTCGGGCCGTATGCACCTGGGCAACGTGTTCAGCTGCCTGTGCGCATGGCTTTCGGCCCGCAGCCAGGGCGGCAGCATCGTGTTACGCATTGAGGACCTGGACGATCGCTGCAAGCGCCCGGAACTTGCCGCCCAATTGATTGACGACCTGGCCTGGCTGGGGCTGGAGTGGGACGAAGGCCCCTACTACCAGCACGACCGCCTAGACCTGTACGAGAGCGCCTTGCGCCGGCTGAAAGACGCCGGCCTCACCTATCCCTGCTTTTGCACACGCGCCGAGCTCCACGCCGCGAGTGCACCGCACGCGAGCGACGGCACGCCCATCTACCGTGGCGCCTGCCGAAGTCTTTCGGCCGAGGAGGTGGCCCGCCGCAGCGCCCTGCGCGCCCCGGCCACACGTCTGCGCGTGCCCACCGTCGACGACCTCGCAGACGACGTGATCGAATTTGTGGATCGCACGTACGGCGCCCAATGCGAAGCACTCGCCACCGAGTGCGGCGACTTTTTGGTGCGCCGCAGCGACGGCGTGTTTGCCTATCAGCTAGCCGTGGTGGTCGACGACGCTGCCATGGGCGTCACCGAGGTCGTGCGCGGATGCGACCTGCTGGGGTCCACGCCGCGCCAGATCTATCTGCAGCACCTGTTGGGACTGCCCACGCCGCACTACGCACATATTCCGCTGCTCATGGCACCGGACGGCCGCCGCCTTTCCAAACGAGACCGCGATCTGGACCTGGGCGAACTCCGCGCCCGCTTTGGCACGCCCGAAGCGCTGCTGGGCTGGCTCGCCGGGCAAACGGGCATCGCGCCGGACACCACGCCGCGCTCTGCCGAGCGGCTGGTCGAGCACTTTAGCTGGGACGTCATCCGCGCGCACCGCGAGAACATCACCGTAATGGCCGAGTAGTCAAACGCCCTGCCCCCTTCACTACCCCCCCGACGAGTGCGTAATTCTGTATCTTGTTATGTACGGAATAATTCCGTACAATGATGCAAAGGAGGTTTTACCATGCCAACGATTGAGAAACAGCGCCGTATGGATCTAAGGCTGACCGAGCGTCAACGCCTTACTTACGAGCGCGCCGCGGCCTTGCGCGGGCAAACTCTCACCCAATGGGCCACGGCTCACCTTGACGAGAGCTCCGCACGTGACATCGCCGAGGCGTCAACAACCTATCTTTCTCCTGATGGTTTTGATGCATTTTGCGAAATGCTCGACTCACCCATGCCCCAAGCCGCAAAAGCGTTGCTCGACCGTAAAGCGATTTGGGAATGAGCACGTTTACCAAGCCCGTTCAACTCCCCGTTGGTCAAGGCATCGAGGCTTTCCACTGCGGTAATACCCTTGTAGACGGATGGGCTAAAAACAGATCAGCCTCGGCGCGAAGAAGAGGGTCGGCGGTTATATACGCATCGTATTACGACGGCGCAGTCGCCGGGTTCTATACGCTATGTACGCACTCCGTAGCTCGCGAAAATGTTGACGGAGGATGGTTCGTTCGGAACTCCCCCTCCCAAGTTCCCGCAGTGTTGCTTGGAATGATGGGGGTTGATGAGAAATTCAAGGGGCTTGGTCTGGGAGCATCGTTGCTCAAAGATGCCATCGAAAACGCCTTGAAAATTTCTGCCCTAGCGGGAGCGCGAGCTTTGGTTGTCGATCCAGTAGATGATGAGGCGGCAGCGTTCTATGCGCATTTCGGCTTTGCAGCCCTACCCGGCACCAACCGAATGGCGTTGAAACTCTAGACCGCCAGCAGCATCTCCTCCAGCTCCCAGTATGCCTTAAGTTACCCTACAGATAATGACTATTGCCAAAATGTAGGGTAACTACCCAAGGCATCATACGAAGAGCTCGCTATGCCTGCCCCTACGCAACGTCCCAGGGCTGGAGCTCGCCGCCCAGGCGAACGATGCAGTCGTAGAGCACGGTGTGGCGCTCGGCCGGGTTGGCATCCCGATGAAAATGCCCGTAGTACCAGCGCTTGTAGTCCAAGCGATCTTCCAGCTCGTCGAAAAATGCCGTAAGCCGATCGACAGCTGGATAATTCCAGCCAGGTGCCGGATAGAGCGTGGGCGAGAGCATGCGCGTGGAGCAGGTGTGGGTGATCACGTAGTCGACCTTCCAGCCCACGCCGTCGAGCTTTGTCCGTGCCTCCTCAAAGTTGCGCTCGTCCGGCAGCTCCTGCGGCCACCAGCTGGAATACGGAATGCGGTATTCCTTGTCCACGCTCGTGGCGCCGCCCATGGTAAAGACCGTTGAGCCGTCGAGCTCAAAAACCTCGCCGCGCGTCAGGCGCCGTATGGGGGAGGTATCCGACAGACGCTGCGTCAGCCCACCGTGCCACAGCTCCATGGGACGCTCCGCCCAGTGATCGAAACGCTCGTGGTTGCCGTCGACGAACAGCACGGTATAGGGGCGCGACTCCAGCCAAGCGATGTCGGCACATTCCTCGGCAGAGAAATCCCAGGGAAAGCCAAAGTCGCCCGCGATAATCAGATAGTCGTCGCTCGTCAGGCTATCCCCAAGGTCCCAATCGCGCAGCTTTTGCATGTCGAGGCCGCCATGAATATCGCCCGTCACATAGACTGTCATCGGATCACCACTTCCCTCTTATAGGCTTCGAGATCGTGCTCGATCTGCTCGTCGCCCGTGGCGTTGACCCACCACGGCCATTTAACGCAACACGCCGGCTCGTCGACCTGCGCAAACCACGACTTGAGCTCCTCCAGGCTCACCGGGGCGTAGCCGTTGGCGTCCACGCCCACGTCATAGCGCAGCAGCCCCTGCCTAAGGTTGAACGTGTTGTACGCGCCGCCGCAGCTGTGGATATGTCCGTGAAGATGCCAGCCGCCGTGCGACATGCCTTGCCAGTCGACCATGGGATAGTGGCTCAGCACGATTTTTTGGCGGTCGATCTTGAGCACACAAATGGGCGGCTCGACGATAAAAGCATCCGCCACCGCAGGCTGCGTCCAGTCTTTGTCGTGGTTGCCAGGCAGCAGATGGACGTGCTTGCATGCAATGCTCTTACGCAGCTCGTAGGCGTCTTGCACCGTCATCTTAAAGCTGAAGTCGCCCAGAATATAAAGCTCGTCGTCCAAAGCGACCTTGCTATTAATGTTGGCGACCATGGCGTCGTTCATCTGCGCACCAGTCGACCAAGGCCTGTCGGCGAGCCGCAGCATGTTCTCGTGTCCAAAGTGGGTATCGCTGGTAAACCAGATCATGGGAACCTCCTAACGCTGTTGCCCAGAATTTCCACTCGCCGCCCCACCCTACTCATCGGTGCATCGCGCCTCAATCGGCACGATATCTTGGTAGATCAGGCGATGCTTGTCGTCGCGCCATTCATCGTCATGGTAATGGCCAAAGAACCAGGTGCGGTAGTCGAGTCGCCCGTCGAGCTCGCCCAAAAAGGCCTGCAGCGAATCGTCGTAGAACTCGCGATTGCACTCCATGCACAGCTCGTCTGCCAAATCGACCGGCGCCTCGTGAGTCACAACATAGTCGACCTTCCAGCCCACACGATCGAGCGAGGCGCGACAGTATTCCATCTCGCTCTCACTCGGCATTTCCTCGGGCCACCACGTCTTTCCCTCCCGGCGCCACTGTTTGTCATGGCTCGCGGCGCCACCCATGGCGAGCACCGTGTTCCCCGCGATGTCGAACACCTCTCCGCGCATCAGGTGCAGCACATGCGGGCGAGCCTCGTGAACGAGGCCCCCGTTCCACTCTCGGATCGGCAGCCCCGCCAGCAGATGATAGTTCTCGTGATTGCCGTCGACAAAACACGTAGTCCAGGGCTTGGACTCAAACCAGTCGAGCCAGTATTTGTCGGTGTTCGAGCCACTCCATATAAAGCCAAAGTCGCCGGCAACGATCACCACGTCATCGCGCGTCAGCGTACGGCCCAATGGCCAAACGCGCGACGAGAAGCGGCTCGCCCCGTACTCGGCAACACCGTGAACGTCTCCGGTAACGAAAATGGACATTAAGCGGCACCTCCGTGCTGTGCGACTCTAGACAAATCGATGGCAGAAATTGCGGATCAGCCCCGGCATCCGCACCCCTTAGGGCTTACCCCTCGTTCTTCCATCCAAACGGATCAAACACCCAAAAAACTAGATCGAGCACACTGTTGGCGGGCAGCATGTTGGGCAGGGCATCTTGCCTCGCTTGAGTGCGGTTGCCAATGGCACGCTCGTTTTAATGGCGTTTCGGGACAAGTTTTTGCATCCCGCAGAACGGTGGTAAATCTTGCCGTTCTTGGTGACGGTTACCTTGATTTTTGAGGTATCCACACTGCGGGGCTCGATGGGCGCGGTCGCTTCTCGATGAGCCGACGCTGTTTTCCAAGGCTTGCCTCTCGAAAAACCAGAGTCGCGGAATCGATTGATATAGCTGTCGAAACATCCATCGAACAGCAACCCCGTTGCCAGGCCCGCCATGAATCCGCAGGCGATCGCGGCCTCTCCTCTAATTTGCATATATCCCTCCTTAATCAATCTTGAAGAAAAAGGCGGCGCGCGCCGCAGAGCCCATGCCCCTGCGGTGCGCGCCAAAAACAGCGCGCTTCCCTGTCCCTAACGGATCAGCTGGCGGCGCTTATCGGACAGGAATACGCCGGCGGCCACCAGGACCGTGCCGCCGATCACGAAGGTCTCACCCAGCAGCTCGGACGCATCGCCCGTGGCGGGCATCGCCGTCTGCCAAGTCGTGGCCTCGGTCTTTGCCTCCGCATGCTTGGCCTGGTACGTCACTTGCGTGACGGGCTGGGTCTGCTCGCCGTTTCCGCGGTCGGCGGCCTCTTGGCGAGCGATCTCGGCGTTAAGCTCGGCAATAGCCTGGTCGAGCTCGACCTTGGCGGCGGTGTAGTTGGCGAGCGCCTCCAAGTATGCCGGCGCCACGGCATCCGTCGCAGCCACGGCGTCATCGAGTTCGGCCTTGGCGGTCGCGGCACGCTCGGCGGCATCGTGGGCCGCAGCGATCTTGGCGTTAAGTACCTCGTCCGCATCGTCAGTGCTGCCGTTGACAATGGCTTCGGCAATATTGATTCTGCGCAGGCGGGCAACCGCGGCGGCAGAGGCGTCGCGCGCGACAGTCGCATCCACCACGGCATCGTCAGCCTCCACCACGTCATACTCGGCATCGCTCACGGCCATCGCCGCTGCATCGAGCGCGGCATCGGCAGTCGCTTTGTCCCCAGTGGCCTTGGCAAGTGCTGCGGCGGCATTCTTAAGCTGAGAGGCGCGGGCGGCAGCTGCATCAGATTTTGCCTGAGCCGTTGCCACGACGGCGTCGGCATCGCTTGCAGCCCGCTGCGCCATATCGAGCTCCACCTGAGTGGCAGCAGCATCGATGCCTGCCTGATCGGCATCGCCTTGGGTGGCAAGAAGTTCGGCCTCCGCCTCGCGCTGATTGGCACGCGCGCTTTCGAGTGCAGACGACGCCGCATCAAACGCACGCTGAGCAGCGGCGATATCGGCTGAGTACGCCGCTAGCTCATCCTGGGCCGCGGCAAGTGCATCCCGTTTGTCGCCAACACCGGCACGAGCGGCGTCCAGTGCGCGCTTGGCAGCAGCCACCTTGCCCTTGGCAATGTCGAGCTCGCCAGACTTGGCGGCCACGGCGTCCTGCGCTGCCGCAACAGCGGCGTTGGCAGCGCTCAAATCGGCGCGGGCATCGCTGACGGCACGCGCGGCGGCGTCAGCTGCAGCCTGCTTTTGCGCCACGGCAGCCTGGGCCTCCGAGGCCTTGGTTGCCGCGACATCAACGTTAGCGGCAGCGCGCTCAACCTGGGTTTGCTTTGCTGCAACGGCCTGCGATGCTGCACTCACCTTGCTGCCGGCATCGTCGGCAACGCCCTGCGCCACAGCAAGCTCCTTGCGTGCCGCATCCACGCCCTGCTCGGGATTTGCCAACGAGTCACACCACGCATTCAACGCAGCCTCATACTCTGCAACCGTCATCGGATTGAGGTTATACGGCTTATACCATTGACCAGAATATACAAATGTTTGCGCCTGTGTACTCCCGTACAGCGTCCCTCGCGTGCAAACGCCCATGCCCGTCACGGTGTAATCGGGGTTGATCACGTTGATGTAATGTCCGACCGAAGGGTTTGGTCCACCGTGCAGTGCGGCGTAGTTATCAATCTGGGAGCTATGCGCTGTATAGAAATCGTAAGCGGCCTTTCCCGTAAGGCCCGACGCGCCCAGCGAGGCGGCGGCAGCATCAAAGACGGCCTTCTCCTGATCGACCCACTGCTTAAACGGATTGCTTCCGTAGTTCCACGCCACATTCTCGCCCACGTTAAACTGCTGAGCGTGCGCGACCTTCGTATCGGAGAAGTTCGCATCGGCAATGGCGGTCGCCATCATGGCATACGTCACCTTGAGCTCACCCAGGCCAACGCTCGCGCGATACTCGTTGCACGCCTTGAGCCACACGACCGCCTGCTTCATGTTGGCCAGGCTCGTCGCATCGGCCTCCTCGCCCACCTTGTTGTAGCCAGCGAGTTTGCAGTTGAGGATGATATCTGCCGCGTCGTTGGCGCCCACGCCCTTAAAGAACGCGATAGCACCCTGGCGGTAGTTCTCCGCCGATGCATTCGCCGTTGCCTGAGCGGCATCGAGCTTGGCCTGGGCCTGAGCCACAGCCTGGTCGGCCTGCTGCTTTTGAGCCGTCGCCTGATCGAGCGCCTTGTCGGCAGCGTCTTTCTCGTCCTTTGCTGCCGAAAGCTTGGCCTGGGCATCGGCCAGCTCCGTGAGCGCGGAGGCATGATCGGTCTTGGCCTGGTCGAGGGCGGCGTCGGCTGCTGTCTTGGCGGCAACAGCGGCACCCAGCTTGGACTGGGCTTCGGCAGCGACCTGTTGCTGATCGGCAACTGCCTGCTGTGCAGTCTGCACCTCGCCCTCGGCGGCACTCACCTCTTGCTCGGCAGCAGCAAGCTCATCCTCGCGCTGCGACTGCGTGGCCTTGGCGGCCGCCAGCGCCTCGGACGCAGCGTTTACCTTTGCCTTAGCGTCCTCGTACTCCGGGCCCGCAGCGCCCTGCTCGGCTCGATCCAGATCGGCCTTGGCCGCGTCATAGCTCGCCTGTGCGGCGTCCACGTCCGCATCTGCCGCGGCCTTTGCCTGCTGAGCTGCCGAAAGCTTGACCTGCGTATCCTGCTGCTTGGCAGCGGCGTCATCGGCGGCAGCCTGAGCATCCGAGAGCCTGGTCTGCGCATCTTCGGCCTGTTGCTTTGCCTGCTCCAAATCGATCGCCGCCTGCTCTGCGGCAGCCTGGGCGGCGGCTACGGCCTCGGGCGTGGCATCGGATGCAGCGGCCTGTGCGGCCTCGAGCGCAGACTGGGCATCGCTTGCCGCCTTCCGGGCGGCAGTCAGGGCTTCGTCCTTGTCCGTCAGGTTCTTCTTGGCGGCATCGAGCGCAGCCTGAGCGTCCTCAAGCGTCTTGACATCCAAATCGGCCTTGTCTTGCGCAGCGCCCAGCTGCTTTTCCAGCTCGGCCGAGGCAGCAGAGGCCGCGCTATCGCTTGCACCGCGGGCCGCGTCATAGGCGCCCTGCGCCCGCTGCTGGTTGGCGGCAGCGGCATCGTAGGGAGCAGCAGCCGCTTCCAGATCGGCCTTGGCAGCAGCAGCTTTGGCACGCGCCGCATCAACTGCAGCCTGCAGGTCGGCGACCTTTTGCGCCGCAGACACAGCACCCGCGCCAGCACCGGCGACCGCAGCGCTCGTCAGCGGCGACATCACCGCAGCCGTTGCGCCCGCAGCGCCAATGCCATCCGCACCCTGCGCCGCCGCGGCCAGGGGCGACAGCAGCGAGCCGCCCGTCATGGCAATCGTCGCCGCAGCAACCGTCACCACGCGTCCAGCCGCCTTGGCCTTACCCAAAGCCTTGCCGTCCATGTCCTTATTCATGTTCTTGCTCATTGCCGATTCCTTCCCACGGTGAGCCGTTGTTTGCCACAGATAGTCGATCCAACTTGCCCCATTAAAAAGAGGTGATAACGGGGTAATTAAATTGAGCGATTTGAATCGCGGCGAACCTGGCATTCGCAAAAGCCAAACTCATAGTTCCGCTCGCGCTCAATCTCATCCAAATACTCGAGATCTTCGCCACTTGGCGCCTCTTCACCTAGGCATACAGGCCAGTTCTCTGTGCGAGAACGGTCAGTACGGCCATAAATGGTCTCGAGATTAATGAAATCGATATTGCCGTTGTTAAAGGAGAAATTGCTGGTGCTCATGCTCAAGTCCCGCCCACATAAACTCAAATTGCTGTGCTTGGCCTCTTTTAGAGACCCCATCTCATACGCTATGACTGTAGTATATGCGCTCTGCTTGCATGTTGCAAGAACATTTTTATTTTTCTAGCGCTTATAGCTAATCTGTTTCCTCTGTTTCCTCACGAGCAAATACCAGGCTCCCCCGCCGCGCCCTCACGCGCGGCACATTCGTTGAGATACTTCACCGGAATCGGCCACCTGGAGGGAGCTCCGTGGCGCGAAAGCCCCACATTGACCAGCTGAACCAGCAGCTCGGACAGATCGTCGCCTTCGAGCACCTCAATCGAGCGCACATGAATCGCCGTCGCCAGGTCCTCCTTGGTGCCGTTGTTGACGCCCACAAAGTAGCAGGTCATCCCTACACGTTCAAACGTTCCAATGCCGTAATAGGGCGAGTTGTAGCTTTCGAAAAACTCCTTCTTACGGCCCGCTTTGCCCGTAAGCTGGTAATCGCGCACCAAGGTCGCAAAGTTGTTAGAGAAGGTCGTCAAGCCCGTATCGCGCACGCGCGCGAGCATAGACTGTCCACCTGCCCGCACGTCAAAGATATAGGCATCCTTGTCGAGCTTGCCGTCGGCCGTCAACAGCTCAAGCTCTATCTCGTCCACGGGACCATCCTCGATGGAATGCGAGGTGTAGTCCATGGCCCCGTCAGCACCAATCGTTAGCGTTGCAAGGCGCGCATCCAGCTCAATCTTGTCTTCCTCTTTACGCGGAACATTGACCACGCCGCAGACCGTCACCGACTCAACGCCAAAAGAGCCAAGGTCAAACGCCTGCATCCGTCCGTCGACGACGTTCTGCTTTACCAGCAGCTCTTTGAGCATGGCTCCCAGGATTCCCTCCTGTGCGCCCCGTACCTTTGTATTCGGCATCGCCTTAACCAGCGGCTCGCACACATCCGGCGTCACATGCTGCTCCACCACGCCAGCGTGCAGAGCATAGCCATCGTCCTCGGCGACCTCGTTGGCTACCACAACGATATTCCACGCCAGCGGATCAACAGCCCTGCCGCCATACGACGCGCGCGCGCCCCACGAGGAATCGTTGAGCCGATCGGCCAACTGGCGCGCTACCCTATCAAGCCCGTCACCCGCGAACGAAACCACAACCCGCCGCCCCAACGAACGCTCCGCAACCACATGGGCGTATCGGTCGCTTTTCAGAACCTCGTAGAAGCTCTTGCGCGGATACTCCCTGAGCGATATCTGGGCAAAATCGCTGTACCGACGCTCAAGAATCTGCAGCTCTCGGTACAGGATTCCCTTCTTGGTATAGGCGACCTTTTCCGCCTGGGCAGAAAACGTAAGGTCACGGCGTTTGGACGGCTTATCGCCCTTGGCACGGCGCAGGATATACTCATCGCTTTGTCCGTGAGCCAGCACCACCGTAGCCACAGGCGACAGCCTGTAACCCACCTGGCTGTTGATCTTCTCGAGTTCCAGCTTGTCGCCTGCCGCACGACCGATGAGCACCCGCCGCTTGGCAAACGTTCGGATCTTAAGTTCAAAGGTGCAGTCCTCGTTGATAACAGTCTCGACCGTCTCAATCTTGGCAGGGCCCGTTCCTGCTTCCTCAATGGCGTCGCGGCGGTCGCCCTTGGCACTAATGACATACAGGTGTCCCGTGTCATTGGGAATCTCGTCCTCGACCCCCTCAAACTGCGAGCAAGAGTTGAATAGCAGGCGCAACACGACGCAATCTTCCAGCTCGTCCCAATGAGTTTTAATCGGAACCATTTGCTCATGGGCGAGCGGGGCGTTAAGGTCGCCCGTCTGCGCGCCCGCCTTGACCATCAGAAAGACGCGGTTGTCCTCGAGCTGGGTGAGCGCCACGACCTTGCCCGTCTGGCACACATCGGCCATAAAGTCCGCCACGGCATGCTTGCCTGCATCGCCAACGTTGCACCAAAAGACCGAGTAGCGCTTCTCGGCAGCCGCGGCATCGAGCTGCAACACAAGCTCGGACACAGCGATGTCTCCCAGGCCACACGGCTGGTTATGCTTCGATTGCACGGCCGATCGCCTCCATCATCTCCAGACTGATTGCTCCATCAGCTGCCATATAGGGGAAGGAGTAGACCATTCCCACGTCATCGATTGGCTTTTGACGAAGCTCCAGCGCCGCCTCATCGGCCAAAACATTCACGATCAGCAGGCGCTTTGCCCCAACCTTTTGAGCCTTTGCCTTAAAGCACTCGGCATCCGTAGTCTCGCCGCCGCTGCGCCTGTAGGCCTCGTAGGTGCCGATGCGATAGTGCTTAAAATCGATCCACACCCCGGTCTTGTTGCCAGCGGCATCGAGCACCTCAAAATCGCCGCCCGTCTCGGCATGGGCCGCATCGCCACGAGCAAGCGAATAGCGGCCGTCATAATACGCCTCGAAGACGGCCCTACCAGCAGACTCTCCCAGTCCCCCCAGGTACACCGCCTGGAACATATAGGGCGTCATGTGCGCCGTCGCCGCCGGCTGCAGCGCCGCAGGCACCCCGTCGTGCGACCAACGCTCGCGCACCTCCCGAATCGACAGCAACTCGGGCACGCGGGCCGCCGCCTGGCTTACCTGGCGAACCTTCGCGCCCTCAAGGCCCTCGTTATAGCGGCAGCGCTCCTCCAGGCGGGCAGCAATCTGCTCGACAGGTTCACCCTCATAGCTGGGAAACTCAAAATGCGGCACCTTACACGCTCCGCCCTGCGCATACGCATAGCCACTCGCGGCAAACGGCATGTGCAGTGCGGTGCTTTTGCGCGCAGGATAGCTTGCGAGGTCCTCCCACGGCAGGCAAAAATGATGCAGATAAAAGTCGCGCTCGCCATCGAAGGCGGCCAGATCTTCCTCGCGCGCATCGAGGGAGGTAACCTTCCATGCCAGCTTTTCGTGCTTCTCTTTCGCCAGGTTGTTCCTAAAGGCAGCAAGGTTCTGCTGTTTGTTAGCAGCGTGCTGCTTCTTGTCCGCCATGTGATTGTTGACGGCCGCGCAGGCGCCAACCACCTGCTCCAGCTCGTAGCCCATCGGCAAATCGTGCAGGAACGAAAAGTCGCAATCGCCGGCGATTTTGCGATCGAGCATCACCTGCACGTGCGGCATCTTTACGCTCGTACGCATCAAGCGACCCACCGCCTGCGCCACAATGCGGGCACCTTCGACCTGATACGAGAGGGTGTCGCGAACTGGCAGACTCTGCTTGGCTCCGGACAGCAACAGTCGTACGTTGCGGCGCTTTTGAGTAAACGGGGCCTCTCCGCGCGCCACCAGCTCCTCTTGCTCGATCACACCGAGCAGCGCCTGCTGGACAAACTTCGTTGAGTCAACCTCAACACCCCAGGTCAAGCGACTTGTGGGCGACTCAATGTACAGAAAGTCAAGATCCATCTTGGGACGGCAGTCGATGCTCTCAAAGCCGCAATCAACCTGTCGCACCATACGGCACAGGCTCTCCGGAACCTTGTATTTGAGATTTTTTGAAAAACCGCCCACCGACAAATTGATGAACATCAGGGTTGGTTGGCCCATCTCGAGGCGCTTTTGAGTATCGTCCCAGCCGGTATCCCATTCTGCAGCGTTAAAGCACGGCACCATATCCTTGGCCTCCGCGAGCGACTCCTCGTACGACGCCTCGGGACGCTTAACGTTCCGAATCACCAGTTCGGCAACGATTTCTCGGCCAAGATCCAGCGCCAAACTATTAAAGTCGCCATGGTTTCCCATGTGACGGGTGGTAAAAACGGCACCCGCCTGCTGTTCGTTGCGCGCGACGCCGCGCGCCCAGGCGCTCACGGCAACGAGCGCTTTACTCAGGCGTTCCAGCTCAAACTCGATGCTTTTGGCATCGCTCGTGCCCACCCTATCGGCAACCTTTCGGCGCAGACGCACCGCAAGACCTTCACTCACGCCAATTCCGCCAAAGAACTCCATCGCGCGCCCGTACGTCTCGTCGGGCGATACGATTGCGCCGCCAAAAGCGCCGCCGGCCAACGCAGCCATACCGGCAAGATTCTTGTCCTCGTCAACCCAAGCAACGTCAATGTCGTACGTCTTTGCCGCCCGTTTGTTAAACAGCTTGGTCTGTCGTACGATCTCTTGGTTGAGCTCGCCGATCCACATATCCTTGCGAACCACGCCGTGAACCTCATCGAGGTAATCCAGGTTAAAGTTCTTTACGGTCGGCGCGCTCCATGTTGCGCTCATGCACACACAGGGCGCTTTGGCAGCAATGGAGGCCAAGTATGCCTCGGGCATGCGCTCAATGCCATGACTGGTTAGGTACGTGGTTAACATATGGTCTAGTGTGGTTTCCATTACTAGGTAGTCAACGCCATGCGCATACATCGAGTCATCGGCTGCATCAATATCGTCGTTCTTACGGTTCTTAAAGAACAGCGCCATCATCAACGCATTCCAAAAGCATTTCTCACTGGTTTGGTCGTTCCTAATGCCCAGCGCATCGATGATGTTCTTGCGCGAAAGATCGTCCTTGTACGAAATGCTGCCGTAATACAGGCTATCCATAAGGCTGGCGCAGATGGCAAGGTGACCTACTACCATCCTAACGACGCCGCGCGCACGACGAACCGCCTTGTTAACGGTTTGCTGTCCATTCGCCCCATGAGCCGTAATCATATTGCGGGTACCGTCCTCATTGAGCTTGTAGCACAACGGGTTTACCGAGTTATCGCCCACCGAGACATCATCACTGCCAAACAGACCACGACCGGCAAGCTGCTCGTCTTTTGCCTCGTCAGACAGCGCAAAAGGCGGGCGCAGTTTCATTTCCTTAATGCAGGAGGCGAGTGCCTTTTGAATATTCTCGGCATCCTTGGCGATTCCTTCGGCAGCTTCCTCTACGCTCGCTCGCGAAACCCTGTTCCTCTCGGCATTCGACCCCTTGTGATCGCCCGACGTAGAAGCGTGTGTGTAGACCGCCATCCATTGATCTCGATTTCCCAACAGCAAGGGGTCCACCACGCCGCCGTTAAAATGACGATCAAGGATGCGCAGCGCCTCATCCGGCTGAAACGTCACGGGGTCGTCCGTCAGCGTCGACAGCATGTCAGCCTTCATGTGGTCGATTTCGTCAAAGATGAATAGGCACTTCTCTGCAGCCGCCGCGTTAAAGAGCACAACGCCCGGACCGGTCACCGTATCGATTCTGTTGACGAGCTTTTGGGGTGTAAGGGCAATCACATGTGGCATGCTCTCGTCGTTGAGCAGCGCAGATGGCCAAATCTGAGGGATTACCTCCATGCCTCGCGTAATGTTCTTGAGTTCACAACTCACTGCCCAACGCAGGCTCGCATCGGCTAACGACAGCTTGTCCCACAGGCTGGGGGTCAGACAATCGACAACGTTTCCCAGACTTTTCTTTGTATCAAGAATGTGCAGAAGGTTATCGGCAACCTCCATAGTGTTACGCCATGCTCGCTTAATGACGCGATGAGAGCTCTCGTCATCTGCTTCGATGGGACACGAGATTTCGCGCACGCCCACGGCACCCTTGCCGCGGGTGGCCTCAATCCAATTCAGAATGTTCTCGCCCGCGCGCGGAAGATCGAACACCATGCGTGCCGCTTCATCACAACTCATGCCCTGGCCAGCCAACAATTCACGCACGCTTGCAACATAGTTGTCGCGATTGTCTTTACCCGGAACAACAAACACCAAGGTACGGCGGCCGGGACACTTGTTAAAACAGCCCGACTCATCCCAGCCGCCGGCAATCAGGTCGGCCGTGACCTGCTCGGCCGTGTAGTTTTTGCCCGAGCCCGTCGTGGCGCCCAAAAAGTACAGGCCGTTGTTGTCCTGGTCCTTAGCGCCGTCCTGATCCTGGGGAACAAACAGCGCACGCTCAAAAAACTCGCGCATCGCCTTTTGACGTGCAAGATAGGGAGCAAGCTCCTTGTCGCCCGCAGACGACAGCATCGATTGACAGTTGAGTTCCCACGTAGCCATGGTCAAACCTCCGATTTAGTTGTTGCATGTGTTGAATACCATCCCGTGCGGACAAAAACTCACGCGAGGTGGTTGAGGTGGCGGCGTCTATGCCGCCGAGAAAGGGAAAGAAAAGAAAGAGAAACAGTCGGCGATTACTCGCACGAAGCGAGCAGCTTCTTAAGATCGCACTCCAATGCCTCACGCTCCTCAACGTCCATCACTGCAAGGGCGACACGCATCAGGGACACCTTGGCGGCAAGCTCCTTAACCTGGTCGGGGCGCTTGCTAAAGTGGTCGTAAATCCGCAGGGCCTCCCCGGCCGCCAGGTACTGCCACTTTTCCAACGAAGGCTTTTCGGACCTGCTCATGGCATCGACCCACTCGCCAAGACCCTGAAAACCGTTGCCCGTAGTCGTGCCGTTCATAACCACATCGAGCGGGCTCAGCAAGCAATCGGGCGATTTTTTGTACACCAATTTGGTGAGCATAAGCACCTGGGCAAGGTTGCGATACTTGTCCTGATCGGCATAGAGCACGTCGTTGTAGCAGGCGCACGCCTTAAGCAGCTCGTGGGCGGCAATGCGCTCCGGCCCATCAAACGGAACGCCGCGCAACAAGACCCCAGCAAGATCGAATGCTTTGCCGCCCTGCACGATCTTGTCGAGCGCCGAGCCGTCCATCAAATCCGCCAGCCAAGCAAGCTCGGGCTGATACGGCCTATGCTCGTCCTTGTCCCCATGCTCCATCCAGCTGTTCACCAGCGCCAGGGCTTCAATCTCCCTCCCGTTCAGAAAGGGCGAATTCTCCCCCATCTCTTCCTGCAAAAAACCCCGCGGCTCATGAGAGCGCTCGTACGCAACCGCAAGTTCCCCGTCGCTCACGACCAAGGTCGCACGGGAAATATAGGTATCTTCCCGCATGTCCCTCCAGGCGTACATCATAAGGGGACGCAGCTGACGGAGCATGCCGCGCGCGCCGGCACCTTCCTTAACCGCGCGCTTCGCCGCAAGGCGAGCAGCATCTGCCGTCAGCTCCATCTTGGCGCCATTTCCCATCATATTGTTGTGCTTGGGTAGGTACTGTTCATACGCAATCTGGACCAGATCGTCCACGCTCAAGGCGTTAAAGTTAATCACCGAGCCAATGCGCCCGCACAGCTCGGACATAATACCCCAAGTCTCAACATCCTCGATGGTCGCACTGTCTCGCAGCTCGTTTGCCGATTTTGCGGCGGTGCGCACGGCGGCATACGAGGATCCGAAGCCGACCGTGGTGCCAGACTTGTCACCCAGGCGCTTGCGCACCAGAGCGTCCAAGCCCATAAAGGCGCCGCCCAAAATGCAGACAACCTGATCGAGGTTGAGCGTCTTAATAGCCGCACTCTTGGAGGTATCACATTCGAACGGCATCTCCCCGCCTTCCAAAAGCTTAAGGAACGACTGCGATGGACTAAAACTCGATGCAACTTCTCCCCCATCGGGTTCGACACGAACCGCCTTGTCAAACTCGTCAAAGAGCACCAAACAAATTTCACCGGGATTCGCAGCCTGATAGTCCGCGACCTGCGATAGGCAGTTGATCATGCTGGCACCGCGCCAGCCCTCGCCCGTCATGGTGGAGACATCGAACACGAACAGCTTGAGCCCTGCGGCATCTGCCACGGCCTTGATGGTGTGGGTCTTTCCCGTACCAGTGGAACCCATCACCAAAATGGCGGCGGGCGAAAGAACGTCGCGCGGATCGGCGCCGCGTGCCAACATCACGCAGCGGTTGACCTCAAAGCTCAGCGCCGTCACAAAGGCCTCCAAGCTTCCTTCGTGGCCAATAACACTCTGACGCGTCTGCTCCACCAGACGCGAGGGCGCAATTCGAGTGAGCAGGTCCCGGTAGCGATCGATGTTTCGATACTGCTTCTGAGCCATGGGTGTTTTCCTTTCTATATTGGTTTTCTTACCTATGACGTGGCCCCGAGCCCATAAACTCCTACAGTGCCAGCGATGTCGCCGACTCCAGATAGATCACGTTGCCCGGCTGGGTAAAGACCGGAATGTGGTAGAGCAGCTGCAAAATGCCCTGCTTGAGCAGCGGAAACAGTGTGGGATGCAACACTTCGTACATCAGGGCACCAGCCATAAGAGCGGTAAGTACGGCAAGCAGCAAAAGCTTTTGAGCGTCAGAGAATACCGACATGGTCGTTCCTTTCTTTATGCGAGATATTTGGATTGCGTTGTGGGTTAGCGACTCATAGCGATGGCAATGCCAATAACCGCGATAACCACGGGGATCGCAAGCGATGCAAACAGAATCCCGGCAAAAAGGCCCACCACCAGCGCGCACACGATGATGGCCAGCGTGGTGGGTACAAGCGCAAGCAGAGGAGTAACCACGCAGACGGATGCAAAGCGAAGCCCGTGGAACAAGCACTCATGAGGGAATAAAGCCTTGAGGACCCCTTCGACAATTCGCCACTCGACAATCGTTCCGATGGTTAAGACAACAGCCCAAAGCAGGTAATCATTGGCGCGGGAATCCGAAGCCATCTTTCCGGTAACGCCGGCCCACCAATCAAATACGGCGGCATAGCCCAGCAAACAGACAATCGCACAGACGACGGATGCAAATGCGCCGGCACCCTCAATTACACCGAGCAGCTCGCACATGTCGGATTCGCGCCCTCCCGTTAACAACACGATCCATTTGTGGGCAAGCGCCGCAACAAACGCCGCGCCCAGCACAACCCAGTACACCCTAAACGCCACCAGGCGCCATGAATGGAGCGGGATCACCGTGTTGCTCTCGCTAATCTCGAACATAAACCCGCCGAGCCACGTCGTCAGCAAGCACATCATGTCGACGGCGACCACGTAGAGTACAACCGCAAAGACAGTTTGCAGAATCATGCCGAAAAGATTCATCGCCGTTGGCTTCTTGGGGGCGTCCGGCTCGATTCTGTACATGTCGCATCCGTTCATTAGCTGTCCTTTCATTGCTGATGACATATTGGTCCGAAAGCCCGTTCTTTTTTAGAATTTTTTTTCTAAAAGCTTAACGCAGTTGATACCCCCGTGGGTTAAGCTATAAACACTCAATTTCAAATTCATCGGAGTTGGGCTGATAATATGAATTGACCGCGTCGTGCCATTGCCAACAACGACGCACTCCATATCGCACAACGCATGTCCGAGGAGGCAATCGTGCTTCTGTCTCGCGCAGAACAAGCAAAGCTAGGCCTTTATCATGCCTACAATCAGGATCCAGAGCCTCATAGCAGCGCATTTCTTGCAAACCTGGTTTCCTTTATGGTCTCAAAACTCCAGCCAACGCTAAAAACTCATACGCTTATCGAGCTGTGCTGCCGAGATTTTGAGTTTGCCCAAGATTATGCAAATGGACCCGCATGGTCTATCTGGGGCATCGACCTTAAGGACCCCGAAAGCACCGACTTTAGAACTCGCGGCACATCCGCTGATCCGTCTTTTACATTTACCAAAGCCGATGTCTTTGCCTCAACGCCAGAATCGGGTGCCGTGCCCCGTACCGATGAGCCCACGCTCATCTACTGCAGACCCCCCGAGCAAATCCCCCTCACTCAATTTGAGCCCTCGCTCGAAATTGCAGATGAGCATGTTCGGGATTTCCTTACGTCGAGGGCCCGTCAACTGCAAACACTTGTCGATGTACCAAGCCCGCTTTCGGTCAGCGAATGGTATTACGTTTTTCTCGCTGCTTCCCTTGCGTGTGAACGCCCGGATTCCATTGCGGTCGTACAAGTCTCCAACCGATTGCTCAACCTGGCACGCGCCGCAGACGGGCGCCGCCTGCTCTGCCAGCTTGGACTATTGACAGCGATAGTGTTACTTCCCAATACGATCGCCGCCAATAGCGATGGCTACGCCTTACTATTTCTGAGCGACCGTAAACCCAACGAGCCATATTTCCTCTTTGATGGGCGGTCATTTGACAACAAGCCCATGACAAGCGAGCTCATGCATCAGATCCAAGACTCGATTAGTTATGCTTACGCCAAGACAACCGATGTGACGCATTGGCGTCTCGGCGATCGAGGTGCCGAAAAAATCTGGCCTTTACTTCCCAGTGCTAAAAGCACCTCTTTTGCAGAGGAGCCCTTCGTTCGCTTTGGCAGCGTAGCGGACATACGCCGCGGCATTCCCCGTAGCACTCTTTTAAAGATGCCACAGATGGGTCTTAGCAGAACGGACCGACGAATTGACTGCTACTACCTATCGCTTAAACACTTAGTCGATGGAACGGTTATCGGTTTCGAAGATCTACCCGAGCGCGTATCCGACACGGATATTTACGATATGGGCGATACGGATCCAGGTCTTTTCTATCGTCTCAAACCGCTGGGCGAGTATGAAACCTGCATACTGATCTCACGCTTCGGACCACCATTTAAGCT
This sequence comes from Collinsella sp., assembly GCA_019424985.1. Lineage (GTDB taxonomy): Bacteria > Actinomycetota > Coriobacteriia > Coriobacteriales > Coriobacteriaceae > Collinsella. The sequence goes on along the minus strand of JAHYYM010000017.1, from coordinate 81,506 downwards.
GGCCCTCGTAGTGCCGGGAAGCATGAGGCGCGAGCCGGTGCCTCAGAAACCTCAGTTATGCCCTAAACTCATTGTCCCCTGCGATGTCGTCTTCTGCGCATCCTTTAAAGATGAACTACTAGCACGATTCTTCTTAGCCTACCTGTCATCCGATGAAGGACAGCAGAAACTCTTAGCCTCCTCACACGGAGACTCGCTTGCGCAGCTATCTCCTAAAGACCTGCGAAGCATGACCGTGCCTGTTCCCGGGCAAGCAGAACAGGAGCGCTGCGCGCAAGAGTACGAAGCAAAACAGCGCGCCTACGAGGATGCCCTTAAGCAGGCGGGACATTACGCCGCGAGTAAGGGGACGATGTAACGGCCGGGGTTGACAGGCTGTCCGGACTTTTCCGACAGCCTGTCAATCAGGCGCGCCGATCAGCGCGGCGGCTAAAGATTCTCATCGGACTTCGAGCTAGCTTTGACCGCCTCTTCACCCGCGATCAGGTCCCTAACCGTTATATGCGCACTGTACGTAGCATCCTCAATCTTTTCCATAACATCAGGGTCGCAAGTTCCCCAAATTTCTTTAAGGACTCGAGCCAATCCCCAAGCAGCGCTGAGCAGGACGTCAACATCCTTTAGATCTAAGTGGTTGATCGTAAAGGGACAGTACTCGCGCTCCAGCAGATAGGTGTCAACGGCGTCAATTGCCTCAGCCGCGTACCGCTCAAGATCGGGATGGGGATGGAAGGCGCACAGCGCCTTGTACGGATCGGTCGGCTCAATCCAATACAGCGCTGTCGCATCCTCGCATTTCTCGAGCGGATAACGCTCAACCGCCTTCTCCCAACTTTCATACCAGGGATCGGCATCGCCGTTCGTCATTGACTTGCAAAGATCGATCGCCGCAGAAACAGTCGCACACGAATATCTATAGCTGGCGTCTTTCTTAAACTCATCATTGAGCTCGACGTCGCCAGGCAGCTCCGCCTCCATGATCAGGAACGGGCCGTCATCATCCGTAATGTTCATGGGATAGTTGTTGCACTCATAGTTCGGGTACATTTTGTCTCCAATCAACCGTTCGGACACATTAACAAGCAATATCAAAACCGCGCTCACGCGGAGGGCCGTCGTCCTCGCGCCAATCTGCAAGTTTTTCTCATCGCGTGAAAAGAACTTGCGATTTCTGCAAGTTTTTCTCACGCTACGATAAGAACTCGCATGATCGCCCCGCTACCTGCGCCACGAGGCAGCAAGGATAACGGGAATCCCGGCAAGGCACACCACCAGGGCCACGGCTGCGAACGCGAGCGCGATGGCCACGCTCACGACGACATAGGCCACGGCGATGAAGGCCAGCGCCAGCAGGCAGGCGAGCAGCTCGGCCACGTAGCACAGCACCAGGTTCGAGCTCGCGCGCTTCAGCAGGACGTCGGCGAGGCGGACAAGCTCGACGGCAAAGCCGCTGCCGAAATTGCGTCCGGGGCCCTTGGCGAGAAACCACTTGAACAGGCACATCAGGGCGCAGCCCAGCATGATCATGATGGAAACGGCCCATACATTGTGCCCCGACTCAACAAGGCCCTGGTCACCCATCGCACTGCCGTTGATGAGCCAACTCGTTCCATAGCCCATGAACAGCATCGCCAACAGCAAACAAGCGCTCACCGCGGCGAGAAGGCGCGACACGCGCCTGCTGAACACCGGGGCATCGCAGCTGAGCCCAAAACCCTCGCGGACGCGCCAAACGGCATGGTAGGCCGGGTACGCCGCGACGAGCGCGGCCACGAGCATTGACGCCCAATCGGACCCAGGCGCCGCCGACGCGTACTCCGCAATCGCGGAAACGGAGCAGTTGGTGTGGAACGACTCGTTCAGGAACAGCGCGACCTCGCCCTTCCAGACGCAGAACGGAGCGGCGACAGAGGCGATACCGACGGCGGCGAATGCGGCGACGGCGATGAGCAGCGCGCCCTGCACGAGCTTGACGACCTCGCCTTTGGCGGTGCGGGGTGCAGACTCAACGGCGCTGGACGGAATTTGGATAGAAGTGTTCATGTTTTTCCTTTCAAAGAAGGCTACGTTCGCAAGCTAATGTAAGAAAACACTGTCTTCGAGGGATTGAACAAGGCTGTTGCCCCCAGAGACAAACAAATGTTGTTATCGGCATATTGGCCGCTCGGGCACTTCATCATTACGCATTTGTAATTCATCAAATCGCAGGGTCTCTTTACGCTCAAGCAGAACAGATTGAATAAGCTCGTGGACGGCGGCATTGCAGTAGCACAACGACTCCCACGTGGCCAACAAGTCGTCACCAACTCCCTTGCAAGCAACAGAGGAGTCCTCGAGCTCATAGGCAAGATCAATTGCCTCGTCAACCATCTGCTTCATCTGCAACAGCGTGCACGTGAGATTCGCCTCATTCGACTCGTCGCAAATATAAATACAATTGGACTCAAGCATCTTTGAATCTCCCTTCAAACAACTGACACCTGCAGAATAGTGAAAAGAGATAAAAAGCAACCCGCAATCTACCGCTATATAGCGTTAGATTGCGGGCTTTACCCTAAAACTCACTTGACTTTGAGATGGCTCATGACTCGCGTTCAATTATGTTGCATATATCCTTTGCCTTCACTTTCGGATACTGCGCATAGAAGTACACTTCACCGTCCCCCTTTTCACCGCGCACAGTGATTGCACCCAGACTCAAACCCTTAGCGGACGGAACTTTGCATTTCTGCACGCTCTCTTCGCCTTCATCGAAAAGTCGCAGGTACCCTTGTTTCATCAGAATGTTATTGGCCTTTGCTGCCCTAATCCTTGAGCCACCTACGCTCAGTATTTTCGAAATCGAGGCATAGCCTTTAGCTTCCGCCTGATCCATTGAGTAACAGACCGGCAAACGTTCGGCCCCCGCAAAAGCCGCTTCGTAAACAACGCCCTCTCGCATGATTTCCACACTCTTATGGCCATGTTCATCAAGCTGAAAAGCAGTGAAAAGACATTGAAGCGCCAGCCAGACCTCGCCCGCGCTAACCATCTCTTCTCGATCGGTATGACAGGCGCTATTACGAAATTTAGTGAATTGACCCAACGTTTCGCCGAGCGTCCTCCACCAGTCCCCCTTTGACGCCTGCGTCAGCTCTGTATTTTCAACTCGAACAGAGGATGCCAGTAGCTCACTCTTTTTTTCAATTAATCCTTTGTATTGACCGAGGTTAAGGCTCTCAAGCTCCTTGAGCGGCTTTCTTGCAACAACATAATCGGGAGCAATGGCCTTTAAGGCCGGCAACAATTTCAAACGCAAGTATCTCTCTGCCGCGCGGCAGAACATTAGCAGGCAAAATGCGCAATCTGAATCGCTATCGGTACCAACACTGCCAATGCCAAATATCTTGCACAGAAGAAGCCCCTGTTCGATATTCTCAAGCACCCTATTTTTGCCATTTTGGTCGCACGCGCAATCAGCAAATGCGCTTTGAAGAGCTTCGCGCGAAGAGAAGCCTATGATTCGACAGTCTTCTGCATCCAGATTAAAGCTTTTAAACGCTTCGCTCACATTGTCCAAATAGGAATCGGTGCTTACATCAGAACACCAATCATCTTCATTGACATGTTCCTCGTCCGCGTCAGTTGCCTCCCGTGGAAGAGATTCTCCTCGCGGCAACATATCTTTCGCCGCATTGAGCTCCTCAATAGCTCCAGTTGTCTGGTACTTTTCCCAATGCTCAACCCATGCCGTGTCGAGAATTCGCTTCATCGTTGCAACGTTCTCATTAATCTTCCACGCTGCATAGTCAGCAATTACGTAAAGGCGATACTTAGCTCGGCTTGCCGCAACATTCACGATATTTGGATTTACAAACCTGATTGCACCTTCACAACTACGACTTGTATCGCACCCCAAGACAAATATCACCTGATGGGCTTCTTTGCCTTGAAACGTATGAACCGTACCAATATTAAACTTTGCGAATGCACTCCAAGCACGCTCTGCTATTCCTTCAGGCGTCTCTTCTAACAGCCTATTCTTAAGCCCGCTGACAACAGTTTTAAACGGAGAAATGATATAGAGGCTCGGAATGGAACACTCTTCATGCTCACCCGACCCGCCGGCTTTTTTCTTAGTCGCAGCCGCCGTTTTCCTAAAAGCCTCCTTGACAATCTCGTACACTCTGTCGCCCTGAGCATCAACATAGTGGTCGCGATTGCCGCGTTCAAATCCTGCAACATTGATCCACTGTGAGGACTTTAGATAAAAGCTGCCAGCGAGATCCTTTTTTGGATTAGCCGTCTCGTTAAGCATGGAGCCCTGATACGAAATTTCATTCGAGATATCGAACATGGGCGATATGCAGCGACGATGAACCACAAGCGGGCAACCAATCCATTGATCACCCTCGCCATTGCTGCGCAGATGGCCATAGGGATTAACGGCATCGGCAAGTCGTTGGACCGAAGCCATGTCTCCCTTAAACGGCAGCAATACTTTTTTACCAAGGGTAGCGCGGAGCTCCTTAACATCCCCAGTAATCACAGGCTCAATCTGAGAAGGGTCGCCGACAATCATTGCACGTCGACTGCGGGCAAGGGCACCCAAAGCGGCATACGGCACCGCCTGTCCAGCCTCATCTATAATCAACAGGCCGAACAGGGGTACAGCCCCACCAATCTGAACATCCTCAAGCATGCGACCAATCGACGCAAATGTGGAAGAAATCACTGGGGTAAGCAAACCGAGTGCCTGAAAAAGCGCAGGGGCCATCTTCCGTCTGTCGGCTTGCGTGAACTCTATCAACTCCTTTTTGCCAGAATCGGCGCCTTTGTCTTTAGCTCCCCAGTATGTTCGTAGAAACGTAATGTTGTTCCGCATGCATTTTGATTCGAGAATGAACTCGCGTGTCACCTGCAGCGCGTACAGAAATAGCAGGTTACGCTCCTTTTTTAGTTCATCGTCATCGGATGGATTATAAAGATGAGCGCTCTTTCGGCTTTCGTTATCCCCCTTTGAGATAGACTCAACAAAACGCTCGTCAATCGTCTCGACAGATTTAGTGCCCTTGACTACGTCCTCTAACCCCTTAATCTTCACCTGCAAAGAGACTAGTTTCTTCTTTTCATTCTCTAATTCTTCGTATTTGTCCTCAAATCCCGTACGCAGCTCAACAAGTTTCTGCTCCGACTTGGTTTGCTGCATAAAGGAATCGAGCTCTTCACGGCAATCGGACACGCGACCCTTATACAAAATGCTCCAGATCCGTCCACTGGCCTTTTCTTCCGCATCGCGCAGCTCTTTTTCGAGCGCTCTCTTTCTCTCCTCATAATCGGCGGTATACTTCGCAATGTCATCAAGATATTTCCGGACATCGCCTGCAGCACCGCCTTCAAAAGGATGAGGCAGGCATACCGTTTCGATTGTCAGCTCTTCAACTATCTTTCGCTCGTCCTTTTGACACTCACGATCCAATTGAGGCAAACGCGATTTAAGGTTCAGAAGCTCGCGTTTCTTAGCGGCTTGTTCCTCCATTCGATCGAATCGATCGGATACCTTTTTGTATTGAACAAGAAACAGTTTCTTCGCCTTAGAAAACCGCTTGCCCTTTCCCAGCCCGCCGCTAAACTGCAGCGAAGAAAGCTCGCAATCTCTGAAATTATTAATATTCCTACGGTTTCCCAGACATGCCGCAATCATAAGCCCAGGATGCGCAGGGTCGCGAAGATTGCCATTATTGTCAACGAGCGCCGAAGAGAAATAGAGATCATCCACCGGTTTCTGCTCGTTTTTCTTTCCCCAAACAATGTTGGACAAATCTGACTCTAGAAACTCCTTTTTCTCAGATTCGTCTATACCCTCCCAGAACGCCTTTCCATCAGGAAGCTCTTTGGCGATATTCTCAACTGCTGCATTGTTTGTCGAGCAGACCAAAATGCTGAGACTATTTATCGCATCTCCGGTCCTGCCCTTTTTGAAGCGATATGGATTCTCAGCATACTTGAGATAATCTTTGCTAAGTTCCACCTCTTCGAAGGCGTCATCGGGCTTGTCATATTCGCACAGCAGACGGGCTTTTTCGACAACGTTAGCCGCAACGATGTCCTTGAGCAGGGTTGTTTTTCCCGTGCCCGGGGGACCGTTAACCGACATAACGTCGTTTGCGGGGTATTTGCGTGTCGAACCGCCACGACCAACCGCAAGATTTACCGCCACTTGTTGCATCAAACTCAAGGAGTATTTACTCGGCCAGCGACCGATAGGTGTAGCGCCGGCTCCCAACACTTCAGAAAAAAAATCTGCACGGGCAGTCAGATCATCATCGTCTTCGCCGCCCAGAAGATCAATCTCTCCACAGGCAGACTCCTCCCTCAAGCCGCCTTCAAGGTAAGCGGCGACTAGAGGCAGCGGCCCCTTATCCAAATCGTCGAATGACCCTGACTTGCACTGCTCATTTATCCGGGAAATATCTTTTGCGAAAAATGAGTGACAGAGCGATTGGTCGAACACTGGGTACGCATCGCCCCCATTGTCCTTTGGCTTCATTGCTCTATATTCAACAAGCAGCCTTGAACACCACTCGCTGATACGTTCAGCCCCGTCACCGTCGGGAAGGCAGCTGGCAATCCCCTCAATCATTGGTCGGACGCAACTATCGACAAGGTCCCTAATGACACCATATGTCAGCTTTGTTCCATTGAGTTTTTCGTTGATTTTATTGCGGATTTCATCCTGCTCTTTCTCAAAGCTAACGATGGCATTTAGGCTATTCCCGACGTTCCTCTTCAACCACCAAAATAAAGAGGACAACTCAAGGCTGACAAATTGACCATCAGGACTCACACCTAATAGTGCGACCGTCATGCACTCATCCTCTTTTTCGATTTCATTCCCCGGTTTTTCTGCAATATAAGTCATGACCGCTTCGCGCGGAACGGAGCCCAGGTGACAATAAATCGTTGAGATCGGCCAGTTTTCGCCGTTTGTGACACTATCCGCACGTTCTCTCGCTTCTTCAAAAGGCGTCCTTAAGTACTGGTCGTCCCGCTCTTCTGGAACAAAGCAGTCATCAAGCATTCCTTTTCTGGGCCTAGGCGGATTTTTCTTATCTTCGGGTTGGTCGCCTTGGCTCAAAAAATCGAGCAAATACCAGTAATCCAACGCATCGCCAATTGCTTGCTTTTTCTCAGCAGGGGTCATTTGAATCAGTCCTCGCACTCACATAGATACATTTATGTCCAATGATGTCCACGACGTCATCGCGCAATTTCTTTGGTTGAAGTATCTCAAACACATCGAGCCACTTCATCGCCCATGTTTTCATGCCGTCATACGATGCCATAAACGAATACTCTGGATTTGGGTGCCCGTCCTGCGTCTCGCACCGAAACCCATCGTTCCCGGCAAATTCGGCTAAAAGATACTTCTCCTTTGCCTGGCTATGGCACCTTACGCGAACCGTAACTATATCGTCACTAAACATCCTGTTCACGCCAGCACGAGAGAACCTTTTCGCCTCTTCGGCCATCGCTTCAAAACGACCTTTTGCATCATCCACTGGTCCAGCAATGGTTATATCCCGCAGGCTATCAACTCGAATTGCGTCAAAAGACCTCGCAGCACCCTTGTGACCCACAAACAGGTAGTAGTAGCCATCGTGCATGCATAGATGATATGGCGTATGGCTATGCAGTCGCCCCTTATCAGAAGTTCGAAAGCGGACTCTCTGCCTTTGGCTAATGGCCTTTTCCAATAACTTCAAATTTGCAAGCGTTGCTTCCATATTTGCAATTCTGCCGCTTTTGAGCAGGGCGTTTTCTTGAGCCAAACGATCTTCAATCTGCTGCCTTTCTTCGCCGCACAGCAGGCGAAGAACTGCATGCTCGAGCGCGTCGGCTCCACCTACACCCGTAGAAGCTTCGATGAGACGGCACAAATGCTCAATTTGCGCACCATCAATTTGACGCTCTATGCTGTACAGGTGCTTCGCATTTTTAGGAGCAGGATCCCCCTCACCATTCGTCAGTCGCTCGCCCCTACATGCCAACCGACTTGCAATCACTGTGTAGAACGGATTCAGGCAACTGTTGTCGAGGTCGATTCTATTCATCTCGGTTAACGGACTGACGCCCGCATTATTGCAGAGCGAAGGCTTTTTTGATCCAGAATCAACAAGTGCGTTCAATACGCCCTGCACTGTGTCACGCTTAACTTCATATCCATAACGAGCTTTAAGCTCCGCCATTATGTCCGAAACGCTCAACCCTTTGCCAAGCCCAGCATCGGTTTCCTCCAATAGGATACGCTCGACATATATCGCCAGCTCCTTTGGATATGCTCGGTGATTTCCTTGGGTTTTCGGTTGAACCATAGCCGCCTCCAATCTGAACAATCAACATTTTATTCAGTCAATATAACCAGGAGATTGAAAGTGCCTTGAAAGTGCCGCTATTTAACGGTGAACGGCGAAGCCATCCATAAAGGGCTCCGCCGTTCACAAAAAGAGTAACACAACCCGTATACGACGTATTGACTATTAGAGCGCGCTCGTAGCAAATTTGAATCTTGAATCAGACATGGGCGCCCAGCATCGTCTATACGCGCCATAATCGCCGCTGGATAAATCATGACGGTACCAGTATTGTGAGTATTTATGCGTTTCCGTACCGCGAATATTGCGGGACAGTACCGGCGGTATCGTGAATCGGTACCGCCGGTGTCCGTTCAGCACCGTCAGCCGTATATGTCGCGCATGTTGACGTCTCCCATCTCTAGCCAGACAGTGCCGTGCACGATCCTGTCCATGATCGCCCCGGCGTAAATCCCGCCGCCCAACCTGGCGTGCCAGCCCTTCGACCTGTACTGCGCGCAGAAGACGGTCGAGGACGAACCGCAGCGCAGCTCCATGAGCTCGAGCAGCATCGCCCTGAACAGGTCGTCGGGCTTGTTCAGCAGCCACTCGTCGAGCACGAGAAGGCCGTACCCGCCGAACTTCCTGAGCAGCTAGCGCTCATGCTCAATTCCGAAAAACGGATGTGACCAAACCCGTAATCACGACGTTAACAAACACACGGCGGGATGCCCGCCGCCAAGGATGGCAACCACTGACGTGTGCGGCGGAGTACGTGACGGCGGCGCCCCGTGAACATCATGCGCGCGTGGGCGTCGCGCAGCAGTGTTTGCCGGCGCTGGGCGGCAAAAGATGTTGTTTGCGTTAACTTTGCCTGTCCGAGCTCGCATGCAGATTTCCATCGTAGGTCAAGCCTATACATTGGCGCAACCCGGCTTTATAATCGCGCTATTTTCTGCTAATTCGCGTTATTTCTTGTTCGGGGGCAATGATGGAAGAGTCTTGGGTGACTATGAAGGATATAGCCTCCCATGTTGGAGTGACCCCGGAAACGATTCGCAGCTGGATTAAAACCAAGGAGTTTCCCGCCCAGAAGGTCGGCCACCAGTGGAGATTCAAATACAGCGCCGTTGACGCGTGGACGGAGGGACGTTGCTCCGAGACGGATTGTGAAAAACCCGATAATCAGAGCGAACACTTTGAGCCAACCTTGATCAACGGCGACTGTCTGGAAGCCCTTCATGGCCTCGCTAGCGATTCAGTTGACCTTATTCTTACCGACCCTCCCTATAACCTCGGCCTGTTCATGAAGGAGCGCGCAACGAACCTCAAGGCGCTCCGAGATAACTACTTCGGGGCGGCGGGCTGGGACAACCTCGAGTACGAGGAATGGAACGAGTCCATGGACTCGTTCTTTGAGGAAGCCGCCCGTGTCATGAAGCCGGGTGGTTCCATGATCGTATTCATGGCGGTCATCAAGGTCGAGTCGATTATCACGCAGGCCGTAAAGCACGGGTTCTATTACAAGACAACCGGGACATGGCATAAGCAGAACCCCATGCCGAGGAACATGAATCTTCACTTCGTGAATTCCACCGAATCGTGGATCTACTTCACGTATGGAGCGCGAGTCGGCACGTTCAACAACGACGGCAAGGCCGTTCACGACTTCTTCGAGTCCCCGGTCACCCCGAAGCGAGAGCGCGAGTACGGCAAGCACCCGACCCAGAAGCCCGTCGCGCTCATGGACTTCTTCGTTGAGAAGCTTTCCAATCCGGGCGACCTCGTGCTCGACCCCTTCATGGGCAGCGGAAGCTCCGGGGTTTCCGCGGTTCGCGACGGAAGACGTTTTACCGGCATTGAACTAGAGAAGTCCTATTACGACATCGCAACCAAGAGGATCCAGGACGAGCTATGACGAAACCGACAGTAATTGATTTGTTTGCCGGCGTGGGCGGCCTTTCTCTTGGGTTCGAAATGGCCGGTTTCGACGTGAAGATTGCAAATGAGTTCGATCCGTCTATTGCCGAGGCATACACACGCAATCGGCCGGATACCAAAATGGTGGTCGCCGATATTCGTGACCTCGATATTGAGAAGACCTTTTCCGAGTACGCGGGCAAGACGACCATCGTCATCGGCGGCCCTCCCTGCCAAGGATTCTCCCAGAAGGGCCAGAGGAAGAGCATCAACGACCCGAGGAATTTCCTCTTCCTCAAGTACTACGACGTGGTCAAGTTCGTGAAGCCGAAGTACTTCGTCATCGAGAACGTCCCCACCCTCCTGACGACCGAGAACGGCTACTTCAAGAACGAGATAGTGGAGCTGTTCAGCGCCCTGGGCTATGCCGTCAACTGCGGCGTCCTTTGTGCTGCTGATTACGGCGTGCCGCAGGATAGGCACCGTACTTGCATCATCGGTAAACTTGACGCCGACGAGACCGTCGCCCTCCCGGCCCCCTACGGCCGATCCGCGACCATATGGGACGCCATTAGCGACCTCGCCTATTTGGAATCCGGAGAAGGCGAGGAAGTCTCAAAATACCGCAACAAGCCACAATCGGCATACCAACGCATGATGCGCGATGGGTCGACCGAGCTCTACAACCACATCGCGACCGCGCACTCTAAGATCACCCTGGAGCGACTGAGGATGATTCCGCCCGAGCACGGCAAGGAGATGCTCCCCACCGAGCACCTCACCAAGTCCATCTACAGCGGCACTTGGTGCCGGATGAAGAAGGATGGCATCGCGAGGACGATCACTACGCGGTACGACACGCCGTCATCGGGCGAGTTCACGCACCCGTTCCTGAACCGAGCGATAACCACTCGGGAGGCTGCTCGCATCCAATCCTTTCCGGACACGTATCATTTCTATGGGGCCAAGTCGTCACAGATGAAGCAAGTCGGCAACGCTGTCCCACCCCTGCTTGGTAAGGCAATTGCCGAGCAGATCATGCATGACCTCAAATCGTAAGGAGTGGTGAACCGTGCTGCTTCCCAGTAAGCTCGAGTTTCGCGAACCAATTAGCCCTAGGCTGTGGGTATCCAGCTCAGTGGTAAAGGATCCCAAACGAACGCTTGCGTTGCTGATTCTATTGTGGCTGGCAAAAGAGAAGCCTGCGAAAATGACGATCACGCCTGCCAACGAACTGGTTGACGGTGAGTCCAGTTTAAAGCTGCTGCTTAGCTATGCCAATAGTCTCAATGTACCTGTGAAAGAGACTGACCTAGGCCTTAATACTGTGTCACTTTTTCAAGCGCAAATTGAATCCTTGGATGCTGTTTTGTGCCTAGTATGGCGTCTTGCGCGAGTAAGCACGGTTGGTTCTCCTCGTTCGGCCGAGCGTATAAAGAAAGATGGCGAACTGGTCAGAGGTGACCGAGTAATTAGGCTTACGAGCAATATTGATTTGATTGGAATTCTTATCTCCACAAGTCCGATTGAATATATCACGGTGCTGTTTGCATGGCTTCAATCGAAAAAAGAGCTTGATCACGTCGTTGAGAATCGACTAATTCGAATGCTTGGCATTTTCTCTGATCAGGTCGTCTGCAAAACAGATAATGACGTGAATGGCTATTTATATTCTCTTCCATGTGTGTACGACGCCCTGCTTTCCGCAAATGAATTAGAGACGAAAAAAGTCTTAACGTGTACCAACAGCGATCCGAAAGGCCCTGTAAGGGCAGTTAAGAACCTTATTATCGACGGTCTCAATCCCTGGCTCTCGCCCATCTCGACTAATAATGCGAAAAACGTCATCCTTGCCAAGGGCGTGAACAAAGCCGAACTTAATGATTACAAGTCTAGGGCTTTCACGTCATTCAATACAGCAAGAGTGGACTACTCTGATTTGTCGTCTAATGCTGAAACTAAGACCGCTGAGACCAGTGAAGCCAGCGAGGTTAAACTTCCTTATAATCTTATTTATTTTGGAGCCCCCGGCACCGGCAAGTCGCACAGCTTGAACAAACTCGCCGGGGAGCACTTCGATAAGGCGCACACGCGTCGCGTCACGTTCCACCCGGACTACAGCTACGCCTCCTTCGTGGGCTGCTACAAGCCGACGATGCAGTGGCCCGAGCAGAAGCCCGACGAGTCGCTGTCCGAGAACATGAGGAGGCCCTACATCTCCTATGAGTTCGTCCCCGGACCCCTCGTGAAGAGCTACGTCGAGGCGAAGACCCATCCCAATGAGGACTACCTCCTCATCGTTGAGGAGATCAACCGCGCGAACCCCGCCGCAGTGTTCGGCGACGTATTCCAACTGCTCGACCGCAAAGGCGACGGGGTGAGCGAGTACGACGTGGACGTTCCCGTCGATCTCGGAGAGTTCCTCTGGAAGGAGTTCTACGATGCATCCGGGTGCGCGGACGAGACCCCGGGGCTCTACAGCCACGAGGAGAACGTCGCGCATCGCGTGAACGCGATGCGCCTGCCCTCCAACCTCTACATTTGGACAACTATGAACAGCGCCGACCAGGGCGTGTTCCCGATGGACACCGCCTTCAAGCGCCGCTGGGAGTTTCGCTACATGGGAATCGACGAGGGCGAGGGAAAGTACGCCGGCAAAGTCGTGCGCATCGGCGCGAAGCGCGAGCCCGTGGAGTGGAACGTCCTTCGCCACGCCATCAACGGCCTGCTCAAGGGCAAAGCGCGCGTCAACGAGGACAAGCTCCTGGGCCCGTTCTTCCTCACGGAGTCCGCACTGGATGACGACGAGGCCTTCGACGAGGCGTTCAAGAGCAAGGTGCTGCTCTACCTCTACGAGGACGCCGCGAAGATGAAGCGCCCGAAGGTATTCCGTCACCCCGACTTCACGTACTCCGAGATCTGCGCCGAGTACGACAGCTCTGCCGACGGCGTGTTCGCTCTCGACGAGCCCGTGCCACGCGTCGAGGATGGCGCCCCCTCCGAGGACGAGGGCAACGGCCAGGGCGCGGAGGAGTAGCCCATGGCCTTCGACCCCGTCTACGTACGGGAGCGGGACTCCTACTCGTTCGGCGACCTCACCCGGCTGCTCGGTCTCGACGTCCGCGACGCCCTCGCGTGCGTGAGGGCGCTCGCCGCCCGCGGGGTGCTGACGCTCAGGAGCGACGCCGCCCCCGAGGGGGGCGACGCCGACGAGGAGCTCGCCGCCCTCGGCAAGTACCAGTTCACGTGGGTTGGCCTCGCGCGCTGGCGCGAGACCCTCGTCTGCGCCTACCCGAAATACTTCCCCAGGGGGACGCGCCCCTCGGAGACGGAGCTCGCCCAGGTGTTTCGCGTACTGCGCAAGAGCTCCGGCGGGCTTTCTGGCGTCGGCGCCGCGCTGCCGGACGCCGACGAGGACGGCGGGCCGCTCTCGCTCATGCTGGCGCTGCTCGGCTCCTACGAGGAGAATGGCGTCTACTCCAACTACGTGCGCGTGGTCCGCGACAACGGGTCGGGTGAGATCGCCTGGGGCAGGACCATCGCGCAGAACCAGCCCTTCATGGACGGCGACACGCCGGTCTACTTCGACCTTAAGACGCGCGACACCTCCCGCGACGCGGCCGACCTGGTGACACGCCTCCACCGGTGCGTGCTGACTCGCTGCTCCGAGGACCTGCGTCGCTGGGGCCTGGACGAGCTGCTGGGGCTCGCCCCGGTCGACCTCTCCGGCGAGGAACTGGAGGACCTGGGTGACGCCGAGACGCTAACCTACCGCCTGGAGCAGGAGCGCTCCGTGCAGTTCGTGGCGTGGAAGCAGGACGTCATCGACATGCTGCTGCGCTATCTGAGCCCCTCCGAGGAGTATGAAAGCCCCGAGGAGGAGTTCTGCCTGGGCACTTCATCCTTCTACCACGCGTGGGAGCTGGCATGCAAGAGCGCTTTCGGGGACAGGCTCGCCGACCGCATAGACTCGCTGGGGCTTCCGCTCGCCGAGGACTGGTGCCAGCGCGGCGCGGAGACGCTTCTGGGTATCATCCCTAGGCCGGAGTGGATGGACGCCGGCGGTGCGGGCTGCGGGGACGTGAACACGCTGATTCCCGACGTCATAGGCATCCATGGAGACGGCGCTGGCGGCAGAGCGTTCTGCATCTACGACGCGAAGTACTACACGCCGTCGCTGCGCCCCGGCGCCGCCAAGGACGTGCCGGGCGTCGAGTCCGTAACGAAGCAGGTGCTCTACCAGAGCGCCTACGGGGACTTCATCCGGGACAACGGGTTCTCCTCCGTGGCGAATGTCTTCCTGGTACCGACCCACGAGGCCGAGGCGAGGCTCATGGGTAGGGTGCGGTTCCCAGGCGTCTTCGGGAAGCCTGAGCCGCCCCTCACGGACGGGGTGGAGATGTGGGCGCTGCCCGCGGACTACGTGTTCGACTGCTATCTGGCAGGAAGACTGGCGGACGGGAAGCTGATCCAGAGGATGTGCGAAGGGAGCCTGGATGGGGCGCATTAGTTTCGGGGACACACTTGATTGGGATGGCACGCTCTATCCCAATCCTTCAAGTGCTATTGACGGGGCCATCAACATGGTCTCGACCTCTCGATACACGGCAAAATCCGACCCCGTTGAGTTGACAGAAACAACGGACAGGATGAGATACCGGTTCCTCGCGACCAACGTAGACAATCCGAAGAATCCTTCTCATTGTGTTGAGGGCAAATTCGTCTACGAACGAAAGAGGAAAGGAGATGCTTCTTTCCCCTCAGACTCGGCCGAAACCGAACTGGGCCCTGCTTCGAGGGGCATGCTGCAAAGAAAAGGGTTCAATGGTGATTGGCTCGAACTCACTTTAGACACCGGAGAGACCCGTCGCCCGTACGAGGCACTTGATGCTCGCTACCGAATCCATCAGGAGGGTGGAGGAGTTCAAGGCGGCAGCACAACGTATATCCCCCTTGACCGCTCCGTAAGCTCACTCCTTAAGATGATGCGCGAAAATCCCTCGGAAACCAGGCTACTTACAGATGGCAATAATTTCGAACTCGTCAAAGAGATGATCCGGCTCATGACCCAGGGGACGACTCGCGAGCAATTGGGTGAGATATTCTCCGAGTTGGAGAAGGGACATCTCGATGACTTCACGGTCAGTCTGAGTCTCGCCCAGCTCGAAAAGGTCGAAAAGGAGATTGCTGAGAACCTCGGTAACGGCAACGAGGAGTACTGGCAGAGAATATTCACCGACCACCAATGGATACTGTCGCAGGTATTCTCCGCCCCATGCACACTTCTCCAAGGCAAGGCGTATGTCGGAGGCAAGGCGATTGATAATTCCGGTGGCAATATCTGCGATTTCCTCTACCAGAATGAGCTAACCAGCAATGTCACGCTCATCGAGATCAAGACTCCTCTTACAAGCCTGCTCGGCACAATATACAGGGGGAAAGAGCCCGAGAACGCCGTTTATTCCTTGACCTCACACATGAGCGGATCAGTAAACCAAGTGCTTAACTACCGGGACACGCTCACGAAGGAGTACTACATGGTCAACGGGCGCTCGTCTTCTCACTTTGAGGCCCTTTCCCCAAAGTGCGTTGTAGTCATAGGGAAGATCTCTGAACTCGACACCGCGAGCAAAAAAGCTACCTTTGAGCATTATCGGAATAACCTCAGCGATGTGACTGTGGTTACTTTTGATGAGTTGCTCCAGCGAATCCAGGACCTCATTGCCGTACTCCGAACAGGCAACGAAGCGACCTCCCCGACCTCGGGAATCCGGGAACCCGACATAGTCATTCCCTTCCAGCAAGCCAATCCGAATCCTCGTTTGGTCGGGAGATAGTCCAATTACCCCTTAAACACCATGTCGTTGTGGTATTCAATAAACTCAGCTCGTGGAGCGAATCGCTTCGGAAGCGCAATTGGCTCTCCGTTGTAGCGCCACAAATACTCGTCCTCGGGCGTTTCGTGCTCGACCACACTGGACACCATTATCTTTAGGTCCTTCGTAATTGTGATTAGTCCCCGATCGAACGCCTTATCGTGTAATGCGTTTAAAAGCAAGTCGTTGTCGGGCGCAAGGCGCTCCGTTTTAGGACCAGAGACTTTCCAGGGCTTGATATGGGTGGCGACCAGCAGTGTCTTGTTCGATAGCCCCGTCAAGCAACACCTTGAATTGTAATTGGCAAGCAAGGTATTTCGAAAGAACTCCTGGTTCATCCGCATCGAAACGATTGCCTCGCGCTCTTTACCCTCTGGCAAATCAATGCCGATCGTCTCTTTCAACTCATCGCTTAGCGGTTCTTCAAAATCGAAACAGTTGAGGAAAACGTCGGTCGCCTCCTCAACAAGCTCATCACCAGCAGAGGAATACTCAGCCCAAACCATCTTGTCCATTTTGCTCGCCTGGGTCATTCCAACCTTGCCGCGAGCACGTCGACGCTCATCGGATGATGCAAGGTTCCAGATTATTAGAGCAACCGCGCCCGGCGTTCCGCCAATGGCCTTGGCTAACGCCTGGACATCCTCGCTTGTATCATCGACCTTTTTTAATGGTAGGGCGAGGTATAAGAACAGAGCCGCAAGGGTTTCTTCCCTCGACTATTTATCTCCACGACTAGCCATGATTGCTCCTCGCCCGCGCACCGCTCACTTAGCTGCTCCAAGATAATCCCGCGGGGACCGCACTTGCCGCCTTTTCTCATTCGTCGGTGAACGGTTGAAACAACGGCGCTTCCACGCGCTTCTCATACCCGCGCTCAAGCTTCTTCCCAAGCTCCGCGGCACAGCGCTTCGTCTCCTCGGCAAACAGGTCATCGATAGCTCTATCAATCCGAACGCAGGTCTCGAAATGTTCGTCCTTCCAGGGCAGATCAAGGCCCAGGCTCGTATCCCAATAGCCGCCGAGCCTTGCGTTGATTACTTCCTCGGGATACAGCACGTCTTGGCGAACACCTTCGATCACCTCATCCTCGTCCATGTCACAGGCTGCATCGTCCTTCTTGAGACACTTGCGCAGCTCCTTTTGCTCGCGGATGCGATGCAGCGCGCTGGCGCACACCACAGCCAAAAAGCGGTAACGTTCGCATAGGTCCCATTCGCCGCCGAGCCATACTCGATAGCCCAGAACGACGCTTGCAGGCTCCTCGTTCAGTAGGAACAGGTCCCACGGGTACACCTCAGCACACGCGTCCTCCCCTGACTTTTGCGCGCCACTGCGCGTAAAGGCGCACGGTTCTACGTCGTAATAGTCAAAACCGTGGCCCGCATCGCGACGATTGATGACATGCTTGGGCAACAGGATGATCTTGTCGCTGGGCTCGGGATCTATCTTCCGCAGCTTTTTGACCTTGCGGCGGGCGCGCTTTAGGCTGCGTTCGCTATCGCCACGGCCGCGGCCGTCCGGCTTGCCGCCGTATCGAAGGGCAACCTCACGCGCCAGGATCTTTGTGTCCGCAGCGCACAGCAGGTCGCTCACGGTGGGCAGGTCTTCCCACTCAATGCCATCGACGTCCCAAATCCTGTTCATGTTCAACCTCTTTCTGGCTGTGAATTTACGCACTTGTTCGCCCTGCACAACGTACTTGTAAGGCATGCGCCCCGCTAGAGCGCCTTCTTGCTGGGCGCAATCACCTCGTCCACCAGGCCCAGCTCCAGAGCGCGCCTGGCGTTGCACCAGCAGTCGCGCTCGGTGAGCTCGTGGAACTCCTGGGCGCTCAGGTTGCCATGCTCGGCCAGCAGCTCGTCCAGCTCGGCGCGCATGGCCGCTGTATGCTGGGCCACGATCTCGATATCGGTCTGCTGCGCCATGCCCGTGCCGCCCATCAGTTGGTGGATGAGCACCTGCGTGTGGCGGTACACCTGACGGTGGTCGCCGCAGGCCAAGATCACCGCGGCCATCGAGGCCACGACGCCCTCGCCCACCGTGATCACGGGGCAATCGAGCGACTGCATGGTGTCGATGAGCGCCAGCCCCGCCGTGACGCTGCCGCCCGGGCTGTTGATGATGAGGGTGATGGGCTCGGTCGCACTTTGATGCTCCAGCACCAGCATGGACTTAATAAGGCCGTTGCAGGTCGCATCGTTGACCTCGCCCTCCAGCAGCAGCACACGGCTGTTGAGCAGTTCGCTTGCCATATCGACAGCGGCAACACGGCCGTCCTTGGACTTCTTTATGATGCTGGGCTCACGATACATAACGGGCATGGCAATTCCCTTCTAAACGGAATCGGTAAGGAGGCAAAAACTGGACCGCACGGCTTACGACTAACGGAAGCCGTGCGACAAAACATGCAAGATGGGGTACACAAAGCTGCAAGGGCTAATCCCTCAGCCACTTGGCAGCATTGGGGTGATCGGCGCAAAAGTACTTCTTGGCGCGGAAGGGACGCATGCCGGTCACCTTGACCAGGCAATCGGTGCGGGGCATAAGCCCAACCTCGCCTGGGGTCATCACGCAGCCGCGCACATCTACGGCAGTGCGCTCGGCGCCCACGTACTTGGTGCCCAAAACCGACTCGCCACACAGTTCGCTTATGTAGTTCTGCGTCGCGATGTTGCTGCCGCCACCCATATAGACCAAACTATCGCAGTTATCGAGAATGGTAAGCGCCGTGGATTTGCCGTACACGGCATCGAGCTGGCTCAGCGATTGCGCACACATCAAAAAGCTAATGCCGCGACTGCGCACAGTCGCAATGCTGCGCTCAAAATCGGGGATGCGGCCCACATTGGGAAACTCATCGAGCACAAACTGCACGCGACGCTGCAAATGACCGCTGGGGCCGGCATCGGCACGGCGCTGGGCAAGGTTAAACAGCTGCTTAAGGGCAACGTTCGCAAGCCATGCATTGGCCGAGTCGTTGTCGCTCACCTTAAGATCGATCACGCGCTTGCCCTCGTCGATACGATCAAGACGCATCTCGTCATGCTCAAAAACGCGCATGAGCTGAGGCGTCTTAAGCCGCGAGATAGTTGCATTGAGCGTGATCAGAATACTCTTAAGCGTCCTATCGGCCGCCCCACGAAAATCGCGATACTGCTCAACGCCGTACAGGTCTGCGTTCACCGCCCCATACTTATCGAGGAACTCCTTGGACTCCACCTCCTCCACAAGGTAGTCCAACGGGAATCGCCCCTCGCCATCTCCCGTGACCTTGATGAGCGCAGCCAGTTTAAAAACGTTGTTCATCTTAAGATAGCGGCGCGGAGCACTGGGATCCTCGCCCGGCGCAAGGGTGCCGGCAAGGCACTCCAAGAGATACAGGATTCCAACAATTGCTCGAAGCAGCAGATCGTTTGCGTTATCCCAGAACGGATCATCCTTAAAGCTACGCCTGTTAGGTTCGACCCCCTCCATGATTGCCGCCACTGTGGTGGGGATATCCTCGACATCCATCACGTAACGCAGAGGGTCGTATCCGGCCGACTGCTCGGGATTAACAGTATCGAGAACCGTCACCTCGTAGCCGTCCTCTTCAAAGCCCTTCCCCGTACGGCGCAGCAGCTCACCCTTGGTGTCTGTGACCACATAGCAGCACTCGTGGTGATTGAGCAGGTTGGGCAAAATGAAACTCGCCGTTTTGCCGCTGCCGGTACCTCCAAAGGCAAAAACATTGTTGGACACGCTCGTCTCCCAATGCTTGTCGTCCTCGTAAAAGGCAACCGTAGCGCCCTGTGCCAAGATCACATCGCGCTGCTCATCGCCGGATGACAGCGCCTGCATCTCCTCCTCAGTCGCCCACTTCTTGGTCTGATACTCCGTTTGCTGCGCGGCCTCATAGCCGAACATCTTGATGACTGACATGGCATGGCCCCTTTCTTGTCGGAAGATCTGATTGGCTACTAGGAAATACGGTCGACGTCGGTGTCCTCATCGGGATTCGCCGCGCACGACAACTTGACCGTGCCGTCAATCAGGCGCTCGGCCTGCGACAAATAGCTCTCGCGTGCCGCGACAGAGACCGTTCCATCACGCAGATATGCAAGCAACGCCTCAATCATCAGCCTGTCGAGCAGGTCGTACCCTTTGGCCTGAGCAAAGTTGAGGGTGTAGCGATCCTGGAGCTTTCGCACCTTAGTTGCCAAATCGATTTCCATCTTTTCCTCCATGTAATAAAAAGTGTGTCGTTCGTCCAAAAGTGCCTCAAACGGGCGTTTGACGCATAGCTCAAAGTTGAAACGCGGACTCGCATCGAACACGCGTCGTTGCACCTTGAGGTAGCGCTTATAAAACATGACGGCGTCATCTTCATCCGCCGTAAAGCCACGCGACCCATCGCGGTGCAGCCGGTCGTATGGCTTTCTGCCATCGATATGACGCACGAAGAGGGATGGGACATAGGCACCCTTCTTGACGCTGTACTTCATCCCTGTCGCAACTTCCTCAAACAAGAGAACGCCAGCCGATTTGAAACCTGCATTGCGCCCATGCCTAAACATGCTCACCACAGTCGCCACGCTTTCGATGCAGCTATTGTGCGGGGGAAAATACAGCGGCAGTAAAGCGAGCGTCGCGGCAGTCAAAAGTTCGCGGGCCTCGTGCACATCGGCTCGATACTGCTCGGGAACCAGCCCGGGCATATCGGGCGAGCGATCTTCCAGCACGGCGACGAGCGTCTTGGCTAGGCGTTCAACGTTCTTCTCACCGCAGTACGGACACGGAAGTGGCCGTCCCACCTTCCCGTTCATTTCGCACATGCTGCGGAGATCCTCGTCGATCTCGTCAAGGAATGCTTTGTAGATGTCGTCTTTACTCTTCACGAATGACCTTCCTTTCTGTGGGGTGCTTATAAGTAGTCTGTTCTAGGCTTTAGAATGTTCTGACGCTAAGGCGATGACGGTCGACCTAACTTGTAGTTTTATAAGTGGAATCCTCCTGCTTGATAATGCAATTTGCCTAAAGACTGCAAAGCGTTCGCATCAAGCAGTTGGTATTGAGTTGGATTTGGATTGCTTCGAGAATAGCACAATGCGCTGTTCTCATCATTAGAATTTTTTAAATTTTTCTGCTAATATAAACTCACTGAGAAGAAAGGGCTCTATACATGCGTGAAACTACATCATCATTGCCACGCCTCACTGCCGCCGCCCTCTCGCGCGCGCTTAACCTGGAACAAGACAGTCGTCTGCTCACCGTACGTCTACCCGGCGCCGTGGATGCCGAAGATCTCGCTAAGTGCTTTACCTTAAACGGCAACGGCGTGCCCGATATTTGTGAGCTTGAACCCGGAAAGCAGAATGCAAGCGATGATGATGCAGCGCCGGTGTTTGTCGATGCATCAAACTACTACCGCGCAAATAAGCACGATATCGAAAAAGACAGTGCCGCGCTCATCGATTATTTGGAGCCTGGCTACCTTGATTTTTGCGACTGGGGTCCTTTTATTTGGTGCCTGTATGCTCTCGCCCTTTCGGGCCGCACTCGAGCAGCCGTGGTACTTCCCGCCGATTTACTTGATAAAGCTGAACAAGCACGCACGATTTTGATACGCGAAGGGCTCATCGAGAGCGTCGTTTATTTGCCACTTTCCGAGCCCAGGCCCTACATGACAAGCGCGCTCCTCATACTGTCTTCAGGAAATCGCAGCGTTGCATTTCGCAGCGCAATTGAGCCCGGACCGCGTTTTCAATATGTGACTAAAACATCGTATTACTCTGATATCACCTTTTCTATCTCTCCTGACTGGGCCCGCATTGATACCAATACGCCAAGATCGACGCCAATCGAAACGTCCACTTTTGCCACGCGCGAGCTGCTCCAACACCACGCCGCTCTCTCAAAAGGCAAAATCAGCCTCATCGCCATCACCCGAAACTACAGCGCCACACTCGGTGACTCTTTTACGCGAGTCGCGCCATTCATGCCCCGCGAGAGCACGACATCGAACGACATTGACGCAGTCGAGGTGCGCCGAATCTCATCTCAAGATTTTCAGGACGGCAATCTTCTGCCCGTAGATGCTTCAGATAATCAAAATAGCTCGGATTCTAAATTCGTAAAGGTGGACCCCAGCGTTCTCGATCGTTATGAGCTCCGCGCTGGAGATATCGTCATGCCGCGCATGCTGGGTCGCTACGGCGCGTCCAACCTGCTCGTCGTCAGCTCCGATGACGCTAAGCAGCATCTGGTTGCTTCGCATAACACCACCGTCATTCGCCCGTCATTCCAAACGATGACCGAAGATGAGCGCGTAGTGTTTTCGGAGATAATTGTTGGATACCTTACCGAAGGCCACGGGGCGCAGCTGATTCAAGCATTAACTGAAGCAGCCAGCATCCGCGCCATCCGTCCTAGCGACCTGTTTGAGATCGAAGTCCCGCCGGCGCTCGACCCGCGCACACGCGAGTATAGCGAATCCATCAACCGCTTTGCCGAGGTCGTAAGGACAAAGAAACAAGCCGAGGCCACTGTCGCCCAAGCCCAGCGCGACCTCGAAGGCGCAAAAAAGGCCGTCACCCAGGTGGTCGACCAGACCTGCGAATAGCGCATAGGCAGTAGAAACGTCTTAAGCCGGCGACAGGAACTAATTCTGCCGCCGGCTTAACTATCTAGCCTATTCCCATCCCGTGGTCTGAGGATTCCATTTGCACACATTCGCCGAATGATTAAAGCACGGTGTATACAACCGATTGACGACCTCTTCTGCCCCAGCAATGTTCCCCGCGAGATCAAGTACCCCCGCCTGCCTCGCCATCTTTACGTACTGTGCAGAACCATTTTGTTTCCACCAGAGAGGCGCCACGAACTCTTCCGGCATTGCCACTTTGCGGGCAGACGCTTCTTTCTCGACCCTCTCGACAAGCGTAGCCCCATCGACGAAGCAAGTTTTCGCGTACACCAAGATGTCGACTATATCCTTGATTCGCGATGAAGCGCGGCCCTCATGCATCTCTATCATTGCGAGCAATTTATCTGCAAGGGCACTCTCCACTCGGCATACTCGATAGTCGCAGACTGGGAGCCCCTCGATATTCAGACGATCGATCGGCGCAAGAACCTCAGGCTCAAGTCCCCGCACTTCATCAATTACCAAGTCAATTGAAATTGGCTGTAGCTTCTTGGTTCCCATAAAGGGGGTGAACCACACCTTCGCACCGCACCGATACTCATCTTCTTCTTTGATTTGCTCTGCACGATCAAAGACGAACGAAACGAAATCCTCCAGATCAATCGAAGCAGCCTGCACCAGATCGACAATAGCCTCTTCGAGACTCTCCTCTTGAGCAACCAAGTCAATATCTCTTGTGACACGTGCATCGAGTGTTCGCGCCAGGACGCTTTGACCGCCCTTGAGCACAAAGCTGCCGTCATCTTCTGAAAAAACGCGACATAGGAAGCGATGAAAGTAGAAACCGACGATTGCCCGATTAGTATCCATTGGTGATTCTCTTGCGGCATTCCTAACAGCCATCTCCAATGCGGCAGGCGTTTTGTACTTCACCATGTCCTCCGTTTCGCATTACCCGTTCAGTACCATCAGCAAAGGCGCCATCAGCTCGCGTCGTTTGGCGGTTTTAGAGTTCTCCTCTACAAGATCCTTCAGCCGTTGTATATCGAGTCCACGTCCAAGCGCGTCGTGATAGGCATCGATAATTAATGAGGGATCCTCGCAATCGAGGCAAAGATCGACAAGCGTGCGCTCGGGTTTAGTTACCGGCAGGCCGTCGAGCCAAACGATGTCCCGCTCAGCAATCTCGCGCTTTACAAAAGAAAGGGATTCGTTTCTTGTATTGATACGCATGGGCGCGGTCATCCTGTAGGGGGACAGATAGAAATCGCCCATTTGCTGCAGGTTCGCCGCTGTCGTACCGCTCACGGCGATGCCATCCCACTGACGTTTTCTCTCCCACGCGCAAAGGGAGGGATTGGTGAGCTTCCAAAAGGCGTTGAGTTCGTCGGTGTCTCGGCGCTGCGTTCCAGACATCCGGTAGGCGCCGTGGCATATCCGTTCAAGACGCCCTGCGCGGCATGAGTGCGCCAGCGCATCTCGAGAGATGTCCATGCGAGCCGCCTGGGCTGTGGTGAACACGCCCTCGCTCTCGGAAAGCTCGCTTATCGCCGCTATGTTGCTAAAGTACTTCATGCTGCAATTGTAGGATATTTTCATACTTTTGCAACGTGATTTTTGATCCATTAGATCCGTTTGCCTTGTTTACCCCATTTCTGACGCCGTTTTGCACCGGCACCCCATCCCCCGCTATTGAGGTCTAATACTTTTCCGCGAAGTGAACGGCTGTTTTTGGACCCCTGAAACATCCGCATTTTTCGGCGGCAAAATCGTGGGATTTCAGCATTGAAACCGCAGGAAGCGGCACCTCTAAAGTGTCGATGCTTCGGGGGTCCGTTTTCACTCATTCACTTCTCGGAAATGTATTAGACCTCGCTATCAGCTATCCCAAAGATCAGACCGCCCCTCCTTCACGCCACGCAAAACCTGCCTTTTCTGCCCCTGCCCGCCTCCGCACCACCCAAAAACTCATCCAACATTAATCTTGGCTCAAGAATCGCTTAATCTATAACCTGCACTATAGAGTTCGACCAAGGGCGGGGCGGCGCAACGCAAACCGCCGAACGCAACGCTCGCGCCCGAGCAAATTGCCCGGCGTCGCGCCCATCGAACGAAAGGACAGGTCATGGACGACCTCGAAAAAGTTGAAACCATCCGCACCAAGTGCAACGTGAGTTACACCGATGCCAAGGCGGCGCTCGACGCTGCCGACGGCAACGTTTTGGATGCCATCATTTGGCTCGAGTCGCAGGGCAAGACCCAGACCACGTCGGCGCATGCCGCCACCGAGTCCGCGCCAGTCGATGAGCCCTCTGCCGAGATGGTCGCCGCGCAGGTCGCTTACGAAAAGTCGAGCGAAAAGACCGACTTCTCCAAGAAGATGGACAGCGTGTGGGAGTACCTCAAAAAGCTCTTCCGCCTGAGTCTGGACACCAAGTTTATCGCCACGCGCCGCGATGCGATCATCCTCAACATCCCCATCCTGATCCCCATCGTCGCGCTGTTTGCCTGGGGCGCCACGATATGGCTGATGCTGATTGGCCTGTTCTTTGGCATGCGCTACCGCATCGACAGCGACGGCGACGTGCCCGGCAGCATCAACAACCTTATGGATAGCGCTGCTAACGCTGCGGACGACATCAAGCAAAATCTCAACGACGACAAGTAATCGCAGACGGGGGCACGCATGGCACGGATCCTGATCGTAGAGGACGAGGAGAAAATCGCCCGCTTTGTGACGCTCGAGCTGGAGCACGAAGGCTACCAGGTGGAACACGCCGCCGATGGCCGCACTGCCGTGGACCTGGCGCTGGAGCGCGACTACGATCTGATTCTGCTCGACGTACTGTTGCCGCAGCTCAACGGCATGGAGGTCTTGCGACGTGTCCGCAAGCACAAGGATGTGCCGGTGATTATGGTCACCGCGCGCGATGCCGTGATGGACAAGGTGGCCGGGCTCGATGCCGGCGCCGACGATTACCTGACCAAGCCATTTGCGATTGAGGAGCTGTTCGCACGGATCCGCGTGGCACTGAAGCGCTCGGAGGCCGTGCGGGCGGCTTCGGGCGTAGCTGGCGTCGGCGCCGGAGCGGGCATGGCGGGCGTCGCGGGCGAGAAGGCCACCGCGATGCCCCCGGCCAGTGACATGGCCCAGACCCCTGCCTCGCCCTCCCCTGCCACGCTCGCCGTGGGCTCGGTTGTGCTCGACCCCGACCGCCGCGAAGTCACAGTCGCCGGCTCGCCCATCGCGCTCACGGCCCGCGAGTTCGATGTCCTCGCCCTGCTTATGGCGCACGCCGAAACCGTACTCACGCGCGAGCGCATCGCGCACGAGGCGCTGGGCTACGAATACGTGGGCGACACCAACAACGTCGACGTGCACATCGCGCACCTGCGTGCCAAGATCGAAGACGCCGGCGGCGCCCGCATCATCCAAACCGTACGCGGGGTGGGCTATGTCTGCCGTGCGTAACGCCGAGGCCAAGCGCGTCACCTCCATCGCCCGCGCCATCAACTGGAGCTATATGTGGCGCCGCCTGATGAGTTGCGTCTGGCTCGATCTGCTGCTGATGGTGATTGCGGCGGCGATCCTCGTCTATGGATACAACCAGACGCTGCCCGACGGCGCGTTTACCGCGGGATGGATTCCCGGCGCCACCGTTCACGGCATGTCGCTGACGCCCGCGCGCGGCTGGGACCCGGCCACGCTCACCTATACCGTCGAGCTTGCGCGTACCGCCAAGACCTTCCCCCTCGCGCAGGACCTCGCCACGCTATGGCCTCTCTACCTTGTCGTTGTGGGTTGGCAGGTCATCAGCGTGCTCAACATGCTCGGCGGCGCCCGTCGCGTGCGCCGTACCATGGCGCCGCTCAACGACCTGGCCTTGCGCGTGGACGAGCTCGGCCGCATGCAGCTCTCCGGCGGCAAGATGGAAACGCTGGAGCAGGCCATCGAACGCGCAAGCGTCGACTCGCCGAGCGTCACCACCGGCGACGCCGACCTGGCAAGCATCGAGGTCGCACTCAACCGCCTGCTGCGCCAGATGCAAGAGGCCAAGCTGCAGCAGATGCGCTTTGTCAACGATGCAAGCCACGAGCTGCGCACGCCCATCGCGGTGATTCAGGGCTACGTAAACATGCTCGACCGCTGGGGCAAAAACGACCCGGACGTGCTGGCGGAATCCATCGCATCCCTCAAGGCCGAAAGCGAGCACATGCAGGAGCTCGTGGAACAGCTGCTGTTTTTGGCGCGCGGCGATGCCGGGCGCACGGTCCTACGGCGTGCGCATACCAACTTGGCTGCACTGGTCGGCGAGGTATGCGAGGAATCACAGATGATCGATGCCGAGCACACGTATCGGCTGGCTTTTGACGCCCTGCTTGCCAGCGACCCGCGCTGCGACGCGCCCGTCGACGTGGCGCTCGTGAAGCAGGCTCTGCGCGTGATCGTGCAAAACGCCGCCAAGTACTCGGATGCGGGAACGACCGTCACATTTGGCATAACGCCCAATGCGGGCATGGGCACGATCGACATAAGTGTTGAGGACGAGGGTATCGGCATGAACCAGGAATCCGCAGCTCACGCGTTCGAGCGGTTCTACCGCGCCGACAACGCGCGCGATGCCGGCGCGCAGGGCTCGGGTCTGGGGCTTGCCATTGCCAAGTGGATCGTCGATAGCCATGGCGGTGTCATCGGTGTGACCTCGGTCGAAGGGGTCGGCAGCCGCTTTACGATTCGCCTGCCACGATAGAAAGCCCCTCGGCATAAATAAAGGGATAAGGCCATACGGCCCTATCCCTTTTTGCTAACTAAAGCAGCTCGTGCGCTACTCGCGGCACAGGTGCACGGCGAAGCCGGCGAACTCGCGCTTAAAGTACACGAGCTTGGTGCTACCGTCGGGCAGCAGCGCGCGCGACTCCTCGTTGACCTCGAGCCCGCGCTCGGCAAACCACTTCTCGGCCGCATCGATGTCGTTGACGGCAAAGCCAATGTGGCCCTTGGTGCCACGACCGTTCTGCTTCATAACCTCGACCAGCGAATCGTTAAAGTACGAAACCGGGGTCTCGATAACGGGCAGGCCCATCATCGTCGAGAACAGCTCCGCGATCTCCAAGGCGTCTGCCGGGTCGGCGGCGTTAATGCCCACATGGGCAACGCGCATACCAAAGAGCTCTACCGGATTGGCGTTCTGCTCACTCATGCAGGCAGCGCCTACTGAGCCATGACGTCAAGAACGGCCTTCTCGGCGGCAACGCGGTTCATGCCGGTCATGAAGGGCACGCCGCTCACGTACGGGCAGGTGAGGCCCTCGGGGGCAACGGTGGTGGCGATCAGCAGGTCGGCGCCCTCGTCGCAAGCGTCCTTGGCCTCGGAGATGGCGCACTGCACGATCTCATACTTGTCGGCGTAACCGTTGGCGTCGAGCAGGGTGGCGACCTTCTGGGCAACGAGCGTGGAAGTAGCAGCGCCAGCACCGCAAGCCAAAACGATTTTCTTCATAGGTAATGTCTCCCTTCATGGTTTACTTTAGGTAAGTGTACCGCAGCGAGCGATGGCACTCGGCCTCGATGAGCTTTTATGCCAGTTTGCTTGCGCGCTGCGTATAATACATCCAGTACGTGTTGTCATACCGCTCGCTTTATGAGCGACTAAGGACCCTAATATGCCCGATTCCCGCACACTCTGGACCGCCGTCGTTATCATCTGTATCGCCGTGTCGGTGTTCTTTAGCATCAAAAAACGCACCACGTTTAAGCGCCTGCAGCAGTTGATGGCTGCCAAACAGTGGGACGAGTTCGATCGTTTGCTCGACGGCAAACTCACCAGCATGCTGTACCCGCGCTACAACCGCGACTACCTGCGCCTGAACTCCTATCTGTTGCGCGAGGACCACGAACACGCCAACGAGATGTTCGATTTGCTGCTGGGACTCAACCTGCCCAAGATGCAGCGCGTCGACCTGGTAATCAAGGCCTTTAACTACTACGTTGGCCAGGAGGACCGCAAAAAGTCCAAGGAGTTACTGCACGAGATCAAGGGCTTTGAGGGCGGTCAGGCCGAGGCAGTCGCGCACGAATGCCAGCTGATGTACGACACGATGATCCTCAAGCGCCACAACGACATCCCCGAGCTGGAGCGCATGCTCAAGGAGGCCGGTGACGACAAGGTCAAGAGCTGCCGCCTGGAATACCTGCTGGCCCTGCAGTACAAGAACAAGGGCGACGAAGCCAAGTTCCAGGAGTTCCTGGAGAAGTCGGGCCAACACTCGATGGCCGTCAACGCGTAACGGACGGCTTGTGCTAGACTTCTAGTCTCACGGGGGCGTGGCGGAATTGGCATACGCAGGAGACTTAAAATCTCTCGCCGCAAGGATTGTGGGTTCGAGTCCCACCGCCCCTACCATATGGCTTTTACGGGCCCGTGTCCCTTTGAGATGCGGGCTCGTTTCTTTTGGATGCCGGTGGGACTCGAACCCGCGAGGGGGCGAGCGTTAAGCGGACGCGCAGCGTCCGTAGCGAGCCGGCGAGGGCGCCGACAGGCGGCCGAAGCCGGTGCGTATTTGCGCAGCAAATGCGCGGACGTCCCACCGCCCCTACCATTTGGCTTTTACGGGCCCGTGTCCCTTTGGGATGCGGGCTCGTTTCTTTCGGACGCCGTCAAGCCTCTAAGTTGCGGTGGAATAGGGACTGGTTGGGGCCCGAAAGGGCGATTTTAGTCCGCATTTCACCGCAACTTATGAGGGGATGGTTAAAGGGCGCTCAGGCTCGGGGTCCAGCCGATGGTGGGGGTCGCGCCGTCGAGAACCTCGTTAATGGTGGCGGCCATACCGGCGAGCAGGCTGTTCTCGCTTACGGTGAGCGTGTCGTAGCCGCCGGCTCGCATAAGCTCGCGAATCACCACGGCACCAGCCAAGATCACGCCCGCGCGCTTGGGCTGCACGCCCGGTAGCGCGGCGATGCCTTCCGCGTCCAACACAGACATGCGCTCGATAGCGGCCGAGACCTGCTCCAGCGACAGCTCGCGTAGGTGCACAAAGCTCGAATCGTACGGTTCCAGCTCGTGGACCAGAGCCACCAGCGTAGTCACCGTGCCGCCCACCGCGACTAAGCGTTCGGCGCGCTCAAAGTCGACAGGCAGGCCCTCAAAATAGGCGGCGAACTGCTCGCCTGCCCACGCGGCAGCGGCAGCAAGCTCGCCATCCGCGGGCGGCAACGCGGAGAAAAAGCGCTCCGTCACGCGGCGACAACCGATGTCCAGCGAGCGCGTTCCCTCCAGCGCAAAGACGCCGCGCTCCGGCGCGTACACGCCAGTCGCGAGCTCCGTGGATCCGCCGCCCGAATCGGCAACAATGATGCGCTCGCCGGCAAAGTCGTGCGCCACGCCGAAAAACGTCAGGCGCGCCTCGACCTCGCCCGGAATCACCTGTGGCCCAAGCCCCAGATCGCGCAGGCCGTCCAGCAGCAGCGCGGCATTGGACGCATCGCGCGCGGCACTCGTGCAGGTGGTGCAGACGCACACGGCCCCAAAGGCACGGGCCTCGTCCACAAACATGTGACACGCAGCGAGCACACGCTCGACAGCCGCCTCGCAAAAGCGCCCCGTCGCGTCCACGCCCTCGCCCAGGTCGGTAATCTCGGTATGCTTGGACGATTCCACAATCGCCCCGCCCTCGACCTGGGCCAACACCAGTCGCGACGACACCGTTCCCAGGTCGATCGCGGCCACCTTATAGCGTTTGCAATTTGTCATTGCGGGCTCCCCTCCGGGCGCTATTTGCCGTTGGACACGACCGTTTGACCCTCGACGCCGTTAAACCCAAACAGCATGTCGAGCGCCTGGATGTACCACGGCGCGTCCTTGCCGACTTCTTCGATTTCCTTGGCCACTTCGCTGGCCTTCTTGGCGTTTGAGGACTTTTTGCTCGACGACGAGTCCGAATCGTCGTCCAAGCCTAGCACGTCAATCTTCTTCTCGCCGGGCATCACCAGGCCCAGGTCCTCGGACGCCGCGTCCTTGATACCCTCCTCCGAGAGCAGCTTGTCGACGCTTTTTTGCAGCTCGTCGTTATATTGCTCGCGAATCTCAACCTGCTTGGCCAAGATGTCGCTCGAGCGTTTAGCAACGTAGAGGTCGCGCACGGGAAAGTACAGGCTCACGAGCACCAGCGCCACAACCATACCGATAAACAGCGGACGCAGAGAGCCATGCGTAAAGTCATAGATCGCCTTGACCACCGCGTTGTCGTTGGCGTAATGCATAAAGTCCGAGCCCGAAAGACGGTTCGAGGGCCTACTCGATTTGTCGTGTGCCTGAGTCGAGGGACGCGACGCATGCGACGAACGTGCCGGGCGCACCGGTCCATCTGCCAAAGTATTTGATTGAGCATTGGGGCGCGAGGTACTTGTCGGGCGCTGCGTGGAGCGGTCGGCGCCGGCATAGGCGGACCCACCGAGCTGCACCGTGCGCGCACGGCGAGGCGACGGCTCGCGCGAACCGGCGGAATAGTACCTGTTGTCGTAAATCTGATCCATGTGCGCCTTGTGCGGTTGAGGTTTGTTTGCGCTAAGTATTCTAGTTATAGCACGAGCGCGCGCACCACCTTCGGCAGCCTTTGCTCGACATAAAAAAGGCGCTGAGCCATATGGCCCAGCGCCCAATGGTGCTCAACAGCGCCCGGCTGGAGCAAGGCGAATCCGAGTCTTCCCCGCCCCCGCGAGCTCCGCGTGCCTAGCGAATGTTGTAGAACGCGGCCTTGCCGGCGTAGCGCGCGCTGCCCTCGAGCTCGTCCTCGATGCGAATGAGCTGGTTGTACTTGGCGATACGGTCGCTGCGGCACGGGGCGCCCGACTTGATCTGGCCGGCATTGACGCCCACGACCAGGTCGGCGATCGTGGAATCCTCGGTCTCGCCGGAGCGGTGGCTCACGATGCAAGCGTAACCGGCCTCCTTGGCGGTCTCGATGGCCTCGAGCGACTCGGTGAGCGTGCCGATCTGATTGACCTTGACCAGGATCGCGTTGGCGGCACCCAGCTCGATGCCCTTCTTGAGGCGCTCGGTGTTGGTGACGAACAGGTCGTCGCCCACCAGCTGCACCTTGTTGCCAATGCGGCGGGTAAGCTCAACCCAACCGTCCCAGTCCTCCTCGGCCATGCCGTCCTCGATGGAGATGATGGGATAGGTGTCGACGAGCTTCTCCCAGTAATCAACCATCTGGGCACTCGTGTACTCCACGCCCTCGCCCTTGAGCTCGTACATGCCGGTCTCGGCGTTGTAGAACTCGGTCGAGGCCGGGTCCATGGCGTACATGAAGTCGACGCCAGGCTTAAAGCCAGCCTTCTCGACGGCCTTGGTAATGTACTCGAACGGCTCGGCATTGGTCTTAAGGTTGGGCGCAAAGCCGCCCTCGTCGCCCACGCCGCCGCCCAGGCCGGCCTCGTGCAGCACGCCCTTGAGGGTGTGGTAGACCTCGGCGCACCAACGCAGGCCCTCGGCAAAGCTCGGGGCGCCCACCGGCATGATCATGAACTCCTGGAAGTCGACGTTATTGTCGGCATGCACGCCGCCGTTGAGGATGTTCATCATGGGCGTGGGCAGCAGATGGGCGTTGACGCCGCCCAGGTACTGGTACAGCGAAAGACCCGCCGACTCGGCAGCGGCGCGGGCGACGGCCAGCGACACGCCCAGGATGGCGTTGGCACCGAGCTTGGTCTTGTTGGGGGTACCGTCCGCGGCAATCAGCGCGGCATCGACGGCGCGCTGGTCGAAGGCGTCGAGGCCCACGACGGCGTTAGCGCACTCGTTGTTGACGTGCTCGACGGCCTGCGAAACGCCCTTGCCCAGGTAGCGGCCCTTGTCGCCATCGCGCAGCTCGCATGCCTCAAAGGCGCCGGTCGAAGCGCCCGAAGGCACCATCGCGCGGCCGAAGCTGCCGTCCTCGAGCACGACCTCGACCTCGACGGTGGGGTTGCCGCGGCTGTCGAGTACCTCGCGACCGTAGACATCCAAAATATCGCTCATGTTGTCTCCCTCTCACTTGGAAACGGGTTGAATGCTTGGCGACACGGCTTGCACGCTACAGTGGCGCGCAGGTTCATAAGTTAGCCTTATCGCACTTTTTGCATTATGCCCTAAGTTAGCCAAGGGATACAATCTTTTTGAAAAATAATGGGGGCGATGAGAAAGTCCGTCCCGTCGCCCCCGCAGTCTTACTCCTCTGCCTTTGCGGCATCCCAGAGGTCATTGAGGCCGTGGGTCGAAAGCTCGGCCAGATCCACGTGGGCGTCGGCCGCCATCTGCTCCATCGCGGCCCAGCGGCGGCGGAACTTTGCCGTGCTGGCACGCAGGGCGCTCTCGGCGTCGATTCCCTCCTTGCGTGCCACGTTGACCAGGGCAAAGAGCAGGTCGCCAAACTCCATCTCGCGCTCGGGCGAGCCGGGAGCCTCGGCCTCAAACTCGGCACGCTCCTCGGCAACCTCGTCCCACACATCCTGGACCGTCTCCCACTCAAAGCCCACGGCCGCCGCCTTGCGCGACACCTTCTGAGCCTGCATCAGCGCCGGCAGATGCGTGGGCACGCCGTCGAGCAGGCCCTCGGGTGCGGCCTCGCCTGTCGCCACGGCCTTGTCCTTGGCGGCCTTCTCGGCAAGCTTGACCTCGTCCCAAATCTTGAGTACCTCGTCGGAGCTGTCGGCATCCGCATCGCCAAAGACGTGCGGATGCCGACGGATGAGCTTGGCGTCGATATCGCGCGCCACGTCGGCCAGTGTAAACTCGCCGGCGTCCGCCGCAATCTGCGCATGCAGCACGACCTGCATGAGCACATCGCCCAGCTCCTCGCGAAGGTGCGCCGCGTCGTCGGCCTCGATGCAGTCGAGCGCCTCGTAGGCTTCCTCGATCACGTTCTTACCGATGCTGCGGTGCGTCTGCTCGCGGTCCCACGGGCAGCCGTCGGGCTGGCGCAGGCGCCAGATGGTCTGTACCAGATGCTGCAGCTCGGCCGACGCGTCTACCAGCGTGGACAGGTCGCGCGAACCCTCGGCATTTTGCTGAGCCATATGCTCGGCCATGGTTATTCCTCCTCCAGGATCACGTGACGGAACGCGCCGCCCTCGTAGATGCCGTAGCTGTGCGTGCCGTCCTTGGGGATGCTCACGCTGCCGGGGTTAAAGAGCCACAGGCCCGGGTGCGCGGCGCTTTCCTCGTTAACCTTGATGTGCGTATGGCCGTAGACGAGCGCGGAGCCCTCGGGCAGCGCGGGCGCGTGGTCGACGCTGTTGTGCATGCCGGCGCCAAAAACGTGGCCGTGCGTCAGGAACAGCTCGCGGCCGGTCTCGTCGAACAGCGTGGCGTAGTCGGCCATGACGGGGAAGTCGAGCACCATCTGGTCGACCTCGGCGTCGCAGTTGCCGCGCACCGCGATGATGCGGTCGGCCAGGGCGTTGAGCAGCGGGATTACGCGCTTGGGGGCGTAATCGCGCGGCAGGTCGTTGCGCGGACCGTGGTAGAGCAGGTCGCCCAGCAGCACGATGCGGTCGGGCTGCTCGGACTCGATGGCGGCGCAGAGGCGCTCGGTCCAATATGCCGAGCCGTGGATGTCGGAGGCGATGAGGTATTTCATGGGGAGTCCTTTCGGTGGGGTTAATTGGATTGGCGCGGCGCGTCACTCGCCCGCATCACTCAAATCGCAACGCCGCGGCTTGGGCCGCTTGCATCACGCGTTGGAGCGGCACGTTGTGCTCGCGGGCAAGGCGAGCACAGTCCTCGTACTCGGGTGCCGCGCGCTCGCTGCCGTCGGGCAGGGTGGCTACTTTGACGGCCACCTCGCCCCAAGGCGTCGCTACCTGCTCAAAACGACGCGGCAGGCAGACGCGTTCCATCACCTGGCGACGAACGGCGTTGGTCGTGGTCTCCAAAAAGATAATCGTCTGTAGGCGCTCGATATCCTCGTGCGAGCAGATCACCTGCAGCTGCCAGCCGGGGCGACCTTTTTTGCAGTAGAGAGGCAGCCAGTGCACCTCGCGCGCACCTGCCTCGCGCAGGCGGTCGGCGGCATAGGCGAGTACCTCGGGCGATGCATCGTCGATGTCGCACTCCAGCTTGACGATGGTTTCGGGCGCATCGGTCTCGCGGGACAGCGGAGATGTACTTCCACGTTGCATACGGTCCGGATCCTTTCCGCACGGGCTCGTTTTGTTCACCCAAACGCTAACACATCGCGGGCGGCGTGGAAGCGTCGTCATGGGATGGGCGTGACTTTTGCCCGTCGCGGACGTCGGCGTGCGCCGCCTGCCCTTTCCAGTCGGTTTCGACTTGCAGCGTTCCCGGCGCGTCAGGGGTCGCGCCATTACAATGGAGCGGATTCGCTTGACGCAAAGGAGCCTCCATGTCTGCTTGCCCGCTGGTCGATTGCCATACCCACACCTCGTTTTCGGATGGCCATGCCTCGTTTGAGGGCAACGTCCACGCTGCTGCCGCCGCCGGCTGCCGCGTCATGGTCTCAACCGACCACCTTACCCTGCCCGCCAGCATGGATTTCAATTGCGAGGTACAGGTTGTCGAGGGCGACCTGCCGGCACATCGTCTGGCTTTTGAGGATGCCCGCAAGCTTGCCGTGCAGATCGCGCCGGAGCTCGAGCTTATCTATGGCTTTGAATGCGATTGGTACGAAGGCTGCGAGCCTTTGGTTGAGCGCTGGTCCCGGGGCGCCGTCGTGCGCCTGGGCAGCGTACATTGGATTGGCAACCCGGGCGATATTGCGGCAGGCGCTGCGGGCACGACGGGGACAGAGGACGTCGCTCGCCCCGATACGCCCGACTCGCGCTGCGGCTGGATCGACGACGATACCAACCTGCATGTTTGGGAAAACTTAGGCGTGCGCGGCGTATGGGAGCGCTATGTCGATGACTGGTGCCGCGCCTGCGAGAGTCCGCTTAACTTTGATGTGATGGCTCATCCCGACCTGGTCATGCGCTTTTCGAAGGAAGGCTTTGCACCCGATTTTGAACCCGCGCCGTTCTGGGGGCAGATGGCAGAATGCGCACACGACACGGGTCGGCGCGTTGAGGTCTCGACTGCCGCGCCGCGCAAGGGGCTCGATGACTACTACCCCGCGACCGGCCTTTTGCGCTGCTTCGCCCACGCCGAGGTACCCATCACCTTTGGCTCGGACGCGCACCGCGTCTGTGACATCTGCTGGAATATCCGCGAGGCCCAGGCCCACGCCTACGACTGCGGTTATCGAACCTTCGACATCCCCCACCTCACCGGCGAATGGGAGTCCACACCCCTCGCCTAGCCATCCCTTCATAAGTTGCGGTGAAATAGTTCCTGTTTATAGCCCTAAGACCGTCAAACAAGAACTATTCCACCGCAACTTCTATTTGATCCGTTGGGGACGGAGGAAAACGGATCATTTGGTGCAAAGCATCCTGCCCCCCCTTGCACCAAAAGCTTGACTAGTAGCGGCGGGCGTTGAGTTCACCGGCCAGCTCGTCGAGGGTAATACCGTAGCGCTCGAGCGTCACGAGCAGGTGGTAGACCAGGTCGCCGGCCTCGTAGCGAATGTGGTCGTGGTCGTTATCCTTGCAGGCCATGATAACCTCGCTCGCTTCCTCGGCAAGCTTCTTGAGCAACTCATCCTCGACGTCGACCAGCAGACGAGCGGTATAGCTTTCCTGCGGCGACGCGTCGCGACGGCCATGAATCACCTCGGCCAGCCCCGTCAGCGTCTCACCGATATTTCCATCCTGAACATTCGCGGTGCGCACACCCATGGTTCAATCCTTTCTGGTTGGCCAAGCGTCTAGTCGAGCGCCCGCCCTACGCAAGTTTCTTAAAGAAGCAGGTACGGTTGCCGGTATGGCAGGCCGGACCCGGCGAGTCGACCTTGACCAGCAGCGTATCGCCATCGCAGTCGGCCCAGAGCTCCTTGACCTCCTGCATGTTGCCGCTCGTCGCGCCCTTGTTCCAGAGCTCCTGGCGGCTGCGACTCCAAAACCACGTGGTACCGGTCTTGAGCGTCAGCCCCACCGACTCCTCGTTCATCCAAGCAACCATAAGCACCTCACCGGTGTCATACTGCTGAACCACACAGGGAATCAATCCTTTGACGTCATATTTAAGATCAGCTGGAGTAGTAATTTCTCTCATTTCAATTCCCCAATTTAAACATCGCCGGTCGGCGAGGGTTGTCCAGGTGCCTCAGGTTGCCGTGAAAGAGGAGCGACGCGTACTTTGGTACGCGAGCGACGGTTTGAGCGGCAAGATGCGGTGCCTGGGCAAGCCGCAGCGAAGCCCGCAGCATTAGAAGTCCAACCTCACAGGGATACCCTGCGACGCCATATACTCCTTCACCTGGCGGATGCTGAAGGTTCCAAAGTGAAAGACGCTCGCCGCCAGCACGGCGTCGGCTTCGCCCTCGATCACGCCCTCGGCAAAATGCTCGAGCGTGCCCACACCGCCGCTCGCGATGACGGGAATCGGCACCGCACGCGCCACGGCACGGGTGAGCGCTAGGTCAAAGCCGGCCTTGGTGCCGTCGCGATCCATACTGGTCAGCAAGATCTCGCCGGCGCCGCGACGAGCCGCTTCCTCGGCCCACGCCACCGCGTCGATACCCGTGGCGTTGCGGCCGCCCGCCGTGAAGACCTCCCACTTGTCGGCACCCGGCTCTCCGGGCAAACCGACGCGCTTGGCATCGATCGCCACGACCACGGCCTGACTGCCAAAAGCCGCGGCAGCCTGGCTAATCAGCGACGGGTCACGCACGGCCGCCGAGTTGAGCGACACCTTGTCGGCACCGGCGGCAACCATGGTGCGCATGCCTGCCAGGTCGCGAAAGCCGCCGCCCACGGTATAGGGAATGGCCAGCTCCTCGGCTGCATGCGCCGCCATCTCGATAGTCGTCGCACGGTTGTCGCTCGTGGCGGTAATGTCCAAGAAGACGACCTCGTCCGCACCCTCGCGGTCGTAGGCGCGCGCCAGCTCCACCGGGTCGCCCGCATCGCGCAGGCTCACAAAGTTGACGCCCTTGACCACACGGCCGTCCTTGACGTCCAAGCAGGGAATCACGCGTTTGGTAAGCATGGGCTACTCCTCCCCTCGGACGGCGTCCAGCGCCTGGGTCAGCGTAAAGTTGCCCTCGTAGAGTGCGCGACCGGTAATGGCGCCTTCAATCGCGCCCTCACCCATTGCGGCCAGCGCACGGATGTCGTCGAGCGTCGAGATGCCACCCGATGCCACGACGGGAAAGCCCGCGACCTCGGCCACATGGCGATACGCCGCCACATCGATGCCCGTCTGCATGCCGTCACGCGCGATGTCGGTGTAGACCAGGTGCTTAAAACCCAGCTCGGTGAGCTGTGCCACGGCATCGTCGAGTGCCACGCCCGCGCCATCACGCCAGCCGTTCACCTTGACCTGGCCGTCGCGCGCGGCGATGTCTGCCACCAGCAGCTCGCCAAAGCCTTGGGCCGCCACCTCGGCAAAACCCGGCTCGGTCACCAGCACCGTGCCTAGTGCGATGCGGCGCGCACCGTAGCCGGCCAACTCGTCGATGCGCGCGAGCGAGCGGACGCCGCCGCCTACGTCCACGGACAGACCGTCGACGCCGCAGATGGCCTTAATCGCCGCCGAGTTGGCAGCGCATGTGTCCTCGTCCTCGCCAAAGGCAGAAGACAGGTCTACGACGTGCACCCAGCTTGCGCCCTGCCCGGCAAACGAGCGGGCAACGGCAACGGGGTCGTCGGAATATACCTTGCAGCGGCTGCGGTCGCCGCGCTCCAGGCGCACGACCTTGCCGCCGATCAGATCGATTGCGGGAAACAGGATCATCGGCCGGCCTCCTCGACGATGTTGACGAAGTTCTTAAGGATGCGCTGGCCCAGCGCAGAGGATTTCTCGGGATGGAACTGGCAGCCCCACACGTTGCCGTGGCGCACGATGCACGGGAAGCTCCGCGTGTAGTGCGTGCGCGCCAGAACATCGGCGGCATCGGCATCGTCGGCCACCGCATAGCTGTGGGTGAAGTACATGTTGGCGCCCTCGGCAAAACCAGTAAGCAGCGGATCGGCCGCACCGGCGGGCGTCATGTGCACCTGGTCCCAGCCCACGTGCGGCACCTTCAGGCGGCTCGACTCCAAGCGCGTGCACGAACCGCGCATAATACCCAGGCCATCGATCCAGGGACCGTCAGCCCGCTCGGAGGCATTACCGTCCGCGGCAACGCCCTCGTCCGCCGGCACGCCCTCGTCGCCGCGCTCAAAAAACAGCTGAAGGCCCAGGCAGATGCCGAGCAGCGGAGTTCCGGCGGCAACGGCATCGAGCACCGCGTCCGCCTCGCCGCTCTGACGCATAAAGGCGATCGCGTCATAGAACGCGCCCACGCCCGGGATGACCAGGCCGTCCGCGTTGCGGATCTGCTCCGGATCGTCCGACGTGCAGGCGGCGGCACCGGCGCGCGCAAGCCCGCGCACGACGCTCGACAAGTTACCCTTGTGGTAGTCGACCACCACGATCTTCGGTTCGCCCACGCGACCCCTCCACTTCTCATCATCCAAAACCACCACAAAGGGGACAGGCATCTTCGTGGTGGTTTTACCCTTGTGACGGTTACAGCGAGCCCTTGGTGCTGGGGATGCCCTGCACGCGGGGATCGAGCTCGCAGGCGTGACGCATCGTACGGCCCACGGCCTTAAAGGCGGCCTCGATAATGTGATGCGAGTTGCCGCCCGCCAGCTCGCGCACGTGCAGCGTGAGTTTGGCGTCGCGCGCGAAGGCGTAGAAGAACTCGACCGCCAGCTCGGTATCGAAGCTGCCCACGCGCTCGGTCGGCACGGGCAGCTCGCAGTAGGCCTGCCCGCGGCCCGAAATATCAACAGCAGCCATCACAAGCGTCTCGTCCATGGCAATCGCCGCGTCGGCAAAGCGCGTAATACCCGCCTTGTCGCCCAGCGCCTGGCAAAACGCCTCGCCCAGCACAATGCCCGTGTCCTCGACGGTATGGTGCGCGTCGACCTCAACGTCGCCCACCGCGTGCACCGTCAGATCGAACAGACCATGGCGGCCAAAGGCGTTGAGCATGTGGTCGAAAAACGGCACGCCGGTCGAGATATCGCACACGCCGCTTCCGTCCAGGTCGAGCTTTACGACAATGTCGGTCTCGCCCGTCTTGCGGGTTACCTCGGCATAGCGGTCCATCTACATCTCCTCCTTCACCAGCGCGGCAAACGCGGCCAGCACCTCGTCGTTTTCTTGCGGGGTACCCACGGTAATGCGCAGGCAGTCCGCGAGCCCCGGCGCGTAGCTAAAGTCGCGCACCAAAATTGAATACTCGTCGCGCAGACGCTCGCGCACGCGCGTGGCATGCGGCGTGCGCACGAGCACAAAGTTCGCCGCGCTCGGCCACGCCTCCACGGGCAGGCCCTCGGCAGCCATTGCGCGCAGGGCGCACAGCTCGCGTTCGCGCTCGGATGCGACCTGTGCCACCACGGGCGCGTACGCATCGCGGGCACGCACGCAGGCAAGTGCTGCCGCCTGGCTCAGCACGTTAACTGAATAGATCTGGCGAATCGCCGCGAACACGTCGATGACTTCGGGTGCCGCGATCACGTAACCCAGACGCGTACCGGCAGCGCCAAACGCCTTGGACAACGTATGCAGAATCACCAGGTTGGGATGCTCGGCGATAAGTCCCTGCGCCGTGGTGGCCGCGCCAAACGAATCGTCGGCAAACTCAACGTAGGCCTCGTCGACCATGACCATGCCGGGGCACGCATCGCACAGCGCCGCGACAAAGTCGAGCGGTGCCACGTCGCCCGTGGGGTTGTTGGGCGAAGTCACGATGGCCAGGTTGCACTCAGGCGCCGCTGCAAGCACCGCCGCTTGGTCGAGTTCAAAGGTCGCCGGGTCGCGCCACACGTCGCGCACCTCGGTCTGACAGAGCGATGCAAAGAACGCATACTCGCTAAAGCACGGCGGGCAGTTGAGCAGGGTCCGCCCCGCGCCGCCAAACGCCAACAGGTAGTTATAGAGCAGCTCGTCGCCGCCGTTTCCCACGCAAATATTCTCACGCGCCACGCCATGCCAGGCAGCAAGCTCATCGCGCAGGTCACAGGACATGGGATCGGGATAGCGATTGAGCGGTGTGGCAGCCAGGGCCGCATCAACCGCCTCGCGCACGCCGACGGGCACGGGATAGGTGTTCT
Source organism: Collinsella sp. (assembly GCA_019424985.1). Lineage (GTDB taxonomy): Bacteria > Actinomycetota > Coriobacteriia > Coriobacteriales > Coriobacteriaceae > Collinsella. The sequence goes on along the minus strand of JAHYYM010000017.1, from coordinate 40,545 downwards.
CGTTGGCCGAAAGATTGATGCGCGTGGGCGTAAAGTTGGGATCATAGGGCTCAATGCCGGCCAGGTAGGGCTGGACGAGCTCCTTCATGTGAGGCGTGAGTTCGGCCATATTAGGCCTCCCCTCCGGTCGCACCGGCGCCATCCGCGCCTGCGGCCGCCAGGTCCACACCCTCGGCGACCGTCACCACGGCATCGCCCGGCCAGGCGACCTTGGTCAGGTCGGCCGCGGCCAGCGACTCGGCACTCACGGCATCCTCGCCCTGCTCCAGCACGCGGCGACGCAGTGCGGCCGAAAGCGCGTGCGCCCACAGGCCCTCGGCCTCGGCCAGGCGCTGCGTGGCGGGAGCGTCCGAGAGCAGACCCTCGGGCGTATAGCAAATGACGCTCGAGCGCTTGACGAACTCCTCCACCGAAAGTGGGTTGGAGAACATGGCCGTGCCACCGGTCGGCAGCGTGTGGTTGGGGCCGGCAACATAATCGCCGAGCGGCTCGGAGCTCCAAGCGCCCACAAAGATGGCGCCGGCGTTGCGGATACCGCCAAGCAGGCCCATCGCATCCTTGCAGTGCAGCTCCAAGTGCTCGGGCGCCACGGTGTTCACGGCCTCGACGGCGGCAGCCATGTCGGCGGCCACCACGATGGTACCCTCATTGTCGAGCGAGGCGCGTGTGATCTCGGCACGCGGCGACTGCGCCACCAAAACGTCGATACCCGCCTCGACCTCGCGCGCAAACTGCTCGTCGCAGGTCACCAGATAGCAAGCTGCCAGCGGGTCGTGCTCGGCCTGGGCCATCAGGTCTGCCGCGACCACCATGGGCTTGGCCGTGGCGTCAGCCAGCACGCAGACCTCGGAGGGACCGGCGACCATGTCGATACCCACGTCGCCCGAAACAATCTGCTTGGCGGCGGCAACAAAGGCGTTGCCCGGGCCGGTGATCTTGTCGACACGCGGAATGGTCTCGGTGCCGTACGCCAGCGCGGCCACGGCCTGGGCGCCGCCCACCATATAGATCTCGTCCACGCCGCCGAGCTTTGCCGCAGCGAGTGTATAGGGGCTGATCAGGCCATCCTTTTGCGGCGGGGTCACCATGACCACGCGCTTGACGCCGGCCACCTTGGCGGGAATGGCGTTCATGAGCACCGTGGAAGGGTACTGTGCACGACCGCCCGGCACGTAGATGCCGGCAGCGGCAAGCGGGGTCACCTTAACGCCGAGCATCGTGCCGTCCGGGCGCGTGGTAAACCAGCTCTGCTCGACCTCGCGCTGGTGGAACTCGCGGATCTGGCGTGCAGCCTTTTCGAGCGCCGCGACAAAGGCCGGATCGAGGCCTTCGAGCGCGGCATCGATCTGCTCCTGCGGCAGACGGAAGCTCTGCAGCTCAACACCGTCAAAACGCTGGCAGTAATCGCGCACCGCGGCATCGCCGTTGGCACGCACGTTGGCCACGATATCGCGAGCGGCGTCGACGATGTTTTGCGGCAGCACGCCCTTACGGTTGAGCTGGTTGGTAACGAGGCGCTCACCGGGAGCAAGCTTGATGGTCTTCATTTCGGTATCCCCTATCGGTCGAGGTTGTGTTCGAAAAACGAGAGACCGGGCGGCGGCGTCAGTCGGCCCGCCGCCCGGACGCTGGGGCGCCCGTGCGTGCTCGCGCTATTGTGCCGAGCCCGCAACGGGCTCAAAATGCTTGTCCTTCACGGCTGCCGCCAAGCGATCTGCCAGATTGCGTACACGCGGATCCAGACGTGCGGCGCCCGGATTGACAAAGAAGCGGGCCGTGCAGTCCATGATGCGACCAGTAATAACGAGGTCGTTATCGCGCAGCGTGGCGCCCGTGGCGGTAATATCCACGATGCGATCGGTCATGCCGACGATAGGGCCCAGCTCGATGTTGCCGTGCAGCGAAACGATGTCGGCGTTCACGCCGCGCTCGGCATACCAGGCGCTCGCGATGCGCGGATACTTGGTGGCCACGCGAAGCGACCCGCGACGGGCATAGTTGCGCTCAGCCTGACCAGCGCGCCACGCGGGCTCCGCCTCAATGAAAGTGCACAGGCCGTAACCCAGATCGACCAGCTGCAGCAGGTTGAGGTCTGCCTCGATAAGCGAGTCCCAACCGCAGATGCCGCAATCGGCACCGCCGCAGCCCACAAAGGCGGGCGCATCGCTGGGACGCACGATGACAAACTCGATATCGCCGACCGTGCCCTCGCCGGCACGCGTGTCGCGGCCGCGCACGATCAGGTGACGGCCGGGATCGCGCAGCTCCGAGACATCCAAGCCCGCGGCCTCGAGCACGTCGAGCGTATCGGCCTTGAGCGAGCCCTTGGGCACGGCGATGCGTAGCGGGCCCTCGGCGCCACGGCCCACGGCGTGGTCGCCATCGGGGGCGGCGTCCTCGGCCGAGGTGCGCGCGGCCTCCAGACGCTCGAGCGAAAAGGCGAAACCCGCCGCCGGCACCTCGATGCCGTCGCCAAATGCGCCGGTAAAGATGGAGTCGTAGCGGCCGCCCGAACCGACCGGGTCAGGCAGGCCGCCGGCATAGGCCTTAAAGACCAGGCCCGTGTAGTAATCGAAAGAGTTCATGATGGAGAAGTCGAACGACAGCACCTGGGCGTCCCCGGGAGCCAGGCCCTCGACCAGAGCACGCAGCTCACTCGTGAGCGGCGCGACGATGTCCGCCGCCGCCAGAAGCACATCGACGCGGTCGAGTACCTCGGCGCCGCCGTGCAAGCGCGGCAGCTCGCTAATGGCAACCTTGACGGCATCGGACTCGGCGCTTGCCGCCACGCGGGCATCGAGGCCCACAAAGTCGTTGGCGTGCACGCAGCGCAGGGCCTCGGCAGCCAGCTCGCGATCCTCGCACGCCGCGAGCAGCTCCTTAAACGGACGCACGCTACCTGCGATAATGCGCGCAGCGGGCAGCGCCAGCTTGCGCACCGCCTCGGCCACGAGCGAGACAATCTCGACATCGCCCGCGGTGTCGCCCGCACCGATAAGCTCAAAGCCCAGCTGCGTAAACTGACGCGAGCCACCGGCATTGCGCTGGCACTCGCGAACCACCGGCGCCTCATAGCGCAGGCGCAGGGGCAGGTCGGCCGCGCGCATGCGGGTCGAGACCAGACGCACGATCGTCAATGTGTTGTCGGGACGGACCACCAGCAGACGGCCATCATCGTCAAAAAGCTTAAACGGCGTGTCCGCGATGCGGCCGCCTTCCTCGAGTGAACCCTTGTCCTCGAGCAGCGGCGTTTCGACCGGAAGGTAATGATGCTCCCTGAAGCAACCCTTCACCGTCAGCGCAATCTCCTCGCGCGCCTGAGCCTCCTCGGGCAATATGTCCCGGAATCCCCACGGTGTGGCCGTCATCTGGTGAGCCTCCTCATGCTGTGTTTCACATAGAGCAGAAGACCGGCATAGCTCCGCCGGTCTTCCGGGTACTTTAGCATACTAGAGTGCTTGCGGGGAAAATCGTCTCTCTCGGCTCACAGCGTATTCATTTGGAAACATTGGAACGGATTGCCCGCGGCCCGCTTCTACAGCGAAGGGCATCGACAGTCCATCCGAAAAAACGTCCGAGCTCCCGCTCGCTCAGCGGAAGAGTTTACAGACGAGGGCCGGGGAGGCATGCTTTGTTTTGAGAAGTGGGCTCCGCGAACTTCTCAAAACAAAGCATGCCTCCCCGGCCCCGGCAATGTAATTTTGGCTGGCCAAAGGAAGATGCGCAGCCCCAAGGCCGCCCAGCCGGGCAAGGCCACAGCGCGAGACCGTCCCGAATGCCTACCCGCACAGTGTGGTTACGAGTGGGATAGTCAGAATGGAGCAGATGATCGACAAAAACGTGCACTGCATCATGGGGCGTGCGTCTTTACCGTATTGGAGGCAGTACAGCGTGCCGTTACTGCCCACGGGCATCGCCATCTCGAGCACGAGCGTCGTGATAAACATGGGCGTCATGCCCGGCCACATGCGAGCCACGGCAAGACACGCCATCGGCACGACAACCAGGCGAAATGTCACGGCGACATACGCACGCCAGTTGGTGAGCATCTCGAGCGGACGGTACTTGGCGATAGACGACCCCATGAGCAACAATGCCGCCGGAGTGGTCATGGTGCCAACGATGGAAATCGAGTCGCCCAACACGCCCCAATCGGTCCATCCGGTTAGCACGATCCCAAGCACAACAACACTTGCAATGAGACCGGGGCTCTTGCAGCAGACGACAATATTGCGCATCTGCTTTTTGAGGCCACCATCCGTTCCGCTAAATAACATGATGCCGACGGTAAACATAAGCAAGTTTAGGGGGATAAGCGCAATCGATGCATACAACAGCGCCTGTTTTCCCAACACCGCCGAAATAACCGGAAAACCGATAAACCCGGCATTACCGAAAAGCACGGCGAAGCGATACGAGCATTCCGTCCCTTTGGGAACGCGAAGAGCAGCGGTGACAGCAAACGCGATGACGATCGCCACCATATACATCGCAAAGGACAGACCCATGAGCGAAAACGTATCGGCAATGCTCGGAAGCTTCACATCATCGCCCAGCGCTGACGAAAGCACCAAGCACGGCAGCGCCACCTGCAGCAGCAGATGCGATAGCTCGCGCTCGAACTCCGCTTTCATAAACCCCAGTTTGGCGATACACCACCCCAACAAAATGGGCAACGAAACCGTCAACATCTGAAGCGCCACACTCGTAAAGCTCATGCATCCCCCTTATCTATTCCACGAGGGCCGGGGTGCCTGCTTTGTTTTGAGAAGTGGGCTTCGCGAACTTCTCAAAACAAAGCAGGCGCCCCGGCCCCGGCAATGCATTTCAGGCTGACCAAAGTTAGATATGCGGTCTCCGGGGCAGCATCAGCAAAGTCCCCATTACATAAAAAATATCAGCCCCCGCAGATCGAAACGGTCGAGAGGGCCTTGCCCGGCGGGGTGGCTTTGTCTGGGGAAGTTCGCGAAGCCCACTTCCCCAGACAAAGCCACCCCGCCGGGCAAGGCCCCAGCGCGAGACCGTCCCGGATGCCTACCTACTCGTTGTCGCCGGCAGTTAGCTGCGTTGCGGAGAGCGCGCCGTCGGCAGCGGTTGCGGCTGCGGCGTCGGGCCAGACCCAGTCGGTAAAGGCCGGGTGATCGTAGCCCTCATCGCACGCGAACTCGAAGGCCTCGGTGCGGAATGCCTCCCACTTATCAATCTGCTCCGCAAACTTATCGGCGTCGACCAGGCGCAGCACGTCGGCGGCCAGTGCCCAGCGGTCCATGTTGTTCAGGCGCAGCATGTCGAACGGCGTTGTCGTGGAGCCTTTCTCCTCGTAGCCGTGGACGCGGAAGGCATCGTGGCCGGGGCGGTTCCAAATCAGACGGCGAATCGTGCCGGCATAAGCGTGGAACGCGAAGAGGACGGGCTTCTCGCCGCAGCCGAACAGCTCAGCCCAGCGCTCGTCGCTGAGAGCCTGGTCGTTCTCGCAGACGTTCTGGATCTTGAGCAGGTCGACCACGTTGACGAACCATACCTTGATGCCCAGCTCGCGCAGCATGTCGGTTGCAGCCAGAGCCTCAAGCGTCGGCACGTCACCGCAGGTGGCGACCACGACGTCGGCCTCGGCGAGCGAATCGGCGGTCGATGCCCACTCCCAGGTCGCAACGCCCTCGGCGAGCTCCGCCTTGGCCTCGTCGACCGTCTGGAAGGTCGGAGCAGGCTGCTTGCCGCAGAAGATGGCGTTGACGCAGTCAGTGGACTGGTAGACGCGCTCGGCCACGGCGAGAGCCATGTTGGCGTCGGCCGGATAGTAGGCGTTTACGATGTGCGTGTCGTTGGCCTTGTTGAGCAGCAGGTCGATAAAGCCGGGGTCCTGATGCGAGAAGCCGTTGTGGTCCTGACGCCAGACGTGGCTCGACAGCAAAATGTTAAGGCCGCTGATGGGGGCACGCCACGGAATCTCGCGCTTGGTAGCCTCGAGCCACTTGCAGTGCTGGTTGACCATGGAGTCGACCACATGGACAAAGCTCTCGTAGGAGCTCCACACGCCGGAACGGCCAGTGAGCACGTAGGCCTCGAGGAAGCCCTCGCATTGGTGCTCGGACAGCTGCTCGACGACCTTACCGGAGCCTGCCAGCAGCTCGTCGTTGGCCTCGTCCTCGTAGAAGCCGGCGTCCCACTGCTTCTTGGTCACCTTGTAGGCAGCCTGCAGACGGTTGGACGCGGTCTCGTCGGGACCAAAGATGCGGAAGTCATCCATGTTCTTGGCCAGAACGTCGGCAGTGTACTCACCAAAGACGCGGGCGGCCTCGGTGGAGCCCCAGCCATGACCCTTAGTTGCGACGGGGACCTCGTGGGCATGAATATCGGGCAGCTCGAGCTCGCGACGCACCTTACCGCCGTTCGCGTTGGGGTTGGCGCCGATGCGCAACTCGCCAGTCGGCATAAAGGCCGTCACCTCGGGGCGCACCTGGCCCTCGGGCGTAAAGAGCTCCTCGGGCTTGTAGGAACGCAGCCACTCGCGCAGCACGCGGAAGTGCTCGTGGGTGTCCTTGGCACTCGCCAGCGGCACCTGATGCGCGCGCCAGGAGTCCTCGGTCTTCTTACCGTCGATGTGCTTGGGGCAAGTCCAGCCCTTGGGCGTACGGAACACAATCATGGGGTAGGCCGGGCGGACCACGGTCTCGCCTGAGGCGGCCTGGGCCTGCGCGGTGGCCTTGATGTCACAAATCTCATCGAAGACCTGCTCAAACAGGGCAGCGAAACGCGCATGAATGCTTGCGTGGCTCTCGTCGTCAAAGCCGGCGACAAAGAAGTGCGGCTTATAGCCCATGCCCTCAAAGAACTTGGTGAGCTCCTCATCGGACACGCGGGCAAGGATGGTGGGGTTGGCGATCTTGTAGCCGTTGAGGTGCAGGATCGGCAGGACGATGCCGTCGGTTGCCGGGTTCACGAGCTTGTTGGACTGCCAAGAGGTCGCGAGCGGACCGGTCTCGGACTCGCCGTCGCCCACCACGGCCACGGCCAGCAGGCTCGGGTTGTCCATAACGGCACCGTAAGCGTGGCTGAGCGTGTAGCCGAGCTCGCCGCCCTCGTGGATGGAACCGGGCGTCTCGGGCGCAAAGTGGCTCGGGATGCCGCCGGGATAGGAGAACTGGCGGAAGAACTTCTGCAGGCCGGCCTCGTCATTGGTGATGTCGGGGCGAATCTCGCGGTAGGTGCCGTCGAGCAGCGACTGAGCAGTACCGGCGGGGCCACCGTGACCAGGGCCCATCAAGAAGATAGCATTCTGGTTGTGGTCGGCGATCAGTCGATTGACGTGACCGAACAGGAAGTTGATGCCGGGCGTGGTGCCCCAGTGGCCAACCAGGCGGTGCTTAACGTCCGGACGACCGAAGTCGCGCACCTCACCGGTTTTCTCGTCGACAAAGTCGGGGCGCATTAGCGGGTTAGAGCGAAGGTAGATCTGACCGACGGACAGATAGTTCGATGCGCGCCAATACAGGTCGACGCCCTCGAGCTCGGAAGCCGGCACCTCGTGGCCCAGCTTTTGCCACGGCGTCCCCAGTGTTTTAGCCATTGTTTATGTCCCTTCGCTGTGCGGTCACCCTCCAATACGGCAACCTTTCGTTGGGACCAGTATATTTGCTAAAACGTTTTATCATGGTGAAAAAACGTTTTACCACCCTTATCAATCCCATCGATTAGCAAAACGCGACATTCACCTGCGGCGTTGATTGTCACAGGTGCTCCACATTCGGTCTCTGCAAATTGGTAAACGTGTTTAGTTGTGTTTAGTAAGCTCGAGCACGCTGTCCTTAACGATAAGCTCCGGCTCCAGAACGACCTCTTCGGCACGCCTGCCGCCCCTACCGGCAAGACGCTTGGACATGCAGCCAAAAGCATGCTCCGCAAGGACACCAGGGTCCTGCTCAATCGCGGTCAGCGCCGGCTCAAAGAGAACGTCGGCCGCCGAGTTGTCATAGCTCACCACCGAGATATCGCCCGGGATGCTCTTCCCCATCTCGTGCAAGCGCTTGAGCAAACCGAGGGCAATGTTATCCGAGCTTGCGAACACGGCAGTGGCGTCAGTTGCGAGCACTGCCTCCGAGGCCTCGTATGCGCTCGGAATGTAGTACTCGCTCTCAAACTCCAAACGCGCGTCGATCGGCAGGCCAACCTCGCGCAGCGCGCGCTCATAGCCGGCAAGTCGCTTGCGACCCGTATTGGAACGGCGGGCATTAACCAGGCAGGCAATACGGCGGTGGCCTTGCTCGATCAGATAGCGGGTGGCCATATAGCCGCCCATCTCGTGGTCGAACATCACCTTGTCGCACTCGAGCCCCTCAATGGCACGGTCGACCATTACGGCCGGGATGGGCAGGTGGCTGACTTCTTCGCGCAGGGCGCGGTCATCGGAGAACTCGTCACCCACCACCAGGAAGACGCCATCAACGCCGCGCGTCACCAGCTGGCGCAGCAGCTCCAGATCGTCATCGGCGCTTCCGCCCGAGCTGGTAATGAAGAGCGCATAGCCGTCCTCGCGGCAGCGCTTTTCCAGGCTACCGGCGAGCGAGGCAAAAAAGCGGCTCTCGATGTTAGGGACGATAAGGCCCAGCGTGCGCGACTCGCGCATGACCAGGCTGCGCGCAATCTGGTTGGGAACATAGTGGTTGCGCGCCGCGACCTCTTTGATGAGCTTGCGGTTTTCTTCCGAGATGCGACAGGGCCGATTATTGAGAACAAGCGAGACCGACGAGGGGGAAAGCCCCACCTCCTGGGCGATCTGCTTGAGGGTGACTTTGTTGGCCATCTCGCTCCTTCCGGGTTTACGCGCAATCTCTTGAAAGTATAGCGACTACCCCTCTACCTCGGTGATAAACACTTTACCAATCCGGTGGACGGCTGTTTTATCGCCGCCAGCGCACCAAATCCGTCCGGGTGGGGTATATTGCAATCGATTGATGACAACGACCACCAAAAGGCGGATATCCGTATGCACGAGAACGATTTTTTTAACGAGGACCTGCTGTGCGCGCTCGCTGGCGTTGCCGGCGAGGACAACGTGCTGATGAGCGAGCCCATGCGCGAGCACACCACGTTTAAGATCGGCGGTCCGGCCGACGTCTTTGTCACGCCCGATACTGAGCAGGGCCTCGTCGCCACGCTCGATACCTGCTATCGCTGCAATCTACCACTCACCATCGTGGGCAACGGCTCCGACTTGCTCGTCGGCGACAAGGGCATCCGCGGCGTCGTCGTAGCGCTGGGCGAGGGCCTCTCCGACATTACGGTCGACGGCACGCACGTCACGGCGGCAGCCGGCGCCTTGCTTTCCGATGTCGCAGCCGCGGCAGCCGAGGCCGGCCTTACCGGCATGGAGCCCATCTCGGGCATTCCCGGATCGGTCGGCGGTGCCTGCTACATGAACGCCGGAGCATACGGCGCTTGCATGGCCGATGTGCTGGAGTCCGTGCGCGTCTACAAGCCCGCACGCATGCTCGACGACGGCACCCGCGGTAGCGGCAGCATTATCGAGTTCGATGTCGATGAGCTCAACCTGGGCTATCGCAAGAGCCGCATTGCCGACGACGGTTTCATCGTGCTTTCGGCCACTTTCAATCTCGCCCCGGGCAACGCCGCGATGATCAAGGCCGACATGGACGACTACCGCCAGCGCCGCGAGGACAAGCAGCCGCTCGACATGCCGAGTGCCGGCTCCACCTTCAAGCGCCCCGAGGGCTACTTTGCCGGCAAGCTCATCATGGACGCCGGCCTGCGAGGACACGCCATCGGCGGCGCGCAGGTGAGCGAAAAGCACTGCGGCTTCATCGTCAACGCCGACCACGCCACCGCCGCCGATGTCGACGAACTCATCCGCCACATCCAAACAACCGTCAAAGACCAATTCGACGTAGACCTCGAACCCGAAGTCCACCGAGTCGGCGAATTCCTCTAACAAAGAAGGCCCCGAAAGGGGCCTTCACCATATTTATTCAGATAACCCAGTCCGGTGTGTCGCGCCCCGAACCCGAGAGGGCCGCGTGCCCGCCCGCAATATATTTGATTGATCGCGAGTTCCGCACGCAAAGAAGGCCACTTAATGTGGCCTTCGTCTTGCGCAGGACTGCCCGAGCAGGCAATCAAATATATTGCGGGCGGGCACGCGGCCCAGTCGGCTTTACGACAGCGCAATACCGCCAAGCCAGCCCCAACGCACGCCAGAGCCAGTGCCATAGAAGCTAATAAACGAATCGAGCGACTTAGACGTAATGGCGCCCTCGTTGCTCATAACGATGCCGCCGCCAACGTAGATACCCACATGACCGTAGATAAGGCCCGGAGCACCCGTGCCGCTGTGCGAGGAATCGGCCACGATCATGCCCACCTGCAGCGCCGAGCGGTCGGAGCTATAGCACCAGGCGTTGAACATGTCGCAGGCGTTGCCGCCAAAGTAGCCAACGCCGGCGTTACGGAAGACATTGGTAACCCACGCCGCGCACCAGTTCTGACCCGGCGAAGGCGTGGAGTAGCACGCGTTGACGACGGCCTGCTGCTTGCCCGAGCCGGCATTCTGCTGCGGAGTTCCGGGCGCATACGATCCACCGCCCGAGCTCGAACCACCCGAGTAGGAATTGTTCTTGTTCGCGGCGGCCGCGGCAGCGGCGGCCTTCCTAGCGGCCTCCTCGGCCTGGGCGGCAGCGAGAATCTCGGAATCACGCTGAGCCATGAGCTCCTTGACGTCGTCGGAAAGACCGTTCAGCACGGTCTGGACCTCTTGCTGCTTGGCCTGCATGTCCTGCATCTGGGCAGTCTGCTGGTCCTTGAGCTTCTCTAAGTCGGCCTTCTGCGACTCGAGCTCGGTCTTTTGCGCATCGAGCTCTTCCTGGATGGTCTGGATATCCTCGATGGCATCGCGGTCGCTCTTGTTGATCTTCTCAACGTAATGCGCGTTGGCGACGAGCTCCTCAAACGAGCCAGAGGCCAGCAGCAGCGACAGGATGTTCGTGCCGCCGGACTTGTAGCTGGCGGCCACGCGATCGGAAAGGTCGTTGCGCTTCTTCTTGAGCTCGGCCTTCTTTTCATCGATCTGGGCCTGCGTGTCGTCAATCTTGCCCTGGACATTCTCGATGTCGTTGAGGGTCTGGGCATTCTTGTTGGCCAGCGCCGCATACTCATTTGCGATGCTGTCGAGCTGGGCCTGAACCTCGTCGAGCTGGGCCTGGGCGGCATTCAGTTTATCGGTGGTTTCTTTGGAAGCCTCCGCCGCATGGGCGCGAGCGGGCAGGCCAAAAAGAACTGCCGCAGAAGCGGCGCCGAACAGGGCCTTGAGGGCAGTGCGGCGCGAGAGCTCCTGGGAAAGGATGGAATCGCTGTTTGGTGACATATGTACTCCGTTACATGTTTATTTATATGTCGCTCAACTCATACATATTAGCGTACATATGGCGCGTCCCAACGATTTCCACGAACGGCAGGAAACTACAAGGTCAGCGGCTCGTAAGCAAATGTCAAAGATAAGGTTATGCGTACGCAAGCTCTTCTATGAGTACGCTAGCATGATCCTCTGCTTTTCCTACAGCGCACGATTTGGGCGTCCCTGCCTGCGCTATACTCCCCTGAAGAAGTGTTCCTGATTCGATAGGAGACTACATGTCCAAAGCACTCGACCCCAAAGACACCTGCGTCCTCGTTACCGGTGGCGCCGGCTTTATCGGCTCGCACACCGTCGTTCAGCTGCTCGAGGGTGGCTACCAGGTCGTCATCGTCGATGATCTCTCCAACTCCAGCGCCGTCGCCGTCGACCGCGTCAAGACCATCGTGGGCGACGAGGCCGCCAAGAACCTCACCTTCTACGAGGCCAACGTGCTCGACCGCGATGCGATGAACAAGATCTTCGATACCCATCAGATCGACCGCGTCATCCACTTTGCCGGCTTTAAGGCCGTCGGCGAGTCGGTGAGCAAGCCCGTCGAGTACTACCACAACAACATCGAGAACACCTTGGTGCTCATCGACGTCATGCGCAACCATGGCTGCAAGTCCATCATCTTCTCGAGCTCCTCGACCGTCTACGGCGACCCGGACAACCCGCCCGTCACCGAGGAGGATCCCAAGAAGCCCGCGACCAACCCCTATGGTTGGACCAAGTGGATGATCGAGCAGATCCTTATGGACGTCCACACCGCCGACCCCGAGTGGGACGTCGTGCTGCTCCGTTACTTCAACCCCATCGGCGCTCATCCGTCGGGCCTGATCGGCGAGGACCCCAAGGGCATCCCCAACAACCTGGTGCCCTATGTCGCCCAGGTCGCCGTGGGCAAGCTCGAGGCCGTTCAGGTCTTTGGCAACGACTACCCCACCCCCGACGGCACCGGCGTGCGCGACTACATCCACGTGTGCGATCTGGCCTCTGGTCACGTTGCCGCCCTTAACTGGATGAACGGCAAAACCGGCGTCGAGATCTTTAACCTGGGCACCGGCACCGGCACCTCGGTACTCGAGGTCGTCGCCGCCTTCTCCAAGGCTTGTGGCAAGGAGCTGCCCTACGTGATCCGCGAGCGCCGCGCCGGCGACATCGCTGCCAACTGGTGCGATGCCTCCAAGGCCGAGCGCATGATGGGCTGGAAGGCCCAGTACGACATCGCGGACATGTGCCGCGATAGCTGGAACTGGCAGAGCCACAACCCCAACGGCTTCGCCGACGCCGAGTAGCAAAAACCTACATACCGCTCTTGCCCCGATCTCACGTTGTGAGGTCGGGGCTTTTTCATGGCATGTAACCATTCGCCGAAAATCGACCAACTTTTTTATCTTGCCTGTACATGTTTAAACAACATGTTTTACAATAGGCGTATCGAATCAGAACATCGGAGGCGGACTGCACACCCATCGGCAGGCCGACCCCACAACAAGAAGGTTGGTGAGCGCATTCATGGAGCGTGCAAGCGGCGTCCTCATGCCCGTCTCATCTCTGCCCGGACCATACGGAATCGGCGGCTTTGGCTGGAATGCCTACGACTTCGTCGATTTTCTCGCCTCGTGCAAACAACATTACTGGCAGATTCTGCCCCTTACGACGACCAGCTATGGCGATTCGCCCTATCAGTCGTTCTCGGCCCGCGCAGGCAACCCCAACTTTATCGACTTTGCCGAGCTTATCGAGGCAGGGTATCTGGAGCAGCGCGATATCGATGGCGTGTATCTGGGATCCGACCCCAGCAATGTCGACTACGGTGCCATCTTTGGTGGCCGCCGTCAGATTCTCGACCGCGCCGCCGAGCGCTTTGCTGCCGACAAGCCGGCCGATTTCGATGACTTTATCCAGGCCAACGAGGACTGGCTCATCCCCTTCTGTGAGTTCATGACCGTCAAAGAGGAGTGCGGTCTCAAGGCGTTTTGGGAGTGGCCCGCGGAACTCCGCACCCGCGGCGAGGCTTCCGCCAAGGTCTGCGCCGACCATCCGGCGCGTATGCTCTACCACCAGATGACGCAGTACTTCTTCGATCGCCAGTGGAGCCGCCTCAAGGCCTATGCCAACGAGCGCGACATTCTCATCATCGGCGACCTGCCCATCTATGTCTCGCGTGACTCCGTCGAGATGTGGGCGACGCCTGAGCTCTTTAAGATCGACACCGCCGGCAATCCCGTGAGCGTCGCTGGCACGCCGCCCGACCAGTTCTCGGCCACCGGCCAGTACTGGGGCAACCCCATCTACGACTGGGACGCCATGGAGTCCGACGGCTTCTCCTGGTGGGAGGGCCGCATTCGCGCCGCCCTCGACATGTACGACGTCATCCGCCTGGATCACTTCCGCGGCTTCGAGGCCTATTGGGAGGTGCCGTTCTCCTCGCCCGATTCGTCCTACGGTTCGTGGACGCAGGGTCCCGGCCTCAAGTTCTTCAAGACGCTCGAGGAAAAGCTCGGCACGCTGCCCATCATCGCCGAGGACCTGGGCTTCCTCACCCCCGGCGTCATCGACATGCGCGACAACTCGGGCTTCCCCGGCATGAAGATCCTGCAGTTTGCCTTTGAGGGCACCAACTCGTACTACCTGCCGCATAACTACATCGCCAACACCGTCGCCTATGTGGGCACCCACGATAACGAGACGGCGCGCGGTTGGTTTGAGGGAACGGCCACCCCGCGTCAGCGCGAGCAGGCAGCCCTGTACACCCATCAGCAGGCCGGCGAACCCATGGCAGATGCACTCAATCGCACCATCGCCGCCAGCGTGAGCGACACGTGCATCTACACCATGCAGGACCTGCTCAACTTGGGCAACGAGGCGCGCATCAACACCCCTGCCACGCTGGGCGGCAACTGGACCTGGCGCATGCTCGACGGCGCCATCACCCGCGAGCTCGAGCACAAACTCACCGACTGGACCGAGACCTACTTCCGCATCCCGTCGGAAGCCGAAATCGAGCTTCCTCAATAGGAGCTACCGCGCCCGACCCCTCCCCACCGTGCGGACGCGCTTGCTTTTCCCGCGCGAGGCCACCCCAATCCCCTCGCGCGGGCTTCTTATGAATTGCAGACATGAAACAACCCATCACAGGAGAAAACATGCCCCAAATTAACCTCATGGAACTCGCCGAGCAGTCTTTTGGCACCTCGCTCGAGCAGCTCGACGACCGTCGCATTTACAAGCTGCTGGTCAAACTCGTGCAGGAGCGCTCCGCCACCTGCCCGCTCAACAACGGCAAGAAAAAGCTCTATTACATTTCCGCCGAATTTTTGATCGGCAAGCTGCTCATCAACAACATGATCGACCTCGGCATCTACGACGAAGTTAAGGACCAGCTCACCGCCGCAGGCCACGACCTCAACAAGATCGAGGAGTTCGAGGTCGAGCCGTCGCTCGGCAACGGCGGCCTGGGCCGCCTGGCCGCGTGCTTCCTGGATTCCATCGCCACGCTGGGCTTGACCGGCGATGGCGTGGGCCTCAACTATCACTACGGTCTGTTCCGTCAGCGCTTTGTCGACAACCAGCAGAAGGCCGTCCCCGACGAGTGGCTCGGTGAGCAGGACATCCTAGTCGACGATGACCGCTCCTACACCGTCGAGTTCGGCGATTTTGCCGTTACCTCCAAGCTCGTCAACATCGATGTGCCCGGTTACGACCAGCCCACCAAAAACCGCCTGCGCCTGTTCGACCTGGCGAGCGTCGACGACGGCCTGGTCCCCGGCAGCTCCATCGACTTCGACAAGACCGAGATCGCCAAGAACCTCACCTTGTTCCTCTACCCCGACGATTCCGACGAGCAGGGCCGCCTACTTCGCATCTATCAGGAGTACTTCATGGTGAGCAACGCCGCCCAGCTCCTGATCGACGAGGCCGTCGAGCGCGGCAGCAACCTGCACGATCTGGCCGACTACGCCGTGGTCCAAATTAACGACACGCACCCCACCATGGTCATCCCCGAGCTCATTCGCTTGCTCACCACCGAGCATGGCATCGAGTTTGACGAGGCCGTGACCATCGTACGCTCCATGGTCGCCTACACTAACCACACGATTCTTGCCGAGGCGCTCGAGAAGTGGCCGCTCGCCAGCCTGCAGAAGGTCTCCCCTGCCATCGCCGACATTATCGTCAAGCTCGATGAGATCGCGAAAGCCGAGCACGATGACCCGCGCGTCGCCATCATCGACGAGCACGACACCGTCCACATGGCCCACATGGACATCCACTTTGGCTTCTCCATCAACGGCGTAGCCGCACTCCACACCAAGATCCTGGAGGACACCGAGCTTCATCCGTTCTACGAGATCTATCCCGAGAAGTTCTCCAACAAGACCAACGGCATCACCTTCCGCCGCTGGATCCATGGGGCCAACCCTGCGCTCGCCAGCCTGCTCGACGATGTGATCGGCACCGACTGGCGCAGCACCGGCGATCTGAGCAAACTCGCCAACTTCGCCGACGATAAGGATGTTCTTGAGCGCCTGGCCGCCACCAAGGTCGAGGCCAAGGCCATCATGCGCCAGTTCATGGCGCTCGAGCAGGGCGTGACCATTCCCTCCAACGCCATCATCGATGTCCAAGTCAAGCGCATCCACGAGTACAAGCGCCAGCAGATGCTCGCGCTCTACATCATCTGGAAGTACCTCGATATCAAGAACGGCAACAGACCTAAGCACCCCGTCACCATCATCTTTGGCGGCAAGGCGGCGCCTGCCTACACTATCGCGCAGGACATCATCCATCTGATCCTGACGCTGTCGCAGTGGATTGCAAACGACCCCGACGTGGCTCCCTACCTGCAGGTTGTCATGATCGAGAACTACAACGTCACCGCCGCCGAGCGCGTGATCCCCGCCGCTGACATCTCCGAGCAGATCAGCCTGGCCTCCAAGGAGGCGAGCGGCACCTCCAACATGAAGTTCATGCTCAACGGCGCCCTAACCCTGTGCACGCTCGACGGTGCCAACGTGGAGATTGCCGAGCTCGTGGGCGACGAGAACATCTATACCTTTGGTGCCTCGTCCAAACAGGTCGAGCAGCTCTACGCCGACGGCACCTATGACGCCGGTGTGCTCTACCGCAAGCCCGGCATTAAACTGCTGGTGGACTTCATCACCAACCCGGCCTTTATGGCAACCGGCAACGCCGAGCGCCTGCAGCGCCTGCACGACGACATTAAGGGCAAGGACTGGTTTATGGCCCTGCTCGACATTGAGGAGTACATCCAGACCAAGGAGCGCGTGCTGGCCGACTACGAGGACCAGGACGCCTGGATGCGCAAGGCGCTCATCAATATCGCCAACGCCGGCACCTTCTCGTCCGACCGCACGATCTCCCAGTACAACGACGAGATCTGGCACCTGAGCTAATTTCGTTTCCCTTACCCATCCTCTTGAAAGCGGAGTCGCAGCAACGCGGCTCCGCTTTTTGTGCCCATACGCCGGCCCATGGCCTACCTCGAGCAAAAATCTCGGTCTGTAACATCTAGCAGGCAAAATTGGGTCTACCTGTTACAAATCTAGATAAACAGAAACGCCCCGCCAAACAATCTTGTTCTGTAACAACTACTCAGATAAAACGGGCCCAGATGTTACAGATCGAGATAAACAGGTTTGTCCTGACGGACCATCTCAATCTGTAACAGGTAGCTGCCAAAATCAGTCCTTCGTGTTACAGATCGAGATGAAAGGACAGACAGCTCGACGCCGTCTCGTTCTGTAACATCTAGGCCCAATTTGGCCCTCCTCCCGTTACAGATCAAGATAAGCTAACAGATGGCCAACCCCAACACAAAGAAAGGCTCCCCTCTCGCCCAGTGGACGGGAGGGGAGCCTTATATGTGACCGCGGCAAAAGGATGGCAATACCGCAGTCGCCCAAAGGGAGGGCCTGGATGAACCGGGCCTAGATAAGGTTCTTGCCAGACACCTTATCGAAGAGGTGGGTCGCGTTCTTCTCGAACTTGAACCAGATGGGGTCGCCCGCCTTGAGCGCACCCTTGGCCTCAAGGTCGACAACGGGAATGATCAGGACGAACTGGCCATCGGGAGCGGTCACGTGGACATGCTCGGTCGAACCCATGAGCTCGGTCACCTCGACGGTACCCTGGAGCGCGCCCTCCTCGTCCTTGTCGGCAAGCAGAATCTGCTCGGGACGCACGCCGGCCGTGATCTCCTTCACGTCGCCGCCGTCCCAGTTGAGAGCAAGCTGAGCGCAGGTCTCGGGGGCGAGCGCCACGTTCATATCCTCGGTCTTGACAGTAAAGCCGTTGCCCGAGCGCACCAGCTGGGCATCGAAGAAGTTCATCTGCGGCACGCCGATAAAGCCGGCGACGAAGATGTTCGCGGGATGGTTGAAGACCTCCTGCGGCGTGGCGATCTGCTGGACGACGCCGTCCTTCATGACCACGATGCGGTCGCCGAGGGTCATGGCCTCGGTCTGGTCGTGGGTGACGTAGATGAAGGTGCCCTTGATCTCGTGGCGCAGCTTGATGAGCTCGGCGCGCATCTGGTTACGCAGCTTGGCGTCCAGGTTGGACAGCGGCTCGTCCATCAGGAAGACCTTAGGATCACGCACGATGGCGCGGCCGATGGCGACGCGCTGACGCTGGCCGCCCGAAAGCGCCTTGGGCTTACGGTCGAGGTACTCGGTGATGCCCAGGATCTCGGCAGCGGAGCGAACCTTGCGGTCGATCTCGTCCTTGGGGACCTTCTTGAGCTCAAGCGTAAACGCCATGTTCTCGTACACCGTCATATTGGGGTACAGAGCATAGCTCTGGAACACCATGGCAATGTCGCGGTCCTTGGGTGCCACGTCGTTGACGCGCTTGCCGTCGATGAACACATCGCCGGAGGTAATGTCCTCCAGGCCGGCGACCATGCGCATCGTCGTGGACTTACCGCAGCCAGAGGGGCCAACGAGGACGATGAACTCCTGGTCGTGAACGGTGAGGTTGAAGTCCTCTACAGCGAGCACACCGTCCTCGGTAACCTTGAGGTTATGCTTCTTCTCCTCGGTCTTCTTCTTTTTGCCAAAGAAGCCCTTCTTTTTTGACTCGTTGTTGGGATACACCTTCTGAACATGTTTGAGAACGATCTCGGCCATGTCTTTACCTTTCGATACGCGGCGCCGCGCTGAGGGGAGCCGCCAAAACTTGCAAAACAGTTACGGCATCAGCCCTTGACGGCACCTGCCACAACGCCGTCAATGATGTACTTCTGGCAGAAGATGTACATGATGACGATGGGGATGACGACCATCATGATGCATGCCATCATGGGGCCGAGCTCAACGTGGCCATAGCCGCCACGGAAGTACTGGATCAAGATAGGAATGGTCTTGTACTTGGTGGAGTCGAGCGTAAGGTAGGGCAGCAGGTAGTCGTTCCAGACCCACATGGTCTCGAGGATGCCGACCGAAAGATAGGTGGGCTTCATAATGGGAAGGACGATCTTAAAGAACACTTGGACCGGGTTGCAGCCGTCGATCATGGCCGCTTCCTCAATCTCGAGCGGGATGTTCTTGACGAAGCCGGCGAACATAAAGACCGCGAGGCCCGCGCCAAAACCAAGGTAGATGAAGCAGATGTTAAACGGCGTGTTAAAGCCGATGCGGTCCGCGAGGTTGGACAGCGTGAACATGAGCATCTGGAACGGTACGACCATCGAGAAGACGAACAGGTAATAGAAGAAGTTCGAGATCTTGCTGTTGACGCGCACCACGTACCAAGCGCACATGGAGCAGCACACCAGAATCAGCACGACCGACGTGACCGTGATGATAAGCGAGTACATAAACGCCGAGGCAAAGCCCTGCTCGTTCAGAGCGTGCACGTAGTTTGCGAGGCCGTTGAACGTCTCGGGCGTGAGCAGATCGAACGCCGTGGTGGTGCTGATTGCGGTCGCTTTCTTAAAGGAATTGAGCGCAATCATGAACACGGGGTAGATCCATGCGAGCGACAGGATCGTAAAGAAGATCGAGAGCGCGCGGTTGATAGCCTTATCGCGTTTCATTACTGCTGCACCTCCTTGGACCTCGTGGCCTTAAGCTGGATCATAGAAATAGCGACAACCAGGATGCAGAAGATAACTGCCTTGGCCTGACCGATGCCCTGCCATGCGATGCCAGCACGCGAATAGAACGTGTTGTAGATGTTCAGGGCGAGCATCTCGGTGGAGTGCGCCGGGGCGCCACCGGTAAGGGCGAGGTTCTGGTCGAACAGCTTAAAGCCGTTGGTGATGGACAGGAACAGGCAGATGGTGATGGTCGGCATCAGGTTGGGGATCTTAACCTTCCAAAACGTCTGCCATGCCGTAGCGCCATCGACCTTGGCGGCCTCGATGTAGTCAGACGGAATGGACTGCAGACCGGCGATGTAGATGATCATCATGTAGCCGACCTGTTGCCACAGGGTCAGGATGATAAGGCCCCAGAAGCCAGCGGCGGAGTTGAGGGCGATAAGCTGGGCACCCACGTTGGAGAGCAGGCAGTTGATCAGAATCTGCCAAATGTAACCCAGTACAATGCCGCCAATCAGGTTAGGCATAAAGAAAATCGTACGGAAGATGTTGGTGCCCTTGAGCGCCTTGCGAGTGAGCGCCTGCGCAATGGCCAGCGCAATCACGTTGATGAGCACCGTCGACAGGAAGGCAAACGCCACGGTAAAGAAGAACGACGTGGAGAACTGCGGATCGGACAGCGCGCGCACGTAGTTCTCGATACCGACAAAGTGCGCGTTATTGATGGTAATAAACTGGCAGAACGAGAGATAGAAACCCTGGATAAAGGGAATCACGAACCCGATCATAAACGCCAGGCACGTGGGCAGCATAAAGAGCGGCCACCAGCGCTTGAGTGCTTTGCCCATAGAAGGGTCCTTTCAATATGCAGGGGGCGGGCAAACCTACGTCTGCCCGCCCCCTGTCGCTAATCAGATAGCTTGGGCAGCAACTGCTTACTCGGAAGCAGCCTTCTCGGTCTTCCAGCCATCGACGAAGGCGTTCTTGACGCCGTCCCACTTGGTGTTGTCGGCAGCATAAGCGATGAGAGCCTGCTTGAGGTTCTTCTTCCACTCCTCGGAGGGGATGTAAACGAAGTCCCAAGCGACGGTCTTCTTGCCGTCCTTGGCCATAGCAACGGCCTGCTGCGAGAAGACGTTGGTGGTCTCCTTAGCGCTCTTGAACGGGGCGGTCAGACCCATCTTGTCAGCGATGATGCTGGTGGCGGTGTCAGAAGTGACGCACCAATACATGAAGTCCTCGGTGGCCTTCTGGGCATCCTCGGAAGCCTGGGAGCTGACGCACCAGTAGTTCTCGCCGCCGGAGCACAGGCCCTGGTTCTCCTCGCCATCGACGCCGATGTAGATCGGCAGCATGCCGAGCTGGTCGTCGGTCATACCGGCCTTGGTGAGGTCGGCGTAGGCCCAAGAGCCGTTCTGGTAGAAGACGGCCTTGCCGGTTGCGAACTCGTTGGTGGCGTCGTCACCGGTCTTGGAGGCGAGCTGCGAAGGATCGCAGGTGGAGTCGGTGATATACAGGTCGAAGATCTGCTTAAAGTTGTCGAGATACTCGCCCTTGATCTCGTCGTCCTCCTGGTTGTGCTCCTTCTCGAACTCGTAGTAGAGCGGGAGGTTGGCGAGGTGGGTGGTGTAGCGCCAGCTGGAGGAGTCATCCATACCGGCGGAAGTGAAGGCACCGTCAACGCCGAGCTCGTCCTTGCGGGCCTGGATGTCATCGGCGCAAGCCTTCAGCTTGTCGAAGGAGTTGATGTCCTCGGCCTTGTAGCCGGCCTTCTCGAGGAGCTCCTTGTTGTAAATGATGCCGTAGCTCTCCTGAACCCAGTCGATACCCAGATCCTTGCCGTCGGACTGCAGCGCCAGGGAGTCGTCGATGAGCTCGCCGCGGAGCTTGGTGTCGGAAAGATCGGCGCAGTAGTCCTTCCAGTTCTTAAGGCCGGTGGGGCCGTTGACCTGGAACAGCGTCGGAGCGGAGCTCTTGGACATCTCGGACTTGAGCTTCTCCTCGTAGGTGTTGGAGGCGGCGGTCACGATCTTGACCTCGACGCCCTTCTCCTTCTTGTACGCCTTGGCGATCTCCTTCCACTCCTTGTCGACCTCGGGCTTGAACTGGAGGAAGTAGACCTCGGCAGCGTCACCAGAAGCAGAGGAGCCAGAGCCGGCAGAACCACCGCAGCCCACGAGGCCCAGACCAAGAACCGCAGCCGCGGAACCAGCAAAGCCCAGGAACTGCCTTCTGCTCATTTCGTTCTTCATTACAATCCACCCTTTCACACCGTGGCGGCACCCTTTGCCGCCGCCTTCGGAGATTGGCTCGGGGACTTTGCCCCTTTTGCTGATTTGCACAATACGCTATTTGGCTAGTTGTTTGAACAAGTATTACTAGAGCGGTAGAAAAACTTCGGTGAACGGTAATTTCAACTTGATACTTGACAAGTTTTGTATAAACAATTATTTGTTATCGAATGCAGAGAAAACGCCCGATCAAGCCGATGCATCGTCGGTTTGACCGGGCGTTTTCGCTTTGAGGGCATGAGTCTCGTCAGGCTGCGAGCTAGCCGGCTATCGCTTGGAATTGACGCGGTAATGGAAGATCTCGGGGTGTGTGCGGGCATGCGTGACCTCGAACAAGATGCCGTCCGAGGTGTACGACTGGCTCTCCATAACGGCGACGCAGTTGTACTTGCCAAGGTCCAGATAGCTGCAGTCCTCATCGTTGGCGAGCTCGACACTCACCGTACGACGGCTCGCCATCACTTTGACGCCGCGCTTGTGCTCCAGATAGCCGTAGATAGAATCCGCCGCGATCTCGGGGGTCAGGCCCTTGGCGATCGACGCCAAAAAGTAGCCATGGTCCACTTGGCGCGCGCTGCCGTTGAGGCTTCGGACACGCACTACGCGAATCAGCTCCTCGCCCACCTTAAAGCCCAGGCGACGAGAGAGTTGCTCAGTGCAAATCAAATGTTCAAAAGACTTGACCTCGGTCGATGCGACGGCATTGTTGCGTTTTGCGAACTCGCCAAACGACTCAACCTCTTCGAGTGCGCCCAGCATGTCGGTTTCGCCCTTAAGCCAAATAACGCGCACGCCCTTACCGTGTATAGGCTGCACAAACATCTGGTCGGCCAGCATGCTCAAGGCGCGTCGAACGGTATTGCGCGTGCAGCCAAACTCCGCGGTCAGCTCGGCTTCGGTTGGCAGCATCTCCTGAAACGCATAGGTCCCGTTGATGATGCGCGAACGGATCTCGCGGTAGATTCCTTCGTAAATCGCTTTTGGCATGATTTCACCTCTAATGAATATGTATGGCTAGGCACGATAGCATTTCTTAAAGTTGTTTAAACCGATTATCGGTAAAGCACGGATTATTTACCGTCGACGGTTCCCCCGAAACCCAAATCGGACCGAATCAAAACCGTCAATGCGGCAAGCAGCCAGTCCTCTACAATGAGTTCATTGTTTAAACGTTCTTGCTCGCACAGCATGTTGCATCCGAAAGGCATATTATGCTGCAGAAAATCCAACGTTTTGGCGGAGCCATGTTCGCGCCCGCCATGCTGTTTTCTATATCAGGCCTCATGGTCGGCATCTCCGCCCTCGCCACGACCGTGGATATCGTCGGCGACCTCGCCGTATACGGAACCCCCTGGTACGTTTTCTGGACTATCATTCAGCGCGGCTCGTGGACGGTCTTTAAGCGCCTTCCACTCCTTTTTGCCGTAGCGCTGCCTATCGGCCTTGCCCAAAAGCAACCGGCACGCTGCTGCCTCGAGGCGCTCGTAGCCTATTTTGCCTACTGTTTCTTTTTGAGCGAGATCATTAAGCTGAGCGGAGACAACCTTGGGCTTAAGTACCCGTCGTTTTTGACCTCCGCTAGCGGCATCACCGTCATCGACGGCATCAAGACGCTCGACACCGGCATTATCGGCCCGCTGGCGGTGTCGGCAACCGTCGTCGCAATCCATGACCGCTTCTACGATGCCAAGGTTCCCGATTGGCTCGGCACCTTCTCGGGTTCCTCGCTGGTCTACCTCATCAGCTTTTTTGCCGTGTTTGCCCTTGCCGCCATCTCGGCCGCCATCGTGCCTTTCGCATACGCTGTGACCGAAACGCTGCGCCACGCACTTGCGGGCGTCGGCCCCTTCGGCGTGGGCATCTTTGTGTTTTTGGAGCGAGCGCTCGAGCCCATGGGGCTGCACCATCTGCTCTATATGCCCATCTATTACGACAATCTGGTCATTCACGACGGTATTTACGCCACGTGGACCAACCTGCTCCCCATTCTCTCCCATAGCACGCGCCCTTTAAATGAACTTGCGCCCTGGGCAGGTTTTACCGCCACCGGCTGGGGCAAGCTCTTTGGCCTTCCCGCCATCGCGGCAGCATTCTATTTCACCGCCAAACCCGAACGCCGCGCCGGCCTTAAGGTCATCCTTTTGCCCGCCATCGTCGCCTCGGTGGTCTGCGGCGTCACCGAGCCGCTAGAGTTTCTCTTTATGTTCACCTATCCCGGACTCTTTTTGCTCTACGCCGTCCTGTCCTCCTGCCTTGCCATGACCATGAACTTCTTTGGCATCGTCGGCATCTTCTCGGGCGGTCTCATGGAAATGACGGCCTTCAACTTCATCCCACTCATGCGAATGCATGCCGGCTCCTACCTTTTGGCGCTCGGTATCGGTCTGATGTTTAGCGCTGTCTTTTTTCTGGTCTTCCGGGGCCTCATTCTGGCTTTCGACCTAAAAACCCCAGGCCGCGAGGATCATATCGCCAGCGATGCGGCGCTCGCACGTCTGACGGGAAAAAGCTCTGCCAAAGAAGGCGCGGCCCAAAACGGCACCGACAACCAATCATCCCAAGATCATCTGCTTGCTGAGCAAGTCGTTGCGCTCTTGGGTGGCGTTAGCAATATTGTAGGAGCGACCAATTGCGCCACGCGTCTGCGCGTTGAGGTCGCAGAACCTTCCGTTGTCGCAGACAACGCAGCCTTCGTCGCGGCGGGCGCCAAGGGCCTCATCATTACGGGCAAGACCGCCCAGGTGATTATTGGCATCTCCGTTCCCCGCGTTAAAGAGCATTTTGACCAGATCATGGGCCTCGAGCCGGGATTTGTGCCCACCACCTCGGCCTCCCCTGCCGCCAGCGCAGCCCATAAGCGCGGCGATATCTGCTTCTTCGATATCGACGGAACACTCGCCTGGCAAGACCCTCGAGTGGCACAAGAGCTTCCCGAGAGCGAGCGAGACCTCTCCCCCTATCCCAATGAAGCGGTCTCGCAAGCCATCCGTGATTTTGTCGCCAAGGGCAATATGGCGTTTATCTGCACAGGGCGCACGCTGAGCTGCATCCATCCAAAGCTGCTCGAGCTGCCCTGGACCGGCATCGTCTGCCTCGCGGGTGGCTATGTCGAACTTGAGGGACACGTGATTCGCGATTTGGCGATGACGCCCGGCATGCTGCAGCGCCTTGCTCCCATTCTTGAGCAATCGGACGAAGTGATTCGTTTTGAGGGACTCAATGGCGTCGTTCGCATGAGTGCCGATGCGCCCGACGCCCCGGGATACGCCCGCACCGTGGGCGATGCAATTACGCAGCTGCAACATTACAGCGCCTACAAGATCTTAATGTCCACGTCGCTTGCCAACCGCATCGCTCAGGATCAAGCGTTTGAGCCGCTGCTCTGCTTTAACGAGCTCGAGCTCGAAGTGACCGAGATTTCGCCTCGCGAATGCACCAAGCGCGAGGGTATCCAGTCCGTACTCGACGCCCTCGATCCCCACCACGGAACCGTATACGGCATCGGCGACGCCAGCAATGACGTCTCGCTGATGAACGCCGTCGACGTTGGCATCGCCATGGGCAACGCGCCGGACTTCCTCAAGGAAAAGGCCGACTATGTCACCGACAGCATCGACCACGACGGCGTCGTCACCGCGCTCGAACACTTTGGGCTTATCTAGCCAAGCCCCTACCGCACTTGCGGCCGCATGGACCAATCGTCTTCAACCGCCGCGCTCGACGCCCTAATGTGGCAATATGTTGTCTGCATAATGCAACGATGCAACCTATCAAAGAATGCGAGAACCCGTGTCCAGTCCGTTTACCAGCTTTTTAGCCCAGCACTTTGACCAGATTAACGACTATCTGGCCACGTTCTTTGACGGACAGGCGACTTCCGCCGATATCGAGCGCTACCTGTATACCCCGCTCTCGGCATTTACGGCAAACGCTGGCAAGCGCCACCGCCCGCTCATCTGCATGCTCGCCGCCACTGCGGTAGGCGGCAGCTTTGAGAGCGCCCGCAGCGCAGCGGCGGCCATCGAGCACTTTCAGTCGGGCGCACTCATCCACGACGACATCGCCGACAACGGGCAGATTCGTCGCGGCAAGCCCTGCATGCACCTTACCGAGGGCACCGGTCTTGCCATCAACTGCGGTGACCTGGCGCTCACCATGGTCACCAAGACGGTTCTCGACGACCCCACGCTCAACGCAGACGTGAAGCTTCGCGTGCTCCACGAGCTTACCGAGATGATCGTCCGTACCATCGAGGGCCAGGCGCTCGACCTGGGCTGGGTCCGCGACGGGCGCTTTGACATTTCGGTCGACGATTATCTGGACATGGCGACGCACAAGACCGCGTACTACAGCGGAGCGACGCCGCTTGCCGCCGGAGCCATTATCGGCGGCGGCAGCGAAGAGCAGATTGAGGCACTGCGCGCCTTTGGGCTGCACACGGGCCTTGCCTTCCAGATTCAAGACGACCTGCTCAACTTGATCGGCACCAAGGAGGCCGCCAACAAGGACTTCCGCACCGATATCACCGAGGGCAAGCGCACCCTCGTTGCCGTGCATGCCCTGTCAGACGAGCGCTATCACGACGAGATCGAGGCAATCCTTTCCTCGGGCACCGAGGACCCCGCGCAGCTCGCACGCGCCGTGGAGATCTTCCAGGAGACCGGCTCCATCGATTACGCCCACACCTATGCGCTCGACCTGACCGCTAAGGCCAAGGCCGCTATCGAAGGCGTCGAGCTCGACCCGCATGCGCGCGAGCTCTTCCTCTCAATGGCAGATTTCTTTGTGGAGCGTCTTAACTAGCGGGGGTCATAAAACCTGTGGGCAGCGAGTTTGAGTACAAGTTGCTACACTATTGAGTGCATGTTTATAAATTGTCTCGCGTTGTCTATCCGACACACGCTCAAAATAGTACGAATGGTACGCCGAAAGGGGTTCGTTCATGGAACCTATTACCACGGGCATGCAGGGAGCAGCCGTCGAGGATGTTCAGTCCCGCCTTCTGCAGCTCGGCTATACAATCGATGACGCCGAGGTTGTCGACAAGCGCTTTGGCACCACCACCGAGCAGGCCGTCAGCACCTTCAGGCTCGACAGCGGCCTTGCTGCCGGTCATGCCGTCGATATCCCCTGTTGGAGCGCCCTGGTCGACGCCTCGTATAAGCTGGGCGACCGCACCCTGTATCTGCGCATGCCCAATTTCCATGGCGCCGATGTGCAGGCCCTGCAGCGCGCTCTCAACGTTTTGGGCTTTGCCTGTGGCGAAGACGACGGCTACTTTGGTCCGCATACCGAGGCCGCCCTGCAGCAGTTCCAGGAAAATGTCGGCCTGTTTGCCGACGGCATGGCCTTCCAGGACACCTACGCCTACATCAACCGCCTGCACCATGTGTGGGAGGGCAAGCCCTCGGTCACCGAAGCCGAGTCCCGCATCGGTTTTGCTCGCGCCGCCAACGTGCTCGAGCGCTTCCAGATCGCCGTTATCGGTGAGGACCCCATCGCACGCAGCGTTGCTTCGCGCATGTGGAACATCGCCACGGCAACGACCGACAACAGCGGCATGATGCTCTGCGACTCCGAGGTCCCAACCGACGTTGACCTGGTGCTCGAGATCGCAAGCGACGAGCTGCCCGCCGACGCCGCGCCACGCGCCACGATTGCCCTCGCCGAGTGCCACAACCTGGCCCAGCGCATCCGCACCGCCAATGTCGCCGCGCAGCAGAAGCCGGCTCGCATTCGCATTGAGCTCACGGGCATGACGCGCTACAACGGCACCTTCACGGCCAGCGACGCGCAGACGCTCGCCGTACGCCTACTCGACGGCGTTTGCGATGCCCTCGCAGATTAGGTAAACTAGACGAGTTGCTTTTGGGCAACACCACACATTGGGACGTAGTTCAACGGTAGAACTCCGGTTTTTGGTGCCGGCTGTTGGGGGTTCGAATCCCTCCGTCCCAGCCATTAAAACTGAGCGCCCTAAGCCCATAACGGCCCAGGGCGCTTTCTTGTGGGCAAGCGGAGGAATTCGAGCCCGCAAGGGTGCGGAGCTGAGGAAACGCGAAGCGTTTTCCAGCGCAGCACGCAAGGAGCGAAGCGACGCAGCGGGGCGCGGCCGCCGACCAGGCAGACGCGGAATCCCTCCGTCCCACACCAGCCAAGAGCCCCTCACGTCAAGCAAATCGAGCCAACGCCGCCAAGCGGAGGGATCCGAACCCGCAAGGGTGCGGAGCGACGCAGCGGGGCGCGGCCGCCGCAGGCAGACGCGGTGTCGGCACTTGGGGACGCTCCTAAGTGCCGACATTATAGGAACGTCCCCAAGTGCCGGCTCGGGACTATTTTCGAGGACCCTCCGAAGGACTGTGGCCAAAAAACGGCAAATATGAGTACTGTTACCGTTGTAGCTACATTATTTTCGTTAATAAAAGAAGATCTTAATGAGATTTATTCGCATCAAGGTCTTCCTTTAATGAACACTTGAGGAGATACGGCAGCTTATCTGCTCGATCGACACGTCAAATCACCTTAAATGTGGTCAAAATTACTGCTACTAAAAGAGTATCAGTACTCATATTTGATGTTTTTTGGCCACGGCTCTTTATAGACACCCTGCACAGCGACGGTGGTAGATTTCGGAACGTGTCCGTCAGCCCCGTTCCGAAAAGCGAGCCGCATGCAACGGCCAAGCCACGACAGGCCCCGGGAGAGCGGGGACACCGGCTTAGGTTTATCGCGAGTTCCGCACGAACAGGAGGCCACTTAATGTGGCCTCCGTCGTGAGCAGGACTGTAGAGCAGGAAACCTAAGCCGGTGTCCCCGCTCTCCCGGGCCGGCGGAATTTAGTTGTTCAGCATGCGGTCGAAGCTTCCCGAGTCGCCATCCCGATAGTCGGCGGTCATCAGAATCTCCTGCGGAATGCGCCCGCCCTCGCGCAGCACATTGCGGAACTGCACGCGCGTGACCATGGGCAGATCCTTGATCGTCGCCGCCAAGTTCTGCGGCACGCCCTGGTTGGCAGCCGCGGGCTCGCACTCGCCGCCGGCCTTCACGCGACGCTTATGCTCGGCGAGCATGGCGCGGTACATGCCGGCATGCAGGCGAATCTCAACCACATTGGCATTGCGAGCCTGCTCGACGATGCGCGCGCCCTCGCGGTCGATATCGCCCACGTAGTAGACGTAGTTAAAGCGATAGCCGATCTCAGCCAGATAATCGTCCAGGGCATGCGAGACGCTCGCCTTGCATCCGCCGCCAAAAATCACGCCGCCCACCTTGATGCCAAAGAGCTTGGCGTGCTTGCGGCCACGCAGCAGCCTGACGATCTCGTCGTAGGTGTCCAGGTTCTCGACCATAATGAACGGCTTATCGGCGCCCAGCGTAAAGAAACCCGTAAAGTGCACGGGGCGGTTGGGGGCGACCTTGATCGCCTGCATGCTGATGCCCTTTTCGGTCATGCGCCTTATCAGGCGCTCACCGTGCTTGCCGTCAAAAGCCTTCTCGTCGTTAAAAATCTGGTAGGCACGCTGGCGGCGCGAGGCAACCGGCGTATCGGCACCTCGGTTTTGCTCGATCCAAGCCTGGATGATTGCGATTTCCTCGGCAATCTTGCGGTTGGACATCTCGTTGTGCTGAGTGCGCTGCGGCGCCTTTTTGCCGTCCTTGCCCTCGACCTTAACAATTTGAGTCTGCTGCTCCTTGATCTTAGAGAGCGCCGTAGGCGTAGGGACAACTTTGAGCAGCTGCCTACCCAAAACGCGGGCAAGGGCAAACGCCGATACCTCGCCGTGGACGGCCGACTCGGGCTGCTGGGTAGCACTATCAGCCGCGGCAGGCTCAGCCTGTGCATGAGGCTTACGCTTGGAATCTGCCCGGGTATTACGTTCCTGCTTGGGCGCAGACGAGCGCTTTTGCGGACGATAGGACTTGACCTCCTTCGCCGGCTGGCGCTTGACCTGATCCGCCGGAGTCTCGGCCTTCTCATCTCCGTTTTGTGTCGCTGTCTTCTCGGCCGCGGCCTCGGCATTTGAGCCACGACCGCCGCGGTGACGACGACGGCGGGGCTTGCCTGAGGCGCTCTCCCCCGCCTGCTTATCAGCGGTCTGTTGAGCTTTGACCTCAGTGTCAGCCGCAGGCTGCGACTCGGAAGGTTGCTGCTCGCGAGCCGCCGGCTCAACGGTTTTCTCGGTTTGTTCGGCCTTCTCGGCCTGAGCGGTCGGAGCCGGCTCGCCCTTCTCCTGACGCCTTACGGGATACGCGCGCCTCGCAAAACCACGCCCGGGACGGCAT
The DNA here is from genome assembly GCA_019424985.1 of Collinsella sp. Lineage (GTDB taxonomy): Bacteria > Actinomycetota > Coriobacteriia > Coriobacteriales > Coriobacteriaceae > Collinsella. Next base: position 10,499 of record JAHYYM010000017.1, on the reverse strand, counting down.
GAACCCGGAGCCTTCTTGGCAGACTCCTCAACATCGTCTGCAGCCTCGGAAGGCTCTTCAACCTCATGCGCGACATCCTGCTGCGCAGCCTTAAAGTGGGCACCACGGCGACGCTGGGGCTCCTGGGCCTCCACGGGCTTTTGCTCCTTCGCGGGCCTCTGCGACTCGGCAGCAACCTCGTTCTCAACAGCCTCGGCATCCGTCTCACCCTTTTGAGCAACGGCACGACGGAAGCGCTCCTGCTGGGCGCGGCGCTGCGCATCGCGCTTGCCACCCCCGCCAAAACCGCCGCGTCCCGCCTTGGCCGTAAAGGCACGCACGACGTTCTCATCGAGCAACTCATCGGTATCGACATGCTCACGCGGAGCAGCTTCTTCCACAGCAGGCACGTCAGCGGAATCCTCGACGACAAAATCTTCGACGGACTCGGCAGGCTGCTCCTGGGCATCGCGGATCTCGACATTGATGGTATAGAACGCCGGGCGCCCGTTAATGCCGCTGCCCTCGATCTTGGTCACGATATTTGCCGCGATAAGCTCATCGCGCATCGCCTTGGTGTCGCATTCCTTATCGACGGAGCGGAAAATCTGCGCCAGCGCGCTCGACTTAATCTTGAGCGCCTTGCGGCAGAGCAGGTCGTAGGCAACCAGCTTGGCGCGCTCGGCAGAAAGCGATGTCTGGCTGCTCAGACGCTCAGCCAGAGCATCGACATTGTTTTGATTATCGGAATATACCGTCTTGGCCACGGGGCCCCTTTCATATGCACACATATACGTTCATATGGTACAACGCACGAGCCTATCCACGCAAAACATCTGCGAGAACGCCCTTGCACCACCTGTTCTCACAAGAAAAAAGACCGGGTCCGCTTGATTGCGGACCCGGTCTTTCCGAGTCAAATAGATGGGAGATTCAACCCGTCCGACCGACTAGGCCTTGGCGGCCTCGGCGTCGGCAGGAGCTTCAGCGGCAGCGGCGCGACCGTACTCGGCCTTGCCCATCTCGGACCACTCGGGCTCCTCGTCGGGCATGGAGCCGGCCTCCTTGCCGAAGAACTCCTTGAGGCAGTTGACGGCGACGATGAGGCCCAGGACCATCAGCAGGACGGCGAAAACGAGCTGCAAGCCCTTGGTGGCGGCGACGGAGACGGCGGCCGTGGTGGCGGTAGCCGGGATGGTGCCGAAGAAGCCGTAAGCCTGGACAGCGGTCATGCAGCCCATGGCGCTCTGGACCAGCGAGGTGAAGGTGCAGCAGAGCAGGAAGGCGACGGGCACGTAGAGCATCCAGCCCTTGCGGCCGGTGCACTTGCAGAACACGGCGAGGGTGATCATGGTCATGCCGCCGAGCAGCTGGTTGGAAGCACCAAAGAGCGGCCAGATGTTGGCATAGCCGCCAAAGGCGAGGGCGAGACCGGGAAGCAGGGTGACGACCGTGGCGAACCAGGGGTTGCCGAGAACCTTCATGTAGCCGGCCTTGGACTCGATGGCCAGGGCGTCGTTGGTCTGGGCAAAGAACTCGGAGAACGAGGTGCGGGCGATGCGGGCGACGGCGTCGAGCGAGGTCAGGGCCAGAGCGGAAACGTTCATCGTCATGAAGACGGTAGCGAGCGTGCCGTCAACACCGAAGGCCTGCATACCGCGGGAGATACCAGCAGCGAAGATCTGGAACGGGGTGGAAGCGACGCCAGCGTTGAGGGCGCCGGTACCGGCGGTGTTCATGTCAGAGAACATGATGCCGGCGACGATGATGGCAAGGATGCCGACGAAGGACTCGACGATCATGGCGCCATAACCGACCTTGACGGCGTCCTGCTCCTTCTCGACCTGCTTGGAGGAGGTACCAGAAGAAACGAGGCTGTGGAAGCCGGAGAGGGCACCGCAGGCAACGGAAACAAACAGGACCGGGAACATCATGCCAGAAGCGCTGGAGAAGCCGGTAAAGGCCGGAGCGGTGATGGTGGCCTGGCCGTTAACACCCAGGACGACGATACCGAGGACAGCGCAGGCGATCATGACGATCATCATGATGGAAGTGAGGTAGTCGCGAGGGGTCTTGAGCATCTGGATGGGCATGGCGCCAGCAAAGACCAGGTAGACCATGACAACGGCGAACCACTGGAACTTGTCCAGGTAGACCGGGAACTGCATGCCGACGGCGAACATGAGGACCATGAGGACCACGCCGGTGACGAACTCGGTAGCACCGGTGAGGTTGAACTTCTTCTGGGCCCAACCAAAGGCGATAGCGACGAAGGTGAACAGGATGGAGATGGTACCAGCGCAGCCGGCGGCATAGGACTTGGTGAAGTCGATGGCACCGGTAGCAGCACCAGAAGCGTCAACGGCCGGGGTGAACATGAACGTCTTGCAGACCATGTCGGTGAAGGCGGCGATGACGATGATGCAGAACAGCCAGCAGAACAGCAGGAACAGGCGACGGCCGGTCTTGCCGATGTACTTCTCGATGAGCTGAGCGAGCGACTTGCCGTTGTTCTTCATCGAAGCGTACAGAGCACCAAAGTCGTGGACGGCGCCAAAGAAGATGCCGCCGACGAGGACCCAGAGCACGACGGGCAGCCAGCCAAAGGCCATGGCGACGATCGTACCCGTGACAGGGCCAGCACCGCAGATCGAGCTGAACTGGTGCGAGAACGCGGTAAAGGCGGAGACGGGCGAGAAGCTCTTGCCGTCCTTCATGCGCTTGGCCGGCGTGAGGGCCTCTTTGTCAACGCCCCACTTGTTGGCCAGCCAGCGGCCGTAGCCCAGATAGCCGCAGGCGAGCACCGCCGCGGCCACAACCATGAGCAAAACTCCGTTCATTACATTTCCTCCTCTAAAAAGAACTTCCTAGACATAAAAAATGAGGGCCGTCGGTTGCGCTCGACGGCCCTCATCTTCATCAGCCGCCCGTTATCGTACGGGCTAGCTGTATGTGCTAACCCGCATCAGATAATTACTACGCTGATAATGTTTAGCTGATGCGTGAACATGTCTAGGAAATCCTCTTCAATCATGATGCGAACAATCCGTGCGTGTTCACATCCCCCAGTGGATGAAAAGCAGTATGAAACTTTAGTTACCTAAAGTCAACGCAAATAAGTAATGAATTTTCAACTTTTTTGAATTTCTCGTTATAAAACGCCACTAACCTCGGACTTTACCCGACAAAAGTTTTTGCATGAGAGATGCCCCCTCGGGAGCCGCGGGAGCTCCCATCCCAAATGCGGAGCAAAGCTCCGCACACCATCTTTTTCTTTCAGCTAAAGCACGCCGGAAATTCGACGCAGCTGGCTAACCTTGCCGGACGTTGTCGACGCCAATCCGGCTCAGAAGCCGCATCGATACAGAAAGGTCCCCGGCGCTGCCCGGGCGCCAGCGGCCGCATATGAACTTTATCGCGAGTTCCGCACGAACAGGAGGCCACTTAATGTGGCCTCCGTCGTGAGCAGGACTGTAGAGCAGGAAAGTTCATATGCGGCCGCTGGCGCCCGGGCAGCACCGGGGACCGCGCCGTACCAGCTACAGCGTCATGTTTGGATCGGCGTCGACGTCGAACGGTGAGATTTCACCTCGGTCGAACTTACGGCGGGCGACCTCCGCGATCATGGCGGCGTTATCGGTGCAGGCAGACAAGGGCGGCACCGTCACGCGGATCCCCTGACGACCGAGCTTCTTGATCATCATCTCGCGCAGATGCGGATTAGCCGAGACACCGCCGCCGATGCAATACTCCTTGCATCCGGTGGCATGCAGCGCGTTCTTGGCCTTCTTGTACTGCACGTCAAAGACTGCCGCCTCGAATGAAGCCGCCAGGTCGGGCAGATGGATCGTTCGGCCGGCTTTGGTCTCCTGCTCGATGTAGAGCGTCACAGCGGTTTTAAGACCCGAAAGCGAGAAACGATAATCTCCCCTGCTGTTAAGCGCGCGAGGAAAATCGATCGCGCGGGGATTGCCCGTCTCGGCCAGCTTGGAGATGATGGGGCCACCGGGATAGCCCAGACCCAACGCCTTGGCTACCTTGTCGAAGGCCTCGCCCACAGCATCGTCGAGTGTCTCACCAAGTACCTCGTAGTCGCCCCATGCCTTCACGTGCACGAGCATGGTGTGCCCGCCCGAGACAAGCGTGAAGATGAACGGCGGCTTGAGGTCGGGCTGTGCCAGCAAGTTGGCAAACAGGTGCCCCTCCAGATGGTTGACGCATACGAGCGGCTTACCGGCAGCGTAGGCAAAGCCTTTGGCAAAGGCAACGCCCACCACGAGGGCGCCCACCAGGCCCGGACCCTGTGTCACGCCCACGGCGGCAAGCTCGCTGGGGGCAATGGCTCCGCCCTCAAGACCAAGCGATGCTGCGGCATCCTCGAGCGCCGCATCCACGACACTCACAATCACCTCAACGTGTTTGCGCGAGGCGATCTCGGGCACCACGCCGCCAAAGCGGGCGTGAAAATCAATCTGTGTCGACACCTGGTTGGCCAGCATATTGCCATCCGCATCGATAATCGCCACGGCCGTCTCATCGCACGAACTCTCGATAGCGAGCACCAGGCGACGGCGCTCGATTTCGGCACGCTCCTCAGCAGTGCGTTCGGGCGCGGGCAGCGGCCATACACGCTGCTCTGCCGCCGTCGGCTCGGGCGAAGCATTGTCGACCGGAAGCACCAGGGGCAGCGGAGCCGTCATGACGATGGCATCCTTGCCGGCACCATAGTAGCCGCGGCGCCGTCCTGCCTCGGTAAAGCCCAGAGCGTTATAGAGCGCAATCGCTCCCTCGTTGCCGTCCTCGACCTCGAGCGAAGCCGTGGTGCAGCCGAGCATCTGGGCATCATAGCTCACATGCGACAGCAGCTTGCGGGCAATGCCCTCACGGCGATGTGCCGGGTCGACGGCGACATCCAGAATCTGCACATCACCGTCCACGACCATACCGCCGGCAAGGCCCAGCAGCTTGCCGTCGTCGTGTGCCACCCACCAACTACGCGGCGCAGCGACGTCCTCGCCCAGTTCGGACAGGAACATGCCCGGCGTCCACGCCTCGTGTCCGGCACCTTCAAAGCAGGCAGCCTCTAGCGCGCTCGCGCCCTCGGCATCCGCCGCGCCCATGGGACGGAACTGCAGATGACGACCGGCGAGCTCATCGGCAACGCCCGTAATTTCGCTCTGCGCACTCTCGGCAAGACCAAGACGCTTGCGCTCGTTTTCCTCGGCATCCGAAAGGCGCGTGTAAATCGGCAGGACGCGAGCCGGATCGCCGTCACCCGCAGCGTGCGCGAGCAGCAAGCCCTCGCCCGAAGGCCACCACAGGTCGCGCTCAACGCAGCGAGCGGTCTCGTCCTCACCCAACAGCTTGCCATAGCGCACGAGACCGTCACCAGTCAGCTGAACCTGGTCCCAGTCCGCTGCTTGGCGCCACTCATCGAGCGCCACGGCGACCTTGACCACGTGCTCGCGCTCAAATTGACGCTCGGGACCCTCATCGACCAGCATATACAGCGCCGGATATACCTCACCGCGCATAGCATCGGCCAAGATACCAAGCTTGCCGCGCACGCCAGCCTTCCACGCCGTCCAAGCGCAAGCGTCAAGCGTCGACACGCCCAGCAGCGGAACATTGGCACCGCGCGCGAGGCCCTTGGCAGTGGAGATGCCGATGCGCACACCCGTAAAGGACCCCGGGCCGCGACCGACCACGTAGCAACCAACATCGCTGCGATCCAGACCGGCTTGAGCCAGCACGCCATCAACGGTATTCACGAGCTCAACGTTGGCGTGACGGCGACACATGTGGTCGCCACTCGCGAGCTTCGTCTCGCCCGTCTGCCCATCAATCCAACTTGCCGCGCAGGCAAGCATGTCGGTCGAGGTATCGAGCGCCACCACCAGCGCGTTGTCGTTATGCAAGCTCATCTTGTACAGCCTTATCAATCAAATGGGAAAGCTCCATTGCACGGTCACCGTGCGCCTCGAGCGTTATCGTTCGCACATCGCTATCGCCCTCATCACGCTTGAGCGTCACCGAAAGATACTCATCCGTCAGCTCGTCCTGGAATTGTTCGCCCCATTCCAGCAGGCAAGCACCCTCATAGCCCAGCACATCGAAAATGCCCGTATCCTCGAGCTCGTAGGCATGCTCCAGGCGGTATAGATCAAAGTGAAACAGCGGAATACGACCTTGATCGTGAACGGCCATGAGCGCAAACGTAGGGCTCGTAACCATATGCCCATCGCCCAGCCCGCGCGAGACGCCCTTGGTAAAGTGAGTTTTGCCCACTCCCAGGCCACCGGTCAGGATGAGCACATCGCCGTCCTCAAGGCACGGTGCAATTAGCTCGCCAAAGTACTCCGTATCGGCAGCACTAGCCGTTTTGTAAGTGCCTACCCCCAGGCGCTCCAGGGACATATATGCTCCTTATTATTCCGAGGCGTCCTCTGGTGCGGGATGTCGCTCCAGATAGTCGCCCAGCATCTTAAAGTCTTCCTCCAGTAGCTCCTGCCACGCCGGATTGCGTAGCGCTGCTGCCGGATGGAAAGTGGGCATTACTACAAAATGCCCCATCTGGTGGAACCTGCCGCGCAGCTTAGTAATGCCAATCTCGGTCTTAAGCACAAAGTGCGTCGCGGGGTTGCCGAGCGTCACGATAATATCGGGCCAGATGCTTCGAATCTGCTCGCGCAAAAACGGTGAGCAAGCCAGCACTTCCTCGGGGCGCGGATTGCGGTTTCCCGGCGGGCGGCACTTAAGCACGTTGGCAATGTAGACGTCTTCGCGTTTGAGCCCCGCCAGCGACAAAATGCCGTTGAGGTCCTCGCCTGCCGCCCCCACAAAGGGCTCGCCCTGCAAATCCTCATTGCGGCCCGGCGCCTCGCCAATAAACATCACGCGAGCGCGGGGGTTTCCCACGCCAAACACGATATTGTGACGCGACTGGTAGAGCTGGCAGAGGTGACAATCGCCCAGAACGGCCTCGATCTCCTCGAGTGCGACCTCACGCGGCGCCTGATGGCTATGGCCGGGGATGTGCATGACGCCCATAGCGGCTCCTACACGTAGACCTTGTCGAGACGCATGCCAAAGCCGCAGGCGACCTCGTAGTTAATCGTTCCGCGCAGTCGGGCCATCTCGTCCATAGTGATCTCGGCGTCGCCATCGCGGCCGACAATGATCATCTCGTCACCATACTCGGCCTCGGGAATCTCGTGTGCCGGGTTGGACTGAATGGCGACCATAAACTGGTCCATGCAGATATTGCCAACCTGATGCACGCGCTCGCCGCGATACAGCACATCCATACGATTGGAAAGCGTACGCGATAGGCCATCGGCATAACCGATCGGCAGCGTGCAGATCTGAACGCGCGTACGCGGTACGCGGTAGGTAAAACCGTAGCCCACGCCCTCGCCCATCGCAGGGTGTGCCACGCGCGTCACGCGCGCATGGACGCTCATAACGGGATCAAGCTGCATCACGCGGCCACTCAGCTCGCACGGCTGCATGCCATACAAGCCGACGCCGGCGCGAATCATATCAAAATGCATCGAGGGGTCGAGCATCGAGGACGGCGTGTTGGCGCAGTGCACGATACCGCACTCAAAGCCCGCATCCTTAATGGCCTGAACGGCCTCGGTAAAGCGCTGACACTGCAGTTTGTAGTCCCAGCCCGAAGGTTCATCGGCCGTGGCGAAGTGAGTAAATACGCCGTCGCACTGAATACCGCGATGGAAATTAATACCGCGGACAAAGTCGAGCACCTGCGTGTAATGTACGCCAATGCGGTTCATGCCCGTCTCGATGGCGAGATGATACTTGCCCACCTTGCCCGCCGCGACGGCACATTCGCCATACGCAAGAGCAAAGTCAGACGTATAGACCGAGGGCATGATATCAAACTCGAGCAACGTCGGAATAGCCTCGATAGGCGGCTCGCTTAGGATGAGGACGGGTTTCGTAATCCCGCCCTGTCGGAGCTCAACGCCCTCGTTAACCGTCGCCACGGCAAACATGTCGGCACCGGCCGAATACATGATCTTGGCGCACTCAACAGCTCCATGACCATAAGCATCGGCCTTGACCACGCAGCACAGGCGCTGACGCGGATTCAGCAAGTTCTTATAGGCCCTCGTGTTGCGACGGAGCGCCCCGCGGTCGATCTCGACCCAGGACCAGCGCGTCAAATCGGCTTTATTCATGATTAGTCATCCGACCCTTCGTCCATGATTCCCAGATCTTCGAGCGCATCCTTTGCCGCCAGCTCCATGGCAGGACCGATCAAGTCGATAAGATCGGTCGCGATGACGCTCTTCTCACCATACTCCGTCGCCGCGGCAAAACCGGCGTAGCTGTGAAGTGCGACGGCGTACGAATACAGCAACTCCCAACGATCCATCTCGTCGCGCATGGTGGCAAGCGTGCCGGCCAAAATACCCGCGAGAACATCACCCGAACCGGCAGTTGCCAGAGAAGCCGGACCCGAGAGCGGCAGCAGCACACGCTCAACGCCACAGATAGCCGTCGTCGGCCCCTTGGCAATGACCACCAGATTGTCGGAGCCTGCAGCCCAGACAACCTTCTGCGCGGCCGCAATCGCGGTACCAAGGTCGTTCACCTCGTCACCGGCAACCAGACGCGAAAGCTCACGATAGTGCGGTGTCATAACCAACGGCTGCTCGCGACGATACATCTCGGGGTTACTATCAATACCGTCAATGGCAATCTTAGCAAGGCAGTTGAGTGCATCGGCGTCCAAAATTAGCGGTACATCAAGCTCGAGCAAGCCCGAAACCACCTGCATAGCGCCGGCAGACGTCGTCATACCGGGACCGCACAGCACGCAGCTGTACTTCTTTGCGATCTCGCACACCGTCATGCGCGCAGCGGCGCCAAAGGAGCCGCGGGAATCAGACGGAATAGCAAAGACCGGAATCGAAGGAAGTGCCATGCGAATGAGATTGGCGCAGGCGTCAGGAGCCGCGACTGCCACGTAACCAGCACCCGCGCGAGCTGCAGACTTGGCCGCCATAATGGCAGCACCAGGATATTGCGCTGATCCGGCGACAATAAGCACGGAGCCACGGGAATACTTATCGATATTCGATGGTAGCGGAGCAAAGTAATCAACTAAGTCACCGGGCTCGACAATCTCGGCGGCGTGGTCGACATCATCGATGACCTCGTCAAGACGGTCGTAAAGATTGCCGCAGATCAAATCGCCGGCATACTCAGGACCATCAGCGCTATACAGACCAATCTTGGGCGCAATCATCGTCACCGTGCGCTCGGCACGAATGCAGTCGTCATCAACAACGCCCGTCTCGGCATTCAGGCCCGAGGGGACATCAATGGATACGACACAATCGGCGCATTCATTGACCGTAGGAATCCAAATGGAGAACGGCGCACGCAGATTCCCGTGGAAACCGGTACCAAAAATGGCATCGACAACAACATCGGCCTTATCGATCAAAACCTCGAGTTCGTCACGCGAGGGACCGACGCAAACGTGCACATCGCGGCCGGCAGTTCGACGAGCAACATGACGTGCCAGAGCAGCAGGAATCTCATCCGGCTCAACCGGAGAAACGATATCCACGTCCACACCCTTGTGGCTCAGGATATCGGCGGCAACCCAACCGTCGCCGCCATTATTACCAAAACCGACCAGAACGAGAACCCGATCGGGATTGAGCTTCAAGACCTCGTTGGCGGCAAACTCACCCGCTAGCTCCATAAGCTCGGCCTTCGAAGTCCCTTCGCGTTCGATGATATCCTCGAGACGAACGACTTCTTCGGTACTCAAAACCGGTTTCATCTATGCTCCTAGCGTATCTTGCGAAGCATCGCCCAGGTGCTCCGTCAATGCTGAATTCTGCAGCTGTTCAAGCTCATCTAAAACAGAGCGAGCCTCTTTAAATGTCTGCGCAACGCGTTTCTTGTTGCTCACTTTTTCTTCCTTAGGCTTAGGTCGAGCATCTTCGGTAATGGCGATGGCATTCGCAACGGCTAAGTCTCCTGTAAGCGTAATGGAAAGAGCGACCTCAACAACACCCAGCTCTTGAGCGATCTCGAGTGCACGGCCCGAAAGCAGCGCCTTCGGCTTGCCGAGTTTATCACGCGTTACCGAAACATCCTGGCGACCCACGCCTTGACTAAAACCCGTGCCAAGAGCTTTAAGCACCGCCTCGCGCGAAGCAAAGCGGCTCGCATAGTGAGCAGCGGGACGCGATGATGCATCGCAATACGCGCGCTCTTCTTCGGTAAACACACGCCGAGCAAACGACGGCGTCTTTTCAAGAATTGATTTCATACAGGAAATCTCGACGATATCAACGCCGATACCAGCTTCAGCCATGTTCACCTCCATATCGCACAGACTAAGTTATTGTAGCCCGTTCACAGAAGATGCGACAAACGAGGGTTATAAAACACAGCTACTATGTGAGACAAAACCCGTTAACGCAAAAAGGGGGAGACCGCGAGGCCTCCCCCTTCTTCAAGTCTTGCGACGG